>SVNH01000003.1 GCA_015067005.1 Ruminococcus flavefaciens
TTGATACCTATGCTTGTAACTGTATCAGGAATAACAACATCACCTGAACAAGTTCTGCCGTCAATAAGAATACCATTTACAATAACCAAAGGATTTTCTTTTTGCTTCGATCTAAGCCATGCTGTATCATTAAATGCATTAGCTCCAATACTTGTAACAGTAGCCGGAATAGTAACGGATTCAAGGCTTGTACAAGCTGAAAAAGCACAATCGGCTATTCTTGTAACTGTATCAGGGATAATGACATCTCCCGAACAAGTTCTGCCGTCAATAAGAAAGCCATTTTCAATAACTAAAGGATTATCTTTTCTTTTAGATTCAAGCCATTTAGTATAATCAAAAGCCTGATTACCAATTCTTGTAACAGAATCAGGTATATTTACTGATTCAAGGCTTGTACAAACTGAAAAAGCACTATAACCTATGTTTGTAACAGAATCGGGTATATTGATTGATTTGAGAGCGTAACAGTCTTGAAAAGCACAATTTCCTATGCTTGTAACAGTATCAGGTATCGTTACTGATTCAAGGCTTGAACAGCCAAAAAAAGCATCATCACCAATGCTGGTAACTGAATTAGGAATTGTTACTGACGTAAGATCTGAGCATTCTTGAAAAGTATTTACACTTATGTTTGTAACAGAATCAGGGATAGTTACTGATTTAAGGCTTGTACAGCCAGCAAAAGCACTCTCCCCAATAAAGGTAACTGAATCGGGGATAGTTATTGATGTAAAACCTAAACAGCCATGAAAAGCCCAATTACCAATGCTTGTGACTGAATCAGGTATAGTTAATGATGTAAGTCTAAAACAGTATGCAAAAGCAAAGTCGCTTATGATTGTGACCGGTACACCCTCAACCTTGTCTGGTATAATGAAATCTCCTTCTGCATTCTCATCACATTTAAAGAGTTCAGCATGATCTGCGTAAACATGATAAGTCAGAACACCCTCAGTGACTTCGGTGTATTCTTCCTCAGCGCCTGCCGTTATAACGCTATCCTTGACGATAGACGCATAATCGGTAAAAGTGCCGCCAATCATAAACGCCGCGAGCATCGCCGCAACGAGTTTTTTCCATTTCATATAATTACCTCCTTGATATCGAAAATTATATGTTCATTTTACCATATATCGCTCGATTTGTCAATATAATCAAGCCGTGTCTAAGTAAATCACATAAAGAACAGCTGCCGTCCCCATATAGGGGACGCTTTTATTATCACAGCTGTTCATAACAGGAACTCACATATTATTTGTTTGCCTCACTCACGAATCCTTCTTGTCTAAAAATATCAGAGTACACTTGCATTTGAATAATTTCTCAGCAGCAATTTTGAACTGCTGCATTACACCCCCGGAATTCAGCATCTTTCCGGTCTTATAGCTTACAGAATTTATCACAAGATGTCCGTGAAGATGTGGACATTCTTCATCCTTTCCGTGCATACCGAAGAAAACCTGGTAATCCGGCAAGAACCAAAGAGCGCTATTTACGATATAATTCCATGCAGCCTTTTCATTCTTAATTTCATCATCAAAAGCGATAATAACGTGGAACAGTGGATTGCCGCTTTCTTTGTGAAAGAACCTTCTTACATCCACCATCTGTTCCGCTGCTCTTTTAGGATCAAAAGCACATACTCCAAAAGCGCTGTAATTCTTTATATATGGAGAGCGTATGATATATGAACATGTATTTCGTATGTACTCGACACCGCCGTAGGTATTACGGATCACTTTAATAACTGCCAAAACTCATCAGCCTCCTTCTGTATAGATTCCTTTTGTTCAGCACTTGCGCTATCGACTGCTCTATTCAATATATCCTGTAATTTTATCATTGCCTGCGGCGTAATAGAGCTGCTTTCCTTGTCAACAAGATAGCCGATATAGCTGCTAACCGTCATATTGTTTTCCTTAGCGCTATTTTTGGCTTTTAACAGCTGTTCTTCCGTGAAGCGTATGGACGTAGAGCAGCATTTTTTGTCTTTTTCGACTCTTGAACTCCTCATAGTGAAGTTCCTCCTTTGTAGTAGTATAGTATTTCCTTACTAAGAATTGGTTATACTATCTGAATTGACAGTACTTTTATACCCCTCCAGCAAGGATTACTATATTGTACTACAAAAATTAATATTATCAGATCATATTGCAGGCTTTGAAGTGTGAATTTCCTATTATTTCTATTTTCAAAACATATATAATTATTATGAATAATAATTATTCATAATAAAAGCTTTTATTTTTTCTCTGTATACAGGCATTTTCCTTGGATTCTTCTTTTCTATACGTATATTATTACTATGATACCATGTTCGTGGTAATCAATTTCAGGAAGGAGGAAGCCTATGTTCAACAATAAACGTTACCTGACCTGCGGAGTGGACAGCACCATACCGTTAGAATTGCAGCTGTTCCTGTGGAAATGCGTCGATGGACTACCCGAGCCGCGGGATCATTTGCAGATATTTGAACTTAAACAGGTCGGCTGTATGCAGTCTATTACGCACAGAAGCGAGGAACCGGAATACCGAAAGGTATTCCTGCTCCCGTCTGATGATCCGATAACCGAAAAGCTGTACATCATTGATGACGGCGACCACAGCACAATGCTGCTTGCAAGTGAATATTAAAACTAATGCCAGCCCGCTATGGGCTGGCTTTCGCTATTTATGGAGGATTTTTACAATGGAAGAAAAGAACGGAAATGCACTGTACTGCTCCCACTGCGGAGCACTCATCGGAGAAGATGACGATTATGAGACCATAAACGGTCAGGTCATATGCAAAGACTGTGAAGAAAGGTATACGACCACCTGTGACCGCTGCGGTGAAATAATATGGACAGACAATAGTTTCGGCGATGAGTATACTACTCTTTGTCGTCACTGCTATGAAAACCACTACACAAGATGTTCCTGCTGCGATACCCTGCTTCACGAAGACGATGCTTATCACTTAGACGGATATGATTATTGCAGCGAATGCTATCATGATGAAGTTGATAAGAGCCGCAGTATCCACGATTATGGTTACAAACCCGAACCGCTGTTCTACGGCGATAGTTCCAGATATTTCGGCATAGAGCTTGAAATAGACGGAGCAGGCAAGGACGGTGATAACGCTGACGAGATACTTGCTATCGCCAACAGAGGTGAGGAACACATCTACATCAAGGGAGACGGATCCCTTGATGATGGAATGGAGATAGTTACACATCCAATGAGCCTTGACTACCACAAGAATTATCAGTGGGAAGAGATAATGAAAAAGGCTATATCACTTGGCTATCGCTCACATCAGACAAGCACTTGTGGACTTCACGTTCATGTCAACAGGAACAGCTTTGGAGATAACCGCGAGGAGCAGGACGAGGTTATCAGTCGCATACTCTTCTTCGTTGAGACTCACTGGGCGGAACTTCTGAAATTCAGCCGTCGTTCAGAGTATAGTATGAACCGTTGGGCTGCACGTTATGGTTATGAGAAAACCGGACGTGAGATACTGGATAAAGCAAAGAAAGGAAACAACGGCAGGTATGCAGCGGTGAACCTGATGAATTATGCGACTATTGAGTTCAGAATGTTCAGGGGTACACTCAAGCACAATACACTGATCGCGGCTATTGAGCTTGTGAACGAGATATGTGATCTGGCTATTCACCTGACAGATGACGGTATTGCTAAGATGAGCTGGTCTGAGTTTGTCGGAACCATAGAAGCACCTGAACTCATAACATATCTCAAAGAACGCAGGTTATACGTCAACGAAAACATCAGTGCCGAGGAGGATCTATGATGAGAAATATCCTGAAGAAAATAGCTGCAAGTTCAGCCGGAGATATTATTGCGGTTGCTGCTCTTTTAGCGGCAACTGTCGCCGTTGATATGATAAGTGAACAGCTCAAGGAGATCGCCGAAAGAAAAAAGAAACCTATGATCGATATATTTCTGAAGGAGGACTAATTATGTGCAGTTTATTTGGATTTCTCGACTATCAGGGCATAGTCCCACACAAAGTTTTGCGGAAACTCACACAGGCGTTAGCAAATGCCGCAGAAGAGAGAGGCACAGACGCTGCCGGAATCAGCTACATAAACGAAGGTAAGGTCGTCATTTATAAGCGCCCTAAGCCTGCTCACAAGCTTCATTTCAATCCGCCGGAAGGGACAAGAGCAGTCATGGGACATACCCGTATGACTACTCAGGGAAATGAGAAGTTCAACTACAATAACCACCCCTTCGCCGGTATAGCCGGCGATACTTCATTCGCCTTTGCCCACAATGGCGTACTGTGGAATGATAAGGAACTTCGTAAGGACAAGCTCATACCTGATACCCATATCGAGACTGACAGCTACGCCGCTTGTCAGCTTATTGAGAAGCATGGACAGCTCAACTTTGACAGTCTTAAATACATGGCTGAAACTGTTGAGGGTAACTTCACCTTCACGGTGCTTGATGACAGCAATAGCTTATACATTATAAAAGGAAGCAATCCGATGTGCCTGCTCCGTTTCAAGGACATTGGGCTGTATGTGTACGCTTCTACTGAGTCTATTATGAAGAACGCTCTCAGCAGGATAGGATTGCATAAGTTCGCTCATGAACGTATCAAAACCGAAGAAGGTGATATTCTTTGTATAGACAGGAACGGGAATATCACACGTTCGGAGTTTGAACCTAAGATATATCGTTCCAAGTACATGAGCTGGTATGATGACTCTTCCTATTATAATATGCACGAAGAGATACTTCTCGCCTACTGTGGCTGCTATGGCGTTGATAGCGAAGATGTAGAACTTCTGCTGGAGTACGGCTACACTTGCGATGAAATTGAGGAGATGTTAATGGAGCCGAGTATGCTTCACGAAGCACTTAACGACATCAAGTTCGGTGCAGGTGAGAGTCTGTACGAGAGCTGTTATGGAGGTATCTGTTAATGGGCAAGATCGGGTATATCCGAGTATCGACGGAACATCAGGAGACCGCCCGTCAGGAAGCTCTGATGAAGCAGTATCAGGTCGAGCGTGTCTTCGCTGAAAAAATGTCAGGCAAGAACGCTGACCGTCCTGAATTGAAGGCTATGCTTGAATATGTCCGCGAGGGCGATACATTATATATTGAAAGTATCAGTAGGCTTGGTCGTTCCACGCGAGATCTGCTCAACATAATAGACGTACTTCAGCGGAAACAGGTTACTCTTGTCAGCAGTAGGAGATGTAAAGTTGATAGCTTTCATAGAAGAATACGCAGGACTATTTATCAGTCCGATTAGTTCGTCAACATATTCATCTTGCAGCTTATTAATCTCTATAAAGGCTTCTTGCTTATTCATATTTAGTCACTTCCTCAGAAATAAATCAGGAATATAAGGTCGATTCATACACTATTTCTTTCATTATACACTATATTTATTATTATTACAAGAAAAAACGCTAAACAAATCGAAAAGCCACCAACAGCCATATGGTTTCTATTACATACGTCTGTCAGTGGCTTATGCGTTATTATTTCTCTACTTCTATGATAAAGATAATATCCCTTTATATTGTAACATTGCGCCTACACTGATTCAATTCACTAATGAGGAATTTTTATTACATTTTGTTGACTGCTTAGCCGACACTATTCCTGAATTCCAGCGGCGATACTCCGACCTTGCCCTTGAACTGCCGCATAAAATGTGTCGGATTCTGATAACCGCAGGATACGGCGACCTCATTGATACGCAGATCCGTGTTTTTCAGCAGATTCTTTGCCATGCCAATGCGCGCTGCGATCAGATCGTCGATATAACTTATGCCGAAATTTTCTTTGTAGAGCTTTTGGACGTAGCTTTTGCTGATATTCAGCCGTTTTGCAAGTTCACCGAGATTCCAGTCAAGTTCGGGAGCTTTGTGCATTTCACGCCTGAGTTTTTTCAGTTCACCTATTCCTGCGAAGCCCTTCTCCTTTGGCTGATTTTCGCTGAGAGCGTCCCACAGAACAGAAATACATTTCTCAGCAGGAGCAGTCACATATCCGCAAACATAGTAAGGTTCGGGGAGAAAAGCCGCTGCCGAGCCCTCCTGCATTTTTCGTATCAGGACTTCAAGCTGAATCATCATTTCCTCTGCATACCGCTCAGGTATATCGCTTGCTTCAAGCGGATACACAACTGCAAACGTCCGCTTGTCAAGACGTGCTGTCTGCAACTCACGGCCGGAAATAAGACGTATTGCATTTGCAAGGAGCAGCTCCGATTGCATAACCGTATCAGACAGGATATTTTTGTTTTGCCTGTTCGGAACGGCCGCAAGCTGAGAGATAGATACAAGCATAATACCATTTCTGACATTGGCTTTTTCCTGTTTTTCGAGATGAATGAGCAGTCCTTTTTTACTTAGCATATCCGTCATTTTGTCATAGAGCGAAGCTTCCTCGATCTTCCTTTGCAGATATTCCGCATAGAGCCTGTGTCGCAGAAATCTCATACCGTTTGCGACAGCACTCATCATATTGAACAGCATTACCGAAACAGTAAAATCATCAGCCTTTTCATATGCAAATCCGCAGTAGCCGAATACCTGTGATGCAGCGTGAAGTGGAAGTACATACAACAGTGTCGGCTTATGTGGCTGAGCGAGTAAAGGCACAATATCATTTGTCGAAAAAACACTTCCCTTTTCACCGGAAGTCCATGCTTTTTTTGAAATTGCACAGAGCATTTGCTTCGGGAATGGCTTCGTTGTACATATATCAGGCTGTTCAGGAGAGCTGTCCCAGTCAGGAAGTATGCACATATACAGCGATTTATAGTTTTTTATGATATGTGCCGTCTGATCAACAATATCAGTAAGCTCCGAAAGAGACTCAACACGGAAAGTCCTTGTTATGACATCGGCATTTATCCGCATTTCCAGCATATCTGTTGCCTCAGAGTCCTTTTGTATCTGCTCCTGAACGAGCATAGCCGCTGTGTGATAATCCGTCAAACATTCAACACAGGCGCAGCTTGCGCCGAAAACAATGTGCATAGCTGAATTTTTATCATTCTCAGTTATCCCGATAAGCTTTTCTGTACCGGCTCTGCCCAGCTCAAACATTGCTCCACTTATAGTCGTTACAGATGGAAAGTTCGACATTGCACAGAGATGCCCGTCAAAACCGGTAACTATAACATTGTCAGGGACATTGATACCGCCGTTTTTAAGCATACTGCAAAGTGTGACAGCCATAACGTCGCTTGCACATATAACAGCGTCAGGCAGTTCTCTTTGCTGATGAATGAACTCATTTCCAAGCTCAGCCGCACGTTTTTTCCAGAAGTCGCCATAAACGATTTCATATGTACAGTTATGAGCGTCCGCCGAACGGATAAAGCCTGCCATACGCTGTTCGGAATCAGGATTTTCCTCAGGTCCTGCAAGAAAAACGAGTTTCCTGCAATTATGCTTTTCGATAATGTGGTCTGTAAGTTCGCATACAGCCTCATCCTGCGGTATCGTCACTGTCTCAAAGCCAAGAGCAGTTCCGCCGAGGTCTATGCAGGGAATGCCAGATTTCCGTATCTTTTCGGAGATGAACTTGCGGACAGTCTCCTTGATGAAATACTGCGAAGCAAACAGAATGCCGTCCAGTTCAGCACGTTCAATAAGACAGTAAATGCTCTCCTCGCCTTCCATGATCTCGTTCTGTATGTGAAATTCCAGACCGTTTGTTGCAGTCGTCAGGACTACAACATCACAATCCGCAGCATAGGCTGTCCTGAAAATGCCGTCAAGCAGCTCAGTCTGCAAATTGTCAGTTATCGCAGGTATTATAACACCTATCCGCTTCATAGAATCACCGCCTTTTTTAGTATTATACTATATTTCAAAGCAGTATGTCAATAAAAAGTACACATTATGCAAGCAATATTGTGTAAAATGTTATTGAATTGGTATATTCATTATGATAATATCTAAGTAACGAATTGTCCGTTTCTAATAACAATGAGGTGATGATCATGAATAAAAGAGCAATATCAGCATTGGCAGCTGCTTCAATGTGCCTGTCATCAGTCTTACTGCCACTGAATACAGCAGCTCCGGCAGAATTCAGTGCATCGGCAGTCAGCATTTCGGATTTCCCTGAGGAATACCAGTACGCTGCCGACTGGATATGGACGAACCGCATCGAACGTGAAAAATCGACTGAGCGCCGCAATACTATCTTCGACCAGATAGATGCCGGAAAGGGCACTATCAATTATGTGGTGAAGTGGCAGTCCTACCGTACAGTGACCTACGAACAGAGACACCAGTTCGAGAAAATGCTCTCGGACAGTATCAATGCGTGGAACGACTGGCTCGCAGGCTATGACGGCTGGAAATACGACCATATCGACGTTAAGGTGGTAGGCTGGGCAGTCATTGACAAAAGCTGTCTGCTTGACCTTCACGATGATGAGACAGTCTATACTGATACAAATTATTATGACGCTCAGTACGACACATCAAACGGCAGGGATACCATTCCCGATAAAGAGCCATATGCGCCGGTTGAGCTTTCACGCTTCGAGCACTTTATGGATTCAGATTATGAATACCCAGGCGGACTTGACAAACGCTTCGATATGTATATATGGGCAACGCAGGGCTTTCCGGACATTGGCGGCTGCGGCGGTGACTGGGGACAGCGGCTCTCAGATACAGCATATCTCAGTATGATTGACGGCAGCGGCATACACGTTCTTGAACATGAGATTGGTCACGGCTTCGGTATGACTGACTTTTACGGCGGTGAGGGTGAAGCTGACGGCTTTCCACCCGGAGGATTCCCCGGAGGCAGAAATTCAATTATGATGGCTGGCTCAGCGGCTGAAATAACCGATTTTGACGGCTGGATGCTGAGATATATGTGGTCAAAGATCAAGAACGATGAGGGCAGGTTCGACCTCTCGGCTTCTGAAATTCCTGCAAGCATAAAGGGCGATGTGAACGCTGACGGAAGTTTTGATATAGCAGACGTTGTGCTGTTCCAGAACTGGCTGCTTGCAAAACCTGACGCTGAACTTGCTGACTGGAAGGCAGCAGACTTCTGCAATGATGAGAGATTGAATGTATTTGACCTGTGCCTGATGAAAAGGTTGTTACTTACAGATGAACAGCCGATTCAGGAAGAAATACCAGTGCATGAAGAACAGCAAAGCAACTTCATTACGGCAAATATGGCAAAACACGGCGCTTCTCTCCCTACACAGGGCAATGCAAAAATGGTCGTTTTCTATGTGGATTTTCCCGACTGTAAATATGACTATACGCCGAGCACAGATGAGCTGAACAGTATTTCTTTCGGTGCGGCAGACGAAACAGATCCATGCTATCCGTTCGAGAGTTTCTCTGCATTCTACGGCAGAGCCTCCAAGGGTGCCATGAAGCTTGACGGTCAGGTCTTCCGCTATACGACTAAAGAAAACCAGTCTGTATATGACGACAATAAAGTCAAGATAGCTGAGGAATGCTACGAGGCTTTCAGGGATAAAGTCGATTTTTCACAGTTTGACGGAAACGGTGACGGCAGGATAGACGCTACGCTTTTCACAGTTCCCGAGAAGGCGGGCACTGACCACTGGTGGCCGTGTGCCGGGGCATTCGGCGACCCGAATTACCGCGTGGACGGCATGAGTATAGGTCACATAATCACCGGCAATGCCCAGATAGGTTCAACTGCCGATCATATCAATTACACAAGCTCCTATTGCCACGAACTGGGACACTGCACCGGTCTGCCTGACTATTACCTTTTTACGAATCCGAATGACAGCGAGGGTATGCACGGCACGGCTGGTATCGAGCTTATGGACACTGATGCCGGTTCAGACTTCGGTGCATTCTCAAAGCTAATAGAGGGTTGGTACAGAGAAGATCAGGTTCAGATTTATGATGCTTCAAATGGAACGCAGACTTTCACACTGAACAACGCTCAGACAGACAGCGGAAACTGTATCATTATCCCTAACGGTCGGCTTGCTGATGATTATTTCTCGGAATTTTTCATCGTAGAGTACGCTACTAAGGACGGCAACAACAGCGGTATCGGTACAAAAACTGCATGGTGGGCAAAAAGCGGCGAAGGCGTTCGTATCTATCATATTGACGCGGCAACGGAATACGGTTGGAATACCTATTTCCGCTATGCAAGCGGCAGCGAGTTCACAAATCAGGACAAAGGCAGACGCCTTATCCGTGTGATCGATGATGTGGAAAAGGATAACTTATACCATACAGGCGATGTGATAAACGGCAGCATTTCCGGTTTCCGCTGGTATGATTCAAACGGCGGTCAGACAGTTGAGACAGGTCTTACAATAACGATCGGAGAATTGAAAGATGGTAAGTATGCTGTTACAATAGGATGATGTAAAAAAAGGCAGCAGATTATAGCGAAGAGCGTTATGCAAAACGTCATAATTCTGATCGAATATGTCATTGAACAAAGATGTCAGATACGATATAATAAATATAGAAAGGGAAAAGTGTGTCTGACTTTACATCGTTTTCCGTAATAAATCGGGGACAGTCAGATGTCCGGAGGCTGTATCCTTTTCTCAGGGATACAGCCGTTTGGATTATATGCTATTATTAACTAATGGATAATTATGTAACAAATATGCAGGTGATAATAATGAAAAACAAAATCATATCCGCATTAATGGCAGCAGTCTTTTTATTAAGCTGCACTCCTTTGGATTCAAGTTCAGTATCAGCCGAAGGAAAACAACCAAAGCTGATCGCACTGACATTTGATGACGGACCAAATACCACAACTACAAATGATGTGCTTGATATTCTTGAAGAATACAATGCGAAAGCATCATTCTTTCTTATTGGTGACAACATAAATGAAGAAAGCGCATCATCTGTCAAGCGAGCCCACGATATGGGCATGGAGATAGACAATCACTCAAAGACGCATTCAAATATGTCAAAAATGCAGGCAGAGGAGGTTAAGGCAGAAATAACATACGTTGATGAAAAGGTAAAGGAAATAACAGGCGAATACCCGAAGTTTTTCCGTCCTCCGTTCATTGATGTAAGTCAGAGCCTTTACGATGCTGTTGATCTACCTTTTATATGCGGAATAGATTGTCAGGACTATATGCCGAATGTTACTGCTCAGGAACGCGCGGACTATATTCTGAACGGTGCAAAAGACGGAGTTATCGTTCTTCTGCACGATGCCGCAGGCAATCAGGCTACGGTAGATGCACTGAAAATTACGATGCCTGAGCTTGTTGAACAGGGTTATGAATTTGTTACGCTGACAGAGCTTTTTGAGCGTCAGGGCGAAACTCCGAAGCATAATATACTCTACTCAAATGTCGGAAAGCACCCGACAGGCTACAGAGAGATACAGGAACTATCCTCAGATTCAACTGACCGTATCACTTTAGATCCTGCTCTGCTTGATTCTCTTGGCAATTCCTATGCTGTCGAAATGGAATATTCAAGCTCAAGCGGTTATCCGCCTGTCATTGCCTTGCAGAAATGGAGTGGAACTCCTCAGATATGGCATACTGTACAGCCGTTTTATTTCAACGGAGATAAAGCCTTATTTGTTGCAGAAGATGTAGTAACAGCACTTGAGCAGCTAAAGATCGGATATAGTGACCTCGACGGGATAGCTGTTACTGCATACAGCGGTGAGGTGGAACTGAGTAACGCTAAACTGCTCACAAAAGCTGAAACTGCTGACGTTATAAAGGGCGATGTCAATGCAGACGGCAGCTTCAATATCACAGATGTGGTACTGTTCCAGAAATGGCTGCTTGCAAAACCTGACGCTGAACTTGCTGACTGGAAGGCCGCAGACTTCTGCAATGATGAGAGATTGAATGTATTTGACCTGTGCCTGATGAAAAGGGCGTTATTTGCTGAAAAAACAGGCGATTTGAAAACACAGACGATACCTGTGTCGGAAAGCAATGCAAAGCTTATCGGAAGAACGCAGAAAACAGACGGTATAACATGGCTGGTTCACAGCGGTTCAGCTGCGGAGTTCACCATTAACGGAACAGAAGCAAGCGTTACGATCTGCGGTGACAGCGGTATAAATTCAGATGAAAAATACCGTCCGCGTTATGGCGTTTATGTGGACGGTAAGCTCGTTAAAGATGTTGTTATGGGAGAAAAGGAGCAGACAGTCATGCTCTTCAGCGGAACAGCATCACGAACCGCCGCAGTCAAAATAATTCATCTTTCAGAAGCAAATAACGGCTGTATTGGTGTAAAGGATCTCACAGTCACATCGTCTTCATCGACTCCTGTTAAACCTACACCAAAAAAGGAACTGATGATCGAGTTCATAGGAGATTCGATCACCTGTGCATACGGTGTTGAAGCAGGATCACAGTATGAAAGCTTCTCGACAGCGACTGAGAATTTCACTTTGTCATATGCCTATCTTACAGCTCAGCTTCTTGATGCGGATTACAGCGCGGTATGTTACAGCGGTCACGGAATCGTTTCCGGCTATACAAATGACGGGACAAAGAATACTGATTCGCTCGTTCCGCCTTATTATGAGATGGTCGGTAAACCTAAGGATTATCAGACCCAATGGGATTTCTCAAAAAATCCGGCAGATGTGATCGTGCTGAATCTCGGCACAAACGATGATTCCTATGCATCAAAGGAGCTGGAAACGCGAGGTGCCGAATATCAGGAGCTTTACGAAGATTTCCTCAAACAGATAAGAAAATGCAACCCTGATGCGAATATAATATGCACACTTGGTATCATGGGAGCCACAGAACTGTATCCCTATATCGAAGCGGCAGTCAATGAAGTTGGCGATCCGAAGATCACCTGTTATGAATCGCCGGTACAGGATATGAACGATCTCGGTGCAGACTGGCATCCCTCATCAAAGACACATGAGAAAAATGCATATCTGCTGGCGGACAAGATCTCGACCGTCCTCGGCAGACCGTCGGATAAGATCGGTATTGACCTTGCAGCGGACAGCAAACTGGAATCTGAAATTGATACTGAGAGCGGAGCAAACGCCTGGCCTTACTATGCTAAGTGGAACCGCTCCATGAACGTCAATATCTCGGCGGCAGGCAATTCACCTGAATCAATTACAGTATATATACCGGATCTGGTTCTCCCGACCGGCAAATATGAACTGAGTTTCAAGGCAGAGGGATTGAAAGGCGAAATGCCGTATGAAGTCCGCAGTATGAAAGATCCGAAAACGGTCTATGCAAGTGGCACGACAGATTCTGAAACAACTCTGGAAACTTTTGATCTGAACGAACCGACGGAAGATGCGGAAATTGTGTTCATGATCGGAGAGCAGACCGGCAGTATCACATTCTCAGAGGTCACACTGTATAAAAGGGCAAATCTGTAATATCTAGCTCCCATGACGGGAGCTGCAACTTTTTTTAGTATTTACTGGCATTATTTCTTTGAACTCTTGAATAATTAGACGATATGTGGTATGATAAAAGTGGAGTAGGGGATACAATTGAACAGAGATGAAAATGGGTATGATGGAACTCAATGTAATAATCACATGAAGGCTCTGTGAAAAAATCTCTGTAAAATCAAAAACTGTGATAAAAACGATGTATTAGGGCGGCTTGAAAAAATAGCCGCTCCGATTTTTTACAGTATACAACGGATACTGTAATTTGTCAAGGTTCTGTGGATATCAGCCTGATGGAATGAAGCGCAGCGGAATGGAATCAGGCTGATATCTGGCGGCTCAACCGAGCCTTTCGGGGTACATGATCTCCAACTCGCCCAGGACTTTGCCCCAATTTCTCAGCGGCATAGTCCATTTCTTGGCAATCTCATGCGTTGCCAGATACAGAGCCTTCAGAAGCGCCGTATCGCTTGGAAATACGCTTCTCTGCTTGTTCAGACGGCGATAGCCACTGTTAAGGCTCTCTATAGCATTAGTGGTATAAATGACCTTTCTGACGTCGGCTGAGAACTTGAAAATCGGCGATATTACGTCCCAGTTCTTGTACCAGCTCTTCATAGCATTGGGATAATTGTCCTCCCATTTTTCGGTAACACGGTCGAGTGCTTCAAGAGCAGCATCCTCGGAAGGCGCATGATAGATCGTTTTTAGGTCATTTGCCAACTCCTTCTTGTTCTTCTCACCAACGTATTTCAGCGTATTCCTTACCTGATGAACGATGCAGCGCTGAAGCTCGGTCTGCGGAAACGCCGCTGATACGGCTTCCTTCATGCCTGTGAGTCCGTCTGCGCAGATGACAAGAATATCCTTAACGCCGCGATTTTTCAGCTCGTTAAGGACTCCGAGCCAGTACTTGGCGCTCTCGTTTTCGCCGATATGTATTGAAAGAACTTCCTTGTGGCCTGTTATGTCAACAAGTTCCTCAGTTTCTGAGCCTATAAACATTTCGCTATAGAACTTGACCTGTGTCGCATAGGAGTGGAGTTGGTCCTCACTGCTTGATGATACTCGGCAGTATGCCGCACATCGTATCTTATGTATCGTACTCTCGGCTTTCACTGGAGCGATATATGTAACATTAGCCATACTGAGCCTCCCTTCACCACACAAGGATACCACACTCTACTTGGAATTGGTATCACCAAAGGCAACAAATGCGGCGGTTCACATTTGTGCAAACCGCCGTACTCTTTATTGCTCATCGGCTCTGCTTGCTGCTAATGCAGTGATAGGCATTCTTGTCTTCGTACATAAGGTCTCTGGCAGCAGTTATCGCTTCATGCTCCTGATATGGGTTTGCTTTCAGCCTTTCAAAGTCTGAGTGAGGCAGGAATACCCATTTCTCAACCTCACAGCGTTTGGTGTTGTGATCGGAAGCCTTATGCATCAGCTTACCGCTCATAAAGTAGTTATTCATATCTTTTCCTCCTGACATTATTATTCCATAGACAGCAGGCGTGATCTGCTTTCTATGTATCTGCCACAGGAGGCTCACAAATCGTTCACAGTGCCTTTTACTGTCATCGGTGGTGAGTTTCTCGACCTGCTGCCGATGCCGTCGAAAAAGGCTCACAAATCGCTGATAGGGTTTCTATCACTTGGCTTTTTGGAAAACAAAAAAGAACTCGATTCCAGCGTTTTCACATTTCGTGAAAGCCACTAAAACCGAGTTCGAAACTTTGTGTACTATTTTTAGCTGAAAAATCTGAGATTAGCCGGTATATCGACCTTTGAAGAGCTCCAAAACTACCTTTGTGGGGGTTCAACTCCCTAAAAAGCCTTAAAACACCCCAATGTCATCCCTCATTTTTTCAACAACTTTTCTGAAATTCGGGTAGCAAAAAAGCCCGAGATTTCGGGCTTTTTCTGCATTGTCATACATTTAGTCATGACGATATGGCGGACAGAGAGGGATTCGAAGCATCTCCATGCACACCTAATTTTTGCCTATTTTTTGAGGATTTTTCGAGTACTAAACTGTGCCGTGTGAAGTTCGTGTGAAAGTGAAAATCACGCTGCGCCATCAGTTTTCTCAGTATGTGTATCTCGTATAACGCCGTACATGAAGTCATCAAAGATTTTAAGACTGTCTCTTACTCGCTGCTTCGGAGTTCTTATGTAGACAGAATCAAGAACCTTCGAATTAGCCCAGCCTCCGAGCTTCTCAAGTACTTCCTTCTGAACGCCAAGCCCGTTCATTGTAGTAGCGAACTGGGCTCTAAGGTCATGGAAGGTCATCTTCATTCCGTGCTTCTTCAACAGTCTATCATAACGAGCCTTGATATTCCCGTATTTCTCGTTAACGATAAAGTCAGTATCACCTTTATGTGGTACCTTCTGAATGAGATTGTAAATATAGTCCGGAAGCGGGACATCTCTTGTGGAAAGTTCAGTCTTGTTCCTGTTTTCAATGACATCATGGCCGTTGATGCAAACTCTCGCACGTCTGACCTTTATGTATCTACCGCTGTCGTCCTCAAAGATGTCTCCGAACTGAAGCCCTCTTACCTCTGAGATTCGCATGCCGCCGCACCAAACAGCAAGCAAGCACGGCAGCTCAACACTTGATCCTATTATTACTCTCAAGACCTTATCAAGGTCCGGAAGCTCTTCCTTTACATTCTTAGGCGGAAACCTGAGTTTGCGTGCGGAGGGAAGTTCAACTTCAAATACTGAAGCCGCACTCCTGATCAGATCATAAGCAGATTTGATAGACTTATAACCCAGACCGCGCTCAGCATCAATGTTGATTGCCCGCTGGATATCTATTATCTTTAAATCTGTTATACTGTATCCCTGAATGGACTGAAGCCTGTTCTTTGCCGCAACCTCGTAGCCGTAAAGTGTAGATGCTGCGATAACGCTGCGTTTGGAGTCAATATAAGCAGCGACAGCTTCTCGTACCGTGATCTTCGTCGGGGTAATGTCAACGTGAAGCCTTTTAAAGTCCTCCGCCAGCTTAATTGCTTCCCATGCCGTATCAGCAGTAAAGGATTTTGTTAGATTTTTACCGCTTTCATCCTTTCCATAAACTACTTGTGTACGGAAGCGTCCTGACGGTAAAATCTGTGCTTTCACAGGTTTCTGTGATCTCATTTTGATCCACCTTTCTATATATGGAGAAGGTGGTATATACGTTATAAGCATTATACCACCTTTCCTTCAAGATGTAAAGAGGGTTACATAGCCATGAGCTCGTCAAGTTCCATTCCCGTTACGTACAGGAGATTTTCGACTCTGCCGAGGGTAACATTCTCAGCGGATTTATCGTACTCATGAAGGGTGCGTTCTCCTACCTGAAGATACGATGCGAGCTCAGCATCGCTGATATCATTCAGGTTCTGCCAGTACCTGATCTTACACCATATTCTCCTGTGCAGTGTAATCCTCTGTGTCTTCTTTGCCATACCATCACCTCCTAATAAGCGTATCCTGAGAGCGGCCTTATGGCCGCTCGTCTTCCTCAGTTTCATTATTCATATCTGGAGCAGGCTCATACTTCACAGTTTTTCCTTTGAGAGTCGTTATAATATTCTCAGTACTATAACGGCTCCAGAACGGACCTTTGTCAAAGCATTCCCCCTGCTTAAGTGAATCAACCTCATCCTTGTAACAGCTGAAATATTCAGCTGTGCGTTTGAGGTCATCAGCCTTCGGGTGGTAGCTACGTAATCTTCCACAGTTGCCTACAACCTTACCGAACTGAAGGTTGGGGTCAGGAAATGACTGTGAAGCCATAAGCATCGTGATACCGTGCTTGCCCCCCTTACGGAGAAGGACATTTACTGCGCCTTTTTCGTGAAGATAAAGGTCTTGCGCCTCGTCAATCACCACGGTATACCTTGAATCAGGGTAGGACTGCTTGTAAGAGTAGAGGTTCTCGAGCATCATATCGATGATTTCTGAAACCTTACCAACATTGTCAGCGCCTGTTGATATTACTACAATCGGCTTGCCCTGTTCCTTCAGGAATTCTCCCCAGTTAGTCTTGCGCTGAGGCATATCCTCAAGCTCGTCAAGGACTGCCATGAGTTTAAGGCGGAGCTTTTTGTGAGCCTCGTCTAAGACTATTTCTCCATTCTCATTATACTGAACGATATAATTTTTGATATCAAGTATAGTTATATCTGGATTATTATTCATATCGTAAAGCATGTCCTTTACTGCATACTTAAGAATCTGCTCCTGATAGCTGCCGAGAGATCTTGACATCATAGCATATATTCTTGTCAGGCGTTCTTTCTTCTCCTTGTAGCTCAAACAGCCACGAAGATCAAGAAGATTTACAGGAACACCGTCTTCATAGACGTTCCAGAATGAGAAATATTGTTCTCTCAGTTCTTTGCCGATGTGCTTATCGACCTCTGCTGTAGAGAAGCCGCCTGTCTGGTCAAATATTATCACAGCGTCTGCACCTTCTACTACAACTTTCTGAATCGACCTGTTGGTCATGGCGAAGGTCTTTCCGGAACGTGTGTAGCCGAAGTATCCTGCGTGGGGGTTGTCGTCCTGATCTGTTTTGAAGACATATCCAGCTGCCCTTGTGCCGTCCTTATTATAAAGAACAGGTACAAATCCTGCGGGATAATCGCCTACGTTGAACCAATACTCGTTGTCGATAATGTCATCAACAAACGCCTTTGCGTCTGCGTTCAACACTGCTCTTGAGTATGAGAACACTTCGGTATCCTCAATAATTCCAGCTTCATATGCAACTTTGAGTTTTCTCTTGTTAGAATGCTTACCCTTGAGCATTCCTTTTTCATTTAAGTATTTATTCATTTTTACAACACTACTTGTAGAGGTTTTCGGGGTGATGATTTTTTTTACTGCATCTTCATTCATGTTGATAGACTTATCGCCTTCGGCTATAAAAGCCGTATTGCCGTTGTCTGAATAATAAGGTGGGCCTATCTGCTTAGCTATCTTAAGTTCTCCGCTAAGGATCGCCTCACTGACTATCGACTTAAACTCCTGAAAGATTGTGTCGCTCATCGTTGATCTTGATGTTGCCTCTGTTCTGAACCATCTGATTATAGCTTTGAAATCCGATTCTGTAACAATCCCAAGTCTCATCATAATATGAGCGGTTGCCAGTATCATCGCCAATGTATCTGTAATCTCAATATTTGTGAGCTTCGATACAATATTACGAGCCGACTTGATCCCTTTGCAGACAAGCTGCTGTATTGTGTCGGGGTTACGCATAGCGAACTTGATAAGTGAATAATCGAACATCCCAGCTAAACGCTGGATAACCTCGATATTCTTTGTATCAAGGATCGATTCGCAGGTAATATAATACACTGGAAAATCCTCTGGAAAAGCGCCAGGGGAATCAGTCAGTAAGACAAAAAGCTTGCGTGTGTTTCGCTCGTTTCCGTTCTCACGGTTGAGCTCCCGGAGTATCTCCCTGAACCCGTTATCAAGAGCACGCTTATCTTCTATTATGCCTGAGAAGGAAAGGAGGATGGTAACGTCGTTTGAATCGTCCAGTTCACTTCTGACCTTGGAAATTCGATCAGTCAGTGCTTGAACAACGGTTGTATCATATTTCTTACGTTTGGTCAGCGCAATACCGGTTTCCTTCGCAGACTCAGAGCTATACACAAGTGCAAAGCACCTGTCAGACCGCAGTCTCTCTTCTTCAAAGAATGGAAGCAATATACTCACTGTACGGATCACAGTCAGCAACTTTGCTTCTAAGCTGTCTGGCAGAGCATTGCGGTACATGTGCGATATTTTTTCAAGAGAAAGATCATGATGAACGAGCTTATGCTCCCGTACTTCTGCGGGAAAGAGTTCTTCCAGACCGAGAATCACCGATTCAGAAGAGATATAGGTTGTTTCACCACTCTGAAGCTTTATCCAGCCGGCGTGCTTCGGAATTGTGAGGAAGAGTTTGTGGGGGCATTCACGTAAAGCACGCAGGAAAGCTTCATAAATTATCCTGGCATCTGCCTTTAATCCTTTTCTTAAAAAGCGTGTCTGCTTCCTGAAGGACTCATAACTGATGTCACCATTAAGGAATACTAGCGGTGTTTTTTCACCTTTGAGTATAACAATGACAAACTCGCAGGAGCCACTGCCTTGGGGGTTAGCAATCAGAATTAATATCGGATTACAGATGCAGACAAATTTGCGTTTTCCTGTTCTCTTGTCCTGTTCTTGCCACTCAAGCGAGTAAGCGTTTTTTATAAGTTGTTTTTCCTCATACAGAGGATCGATCTGTACTGAGTCAGGGATAAAGTCTGAAGTGTTAAGCTCAATTCCGTCAACAGTGTACGTCTCACTGATAAGCGGTGAGGACGCTGA
This sequence comes from Ruminococcus flavefaciens, assembly GCA_015067005.1. Taxonomy (GTDB): domain Bacteria; phylum Bacillota; class Clostridia; order Oscillospirales; family Ruminococcaceae; genus Ruminococcus; species Ruminococcus flavefaciens_AA. The sequence goes on from SVNH01000003.1 coordinate 19,781, forward strand.
TACTTTCAGTCCTTCCTTACGGATACCCTCTTCCTGTACCTGCTTAAGTACTTCGAGCTGGAATTCCTCCTTATGAGTGTTAAAAAGCTCCGCTTCCTTTGTCTTTGCAAGCTGGAGAGCGCGCTCTTCGACTTCCTTCTCATGCTTTTTTTTGAGAAGATCACTGTAAAAACAGTCATCGATAAACCTATCAGCCATTTCGTTGCAAGACATATTTTCAATTCTTTCAAAATCCATATCTGATTTCTCCTTTTATTATAGATTTGCGGTTAACAGGCTCCCGAAGGAGCCTTCCCCGTAATTGAATTATTAAAAAGAGTCTGTTTTGACACATCTAAGGACTTCTCTGGCAGATTCTCCTATAAACTCACGAAGAGGGTATCTAGGAAATCTCAAGTCAACTGCTTCTAAAACCTTCACGACGTCATCCTTCTTTTTGACAAGGAGGATGAACTTACTTTTGCAAGCTGTTGCTATGATCTCATAGTAGCCATCGTCAGTAATGCCGATTGAAAGGCTATAAGAATCATGCTTGGGCTTACCATTTTCTTCAATGTCTCTGCCTGAGCATTGTTCCGTCAAAGTTTTCAGAATAAATCCGAGACCTTCGCTTATGTCTTGCGTGTAGGTTTCATAGTCCTTTTCGTCAATTTCGATTGATGAAACGAAGAGGTTGTCTTTTGTCTCTACGATTTTAACATCGCCGAGTTTAACTACTTTTTTCATAGTTATTCTCCTTTACTATAAAATTATTTGATAAACGGTCCGTAAGAACAGCTTCTGTAGATATTATAAACCACAAAGCATCCTTAGTCAAGAAAATTAACTAAACTTAAAGTTTATATATTCATTCGCCTTATCATGCAAAAAACCGTAGATCACATGATAGTAATCTACGGTTTTGGGACGAGGATAATAAACTATGAGTTTGAAACTTGTTTTTTCTTCTGTGGTTTTTTCTTCTGTGGATTGTTATTCTGTGTATTGTTCTTTTTAGGTACAGGCTTCTGACCTAATTTTTCAAGAATAGCGTTGCAGGTGCCTATAGACTTAGAAGTGTAATTAAACAAGAAACGATATGCAAGGTGTTTGGGATTATCGCTTTTGATAAAATAATTAGCTTTTTCAAACATATCGTAGCAGAAATCAGGATGTAGTTTTAACCCTATACAAAGCGCCATAACATTTTCTTCGCTCGGTATTTTTTTCCCTTTATAATAGTCTCTGATTAATGTAACATCTATACTGGTTCTAAAGCTGAGTATTTTTTCTTCAACATCGTTCTTTCTCATGTGTAGTACCAATGTATTAGCAAATGTACTGTACTTTTGACTCTTTAATTCGTTAATTACGTCAACATAATTTTTCATGTCATCAATTATTTTTTCATCTAATTCTTTATTGGAATCACAAATCTTGAAACTTTCTATCTCAACTTTGTTGAATTCTGGCATTTTTGATAAATACGATGTAATATGGTCAGAATATATGAGGCCTGTGTTCGCTATTTTTTTATACCTGAATTTTATTAAACACTCATCAGCGTGCTCACGGGCATAATCAGTAAGCACAAATTCAGCATCGTCAGAGTTAAAAGATACAGCAACATATTTTGAAGACAGCATACATACCACATATCCGAGATATATGTACCTGCCATTGTTAATCAGCTCAGAAAACTCTTTGTTCTCCCGCAGCAGCCTCTCATAATTATTACGGTCAATGACGAAGGTCTCGTTTCCTTTCAATTTCCTTGGCTGAAAATAGAAAGGAGCAGGATGTATCTTCCTTCCGTTCTCTTCATATTCAAGGCAAGTACCATCAACGAAATCGTATCCCAGCTGTCTTAAACGATCCTTGGCAATATAAACAGATACACCGTAGAGCTTTGCGAACTTGTTGACGCACGCCTGCATCCTGTCACCATAATTCGCATAGTGCGTTGAAGGATCGGTTGCTACTTCTTGTATGGCAGCATCGACAGTAATCTTAGGTATCACAAGGGGCATAGCAAGAACATCGGCCTGAGACTCAGCAATACGGAGAGCCTTCTGTATATCGGACATGTTTTCATCGAGAGCAACGGTCTCTGTTGAAGAATGCAGTTCAACTTTTTCTTCACCTAAAAGCTGGAGCAATTTCAAGAATCTGTCATGGAATAGTGTGTGTACCAATTCGTGAGCAACAGTTATACGCAGTCCACCGTCCATCTCCTCTGCATACTTTTTATAATTAAGAAGAATAGTACCATGAGTAGCGCGTATGGTACACTTTTTTGGCTTCAGACCGTCCTCTGTCTGAACATTTTTTATGATTTCAACATCAGCCACGGAGAGAATAACTCGGCCTAGGCAGTTGTTCGGAAGAGGTGCGAAATAAATCATTCCGTCGGAGACAAGTTTCTCTATATGAAGTTTATAATTTACAAATAAGCCCTTGTCCGCACAGAATCCATAAAGATCGTTCCCGATACGTTCAACATCATCACTTTGAATATCCGGGAGAATAAACTGACTTAGTATATTATCCTCTGGGAACATATCGCTGCTGACTCTTTTTACACCTTTAACCTGAATATCCTTGAACCTCTGTTCGATATTTCCTCTTATTGTAACAATGAAGCTGAGATCATCAGTCTCTACAGCACCAACAGCCTTCACGGATACTCCTAGGTCAAAATCAGCGTTATATTTTGCATCGTCGTAAGTGCATACAAGAGAGCGGATGACGGCCTCGGTTATCTGCTCATCATCATTCAGATAATTAGAAATAGAGTCCTGGATCAACTTGATATGTTCATTCTGAAAGTAATCTTTTAAGTTCGCATACTGTGCCATAGTATTCTCCCTTCAATATGATACTCTATCTATCGTTCGGATCATAAATCACATTTTTCATTGCAATTACATTTTTTCAGAAAAATCATATTGCGTTTTTCTCGAAAAGCATTTCTTTTCGGGAATTTTTGAATTTGATTTTTTTCAAAAACCGTAATCGACTCGGAATTTTTCATTTTCTATAATTACAATCATATGAATCCCCGCTCTCGCGGGGATATCTTAGCTGGCTTTTGTTTACTTAAATTATACTGATGCTGCTTCCATAATAACATCAGTCAACGCTCTCTCAGTAATGCCGCTGGGACTTGTATTAGGACGTACCCACTCACGAACATCTTCTTGTTTCAGCATTAGCGGCATCCGGTCGTGGATGCTCCTGACAGGTTCTACCGCCTCTCTGGTGATGACCGAGAACATAGGAATCTGCTTTCCGCTATGCTCCTCATATCTATACAGCCCTGCAAGAAAAGTTATCTCAGCTCCTGTCGGTTGAATTATGAAGCGAGATCCCTTTTTGCGTAAATCATACCAGCTCCCACAGTCATAATCACAATCATTATCGTCCCTAAAATCAAAGCAACACAATCCCTTGATTCTCCAGCAAAAATTGATGTCGCATTTGAATAGGAAAACGGAGAAATAAAGATAGCGTCCTTTAAATCATGAACAACTCTTGCCATCAAATCATACCCATACAGCAGCATGGCAACTGAAATTCCAATTCCTAACCTGTTCTTTTTGCTTACCGCAGAGATCACAAAGCAAATAGCCGCAATTTCGATATTCATCATTAACTGAAAAAGCATATACTCTGTGAATATGCTTCCAAAATCCGTTTCTCCAAGAAAAACAAACCCGACTTCATAAAGCATGCCACAAATAAATGTAAAACAAATAAGATTTATCAGCACTGCCAAAAACTTCATTGCTATGACCTTGCCCCTTGAAACCGGAAGTGTAAACGTATATTCTGCAGTATGCCCATCCTCTTCCTTTGAAAGAATTACTGTGGCAATGGAAGCCGCAAACATACTGCTTCCAAGTGCATGAATCTGTCCGACTTCTACGGCAAAATATCCTTTTAATGTTGCTATACTGAGTGTACTCATTCCAAAAGCATCCGAAAACGCGCCCATTTTTGCATAATTCTCTGCCATATCTGCCATGCTATCTTCCATACCCTTATATAAAATGATGAAGATGAGCCCCATTCCACCCACAGAAAGCGCCCATATCAAAAGACTTTTCCAACCTGATTTCCATTCGTTTTTTAATATTACCGGCATTTATTTTTCCTCCTTCAAGTAATAGTGCATAAATACTTCTTCTATGGACGGTTCCTCGATGATAATATCCTCGATATGATGTCCTTCCAGTTCCTTATATAAATTGTTCAGGTTATCCTTGTAGATAAAATCAAGCTTTTCGCCATCCCGTATCATTTTGATTCTCTTTGATCGACTGCTCAGAAGATTATCGACGGTATCTGTGACAACCAGCCTGCCTTCCTTCATAATTGCCACACGAGTACAGTGATTTCTTACTTCCGATAAAACGTGAGTGGAAAGCATACAGGTCGCACCCTCATTCACATACTCCTGAATCAACTCAAAGAAAACTTTTTGCATCAGAGGATCAAGTCCGCTGGTCGGTTCATCAAAAACAAAAAGCTTTGGTCTGTGCTGCATTGCACAGATGATGCTGACCTTTTTCCTGTTCCCAAGTGAGAGCTCATTGATTTTTCTTTTTACGTCCACCTGAAGTCTGTCGCAAAGTTTTTCTACTTCATCGGTGCAATCAACCTTTCTGACATCTGCCGAATGCTTCAGCATTTCCCTGATTGTCATGCCCGGATAAAACCATGCTTCACTTGGCATATAGCCAATGTCTGCAAGGATTTTTTCTCTGTCCTTTACGCTGTCAAGACCATTGATTCTTATTTCGCCCTGATCATACTTTATCAATCCAAGCATTGACCGAATAGTCGTTGATTTTCCGGCACCGTTCGGTCCAAGGAACCCAAAAATTTCGCCCTCTCCAACCGAAAAAGTCACATCCTCGATGCCTCTTTGCTTGCCGTAGAACTTTGAGAGATTATCAATCTCAATTATATTTTTACTCATAATCAAACCTACCTTTCTTTAAATTATTGATACAACAGCTTACGAAGCAATTGGAGATATCCCTCAAATTCTTTCATCCACTGGTCATAATGAGACTTGTAATTCTCAATATCACCTCCGCAGGCCAGCAAGCTATTCATAAAACCGTCCATCGTCCATAAGATAATTTTTTGTGCCTTTTCAGCATCGATGTCCGACCTAAGCAATGACCTGTCAGCGTTTTTCACAATCCGATCCAACAATATGCCGGCGGTCAAATCAGGTACATCTTTGGGCAACCCCTCCGGAAAAACCTCTTTTAATGAAAAAGCCGCTTTAACCAAAAAGTCCATGACATACGGCTGTTCAAAGCTTAAATCTAGTTCCATTTTTGACGCTTGCCAGATGTTTTGAAGGACGTCGTTTTTTTCCAAAACAATCTCTTCAAACTTTGTGTTGACAATGTTTAAGGTATATTTCAGAAGAAACAGGAACACCCCCTTTTTAGTACCGAAATAGTGAAACAGCAATCCTTTTGATATTCCGGCACGCTTGACGATCTCGTCCATATTGGCATACGCATAGCCTTTGGAAAACTCTTTCAGGGCTTCCATGATAAGGCGTTCACGCTTTTCTTCCTCCATCGTCATAATTTTATGATCTGCAATTTCATATTCGTCGATAAATTCAGTATTATTACTCTTACGAGCCATTATTACTCACCTCCATTTCTATCCCATTGACTTTTAAGTCAATAAAAGTATAACATGTATTGACTTAAAAGTCAATAGGAAATGTGGAGAAAATAGGTAAATAGTGTTTAATGTGTGACAAAGGCATTGGAAAAGGAACTGAAAACATCAGATAAAGGATGAAGATAATGAAAGGCTCGCCGGTCGGCGGGCCTTAACCATTTAGCATAGCGGGTAGTACAGCCTTGTCATCGATATAGAAGTCGCAGGTGATCTTCCGGGAATTGGTTCCATACAGTTCGACGATCTCCGGGAGGTTGTCATTGACGGCATCGAATTCCAGCTGCTGATCCCGGCACCACGAGACGGCTTTTTCCAGGGCTTCGCCGGCACGGCAGGTCCAGAGGATGAGTTTGTTACCAAAGTAGATACAAATCTATGTTGTTCTTCAACGGTAAGAACTCTCATATCTGGAATCGAAACCTTCTGCAATCTAACGTGTTCAACGTAGTTGGCAGGAATGAATCCATTTTCAAGAGCTTTTCTCAGAGCAGCGTGAAGCATTTGCCTGATGTTTAATACAGTTTTTTCTGACAAACCTCCCTTATGATCTAATCGACCGGATTTGTATTTTTCATTGAAGAATTCTTGCAACACAATTCCGTTAAGATCAGTTAATTTGAGTTGCCCTATAAACGGCTTGATATGATTTTTTATGGTCATGACATTGAATGGTACGCCATTAATGGGGATCTCAAAGTCTGAGAGCTCCTCAGTATCTTCGAAGAACTCTTCATCCTCATCAAATGAAGGCTGAAGGATGTTTTTTATATCTCATTGCAGATGATTGGAGCAGCACCATAAACACAGATATTTGCAACTCAGACCGATTCCAGAACACTAGAAACAGCCGGTCTCCCCGTGACGGGGAGGCACATTAAGTATAAATACAGCTGTTTGATAATTGACGATATATAGCAATATTCGTTATAGTTTATCACAGAAGAGATCATACGTCGTCAGTCGAATTTTGGGGTGCGAAATAATACTTGCAATTAACTCCAGTAACGCGCTCGACATAGTCGCAAAGCTTAGTCAGATTGACACGCGAACTATCATAGAGCTTTCCGTCCACAAAGCTAACGGAATTCATTATCATATGAATATGGAACAACGAATCTCCGCGCTTTTTCTTATGAACAGCCCAGATCAACTGGTAGCCGCATTTGAAGAAAGCGCCTATGAGAACAGCGTAAGCCTTAGCTTTTTCATAGGTGCGTACTTCATCACCAAACGAGATAATGAAGTGGATCATCGGATTCTCCTGAGTTTTATGAAAATACTTCTTGACGTAACACATCTGCTTATAGGTCTTTTTCAAGTCAGATGTATCTACACCATATCCTCCGATATGAAGAGCCTTTTCCCTATCGTAAAGATAGTTCAATGCCTTCATAAGATACATGCTGTTATAACCGCCTGAATCTTTTTTACACTTTATAATGACCACAGTCCTTCAGCCTCCTTGCGTATAGTCTCAACCTTGTCTGGAGCAACGTCCTCGACTATCATACAAGCGATATTGACGATGCTTTGGACCTTAGCCTTCTTTTCAGGAGTAAGCCCGTCTTCAGAATGTACAGCACAGTCAACCATAAAGGGACTTACCAACATTCCTCTTTCTTGAGCCTTCTGCTTGATGATATCGTAGTCGCTCTGAGTCATCGAAACAGAAGTGTTTTTGTCTTTTTTATCATAATCAGCTTTCATTATAGAAGCCTCCTTAAATAGATTTTAGGAGCCAGGAAACCCAGTGCGTATAATTATATGAATATGAACATCATATGTGTATGAACAGTGTTGTTCATATTACCCATGTATGTTATCAATAATATCATTCATATTCATTATTAATAATTCATATTTAATATAATTCATATTTCTTGCAGGGTCGCTTCGCTCCTATTATTACATTGTGGTATTTTTTTATAAATATATGGTATTTTTTCCTTCTATTTAACGATATATATATCAAAATCTGCTTTTTTAAGGCTGTAAATATATATAGTTACTGTGATACCATTACCGGTAATCTTACAAAGAAAGGAGAAATGCCAATGTTAGACAACAACAGATATCTCACCTGTGGCGTTGACAACGCCATACCAATTGAATTACAGCTGTTTCTGTGGAACTGTGTCGATGGACTGCCTGAGCCGAGGGATCACTTGCAGGTCTTTGATCTGAAGCAGGTAGGATGCTTGCAGTGTATAACCCATAGGAGCGAGGAGCCGGAGCATCATATGGAATACCTGCTCCCGTCAGAGCATCCTATCACAGAGAAGCTGTACATCATTGATGACGGCGACCACAGCATAATGCTCTTAGCAAACGAATATTAAACACGATAGCCAGCCCCTTCGGGGGCTGGTTCTTTCTATTTATGGAGGTAAAAATGGAAAAGGAAAAGAACGAAAACGCGCTGTATTGCTCACACTGCGGTGCGCTCATAAGAGAAGACGACGACTATGAGGAAGTCAACGGAGAGATAGTCTGCACTGACTGCTTTGAACATCACACGACTACCTGTGACAGATGCGGTGAAACTATCTGGACTGACGATAGCTATGGTGACGAGTATACTACTCTCTGCCGTCACTGTTACGAAAATCACTATACCCGCTGCTCTTGTTGTGACGCCCTTCTTCATGAGGATGACGCCTACCACCTGGACGGCTATGACTACTGTTCGGAATGTTATCACGAAGAGGTAGATCGTAACAGAAGCATCCATGACTATGGGTATAAGCCTGAGCCTATCTTTTATGGTAATTCCAAGCGATTCTTCGGAGTTGAGCTTGAGATAGACGGAGCAGGCAAGGACAGCGATAATGCTGATGAAATACTCTCTATCGCCAATAAGGATAATGAGCATATCTACATCAAGGGAGACGGTTCTCTTGATGATGGTATGGAGATAGTAACTTACCCTATGAGCCTTGATTGTCATAAGGACTTCTGCTGGCAAGAGATAATGAAGAAGGCTGTGTCTATGGGATATCGTTCGCATCAGACCAGTACCTGTGGACTTCACATCCATGTCAACAGAAATTCTCTTGGTGAGACTCACGACGAGCAGGAGCTTGTAATAAGCCATATCCTGTTCTTTGTAGAGACTCACTGGGCTGAACTGCTGAGGTTCAGCAGACGTTCCGAGTATAGCATGAACAGATGGGCTGCTCGTTACGGTTATGAGAAAACAGGACGAGAGATACTGGATAAAGCTAAGAAGGGCAACAACGGTAGGTACGCTGCCGTAAACCTTATGAACTACTCAACTATCGAGTTCAGGCTGTTCAGAGGCACCTTGAAGCACAATACTCTTATCGCCGCACTTGAACTCGTGAACGAGATATGCGACCTGGCTATGCATCTTACCGAAGACGACATTGGTAAAATGTCTTGGAGTGAGTTCGTTGAAGGTATAGAAGCTCCGGAACTCATACAGTATCTCAAAGAGCGCAGGCTCTATATCAATGAAGAAACAAATACCGAGGAGGACTTATAAAATGAAAAAGCTTGAAATACTTACAAAATTACCGAAGGTAAAACTGCCGAGCATCATGTCGAGCGATGCTCAGGTTATCCTCAGACTCGTTACTATCCTTGCTGCTACCCACCTTGCAAATAAGGTAGATAAGGTCATCAAGGACTTCGAGGCTCTTGATAATCCCGACGATATCATCCATATTTTCAGATAAGGAGGAATGCCTATGTGTTCATTATTCGGCTGGCTTGACTACCAGGGCGTTATACCTCATAGGATGCTGAAGAAGCTGACTCAGGCTCTGGCTAACGCTGCTGAGGAGAGAGGAACTGACGCAGCAGGTATAAGCTACATTCATAACGGCGAGGTCGTTATCTACAAGAGACCGAAGCCAGCTCACAAGCTTCACTTTGATCCGCCGGAAGGAACAAGAGCTGTCATGGGACATACCCGCATGACTACTCAGGGAGACGGCAAGAACAACTACAACAATCATCCTTTCCCCGGTCTTGCCGGGGATACTTCATTTGCCTTTGCTCACAACGGAGTTCTGTGGAATGATAAGGAACTGAGGAAGGACAAGCTTATCCCTGATACCCACATCGAGACAGACTCTTACGCAGCTTGTCAGCTTATAGAGGCACAGCAGAAGCTTGACTTTGACAGTCTCAAGTATATGGCTGAAACTGTTGAGGGGAACTTCACTTTCACTGTACTCGATCAAGAGAACAGCTTATACATCATAAAAGGAAGCAATCCAATGTGCCTGCTTCACTTTCCTGTACTGGGATTGTATGTATACGCCAGCACAGAGAGCATCATGAAGAAGGCTCTGCAAAAGGTCGGACTTCACAAGTTCGCTATGGAGCGTGTAGAGACTGACGATGGTGACATTCTCTGTATTGACAGGCACGGTGAGATCACACGATCCGAGTTTCAGCCTAAGGTATATCGTTCCAAATATGGAAGCTGGTACGATTATGACGACTCTTCTTATTATACTATCCACGAAGAAATGCTTCTTACGTACTGCAACTTCTATGGAGTCGATAGTTCCGACGTTGAACTGCTGCTTGAATACGGTTACTCCTGTGATGAGATCGAGGAGATGCTCTCGGATCACGATCTGCTGTATCAGGCACTCAGAGATATTAAGTGCGTATACGGTGAAGAAGTCTATGAGAGCTACTGTGGGGCGTTCTGATGTTTCAAAAAGTAAACTTTATGGGACACCTGAAAAATAGCGAAAAAAGCGTTCCAAAAAGTCCGGTTTTGACTTTTGAGACGTTCCGAAAGTAGCCACCACTTTTTGAGACGGAAAGGAACTGAATATGGATAACAGGATCTATGGGTATGCTCGTGTTTCTACCAGAGAGCAGAATGAAGATCGTCAGCTTGAAGCACTGATAAGATTCGGGGTGCCTGAGCAGAACATTATCATCGATAAGGCTTCCGGTAAGGATACAGAGCGTGAGGGTTACCAGTACCTCAAGCGTCAGATTCTCCGGAAGGGAGATACACTTGTTATCAAGGAGCTTGACAGGCTCAGCCGTAATAAAGCTGATATCAAGAGAGAACTGGAAGAGTTCAAAGCAGCAGGAGTACGTGTAAAGATACTCGACATTCCGACTACTCTTACGGACTTCCCACCAGATCAGGCTTGGATCTTAGAAATGATAAACTCGATCCTTATAGAGGTTCTCGGCAGCATTGCTGAAAACGAGCGTAATAAGATACGTTCTCGTCAACGTGAGGGAATAGAGGCTGCAAAGAAGCGGGACGTTAAATTCGGACGTCCTGCTAAGCCTCTGCCTGATAACTGGCAGGAGGTATTAGCTGAAGTTCACAGCGGAAAAATAAAGCCTGTAGAAGCTATAAGAGAACTTGGTATCTCTAGGTCATGCTACTACAGGCTTTATAATAAATAAGATTGTACAGCTTGCCCCTACATGGGGTAAGCTGTTTTTTTAACGTTTATACCACCTTTATGTCGTGTGAATTTCGTGTGAAAACGTGTGAAAAAACGCCTGTAAATTCTTCACACGCGACTGCATATTTGCAGTTATAACTGTTTTCTACAGGCAACAGAAAAGCCTGTATTTCGGTGTTTTCCTCGAAATACAGGCTTTTTAATTCTGGCGGACAGAGAGGGATTCGAACCCTCGATACGCTATTAACGTATACACGAGTTCCAGTCGTGCGCCTTAGACCAGCTCAGCCATCTGTCCATATTATGGTGCGAGTAATGGGACTTGAACCCATACGTCTCTCGACACACGCCCCTCAAACGTGCCTGTCTGCCTATTCCAGCACACTCGCAAAGTACTTAAATATTATACAACAATAGCAAGCAGAAGTCAAGTGTTCGGAAATTATTTTTATATTATAACAATATTCCACCCTTCTCGTCACAAAATAGCACACATATTTGAACGCAAATTGTTGATAAAATAATCAAGTTTCAACATTCTTGCAATATTTGACACTATGCAACATATTTTTTCTAAAAACCACTTGATTTTTATTTCGTTTTGTTGTAATATATAAGTGTGGTGATAATCACAAATAATTTTAAAAGAAAGGCACAACCAATGACAGAAACAATCGTAAAAGTACTCATCGGCGATGATTCGCTCGAAATCGGAGTAAAACTCGCATCACATCTCAATAGCACAGGCATCTATGCAATCGCCATCAGAAAAGACATGGACATCCTTCTTGATGCGATCGTCCGCCACAGTCCGGACATATTGATCTCTGATCTAACTCTGCAATCTTCGGACGCTTTCGCACTAATGGGTAAGCTTAAGGAATTGAAAATTTCACCACCAAAATTCATTTTGTACACAAACATCTGCAACAATTTCATCAAAAGACAAATAATTCAAAACGGTGCAGCATGCTGTTTCACTTTGCCTTTAGATTTTGAAAAAGTTGCAAAAGCAGTCCACACTCTTATAGCGCAGACAAAATGTCCACCCGATGAAGACATTGAAGTCGCCGTAACAAGTATACTGCACAAGCTCGGCATCCCAGCCCACATAAAAGGCTATCACTATCTACGTGCAGCAGTGATAAATTCTCTTTCGGATCACAGCTTGCTCGACTGCATCACCAAAAGACTTTATCCATCAGTTGCTGAAACATACAATACTACACCTTCCAGAGTCGAACGCTCTATAAGACACGCGATCGAATGTTGCTGGCAACGCGGAAGCTGTGAGAATCTGTATAAATTCTTCGGTTATGATCCTGCACAATACAGCGGAAAGCCTACAAACTCAGAATTGATCTCACTTATTTCCGACAAACTCAGGCTAAAGTATAAACTATAAAGTACATAAAAGCGGTCTTTAAGGGGAGTTCCCTCTGGCGGAATCGTGGTATAAATTGCCGAGCCCATACTTTCGTGCTCGGTAACCCACTTTTTCGCTAAGGGTAGCTGTCTAAACGAAGACTGCTATTTTTATTTCTAAGCCTTAGCCGTATTTATAATATGCATCCCCTATTATGAATAATACCACATATCTTCAAATACGTCAATATATCCGACACTTTTAATTTTCAAAAGCTCTTTACAAACCTCCGCTTTTCTGCTATAATTAAAATGATATATTATGCGAAGGCATAGAAAAGAGGTATAGCTTTGGCTAACGAAAAGATAAGAAATTTCTGTATTATTGCACATATAGACCACGGTAAGTCCACACTTGCCGACCGTATCCTCGAAAAAACCGAGACCGTTGCCATCCGCGACATGGAGGACCAGCTTCTCGACAACATGGACATCGAACGTGAGCGCGGAATCACTATCAAAGCCCGTGCGGTACGTCTTAAATACACCGCTCAGGACGGCGAGGACTACATCTTCAACCTCATCGACACCCCCGGTCACGTTGACTTTAATTATGAGGTCTCACGTTCACTTGCCGCCTGCGAAGGAGCTATACTCGTTGTAGACGCTTCTCAGGGAATCGAGGCTCAGACTCTCGCAAACACATACCTCGCTATCGAGCATGATCTCGAAGTAGTACCGGTAGTAAACAAGATAGATCTCCCGTCTGCTGAACCGGAAAGAGTATGTGCAGAGGTCGAGAACGTTATCGGTATCCCGGCTATGGACGCTCCGCGTATTTCCGCAAAAATGGGTACAAACATCGAGGAAGTCCTCGAACGTATCGTTACCGACATCCCTGCTCCTAAGGGTGATCCGGAAAAGCCTCTGAAAGCACTGATTTTCGACAGCTACTACGACTCCTACAAAGGCGTTATTATATATGTAAGAATAAAGGAAGGAACGGTCAAGGTCGGCGACAATATTCGTCTTATGGCAACAGGCTCTGTATTCACAGTTGTTGAAGCAGGCTTCATGGATGCTACTTCCTTAGTCAACAACGGCTCTCTCGAAGCCGGCGAAGTCGGCTATATCGCCGCTTCTATCAAAAGCATCGGAGACACTCAGGTCGGTGATACCGTCACCAACGATGAATGCCCCTGCGATGAACCTCTCCCCGGCTACCGCAAGGTGAATCCTATGGTATTCTCAGGTATTTATCCCGCCGACGGCGCTAAGTACGGCGATCTCCGCGAGGCGCTCGAAAAGCTTCAGCTCAATGACGCTTCCCTTTCATTCGAGCCGGAAACATCTATCGCACTCGGTTTCGGATTCCGCTGCGGATTCCTCGGACTTCTCCACATGGAGATAATACAGGAGCGTCTCGAACGCGAGTACAATCTTGACCTTATCACTACTGCTCCGTCAGTTATATACAAGGTTACTCTCACCAACGGCGAAGTGCAGTACATCGATAACCCTACCAACTATCCCGATCCTGCACTCATACAGACAGCCGAAGAGCCTATGGTAAAGGCAAGCATCCTCGCTCCTTCCGATTATGTCGGAAATATCATGGAGCTCTGTCAGGACCGCCGCGGAATTTTCAAGGACATGAAATACCTTGATGATACAAGAGTTGAACTTCACTATGAGCTCCCGCTCAACGAAATAGTATACGACTTCTTCGATGTACTCAAATCGCGTACCAAAGGATACGCTTCTTTCGACTACGAAATGCTCGGCTACACGCCTTCAAAGCTGGTAAAGCTTGATATACTTCTCAACGGCGATGTTGTTGACGCTCTTTCGTTTATCATCCATACCGAAAAGGCTTACGGCAGAGCACGTAAGATCGCCGAAAAACTCAAGGAAAACATTCCGCGCCAGATGTTTGAAGTTCCGATACAGGCTGCTATCGGCGGAAAGATAATCGCCCGTGAGACCGTAAAGGCAATGCGTAAGGACGTACTCGCAAAATGCTACGGCGGCGATATAACACGTAAAAAGAAGCTCCTCGAAAAGCAGAAAGAGGGTAAAAAACGTATGCGCCAGTTAGGTACTGTCGAAGTTCCGCAGGAAGCATTCATGAGCGTACTCAAACTGGATAGCTGACAGGGGGTAACCTATGTTCAATTATTGTGTGATCTTCTTTCTCATGGGTATACTTGCAGTTTCATTGATAACTGTTATCGCGGAACTAATGACCGAAAGGAACTCCTCTGCCGGTCGATTCTTCCGCGCAATACGCATAAGGCTGCGGGAATTCTCCATGTTCAGCTTCATTGTGACATCTGTAATACTGCTGATATTTGGTCTCGCTGTCGGTGATGACTGCTTCCGCGGTATATGGGCAGCAATAGCACTTCTCCTCCTCATACTGATAGTGCTGCACCCGAAGGAAGTCCTGTATTTCCCTAAAAAACGACATAAAGCAGTTCTTCTCAGAAAGCTTTCACCTGCACCCGTATCAAACGAGTGCAAGGAAACTCCATTAGCTTCTGAAATGCAAAAGAAAGGATAATAATATGAGTATCTATACCTGTCCGTGCTGCGGTAAAAAAGGCTTCAATCCGCTGACAAAAGGTCTTGCAGGCAAAATGAATTCAAAAGGGAAGCGCTGCAAATACTGCGGCAAACGCTGTGTGAACGGCAAAGGCGCTACGATTTTCAATGCCATTTTCAGCCTGTTTATTTTCGCCTGCTTTGTTGTACTTTTCCTCATCTCTCAAAACTACGATTTTCTCGCAAAACGTGAGTTTCCGCTTATGCTGCTTCTGCTTCTGCTTGAAATAATAGTACCTCGTCTTGTAAACGCGTTCTGCTTCAAGATGACTGAGTCCATACGTCTCGATTACTGATGAAAACACTCGGTATTTATTTTCATGTTCCGTTCTGCGGAAAGAAGTGTCCTTACTGCGACTTCTATTCAACTGCCTATAACCGGTCATCCGCTGAGGCATATGTTGATGCAGTCATAAGGAATATACAGCATTTTTCAGACCGTGCCGCTAATGTTGACACGGTCTATTTTGGCGGCGGTACTCCTTCTCTGCTGACCGCTGAACAGATCAGCAGGATACTTGATTCAGCTGCTGCGAATTTCAATATCGAATCCGATGCCGAGATCACTCTCGAAGCCAATCCTAACACACTGACACCGGAAAAGCTTCTTGCTCTGAGGCATTCCGGCGTGAACCGTCTTTCGATCGGTGTTCAGTCCATGCTCGATGATGAACTCGCCGTCCTCGGACGTTCTCACAGTGCAGAACGTGCCAAGAGAGCCGTACTCAGCGCAGCAGATGCCGGCTTCGGAAATATTTCCTGCGATCTTATGATAGCTCTGCCGGAACAGACTCCGGAAAAGCTTACACAGTCGATAGAACGTCTGACCGCTCTGCCGATACAGCATATTTCAGCTTATATCCTCAAAATCGAGGACGGTACCCCTTTCGCTCAAAGCGGAGTTGAGAAATCTCTGCCTGATGAAGAAATGACAGCACAGCTGTACCTCCACACAGTTAAGCTTCTCGGTGAATACGGATTCATGCAGTATGAGGTCTCGAATTTCGCAAAGGAAGGCTTCCATAGCCGCCACAACTGCCGCTACTGGAAGTGTGAGGACTACCTCGGCATTGGTCCGGCAGCACACTCCTGCTACAAAGGCAAACGCACGGCTGTCCCTGACGATCTCGGCTCATTTATCAGCTCAGACTTCCAACAGAGCATCGTCACTGATGATTCACCTTGCAGCTTCGAGGAACAGGCAATGCTTCGTCTGCGTCTCACGGAAGGACTTGATCTGAGAAGATTTCCTCAGCAACGTCCGGACGTTGAAAAGCAGATACCGCCCCTCGAAAAAGCCGGATATGTCCGCTTTGACGGCAATGTGGTATCGCTGACACCGCAAGGCTTCCTCGTCTCTAATTCCGTCATAGAACGGCTGGTGTTCTGAATCATTCCAATAACTCCCTGCGTATCTGCGCGAGGAGTTTTTTTTCGCGCCGTGAGACCTGCACCTGTGTCATCCCAAGAGCCTGTGCGGTCTTTGACTGAGTTAGTTCATGGAAATACCGCAATTCAAGCAGAACACGATCTTTTTCATCAAGCCTTGACATTATCTGTCTCAGTGCAAGAGTATCCACGATCCCCTCGTCCGGGGCTTCGGAAGGTATGTCTATCTGCGAATCATCCTCGCCCGATGTCAGCGAAAGTACGGGCTGACTTACGCACAGCGCCTCGGAGACATCCGATTCATTCTCTCCGGAAATTGCACATAATTCTGAAACTGTCGGATCTCTGCCCTCACGCTGGCGGAATTCTTCACATATGTCTCTGATACGAAGTGAGAGTTCTTTAAGACTGCGGCTCACCCTTATACTTCCGCCGTCGCGGAAGAGGCGCTTGATCTCTCCGAGTATGACCGGCACCGCATACGTTGAAAACTTTACTCCCCTGCCGCAGTCAAAGGCTTTAACAGCTTTGAGAAGTCCGATACAGCCGGCAGAGTAAAGGTCATCATACTCAATCCCACGTCCGCGGAATTTATTCGCACAGAGGTGTACAAGTCCGAGGTTTTCCTCAGCAGAAGGTGCTTTGACTTCAGTCCCCATGTACCGCTAACCTCTTACGCATGATGACAGTTGTTCCCTTGCCTTTTGAACTCTTTACGCTGAGCTTGTCCATAAAGGACTGCATCACTGAGAATCCGAGCCCGGAACGTTCTTCCTCGGGAGCGGTCGTAAACAGAGGCGTCATCGCCTGTTCTACGTCTGGGATACCGCAGCCCTTGTCCCTGATTTTTATGTATATCTCACGTCCGCGCAGAAGTTTTACCGTAAGCTCAATATTTCCGGTAGTTCCACGGTAAGCGTGTACTACGGCATTCGTTACCGCTTCTGAAACGGCTGTCCTTATATCTGACAGTTCCTCAACAGTCGGATCTGCCTGTATCAGAAACGACGAAACAACCGCCCTCGCCGCACTTTCATTCACCGAAAGCGACGGCATTGTAAATCTTATCGTATTTATGACTTCCATTATTATTTCTCCTGTTCACGTTATCTTTACTATGCGTTCAACTCCGGCAAGCTTCAGAACACGGCGTATATAGGGCTGAGTGTTCATTATCTCAAGACTTCCGCCGCATTCCTTCATTAGCTTGCTTCTGCCCATTATCAGACCTATACCTGAGCTATCCATAAATGTGATACCGCCGAAATCAATAGCAAGTTCCCTCGGCTGAACGCTTACAATGTAGTGATCGAGTTCGGTTCTGAGACCTTTTGCGTTATGATGATCAATTTCACCTTTAAGTCTGGCAATAGCCCTTCCGTTTTCAGTTTTGATGTCTACTTTCATAGAGTCACCTCCATTCCTGCTATGAAACGATTATATCACAAGCAAAACGCGAAAACAGTCGTTTCATGGAAGCGGAACTGAAAATTCTCAATTCCGTTACAATTTGCCTTAAAACTTGAATTTGGCCACTGTTGATGATATAATAATTCTTGAATGCAACGGATCATGCCGTCATAATCAAAACACACCATAAAACAAGCTTCCGATCACTGAAAGGAGAGATCATGGCTAAACAATTCTGGAAAGGCAGTGCGCTTCTTGCACCTGTACCTGCCGCACTTGTGACCTGCGGCACTATCGAAACTCCTAACGTCCTCACTATTGGCTGGACAGGCATAGTCTGCACCCGTCCGCCTATGACTTATATATCAGTGCGTCCAGAGAGATATTCCCACGATATTATCGCTGATTCCGGTGAATTCGTTATCAACCTCACCACATCGGCTATGTGCCGTGAAACCGACCTATGCGGCGTAAAAAGCGGAAAAGATACCGATAAATTCAAACTCTGCGGATTTCATACCGCTCCGGCACAAAAGATAGCCGCACCTGTTATCGAAGAGTGTCCCGTAAACCTCGAATGCCGCGTCACAGAGTCAAAACCGCTCGGCTCACACACCATGTTTCTCGCCGAAATAATCGGTATCAACGTTGACGAACGCTTCATCGACAGCAAGGGAAAGCTTAATCTCCAGCAATGCGGTCTCATGGCATACGCTCACGGAGAATACTTCGCTCTCGGAAGGAAACTCGGCGATTTCGGATTCTCTGTACGCAAAAAGAAGAAACACCGTCCGGAAAACAGAACTAAGAAGTGATATCCTGAATGTAACGGCGAAGCTCCTTCTCATCAGCGAAATCTATGCCTTTTCTCAGCTCCTCCCTGTCTAACTCAGGCATCAGCGATACATCCGCATGAATGTATTTCAAAGGCGTATCGCTGCCTCTGCGATACACTGCTATACGTCCGTTCTGTTCGATCACCTTATATGCAGGCTGCGGCTCGCTTATCTCTGCTGCCGCCGCTTTTTCTTCTCTGCGTCTCTGACCATTAGAATCTCCGAGTGTACATATAACTATGAATCCGGATATGCTCAGAGCCGCAAACAGTGTCATGAATATCCTGTTTTTTACTGATTTTATCATTATTACCGCCGCCTTGTTGCTTAATTTGTTGTATTTATCATCCCCCGTTTTCCCTATATTATACAAATTGACGTTTTTTTGCGAAAACGCTTAACATCAGTACGCAAATATGGTATAATGTTATTTGTATGATTGTCTAAAAATATCAGAAAGGAGTTATCGCCGTTCAGCTCCGAACGACTTCTTAGATACGATGAACGATAATAATTTTAACATCCCCCAGCAGCCTAACCGTACAGGCAGACCGCCGCAGTCACCTAACGAACGTATGCGTTATCCGCAGCGTCCGGATATGCGTAATCAGGGAATGCCGCAGCGTATGGGGCAGTACCCTCCGCCGCGTCAGGCTCAGCCGAAAAAGCCAAAGAAAAAAACAAGCAGGGGCATGAAAATATTCAAAAAACTGATGACTATCATTGCCACTACTCTTCTGTCGCTTTTCCTCGTAATGATAATCACCGGCACTATCGTTGCCACTGCACTTACTGTATACGTCCTCGATTTCATGGACGATTCCACAAGCATAACTCTTCAGGAGCTTGAATCCGGAAGCGATACCTACTTTTACAGTACAGAGTTAGATGAAAACGGCAACGAAAAATTAACCGTTATACACCGTATCCAAACCGATGTTCAACGTATTCCGGTTTCTATTGATAAAATACCGCAGCACGTCCGCGATGCATTCGTCTATACCGAGGACGAGCGTTTCTATACGCATGACGGTGTTGACTATAAGCGTACCTTCTCTGCTTTCGTGAATATGTTCCTGCATATCTACGATACAGAACAGGGTGGTTCGACTATAACGCAGCAGCTTATCAAAAACCTCACAGGTGATGATGAGCATTCTCCTCAGCGTAAGATACGTGAGATATTCAGTGCCATGCAGCTTGAGAAGTCCTACTCTAAGGACGAGATACTCGAAGAATACCTCAACTACATCGGCTTCGGCGGCGCTGTAAACGGTATCCAGCTTGCTTCTATCCAGTATTTCGGCAAAGATGTATCCGAGCTTACTACTCCCGAAGCAGCGGTACTTGCTGCTATCCCGAAGAGCCCTGAGGAATACGGTCCTTTCACAGAATATGTGAACAAATACGGCGAACAGGTGAGCGGAAGAGACGTTAACCGTGAACGTCAGAAATACGTTCTCCTTAAGCTCTATCAGAACGGCGCTATTACCTACGATCAGTACCAGGAATACAGAAACTCTCCTATCGTTTATGCCGATTCGGACGAATTCAAGGCTAAACACCCTGAGATCAACGCTCAGGACCTCATTGATGAGAACAAGGTATATACATGGGAAGTTGACGCTATCTACCATGAACTCTTCAGATTTATGAAAAAGGAATACAATATAGATGAAGACGAAGCCCTCAAGCGTATCAATAAGGGCGGCTACAAGGTATATACTACTATCGACCATAATATGCAGGACTATGTTACAAACAAGTTCCTCGACCTCAACAACATCGTTGATTCAAACGCTGTTACAAGATTCGTAGATCTCGACGGCGACGGTACTGCTGAGGAATACAAGCCTCATCTTGCTTTCGTTGCACTCAACTACGATGGTACAGTACGTGCTATCGTCGGTCAGTGGGGCGAAAAGAAGCACTCACTTGTTACAAACTATGCCGATCACGATAAGCGTCCGGTAGGTTCTACTATCAAGCCTATCTCCGGTTACGGATATTGTATCGAAAACAACCTCGTACACTGGGGCTCGATATTCACAGATAAGGCTATCATGAAAAACCCTGAGACCGGTAAGGACTGGCCTTACAACTACGACGGACCTCCGACCGGCGGCACACATCCTCTTTACTACTTCCTCCAGAACTCTGTAAATACTGTCTCTGCACAGCTCGTTGAAAAAGCTACTATCCAGAAAGACTACGAATTCATTACCAAAAACATGGGACTTGATCTCGATCCTGATCACGACCAGTCCTATTCACCACTTTCGATCGGTCAGCTTCACCGCGGTGTTACCCTCGAAAATCTTGTAAACGCTTACATTCCTTACGGTAATAACGGTATCTACAACGATGCTCACATCATAACACGTATCGAGGACGGTACAAACAAGATAATCTATGAGAACGACGGTAATCCGCGTAAAGCGGTAAGCGATGAGACAGCATGGATCATGAACCGTCTCATGAAGACCGTTGTCGACAGCGGTACAGGTACAGACGCAAAACTCAATAACAAGGTCGTAGTTGGTAAAACAGGTACTACCGAAAACTGGTGGGATCTCACATTCGTAGGTCTTACACGAGATTTCGTAAGCGGTATCACTATCGGTTACGATAAGAGTGCCGATAATCTCCAGCTTCCTGAATATCTCTCTTCAACCAGAATATGGAAGAACATTATCGGTGAATACGCTGATACTCAGTTCCTTGATACTCCTAAGGACTTCGATCCGGTAAAGACTGTTATAGCTCAGCCGATGTGCTCATCATCAGGCATGATCGCAGGTCCGGGCTGTCCTCAGGGAATCATGGGCTACTGGAAATCTCAGGATCCGCCATACTGTAACGGCGGTCACTATGTCGCACCGGCAAACACCGGAAATGAAGACGGTGAAGGCGGCGAAGGCGGAGATGCCGGCAATGGCGGCGATGCTGGCAACGGCGGCGACGCTGGCAACGGCGGTGATGCCGGTAACGGCGGCGGTGATGCCGGAGGAAATGCTGGCGGCGGTGATGCCGGAGGAAATGCTGGCGGCGGCTTTGACGGCGGAGATGCCGGCGGCGGTGAATAAATAAAAAAACTGTCCACATAGTGTCATATCCTATGTGGACAGCTTTATAGAATAAGGTGATTTTTTGAACGGTAAAATGAGACTATGCTGTCCATGCCACTTTGGTCTGGAAAGCGTCTTGAAATATGAAATACAGAAGATCGGCGGAACTGACCTGAAGGTCAGCGACGGCAAGATCAGTTTTACAGGCGATGATAATGTCCTCGCAAGGGCTAATCTATGCCTCTCAACTGCCGAAAGAGTTTTCATCGAGCTTATAGAATTCAGAGCAACTACTTTCGAGGAACTATTTCAGGGCGTTAAAGCTATCGAGCTTGAACGCTATATCAATCCGGACAACGCTTTCCCTGTCAAGGGATATTCACTGAATTCCGCTCTTCACAGCGTTCCGGACTGTCAGTCTATCGTAAAAAAGGCAGCTGTTGAAAGACTCAAAGCAAAGTATGGCATAAGCTGGTTCGAGGAAACAGGCGCTCCGATTCAGATAAAATTCAGTATCCTAAAGGACGTTGTTACGATATATCTCGATACAAGCGGTGTTGGTCTGCACAAGCGCGGTTACAGAAGGAACTCCAATGCTGCACCGATCAAGGAAACTCTTGCAGCTGGTATAATCGACCTCGCAAGAGTACGTCCGGATACTGTTGTCTGTGATCCGTTCTGCGGAAGCGGTACTCTTCTGATCGAAGCAGCCCTAAAGGCTCTGAAGATCGCGCCCGGTATCAACAGAAGATTTGCAGCTGAAAAATGGTCATGCTTCGACTCAAAGGTATGGCAGGAAGAACGCAAACGCGCTATTGACTGCGTTGACCGCAATGCGGAGTTCCACGCTATCGGTGCTGACATCGACGATGCAGCAGTTGCACTTGCACTTGATAACGCTCACAAAGCAGGTATCAAATCCCGTGTTTCTATCGAACAGGCTGATATTGCTGATTTCCGTCAGCCCGAGGACTCAACCGTTATATGCAATCCGCCCTACGGTGAACGTCTTCTCGAACTGCGAGAGGCTGAGAACATCTACCGCGTTATGGGACGTGTACTTGGTAAGGACGGCTCGCGCCAGAGCTATATCATCTCCCCTCATGAGGAGTTTGAGAAATTCTTTGGAACTGAAGCCCGCAAACGTCGTAAACTCTACAATGGCATGATAAAATGCCAGCTATTCATGTACTTTTGATTATGGAGATTCTTATTCTTATTACAGGTATTATCCTGATAATACTTATGATAATGCTTCTGCTTAAAGGCGGAAGTAATAACAGCGATGATGAGATCCGCAAGCTGCTCGAAGCTTCCAAGTATGAGAATACTGAGGCTCAGCGCAGACTGCGCGAGGAGGTTTCCGCAAACATCCAGATAAGCATGAAAAACCTCGGAGATATGCTCAGTTCGAGCCAGAGATCTTCCGGCGAGAATGTTACCGAACAGCTTCGTCTGCTCGAAAATCGCTTCAAAACTCTTGAGGCATCAAACGAACAGAAGCTTGAGTCCATACGTTCAACGGTTACCCGTCATCTTATCGGTATACAGGACGAAAACTCAAAGAAGCTCGATGCGATACAGTCCGCAGTGAATGAAAAGCTCGAAAACAAGATGAACGAATCCTTCAAGCTTGTCAGTGAGCGTCTGGAACAGGTCTACAAGGGGCTTGGTGAGATGCAGACTATTGCTTCCGGAGTCGGAGACCTGAAAAAGGTGCTTTCCAACGTCAAGAACCGCGGAATCCTCGGTGAGATACAGCTCGGCGCTATCCTTGAAGACATCCTTGCACCGGAACAGTACGAACGCGAGATAGCTACTATCCCCGGAAGCACAAACCGTGTTGAATTTGCAGTCCGTCTGCCGAACGGTGATAACGGCTGTATCTACCTGCCGATAGATTCAAAGTTTCCCGGAGATACTTACTCAGCTCTCCAGAATGCTTACGATTCCGGAGATGCCGAAGCAGTCGCTGAGGCAAAAAAACAGCTTTCGGCTGTTATAAAAAAATGTGCTAAGGACATAAGCGAAAAATACGTCCAGCCGCCTTATACCACTAATTTCGGAATAATGTTCCTGCCCTTTGAGGGGCTTTATTCTGAGGTCGTAAACAGCGGCATGATAGAAACTCTCCAGCGTGACTACTGCATCAATGTTGCAGGTCCTTCAACTATGGCTGCTATGCTCAATTCCCTTCAAATGGGATTCCGTACACTTGCTATCCAGCAAAAAAGCAATCAGGTATGGGAGATCCTCGGCTCGGTCAAATCTGAGTTCCTTACATTCAGTAAGGCTCTTGAAGAGACTCAGAAGCACATCAAGAAGGTCGACGACGATCTTGAAAAGCTCGTCGGAGTACGCACACGCCAGATAAACAGAAAACTAAGCGCTATTGAGACTGTTGATCCGCTCTCTGACAGCCTCGAAGCTTAAAACTACAAAAGTTCCGTGATCCGGAACTTTTTCTTTAGGTGTAATATGAACAGTGACATAAAACGTAAAATTCTGCATATTTTCTTTCCGAACAGGTGTCCGGTGTGCGGAGAATTCATCGACGCTCTTTCTTCATTCTGTGATGTATGCAGCTCAAAAATACAGCCGTATACCGGCAGATTCAGCATCAAGGGCGCTTCCGGATGCACCGCCGCATTTGTCTATAACAAGGACATCTCACCGGCAGTATTCCTGCTAAAAAACGGTATATGCGGCAATGCTGCTTATGCCCTCGGAGGTGCTCTCGCATCCAAGCTTTATGAGGACGGTATCGCAGATAAGGTCGATGTGATAGTACCTGTTCCGCTCCATAAAGCGTCGCGCTCAAAACGCGGATATAACCAGACTGAACTCATCGCAAAAGTCGTTGGTGAAAAGCTCGGCATAGAAATCGCTGCACACTGCACTGTAAAGATGCGAAAAACAAAGGAGCAGAAGTCTCTTAACAGCTACCATCGGCGCTTGAATCTGAAAGACGCGTTCAGAATTGTCGATCCCGCAAAGATCAAGGGCAGAAAAGTTCTTATCATTGACGATATTTCTACAACCGGAAGTACCTTAACCGAGCTCACTTCCCTGCTGCTCAAAAGCGGTGCCGAAGAGGTCTACTGCGCTGCTTGCTGTCATACTCCTGCGCCGGGAACTGAAATGTAAACTTCAGATAACATTTGCGTCAGGATTTGACATTTTCTTCATGTTGCGATATAATAGAAAGGCAGCCTATTCAAGCTGCCAGGAGGTATTATAATGGAATCACTCAAAAACTATGAGATAATCGACGCTCATTCACATATTTTTCCGGAAAAAATAGCCGAAAATGCTACTGAAAACATCGGACATTTCTACGGTCTTCCTATGAAAGGCTGCGGTATCAGTGAAAAGCTGATCGCAAGCGGTAAAAAGATCGGAGTATCCCGCTATCTTGTGTGCTCGACAGCAACAGCTCCGCACCAGATCAGCAGTATCAATGCTTTTATCCATGCTGAATGCGAGGCTCATGAGGAATTCTACGGATTCGGTACTACCCATGCTGATTCCGGGGATATTGCCGCTGATGTAGAAAGCATCATTTCATACGGTCTCCACGGCGTTAAACTGCACCCGGACTTTCAGAAATTCAATGCTGATTCTCCGGAAGCATTTAAAATATACGAAATCATTGAGGACAAGCTCCCTCTGCTTATCCACTGCGGCGATAACCGTTATGATTTCTCTGATCCGCAGCGCATCGCTAATATACATAAAAACTTCCCGAAACTCAAGATACTCGCCGCACACCTCGGCGGCTATCAGCGCTGGGATGACGCAGTTGAACTCCTGAGCGGAGATGATACGCTCAAATTTGATTTAAGCAGCTCTCTTCCGTTCATGTCACCTGAAAAAGCTGCCGGTATCATAAGAAAATACGGCGTTGAAAACTGCTTTTTCGGTTCTGACTTCCCTATGTGGAATCATACAGATTCTCTTAATGCGTTCTTTAAACTTGGCTTCAATGAACGCGAAAATCAGATGATTCTCGCTGACAACTTCAAAAACTATCTTGGTCTTTAACATAACAAACGCCGCACAGGGATCTCCCCGTGCGGCGCTTGTTTTATAATCTGCTGCGAAAATCTTCGTAAGCGAAAGTCCTGAACTGTGAAATCGTTCCGTCCGCTTTCAGAAGCATGATTGCCGGAAGCGGCATACCGTTGAACGTATTGTTCTTGACCATTGAATATATCGCCATATCTCCGAACACCAGCTTATCGCCGATATTCAAAGGCTCATCAAAGGAGTATTCCCCTATGACATCGCCAGCGAGACAGGTCTGAGAGCCAAGACGATAGCTGTAACGCTTCTCCCCGTTCTCGCCTGAGCCTATAAGCGGCGGACGATACGGCATTTCCAGTACATCCGGCATATGACAGGCTGCGGACGTATCAAGTATCGCTATCGGCATATCGTTTTCAATAAGGTCGAGCACCTCTGTAACCAGATAGCCGGCATTCAGCGCGATCGCTTCACCGGGTTCAAGCCAGACTTCAAGCCCGTACCTCTCCTGCATACGTTTTATACAGCGTTCAAGCCGCGGAATATCGTAATCCTCGCGCGTTATGTGATGACCGCCGCCGAAATTGATCCACTCCATATCCGGAAGCACATCACCGAATTTTTCTTCAACAGCATCAAGTGTTTTTTCGAGGTCATCGGAATTCTGCTCACAGAGGGTATGGAAATGCAGACCTGTAACACCTCTGAGATCATCGGAGCGGAAATTCCTGCGCGTAATCCCAAGTCTTGAAGCCGGCGAACACGGATCATATATCTCATGTCCTTCCTGCGTTGAGCACTCCGGATTGATACGCAGACCTATCTTCTTTCCGGCAGCAAGTACGCGGTCGCGGTACTTGTCAAGCTGAGCAAAGGAGTTGAATATGATATGTCCGCAGTAACTAATTATCTCGTCGATCTCACTCTCACGGTAAGCCGCGGAAAAGACGTGGTTTTCCCTGCCCATTTTCTCATAGCCAAGACGTGCTTCATAGAGTCCGCTGCAAGCTGTTCCGTCAAGATACTCCCCTATCATCGGATAAAGATGATAGCACGAAAATGCTTTCTGTGCAAGCAGTATCTTTGCACCAGTACGCTCCTGAACTCCGCGAAGTATCTCAAGATTACCGCGCAGCCTCTCCTCGTCTATTACATAACACGGTGTCGGAAGTGATCTCAGTTTTTCAAGCTTTTCTGTCATCAGACGAATCTCACCGCTGTACCATAAGCTACGACCTCAGCCGCAGACTGTGCAATTTCGGACGATGAGAAACGGAAGCCTACAACAGCATCTGCACCAAGCTGTGAAGCCTGATCTGCCATTCTCTGTTTTGCGATCTTACGCGCCTCGTTCATCATTTCTGTATAGCCTTTGAGTTCTCCGCCAACGAGGTTTTTGAGTCCAGCCATAAAGTCTCTTCCGACATTTTTAGTCTGAACCGTTGCGCCCTCAACGATACCGAGAACTTCTAAATTCTTACCGTAGATGTTATCAGTTGTTGTAATGATCATTTTAACTCACCATTCCTTATTAATAGATTGTATTAGTCAACAAGCACCGGATCGTGATCCTCTTCCCAAGGAAGTCCCCATTTATTGAGAGCATCCATGAACGGATCCGGATCAAATTCCTCGATGTTGTAAACGCCTGCTTTTTTCCATGTTCCGGTCATAATCATCATTGCGCCTATCATTGCCGGTACGCCGGTAGTATAAGAAATAGCCTGTGAGCCTACTTCCTTGTAGCACTCCTGATGATCGCAGATATTGTATAGGTAGTAGTTCTTGTCCTTGCCGTCCTTCTTGCCGCGGAAGATACAGCCGATATTGGTCTTGCCGACTGTTCTCGGACCAAGTGAAGCCGGATCCGGAAGAACTGCCTTCAGGAACTGAAGTGGTACTATCTCCCTGCCCTCATACATAATAGGCTCGATAGAGGTCATACCTACATTTTCAAGACACTTGAGATGTGTGAGGTAGCTCTGTCCGAAAGTCATGAAGAAGCGGATACGCTTGATGCCCTTGATATTAAGTGCAAGAGACTCAAGCTCCTCATGGTGGAGGAGATACATATCCTTCTCGCCAACGCCCTTGAAGTCGTAAACGCGCTTGATCTCCATAGGCTCTGTCTCAATCCATTTTCCGTCCTCGATATAGCTTCCCTTTGCGGAAACCTCACGAATATTGATCTCAGGATTGAAATTAGTTGCGAACGGATAGCCGTGATCGCCGCCGTTGCAGTCGAGAATGTCGATATAGTTGATCTCATCGAACTCATGCTTCATAGCGTAAGCTGAGAATACGCCTGTAACGCCGGGATCAAATCCGCTTCCGAGGAGAGCTGTAATGCCTGCCTTCTCGAATCTTTCACGGTAAGCCCACTGCCACTTGTACTCAAACTTTGCTGTATCGAGCGGCTCATAGTTGGCTGTATCGACGTAGTGAGTCTTGGTAGCGAGACAAGCGTCCATGATAGTGAGATCCTGATAAGGGAGCGCAAGGTTAAGAACGACATCCGGCTTATAGCTGTTGATGAGAACTACAAGCTCATCAACGTTATCAGCATTCACCTGAGCAGTCTCAATGACTGTCTTTGTAGTTGGCTGGAGTTTCTCCTTCAGCGCATCGCACTTTGACTTTGTACGGCTTGCGATCATTATGCCCTCAAACACTTCACTGTTCTGACAGCACTTGTGTATCGCTACTGAAGCTACTCCGCCGCAGCCGATTATCATACATTTTCCCATTGTAATATACCTCCTTGAAATTCAAAAGCGTCTTTCAGCGCATATCCTGTATACTTGAGCCTGAATTAAAAGCTCATATTTTATTTTTCGTATCTGTTGTATTCCTCAACAGTGCTGATGTAATCCTCGTCCGGATTACTGTCATTTTCTCTATAATAGCCTCTGTACGGGTTCGGCTCCTGATTACTGACATAAATGATTTCTTCATTACTGTTCGCATTTTTCTTGTATTTTATGCGGGCAATTATCATTGGTATAAGAAGTCCGAGAGCAGCAATAACGCCTCCGATTATCTTAAAAACCATTGAAATGATCTTCAATGTATTGTCCGCCGGAACATAAAATCTCTTTAGATCATCCGGATCAATATACATTTCAACTTCTTCGCCTACATCGAATTTTGCCGGATACGAACCTGTATCGCTCTTTACATTGTACTCCTTACCCAGATATGAATAGTAATACACCGGATAAAGTGCGTTGCTATCGCTGCCGCCGGGTTCGTTATCCAGAACAGTAGCCGTAAGTTTATAAGTACAGTGTTTTTCACGATTCTTCTGAACTAACTCCGCAATAATTCCAACTCCGAAGAATATTGCTCCGAAAAATATGATTCCTGCGGAAATTATTGCGAGCAGTCTGCTATACTTCAACTTCATAACTCATGACATTGCCAGAAGCATTTCTCTTATAACCTTGCAGGCAACTGCCGTTGAAACTCCGCTCTGATCGTAAACAGGACTGAGTTCGTTCACATCACATCCAACGATGTCAAGCTGACTGCAAACCAGCGTTACAGCCTTCCGTAGTTCATCAAATGTAACTCCGCCGGCTTCGGGAGTACCTGTTCCGGGGAATATAGAAGGATCGAGAACATCAAGATCGACCGTAAGGTAGACGTTCTTCCCTTTCAGCTTCTCAACTGTCTCTTCAAGTCCCTCGAAGCTGAATTTGTGCATTTCCGTATGCTCATTTGCAAAGAGGAATTCCTCGCGGTCGCCGCTTCTGATACCGAACTGGAAGATATGACCGTCGTCAACGATTTCCCAGCAGCGTCTGAGTACACAGGCGTGAGAAAGCTGCTGACCAAGATAATCATCGCGCAGATCAGCATGAGCATCGAAATGAATGATATAAAGGTCGCTGTAACGCTCCTTAACTGCCATGATTGAGCCAAGAGTTACAAGGTGCTCACCGCCTATCATAAAGGGTATCTTTCCGTCGGTAAGTATCATGTCCGAACGCATAGCAATGTCAGCGACTGCACGGCTCGTACTTCCGAACGGAAGATCAATGTCTCCGCTGTCGAAGTAGCAATGATCGAGCATATCCTTATCCTGATACGGACTGTAAGTCTCAATGCCGAAGCTCTCGTTTCTTATCGCTGCCGGAGCAAATCTTGTTCCCGGACGAAAGCTTGTAGTGCCGTCGAAGCCTGCTCCGAAAAGCACTATCTTTGATTCTTCATATTCACTGTCGCAGGCAATAAAAGTCTGTATATTCTTATTCAACATCTTTGAGAAGCTCCTCTACATAATTCGGAAGTGCAAATGCTCCCACATGAAGCCGCGGATTGTAATACCTTGTTTTAAGTCCGAGCATACTCCATTTTGTACCGTTGTAATCATTTGTCGGGTGGTATTTCTTTGAAGCAAATCCGAACAGCCAGTGTCCCGAAGGATAAGTCGGGATATGTGCTTGATAGACCTTGCTTATCGGGAAGCTTTCAACGATACGCTTATGTGAGCGCTGCATTGCAGCTGCATCCTCAGCGTAAAACGGGCTTTCGTGCTGATTGACCATGATACCGTCCTCATGGAGCGCATTGAAGCAGCTTCCATAAAACTCCTTAGTGAAAAGTCCCTCACCCGGACCGAACGGATCAGTCGAATCAACGATTATAACATCATACTTATCTGTGCATCTGCGGATGAACTTGACCCCGTCCTCGTAGTAAACGTGAACCCTCGGATCGTCAAAGCGGCAGGCAGTGGTAGGAAGATACTGCTTGCTGACCTCAACTACAAGTTCGTCTATTTCAACGAGGTCGATATTCTCAACCGTGCTGTAACGTGTGAGTTCCCTTACAACGCCGCCGTCTCCCGCGCCGATAACGAGTATATTACGCGGATCCGGATGCACTGCCATCGGCACATGAGTTATCATTTCATGATAAATGAACTCATCCTTTTCTGTAAGCATCATATATCCATCGAGCGTAAGAAAGCGTCCGAACTCCTTAGAATCGAAAACATCTATCCGCTGGAATTCGCTCGAACCGCTGTAAAGCTGGTGATCCACCTTTATCGAAAACTTAACATTCGGAGTATGACGCTCTGTAAACCAAAGTTCCATTATCTGCCTCCATATACATTAAATTTATCATCAGATTGAATTGCTGAGAGCATTATTCGCTGTCGCCGTCAAAACCCGGACCTGCACCTTTCATAGCGATCTTAAGGTAAACAGGCGTAAGCACGAAGGCTAACATAAAGCCAAGCACAAGACCTATTCCGAGCGATCTCAGAAGCGCCGGCACATACGGCATAGCCTCGTCATGCTTCTTAGCCATTACGTATGCAAACGATACCATCGCAACAGTCATGACCGGAGTAAATATAAGATCTGCAACAAGGCTCTCAATACATCTTGCGCCAAGACTATGCTCTTCAAGTCCTAACCTGCCGCTTGCGCCCTTTCCGAGCTTGCCGATCGGTACAACAAAGCCAATTATCAGGCATATCACAACGCTTACAAGAAAACTTGTAACGAATGCCGGAACTTTAAAATTTCCGGATGTTATATTTCCGATAAGAGACATACAAAAACTAAGAGTTATGCCCATAAGCATACTCATTTTTCTTCCAACTTTTTTCATATCCATAACGGATACCTCCTTGTGAAATCTTTCCCCAATCCCACTTTTCATCAGGCAAGAACATTAAGCCGTTCTATGTTTATGTCCTCCGTACCGGTCATCTGACATCCTTTCTCTTTGGCATATTTAATATACTCGATTATCTCAGGAGTTATCAGTTCTCCGGGCGCAAGTATCGGGATACCCGGCGGATAGCACATTACGAATTCCGTGCATACATTTCCTGCTGCTTCTTCAAGAGGAAGCGATCTCTTCTGAGCATAGAAAGCCTTTCTCGGAGGCTCGGCAACTAACGGGTTTATATATTCCTGTGTGAGCATTCCCGAACCGCTCCTGCCGAATCTTCTCTTTATCTCGGACATAGCACTGATAAGACGTTCGATGTCGCGCTTTCTGTCGCCAACAGAAACATACGCAAGGATGTTACCGATGTCGCCGAATTCTATCTGTATGTCGTACTCATCCCTGAGGAGATCGTATACCTCAATACCGGCAAGTCCGATAGGAAGAGTGTAGACCGAAAGCTTGGACACATCAAAATCGAAAACGCTGTCGCCGTTTATAAGTTCACTCGAAAAAGCATAGTAACCGCCGATAGAATTTATCTCATCACGCGCATACTGTGCCATTTCTACTGTTTTTGCAAATATTTCCCTGCCGCTGAGAGCAAGTCTCTTGCGCGAAATATCAAGACTTGAAAGCAGCAGATATGAGGCGCTCGTGGTCTGTGTAAGGTTGACTATCTGTCTCATATAATCGGAATTGATCTTCTTTCCCATGAGAAGGAACGAACTCTGCGTAAGACTTCCGCCTGACTTATGCATACTCGCAGAAGCTATATCCGCACCGGCAGCCATAGCCGACATCGGAAAGCCCTCACCAAAATAAAAATGAGTACCATGCGCCTCATCTGCAAGAACGAGCATACCGTGCGAATGAGCAAGCTCGGTTATTCTTTTAAGGTCTGAGCAAACGCCGTAATACGTCGGATTGTTTACCATTATTGCCTTAGCATCAGGGTTTTCGAGTATAGCCTTCTCGACCTGTGATACCGACATTCCAAGTGCGATACCCAGCTGATGATTAACATCCGGATCAACATAAACCGGCACTGCACCTGTAAGTATCAGTGCATTTATAGCGCTTCTGTGTACATTTCGCGGCATTATGATCTTATCGCCCTCTTTGCAGGCATACATTATCATGCTCTGCACCGCTGAGGTCGTACCTCCGACCATGAAGAACGCATTCTCAGCCCCGAAAGCCTGTGCTGCGAGCTCCTCCGCATCCTTTATCACTGATACAGGGTGACACAGATTGTCGAGCGGCTTCATAGAATTCACATCAACATTCATGCAGTCCTCACCGAGAAACTCAGTAAGCTCCATATTACCGCGTCCCCGCTTATGTCCGGGAACATCGAACGGCACTACTCTCATACGCCTGAAGCGTCTCAGAGCTTCGTAGATAGGCGCATCAACCTGTGAAAGAGCCATTTCCGTAAACATTCCTTCCGCTGAAAATTTCTATCATTTCCCTCTTCAGAGCCGTTGTTATCTCAAGACGGCGGCTCGGCGGAAGTTCATTGACATCCGTATTGAAGAGGTAATTCTGTAAATCGAGTTCCTTTATCAACATTTTTGTGTGGAACATATTTGCCTGATACACGTTTATATCTACCGCATCATATTTCAGGAGCGTAGCATCGTCGATATAGTCCTGTATCGAGGTTATGTCATGATCTATAAACAGTTTTTCACCATCGAGGTTTCGTGTGAAGCCTCTTACACGGTAGTCCATAGTGATAATATCGGAATCAAAGCTTCCGATAAGGTAATCGAGGGCTGTAAGAGGTGTGATCTTTCCGCAGGTAGCTACGTCGATGTCAACGCGGAAAGTAGCTATACTTGTATCAGGATGGAACTCCGGATATGTGTGCACTGTTACATGACTCTTGTCAAGATGAGCGACAGTTTCGGTACCTCCTGCCGGTATCATAGTATCATCAGCTATGAGGAACGTCGCAGAAGCTCCCTGCGGATCGTAGTCCTGCCGCGACATACTGAGCACCTGTGCGCCTATCATCTCTGTAAGGTGAGTCATAATATCCGTAATACGCTCAGAATTATACTGTTCGTCGACATATGCAATATATTCCTGCTGAGCTCTTGCTGTCTTGGCATAACAGACATCATATATATTAAAGCTCAGCGATTTTGTAAGATTATTGAAGCCGTAAAGCTTTAGCTTATTCTGCATAAAAACACCTCAAAAAAACACGTACAGGCTTTATCAGCCCATACGTGTCGTTTAATCATATGCCAACTGCACAGATATACCTCGGGTTTCAGAGTCTATATAAGCAAGATAATCACCTTTTACTACTCTTATTGACCTTTCACAAGCTGATAAAAACTTATAAAAACTTATCGGCACACAGACCGAATCAATAAGGCAACAGAAGTTGCCAGCTGACCATGTCAGCGGACTTGCTTTGAAACCGAAGCTTCTTTTGCAATTTATATAATTTTAGCATATTTACAGCGGAATGTCAATAGTTTGCCGGAAATTATTTTGTTTTCAGTTTTTTTCTGCGGCGCAGATCTGCAATGCCGAATACGGAGAGCATAATTGACACAGCAGCTATTCCGGCGAAGGTAACAAGTCGGCCTTCCTTTTTCAGAGGAGCGTTGTAGGTCATCTCGATAGTATGCTTTCCGGCTTTTATCGGGAATCCCATAAAAGCGAGGTCTGTCCGGTAGTAATCAACCTTTTCGCCGTCAACGAGGAAAGTGAAATTCTTATCGTAAGGAATCGTGATATTGAACCAGCCGTCTTTGCGTACATCTATACTGCCCGAAAGGGTATCACCTATCGGATCCTCTGTTTCGATGATGAAAGCGTCCTTGTTTTCCATAGCACCGCGAAGTGCATCGCCGTCCATTACAAAAGCCTCGAATCCGGAAATATTATAGATACCGGCTGAGAATTCCATATCAAGCTCAGTTATCGGTTTATCGGACGAGATCACATATGAAAATACATAATTACCGTTGTTATATTTCCACTTAGGATCAGTCAGCTTGTTCTTGACCCCGTTGATCTTCATAATGATGTCCTTCTGTGCGGAGATCTTTCCGATACGGTTATCAGCGAACGCCGTTATCAAGAGGACTCCGTCTTCAACAGGTTTATCAAGCTTGACCTTTGCTTTTATGATCTTTTTGCTGTTTATGGTGTATATACGTTTATCGTACTCTATTCCGTCATAGTCGGCAAGTTCGGTGAAATCAATATCAAAGCTTCTTGTATGCTCATCATTTTTCCCTTCCGCATCAAACTCCTTAGGAATGATTATATTGCTGAGTATAGCCTCCTGCTGCAATTCAAACTGAAGCTTGCGGTACTTATCGACTTTCATTACATCGCTTGTTGCAAATCCGAGAGGGAACGCATAATCGTTCTTGTATACAGAGTATTCGCCGGACGCTGCTATTTTATGCTCACCGAAAAGTATCGGATCATCCTTTACAAGTCTGTAACGGCAGCCCATAAGTGTATCAAATATGATATTGAGCGGCTGTCGGTGAATGGCATTATTGCGGGATCCGACCTCGCTTCCGGATGAAAAGAAACGGAAATCACGGTAGCTCGGATTTGTAAGCGACGAATACAAATTCGTTGTAAGGTAATCTGTGCGGTAGACCTTATTAACAAGGAGTTCAGAACCGGTATTCTCCGCGAAACGGTAAATATCCGTGTCTGAATCAAGAGTTTCATCAACGAGTGATTCAGCGTCCTTGCTGTAAACATCATCAATAACGCTCTTCTTTACAAGAGTATCTGTGCAGTTGAGTGCAACACATACGATCATCGCAGCAGCTACCGCAAACATACTTATCACACTGCGGCGGTCCATTTTGTTGCTCAGATACATAACTCCCAGAGTAGCGGCTGTATCTATCATCACAACTATCTTCTGCAATGAATTGTAATCCCCCTGCTTCAGTGACATTACCGAGATAATGGCAAAAAGTATCAGTGTAAACCTGACATCTGCCGTGCGTTCGATGAATTTTACCATGAACCTGCCGCACAGTATAAGCAGAAGCGGCATGAACGGTATGAAGGCTTTTCCGTCAATATACATCGTACCATTGAACAGGTATATTATAACCGGGAAAACCACGCAGGCTGCCATAGTTCCGGCAAGATACCTCTCAGACCTCGTACCGCGTCTCAGCAGCGATATTATAGATATCGGCGATATTACAGTAAGTCCGGCTGCATATGAAGTATACAGCAGAACGCTGAGATTCAGGGTAGGCACTAATAGCTCGAGCAGCGATATTTCAACTGATGTTGAAGCACGTCCCGATATAATTGCCGCAAGTGCAGGCATCCAGAACCTTGCAGCGCATACGCCGCCAAGGAAGGCGAAAAGCACCTTTTTCCACAATGCCGCCATTACCTTCTTTATGCCTGATCTCTGATCCTCTTCAAGGCAGTTGAATACAATGTATATGCCTACGGTCACAAATACGCCAACGCTGTAAAAATAGCTTGAACACAAAACACAGTATGTAAGCAGAGTTATCATCAAAAGGCTCAGAACACTGTCCTTTCTCTTGACTACAAGAAGCAGTCCCATGAGGAAAGGGTAATAGTTCATGAACATTATGTGGCGGTGACTATGGAATATAAGAGGACCTGACAGAATAAACATAAGCGCCAGAATAAGCGGCATAGTCCCCGAAAAGTGCCGCTTGAAAAAGTAATAGCTCATAACAGCTGAAACAAGGACTTCTATTATACTTATCAGCTGGATATAAGT
The DNA here is from genome assembly GCA_015067005.1 of Ruminococcus flavefaciens. GTDB lineage: Bacteria > Bacillota > Clostridia > Oscillospirales > Ruminococcaceae > Ruminococcus > Ruminococcus flavefaciens_AA. The sequence continues at coordinate 56,049 of SVNH01000003.1, forward strand.
CGCCATTGTCATCCACGGCATGAAGTACGCAGGCAGGTAAAGCGGATTTGCTATCCCGTAATACGCAAAGTTGTATATATTCTGACCTGCTCCGAGCTGCATTGCAAAATCAGGCGACCAATCTCCGGTTTCAAGATAACGTGTCCGCAGATACTCGGGAATAGTAAAATGCTGATCGCTCCAGTCTATGTCAGAACCCCAGACGCATCCGCGGTTGACTATGAGCATATCTATCGCAAAAATTATCAGAAACGCCGAAAGTATAGCCATTATTGATACTATATCCGGATGTCTGCCATATGCTGCTTTGACCCTTTTTATCATCAATTCTCTCCCTTTAAAGGATATAATCACTTAAGTTCAGCAATAGTAACGCCGTCCTCGCCCTCGCCAAAGAGTCCGAGACGGAATGTTTTTACCGACGGATGGGATTTCAGGCGGCGGTGTACTGCCTGTCTGAGAAGACCTGTTCCCTTTCCGTGGATTATGGTTATTGTGGAAATATTGGACATAACTGCCTGATCTATGAATGCATCAAGCTGATACACACCGTCATCACAGGCACAGCCGCGTATATCGAGCTCCATTTTTCCGCGTCGCTCAGCTGTTACGCCTATTTTGTTCATCTTCCGCTGAGGTTTTACAGGCTTGTTTGCATAGGTCACCTTTTCAGGTTCTTCAAGTCTGAGACGTGATATGCTCATCTTTGTCTTCATAACGCCCATCTGGACGTAAACAAAGTCGCTGCCGTCCGGATCGCCGGATATTATGCCCTTACGCTGAAGGTCAACTACATATACGGTGTCGCCTCTGCGAAGCTTTCGCGGAAGAACATAGTCTGCATTAGGATCGCGCTTATCGACCGGATTTGCAGAGTCATACATCTTATTGAAGCTCTGCTTTGCCTTTGATTTCATGCCGGAAACATTCTGGCTGAAATCCTTCTTATCCTTTTCCTTGCGAAGCTTGTCAAGTTCATCAAGGAGTTCGTTGGATTCGGCTTTAGTCTGCTCGATTATGGTCATAGCACGAAGTCTTGCCTTTTCGAGCTCATCAGCCTTGACCCGTTCGATCTCCTCGCGTTCCTTTCTTACTGCCTCTTCGTGCTCGGCAGCCTGCCGTCTGAGGATTGCGATCTCCTCTTTCTGACGTTCAAGTTCAAGACGCGCTGCCTCAAGCTTGCCGATAACGTCCTCAAGACGAACGTTTGAATCACTTACTCTCGCCTTCGCATCGCTGATAATATCCGAGGGCATACCAAGGCTCTCGGAAATAGCAAAAGCATTCGACTTTCCAGGTGAGCCCACGATAAGCCTGTAAGTCGGGCGGAGTGTCTCAATATCGAATTCACATGAAGCATTCTCAACATCAGGATCGTCTATCGCAAATACCTTCAGTTCCTGATAATGCGTGGTGACCATAAGCTTAGCGCCGTTTGTCATAAGACGGCGGATTATAGCAACAGCAAGTGCCGCACCCTCAACCGGATCAGTTCCGGAACCAAGTTCATCCAGCAGAACGAGGGAATTCTCATCAGCAGTTTCAAGTATCTCAATGACTTTATTGGTATGTGAAGAGAATGTTGAAAGATTCTGCTCGATGCTCTGATTATCGCCTATATCGGCAAGAATATGCTTGAATATGGATATGCGGCTGCCGTCCGCCGCCGGAATGAGAAGTCCGCACATAGTCATAGCGCTGAGAAGTCCGGCTGTTTTGAGTGCAACAGTCTTACCGCCCGTATTAGGACCTGTTATTATAAGAGTCTGGTATTCCTCGCCGAGTGAAAGGTCGATCGGCACTGCTTTTTTCTTATCAATAAGCGGATGACGCGCTTTTTTGAGATACATCCTTCCGTCATCTGTTATCTCAGGCAGAGCACAGTTGAGCTTCGCTGCAAGATTTGATTTTGCAAAGTACAGATTGAGTTCGGTACATATCTTGTAGTTTTCGCAGAGAATGTCGGCATAATCGCCGCAGTCAGCGCAGAGCTCGCGGATTATGCGTTCGATCTCCTCCTGTTCCTTTCCTTCAAGGATACGAATATCGTTATTGGCTTCAACTATCGCCATTGGCTCGATAAAAATAGTCTGACCAGTCGCTGAGGTATCATGGATAAGTCCGTTCACCTGACTGCGGTACTCGGATTTTACCGGAAGCACGAATCGTCCGTCACGGATAGTCACAGTGTTCTCCTGAAGATACTGCTGCGTGTTCTTATTTTTTATCATCTTATCGAGAGTTTCACGCAGCTGCATTCCGGCACGGTTGATCTTCCTGCGTATCGCTGCAAGTTCAGGACTTGCAGCATCCGAGATCTCGGTCTCGGAAATTATCGACCTTTCAAGCTTTTCGAGCAGCCAGTCGTTAGGCATAAGTCTCGAAAAGAGGTAATCAAGATCGGTCTCAACGTTCTCGCAGCGGCTGTACCACTCTGCAAGTCCCTTTATCTGACGAAGCATCGCAGCAATGTCCATAAGATCGCGGAGAGATATTACCGCTCCGGACTTCGCTCTGGCTGCCGATGAAGAAACGTCCTTGAAATTACTGAACGGCGGTGTTCCGAACTGAACTGAAAGACTAAAAGCCTGTGAGGTCTTCAGACACTCTTTTCTTACCAAAGCAAGGTCAGTTTCAGGACGTATCTCAAGTGCCATGCGCTTAGTCTCATCATTTGAGGCGAAGCCTGCCAGCATTTCAAGTATTTTGTCAAGTTCAAGTGTTTTTAAGTATTTGTTCATTGCATTTTTCCTATATAAACGAAATGCTTTGATCCTTCTCAAAGCAATGACTTATAAAAATCAAGAGTTTTAAAGCTGCGTTCCAGATGTGCCTGAAGATAAGCCTCTGAAAGCTGTGAAAGCACTGAAAGTGAATTATCAGAAATGCGGAAATTATAAAGTCTGTCAAAATCGGTAAGCACTATATGGCGCACCGCATCCAGTACCGGAAGCTTTATCTTATAGTAATTACTCTCATCACGATCCGAAAAACAATCAGAGCAGTAGAAACCGCCGTCATTCACGCAGAAATACAGTTCCTCCGGCTCAAAAGCACCGCATCCGCGGCACATGATAATATCAGGCATATAGCCTATCTCCGACATAAGCCGAAGTTCAAAAATAGCCTTGAGCTGTTCCTCGCTGCGCTTGCCGTTTTCGAGGAAATGAAGCGTATTCAGAAAAAGCCTCAGCACGTCCGCAGACTGTGCTTCGGGATTGATGCAGAATCGCAGTACCTCGGCAAAATAGGCAGCAAGCGAAAGTCTCGGAAGCGAACTTCTGAGACCATAGAAAATATGTATCGGTTCAGCGCTGTTGAGACTTAGTTTCTCTCCGCGCTGATCGAAGCAAAAGCGTGAATACGCAAAAAGCTGAGTGGAACTCCCTCTTTTTCCGCTAAGCTTTCTTCCGCCTTTCACAGAAACCTCGAGAACTCCGCTCTCTTTTGTAAGAATATCAATAAACTTGTCCTGTTCGCCCACAGGACGCTCCTTCAGGACTATCCCTTCTGATATTATCATTTTCAGTATCCTTATGAGCCGCATAGTCAAGATAGTCCTCTATCCTTCCGCTTGCGGCAAATTTATCCCATAAAACGTCCATATACAGCACTCCCTGCACATTCTCGGCTGTCTGCCGGTCTGGATATATTATGTGCAGGAAAGTCAGTAATATAAGCTGGTATTATTTGTCAGAGAGTCCGAAATTACGGATGATACCCTCGCGGTTACGCCAGTCCTCCTTGACCTTTACCCAGCATTTAAGATTAACTTTGATCTGGAAGAAGTCTTCAAGTTCAACACGGGCAGCTGTCGAAGCTTTTTTCAGCATAGCTCCGCCCTTGCCGATAACTATTCCCTTATGCGACTCCTTCTCGCAGTAAATAACTGCGGATATATCGAGAATGTCCTTATCATCGCGCTCAGACATCTCCTCGACTCCGACTGCTATTCCATGCGGGACCTCATCATTGAGCAGCATCAGCAGCTTTTCACGTATCATCTCTGCTGCAAGCACCTTTTCCGGCTGATCCGTTATCATGTCATCCGGGAAGAAATGCGGCGATTCTTCGGCAAGCTTGATTATTTCATCAATAACTATGTCAACGCCGTTATTTTCGGTAACGCTTACCGGTACTATCGCCTGAAATTCAGCCTTTGAGGTCAGTTCGGCTATCATAGGTGCAAGATCATTCTTATTTTTCAGCAGATCTATCTTGTTCAGGACAAGTATCACCGGCATCTTTGAAGCGTTCATAGACTTCAGCAGATTCAGCTCCTGCTCGTTGATCTTCTTAGTGCAGTCCTGCATAAATACGACAGCATCAATGTCGCTGACAGACTCCTTGACTGTATTGAGCATATGCTCACTGAGTTTGTTCACAGGCTTGTGAAGTCCCGGAGTATCAAAGAAAACAAGCTGAACATCGTCGATATTGCGAATACCGGTTATACGCGTCCTTGTAGTCTGGGGCTTGTTGCTTACAGAAGCTATCTTCTCGCCGATTATAGCGTTAAGAAGCGAGGATTTTCCGGCATTTGTACGTCCGGCGATAGTTACGAAGGCAGTTCTCGGCATTAGTTGTTCTCTCCGTTTGTAACAAATGTGACATCGCGTGAGATACCAAGCTTTTCGAGTACCGACTCTTCCTTTTCGCGCATGATACGCTGATCAAGCTGACTTGTCTCATGATCGTATCCGAGAAGGTGGAGCATTGAATGTACTGTAAGGAATCCGACCTCACGTTCAAGTGAGTGACCGTAATTCTGAGCCTGTTTAACAGCTGTTTCAAGCGAGATAACAACGTCTCCGAGCTGGACCGCACCTGTTTCCGGGTTGAGTTCAACAGTACCGTCCTCGCTTGTGAGCGGGAATGAGAGAACGTCTGTAACGCTATCCTTGTTGCGGTATATCTTGTTGAGGTTCTTGATCTCGTTGTTGCTTACGAATGATACGCTTACTTCAGCATCCTTGCCGAAATTCTCGGTTGTGAGTACAGCCTGACAGCATCTTCTGATAAGAAGACGGATGCCGACAGGAACTTTCACCTCTGTCTGATTATTTTTAACATAAACTTTAAGCTTAGCCATTATTCTTTATTCTCCCTTCGCTGAATTTTTCATATGCTTTAATGATATCCTGTACAAGCTTGTGTCTTACCACATCTTTTTCGGTGAACCTATGGATACCAATATCGTCTATACCTTTGAGTATTTTCAACGCCTCGACAAGTCCCGAACGTTTAGGATCAGGCAGGTCGATCTGTGTTATATCGCCGGTTATGATCATACGGCTGTCATTTCCGAGACGTGTAAGAAACATTTTTATCTGCTCCGATGTGGTATTCTGAGCCTCATCGAGGATTATGAATGCCTCATCGAGAGTACGTCCTCTCATATAGGCGAGAGGTGCGACCTCTATTATGCCCTTTTCCATATAACGTGCAAAGCTTTCTGCGCCGAACATATCAAAAAGCGCATCGTAAAGAGGTCTGAGGTAAGGATCAACCTTATCCTGAAGATCTCCCGGCAGAAAGCCGAGTTTTTCGCCTGCCTCAACTGCCGGACGCGTAAGGATTATCTTCTTGATCTTATGTTCGCGGAACGCCTTCACAGCCATTGCTACTGCAAGGTAGGTCTTACCTGTTCCGGCAGGACCAACGCCGATAACGATCGTATTTTCCTTGATAATGTCGATATACCGCTGCTGCCCGACTGTTCGCGCACGGAGTATCTTTCCGGAAGCAGTAACACATATACCGTCTCTTCCGAGTTCCTCAAGTTCTCTCTCAACGCCCTCAGAGACCATAGAAGTAACATACCTTACTGTCTGCTCATTGAGAGCCTGTCCCTTGTTGCTCATTGAGAGAAGCGCCCTGACTGCGCGGCTTGCATCATCGACATTCTTTTCCCCGCCGATAAGCTTTATCCCGCCGTCTCGGCTGACCATGATAACATCGTACTCTTTTTTGATCCTGCCGACATTATCATCAAGACTTCCGAAAACTGCCGAAAGCTGTTCCGGATCATCAACTGTCAGAAATTTTTCTGCCATTAAGTCGCTCCGATCTTTCCGTACATCCAGTACGGTTGATTATTCATCCTGTTCCGGAAATCTTCCTGCCGAAGCAAGATTTGCGTTGGAATAAGCCTCGTCCGCCGAGACATCCTTCAGAACGCGCACATTATCAGGAAAATCTATCACCTGCTCCGGCGAACCGAGTTCAAGCTCCATTATCGCAAGTTTTCCGGAAAAAGGATAAGTATCCAGTTCAAAAAGCTGATCGTTGTGATCAAAGCAATATCTTACTTTTTCAACCGGTGCTATTTTTTTGTCTGACTGACTGAGAAGCTCGTTATACTCCTTCTCGCTGATCTCGAATTCATTTTCCTTTCGCGTTACAGGGGTAAGAAAGATCTTTTCTGTATAGGTGTATCTAACTTTGCCGTTTTCGCTTATACGTCTTACACGCCTTTGTGAATCATTTTCGCCTCTTGTGAGATATATCTGAGTTATACCGATCTTTCTTCTCACATCAAGCGCTGAAACATCAGGCATTTCAACAAGGAATTTTCTTTCGATCTCAAGTCCGTTTGACATATATCAGGTCTCCCATAGATTATGTTATGCCGCCCGCAATGTGCTCGAAGTCCTGTTTTACGGGATATTGCAGGAATTTTCAAATACTCATCCAATTGATCCGCAAATAGTATTTGCGCCTGTATTACGTCATAGGAGCACAATGCAGCAATATCACACATATATTATATAACTTTTTTTGATTATTGTCAACAAAAACTTTTGTGACATTCTGTTTAAAGTGCTTAAAATTTTATATTTGTTGAAAAAGTGCCATAATATAACGTAAATACGTGTATTCCGGCGCTTTTACATTGATCACAGATCGCCGAGCATGAGTCTGTATACCGAGTTATTATCCGCACCAAAGAAATTCTTTTTACTCCTTAACTCCAGAACTTTTCCTGAAGATGAAACCGGAAGACATATCGTGACCGTATTCTCATTATAAACCATCTTCGCATTTATCCTAAAAGCAAAGAGTTCTACTATATTAAAATAGTTGTTGCTGAAAATATCATTTCTGTTCTCATCTTTTGCAATAGTACCGCCTGAGATCTTTATTTCCGTGCCCGAATCCGTTTCGCAGGCACTGAAAGTAACATCCAGCTTGCTTTCGGCAGAATTTTCGACCATTTTTCTTACAGTCTCGATGATTATATACCTCAGTATGCGCTTGCTCGTTCTCATATAACAAGGTCTTTCCTCAATATATGACATATCACACCTGCTGCCGAGTATCCCTTTTATACCTCTGATAATTTCGTCAATGAATTCACCGATATTAACAGCTTCATCCGTATTAGCTTCTTCCGTCAGAGCGCTGCATATTTCAGCAGTACGCATCAGCTTTGAGCATTGTTTCCGGATATGATCATTATATTCGTTTTCTGAGGCATAATCCTTTGCCGAACCGCAAGCTGCCATTATGCCTGTTACTGCTGCACGTATCATACCACTGCAATAATTGGAATATTCCGATGTGAATCCGTTTTTGAAAAAGTCTGCAAAATCTTCATTATTGTACATCGCTTAGTTAAACTGCCTTTCCTGACGAACGCCCTTTTCTGGCATCCGATCAAATACTACCTACATTATACTACATTTTTCGACAAAATGGAATACTATTCGACAATTATAATCTGGTGTTATTATCAACAAAATTTGTCATATCATACACATAGCGATTGCACAATTTGAACATTTCGTAAAAAATCTGTTATTTTTTTATCTAACCTCTTGAAAAATCCCACTCGTTGAGTTATAATAGATATATAAATTATTTAGGAGGTAATTTTCCAATGTCAGTTAAAGTTGCTATTAATGGTTTCGGCCGTATCGGTCGTCTTGCATTCAGACAGATGTTTGATGCTGAAGGTTATGAGGTAGTTGCTATCAACGATCTTACAAAGCCTTCAATGCTCGCTCAGCTTCTCAAGTATGATACAGCTCAGGGCGGTTACTGCGGTAAGATCGGTGAGAACCTTCACACTGTAACAGCTGATGATGAGGCTGGTACTATCACTGTTGACGGCAAGACTCTTACAATCTACGCTAAGGCTAACGCTGCTGAACTCCCATGGGGTGAGATCGGTGTTGACGTAGTTCTCGAGTGCACAGGTTTCTACTGCTCAAAGGAGAAGTCTCAGGCTCATATCGATGCTGGTGCTAAGAAGGTTGTTATTTCTGCTCCTGCAGGCAACGATCTTCCTACTGTTGTATTCAGCGTTAACGAGAAGACTCTTACTAAGGATGACAAGATCATCTCTGCTGCTTCATGCACAACAAACTGCCTCGCTCCTATGGCTAAGGCTCTCAACGACTATGCTCCTATCCAGAGCGGTATCATGAGCACTATCCATGCTTACACAGGCGATCAGATGATCCTTGATGGTCCTCACAGAAAGGGCGATTTCAGAAGAGCTCGTGCTGGCGCTGCTAACATCGTTCCTAACAGCACAGGTGCTGCTAAGGCTATCGGCCTTGTAATCCCAGAGCTCAACGGCAAGCTCATCGGTTCTGCTCAGAGAGTTCCTGTTCCAACTGGTTCTACAACAATCCTCACAGCTGTTGTTAAGGGTGCTAACGTAACTAAGGAAGGCATCAACGCTGCTATGAAGGCTGCTGCTTCTGAGTCATTCGGCTACAACGAGGATCAGATCGTTTCTTCTGATGTTATCGGTATGAGATTCGGTTCACTCTTCGATGCTACTCAGACAATGGTTGCTGAGATCGGTGACGGCCTCTATGAAGTACAGGTTGTTTCATGGTATGACAACGAGAATTCTTACACATCACAGATGGTAAGAACTATCAAGTACTTCGCAGAGCTCGGCTAATTCCATTAGACGAACAAGCTTTAAGGACGTTCCTTCGGGAACGTCCTTTTTCTGTTATCCGCATTATAAAATGCAAATTGACATTTCTCTCCATCCGTGGTATAATGAATCGAATCCACTGAAAACGAGGTCATATAATGAACAATTCCATAACTCCGCAGGAGTTGAACAAACTCGCTCCGGAGTCCTATACCATCATTGACATCCGCGATAAGACCGCTTTTGAATACGGACATATTAAAGGTGCTGTCAATATCCCTGCCGATCAGCTTGGAACTGCTCCCCTGCCGGTCAGCGATCTTCTCGTCATCTGCTGCAAATCCGGTCTGATAAGCATGGACTATACCGAACAGCTCCGCGGCAAAGGACTGAACGCTGTCAACCTTGAAGGCGGATACATCGACTGGCTGCGTACCATAATGGAAAAACGTCAGATAACCGCAGATGTTGAGCTTAGTCTGAGGAAAAAATTCAAGAAGTCGATATGGTGCAAGTTCACTAAGGCTATCAACGAATACAAGCTTATTGATCCGGGCGACCGCATTGCGGTATGCATTTCCGGCGGTAAGGATTCAATGCTTATGGCTAAGCTGTTTCAGGAGCTAAAGCGTCACGATAAATTTCCTTTCGAGGTAAGGTTTCTCGTTATGGATCCGGGATATAGTCCTGAGAATCGCCGTCTTATCGAAAAAAATGCAGAATCCATGTCTATACCGATAGAGATATTTGAGTCCGACATTTTTGATTCGGTGTTCAATATCGAAAAGAATCCCTGCTACATCTGTGCGCGTATGCGCCGCGGCTATCTTTACAGCCATGCAAAAGCACTTGGCTGCAACAAGATCGCTCTCGGTCACCATTTTGATGATGTCATAGAGACTATTTTAATGGGTATGCTTTACGGCGGTCAGGTCCAGACTATGATGCCTAAGCTGCACAGTACAAATTTTGATGGTATGGAACTGATACGTCCGCTTTACCTTGTCCGCGAAGCTGAGATCAAGCACTGGCGCGATTACAACGATCTCCACTTCATTCAGTGTGCCTGCAAGTTCACCGATACCTGTTCATCCTGCGACCAGAACGGTCAATCGGAATCAAAGCGGCTTGAGGTCAAGCAGCTCATTGCCGAGATGCAAAAGATCAATCCTCAGGTTGAGAAAAACATCTTCCGCAGTGTTGAGAACGTCAATCTCAGCACAATTATCGCCTATAAGCAGCACGGTGAAGTGCATAACTTCCTTGATACCTACGATGAATGAAAAAGCGGCTCAATGAGCCGCTTTTTTTAATAGTATTCCAGAGTATCATCGTTATTCTTTATTTTAAATCCGATAATAGTAATAATAAGCGATGCCGCAAGAGGTATAATAATTCCTATATTTATATGGAATTCATAGTCTATTGGTATAGTGCCGCCTATAAACTCTTTTGTGAAATCTTCCATAAAACTCTTTGTTTTTGAGCAGTATAGTATACCTCCCGTCGTAGAAACAGCAAAAGCCAGTGTTGACAGTATCGAAGCCACAGTCATTGCTTTTTTGTTGATAAATGTACATACTGCCGTCAATAATAGCAGAATATAGCCTGCAATTCCTGCATACTTCATTGCATGATACGAATTGAGGATATCATCATATTTGCTTTCAGATATGACTTCCGACATCCCGCTGCTGTAATCATCAAGCTTGTTGCTGTATCCTGTATATTCCTCATCTGTTTCCAGTATATCTGTAAAATCAACCGTTTCCTCGTATGAACTGCCATAAACCTTGACTTTAATATTTATCCACGTCATCCATATTGATGAAAACGCAAGTATTATAAGGACTATCGCCGCTATATAGGGAGCATTTTCCTGATTTAAGTATTTATTATCGTACATTATTATCTCCTTTATAACAAATATAATGAGTATTTAGTTTATTTATCAACTTTGTTCAACATTTTATTATATTCTTGTGTGTACTACGTGTTAGATATGTGAATATTCAGTGAAATACAATGCTTTTGTTCACATTTATTACCACAAATATTTTTCATCTGAAAAGTCATAATACTGATGTACCGTTGAAGCAGCGCTTCACGGAACATTTTACGGCATCAATAACTTTAAGGAGATAATCAAAATGGCAAACAATAATAGCAACAACAGCGGCGAAATGACTCAGAAGGGCAGAGATGCTCTCGAAAGATTCAAGATGGAATCTGCTTCTGAACTCGGTGTAAACCTCAAGAAGGGCTACAACGGCGATCTTACCTCCCGTGAGGCTGGCTCTATCGGCGGTCGTATGGTGCAGAAGATGATCAACTCATACAAAATGCAGTGACAACCGTCATAAATCCAAAGGGACGCTTATAAGCGTCCCTTTAACATTACTTATTCTTTCTTCTTACAAGTACTGCAACAATGTCCGGACCAATATTAGCTGATACAACTGCACCGATATTTGCATACATTTCCGCCTTGCGTCCGGTACGCTTTATCAGTTCCTTTTCTACTTCCTTTGCAAGAGTGTTGTCTCTGCCGTGGATCATTATGTAAGGAGTCTGAGGAGTCATATTCTTATCCGCGATCTCAACAAGCTTTGATACAATATTCTTTTCACCCCTGATCTTGTCAACAGTCTCAGTAGTTCCGTCAGCGAAGAGGATAACCGGCTTAAGTCCAAGAAGCTCACCGGCAAATGCCTTTGCTGCGGAGATACGTCCTGATTTACGTGCGTATTTAAGATTGTAAGGAACTGCATAGATACCGCAGATATTGAACCAGTCCTCCATATATGCGATGATCTCCTCTGCCTCTGCACCTTTGCGTATCATCTTTACCGCTTCCATTATCGGGTAGCCGTAGAAAACAGTATAGCACTTTGAATCAAGATTGAATATGCGGATCTTATCCTTAGCTTCCGGATTATTCTCGAAGAAATCATTCTTTGCAAGACAGGCATTGCTGTAAGTACCCGATCCCTGAGAGTTTATCGAAACATTGATTATATCTGTATAGCCCTGCTCATACAGTTTTTTATACTCAGCCTCAAAAGTCATAGGTGAGATCTGAGAATGCTTCGGGATCTCGTCCGTCTTGCTCATAAGTTCATAAATCTCCTGAGTGGACTTATCAAATATTTCACGGAATTTCTCTCCGCCTACTGTAAGCTCAAACGGGATGACAGTTATGCCGAGCTCCTCGATGATCTCCTTCGGAAGATCGCAGCAGCTGTCTGTCATTATCATTATTTTGGACATCGTTATTTCTCCTTTACCATTCAAATTTTGTAAGGTTTCCCTCGCGTGAGAGATCGGGATAATCCCACTGTCTAAGCACTTCATATACTGCAATGGCAGCGGAATTTGATAGATTAAGGCTCCTGAGCTCATTCCTCATAGGGATGCGTACACAGCTCTCAGGATTATTATACAGCAGTTCCTCGGGAAGTCCCTTGTCCTCGCGTCCGAATACCAGATAAGCATTATCCGGATACTCAACATCACTGTGGACTTTTCTTCCCTTGGTAGTAAAATAGTAGAAATTGCCTTCGGGATTCTTTTCAAAGAAATCATCCAAGCCGTCATAATAGGTTATGTCCAGCTTGTCCCAGTAATCAAGTCCGGCACGTTTCAGGTGCTTGTCGCTGACCTCGAAGCCGAGCGGTCTAATCAAATGCAGACGCGCTCCGGTAACAGCGCAGGTACGCGATATATTGCCGGTATTCTGAGGTATCTGCGGTTCTACAAGAACAATGTTAATATTATTCATAGTTCTCCTTTGTGTATGTTATTCTGCTTAAAGAGACTTTATACAGTAATTAATGACAGCGCCGTAAGCTGTAATAAAAGCCGGACATTTTTTCATTTCACTGCCCCATGAATATTCAGCTATATGTTGTATAAACTATTATCGGCGAGCCGTCCGCCTTATGACGGCAAATTCTTTCCATGGAGCAATTGACTATGAACATTAAAACTATCGCAAAGGGCGCGGCTGCCGGAGCTGCTGTGGGATTTGCATATTACGCATTTTCATCAGCAGGTCCTTTGCAGAAAATGAGTATAAAGCGTGATGCCAACAAGACTCTAAAAGCAGCAGGTCACCTTATCAACGACCTGAAATCAATAGTCATGTAGCAGAAGCGCCTGTATTTCTCCTGAATTCAAGATAGCTTTCAAGGATGATAACAGCTGCAACAGCATCAACAACTGCTTTGCGTTTCTTACCTCTTGTGTTGGTCACATTCAGGTAGTTATGCGCCGAAACTGTCGTGCAGCGCTCATCCCAGAGCTTAACGGGACAGTCGATGAGTTTTCCCAGTTCATCAGCGAACAGCTGACATTTCTCAGCACGTTCCCCGACTGTTCCGTTCATATTTTTCGGATACCCTACAACTACCTCTTCGGCTCGCTGCTCTTTTGCAAGGGCAGCGGTCTTTTTTATACATTCATTGAAGTCTTTTTCATTGATGACCGTTACCGGCGAAGCGATCATCTCGCTCTTTCCGCATACTGCGATACCGGTGCGTGAATCTCCGAAGTCAACCGACATTATTATCATACATATCTCCTGAACATACTATATTTTCCGTTGAAGTCTGCTGACGCTCACCATGGTTTTACTGTGCCTATAATGTCCTTTACAGATGCTATTCCCTTGCTGTCGAGGAATTCGTTCATCTCTTCAACTATTCTCACCGGCGCATACGGATCAGTGAAAATAGCTGCGCCGACCTGTACTGCACTTGCACCTGCCATCATAAGTTCAATTGCATCACGTCCGGAAGAAACTCCGCCCATGCCGATAACAGGTATACTTACCGCATTCGCAACCTGCCATACCATTCGTACTGCTATCGGGAATACGGCAGGACCGCTCATTCCGCCCACATTATTGCGAAGTATCGGACGGCCTGAATTTATGTCTATCCTCATTCCGAGAAGAGTGTTTATAAGTGAAACTGCATCAGCACCTGCTGCCTCAACAGACTTAGCTATCTCGGCAATACTCGTAACATTTGGCGAAAGCTTTACAACCAGAGGCTTTGTAGTCACCTTTCGCACCTGACGTGTTACCTCTGCTGCCATATCACAGCTTGTACCGAATGCCGCTCCGCCCTGCTTTACGTTCGGGCAGGAAATGTTCAGCTCTATCATATGTACATCTGTGGATTCAAGCTTCTCAGCGACCTGAGCACACTCCTCAGGAGTTGAGCCTGCAATGTTCGCAAGAACTACAAGGTCCTTTGTGAGAAGATAAGGCAGCTCAGTCTTGATGAAGTGGTCGATGCCGGGGTTCTGGAGCCCGACGGAATTGAGCATACCTGCCGGTGTTTCGGCAATTCTCGGTGCAAGGTTGCCCGTGCGCTTATGGAGGGTTGTACCCTTTGTGGCGATGCCTCCGAGAATGCTCAGAGGGAAGAGCTGCTCGTATTCGCGTCCGTAGCCGAACACTCCGGAAGCCGGTATTATGGGGTTCTTGAAGTCCACGCCGCAGACCTTTACAGACATATCAGCCATCAGAAAAGCACCTCCTCAGCCTTGAATACGGGACCGTCCTTGCAGACGTGTGCGAAGTATTCTTCGTCATTCCTTACCGTGCGGCAGGCGCAGCCGAGACACGCGCCGATACCGCAAGCCATTCTCTCTTCAAGCGAAATTTCGCAGTATATGCCGTTTTCCTTGCATATCGCGGCGATGTTTTTCAGCATCGGCATGGGACCGCAGGCGTAGACAGCGTCGATGCCGCCCTTTGCGGCAAGCTCCTTCAGCGGCTCGGTAACGAAGCCGTGAATACCGGTAGAGCCGTCATCGGTGCAGAGGATAGTCTCAGCGCCGGTCTTTTTGAAGTCCTCCTGCAATATCATGGCGGAGGCATTGCGGAAGCCGCTTATCACCGTTGCCCTTCCGCCGTAATACTCAGCAAGCGGGAGCATGGGCGGAGTACCGATACCGCCGCCGATGAGTACTACCTTCCTGAAGTCTTCATTGAGCGTGAAGCCATGACCGAGAGGGGCAAGCATATCTATAAGGTCACCCTCGTTCAGCCTTGCTATCTCGGCAGTACCCTCGCCGCGTATCTCAAATACAATGCGGAGAGTAGTCTCCCCTATACCGGCTATTGATATAGGACGGCGAAGAGTGAAGCCGTTTGCTCTTATGTGAACGAACTGTCCCGGCATAGCTGCCTGCGCCACTACCGGACAGTGTATCTCAAAGCTGTAAATATCCCTGCCAATAGCCTTTTTTGAGACTATACGGAATTTATTCTGCGTATACATCATTTTGACCTCCTGTAAACGTTGTGTGCGGAGCAGCGCTCAGCAGCACTATCAATATACATTATATCACAATTATTGATAAATAGCAACATACGCAGTAAAATTTACCTCTCATAATGATCGAATATGCTTTGAAGCTTCCCTGCTCCGACCGTTTTCGCAAGCAAATTACCTCTGTATACTGCCTTTTTCAGCAGAATATGCTGGGATTTTTGGCAGTTTCCGCCAAACAAAGTACGAACTCTGTCGTTCAGATGCTTTTCACGCCGGAAATCAAAGGTTTATTTTCGTTTTGTTCTGCGCTATCCTTATTCTTATAAAGCTTTCAAGGAGACATATATGAAAAAGATATTTATAATGCCGTTCATCATTATTATAATGTCGCTGATCCCACTTACCGCACATTGTGAGGAAGAAAGCGGCTATCTTTACTCGGTCATAGACAGTGAGATCACCATAACCGGATATTCGGGATGCCCGGAATCCCTCGTAATACCTTCAAGTATCGACGGTATGCCTGTAACTTCGATACGCGATAATGCTTTCTTCAATTGTCATTCGCTGAAAAGTATATCTCTTCCGTCCACACTAAAAACTATGGGACACCATTGCTTCTACGACTGCTCTGCACTTGAAGAGATAACTCTCCCCTGCTCCATAACTCAGATAGGTATGGGCTGCTTCGACAGATGCTGTTCGCTGAAAAAAGCTGTTCTGCCGGATTCCGTTAAGATACTTCCGGATTCATGTTTCCGCAGATGCACTTCCCTTACCGACCTGCTCATACCGCAAAGTGTGACCGAAATTGAAAAATTCTGCTTCTGCGGCTGCACTTCGCTGCGTTATGTATCCCTCAGCGGCAATCTGCAAAATATCGGGACAGGTGCATTCTATATGTGTGAAAATCTCGATAACATCTACCTGCCGCAGTCAGTTGAGAGCATAGGTATGGAGGCACTCGGATACCTGACAGATAACAAGCTTTCAGGTCTGAAGATCATCTCATATCCTGATTCAGCTGCCGAAGCATACGCGAACGAAAACGGTATAAGCTTCTCGGACGCTCCGGAATCTGCTGCAGCTTTTGATCCTTCCACTTCCCAAAATGCTCCTGTAAAGCTTCCGCCTGCACTTGTTGCATCAGGAGGTCTGCTGTTCCTGCTGACCGCTCTCATTGCCCTGAAACGCTATGCCGCTTCTGCAAAGTGATATTCTCAATTTCTGACTCCTACCGGATGAGCATCCCCTATCTCCTTCGGATCAAACATTCCAAGCCGTTTATCCTGCATTATGACTGCACGGCACACCGAACTGTATCCATAGCGCCGGCGTATCATATCTACCGCACGATTTATGCTTTCACGATGTTCATCACGCTCTGCTTCTCCGCTGAAATCAAGCTGTACATTTCCGCTGTAAGGCACAAGCTCCGAAGCACATACGGTTATGCTCCTTACCGGTATATCGCTGTTATAGGTACGCCTGAACAGTCCAAGCGCCTTCTCGGCTATGCCGGCACTGTCAGCGATCTCACGTTCAAGAGCGCACTGCCGGCTGATATATTTCAGACTTGTATCACGAATAAAGATAGAAACAGTACGGCAGCACAGACTGTGTTTACGCAACTGTGAGGCTATATTCTCGCTGAGCGCATATATCAGTATCCTAACATCGTTCTCATTTTCGAGATTGCGGTAAGGCGTATATCCGCTGCTCACAGACTTCGGCGGTATCTTCTCATCGTAACGCATAACTCTTGAATCATCAAGACCATTCGCATATTTCCAGAGATAAGTTCCGCCCTTTCCGAGCCACACTTTAAGTATTTCAGGCTCTATCGCCGCTATCTCCCCTATCGTGCGTACTCCGTGTGCATGAAGGCACTTCAGAGTTGCTCTTCCTACACCAAGCATATCCTCAGCAGGAAGTCCCCATACCTTGCTGCGGAAATTTTCTTCGTCTATTATGGTAACAGCGTCCGGCTTTTTCAGATCCGAAGCAAGCTTCGCGAAGACCTTATTAAAGCTTACCCCGACTGATACCGTTATCCCATAGCAGTTCTTCACGCGCTCTCTTATCTCCTCTGCTATATCTATGGCACTTTTCCGGTTACCGGTAACATCCAGCCAGCACTCGTCTATGCCGAAGCTTTCAAGCAGATCGGTATACTCAAAGCATATCCCCTTGAACAGCTTCGAGAATTTGTTATAGCGGTCGAAATGCGGCTCGACTGTCCTCAGCTGCGGACATTTTTTCTTAGCCTGCCACAAGGTCTCGCCGGTTTTTATGTCGTATTTCTTTGCAAGTTCGTTCTTTGCAAGAACTATCCCGTGACGTTCTTCCGATCTGCCTGTCACAACGAACGGCACTTCCCTTAGCGAAGGCTCGTAAACGCTCTCGACTGATGCGAAAAAATTATTGCAGTCAACATGGAGTATGCTTCGTTTCATAGTATCACCTCATTTACGAATGTTAGTTCCGAACGATTGTTCTTTAATTATTGTAACACATATGTTCTGCATTGTCAAGTACAAATTTATGGCAGTCAGGCTATTGATTCGGATGTCGGTTTATGTTATAATGTTCGTATGTGAACATTATTTCCGGAGGATATGCGATGAACGATTGCCCTGAAAAAGAAGCAGTTTATAAGCTTGATATGTATGTCTCAGATCCTGACTACTTAAAACCGCTGTTCGGGAAACATTCCCGCAGACATTATCTGATGATACAGCTCGTTATAATTGTGCTCGTGATCGAAAGCTTCCTCCTGCTGAGCCTCGATCACAGCTCTGCAAGATTCGCGTGGTGTGTAATCCCATTAGCAATTCTGATACGAAGCATTATCATCTTCTGCATATCGCCGCGCAAGAGAAAGGAATACTGCGAAAAGCTGAAAACCGCCGGCGAAGATCATTTCGCCTATACCTTCTATGACGACTGCGTAAAGATCGTAACCGTCTCCGCCGAAGCTGTATTGCAGTACGATTCTGCGGAGTTCTATGCCGAGGACAACGATCGCCTGACTGTTAATTTCCAGTTCGGCAGAGCAATCCACATTTACAAAGACCAGTGCAATGAAGATGAACTTGAATTCATAAGAGGTATCGTACCGGAAGATAAGCAGAAAAAAGCTGCTCAAAAGACTATCAGGTCATTCATCCTGCGCCTTATCCTACTCATCTTCTGCGCTGCGTTACTGGGTTCAGTAATCGCATTTGAACGCAAGGTCAATAACCGCTATCATCCGGAATACGCAAACACTACATATGTGTCGTTTGAAGCCTGTCTGAAAGCAGGAACTATTTCTGATGTTGTCATAATCGAGGATAAATACGTGGAATACACATATACAGGAAAAGGTCAGCAGACCAGATACTATACTGTATACGACGGCGACGACATTGACGAGCTGATCGCGGAACTGAATGAATACAATACAAACTGGAAGTTTGAATAACCCGGAATAAAGGAAGATATTATGCTTGCAAGCCTTACGAATATAAACAAATTCTATAACGGAAATCAGGTACTCAGCAATATTTCCCTGACCATTGATGAATCTGACAAGATAGGTCTCGTCGGAAATAACGGATGCGGTAAGTCCACATTGCTGAAAATACTTACCGGCTCGGTCGAGCCGGACCGCTTTACCGAAAAGGACGGTATCGTCTCCCTTGCCGCAAAAACTACTATCGGCTATCTGGAACAGATGGGCGGTCTTGATTCCGAGAGCACCGTTATCGAAGAGATGCGAAAGGTCTTTGAGCCTATGCGCCGTGCTATTGAGCGTCTGAGAGAGATCGAGGTCGAAATAGAAATGGGCGATAACTCCGCTGCCGACGAATACCAGCAGCTTTCATCTTGGCTCGAAGCCAACGACGGCTACAATACCGATGTGAAAATACGAATGATACTTAACGGTATGGGATTCAGCGAAAACGAACTCGAACGCACCGTTTCTGGCTTCAGCGGCGGCGAAAAAACACGTCTCTGTATCGCCAAGCTTCTCCTTGAAGAGCCGAATCTGCTTATCCTCGATGAGCCTACCAACCACCTTGACTTCAAGACTATCATGTGGCTTGAAGACTATCTCCGCACCTATCGCGGCGCTGTACTCATCGTGTCACACGATCGTTACTTCCTCGACCGTCTCTGCTCTTCCATATGCGAGATCGAACACGGCACACTCACCCGTTACCGCGGAAACTACACAGCATTTGTGCGTCAGCGCGAAGAAAACCGCGCCCGCCGTGAAAAAGAGTACGAAATGCAGCAGAAGCAGATAGCTAAAATGGAGGACTACGTTGCACGTAACCTCGTCCGTGCTTCCACTACTAAAATGGCTCAGAGCCGCCGCAAACAGCTTGAAAAAATGGAGCGTATAGAACGTCCCGCACATGAAGCAAAGTCTGCAAAAATACAGTTTACATACGCTGTCGAGCCGCCTGTTGATGTCCTCAAGGTCAAGGATATAGACATCTCTGTCGGCGAAGGCAGCGGAAGAAAAACTCTCCTCGACAACATAAGCTTTGAAGTCCGCAGAGGCGAGAAAATAGGTATTATCGGTGACAATGGCATCGGCAAATCCACGCTGCTCCGCATAATTCAGGAACAGCTTCCGCATAAAGGCACCGTCCGCTGGAACAGCAATATCAAGATCTCTTACTTCGAGCAGGAAAGCACTCAGCTGAACCGCGAACTCACAGTTATGGAGGAACTCCACAGCCGCTACCCTTCACTCTCTGACCTTGAAGTACGCAGTCTGCTTGCTCAGGTCAGACTTGTCGGCGAGAATGTATTCAAAGAGACCGGCGTTATCAGCGGCGGTGAACGCGCTAAACTCTGCTTCGCCATAATGATGCAGGAACACGGAAATGTACTCATTCTCGATGAGCCTACTAACCATCTTGACCTCTCTTCAAAGGAAGCTATCGAAGAGGCTCTTGAAGATTACACAGGCACTGTTATTTTCGTCTCGCATGACCGCTATCTTCTCAGCAAAATTGCCGACAGACTTATTGAATTAACTGCCGGCGGCTATCGCTCTCACAATTACGGATTCAATAAGTACCTCGATATTCTGAGGGATGAACAGGCTGCCGAACGCCGTGCCATCGAAGCAGAAAAACAGCAGAAAGCCTACGAAGCCGCTAAAGAAAAATCAGGTAAGGCTTACCGCAGCAAGCAGCAGCGAAGTGCTGACGCCGCAAGAAAAAATGAAATGCGCCGTCTCGAAAAGGAGATCGACGCTTTTCAGGCACAGATAGATGTCCTCTCCGATGAGATCAGCAAAGAGGAAGTTTACTCGGATTACGAACTCATGAACCAGAAATGTACCGAGATAGATGAACTGAAACAGAAAATAGACGCAAACCTCGAAGCACTGATCGAACTTGATGAATAAAATAAGCCTCCCATTTATGAGTTGTACTCTTATAGCAGTTTTATCCGTAACTTACCGGGGCAAACCTTTCTGAGGAAAGGTTCTTCCCCGGACCCCTTTCCAAAGACTTCTATTTCGTTTTTTTCGCAATGGTATAATTACTAACAAAAAAATAAAAACCGGAAGTTTTATATAACTTCCGGAATTTTTATACCATTGCGAAAAAAACAAGCTGAAAGTTTTAGGAAGAGAGTTTGAGGAAGAACCCTTTTTCAAGAGAGTTTCCCTCAATAAATTACGTATAAACTTCTATATAAGTACAATCCGTAAATGGGAGACTTACTTCTCTGCAAGAAGTTTCTCGGCGCTTGCAAGTTTAACGCAGATAACAAAGAGTTCCATTGCCTTTTTGAGATCCTCGACCGGCGGGAATGTAGGTGCTATACGGATATTCTTGTCCTCAGGATCAATTCCGTAAGGGTATGTTGCACCTGCACCTGTAAGAGTTACACCGGCTTCAGCACAAAGCTGTACTATTCTCTTCGCACATCCGGACATTGCATCAAATGAAATGAAATATCCGCCTTCAGGCTTTGTCCATTTTCCGATACCAAGCGGTGCGATCTCCTCTTCAAGAGTGTCACACACAATATTGAACTTCGGAGCAATTATCGCCATATGCTTTTTCATATGATCGCACATATTTTTAAATGTACCAAAGAACTTTACATGGCGAAGCTGATTCATTTTATCATAGCCGATGATGCTGATTCCGAGTGCTTTTTTCAGCGATTCAATGTTTTCGCGGCTCGCACCCATTACTGCAACGCCTGCACCAGGGAATGTGACCTTAGATGTTGAACCGAAAATGTAAACTATATTCTCATTGCCGGCTTTCTTTGCTTCATCAAGGATATTGAGTATCGGCTTAGGAGAATCTGTAAGGTGATGTATGCAGTAAGCGTTATCCCAGAAGATACGGAAGTCTTTAGCAGCCGGCTTGAGTGCTGCAAAACGCTTTACTGTCTCGTCGCTGTAAGAGATACCCTCCGGATTTGAATACTGCGGAACGCACCAGATACCCTTTATGGTCTCATCCTTTGATACAAGCTCCTCGATCATATCCATGTCCGGACCGGTTGAAGTCATCGGGATATTAATCATCTCAATACCGAAGAATTCAGTTACCTTGAAGTGTCTGTCATATCCGGGAACAGGACAGAGGAACTTCACCTTTTCGTACTCAGACCACGGCTTTTCACCAAGAACGCCCTTATTATAAGCAAGCTGTATTGAAAAATACATGGCATTGAGACTTGAATTGCCGAAAACAATTATCTCATCTTCTGCTACACGGATCATTTCAGAGAAAAACTTCTTAGCCTCAGGGATGCCGTCAAGCTGACCGTAGTTACGGACATCTGTACCGTTTTCGCTTTCAAATCTTCCATCGTCGAATACTTTGAGCATATCAACGCTGAGTTCAAGCTGTTCCTTGCAGGGATTTCCTCTCGACATATTAAGGCAAAGCCCCTGAGCCTTAAAATCGTTATAGAGCGCCTCGACCTCATTTTTGAAGCTTGTTAGCTGTTCCTTGTTCATCTGAGATAAATTCATTCTCTGAACCTCACCTTTCAAATCATGTTGATAAAATTTTGCCAAATAAAAGTATATCATAGCAATTTGAGTTTTGCAACTGTCAATATCACAAATATTAGGTCAAAAATAGCCCTTTTTTTAGTGTTTTCGGCATTTTATGCCCAAAAACAGGGCATTCAGAGGGCAAAACCACTTGAAATCGTCTATCTTTATTGTAAGATTTCAACAAAAATTCGCGAAACTTCTTGACTTTTCGGGCTATATTTGATATAATGGTTGTAGGTATACAAATACTGTATAGATATATATATCAGGGGATAGGGAATATTCTTTCTGAAACGGAGGCTTCGTTATGAAAAAATTATTCTCATCAATTTTATCGTGTGCTGTTTCAATGGCAATTACAGCCGGCGTATGCGTTATTCCTGCTTCAGATGCCGTTGGAACTGAAAAAACTGCTTTGGCGGAATCAAAAGCAGCAAGCTTAACATTAAAAAATCAGGAAGCTCCCACCATTGGTGAATTATTAGGTGAAGAGTTCAGATACGACCAGCAGAGCGCTCTTGAATCTCTGTCGGGTACTATTCCAAAGCTGCTTATCAATAACAACTCAGGCGCTTATAACTACGGCGATTTTCTCGATGCTAACAATAAAGCCGTATACAATGAATTCGTAAAACTCATCGCTCCTTCAACTGATCTCATAACAATTGAACTGCCTGAGCCTGTAACTATAAATACTTCTGTTCCTTATGAGCGCCTTTCCACAAACAAAACAGACTTCGAGACTTATTCAGAAGCTGTATCAAAATGCTTCAATCCCGGAGTATGTGCTGCTTTGTTTGATATTCCGGATATATTCTGGCTCGATCAGTTCAATATGAAATTCGGTGTCAGATACTCCACCCGAGGCAATTTCATTTCCGGATACAAGATCACGATCTCCGCTCTCCAGCTTCAGGTCTCTTATTTTGATGCTTTTAAGTCGCTCGAAGATGTAAACGAGTACCGCGAAAAGCTCGAACAGGCTGTTGCTGATTTCATGCCGGACGAAGATCTCACCCGATACGACAGGCTCAAAGAGCTTGAACGTACTATTTCCGAGTTCACATATTATGATACTGATGCTGATTTCTCAACGTCCGCTATCGGCGCTATGGTAAAGCCCGGCGTTGTCTGCGAAGGCTATTCCGAAGCATTCAAGCTTATGTGCGACCGCATGGACATCCCTTGTATATGCGTTGCAGGCAATCTGAATTCTGATTCCAGCAGCGGACATATGTGGAATTACGTCCAGATGGACGACGGCAAATGGTACGGTATCGACCTTACTTGGGACGATGTTGACGGAAGCGGCGGAAAAGAGATCATATACGATAACTTCCTGCGGGGTTCAGTAAAGATGTCGCAGAAGCATACTCCCGTAACTGAGTATCTGTACCTTACAATGCAGTACCCAGAGCTCTCAACTACCGACTTCAACCCTTATTTAGTTTATTCCACAACAACCACAACTGCCACAACAACTTCTGAAATTGTAACAGAAATTGTGACCGACCCAGTTACAGATCCAACTACAGATCCAACTACTGAACCAACTACTGAACCTATCACAGACCCGCCAACTGACCCAGTTACAGAAGACGTTACAACAGAACCAGTCATTGTTACCGAAACAACCGAACCTACAACAGAAATCGTCTTCCCTGAAGGCGATGTGAATCACGACGGTGAAGTCACTATCTCAGATCTCGTTTATTGTATCCAGGCAGTTCTTGGTAAATGTGAGCCTAATTCCAGCTGCGACCTTACAGGAAACGGAAAGATCAACGGCTATGATGTGATAATACTGCGAAGGATAATTTTCAAATAATTTCTTCACTTTTTTCATAATCCATAACTCCAAAAATCTCTGGGTACGATCTTGTACCCAGAGATTTTTGGCTTACATATCATAAAGATGCGCTTTGAATAAAGTCTACAAAATTACGCTCGGAAAGCGGTCGCGAGAAATAATACCCCTGAAGATAATCAACGCCAAGAGGTTCAAGCAGCTTTATCTGCTCGGCAGTCTCAACGCCTTCTATAAGTATCTTCCGGTTCATCTGTCTGAACATACGAACGCTGGATTCAAGCATTATATAGCCTATCTTGCTCTGTTCAGCGCCCCGAAGTATACTCTTGTCTATCTTGATAACATCAAGATTGAGTGAAAGTATAGCATTCATATTGGAATATCCCGTTCCGTAATCATCCATCGAGAACTGGAAGCCCTCATTTTTCAGATCGCTTATAACACGGCTCAGCAGCAGATAATCATCAGCCGCTATTGACTCAGTTATCTCGAAATTCAGGAAGCTTTTTTCGACTCCTGCCTCTTCAACTATCTTGTTGATATGTTCAACAAATCCCGGCTTCATGCACTCAAGCACGGACAAATTGACGTTTATGCAGTCCATACCATATTTTCGCGGAATACCGCTCTTTATAAAACGGCAGACCTCTTTAAGCACAAAATCGTCTATCGAGTCTATAACTCCCATACGTTCTGCAACAGGTATGAATTCATCCGGAAATACATTTCCGAGTTCACGGTCATGCATACGCACAAGAGCCTCAGCTCCGTGAAGCTTATTTCCGCGCATATAGTAGGTAGGCTGAAAATGCACCTCGAAGCTGTTTTCTTCAAGTCCGCGTGATACCGCGCTTTCAACTGCCGAACGTCTGAGGAGGTATTCAAGATCAGTATCAGCGAGTATCTTTTTATCAGTATCCGCAGGCACAGGACCGTCAAGCATACTGAATGTAGCCGTAGAACCGCTCAGTCTTCCCGGAATATCAGCTATCATTATAACGTTTGTCAGTATAACTTCCATATCATGGTATTTCCACTGTGAATCAAAACGCTGGCTGATAGTCTCAGCAACCCCCATTACCTCTTCTTCCTTTTTATCAGGTATAAGCAATGCGATCGTACAGGAATTTATGTTGTATGTATTGTACTTCGGGAGCAGTGATTTCAAGTATTCGGCAATGAGCGATACTATCACATCGGTATTCTCATATCCCGCTGCCTTCGATACAAGTTCAGCATTAGTTATACGTATACCAACTACAAACACCGGACATCTGTTGACTTTGAAGCTTTTTATATCTGCTCTGAATGCTCTTCTGTTATATAATCCGGTATCACCGTCTATACGGTCATCCTCATTCTCAACAAGGAACATTATTCCGATAAGTCCGAGGGATTCCGACATTAATTCGACCTGTATCCGGCTCGATAGCAGCTGAACTGTGATGCCAATAACTATCAGCACTACAAAATAAGTAAGTGATGTCCTCTTTCTCGAGTTAAGTGCTCTCCAAGAACATTTCATCCTTGATATCGCAAGCACAAAGAATACCGTCATTACACCGTATATCAGGTATTCCGCCCAGTTACGCGTGAAATTTCTTTCAGAATCATAATAATACACAAACGATGTCAGCGGATTCGTGAGGACAAGCAATTCCACAAATGCAAACAGCACCGCTATCAACCGGTTTGCAAAATTGCGGTAATACGCACGCGCTCCGCTTACACACACTACATAATAGTAAAACAGCGGACATAGTGAAAGATGCGTAATAAAATAGAGAAAATCCTTAACACGTACTATCCAGAAAACAAAATCCGAATCCATTTTTGTTATTATTGCTATCTCACTGAACGCCTCGCCTAAGGCATTCATACCTATTATAATAGAAACGAGCATAAATATCTTATTGTTTATCTTATTGACATGATGGAGCATGACAGAAAACAGCAAGCAAGTAAAACTTATCAGCATCGCAGAAATGTTAAACGCAAGGTCAAGTTCATCCAAACCTTCCATATCTCCGCCCCCCTTCAAAGGACAATACTGCACGATTAACGCTTCTATAATATCACAATTAGTATATTTGCTCTATTTACTAAAGTTATTATATCACAATTTATGCAAACTGTCAAGGGATGGCAATTGTACGCTATGTTAACTTGTTTGATATGTTGACTTAAAAATTTGAAGCATACATTATAAATACGAAATAATATCAGTATTCCTATAAAAACTAAAAAAAGTGCTTGACTTTTGGAAGAGGATGTGTTATAATATGTTTACCTCGTATGGGGTATTATTTTTTTGCCCGCGAGGGAGGCAAACAACCTATTCTCCGCTCGCCGGAGGAAGTATTAATTCAGGAGGTGCCGATATGAGAGTTAAAATCACTTTGGCTTGTACTGAGTGCAAGCAGAGAAACTACGTTTCCAAGAAGAACAAGAAGAATGACCCTGACAGAATCGAAATGATGAAGCATTGTAAATTCTGCCGCAAGCACACTCTTCATAAGGAAACTAAGTGATCGGAAGGAGTATTTTTATGGCTAAGGATACAACTTCAGAAAAGAAGTCCGAGAAGAAAAAGCAGAGTAAGATCGGCAAATGGTTCAAGGACCTCAAGATCGAATTCAAAAAGGTCGTATGGCCTACAAAGCAGACAGTTGCAAACAACACTTCCGTTGTTGTGGGCGTTATCGTCCTTTCAGCTGTTGTCGTTGGTGCGCTCGATGAGGGCTTCCTCGCTCTTTTCCGTGCTATCTATCACTAATAAGGGATTCTAAGGAGGATTATTATGTCAGAAGCGGCTAAGTGGTACGTTATCCACACTTATTCAGGCTACGAAAATAAGGTTGCCCAGAATATTGAAAAGGTTGTAGAAAACCGTAAGCTTCATGATCTCATCCAAGAAGTCAGAGTTCCTACTCAGACTGATACAGAGTATACCGACGGAAAATCTAAAGACGTTGAACACAAGACCTTCCCGGGATATGTTCTCGTCAAAATGATCGTTACTGACGATTCATGGTATGTTGTCAGAAATACAAGAGGCTGCACAGGCTTCGTAGGTCCTGCTTCAGAGCCTACTCCCCTTTCGGAAAAGGAAGTTGAACAGCTCTTCGGTATCGATACTTCTACTGTTACCGCTAACTTCAAGGTCGGCGACAGAGTTCAGATCTCAGGTACTGCTATGGATGGCTTCATAGGCGTCGTTCAGAACATCAACTTCGAGGATCGTTCAGTTGACCTTCTGGTCTCAATGTTCGGTCGTGAAACCCCCACTACACTGCCTTTAACTCAGGTGATCTTGGTGGAGGACTGATACGTTAATCGTATTAATTCAGGTCAAAAAGAAGCCGCTTGGCTTCAGTGGGAGAGGTAAAATAATTCTTGCCTCGCCATTTACCACATTTATGGAGGTGCGAATACATGGCACAGAAAGTAGTTGGCTACATTAAGCTTCAGATCGCAGCAGGAAAGGCTACTCCTGCACCGCCTGTTGGTCCGGCACTCGGTCAGCACGGCGTAAACATCATGGCATTCACAAAGGAATTCAACGAGAGAACTAAGAACGACATCGGTATGATCATCCCTGTTGTTATCACAGTTTATGCTGACCGTTCATTCTCTTTCATCACTAAGACTCCGCCAGCAGCTGTTCTTATCAAGAAGGCTTGCAACATCAACAGCGGTTCTGGTGTTCCTAACAAGACTAAGGTCGCTAATATCACTAAAGAACAGGTTCAGAAGATCGCTGAGACCAAAATGCCTGACCTCAATGCAGGTTCTCTCGAAGCTGCTATGAGCATGATCGCTGGTACAGCTCGTTCTATGGGCGTTGTAGTTGTTGACTAATTATTAATTATTGAATGATGAAGGAACGTTTCCGTTCCGTTCAGAGTTCTATTGGTGGGAGGAAAATTCCGCTAACCGGTTAAGCTATAAGCAGCCGGTATTACCACTTAAATAGGAGGAAATATAATGAAACACGGCAAAAAATATGTTGACAGCGCTAAGGCTGTTGATTATGCAAAGCAGTATGAGTCCGCTGAGGCTCTGGATTTAGTTTGCAAGAACGCAAAGGCTAAGTTCGATGAAACTATCGAAGCTCACATCCGTCTCGGCGTTGACTCTCGTCACGCTGACCAGCAGGTTAGAGGCGCTGTTGTTCTCCCTAACGGTACAGGTAAAACTGTTCGTGTATGCGTATTCTGCAAGGAAGATAAGTATGAGGCTGCTAAGTCCGCTGGCGCTGAATTCGTTGGCGGTCAGGATCTCGTTGATAAGATCATGAAGGAAAACTGGATGGACTTCGACGTTGTTGTTGCTTCACCTGACATGATGGGACTCGTTGGTCGTCTCGGTAAGGTTCTCGGTCCTCGCGGACTTATGCCAAACCCGAAGGCTGGTACTGTAACACCTGATGTTGCAAAGGCTGTAACAGAGGCTAAGGCAGGTAAGATCGAGTATCGTCTTGATAAGACAAACATCATCCACTGTCCTATCGGTAAGGCTTCATTCGGCGCTGCTAAGCTCGAAGAGAACTTCTCAACTCTTATGGAAGCTATCGTTAAGGCTAAGCCAGCAGCAGCTAAGGGTGCATACCTCAAGAGCTGCACAGTAACTTCTACTATGGGACCTGGCGTTCCAGTTGCTACTGCAAAGTACGGAGTTTGATCACAATATCGCAAATTAAGCCGTCTGGTTAATACCAGACGGCTTTTTGTTGTACTCCCACGCACACACATAATACTCTAAAATCTACAAACATATACTCATGATAATATAGAAAAAATAAGGGACGCCGAAGCGTCCCTTAAAATATTGTTAATTACTTCTTATTAGCAGGTGTGAGGTCTGTAACAAGCTTGAGTGTGTACTGCTGAACAAGGAGAGCGTCCTTAAGATCGATACCGTTGCCGTTGGATTCAACGTCAGCATTGATCTCACCGTCTGCAGTGATGCGGTTTTCAGTATCTGAACCCTTAATGCCATACTTACCAGGGTTAAGTGCATCCTGCATAATGAGAACTACGTCAGGCATATTAACGTCGCCATCGCAGTTAGCGTCACCCCAAACGATCTTCTTGTTGCTTGAAGACTCATCAGATGTTGGCTCTATATCACCAGCATTTGGAGCAACATCATCCATGAATGAAGCCATCCAAGCAAGTGGAGCATTCCAGTTGATTGTTACTTCGTTTGTTGACCATGACTCAGCACTATCAACATAGCACTTCTGGCTTGCGAGTGTGCCTCTCTTATAGCCGAGACCGCCGATGTATGGATCCTGCATACCAGCACCAGGACCACCGGAAAGGATTCCGTTAGGAGCCATTGGGAATTCAGGTGAAATTCCGTAAGCCCAGAATCTGTGGTGAGGATATGTAAGAGTTACATCACCGTAACCAGTTACATATGAGAAGCAGAGACCGTTACGTCCGAAGATATAGTCCATAGCCTCAGAAGCACCGTTGATGTACTTCTTCTGACCTGTTGAATCGTAAGCATAAGCCATAACGATTGCGTTGTTGATTACGAATGAGTTTGAACCCCACTCATAACCTGTAACTACTTCATCACCGATGTTGATCGGATCAGTAAATGTTGAACCGTGGTAAGGAATACCCATACCCTGAGCAGCTTCTTCCTTGATGTAAACATCAGCAGCCTTAGCGATAGAATCCTTTACGCTCTTAGCCTGAGCATCAGTAAGCTTCTTGGAGTTGAGGTAAAGTGAGAGTGTACCAAGACCTGATGTACAGCCCCAGTTGAATGAGCTGAGTGATCCCTTATTCTCACCACCGCCGAGGTTAGATGTAAGGCTGAATGCCTTATCATTGCCTGTGCTGTCGTTCGGGTTCTTATATTCCTGCATAAAGTCGTAGTAATCAGCGCTTGTATCACCAGTTGTTGCGAAGAGTTCGCAAGCAGCCCAGTAAGCGTCATCAGCTACGTAAGAGTCACCATAAGCACCGCCGCCGATAGCCTGATCGAGTGGAGCAAAGTAGATATCGCCAGACGGATTCTCATCTGTCTTAGCCTTACCTTCCTTGACATTCCAGCTATCCTTCATCTTGTAGATAACATCCCAGCTCTTCTGAGCGTTCTCAAGACAAGTCTTTGCATATGATGCATCGTAGTCCGCCCAGAGACGTGAAGCCTGTGCAGCACAAGCGATCATATTGAATGTAGCAGCATAAGTAGCTGGCTTAACGATACGATACTTCTTGATGTCCTCAAATCCTTCGTACTTCCAAGCGTGGATACCAAGACCTGTCCACTTATAGTCGTGGAGCTTGTGGTAAACCATACCTGCATCATAGTACGGATCATCAGATGTAGCAGTCATCTTGAACATCCAATCGAGTTCAACTCTTGCTTCATCGAGAATATCCGGAACCTTATCTCCGCCTTCCGGAATCTTCATAGCATCCTCAGTCCACTTAGCATCCTTACCGATGTGCTTAGAGAACTCAAATGCGTTCTGAAGTGTCCAAACAGATACACCGCCGTTAACAACGTATTTACCGTGGTCACCAGCATCGTACCAACCGCCTGTACCGTCGATTGAGTACTTAGTCTTGATCTCGTCAGTGCTCATGTAAGCCTTAACCCAGTCAGGCTGAACGTTAGCTGTATCAGTACCGTGACCGTACTGTGAGTGAGCGAGCTTAGCCTTTCCTGTATTTCCGTCAGCATCAGGCTCTGTATCCTTAGGATTGCATGATGTGATGTACTTTTCTTCGATCGGAACACCAGAACGGTTCTGGTAGTAGTAGTTCATAGCGTCAGCGAGAAGTCCCTTATAAACATCGTTGCTGATCTCGAACTCGAAGCTGCGGTTAACAACATAGTCCTTCTCTGTTACCCAGTTCTTCCAGATAACCTCATCGCCCTTGATAGTTGTATCGTAAGCGCCCTTTGTCTTACCAGACTGTGTGCCCTTGATACCTGTGCTATCCTTTACGAAGATAGTATACTTACCAGGCTCTGTGAACTCTGAGAAGTCGATGATATGTACATTAGCACCAGTATCCTTGTACTTTGTACGTGTTTCATCGCCAACCTTGATGTCCTCTGTCTTGGATGTACCAGAATCCGGATCTGCACCGAATACAGTAGTCTTTCCGCCCCATACCTTCTTACCTGAAGAATCCTGAACCTCGAACTCGAGCGGCTCAGAAGCATCTGTTACGTAAGAAGCCTTCTTATTGAGATTTGAATAATAACCAACCTGGTTGAGACGAACGTTGCTCTGTGGTCTTACAACACCGAACTCGTTTGTCTTATCGAAATCCCATTCATTGCTTGTTTCATCAACGAGTGAGAGGCTCTTGAAGCTGATTGTTGAACCCTTCTTGAAGCCAGTATCCGAGCCGCCGTGCTCATTGCCGCCTGCTGTACCAACGTGGTTAGCATAGTGGAAAGCCCACTCAGCAACATCAAGAGTCTGATCAGCAGTAAATGTATCTGTACCCTTTACTGTTTCGCCAGCCTTAACCTGTAATGGCTGCCATGCCTGACCAGAAATATTGTGCCATACTTCGATCTTACCAGCATAGTTACCGATCTTAGCATAGATCCAACCATCTGTATCAGCTGTGAATTCCCAGCTTATAGTATATTTGTGACCTGACTCAATGTGGAGACCTCTGTGACGAAGCTGAAGATCCCATCTACCCTCAAGGCCCTTCTCATTATCGATGTGTACATTGTAAGTATCGCCATCAATGTCGAAGTGCTGCTTAGCAGGGTTTGTTTCGCAGGTGTGCCATGGAAGACCAGCGCCTTCCTCAAAGTCAGTACGTCCGAGCTGCTGTCCAGCAGAAGCGCTCATAGGAATGAGTGTCATTGCGCTGGTAGCGAGCATTGCAGCAGCGGTAAGGCTGCCAGTAATAGCTTTTGCTATTTTCTTGTGCATTGTAGTTACCCTCCCTGATTAATTTAAAAAATGGTTTAATTTATAACGCAATGTCAGTGCAAACATTGCGGTTATATCTTGTATGATTCGATAAAAAGGGTTCTTCGAGAACCTGCACCACTCCCTTTTACCATTTATAATTATATTATATCGCCGAAAAAAAGTAAATAGCTTTTTGGAAATTCGTTCATTTCCCTAATAGCAGCACATAAAATTTGTGCATTTTTACCATCAGGCAAAAAATAAAGAGAGGTCGAAGCCTCTCTTTATGAACAAATTATGAATTAATTACTCTTCGCAAGGAAATTTGCTAATGAGTTTTAATGTGAACTTCTGTATGAGGAGCGCATCGTTAGGTGTAACTCCGTCTTTTCCGTCAACATCAGCGTTAGCCTCACCCTTTGCTGTTATGCGTTCGCTGCTTGTACCATTGACACCGTATTTCTTAGGATTCAGACAATCCTGCATTACCATAACAACGTCTGACATATCAACAGATCCGTCATCATTTGCATCGCCGTAAAGATCTGCATCAATGTCTCCTGTATCAGGCTCGGAAGGCTCAGTAGGATCATCTGCATTGCTGCCCTTCTGTGCTGAACGTGTAGGAACATAATCAGACTTTGTAGGAACTGTTCCGTCCGGCTCTTCGCCCCAAACAAGAACGCCGTTTACATACATAGGCATATGTGTGTTAAGAGCTTCTTCACTCTTGAGACTGTCGGTATCGCCAAGTCCTGCGTAAGACCAGTCGTTTGAAACATCCCATGCGCCGTCTGTTGATTTGCCGTCGATAGCGTCCGGAATAGATACACGGAACTGTACCTCATCACGGTGCTCAGTCTGACCGGTAGGCTGAATAACTCTGCCATCCTCAAACTTGATGCTTGCATAGTAGGTATTTCCTGTCGGATCCCCCTCATATTTGTAAGGACCGCTGACTGTTGCATAACCAGCCTCGCCTTCCTTATACTGCTGTGACTTGCCCTCGACTTTTATGTCATCTACCGAAAGACCGTTCTCGATAAGTTCAGAAATATTAAAGAAGTAGCGATACTCCATATCCTTTGCAACTCTTGCCGGCCAAGCAGTGTGGTTCATAGCCCAAGCCTTGATCTCAGTGTAGCTCTTTGCAGGTGTACCGTTGATAACGGCTGCAACCGGCCACTCAGGCCATGTCGGCTCTTCATTAGGCGGGAACGAAGGATCTGTTGTTCCGCCGTAATCGTCAACGAGTGCACAGAGACAAGCTGTATAGCCTGCGTTATAGTCGATAGCTACCTCTGAATACTCAAACTTTCCGACTTCATTGATATATTCACCAGACTTGTCAGGTCCGCCGACGAGAGCACCGTAAAGAGTATGTGCATACTCTGTCTGCCAGCCCTCATTGCCGCCTGATGGCTTACCAAGCTCGTTCCAGTGGTCATCGTGGATACCGGAAGCTGTTCTGTGGTGGAAAGCAGTAGGCTGCTTTTCGCCCATACCAAGAACATAACTCAGTCCAAGATCATTATCGCCGAAGATGTAATCCATCTGTCCCTTTGCCCATGTGTTGTACTTATCCTGAACAGCGCTGTTATCCTTGAAGATAGTATCACAGGCAAGCTTAGCGAGCCAGCAGGTAGCACTAACGTGACGTGCAGGTCCCCAGCTGAAAAGCCATGCCATACCGTCAGGAGTATAAGCGATCTTCTTGTCGCCAACGCCGTCTGTCCAGTATTTAAGGTGCTTCTCAACATGATCTATCCATTCCTGATTGCCAGTCTCCTGTGCATAGAGGAGAGCCGCACCCTGTGAGGTATCATCCCAGCATAATCCCCATGTGAACTTCTTATCAGTTGACTGATCCTCAAGCGGGAATAACGGGATGTATTCCTTCTCGACCTTGTCCATATAGCTCTGCTCACCTGTTGCTCTGTAAAGCCAGATAGCAGCAAACATACAGTCATCTACCCATGAAGAAGGCTTATACATATCACCCATAGCACCGTTTTCATTATCTCTTATCTTATCGGCAGTCTTGAAATATGTTTCAGCCTGCTCGAGATAAGCCTTTGCCTTAGCAGGCTGGGTATCCTTGAACATGAGGTAGCCCTCAGCAAGAGCAGCTGCTGAAAGAGCCATTGTGGTGGAATCTGCTATCTCATCATACGGACGTTCCCAATCGCCGCCGTTAAGATGATGCTTACGGAGATAAACCTCAGAGCTGCACCAGATGTTATGGTCGGTAGAACCGCCGGAGAAGTCACCGATCGTACCGATTATCTTATTACCTCTGTCGCACTGCATGAGATAATCGAGTCCCCACTGGACATTATTGCGGTAAGTCTCGCCGAGTCCCTGCTTGTCAACAGCATCCTTGTATTCAAGATATCCCCATGCAAGTATAGCAGCTGAGTAAGCATTTGTAAGTGTAAACTTGAAGTGGTCGCCTGCATCGAACCAGCCGCCCTTGCAGACATCGGTCTCATTGCCGTCTTCATCGACCATAGAATCTTCTTTCCACTGAACCGGGTTCCAGTCCGGAAGCTTACCAGCCTGCTGCACCTCATAGAAGAACATCGACTTCTGAAGTGCTTCACCATAGTCATACTTCGATCCGGCAGCATTAGCTGTTATCGGCGCATTTGCCGGTGCCGGATATGCGGTAGCGATACCGGCTGAAAGTGCCAGTGCAGAAAATGCCGCTGTTATCCTTTTTAGATTCATTTTAATTACCCCTCTCGTAATAAAAAATATTTAAGTACGTCTCCGCGCACCTATACATTTTTACTATACAATATTATTTGTTTTTTGTCAATAGAAATGCAGCAAATTAATCCATAAATGAAGAGAGAGACCTTTCAGTCTCTCTCTTCATTATATCATTATATTTATTAGGGGAGAATGTCCTGTGAGATCAGAAGCTTGTAATAAGATTGAGGGTAAACTTCTGTATTATAAGAGCATCATTAGGAGTAAGAACTTCATTTCCGTCAACATTTCCGTTGATCTCGCCGTCAGGTGTTATACGGTCTTCGCTTGTGCCGTCGATCCCGTATTTCATCGGATTCAGACAAGCCTGCATTACCATTACCACATCAGACATATCAACCTCGTTATCGCAGTTGGCATCGCCTTTTTTGCCGGTCTCTGCGGTAACTGGTTCAGTAGTTGGCGGAATCTCAGGATCTGTACCATGAGCGTATGGATCCGGAGTTGCTGTCTGATTTACGCCGTTTGCCATATGATAGCCAAGAGAAGCATATTTTCCGTTTGAGGTCGTTTCTGCAAAACCGCTTGGTGCAGGTGCACCGTCAGCATTTCGCCATACCTTATCGAAATCTGTTCCCATAGCCGCAACACTCAGCGTTATGAAGTCCGAATCAGACGGAGTTACAACATTGCCTACCTGTGCTTGTTTACCGTCCGCATTGAAGGAGCCCTGACTGTAATAATACTTATTATTACAGTAGAGCGCATTCTTCACAACGCCCTTGAATTTATCGTTTGCAAGCTTGATACCTGCCGCATTTGTCTTTGAAACCTTAGATGTATTATAATAAGTAATAATATTCTGGATGTCGGCTGAAGCTGAACTTCTGTATACGAAGTAATTAGCCTTTCCGTTGCCGCCTATGCCGTTGTTATAAGCTGTACAGTTCCTGAGAACTCCGAACTCAGGGTTGTTATTATCGGTAAATCCGCAGTTAAGGTTCTCAAATGCAAGACAGTTCTCAACGATGTGACGAGTACCTACTCCGCCGCCGCCGAGTTTGAATCCGTTTCCGTCACATCCTCCGTAGCCCTTTCCGCTTTCTGTGAATCCGTTTCGGAATGCGATACAGTTCCTGATAGTTACAACGCCGATCGGACCAGTTGCCTCCTTAGCATAGAGATCCCAGCCGTCATCGGAATTGTTATATGACATACATCCGTCAAATACATTACCCTCGCCGCAGGTAAGCTTAGCTGCGAAACCGTCAGCATTTTCCATTGTTTTGTCGTCGCAGTTGTTCTTGGAAGTACAGTTCTTGATAAGGTTGTAAGAAGGCCACTGTGAGATACTATTATAAGAACCATTGAGCCTCGACACCTGAAGACCTGTATCCTGATTTCCGTTGAATACCATCTTTTCGATGATATTGTTGTCGCCTGCAAGAAGCATACCGTTATCGCCAGCATTGCATATCTCAAAGCCGTAGAAGTGCCAGTAAGAACCTTCAAGGACAAATCCTCTTGCACTTGCATCAACGACCTGACCGGTAAAATCGAACTTTACTTCGGCGTTCTGGTAAGCAGCAATAGTCTTGTACTTTCCTTCTGTTCCCGAATTACTCTCAGCAATATCTATTGTCTCTGTAAATCTGTATGTACCGCCGAGCAGGTAGATATATCCGCCGGGCTTAACTGCATTTATAGCTTTAATTACATTGGTCGGTGAATCTACGCTCTTTCCGTCACCATTTCCGTCCGGAGAAGCATAAATGACATCTCCGCCTGTGATAGGTACATCAATTTCGTGATCAGATGCTGTGGTGGTAACTATCTCCGTCTGTGTAGTTACAGGGATGTCAGTAACAACCGGCTCAGTTGTTACAACAGGCGGCTCTGAATCGTCCTGTTTAAAGCTGCTGCCGATAGCAGTTATGCTGTCCTTGTAAGATACGAGCGCACTCTTCAGTGCCTCATTGACAGCGTAGCTTGCATCATCAACAGAATTATCGAATTTCCACTTGAAGTCGCCGCTGTCAACACGTCCGGCATAAGCAGTCACCTTTGCCGGAACGTCATCTGGCTTGTCAGGTGAATAATTGTACATGAGACTTGCATCAGTATCAAAATTACTGTAAACTGAGCCGCCCGACTTAGCAGCTACCCCTGAAGGCACTTTCTCATTTCTTGAAGAAGCCTCATATGCATCAAAATCTGTATTATTCTGCTGATATGTTACGTAACTCTTCTGACCTGTCATATAGTTACCGAACGACTTAATGATACCGCCGCTCTCGCCTGACATAGTAGATTTGCCCTCGCTGTCAAGGTCACTTGCCTGACTTGCGATTATCATAGGCTTTGCACAGTTTCTGAAATAGTTGTTCTCAACAAATACCGAGCAGCCAAGTGCAGCGCCTATACCGTACTTTGCGTTGCCATCGAAATAGTTGTTGTAAACATGAACTGTACAGGTCCTTATCCTCGGATGACGTGAATCGGAATGATCGTACCAGTTATGGTGGTAAGTAATATAATTCGAGGTTGTTTCATCCTTCATTCCCTGAAGATTGCACTTTCCGTTATCCCAGAAATGATTATATGAATGTGTGATATAGGTGGACTTTTTGGTATCAAGAGCACCGTCACCCTTTTTCTGATCTGCATCCGAACCTGCATCACCATAGAAGAAGTCGCAGTTGTGTACCCATACATGATCGTTAGCCTGCTGAAGTCCGCAGTCATCGGTCTCGGAGCTGTTACAGTTCATGAAGCCGAGATTTCTGACCTCAACATTCGAGCAGCCCTTCAGAACCAGTCCGAAGCCATTGAATGTAGTATCATTGCCGATACCCTCGATAGTAAGACCGCAGGTAACTCCGTCAACATACAGGTCACCCTTAGGCATATTTGCCGGATCCTCGATATTGCCGATAAATCTGAGCACAACAGGTCCGACCTTATTATTGCTTTTCAGACCGGTTATGATATTCTGTATACCGGTATAAGTTGCATCCTTACCGTTCTTATCCGGAAAAGAAGCGGTAACAGTATCTTTAGTGCTGTTAGTGATATAAATTACTTTTGCATTGTTTTTTAGTGTGCCATCCTCGTTATAAGCGCCGGAAGATGTACCATTCACAAATCCGAAGCCGGAGCGGTCATTAGCGTAAGCTGATGCAGTTGTTTCCGCAGACTTTGAATTGTCCTCCTGACCGTTTATTACAGGTACGACCTTGAGTTTATGGCTGCCGGATTTGAGCCCCAGAGCATCAGCCCTCATATAGCCCTTATATTGCCTTATGAGCATATCATCAAGCTTTACGCCGTCAACGTAAACATTGTATCCGCTTGCACCATTAACGGATGACCATGTTGCGTACATTGCTTCGTCATATCCGACCGTATTCAGAAATTTCACACTGTTCTCAGCAGCTGCTGAGGTTACAGTTCCGGTTTCGGAAATCAGCAGCATTTTACCGCCGATAGGAGCAGTTACGCCCGAAATTGTAAGCACTGCTGCCGCAGCAATAGAAGCTGCCCTCTTTTTCATCAGAATATTTCTCATATAAGTTCCTCCAGTCCAATCGCTGAACGACTGTCAAATCGCAAGGCTGTCTGAATCAATCCCCATATCAGAAAGCCTTATTTCTCATCCTGCTGATATTATTATAATTCAAAAACGGCAGCTTTTCAATGATATATTATACTTGCTAACTGACATATCGTGCTATACTGCGATATTTATTTACACAATACGTCATAAAGACTTTATATAGCAATACCCCCGGAGCTTATTCCAAGCGTTCCGGGGGTATTATCGGTTAATTCAGTTAGAGGAAGAAATGATGCTATTCCTTGCTTATAACCTTTTTCTGCCACGATTTTTCGTGACACTGCGGGCATCTCATATAACGTTTTCTGCCAAAATGCTGTGCCATATTCACACTAAGATATGTCGGGACATATTTGTGTCCGCATTTCTGGCATTCGTAATATCCGGCGACTTGTTCGATCCTGAGTGCAAACAGACATCCGACAACAAACGTTATAGCACCCAGTCCTATCAGCAGGAACCTCAGCCATTCCTGCATCGAAAGGAATATTGCTATAAACAGCAGTGTTAACATAAACACCACAGATATAACAGTTATCACTATCTCGATCGAAAGCAGACGCTTATCTGCTTCTTCCTTCTGCTTTATCATTTCAAGCAGATTCTTCTCTGTTGTTTCGTTAATTTTCTCCATAGATACGACCTCCCCGCATAACAGATCATTAACTGTTATTTTTAGTATCTCGCAGAGCTCTATCATCACAGAAACGTCCGGCATGGATTTGCCGGTCTCCCATTTAGAAACAGCTCTGTCAGTGATGCCAAGCTTTTCCGCAAGCTGCACCTGCGTCAAGCCCTGTGCTTTTCGTCTTTGCGAAATGAATTTTCCTATCTTAGACTGATCCATGAGCATCGCCCTCCTTTCACTTTCAATTATACCTGATCCCAAGCAGAAATCAACACACCAACAGTTGAATGGGGAGATATCAACCAACGGTAGAGTAAGAAAAAAGCGATATTCCACACTTTGCACTTCTGCCATTCCTGTATATCAAAAAGCGCCATAGTATTCCTGAAAGCTTCCAGAAATACTATGGCTCAGCATTTACAAATTATTACCCTGCTGCACCAATTGCAGCATACACATATTTATTGATTATTCAGCGTCTGTGTCAGCAGCTTCATCGTCAGCCTCTTCTGCATTATCGCCTTCGTCAAGAAGAGCACGCATTGAGATGCTGATTCTCTTTGATTCATGATCAATGTCAATGATCTTAACATCAACCTCGTCGCCTACTGTAAGGATGTCCTTAACGTTTTCAACCTTCTTGTCAGCGATCTGAGAGATGTGGATAAGACCGTCAACTCCGTCGATGATACGTGCGAAAGCACCGAAGCTTGTGATAGAAACGATAGTTGCCTTAACAACATCGCCTACCTGATAGTTAGCCTTGAAGATCTCCCATGGATTGTCCTCAGTCTTCTTGTAGCCAAGAGAGATCCTGTTCTCTTCGCGGTTGAGATCCTTGATGTAAACCTCAAGAGTATCGCCAACGTTTACGACCTCGCTCGGATGCTTGATGCGCTTCCATGAGAGTTCGGAAATATGAACCATACCGTCAATTCCGCCAAGATCAACGAATGCGCCGAAGCTTGTAAGTGACTTTACCTTACCTGTGTATGTAGCGCCAACCTCAGCTGTTTCCCAGAACTTAGCCTGAGCCTCAGCCTTCTTAGCGTTCTGAACAGCCTTGATAGAGCCTACTGCTCTCTTTCTGCCTTCAGTAACCTCGATAATTGTGAACTCTACCTTCTGCTTGAGAAGCTGATCGAGTTCAGCGCCTCTTGGAAGACCTGTCTGTGAAGCAGGGATAAATACTCTTACACCGAGAACGTTAAGAGTTACACCCTTGTTAACAACGTGCTGAACAACGCCTTCGAGAACAGTACCCTCTTCCTTAGCCTTGAGGATCTTCTCATAGCCAGCCTGCTCGTCAACCTTTCTCTTGGAAAGAGCGCAGGTACCCTCAGCATCGTTTACCTTGATAACGATGAGTTCGATCTCATCGCCAACACTTACGATGTCAGCAGGCTTCTTAGTTGAATCGTCTGTAAGGTCATCAAGAGCAACATAACCTGTGTGCTTTGTGCCGAGGTCAACGATAGCTTCTGTATTATTTACAGCAACAACTGTGCCTTTAACTTTCTCTCCTGTATGTATTTTTTTGAATGATTCGTCGATAGCCTGAGCGAAATCGATCTCCTCATCCTGATTAGCTGCAAGAATTTCATTTTCTGCCATTTTGGTTTGTACCTCCTTGATTATGTACGCCGGAGTAGATGCGCCAGCGGTAATGCCGATTTTATCGGCAGCGGGAAGTTTCAAATTCCGAAGTTCGTCCGAATTCTCAATATGATACGTTTTGCAGTAGCGGCTGCACACCTCATACAGCTTGACTGTATTTGAACTGTGCCTGCCTCCGACAACGAGCATCAAATCCGAATTCTTTGCAAGTTCAGCCGCGTCAGACTGTCTTGTATCAGTTGCATTGCATATAGTATCGAAGATAACTATATCCGGATCGTCTTTCGGGATCACGTTTAAACACTCATCCCATACTACAATATTATACGTTGTTTGTGCGACAATTGCAAGCTTTTTTTTCAAATTTGTATACTTTTTTTCAAAAAAGTCTTTTAGTTCAAAATTATCCTTAAAAACAAGATGATTTTGGTCACAATGCCCAACTATCCCCTGAACTTCGGGATGCGATGCGTCTCCTGCGATAAGGATAAAATATCCCTCAGCAGTTTTCTCGGCTACGATCTTGTGAATACGCGCAACAAACGGACAGGTCGCATCAAGCATACGGTTGCCCTTAGCCGCTATCTGATCGTATACCTCCTTGCCAACGCCGTGTGAGCGTATGACCACGGTCTCACCTTCATTGATCTCATCAACACTGTTGATTATCCTCGCGCCCTTGCGCTGCATATCGTTGACAACATCCTGATTATGGATTATCGGTCCGAGAGTTGCTACCTTTGTATTGTTTTCAAGCTCGCTGTAAACCATCCTGACCGCTCTGTCAACTCCGAAACAGAAGCCCGCAGACTTCGCTA
The DNA here is from genome assembly GCA_015067005.1 of Ruminococcus flavefaciens. Taxonomy (GTDB): domain Bacteria; phylum Bacillota; class Clostridia; order Oscillospirales; family Ruminococcaceae; genus Ruminococcus; species Ruminococcus flavefaciens_AA. The sequence goes on from SVNH01000003.1 coordinate 97,387, forward strand.
CCGTTACCTTACTCATTTTCTTTGTCCTCCGTTACTGTTTCAGCAGCTTCCGGCAAAGGCTCAGGTTCGCCCTCAACAAGGAGCTTTATGTCAGCCATATAGCGGTTCTTGAGTTTTACGAGCTGACGCGGATTAGGTGTGTCGCACACCTCAGCATACTCTGCCGGATCAATCGGCTCGCCATACTTTAAAGTGACTTTTGTACGGAATCCCAGCTTGCCTTCATAAACCACGCCTACCGGTACGATCCGTTTTCCGGAACGTGCCGAAATAAGTGCAGCGCCGGTATGTCCCCTGCCGACTTTACCGTCCTTCGAGCGTGTACCCTCCGGAAATATCATCAGGCTGCGCTTGTTAAGCTTTTCCACAGCAGTGTCGATAACTCCCGTATCGCCTTTGCCTCTTGATACCGGAAATGCTCCGAGAGTACGTATCAGCCACGCAAAAAGCTTCTTCTCAAAGAGTTCTTCCTTCGCCATGAAGCAGAGCTTGCCCCTGCTTCCGCAGCCAACAAGCGGCGGATCATAGTAACTGCGGTGATTTGAAGCGTATATGACAGTTTCGCCCTTCGGGATATTCTTTCTGCCTTCAATTTTCAGATTGAAAAACAGTCTGAAATAGCACCTGACCAGAAATTTTACAAAAGCGTACATTATTCTGCACTTCCGATCTTCTCAGTGATTATGCGTACTATCTCATTTGCTGATTCTTCAAGATTGAGAGTTGTAGTGTCGACAAGAACAGCGTCCTCTGCCTGTTTGAGAGGAGCGGTCTCACGGTGCATATCCTGATAGTCACGCTTGATAATGTCGTCAAGTATCTCCTGATATGTAGGACATCCCGGCTTTTCAGCAAGTTCCTTGTAACGGCGGTTTGCACGTTCCTCTGCGGAAGCTGTGAGGAATATCTTTACATCAGCGTTCGGAAGAACTACTGTACCGATGTCTCTGCCGTCCATGAGAACATTATTCTCGGCAGCTATCTTCTGCTGTGTGCCAAAAAGATACTTTCTTACAGCCGGAATAGCGGAAGTGCGCGAAGCTGCCATAGAGATCTCAGGGGTTCTGATGAGTTCGGAAACATCCTTGTCACCGAGGAATACTCTCTGTGCGCCGTCGATGAATTTAAGTGAAACGTTTGCGTTCGGGAGCGATTCCTCGATCTTGTCATCGGGAATGTTGTTCTCAGTGATATAAAGCGCGATAGTACGGTAAAGCGCACCTGTGTCAACGTAAATGTATCCGAGTTTTGCGGATACCATTTTAGCTATTGTACTTTTTCCTGCACCGGCAGGTCCGTCGATCGCAATGTTGATGTTTTTCATAATTATTTCTCCTTTTATTATAATTATTATTTATTGATTTATGACTATCTGTGCACCAAACGGCATCAGTGCAAGCTTGGCAAATTTGAACATCTGAAGTCCGAAGGGTATACCTATTATAGTTATGCAGAATAACAGTCCGATAACCGCGAATATCAGAGCCATTTCAAAGCCGAATATCAACAGCCACAATATATTTATAAGAACACTTGCTGTGCCGCTGCTGAACTGTATATCCTTTCCGAACGGGAAAAACGACAGCTCCACAAACTTGAAGCACTGTATGCCAAGCGGTATGCCGATTATCGTGATACAGCACAGCAAACCGGCTATCAGCCAGCACATACCGGCGATAAGTCCGCCGAGCAAAAACCATATTATATTTCCTAATGTACTCATCTTTTCCCTCTTTCAAAGGCACATAGCCGCTGCATATGCAGTCGAAAAAGCAATTTGCAGATTGAATCCGCCGGTGTAAGCGTCCACATCTATGACCTCGCCTGCAAAGAAAAGTCCCGGAACAAGCTTCGACTCCATTGTTTTCGGAGAGATCTCCTTTACCGATATTCCGCCGCTTGTTATAATTGCTTCATCTATCGGACGGAATCCTGAGATACGCACCGGAAACGCTTTTATCAATTCACCGAATTTACGTCTCTGTTCCTTAGTTATGCCATTGACCTTCTGCTCAGCCGGTATTCCCGAAAGCCTTACCGCGACAGGTATCAGTTTAGCCGGCAACAGCTTACGTATGCCATTGATGAAATCACGATTGAGATTTTCTGCGAAATCACGCTGGATCCTTGCATCAAGCTGTTCCGGTGAAAGCGCTGGTTTAAGGTCTATCTTAGCGGTATAACGTCCTTTTTCCATAGTTCTGATGTGCGAGCTTGCACTCAGTACAAGAGGTCCTGATATACCGAAATGAGTGAACAGCATCTCTCCCATTTCGCTGTAAATAGGCTTATTTCCGTCAAATAAAGTAAGTGTGACATTTCTGAGTGACAGCCCCATCATCTCCGCACAATATTTGTCAGGAGATTCAAGCGGCACAAGACTCGGCTTGAGTTCAGTGACAGTGTGTCCGGCTTGTTCAGCAAGGGTGTAACCATCTCCGGTCGAGCCGGTATTAGGATAGGATTTTCCTCCGCAGGCGATAAGCACACTGCCTGAGCGGTATTCCTTACCGCCGGAAACAACTCCGCTGCATATACCGTCCTCGATGATAAGACCGCTCACACGACTCTTTACCACCTTTACACCAAGATTTTTCATTTCACGGGAAAGAGCGTCCGCGATGTCATCTGCCTTATCGCTTACAGGGAAAACTCTGTTGCCGCGTTCGGTTTTCAGTGGAACTCCGAGCTCCTCAAAAAACGCCTTTGTGTCTTCCGCACTGAACATTGAGAATGCACTATAAAGGAAACGCGGATTAACCGGTATATTCTTCATATGCTCCTCAGCCGGCGAATCGTTAGTGACATTGCATCTTCCCTTGCCTGTAATACGCAGTTTTCTGCCGAGTTTTTCATTTTTTTCAAAAAGCGTGACGTTCTTGCCGAGTCTTGCCGCATGAACTGCCGCAAAGCATCCAGCCGCTCCGCCGCCTATAATAATAGTATCAGTCATTTTTCTTCCTGATCAGCCTGTCCAGCTTCCTGCGGACTGCTGCCCTTCTCTGTTTAGTTGCTTCAGTGTTGACGCGCCAGCCGCTCCCGGAATCTTCGATCACATCCCCCTCAGAAGCATTTCCGGGAAGCTGCTCTCTTTTTATCTCAGACATAACGCCGTCGATCTCAATAACAGCGTAATCGCCCTCAAATCTTTCGATAACAGTCATAATTACCTCTCTGTCATAAGCCTGACTTTTTCACCATCGGACTCAAATACTATACTGCCGTCAATATCAGTGCGGTATATGTTCTTTGTATACTCTGAAATGCGCTTCAATACCGAATCCGCCGGATGTCCGTAGGAATTGCCTGCACCGCAGGAAATTACAACAGCATCAGGAGTTATCTCATTCAGTAAAGCTTTTGATGAAGATGAACTGCTTCCGTGATGACCAGCCTTGTATACGTCCACATGATGAAGGTATCCTTTCCCTATCATTTCATGCTCAGAAAGACTTTCAGCATCGCCTGTAAGCAGGAAGCTCTTCCTGCCGTGATCGACCATAAGCGCTATCGAGTAGTTATTCACATCATCGTAGGAATCACTGTTCGGAGCAATTATCTCAGCAACCGCATCACCGATATGTATCTTGCTGCCGACCTCCGCTTCATTTACCGGACACCCTTCCTCTTCGCAGGCATCCAGAAACTTTTCAAAGAACACAGCTGTCGGGACATCCTTTTCATCAATATGAGGAATTATTACCTCACCAATATCAAATTCCTCAATGATACGTGCCATTCCGCCCATATGGTCAGAATGCGGATGAGTTGCCACAAGATGATCTATCCGCTTTACTCCGCGGTCATTGAGGTAGTCCACAACATCAGGAGCATACTGGTATTCGCCGCAGTCAACAAGCATTATCTCGCCGTCAGCCGCAAGCAGCGTACAATCCCCCTGACCGACATCAATAAAATGAACTGCAAGGGTATCATCCGCAGCGAGATACTTCCGCGGCCTTTTGTTATAAAAATAAAGAAATGTGACTATTGCCGCAAACAGCAGCAATACGGGGATACTTATCAGCTTTTTCCTTTTCTTCTTCTGTTCTGGCTTTTTCCGTGTTTTGGCGCTGTTCTGGAGTCTTTTCCTCTGTTCGGACGAGATGCGGTACTTTTTCTGTTCTGCCATTTGCTGTCACCGCCCTTCCGGTCAGTATGCGGAATATCCTCAACGAGACATTTTGGTGAACTTCCGATAAGATCGCGTCTTCCGGCAGTCTTTAGCGCTTCAAGGACTATCTCTCTGTTCTGAGGTCTGAAATATTGCAGAAGAGCTCTCTGCATCGCCTTTTCCTTTGGAGTTTTAGGCACATATACCTTCTCCATAGTATAGGGATCAAGCTCCGTATAGAACATACAGGTCGAGATAGTTCCGGGAGTCGGATAGAAATCCTGCACCTGTTCCGGACGTATCTTATTGTCCCTGAGGAACAGCGCAAGGTCTATTGCTTCATTCAGAGTGCTTCCGGGATGCGACGACATAAGATACGGAACGAGATACTGCTCCTTTCCCATGCCCTTAGTTATCTCATAGAAACGCTTCTGAAAGGCTTTATACGCCTCAATATGCGGTTTCCCCATTTTATCAAGGACTACTGCCGAGCAATGCTCCGGAGCAACTTTCAGCTGTCCGCTGACGTGGTACTTTATGAGTTCTCGCATGAATTCATCGTTTTTATCCTGCATAAGGTAATCATAGCGAATACCGGAGCGTATAAAAACGCGCTTTATCCCTTTTATCTTACGTATCTTGCGCAGCATTGCAAGATACTCGGTATGATCGGCTTTCAGCGCCGGACATGGTTTAGGTGCAAGACACTTTTTTCCCATGCACAGTCCTTTGGTCAGCTGCTTTTCACAGGATGTGTGACGGAAATTGGCAGTCGGACCTCCGACATCGTGTATGTATCCCTTGAAATCGGGCATTTTAGTTATCCGTTCAGCCTCTGCAAGTACGGATTCCTCACTTCTTACGGTTATCCTTCTGCCCTGATGAAGCGCTATCGAGCAGAAATTGCAGTAGCCGAAACATCCGCGGTTATGCGTTATCGAGAACCTTACCTCTTCAATTCCCGGAACTCCGCCCTGAGAATCATAGGAAGGATGAACGGCTCTTGTATATGGCAGGCTGTAAATGTGGTCAAGCTCCTCTGTTGTAAGACTGTAAGCCGGCGGATTCTGCACCAGCATGAGTTTTCCGTGGCGCTGTATTATTATCTTGCCATAGACCTCGTCCTGCCAGTCATACTGTATTTTCGTAGCCTTGGCATACTCATTCTTTTTGTCGCGCACCTGCTCGAAGGACGGGCACTGTGCCGCTCCGATAGGGGTATTCACCGGCTCGGTAAGATAGCACGTTCCGCGGACATCATGTATATCAGCGATATTCTCGCCATCAGCAAGCCGCTTACAGACTTCCTGTATCTGATGCTCGCCCATGCCGTACATAAGCATATCAGCACCGCTGTCCAGAAGCACGGAAGGTCTTACAGCATCATCCCAGTAGTCATAATGTGCAAAGCGTCTCAGTGAAGCTTCAAGTCCGCCTATGATTATCGGAATATCCCCGAAATACTCGCGCAGCTTCTGGCAGTAGACTATGACCGCTCTGTCAGGTCGTTTTCCCGCAAGCCCGCCGGGAGAATAAGCATCATCGGAGCGCTTTCTCTTTGCGGCAGTATAATGAGCGACCATTGAATCTATATTTCCGGCTGTCACGAGGAAGGCATATTTCGGCGCACCGAATCTCCGGAGATCACGGTCTGTATGCCAGTCCGGCTGAGCAATAACGCCTATTGTGAAGCCCATTGATTCGATAAGACGTGTAACAATAGCTGCACCGAAGCTCGGATGATCCACATAGGCATCTCCGGTTATATAAATGTAGTCAAACTGCTCTATTCCCAGTTCATCCATTTCTTTTCTGGTCGTCGGAAGAAAACCTTCGTACATGACATCACCTCCGTTCAGTTTCTGCTCATTCCATTTCGCGGCGCATACGGCGCTCATCCATCTGCATCCTTGACATGAGGACACGTCTTGGCTTTGCGCCCTCACTCGGTCCGATAACTCCGCGTTCTTCAAGTTCATCCATGATCCTTGCGGCTCTTGCGTAGCCGAGTTTCAGTTTACGCTGAAGCATTGAAGTCGAAAGCTGACCTGCATTTACCGCAACCTCCATAGCACGTTCAACGAAGTCCTCATCAGAACCGGAGGCTGCAAAGCCATCGTCAGTATCATTGTCGCTTCCCTTGCCTTTAAGTTCATATTCCTCCGCAGCCTTTTCAGCTTCAGGATCATAGTGTACTTCGCACTGCGGCTTGATAAAGTCAAGTGTAGCGGTTATATCCTTATTTGAAGCAAAACAGCCCTGAACTCGCAGCGGCTTGTTCATTCCGATAGGCATATACAGCATATCGCCGTTACCGAGAAGCTTATCCGCACCCGCTGTATCAATGATAGTACGCGAATCCACCTGCGACATAACTGAGAGTGCAATACGGCTCGGGATATTTGCCTTGATAAGACCTGTAATAACATCCGTGGTAGGACGCTGAGTTGCAACTACAAGATGCATACCGGCAGCACGTCCCATCTGCGCGAGACGGCATATAGAGTCCTCGACCTCTTTTCCGGCAACAAGCATCATATCAGCAAGCTCATCTATGAATACAACTATCTGCGGCATTGTGTCCATTTCGGGATCCTTGTCCGCCATAGCGTTATATGATTTAAGGTCGTTTGCGCCTATCTCCGAGAAGATAGTGTATCGGCGCATCATTTCCGTAACAGCCCAGTTCAGCGCACCGGCAGCCTTTTTAGCGTCGATGACGATAGGGATAAGAAGATGCGGGATGCCGTCAAACACCTTGAATTCAACCATTTTAGGATCTATAAGTATGAGCTTTACTTCATTCGGACGTGCGTTATAAAGTATACTCATAATTATCGAACGTGTGCAGACTGACTTACCGGAACCGGTAGTACCTGCGATTATAACATGAGGCATTTTTGTGATGTCTCCGAGGATAACATTGCCGGCGATGTCCTTACCGACCGCGAAAGTAAGCTTACTTTCGGCATTCTTGAAATCAGAAGAGGAAAGTATCTCCCTGAGAGTTACCATGTCCTTGTTGGAGTTCGGCACCTCGATTCCGACTACTGATTTTCCGGGGACAGGGGCTTCTATTCTTACGCCCTGAGCTGCAAGATTAAGTGCAATATCGTCCTCAAGTCCCTTGATCTTCGAGACCTTGACACCCGGTCCGGGCTGTATCTCATAACGGGTTATTGAAGGTCCGCGGAAGATGTCCTTGATACGAACCTCAACACCAAAGCTTTTGAGAGTGTTTACAATGATCTCTGCTTTTTCACGCATTTCCGAAGCAGCTGCTGCACTGTCTGATTTGATCTGAGGCATTGACAGAAGATCAAGCGAAGGAAGTATATATATTGCCTCTTTCTTGGTTTCGGGCTCCTTTTCTTCTGTGACCGGAATATCAATAGGAATGTCCGGACCTATACGCTTATGCTCAGCCTCTCTTGCGATGAGCGATTCAAGACCTTCGTCAAGCTGCTCATCCTTCTTGGAAGCGCGGCTCTTTTTAGGCGCAGCTTTTTCCTGCGGCTCAGGCGGTATAAGGTGATCGGTAGGAAGCGGGATATCAAAAAGGAAGTCCTCACCGCCCCGTGAATCATGAACTATCGGAACATTTACAGGTATTGCCTTCTGCTCAGAAACAGGCACTTCCGGATAAGATCCGGCGTTGAGTTTTTCCTGATTTCTCTTATTATTTACTATGTCGATCGCTTCAAGGTCTTTAGCGAAACTCTTCTTTTCTTTTTCATCGTCATAAACGTCTTCCTCTTCAAAAGCATCTGTGAATTCTCCGCCCATCAGTATGCTCTGGAAGCCCTTGAAGCACTTTCCGATGAATCTGAAAGGGTGCGAAAGTGAATTAAGGAAATCAATAAGTCCGAGACCTGAGAGCAGCATTCCGAACACGAAAAACATAATAACTGTTATTATCTTAGCCCCAATACTGCCAAACGCTTTTATCAGTATTCCGGCAATTATGATGCTTGCAACTCCGCCGCCGCGTATATCTGCACCATCAGTATACAGATTCGCTATTTTATCCGTCAGATTCTCTCCCGAAATATCTCCGACAAAGAATACCTGTATCGCAGCACTTGTAAGGAACATGAGAGCGATCCCCCACACTGCTCTTCCTGAAACGCATCTCTGACTGCGTTCCATTCCTATCTGTATAGCTGTGTATATAAGTATCATAGGCACAAAGAACGCTGCCAAGCCAAACATTCCCAGCAGGAACTTATGTATCGCATACCATCCGGCAGAACCGGTTATCAGCACCATAAGCGCTGTAAGTATGCCCGAAGCAAAAAGTATTATCGACCAGAACTGGTTCTGATCATTTTTCAGCTGTGCCTGCTTTTCGTCCTTAGGGCTTTCAGGCTGCGGCGCAGGCGCAGGACGCTGAGATGTATTCTTTTTAGACTTTGCCATTTTCTCCTCCGATTTTGTTCTGTTCCGGCTTGACCGGTTTTATATTTATATGTATGGACGCAATGCGTCCGCAGTATTCATTCATAGCGTTTAGGAGACTCCTCTATCATGGCATATAGACACTCCATAGCGTCGCTGAGACTTCCAAGCGAATCAATAAGACCAAGTTCAACAGCTTTATCGCCCTCAATAACGCTTCCGACATCCATAACGAGTTCCTGAGTATTTGTAAGCAGCCGGCGGAAATCCGCTTCGCTTATATTACTGTTCCGCAGAACGAAATTAACTATCCTGTCCTGCATTTTATCGAAATACGAAAGAGTCTGCGGAACTCCGAGGACCGTACCGTTCATACGCACCGGATGGATAGTCATCGAAGCTGTCGGAACTATGAACGATCTCTTTGCGCTTACGGCAAGCGGAACACCGATCGAATGTCCTCCGCCGACAACAAGCGACACAGTTGGTATCTTCATCCCTGAGATCAGTTCAGCGATAGCAAGACCTGCTTCAACATCACCGCCGACTGTATTGAGTATTATGAGCAGACCTTCAACGCTTCTGTCCTGTTCGATCGCAACAAGAGCAGGGATGATGTGCTCATACCGTGTAGTCTTGTTCTGTTCCGCAAGGACATAGTGTCCTTCTATCTGACCGATCACAGACAGGCAATGGATCAGATGCTTTGAATTCTGCGAGACAGTCTGACCGTTTTTTTCAATGAGTTCAGCCTCTTCGAGACGTTCCTCAGTCTCAGAACTTTCATTTTTCTTATCTTTGTCCATTTCAACACTTCCTGACATACATTATTCTGAGATATTGTATGCATTCTCCGGAAGCATATACATTATTATTATAACCTTAATTGACCTCAAAGTCAATACCCATATGCAAGCAGAGGGCATTATGCTGCATAAATGAGTTCGAATGAACTTTTTTTGTGTTCAAATGATGAAATTTTCAAAAAACTATTGAAATCCGTAAAAACTTGTGATAGAATATAAGCGTAGGGATTACTACAAATATCAAGAAAGGGGGTTCGCGTCATGGATGTGCTGACTTGGGCTGTTATATTTGCTTTTTTCGTTATTGCCGAGATCGCTTCAGTCCAGCTGGTATCAATATGGTTTGCAGTAGGAGCGCTGTTCGCTATGCTTAGTTCGTTCTTCTTCGATGCAAGCTTTATTGTACAGTTTGCAGTTTTCACTGTGACCTCTGGCGTTTTTCTCGCTCTCACATTCCCGTTCCTGCGAAAATGGCGTGCCCGCAAGGCTCCCGTTTCTACTAACGCAGAACTCGATGTCGGCGAAAGCGCTGTCGTTATCGAGGACATAAACGAAAGCATCGGCACCGGAAGAGTTACTTTGAAAGGCGTTGACTGGAGCGCTGTTTCTGAGGATAAAGATACAATTATCCCCAAAGACAGTATAGTCACCGTCAAAAAAGTACAAGGCGCAAAACTTATTGTCATACCTAAATCTAACTGAAAATCAAAATCATTATTTAAGACTATCGGAGGTAAACTATCATGGATGAACTTCTCATTTTAATCGTTTTAGGCGTTATCGTGTTCCTTCTGTTTATCATAATCAGAAGCTTCAGAGTCGTTCCGCAGGCTCATGTATTCGTTGTTGAGCGTCTCGGCTCATTCCACGCTGAATGGGAGACCGGTGTACATATCCTCGTTCCTTTCGTTGACCGTATCGCAGGAAAGGTATCGCTCAAGGAAAAAGTCGTTGACTTCAAGCCACAGCCGGTTATCACAAAGGATAACGTTACAATGCAGATAGATACTGTTGTATTCTTCCAGGTAACTGATGCTAAACAGTATATCTACGGCGTTGAAAGACCTCTCGTTGCTATCGAGAACCTTTCCGCTACAACACTCCGTAACATCATCGGTGAAATGGAACTCGATACTACTCTCACTTCCCGTGATGTTATCAACACTAAGATCACTTCTATCCTCGATATGGCTACCGACCGCTGGGGTATCAAGGTAAACCGTGTTGAGCTCAAGAACATCCTTCCCCCTCGTGAGATTCAGGACGCTATGGAAAAGCAGATGAAGGCTGAACGTGAACGCCGTGAGAAGATCCTTCAGGCTGAAGGTGATAAGAAGTCTCAGGTGCTCGTTGCAGAAGGTGAAAAGGAATCCCAGATCCTTCGCGCTCAGGCTAAGAAGGAATCCCAGATCCTCGAAGCTGAGGCTCAGAAACAGGCTATGATCCTTCGCGCTGACGCCGTAAGAGAGCAGAAGATCCTTGAGGCTACCGGTGAAGCTAAGGCTATCGAAATGGTACAGCAGGCACTCGCCGACAGTATCGTAAAGCTCAATGCTTCAAATCCTAACGACAAGGTCATCCAGATCAAGTCGCTTGAAGCTTTCGCTAAGGCTGCTGACGGCAAAGCTACAAAGATCATTATTCCAAGCGAAATACAGGGACTTGCAGGTCTCGCAGCAGGACTTAAATCTGTTGTTGAAGCCGATGCTCCTGCTCCAAAAGCTTAAAAATTCTCAAAGCCGCTGTTCGTATGAGCAGCGGCTTTTTTATGCGTCATTACGCATTTCTAATTGATAATTCCGCGCCGTGAGCGAGTTCTCGAGCGACAACGTTAAATCCGGTTCAGTTCCCCGCTTTCAACAATTCAACAGTGGCTTGCAACGTTAAAAAGAAAACTATTACTAACGTCAAAAACAAACTTTAAATAAAGTCGTTTTTTGTTGTATGATACGATTTTTATAAGAATCCGTGAAAAATCCGGATTTCCTTGATTTTAACTATTGCAATCTGTCGTTTCTTGGTGTATAATTATAAATGCAATGTTACATAGTTTTTACTATTAGTGGTCAAAAGTTCGATTTTATAATTTACTTATCCACACATTGTGCAGATATTAATAATTTTACAATTGATTTTTGTGTAGTTTAACTATGGCGTGTTCGTTTTCCGCTTAACCCGTCATCATTGCTGCGAACAGATAAATAAAAAATACAGAGATATAAAAAGAACAAAGATAGAACAAAACAAGGCGGTAACAAAATGGTATTCTCACGGCTATTCTTCATATATATTTTTCTGCCCTTATGCCTGCTGGCTTACGCTGCGGCAAGGGGTATCAAAAATAAAAATACGGTGTTGATCATTTTCTCACTGATATTCTATGCTTGGGGTGAACCGGTATACGTTCTGCTCATGGTGTTCAGTGCATTTGTCAATTACATCGCTGGTCTTTGCATAAAAAAGTACCGCGGTGGAAAGGGCGATACTATCGCTGCGGCAGGTGCTGTCATCTTTGATTTCCTCATGCTCGGAATATTCAAGTACAGCGGTTTTATCGTTGAAAATGTCAACGCCCTTTTTTCGTCCTCTATACCTGTTCCGGACATCAAGCTCCCTATCGGTATAAGCTTCTATACCTTCCAGACAGTTTCTTATGTCATCGACTGCCATTGGGAAAAAGTCGAACCGCAGAAAAGCTTCAAAAAATATCTGCTCTATCTCTCACTGTTCCCGCAGCTTGTCGCCGGACCTATCGTGCGTTACAGCACTATCGAAAAAGAAATTGATGATCGTTCAATAAAGATCACTGACGTTTCTTACGGTCTTAACCGTATCGCACTTGGACTTGGTAAGAAGGTCATCCTTGCCAATCAACTGAGCATTGTCGTTGACAACTCACTCGGAAATATAGCTGATGCTACTGTTGTGGGCGCATGGTATGGCGCTGTTGCTTACGCTATGCAGATATACTTCGATTTCTCAGGCTATTCCGACATCGCTATCGGTCTCGGAAGAGTATTCGGTTTCCATTTCGATGAGAACTTCCGTCACCCGTTCATCTGCAAGGACATTACTGAATTCTGGCAGCGCTGGCACATCTCCCTAAGTACATTCTTCCGCGATTACCTTCTCTATGTGCCGATATTCGGCAAAAGAAGAAAATACGGCGGACTCTTCCTTGTATGGCTTTGCACAGGTATCTGGCACGGTGCAAGCTGGAACTTCATTCTCTGGGGACTTTATTATGGTGTCTTCGTATTCCTCGAAATGCAGATCGGCAAAAAGCGCATGAAAAAGATACCAGTCGTTATCAGACATATTTACAGCAAATTAGTTATAATCGTCGGATTCGGAATATTCTATTTTGAGGATCTCGGCGAACTCGGAAAATTCTTCAGAACTATCGTTGGCGCAGATTCAACAGGTCTCATAGGTATTCAGGACAAGATCGCACTGACAAATAATATCTATCTGCTGATAGTATCTGTTATCTGCACTTTCCCGATCATTGAAGGTATAAAAAAGCTTACAGACAAAAGCTTTGCAGGAAGAACAGCCGCTTCTTCTGCTGCTGCTATCTCATCCGCAGCACTTCTTCTGATCTCCAGCATCCTGCTCGTAGATGCTACTACAAATCCATTCCTGTATTTCAGATTCTGATATTGAGGTCTATCAAAAATGAGCAAAAAGAAAAGGAAAAAATACTCTAAAAATTCCGGCAGCAAAAAGAATTCTGCCGCTCTGAATAAAAAAGCTTCCGGCAAACCGGAACCGGTCATATCTATAAGCGCTTCAGACCGTGAAGCAACTGACATTGATATTCCGGTAAAGCCAAAGATACTCGTTGATAAGGCAAAGCTCCGCAGAACTGTCATCAATAATTCAGTCGCACTCATGAACGTTGTTCTCGTCGGAGGCATACTCCTTACCGGTTCTGTCTATACTGCTGCATTCAAACACGAAACGAAGGCGGATGACGAAAACCGCTATCTCGCTGAATTTCCGGATTTCTCAATAAGCAGCTACATCAACGGCGATTACACCGAAGGTATCGCAAATTATTTCGATGATACCGTTCACGGCAGAGCACATATCAAGGAATTCATCGCGGACAAGCTTATGCCGCTCAAGGGCAGAGCCTACGGCGGTGAAGAAGAGGTCGAGTTATACGGTCAGGCTCATGAGCACGATAATGAACCGGTGACCGCCGCCCCTACGACTGCTGTCGTAACTACGGCTGCTCCTACAACTGAACCAGTCTCTATCACCGAAACTGCGGCTGCTGTAACCGAAACAGATGCGCCTACCGAACCAACCGAAGCACCGCAGCCAAAGCTTCCTTCCTCTGATGACATGAATGCTGCCGACGGCGAGGTCACAAACAATATCCTCATCGTCAATAAGCGCGGTATAACGCTCTATGGCGGCGGCTGGGGCGGTGAACTCCAGTACGCTTCATATCTTAATGAGTATAAGGCTGCTCTTCCGGATGTCAACGTTTACTCAATGCCGCTTCCTACATCCTGCTCGTTCTACCTGCCGGACAAATACAAGTCCCTCGCAGCAAGCGAAAAGGATGACTTCGATAAAATGGCAGCTGCTTACGACGGCGTTATCGCTGTTGACGCTTACTCAAATCTTCAGGAACACGCTGATGAGCCGATATACTCTCGCACCGATCATCACTGGCAGCCTCTTGGCGCTTACTACGCTGCTCAGGCATTCGCAAAGGCTGCTGATGTTCCGTTCGATGACCTTTCAGATTATGAAGAGGTCGTTCTGCCGGGATATGTCGGAACTCTCTATAACTTCACACAGAGCTCAAAGCTTCTCAACAATCCTGAGGACTTCGTATACTATAAGCCTAAGCATGAGGTAACTGTAACTCAGTACGACACAGCCTTCAATAATCCTGTGTCCACTTCCCTGCTGCTTGATCCTTCATATTTCGGAACTTCCGGATATTACATGGTATTCGGTGCAGACAGCCGTATCGCTCACGTTCATACCGACTGCGGAAACGGCAGAACTCTCGTTATCTTCAAAGACAGCTACGGCAACGCTCTGCTGCCTATGCTTACAGGCTCTTTTGAAAATATCTACCTCTGCGACATACGCTATTTCGACCGCAATGCCGTTGATTTCATAAAAGAAGTCGGCGCTACCGACCTTCTCTTCTCTATGTGTTCCTACTCGGCAGTCGGTGTAAACAAAAACAATATCTACAATAATCTTCACAAATAAGGAGTTTGCGCGATGAAAGAACTCAGCTTTCCTTTCGACAGCAGATCTATTCTCCGCAATAAACGCGAATTAAAAAAAGTCCTGCTCAGCGACGGCACAAAAAGAATAAAGAAGAACATCGCTGTGCTTGGCGGTTCAACAGTCGATCACATTATTTCAATGCTCAGACTGTTCCTGCTTAATACAGGCATAGAGCCGCATTTCTACAAGTCCGAATACAATAAGTATTACGAGGACGCTGTTTTCGGCTCATCCGAACTTGACGCTTTCTCACCAGACATCATTTTCATACACACTACTTCAAGGAATCTTACTCTGATGCCTGAAAGTCCGGCTGTAACAGCTGAAGAAGCCGAAAAGCTTCTTGATGAGCAGTTCGAGCACTTCAGACAGATCTGGGAATCACTTTCCTCAAAGTTCGGATGTCCGATAATTCAGAATAACTTTGAACTCCCTCTCTTCCGCCGCACCGGCAATTACGACTGCTGGGGCGCAAGCGGTCAGGCAGCATTCATAAGCCGCATGAACGTGCGTCTTGCTGACTATGCAAGGTCACACAGCAGCTTTTTTATCAATGATATAAACTACCTTTCAGCTGCCATTGGTCTCGAAAAATGGCACAATGCCAATGCATGGTATCTGTATAAATACGCAATGGATACGTCTGTTATCCCGGATCTTGCTTACAGCACCGCCTGCATAATCAAGTCGATATTCGGAAAGAATCACAAGGTCATCGACCTCGATCTCGATAACACGCTCTGGGGCGGAGTTATCGGCGATGACGGCGTTGAGGGCATCGAAATAGGTCAGGAAACTCCAGTAGGACAGGCTTACAGTGAGTTTCAGAGCTTCATACGCGGTTACAAGGACTATGGTGTTCTGCTCGCAGTATGCTCTAAAAACGACGAAGAAAACGCTCTGCTCGGTCTTGATCACCCGAACAGCATTCTCCGTCCGGACGATTTCGTTTCTATCAAGGCTAACTGGGAGAACAAAGACCGCAATATTCAGGAATCAGCCGACGAACTCGGTCTGCTTGCGGACAGCTTCGTATTCATTGACGATAATCCGGCTGAATGCGCTATCGTTGAAGCTCAACTGCCGCAGGTACAAACTATCCCGCTTGATTCGGTCGGTGATGCTATGTACTGTCTCAGCCGCGGCGGTTACTTCGAGGTCACTTCCATCTCAAGCGATGATATTCACCGCACTGAAATGTATGCGGCAAACGCTAAGCGCGCAGCCCAGCAGAAAAGCTTTGCAAACTACTCAGACTATCTGCTCAGTCTTGAAATGCACGCTTCGATCACTGATTTTGAGCCGATATACCGTCAGAGGATAACTCAGCTCACCAATAAAAGCAACCAGTTCAACCTGACTACCAAACGTTTCACTCAGAATGAGATCGAGGAGGTCAGCAGCAGTCCGGATCATATCCGTCTCTGCGGAAGACTTTGCGATAAATTTGGTGATAACGGCATAGTATCGGTAGTTATAGGAAAATGTGATGGCGATGCTCTTCATGTTGAATTGTGGCTCATGAGCTGCCGTGTACTCAAAAGAGATATGGAACTTGCTATGCTCGATCAGCTTGTAAAGAAATGCCGTGAGCGCGGTATATCGCGTATTATAGGCTATTACTATAAAACAGCTAAAAACGGCATGGTGTCCGGACTCTACAAAAGCTTCGGGTTTACAGAAAAAGAGACTTACGAAAACGGCGATTCTGTCTGGGAACTTGACATATCAGAATATACAGACAAAAACAATGTAATAAAGATAGACTAAAGGAGAACAAATATGGATAAGAACACTATAATAAGCAGATTAAACGAGGTTTTCAGAGACGTTTTCGATGACGACTCTATCTCGGTCAATGAGAATACAACTTCGGCTGACATCGAGGACTGGGACAGCATTGAACATATCAATCTCATCGGTGCTGTCGAGAGCGAATTTGGTATGCGCTTCAAGATGCGTGAAGTCTCAGGCATGAAAAATGTCGGCGAGATGATAGACATTATCAGCGAAAGAGGCTGTTGAACAAACTGCTCCGGAAATGTCTGAAATATACATAAGTAGACAATTTCCAGCAATTGCTTATGCAATTTTTCTTCAATTATCAAAAAAATACTTGTATTTGAAAAATATCAATGATATAATATAAAAAGTCCTATGGACGTAAATCAAGAACATAAAAGGAGCATGAGGCTCTCGCCTCTGATAAATATATGGAAAATAATAACGCTTTGAAGGATGAACGCGCAGACATCATCTGCGGCAGGAATCCCGTTATCGAGGCTCTAAAATCAGATGCTAACCTCGATACGATATACATAAACGGCAACGGCGGTTCGCTTGGTCAGATACGCCGCCTTGCAAAAGAAAAGGGCATCGTTGTAAAAGACGCTGATGATAAAAAGCTTTCACGTCTCGCGGACGGCGCTTCTCATCAGGGAGTTGTTGCCGAAGGTGCCTGCGGAGAATACGTAACTGTTGAGGATATTCTTGCTGTTTCACAGAAAAAAGGCACTAAGCCTTTTATCATCATATGTGATGAAATAGAAGATCCGCATAATCTGGGAGCTATAATCCGTACAGCTGAAACTTCCGGTGCTGACGGTATCATCATTCCTAAACGCAGAAGCGCATCACTCAATGCCACTGTATTCAAGACCTCTGCCGGTGCTGCAAACTATGTTCCGGTCGCAAGAGTATCCAATCTCGCTTCGTGCATAGATCAGCTGAAGGAAAACGGTGTCTGGATCTATGGTACAGACGCTTCCGGAAGCGAATACACAAAAACAGATCTCACAGGAAGCTGCGCTCTCGTTATCGGCTCTGAGGGCTTCGGTATAAGCAAGCTTATCCAGAAAAAATGTGATTTCATGATAAAACTACCTATGCTTGGAAAGATCAATTCCCTGAACGCCTCTGTTGCTGCCGGCATTTTCATGTATGAGGTGCTGAGACAGCGTTCTGTGCAGTAAGGAGGTAGTTATGCCGGATAAGAAAATGTCGCTGGAGAACATTCTTAATGAGTACTCTCCGGATAATAATACTCCAAACAATAATTCAGACAGGATCAACACACAGAAGATCCTTAACTCTACTATAAAAGCTGCCGAAAATGCTCAGCCTGACAATAAGCGTGTAACTATTCAGGACGAAAGATCCGATCTCTTCGACAGTGCTCACAGACAGCCTGTTCCTGCTGATGAATACAAGCCTGCTGATCTTTCAAAGCAGCGTATATCAGTAGTCGGCAAGGAAGCCGCAAATGAGATAATCACTACCACGACACGCAAATCTGACGGACAGTTCAGTGAACCCTCAGCCCCTGTCAGAATGGCTCCGGACGAAGCGCCGAAAATACGCAGAATGAGCGATTCTACCCGTGCAAAGGAAGTAGTTGAACGCAAAAAACGGCGCAAAAAGAAGTCCGAACGAAGGAAACAAACGGATTATACTTACAACAGAGAAAGTCCGGAAGGCGAATATATGTACACTCCGCCTTCCTTCAAGAAAAAGAAGAAGAGCCGTGCGGCTCTCCGTGCAGAAGCCAGCAGCCCCGAAGGAAGGAAGCATATCACTGACATCGTTCCTTCTCCGGCAGCAGTCGAAGCTGCAAAGCCTGTAACTCCGGCACCAAGAGCACGTATCACAAGTCTTGACCTCAGCCAGAGAGGAGAGGTCGATGCGAATTCTCTTGATGTCCACATCACTCAGGGACAGGATGAATATCTGTCCGTAAAATCGCGCAAGAAACGTACCAAGCGAATGGTCGATTTTAACTATTACGGCGATGTTGAGGATGTCGGAAGAGACATTTACGACCTGAAAAGCACTATCTCATCACGGGTCGTTATCCTTCTGATGACCGCTTTTCTGAGCCTTTATGTTACACTCGGAAATCAGTTCGGTTTCCCGATACTCGACCTGTTCAAACAGTCTGAACACGTAAAGATGTTCACCGGAACGCATCTTGCTTTAGGGCTTATCGCAGCAATTTCATCTGTTCCTGTTATCACAAAGGGCATCAGGAAGCTGCTTACATTCCATCCGGACAGTGATTCTATGACGGCTGTTACCGTTATCAGCTGTATGGTCGCCATTATCCCTGCTTTTTTGCATCCGGATATGGTCTCCGATGGCTCTGTGCATATATATATGCCGGTGGGAATTCTCGCACTGCTTTTCAATGCGCTCGGCAAACACATGATAATCCGCCGTGCTGCGCGTAATTTCAGATTCGTTTCCAAAAACTTTGATCGTACAGGTGTAACATATGTTACTGATGAGGAACGCGCTGAACGTCTCACAAGAGGTACTCTCGGCGACTTCCCTATCCTCGCTTCTACACGCAAGACCGATTTCCTTACGGATTTTCTGAGGTATACCTACTCCTCGGATATGACGGACCGCTATTGCTCAAAGGCTGCGCCGTTATGTATGCTCTTTTCAGCAGCTATCTCAGTATTCATAGCTTATTGCAGAAAGGACTCATATTCATCAATGGAGACCGCCGCATTCGGTCTTTCAATATTCAGCATGATGATATGTGCTTCATCCTGTATTGCAATGCCTTTTGTAGTAAACGTTCCGCTTGAAAAGAACGCAGAACGTATTTTCCGCAATAAAGGCATAATACTCGGTTATCAGAGCGTTGATGACTTCTATGATACAAATTCACTGCTGCTGGATGTCTCCTCACTTTTCCCGGAAGGAACTGTTCAGCTCGACGGTATAAAGGTATTTTCAAATACCAAGATAGATGAGGCTCTGCTCGAAGCTGCAAGCCTTACCTACCACGGCGGCAGTATAATGCAGCAGATATTCAGCGATGTTACAGGCGGATCAAACGATATGCTCTACCCTATCGACAACTATTCATTTGAAGAATCTATGGGTATGTGCGGCTGGATCAATAACAAGCGTATCCTCTTCGGAAACCGTGAACTCATGACCAGCCACAATATCGAAGGTATACCGACAAAGACAAAGGAAGCTGAATACGTAACCGAAAAGCAGGAAGCACTCTATCTCTCGATCTCAGGCAATCTCGCCGCAATGTTCATTGTTGAATTATCTGCCGATAAGAACATCAAGAAATGGGCAAAGAAACTCTGCAAGAACAAGGTTTGTATGATACTCAAAAGCGTTGATCCCTGCATTACAGAGAGAAAGCTCCATAGCATCTTTGGTATCCCTGAGGATATGGTGAGAGTTCTCCCGAAGCGTCTTCATGAAGATTTCAATGCCGAAACAGGCAAGTCAGTGCGTCTGAGCGCTTCAATGGCAACAACAGGTAAATTCCACTCGCTTGCACAGCTTATCATCGGTACTAAAACTATTTACTATGCCTCTATTCTCGGACTTATCGTCCAGACCGCTTCTGTTTTTCTTGGTCTTGGGCTGTGTATGATGCTGATAGTATCAAAGGCATTCGATACAAATTATGTTTATATGTCTGCAACAGCATTGGTAATTTACAATTTAGCTTCAACATTCATAACTTATCTGGCTGTTAGTCTGAAAAAGATATGACTCTTTTGCCTGCGTCCGTATAACAGCGGATGCAGGCTTTGCACTGAAAGGAGATAAAAATGCCCGACAGAAGATACAACACAAACGACCATGAACATATAAAAAATACTGACGATCAGGACACTATGGCTTTCGCTGCACCTAAGCCTGATGTGCCGCCTCAGCAGAATTACAGAGGTCAGCCCTACAACGGTCAGCAGCGTCCGAACTACGGAAATCCACAGCAGCAATACTACGGCGGTCAGCAGCAATACGGAAATCCGCAGCAGCAGTATTACAGCGGTCAGCAGCAATACGCAAATCCGCAGCAGCAGTATTACGGCGGTCAGCAGCAATACGCAAATCCGCAGCAGCAGTACTACGGCGGTCAGCAGCAATACGCAAATCCGCAGCAGCAGTATTACGGCGGTCAGCAGCAGTACGCTAATCAGCAGCAGCAGTATTACGGTAACCGCCAGCAGCAGGCAGCTCCTCCGCCAAGAAGGCCTGCCGCTCCGCCACAGTACAGAGAACGTCCGCCAAAGCGCCAGCCTGCACCAAAATCTTACAAGAAGAAAAAGAACGGTTTCGTAAAGAGGCTTATCATACGCATATTGCTCAGCCTTCTTGCATTATTCCTTCTTTTATTCGGAATATACTCCTGCACTTCACTGAGTATCATCAAGAAAATGGATCATGTTGAGACTGGTGACAGAACAAGAACTCCCGGTGCAATAAGCGAAAGCTACGTAACAAGCGTTCTTGTTATAGGTACTGACGGACGTACCGCAGATGACAAGGGACGCTCCGACTCAATGATACTCGTTTCGATAAACAAAAAGACAAAGAAGATCACCATGACCTCATTCATGCGCGACTGCTATGTTGACATTCCCGGCTACGGTATGGATAAGCTTAACCACTCCTATGCTTACGGCGGTACAGAACTTCTCATGGATACTATCGAGAAGAACTTCCGCGTCAAGATCGACGATTACATACTTATCAACTTCAACACCTTCGCTGAGGTCATAGATGCGGCTAACGGTATTGATGTTGAACTCTCCGATGAAGAGGCTCAGGAGGTAAACAATATCCTCATCTCAGAGGTAAACGAACTCATGGGCGATGACCGTGAATCTGACCTTCTTGAACACGGCGGAAAGCTTCACCTTTCCGGTAAACAGGCTCTTTCGTATTCACGTATAAGAAAGGTCGGCAACAGCGATTTCGAGCGTACATCACGCCAAAGAAGAGTCATGAGCGAACTTATCAGCAAGGCACGTTCCGGCGGTATCTCATTCGTCAGAAAGGTAGCAAAGAACGCGCTCCCGTCAATGGTAACGAATATGTCCACAAAGGAACTCTACTTTCTTTCACTAAGACTGCCTTTCATCATCAAGTATGATACAGAACAGATACAGATACCGGCTGAGGGAACTTATGCTGGCGAAGATGTCTATGATGATAACGGAAACTATCAGTCCGTACTCACAGTTGACTTCGATGCAAACTATAATATAATCAAGGACAAAGTTTTCGGCACCTGATATTTTATGGACCGGTACTGTAAGGGCACCCCCCTCGCAGTACCGGTCTTTTATTATCCAAGAGCAAAATCGCCTAAAAACAGCGAATATTTCTGCTTTTTTAATGCAAAACAGAGTATTAAAAAAACAAATTGTAAATTTTCCATGTATAGACTTTACAATTGCATGGAAAAGTATTAAAGTATAATGTGGAAAAAATTGCAATGCAAATGGAGGTTTTCTAATGAGCAGATTTAAACAGATAAAAAAACGAACTGCTTCTGCATTAGCCGCTGTTATCATAGGCGCGGTCTCATTAACACCATCAGCTGTTGTTATGATGCCTGTTGCTGATGCAGGTCAGCAGCTTGGTCAGACGGATTTCGATGACGGTGTAGGCTTACCGTGGCATATCGTTGAATCCGCCCCCGGCGAAATGGATTTTGAAATAGACAACGGCGTTTATAAGACCACTATCATCAATCCGGGCGGCGCTTCAAAAGGCGGCGAGGACAGATGGGACTGTCAGTTCCGTCACAGAGGTCTTAAAATAGTTTCCGGACATAAATACAGGGTGCAGTATGAGATAACTGCTTCCAAAAGCGGTAAATACTACACTAAGATAGGCAATCTTGACGGAGATGTCGAGATATGGCATAATATGTCCACAAATGACAGCGATTTCAACTCAACATGGGATCTGATACCGCTCAATGCCAATGAAACAAAAAAGGTCGATCTGACCTTCACTGCCGGAAAGTCACTGGACGTTGCTGAGTGGGCATTCCACCTCGGCGGCGATGGTCAGTACACTCCCGGCGGATGCTTCCCCGAAGGCACTGAAATAACCTTTGACAATATGTCACTCATCGACCTCGATGGTGACGAGAACGATTACATTCACCCCGAAGAATACGAACGCGCTGAGATAATCACCAATCAGGTCGGCTATTTCACTGACAGAGCCAAGAAAGCTACTCTCCTCTGCGATGACAAGAGCGGAGTTGATTTCGAGATACTTGATTCATCAGGGAAGAGCGTTTATTCCGGCGAATCCACCCCGTTCGGACATGATGACGATTCCGATGACGATGTACACATAATCGACTTCTCTGACTTCAACGATGAAGGTACTTTCACTATAAAAGCAGATAACGGCGCCGAAAGCCATGAATTCACTATCGGCGATAATCCGTCATTCTCGGCTCTTCTCTATGATTCCCTCAACTATTTCTATCAGAACCGCAGCGGTATCGAGATCGAGAGCCAGTTCATAACATCCGGCGATAAAAAAGCACTTGCCCGTGCCGCAGGTCATCCGAAGGATATGGCTGAGATCGAGCAGACATGGGGCTATTCCGGCAGCAAGGGCTCTATCGACGTTACCGGCGGCTGGTACGATGCCGGTGACCACGGCAAATACGTCGTAAACGGCGGCTTCTCCCTCTGGCTCATGCAGAATCAGTACGAGACCGCTGTAAAGTACGGATTTGAGGACGTTTACGCTGACGGAACCATGAACATCCCTGAGAATAATAACTCCTATCCTGATCTTCTCGATGAAGCCCGCTGGGAAATGGAGTGGATGCTCAAAATGATCGTTTCTGACGGCGATTATAAAGGCATGGCTTACCACAAAGCCCATGACGAAAAATGGACTGCTCTCGGTATCGCCCCGGCTGATGATAAAATGAAGCGTATCGTCAAACCGCCTACGACTGCCGCTACGCTCAATCTCGCCGCCTGTGCAGCACAGTCTTACAGACTTTGGAAGGACATCGACTCAAGCTTTGCCAAAGAGTGTCTCGAAGCAGCAAAGAACGCATATGAAGCCGCTCAGGAACACCCTAAGATGTTCGCTCCGCTTGACGAGTCTATCGGCGGCGGTGCTTACGGTGATGATGATGTCTCAGACGAGTTCTACTGGGCTGCCTGCGAACTCTATCTTGCTACCGGCGATGATTCCTACTACAAGGACATGAAGGACTCCGACTTCTTTCTTGATGTTCCGACTTCCCTTGACGGCGGTGAAAGCGTCGATTCCGTCGGAAGCTTTGATTGGGGACACACCGCTGCTCTTGGCACTTTCAGTCTTGCACTCAATGAAAAATCTATCGAATCAGGCGATTTCAGCAAGGTCAAGGACAATATCATCAAGGCTTCCGATCACTATCTCGAAATGGAAGAGGATCAGGGATACGGTATGCCTTACGCTCAGAGCACTATCAGCTACAACGACAGCGATAAGGGCTATCTCTGGGGGTCAAACTCATTCGTTGCAGATAATGCTATCGTATGCGCCTATGCTTATCTGCTCTCGGATTCGGATGACCATATGAACGGTGCTATTGCCGGTCTGGACTATCTCCTCGGCAGAAATGCTATGGACTACTCTTATGTAACGGGATACGGCAGTCACGCTATCGAGTACCCTCATCACAGATTCTGGGCTTACCTCATCGACACTACCTTCCCTAAAGCGCCTAATGGTGTAATGTGCGGCGGTCCGAACTCTGGTATGCAGGATCCGTGGGTACAGGGCAGCGGCTGGAAGAAAGGTAAGATCGCACCTCAGAAGTGCTACCTTGACCACATCGAGGCATGGTCGGTCAATGAATGTACTATCAACTGGAACGCTTCCCTCGCATGGCTTACAGGCTTTATCGCTCAGGAGAACTGCGGTATCGAAGTCGGCGCTGTAAACACTGCCGAGCCAGCAACTCAGGCAGCTTCAAAAGCTAAAAAGGACGAGGAAACAACTACTCAGAAGTCCACCAAAGCTTCAAAGACTACCGCTGCCACAACAACTGCTTCAAGCAGCGATTCCGGAAGCGACAAAGCCGACATCCGCGTTGTTGCTATCATTGCAGGTGCAGTTATAATCGGACTTATCTCAATAGAAATGTTCATATATAAACTCATAAAAATGAAAAAGAAATAATGAAAACAGCC
Source organism: Ruminococcus flavefaciens (assembly GCA_015067005.1). Taxonomy (GTDB): domain Bacteria; phylum Bacillota; class Clostridia; order Oscillospirales; family Ruminococcaceae; genus Ruminococcus; species Ruminococcus flavefaciens_AA. Next base: position 121,959 of record SVNH01000003.1, read on the forward strand.
GTATAAGGGGAGCCCCCCTCTGGCGGAATCGTGGCATAAAATTACCGAGCCCATAATTTCAGGCTCGGTAACCCTCTTTTTCCGTAAGGGAAGCAGCCTAATATGCGGCTGTTCTCTCACTCACAGGATTCAGCAGACTTATTGTCCTTCACGTCTGAGGAATTCTTTTTGCTGCTTGACGAATTCTCGTGATCGTGTTCTTTGTTCTTATGCTTGCTCATAGCTTACCTGCCTTTCTCCGCATCCGGCACGTAAGCTTCATCTGCTGTGCGGAAACAGAAAAGCCGTCAATATCGTACCGTCAGGGATATAACATTTTCCCCGCAACGATATTATTGACGGCTTTTTACTATTTATTCATTATCAGTCAATTTTTTCAAATCTTCTGACATCCCCTGCTTTATCGACGAACATTGTCTTAGGTCTTGCCCAGACCTTGCCATCAGCAAGTGAACGGTAAACTACGAGTTCCTCATTTGTTTCACTATGACGCGCAACATCTATGAGCTCATACTCTCCGCCCTTGAAATGGCGATACTTTGCCCCCGGAATGATCTCGGTATCATGGTCTTCAGCAGCAATTTCATTCTTATTTGCAATATCGGTATTATTCACAATATCATCAGCTACGATTATCATTGAGGTAAACGGCTGAAGAGTTATATGTGCATTTCCATTCTCGACTGTAACCTGCTCGGCACTAAGAACATCAACCAATGCCCCCAGATGAGTTCCAAAATTGAAATCATAAGAATAATCAGCAAGGTTAAGTGCAATATATACCACCTGATCGCCAAGATACTTCTTGAACAACAGCTGCTGATTTGTTATCTGTATGCGTTCATAAGTGCCTGTACGGAGTGCAGGGTAAGCACGATATATCCTGCCGAGCTTTACAATATGATTATACAGTTCATGGTTGACCATACCAAGATCAGCAAGATGCAGGCACGGACGAAGATTGTCATCAGACTGATTCTCCTTGCGTCCCTGAATACCGTATTCACTTCCGTAGTAGATCGAAGGTATGCCCGGCATACAGTACATGAGCGTATAAACAAGCGGAAGCTGTGCCTGATTTATGAGAGTGCTTGCAAGACGGTTGACATCATGATTATCAACAAAGTTATAGAGGTTGATATTTCTGTAAATACCGCCATTCGCACCAGACTGTCTGTTTATAGAGTAGTCTATCTCGAAATAGTTCTTATCGTTATGTGAAGAATAGAGTCCCTTATAGCACTCATAGTTTGTAACGCTGTCCAGCATCTCAGGGTTAGCCCAGCGATTATAGTCACCGTGGATTATCTCGCCCATAAGCCAGAAATCAGGCTTTTTACCCTTGCAGAAGCTGCGTATTCTCTTGAAGAAATCGAAGTCGATACAATCAGCCGCATCGAAACGTATACCATCTATACCGAAGGACTCTATCCAGTAGTTGATAGCGTCGATTATGTGATCGCATACGCCTACATTGCGAAGATTAAGCTTTACAAGGTTATAGTGGCCATTCCAGCCCTCATACCAGAATGGGTCACCGCATGGACTCTGTCCGTTGAAATTGAGGTTCTGGAACCAGTCACAATAACCTGAGCTCTGTCCCTTTTCCTGAATATCAACAAACTGCGGGAACTTTCTTCCAACATGGTTAAATACACCGTCAAGAATGACTCTTATACCATTCTCATGGAGTTTATCACATATGAAGCGGAATGAGTTATTATCACCGAGACGGCGGTCGATCGTCTTATAATCTATCGTATCATATCCATGCTCGCAAGATTCAAAAACCGGTCCGAAATAAACTGCATCAACGTTCATTTCCTTGAAATGCGGTATCCAGTCCAGCACTTTATCAAGCCTATAAACTACGTCACCGCCATCGTTGAACTTCGGCGCTCCGCAGAATCCCAACGGGTAAATATGATAGATTATGGCATTATCGTACCAATTCATGTTTCACTTCTCCTTTAATAGCTGTATTATACCGCATTCCACCCCTATGAATGCGAATATAATTCGGTTTATGTCATTTACTGCTGCCTTCGAGGTAATATGAAGCCTCCATATCAGCAACATTGAGTGCAAGAGCCAGCGGATACATTTCCAGCGCCTTTCCAATGACGTTCTTGTCCTCGATTCCTGAGAATCCCATATGATAACGGATAGCGAATGCCTCTTCGCGTGTAAGCCTGTCATCTCCATAGAAAAAACCGGAAAGGATATATACTGATTTCTCGCCGTGCCCATACGGCAGAGTATCATTTATCGTATAATATGGTACCTTTTCCCATACGCCTTCATCGTTCTTCTTATTGCGGTAATCCACAGTGTAGAAATTGATCTTGCAGACATCATGCAGAAGAGCAACGATAGCAATAGTCTCTTCCGAGTAGTCCATGCCGTAAAGCTCCTTTGTGCGCGGACGCGAAAGGTAGTCTTTAAGACAATGATAGACATTCAGGCTATGCTGAACAAGTCCTCCCTCATACGATCCATGAAAGCGGGTACTGCTCGGGGCGGTAAAGAAGTCGCTTTTTTTCAGGTATTCGAGAAGTTTATCAGCACCGCCGCGCTTGATATTCTCAGTATAAATAGATATAAATTCTTCCTTCGGAGTCATATTACACCTCAAAATTCACGTTAATTGTGTTCATAATAATTATATCACATACCGTTATTATATTCAATAGGTGATTAAGATTTTATACTTTTTTCGTTAAATTCAAACAAAAAGTAATAAAAATATTTGTCATAATAAGCAAGTTCCCCGCGGACTGCAAGCTCATATCCCGGAAACGAAAACTCAGTATCCGGCGATTCACTGCGTACTACAACATAATCAGCCTTGCCGCTGCGGATATAGTATTCCTGAGCTGCTTTCATTTCCGGTACATCCATGTTATTCAGGCAGAAATAGCGAAATTCCGGAACCTGTCCGGCAGCAAGATAGAAGCCGCCGTCAATAAAGCCATAGTTCAGCAGACTTCCGCCACCTCTTGAAGCTATATATTCTGCAAACTGATACTGTGGGAGTTCTGCTTTGCTTTGTCCGAGCATATAGACATTCCGGCTGGTCTTAAAGCTGATTGCTGTACCTGCCAGCAGACTGAATACACTGCAAAAGACATACGCTCTGCGCGGCAGTGTCACACCTCGCTTATGGAAGCATTCTTCCGCAGCGCTTATCATTTCATCAGCTGCCTGCGGCAGAAATACAGCCATTGCAAGCGGATAATACTGGTAACTGCTGTGTCCTCCGAATACCGTCAATGACATTATTATCAGAGAAGCAACAAAATATGCCGCCAAGCGATACTTTTTACGAACGAGCATTATCAGTATGCCTATGCAGACAGTCCAGAATACCGCCCCCATGAATACTCGCGCAAAATTCAGACCATCCGTGATATGCCGGAACGAAAATCCATCACCGCTTCCATATCGGAAAAGATTATCATAAAAGTAAACACTGAAAAGGTCGTCCAATGCACTGTTCAGAGCATAGTATAAAAACACCGGCACACTTACCGCAGCTGCTCCTATGATCCCAAGAGCATAATTCCTGAGCAGCATACCCTTTTTGCAGGTTACTGTCATTGCAGCGATCGCCGCCGCAAATATACCAAGAAACGTGAATTTTATCCACAGTACCGCCCCCGCAAGGGCTCCGAGCATAAGCCATTCCCTGCCTGATGCCGACTCTTTGCCGGTCACCGCCCGATGACCTGCCATGTAAGCCCACATAGTCAGCGGCAGACACAATTCCTCAGCGCTGTCGCCATGACAAAATGCCTGCGAAGCATAGACCATTACTGCAATGACAGGAATTCCCCAGATCCTGTATCTTCCGCAGCTTTTCCGGAAAAACAGTGCAGCTTCAAACAAAAACGCTGATGCCGCTGTTACCTCTATCAGCCATACGCCTAAAAAAGAATCCTCGCTTATCCACGCCGCCAAAGTGTGGATGAAATACAGAACAGGACCTTTCTGCTCATAAAGATCGCGGTAAGGCACTTTCCCATGAAGACTTCCCCTGCCAATCGTGAGAAAAGTGTTAGCGTCTACCCAGTCATTCAAAGGGTAGAGCGGCGATGATTTCGAGCAGATAAGGAGTACAACTGCCGCCGTTATAACAGCATACAAAAACGTAATTATATCCGCGCTGGTCTTCCTTTTCATAAAAACTCCGTTAAAAAATTATCTATCTCTATCAATCATATCACATTTCATACTCTTTTTCAAGTCCTGAATCTTCATATTTCCACATTTTTCACTAATTCACGAAAAGATATTGACTTTTCCGCAGGAAAGGTATATAATTTACACTGTTGGATTTTAGAATCTGTTTTGGGAGTAAAAATATGAACATTTCTGAAATTTATCTTAACAAACTCTTTTCGCGTGAGGATATTTATAATGAAGTTGCCGAGAAGCTCGGCTGCCCGTCTGTCTGTGACCGTGATTCTCTTACAGGGGCAATTATGGAAATTTCTTCCCCTCAGGAATTCAGACTTTACGTCTCCGATGAAAAAATCGAAAACGAAACTGTCGATGAGATAATCGAAGTTTTCAAGATCTGCGGGAAGAATAATCATTCTGTCAGCACCGAAGTCTATGTTGATGAGTTCCTTAACCTCATTGACAGTCACTCAAGACTTACGCGCACCGCAAAGCCCCGCTCTCTCGTACACAGAGACGGAGACCTTCACCCTACTGTACATATCTGGCTCGTCAAGAGACGTGATATGGGTATCTACGTGCTTCTCCAGAAACGCTCTCCGGAAAAGGATGTCAATCCGGACAGATATGACGTTTCTGCTGCCGGTCACGTTTCTCAGGGCGGAGAATTCCGTCATGCAGCCGTAAGAGAACTCAAGGAAGAACTCGGTATAGACATCACAGGCAATCAGCTTGAACTCATCGGGCTTCTCAACAACGTTACAAAATACGGTGACATCAACGATAACGAAATGAGCGCTATCTATCTCTGCCGTGAAAATATCGACACTGATAAGCTGACTCTTCAGTCCTCGGAAGTTTCCGAGGTCGTCTGGGCTGAGATCGACGAGCTTCTTTCTGTTATGAAATATAATGATTTCCCGAACTGTATTTCACTTGATGAACTTGCTATGATAAAAAAAGCGGTACTTTGATACCGCTTTTCTTTTTATGTATTTACTTATTATTCATCTGAACCAGCAGCTTCTCCGCCGCCTTCAACAGGATTCTGTACCGGCTGTTCCGGAGTCTGTACCGGCTGTTCCGGAGCTGCGTTTCCGCCGCCGCTGTTGCCGTTGCCTGTCTCTCCGCCGTTATTGTTATTACCGGTTTCACCGCCGTTTGCAGCACCGCCGTTACCGGAAGCATTTCCGCCGCCGTTATTGCCATTGCCTGATTCACCGCCGTTATTGTTATAACCGGATTCACCGCCGTTTCCGGAAGCATTTCCGCCGCCGTTATTACCGTTGCCTGTTTCTCCGCCGTTATTGTTATAGCCGGTTTCACCGCCGTTTCCGTTTTCACCGTTTCCGGAAGCATTTCCGCTGCCGTTATTGTTGTTTACGCTGCTGTTAGGATCGTAGTAGCCTATGCCGCCCTGCTCCTCTTCAGCATTATAATTGCCGTTCTGATTGTAATCATAGTCGCCTGTGTAATCTCCGGTGTTGATACGTCCTCCGGTATAGAAACCAGCTCCGGTAGTAATAGTTATAACATAGTCAACATGAGAGGTCGTAACTTTTGTAGTTGTAGCAGCCTTCGATGTACCCTTTGATACTTCAAGACCTTCACCAGCGATCGTTGTAACATCTGTACTTATAACGCTTCCTGAAACAGTCTCTCTTCCGTAGGTACTGCCAGCCTTATCATCGGGCGTTATCGGTGAAATAATAAAGAAGCAAAGTATAAGAAATGTCATCAGCACAAAACTTACACATGATATAAGCGTGATCTTAGTGGACTTTCTCAGGTTTACAAAAAACTCCCTGATAGTATTCATCAATATGCACTCTCCTAAAGATAATATACACTTATTTTATTACATATCGCTTCAAAAGTCAAGCAAATAGCGAAAAAATTTGCATATTCACCGTTTTTTGTCAATAATAACTAATTTTTCACACGCTGTCCTTTATCCGACTTATAGCCCCTTTTTCAAGTCTTGAGACCTGCGCCTGTGATATTCCTATCTCCTTTGCGACCTCCATCTGAGTCTTTCCGCGCAGAAACCGGAGATAGAGTATATTACGCTCCCGCTCGCCGAGTTTGTTTATCGCATCACGGATAGTGAGTTCATCCATCACACTTTCAACGTCGTTGCGGTCGCTTATCTGATCCATTATATATACAGTGTCATCCGAATCCGTATAGACCGGATCGTAAAGTGAAACAGGATCACTTATACTTTCAAGTGCAATAACTACGTCTTCACGCTTCTCGCCTATCTCATTCGCTATCTCCTCGATACGCGGCTCGCGCTGATACTCCACTGTTAGACGTTCCTTTGCCTGTATCGCCTTATATGCAAGATCCCTCATCGATCGGCTGACCTTTACATGGCTGTAATCCCGTAGATGCCGCCGGAGCTCTCCGCTTATCATAGGCACACAATAGGTCGAGAAACGCACCTCCTTTGTCAGATCAAAATTGTTTATAGCTTTTATAAGTCCTACTACTCCTATCTGAAACAGATCATCAATATCTTCGCCGCGTCCGGTGAACTTCTGTATAACGCTCAGGACAAGTCTCAGATTGCCCTGAATAAGCTTGTCCTTTGCTTCCTTGCTGCCTGTCGCCTTTATCTCTTTCAAAAGTGCTATCTTCTCTGCCTCTTTCAAAACCGTAAGCTCCGCTGTGTTTATCCCTGATATTACAACCTTATTGTACGCCATATCTGCCCCCACTCCGCTTATGGCTGCGGTCCGCCATTGATTATATTCCTATTATCCCCTGTTTAAGAATATATAATCAGTGGAGAATTATGGAAAATTAAAAGCTGACTGGTATATCCAGTCAGCTTTTATCTTCAATATTTGATAAACGTTACACTATTGCGGTCCCAAAATCTCCTCGCTACTTCTGCCGCTGGCAGCGCTTCGACATTAGCGGAACCCACTTGCGGTGCCCGGAATCTCCGGTGCTTTCGCTTGGATATTCCGACCGCTGCGCAATAATCTCCTCGCTGCTTCTGCCGCTGGCAGCGCTTCGGAGATTATTCCCACTCCCCAGATTTCACCTTTGACTAAACAAATTTGCTTAGGCGATTTGCGTTGTGGTATCTCAGTTATACATTTTGCTCTGTATCATAATGCCCTCTGATGCCCCGTTATCATTTTATTAGCGCCATGATAACAAAAACCAGCGACTTATAGGAGAATATGTGCCCGGTGGCTTGCTCCTTATTTGGTATTATAGCGCAGATTGGGGGAGTTGTCAAGTGCTTTTTCACACTAACGGTAATTCAAGAATCTCTTTTATTATTTCAAATAGCTCTATAAAAGAATCAAAATTGAAATTATCAAAAGGTGGTTCTTTATTAAGTATTCTCTGTGCAAACTCCATTTTGGGCAACGCTAAATTGACATCAGCATTATCAAAGTGAGTTATTCTTTCACCGGAAGTACCATCAATAATATTTATTTTATCTTTTCCACACTTCTCTTTTCGATCGCAGTTCAAGCAATGAATACTATTTATTCCTCTTTTATCAAATTCATTTCCCATAAATAATCTGCGGGATATTCCTCCTATAGATACTTCTGTTTTTATTTCATCATCAGTATAGTAATGCTCAATGCTTATTAATGGTGTTTCTGTTCTGTGTTGTGGAATTGGCAATAGGATAGAATAAACATTATTTCCCCAATTCTTATATCTGTTAGTTGAGCTTTTAAGCTTTTTTGTTGCATTGGGTTCATCGTCGTCAGCAATAAAAATGATTTTTTGATTCCTTTTGATTTTCGATAAGCTCTCACATATTGTACAAAGTGTAGACCACCCCATTTCCATTTGAAGTGGAGAATCTTTGTATTTATCACCAGTAGGATCGTATTCATATAACTCAAAATCCATATCTGAAAAAAGTGATTCATTCTCTGACTTAAATGATAAAGCATTATATGCTGCTTTAATATGTCTCCAATCAGTTGAACCTTCAGTTATGATTAGAGGCTTAGTATTAGTGGCGTCTTGTATAGTTTTTTGTACCTCTTTTTGATAGTGCTGAGTTTCCGTCATATAATCAAAAGCTCGTTGGAATTCTGAAAATGATTCCGCTGTAATTTGAGTACCGGTTGGTAATTGATATATTTCAAAGCCATCATCATCAAATTCATTTTTCATTCCTAATAAAAACAGTGGAGAATGAGTTGTAATAACAAATTGTACTTTAGGAAACAGCTTTATAAGTTTTGGCAACACCTCTTTCTGCATAGAACCGTGAAGATGAAGTTCAATTTCATCTATAATGACAATTCCTGTTATATTTTCAAGATGTATGCTATTATTGATTTCAAGTTTATCTGCATACTTAACTATCGTTGAAAACATATTAAATAAGGCTATTTCTCCTGTAGATAAAGCATCCAGCTGTGGAGTTATAAGCTCATTATTGCTAACTTTTTTGATATTGAACCTTGATCCGCTATTGTTTCGTACATTTAAATCGAAGTACACCTCTTGTTTCATAATCTGACTCATTATGCGTTCAATTTGCTTTCTACAATCACCTAAAGCAATATAATTGTTTATATTGCCACTTGGAAAATGAGTTAAGTGAAAGCCTTCGCTATCATAATAAATATCTGCTCTTGAATCAACAATAAGATCTAAAAGCCATTGAAGATTAGTTGCAGTAACATTATTCACACTTATAGGATTGTCAAGAGTTCCATTATAATGAGGAGTTGTATAAGGATGTTCGTAATCTGATAAATCATAATACTTTTCGCCCATCCAGTTTGGCTTTTCATATCGATTCGGACCAAAATATGCAAAGACGCTCTCTGAGAAGGTCTTCTCTGCTTTTTCCTTTGTAATAGATGTTAGTTTTACATTATCCTTATTTCCCCAAGAACCAAAAAACGGAGGTTGCTCACATTTTTCTTTAAATTCCTCAAAAGATAGTTTTCCGCACTTAAAAATATAGTCTACGGAATCACTATACTGAATATATGAATATAAGTACTGGCTTCCAAATGTAATCTGTGTAGGACTAATAACTTTATAGTATTGATACGCATTTCTAGCGTCTGATTTTCGTACATTAGTAAAAGCATTTCCCGCCATTTCATAAAAGGAGTCTACGATATTAGATAATAATGTTGATTTACCGCTTCCATTTTCACCAACTAGTATTATTGGTTTAGGGGATTCATCATCGTTGAAGGGCATATTGATAGACACTTCTTTAAGCGGACCAACATTTTTATAGACCATCTTTTTCAGATACATTTTAACTCCTCCTTGTGCTTTTGAATAACAAACAGGCAAAAAATTCCCCTGAAACAACACAGTTATCCAGTATATCTACATTATACCACGATACCCGTATTATTTCAAGGGAATTCGCCTATATATTCTATTATTCCTGCCCCGACTTCTTCAAATTACAATCCCTGCACAGCATCTGCAAGTTCTCCGGAACGGTCTTGCCACCTGCGTGCCAGGGTGTGATATGATCTGCGTGCATCTTATCGAAATCGAAGTGCTTTTTACATATCGGGCAGATGCCTTGCTGCTGTTCGTAGGCTGTGCGAGTATCCTCGTCATCGAACTGTCGCAGGCTCAGGAATTTTTCTTTTCCAGTCAGAAGATACTCATATACACCGCTTTTCTTGGTGACTTCCTTGTCCGCCATGAGAGCGGTGATTTTTGTCTCCAAAGCCGCAGGATCAAGGGCATCGCTCTTATGCTCATGGTAGAGTCGTCCCCAATCCAGCCCCTTCATCTCTTTGCGCCACTTCGGGAAAATGGTATTCACCCAGTTAATGACGGTCTGGAAATACATCCATAAAGGAGCGGCGGTGCTGTCGTGTTGATGCTCGGACATATAGAGGTCAACCGACTTGCCCTCTGGCAGAGCGATCCACTCAATAGCGGTTTCGAGGTATTCCTGGCGTATCATCTTGCCTGACAGGAGCTTATCTCCGATCTTGACGGCAGCGCAGCCGTTCTTGCTGAAATACCGCTTTGCATCCGACACCCAAGAACCTGAGTATACGGCATTGCGAAGTTCCTGGTCGGAGAGCTGCACACCTGCAATATTGATCGTTCTGAACCAGTCGAGCTTTTCCTTATCGTTGCCCGTGCAGATGTAGATCATGAGCTTGTAGTCGAGAATCTGTTTCTGTTCCGTTGCGGTCAGGCTGTGAAAATAGCGGTTACCGATAGAAAAATCTCCGCTCACATACTGACACAGGCTGATCGTGCGCTGCTGTCCGTCCAATAGCTCAAATGTACCGTCATCAGTCGCACACCAGTACATGACATTCAGCGGAAAGCCTTTCATGACGGTATCGAGTACGGCATCACGCTCCTTCTGCCCATAGACAAACTCACGCTGAAACGCAGGACGGATATTCAGCTTACATCCGTAGCCGGTAACGCCTTTTTCCGCACTATCCTGATAGCCCTCTGCAACGTCACGAACGGTAATCTCTTTCAGTTCGATTTTCATAATATCACTTCTTTCTACGAATCAATATACGTTTGAATCTCAAAGGCATAGAACGAGATAGGCTTGTCCATCATGACTTCGGAGAACTGCATATACTCGTCCTTCGTCCAGAAGTTCATCTCTTTGGCATTCTTCACGCCAATGCTTCCTGCTTTGGCTGCGGGATTGGTACTCAGGTCATAGTATCGGACAGCATGATTGAAGATACAAGAGAGCTGATTGTGCAGATTTTTCAGGTAGGTCTCCGAATAGGGCTTGCCGTTTTTGTCACGGTGACGCAAAAGCTCATTCTGCCACGTCAGCACGTCTCTTGCCTGGATGTCCTTCATGGACTTCTCACCGAAATAGGGCAGTATCTTCGACTTGATGACACAAGCCTTATGCTCCCAGGTGTTCTGCTTCAAACGGGCTTTCATATCCTGCTCATACAGCTTGTAGAAGTCCTTGAACAGCATATCGAGGTCGCCGCCCTGCTGGAGAAGAAATCTGCGCTCCCAATCCTGAGCCTCACGCTTTGTCTTGAAGCCGCGCTTGCACTTCTGCTTGCGCTGTCCCTGCCAGTCATCACAGCGTGTCATAACATACCAAGTGCCGTTTTTGTCCTTATATACGGACATCAGTCCTCACCCTCTTTCTTTTCAGGTGCTTTCACCGGGCGTTCAGCCGAGTACACTCTCTCGTTGAAATACTCACGGTTCACTCTGCCTGTGATGGTGATGTAGCCCTTTGCGTCAAGCTCCTCATTGAGCTGCTTGATGATCTTGTATGCATACGGAACGGAGATCTCCATGATCTCTGCCAGTTCCTCTGCACGGATAAATTTTTCTGACATAGTAGTCAACCCTTTCTTAAAATATTGTTCTGTGTGATATCGGGCGCATTTGCGTATCCGATCAGCAAAATTCTCTATCCAAACATTTTTGCTTAGTCTTATTATACTAAACATTTTTGTTTTTGTCAACCCCTAAATCGAAATTTTTCTAAATTTTTTTGTTTAGTATCTATTGACTATCCTAAACAAATATGTTATAATGGATGAAAACACTTATTAGGAGTTAAATATGAGTAAATGTGTTTGTCACCATATTCCAAATGATGGGGTTTTTAAATTGGGTAAAGAATATGAATACCAATACGGCATAGACTGCATATGTGTTCATGACGATAATGGGAAACGTATCATTTTTGATGAAATTACGTTTCTCTGGTATTTTGCCAAACAGAACATAAATAAGGAGTGAACCACCATGAGCATTATCGGAGATAAGATACACCGCATTCGTGATTTTAGAGGAATGACGCAGAAACAGCTCGGTATGGCTGTCGGCTTTGACGAGAAATCTGCCGATGTCCGCATCGCACAGTATGAATCAGGCACCCGCACACCCAAGCAGGCACTTGTGGAACAGCTTGCCGAGGTGCTTGATGTGAACCCTCGCTTTCTCGCCGATGATGAGATCCTCGGAGCTGAGGGCGTTATGATGATGCTCTTTGAGCTTGACGAGCATTACCCGATCAGCATTGAAGACTGCGAGGACGAGGACGGCAACAGAAGAAAGGGCATTGTTTTCGGCTCTATCCTGATGACTGACCTCCTTTCTGAGTGGCAGAGACGAAAAAAAGACCTTGCTGACGGTAAGATCAGCAAGGCCGAATATACAGAATGGAAGCTTAACTGGCCGAAAACGACCGATGATTGCGGAAAGCATGAACCTGCGAAAGAGTGGCGCAACCTGTAAGCCACTTGGTACGCAGAACATTTCCGCTTCGCTCCCTGTTATCAAATTGTTATCACTGAGATTTTAAGGCTTCGGAAATGGCGTATCTACGCCGTTTCTGAGGTCTTATTTATTATTCCCACTCGACAGTTCCCGGAGGCTTTGAAGTAATGTCGTACACTACTCGGTTTACGTGCTCGACCTCATTACAGAGACGATTTGAAACTCTCGCAAGAACATCATAAGGGATACGTGCCCAGTCGGCAGTCATAAAGTCATCGGTTGTAACTGCGCGGATAGCGATCAGGTGATCGTATGTACGGTGATCGCCCATAACTCCGACAGTGCGTACATCCGGAAGAACAGCAAAAAACTGTCTGAGTTCACTCTCAATGCCGCTCTTTCTTATTTCATCGCGGAAAACAGCATCTGCTTCCTGAAGCACTTTTATCTTCTCTTCGGTTATCTCTCCGATGATACGGACACCGAGTCCCGGACCCGGGAATGGCTGTCTCCAAACAAGGTCATGCGGTATGCCAAGCTTTTCGCCAACTGCTCTTACCTCGTCCTTGAAGAGGTCGCCAAGAGGCTCAATAACTCCGTCGAACTTGATGTCATCAGGCATTTTGACCATGTTATGGTGTGTTTTGATAACGGCTGTACTGCCCTGACCTGCTTTATTGCCCTTTCCGGACTCAATACGGTCAGGATATATAGTTCCCTGTGCAAAGAAGCCGTCTGCTCCCTGTTCACGGATCTTATCCCAGAACACGTTATAGAACTCAGTGCCGATGATCTTTCTCTTCTGCTCGGGATCTTTTACGCCTTTAAGGGCTGCAAGAAATTTTTCCTGACAATTAACACGAACAAAATTCATATCGAACAGCTTTGTGAATGTCTCCTCAACAAAATTGCCCTCATCTTTACGCATAAGTCCCTGATCCACAAAGACGCAGGTAAGCTGCTTGCCTACTGCACGGCTGAGAAGTCCGGCTGCAACGGATGAATCAACACCTCCGGAAAGTCCGAGAATGACCTTCTTATCGCCTATCTGTTCACGCAGCTTTGCAACAGTTGTCTCAATGAAATCGTCCATTTTCCAGTCTCCGTTGAAGCCGCAGACTTCATAGAGGAAGTTATGGAGTATCTCCTTGCCGAACTGGCTGTGAGTTACCTCAGGATGGAACTGCACTGCATAAAGCTTTCTCTCAGGACATTCAAATGCAGCTATCGGACAATCCTCGGAATGAGCCTTGCCGCTGAAGCCCTCCGGAAGCTTGCTGACAAAATCAGTATGGCTCATCCAGACGATGCTCTTTTCCGGAACATCCTTAAATAGTTTGCCGCCATTCTGCTCTATCTCTATCTTGCCGTATTCGCTCTTGGTACAGCTCTCAACAGTTCCTCCGAGGGTATAAGCCATAAGCTGACATCCGTAGCAGATACCCAGAGTCGGGATACCGAGATCAAAATACTCTTTTGCGATATGCGGTGAAGCTTCGTCGTAAACGCTGTTAGGACCGCCTGTAAAGATAACGCCCATAGGATCAAGTGCTTTGATCTCTTCGAGAGGGGTATCAAATCTCTTGATCTCACAGTAAACGCCGCACTCACGGACTCTTCTTGCTATAAGCTGGTTATACTGACCGCCGAAATCAAGAACGATACAAAGCTGATTTGCCATAATTACCTCCTGACAATGACTGCGCGGCATATGCCGCTTTATTGATTATTGGTATTCTTTAATTATGCCACTTTTCCTCATAAATGTCAAGCAAAAAAGGACTGCCAGTCTCATTACGCTCCGGCAGCCCTTATATATATGTTATTTCATGTTGTTTACTCTTGCCTTGATATAGGCTTCAAGTGCATCGGTAGTGCCTTCAATGCCGAGACAGCTGCTGTTGATGCTGAGGTCGTAAAGTCTTGAATCGCCCCAGTGTCCTGAGCAGTGATAGTTATGATAGCGCTTTCTCTTTTTGTCTTTTTTCTCTATAAGGCGCTTTGCATCGTCCTCTGAAAGCTCATAGACCTTCATAACACGCTTTACTTTTTCTTCTATATCACCGAGTATGAAGAGTGAAACGAGCGATTCATAGTCCTTGAGAATAGTTTCTGAGCAGCGTCCCACAACTACGAAGGACTCTCCGCTCTCAGCCTTCTTCTTTATGAAATCAAACTGCATTTCTGCGATATTATCCTCAATTGAATTGCTGTATCCTCTGACAGAACGAGAGAAAATAAGGTGCTTGGGGTTCTCGTTGTATTTTTCTATTTCTTCTGTTGTGAGACCTGTCTTATTTGCGATCTCAGTTATAAGGTGTCTGTCATAAACAGGAATATTGAATCTTTTGGCAAGTTCCTCTGCGATAGCTCTTCCGGCGCTTCCGAACTCACGTCCTACTGATATGATAAGCTGTGACATATTGATCCTCCTGACTATTTATTATTCTATCGTTATTTATCAAAGGTATCTCAGGAAAATGTATCCTGTTGAAACTGCAAGCACGATGATCGTTGCAGGAGCGATCTTCTTGCAGTATCTGCCCCAGCTGATCGGATAGCCGTTCTTGGCTGCCACTGAAGTTCCGACAACGTTTGCCGAAGCACCGATTGGTGTTGCGCTTCCTCCGATGTCAGTACCGATCGAAAGTGTCCATGCAAGTGTTCTGAGGCTCACTCCGGTAGTTTCCGAAAGGCTCTGTATTACAGGCACCATTGTTGCAGCAAACGGGATATTGTCCACAAATGCGCTCGCAATTGCTGATACCCAGAGGATGATCGCAATCATGAGCATTGAATTTCCGCCGCTGATATTCTTGATGAACTTTGCAATGAGTTCAAGGATACCTGTCTCTTCAAGTCCGCCGACCACTATAAAGAGTCCGATGAAGAACACGAGTGTCTTGTAATCGACCTTCTTGATGAGTTCAAGAGCATATTTTCCTGATGTAATAAGTGTTACAGCAGCGATAAACAAACCTATGCTTGCAACAGTAAGATGAGTTGTTGCGTGAGTGATGAGAAGAACTACTGCACAGCCGAAAATAATGCTGCTGATTATGAAGTCCTTCTTGTTAGTGATAGCCTCGGAAGGCTTAGGAAGCTTGGAAATATCTATCTTTTCTCCGCTCTTTGTTGCAAGTTCTCCGCGGAATGCAAAGTAAAGGAATATAACCGATACTACAAGACAAATGCCTGCACACAGACCTGTGTTTGTAAGGAAATCAAAGAAAGAGAAGCCAAGAGAAGTACCTACGATGATGTTCGGCGGGTCTCCGCACATTGTTGCGCTTCCGCCAAGATTAGCGCAGAATATTTCTGAAAGTATCATAGGTACCGGATTGAATTTAAGAAGCTGTGCAAGCTCTACTGTTACGGCTGCAAGGAACATGATAACTGTGATACTGTCGATAAACATTGAAAGTACAGCCGACATTATCATGAACGTGATAAATACCGGTATCGTTCTGCACTTTACTATGAACGCTATCTTCATGCAAAGCCAGCGGAAGAATCCCGCTTTCGCCATGCCCTCTACCATTATCATCATTCCGGCAATGAAAATGATAGTCGCCCAGTTGATACCCTTGCTTTCACTTTCTGTTACCTGATACCAGAAGTCCTTGGTCGCAAAGCCTTTGATAGCAAGCGTATTCCAGATAGCCTCTCCGTCTCTCATGCAGATGCCGAATACCACGCCGAGAGTGAGGATACCGCTTCCCAGTGTTACGAGATGACGCTCGATCTTATCGAGAACTATCATCACGAACATTGCCGCAAATATTACAACGGCAAATATCTGTGCTGCTGACATATTTTTAACCTCCATAGACGCTGTGCGTATTAAAATAAGCGCCTTGCCTGTATTGCCCACATTCAGTTCAAAGGTCAGGCGCAAAACCGTTTAAAATTATATCACAATCGTTCGTCTATTGCAAGAAATTTCTGATAATTTTATAACAACTTGAAATTTTCTGCATATACGGCAGTTTTCTTGTCATACACTGCCGAATTTGGTGCATAATGTCAGTACAGCTTGAAATGCTGCTATTTATGTGTTATAATGATTATCAACTTGAATGATTAGGAGTTTTTATCGCGTATGATGTACTTTTTTCTGGTATTCGGCTTTGTCTTTCTTATCAAAGGAGCTGACTTCTTCGTTGACGGAAGTTCAGCTGCCGCAAAGCGTCTGAGAGTTCCTTCTATTATAATCGGTCTGACCATTGTTGCTATGGGTACAAGCCTTCCGGAAACTTCCGTAAGTGTAAGCGCTTCTATTGCCGGAAAGAATGAGCTCTCGATAAGCAATGCTATCGGCTCAAACATATTCAATCTCATGGTGGTTGCAGGTCTGTGTGCTGTACTGTGTCCGCTCGCCATTGATAAGGATGCCCTCAAACGCGATATACCTATATCTCTCCTTGCTGCCGGAGGTCTCCTCGGTATGGGTGCCTGCTTCGGTGAACTAAAGCGTTTCTGCGGTATAACTCTTCTTGCAGCATTCGTTGTGTTCCTTTACCTCATGGTACACAGTGCTTTCGAGGCAAGAAACAGTTCCTCGGCTGTCGAGGAGGACGAGATAAAAGCCCTGCCGGTATGGCGCTGCATAGTCTACATCATCGGCGGAATGATCGCTATTGCAATCGGCGGAAAAATGGTCGTGAACGGCGCTTCCGACATCGCACGTACTTTCGGAATGTCCGACAATCTCATCGGTATGACTATCGTTGCCCTCGGAACAAGTCTCCCGGAACTCGTTACTTCCGTCGTGGCTGCACGAAAAAATGAACTCGATATGGCTCTCGGAAACGTTATCGGCTCAAACATATTCAATATCCTGTTTGTACTCGGTATCGCTTCTTCTATCGCTCCTATGACATTCACTCATCTCAACGTCATCGACACGACTGTACTCATTGCCTGTACAGTTCTTGTACTCCTGTTCTGCATCCCGAAACGCAAACTCGTCCGCTGGCAGGGCATCGCAATGCTTATGATCTACTCCGGTTACACCGTATACCTCTTCATGAGATAAAGTTAACCGCGATTAACACATTTTCCGATACTATTTTACCTTATAACGTATAAAGAAAAATTTTTCCTGTACGTATTGACTTATCTGTACGAAAATAGTATAATTATTATTGTATGGCAAATACTATTATTTTATATATTCTATTTGGAGGTTTTTATAATGAGCAGAGTTTATAACTTTAGCGCTGGTCCTGCTGTTCTCCCTGAGGAAGTCCTCAAAGAATGTGCAGACGAAATGATGGATTACAAGGGCTGCGGTATGTCCGTTATGGAGATGTCACACCGTTCAAAAGTATACGATGAGATCATTAAGGAGGCTGAAAAGGATCTCCGTGATCTTATGAATATCCCTGATAACTATAAGGTCATCTTCGTTCAGGGCGGTGCTTCTCTCGTTTTCGCAGGCGTTCCTATGAACCTTATGAAAAAGGGCAAGGCTGCTTATATCATCACTGGTCAGTGGGCTAAAAAAGCTGCTCAGGAAGCAGAAAAATACGGCGAAGTTGTAAGAGTTGCTTCTTCTGCTGATAAGACTTTCTCTTATATCCCTGACTGCTCAGATCTCGATATTCCGGATGACGTTGATTACGTTTACATCTGTGAGAACAATACTATCTATGGTACAAAGTTCTGGGAGCTCCCTAACACTAAGGGTCATGAGCTCGTTGCTGACGTAAGCTCATGCTTCCTCTCTGAGCCTGTTGACGTTTCAAAGTACGGCGTTATCTACGGCGGCGTTCAGAAGAACGTTGGTCCTTCAGGCGTTCAGATCATCATCGTTCGTGAAGACCTCATCGCTGACGGTCCTGCTCTCAAGTGCACTCCTACTATGATGGATTGGAAGATCCAGTCTGATAACGAGTCTCTCTACAATACTCCTCCATGCTACGGCATCTATGTTTGCGGCAAGGTATTCAAGTGGATCAAGAAGATGGGCGGTCTCGAGGCTATGAAGAAGCACAACGAGAAGAAGGCTAAGATCCTTTACGATTTCCTCGATCAGAGCAAGATGTTCAAGGGTACTGTTGAGAAGAAGGATCGCTCACTCATGAACGTTCCATTCATCACAGGCAACGATGAACTCGATAAGAAGTTCGTTGCTGAATCAAAGGCTGCCGGCTTTGAGAACCTCAAGGGACACAGAACTGTCGGCGGTATGCGCGCTTCTATCTACAACGCTATGCCTATCGAGGGCGTTGAAAAGCTCGTTGCATTTATGAAGAAGTTCGAGGAAGAAAACTCCTGACTTTTTAAATTAGGAATTCATAATTAGGAATTCGGAATTGTTGTGTCCTGCTCAGCCGGACGAATCTGAACTTTGATCTCATTGCTGTAAGGCAATACAATCAATTCTGAATTCCGCATTCCGAATTACGAATTAATCCTAAACTCTATTTCAATGGAAAGAGGTTTACTGAAATGTACAAGATTCAGACACTTAATAAGATCTCGACTATCGGCACAGATATTTTCGATAAGAGCAAGTACTCTATCTCCGATTCTCCTGAAAATCCGGACGCTATCATGGTGCGCAGCGCTAAGATGCACGATATGGTATTCGGTGATAAGCTCGTTGCTATCGCTCGTGCCGGTGCAGGCGTAAACAATATCCCTGTTGAGCGCTGCGCTCAGGAAGGTATCTGCGTTTTCAATACTCCCGGTGCTAACTCTAACGCTGTTAAGGAGCTCGCTATCTGCGCTCTCCTTCTCTCTTCAAGAAAGATCGTTGAAGCTGCTTCATGGGCTGCTTCACTCAAGGGTACTCCTGATGCTCCTAAGACTGTTGAAGGCGGAAAGTCCAAATTTGCAGGTCCTGAGATTGCAGGCAAGACTCTCGGTATAATCGGTCTCGGTGCTATCGGCGGAAAGATCGCTAACGCTGCTGAGTCACTCGGCATGAAGGTTATCGGCTATGATCCGTTCCTCTCAGTAGGTGCTGCTCTTCACCTTGAGCCAACCGTTCAGGTCGTAAACGACATCAACGAGCTCTACAAGAACTCCGATTACATCACTATCCATATGCCTTACACTCCTCAGACAAAGAATACTATTGATGCTGAGCAGATCGCTATGATGAAGGACGGCGTTCGTCTTATCAACCTCGCAAGAGGCGAACTCATCAACAGTGAGGCTGTTGTTAAGGCTATCGCTGACGGTAAGGTTGCAAAGTACGTTACTGACTTCGCTGATGATGTTGTTCTCGGCGTTGATGATGTTATCGTTCTCCCGCACCTCGGCGCTTCAACCCCTGAGAGTGAGGATAACTGCGCTGTTATGGCTGCTGAAGAGCTTATTGATTACATCGAAAACGGTAATATCAAGAACAGCGTGAACCTTCCTAATGCTACTATGGAAGCTCAGGGTACAAAGATCTGTGTCATCCACAAGAATGTACCTACAACTATCGCTTCTATCACTACTGTTGTCGGCAACGAAGGTATCAACATCGAAAATATGGTAAACGCAAGCAAGAAGGACTTCGCTTACACAATGCTTGACGTTATCGGTGACATCCCGGCTTCTGTTGAAGGTAAGATCAATGCTGTTGACGGCGTTATCAGAGTAAGGATCATCAACAAGTAAGCATATTCCCATAAAGAATTTTCAGCCTGACCTTTCGGTCAGGCTTTTCTTTTCCTTATAAACTATTGCTTATCTGAAATTTTTTTGTTATCCAAGACAAATTATCCCTTTAAATTGTTGCATTTTAAAAAAATGTGTGATATAATTTATAAGTAATGTGTACTCAATGGCGAGTGCATCAAGGAGGTAATACTATTATGAGTAAATTAAGAATCGGTATCGCAGGATACGGCAACCTCGGCAGAGGTGTTGAACTTGCTATCAGACAGAACGACGACATGGAATTTGCCGGTATCTTTACCCGCAGAGATCCTTCTGCTGTGAAGCCCCTCACCGCAGGCGCAAAAGTTTTCAAGATTGATGACGCTGAATCCGTAAAGGATCAGATCGATGTTATGATCATCTGCGGCGGAAGTGCTACTGATCTTCCAAAGCAGACTCCGGCTCTTGCTAAGAATTTCAACGTTATTGACAGCTTTGATACTCACGCAAGAATCCCTGAGCATTTCGCAAACGTTGACAAAGCTGCTAAAGAAAGCGGTCACCTCGCTTTTATTTCACTTGGCTGGGATCCGGGTCTCTTCTCACTCAACAGACTCTATGCTGAGTCTATACTCCCCAACGGCAAAAGCTATACTTTCTGGGGAAAGGGCGTAAGTCAGGGCCACTCAGATGCTATCAGACGCGTTGAAGGCGTTAAGAAGGGTATTCAGTATACCGTTCCGATCGAATCCGCTATGGAAGCTGTTCGTTCAGGCAGCCAGCCGGAACTCACAACCCGCCAGAAGCACCTCAGAGAATGCTGGATAGTTCCGGAAGAGGGCGCTGATCTCGCTAAGATCGAGAACGACATCAAAACTATGAAGAATTACTTCGATGAGTATGATACAACTGTAAACTTCATCACTGAAGAAGAATTCGATGCTAAGCACAACAAAATGCCTCACGGCGGCTTCGTTATGAGAAGCGGTCTCACTGGCGACGGCGAGAAAACTCACCAGATGATAGAATACTCACTCAAGCTTGAGTCCAACCCTGAGTTCACAGCAAGCGTTCTTATCTGCTATGCAAGAGCACTCGGCAGACTCAGCAAGGAAGGTGCAACCGGATGCAAGACAGCTTTCGATATTGCTCCTGCATACCTTTCTAAACTCAGCGGTGAAGAGCTCCGCGCTTCTATGCTTTGATCGCTTTATCACAATATAATCAATTATGCCGCACACCTTTTATTGTGCGGCATTCTTTTAAGGAGATGGATCTATGAAGTTCTCGGACGGTTACTGGTTTGATAAAGACGGCTGCACTGTCGATTACGCAACTCAGATCTGCGACATAGAAACCGATAAACGCAGCATAACTGTATATGTTATGTGTAAATGGATCGCAAACCGCGCTCTGATGCTCTCAGGTCCTATGCTGACAGTGAGATTTACTTCAACGCTGAGAGACAGTATCAAGGTCACGATCGGACATTTTTCGGGTAATGTCAGAAAATCGCCGTCATTTCAGTTGTATGAGGACGAGAACTTCACTCCTGAGATCATATCTCACGCTGACGGCTCAACTGAACTGATCTCCGGCGCTACAAAGGTAAAGATACCGCCCAAAGGCTGTCCGTGGGATATAGCTTTCTATTACAATGACAAGTTTCTTACCCGCGCCGACTGGCATACCACTTCACTGATAATTACTGACGAACGTTTCAGAAGCAAAACCCCTGAACGATTTTTCGCAAGACATGATAACGGCGGCAACACGTATATCCGCGAAATGCTGAGTATTTCAGCCGGTGAATACATTTACGGCTTTGGTGAGAAATTCACTCCGTTCGTCAAAAACGGACAGACAGTAGATATATGGAACAACGACGGCGGTACTACCACCGAACAGTCGTATAAATCAGTGCCGTTCTTTGTCTCCTCCCGTAATTATGGAATTTTCGCAGCACATCCGGAATTTGTATCGTTTGAGGTCGGCAGCGAATTTGTGTCAAAGACCTCATTTTCGGTACAGGGCGAACAGCTTACCTATTACATTTTCGGCGGCAGCAGCATTGCTGAGGTCATCTCACGCTACACCGATCTCACCGGAAAGCCCGCACTTCCGCCTGCATACTCATTCGGACTGTGGCTCTCAACATCGTTTACTACGGATTACAACGAGGATACCGCTCTCACCTTCTGTAACGAAATGCAGAAACGAGACATCCCGCTGAGCGTATTTCATTTCGATTGTTTCTGGATGAAGGAGTTTGAATGGTGCGGGTTCAAGTGGGATACCACGAATTTTCCTGATCCGGAAGGTATGATCGAACGTCTTAAAAAGCGAGGTCTGAAGGTATGCGTGTGGGTGAATCCCTACATAGGACAGCGCGCATCTGTATTCAGTGAACTCGCCGAAAAAGGCTTATTCATCAGGAACAAGGACGGTTCAGTATTCCAGACCGATCAATGGCAGCCGGGGCTCGCCATAATCGACTTCACCAATCCGGAAGCCCGAAAATGGTACGCTGACAGGATAAAGGAACTCGCATTGCTCGGTGTGGACGCTATAAAGACCGATTTCGGCGAACGTATCCCGACAGATGTCATATATTCCGATAATTCTGATCCGTTCAGGATGCACAACTACTATTCCTACCTGTACAATAAAACAGTTTTTGATGCTCTGAACGAAATACAAGGACAAAACAACGTCTGTCTGTTTGCCAGATCTGCAACAGCCGGATGTCAGCAGTTCCCGGTGCACTGGGGCGGCGATTCCTTCTCTAATTACGCTTCCATGCTTGAAACTCTCCACGGATGTCTCTCAATTTCAATGTCAGGATTTGGTTTCTGCTCCCACGATATTTCAGGCTTCGAGTCAACAGGCACTCCCGATCTCTATAAGAGATGGACCGCTTTCGGACTTTTGTCCACTCACTCACGCTATCACGGAAGCTGCTCTTACCGCGTTCCGTGGAATTTCGACGAAGAAAGCTGCGATGTCGCAAGGCATTTCACAAAGCTAAAATGCCGCCTGATGCCCTATCTCTTCTCAAATGCGGTAATTACGCATAAAAACGGCGTTCCTATGATGCGCGCTATGGCAGTTGATTTCGGCTTTGACCGCTCGGCACTCACCTGCGATATGCAGTATATGCTCGGTGAAAACCTCCTTGTTGCACCTATTTTTAACGAGGAAGGAACTGCTGAATTCTATCTTCCCGCCGGCGGCATCTGGACTGACATCCAATCCGGCGAACAATTGAACGGCGGCAGCTGGTACAGCAGAAATTACGACTATTTCGGTCTCCCACTCTATGCGAAACCGGATTCGATCATCGTCTACGGAAATTGTTCCGATAAAGCTGAGTATGATTACACAGACCATATGCATATCGTGATCTATGGTCTCGAAGAAGGTCACACTGCCGCTGCTACAATATACGATGCCAAAGGTACGGTCGGTGCTGTCATAACCGCAGCACGTCACGGAAATACAATAAATGTTGTCGTTTCCGGCACTGATAAGCCCTATACGATCGAAAGTTCACAAGGCTTAACAATTTGCACTTGATTTTTGTGCAGATATGTGTTAAAATTAATCATACTGTTTTAGGAGGTAACGCTATGAGCGATATGGAAAAAGATATTGAAGAATTCGATGAGGATGACGCTAACTACATCACCCTGACCGATGATGACGGAAATGATATTTCATTTGAAATACTCGATACCATTGAGTATAAGGACAGACTTTTCGCAGTTATGCTGCCGTTTGACGACGAATCCGATGAAGTTGTGATCCTTGAGATACTCCCCGGCGAAGATCCGGAATTCGATGATTTTGTATCAGTCGAGGACGAAGAACTTCTCAACGAGGTTTTCGAGGAATTCAAGAATAAGTACGAAGGCGAATTCGATTTCGCGTGAAGCTATCAGTTCCGTTCAATATACCTATTAAGCGCCCAAACAAAAAGGGCGCTTTTTTATGCGCCCTGATGTCAATATTAATGTTATGCGGTCACAGTGTACGTTTTTCAAGAAGTTTCTTGAAATCAGTAGGAGTGCAGTGCTTAATATCCTTAAAAATACGGTTAAATGTAGTAAGGCTCTTGAAACCGGAACGCATCGCAACTTCAGTTATCGGTATATCCGGCTCAAAAAGAAGCTGTTCAGCGGCTTTTGTGCGTCTTGCGTTAATATACTGTATGTAAGACATCGAATTATACTGCTTGAAAATACGTGAAAAATGGTATTTGCTGTAACCAGCTACATCAGCAAGTTCATCAAGAGTGATGTCATACATATAATTGTTATCAATATACTTCAGAACTGTGCCGAATTTTTCGCTGTATTCATTCAGCTTATCGTCATCACACTCCATGTTGCTCTGACTTCTGCGTAACTGATCCTCACGGACTGCCGTTAGCAGTGTGAGCACACACATATATATCCTTACGTCTGCAAGCTCAGACTTAGATGTATATAATGCAGCTATATCAAGCATTGTTTTTTTCGCAAGCACCTGTAATTCATTATCCGAATTCTCATCTATCAGAAGCGGTGATGAAACACCTCTCATAAGTGCCTCAAGTGCCGGAAGCTCTCCAAGAATAGCATTATCGCACTGGAAAATATATCTTCTTCCGCGAACTGCCGGCATACAATGAAGTTCACCTGAAGGTATTATCAGAACCTCATTTTCATGCGGCTGATAATCAACTCCTCCGACATTGACGATATAATCGTTCTGTGTCGGCATTATTATTTCAAGCGCACTATGCCAATGCACCGGATATGCTTCATAATCAGTATTATCATAAAGCATTACATACTTCCTTGCATCATACTCAACCGTCTCATAGTCACCAGACAGGTTTTTTATCATAAAACATCCCCCTCATCAATAAAGCGCAAAATTCGCAATAATTCACCATACTGATACATTTATTATAGTATATTTCAAATTCTTTGTAAATACTCTGACCAAAAATTTGTAGGATAAGACAAATTATGGCGCTATATTTATGCAAATTGAGGTGTAAACAAATTTTTTTATTCATAAATTGCGATTATTCCTGACAAAAATTCGTAAATTTGACCGCAAAAAATGAAAAGACAGCCGGTTGGTGCGCCGACTGCCTTTCAGGGGATATTAAAATTGGAGAAACCTTAATTTATTCCGATACAATACCGGATGAATCACACTCTTGTGATGATCTGACCATATGGGATAGACTTGCCCTTAGCCTCAAACATCTCAGAGATAGTTACTATCTGCCAGCCCTGTTCCTTGATGTATGGTGCAAGCTGTTCGATAGCAGCAGCAGTTTTATCCTTTGTTTCGTGGCAGAGGACTACTGCACCATTACCGGAGCCGTTTGCCATAGCGTTCTTGATAGTCTGAACTATCTGAGCTGTTGATGTCTGGTCTTTGTAATCTTCAGTGTCGATTGCATCAGTTACAAGACCGTAATCTGTGAGAGTAGACTTAACAGCGCCGCCCTGATCAAGGTAAGGCAGTCTCAAAAGCTTTGAAGGCTCAGCGCCTATTACGCTCTTGAGGTAGTTGTGACAACCGTCAGCTTCCTGGCGGATCTCAGAAGAACTCTTCTGGCTGAGATAAGGATGTGATACAGTGTGGTTTGCGATTTCCATACCCTTGCTGTATGCATACTTGATCTCTGCCTGATTCTCTGCGCCCTGTGACCAGTTGCTTACATAGAAGAATGTTGCATGGAAGCCCTGCTCTGTGAGGGCGTCAACGATTCTCTTGTTGTTTGCTGGTGAGCAGCCATCATCAAAGCTGATCGCGATCATTGGCTTGGCAGGATCAACCTGTGAGATAACCTCTGGCTCTTCTGCCACTGTACCTGAACCTGTTGTTACAGCAGACTTTGTTCCCGCTGCGGATACAGCAGCCTCATCTACAAAGAAGTCGATAGTTGATTCGGCTGTTTCGATATAGATTATGAGGTCTGTTGCTCCAGCAGGGATGGTGTAATTTGTGTTTTCGAGTTTTGTCCAGGTATTCTTATTAGCTTTAACAGTTGCTATGTTATCATAGCTTTCTGTACCTGTGCTGTCATTATACTGGAGAGTGATGTTGAATGTATCAGACTCTTTTGCCTTCTGGAGAACAGCAGCGCTGAAGCTGTATGTCTCTCCTGCCTTGTAAGAGCTATCAAGTGCGATAGCTGCACCGTTCCAGTCTTTGGTACGTCCTGTTACCTTGATAGAGCCATTGCCTGAATAGTAGTTGTCCTTATTAACAGCTACTGAAGCATCGCCTCTTCCAGACCATCCGTCACTATCGCTGTTGAATGAACTCTTGAAGTAGTTTGCATCAGCAGCGGTAGTAACTGTGGCAGTAGTTGTGGTAGAGGAAGTAGTTACGTTGTTAGTTTTTTTTTGAGCGTGTGGATTTGTAAGCTCATCTAAAAGATGAAGTGTATACTTCTGAATGAGAAGAGCATCGTTAGCTGTAACACCTTCTGTGTTATCAACGTCTGCATTTGCAAGACCGATCTCTGTTATACCGTCCTGCTTGCCAACGCCGTACTTACCAGGGTTAAGTGCATACTGCATTACCATAACAACGTCTGACATATCAACTGAACCATCGTTGTTAGCGTCGCCTGCCTTTGTAGGCTGAACGCCTGTTGGTTCTTCTGTTGGCTCTTCTGTCGGGTCTTCAGATGTTGGCTGAGGATCATCATCCGGTCCCCATTCGCTCTGTGGAACAAGTGCGATAATTGCATTGTAAGCTTCCTTTGGCTGGTAGCTGCCGTTAAAGAGAAGCGGCTGCTGATTACGTCTCCAGCTCATGTTATCGTTTGTACCCCAAACTGTGAGTGATGTTACATTATCGCAGTTCTTGATAGCATTTACGATGTTCTTATAAGATGTTGCCTGCTGTGAATCACTTGCGCCGTTATCCTTTGTGATGTCGAGCTCTGTTACGTGGATCTCGCATCCGATCGAAGCATATTTCTTAAGTGCTGTTTCGTACTTGTCAACTGAAGGCTGACTTGTACCGAGGTGTGACTGCATACCTACACCGTCAAGTGTTCCGTTCTTGTAAAGCTTTGAACAGAGGTTGTAGATAGGATCGAGTTTGTCATAGTACTCGTTGTAGTCGTTGTAGAAAAGTTTGCATCCCTTAGGAGCATATTCTTTTGCTGCTGCGAAAGCAGTTACGAGGAAGCTGTCGTCATTGTAGATAAGCATCCAAGGTGACTGTCCGTTACGCTGATCCCAACCTGCTTCTCTGAATCCCTTGTAGTTGTCTGAGAAGCACTCGTTTGCTACATCGTAAGCATAAAGGTTAAGTGTTGGGTATTCCTTCTTGAGCATATCAAATACATTCTTGATGTAATTCTTGATACGCTGATCCATAACTTCCTTGGAAACTGTTGCGCCATTATCGCTGAAGTTTTCCTTGAATAACCAAGCTGGTGTCTGGCTGTGCCAGATAAGAGTGTGTCCTCTTACAGGAATATTGTTGTTAACTGCAAAGTCAAGAATTGTTCTTGCACTGCTTGGGAGAGAAACCTGTGGGTTTACATTGTTGCCCTTCTGCTGGCTTGCTGTCTGATCGAGGATGTACTGTGGCTTGAGTTCGTTCTCAGGAGTGATGCTGTTGAAGTGCTTCTTGATGAAGTCACCGTGCTGCTTAACTTCGTTTTCGCTTACAGCAGTACCGAACTTGAAGTACTTAGCAAATACATTCTTGAGAGTTTCCTCTGTATTGTTTTTCGGATCCGGATCAGGAGTTGATGAAGAATCAACTGTACCGCCGCCTGTCTTTACGGAAGAAGCCTTGCCTTCCTTGGAGATCTGAACGTTGTCAATGTTGATATCGATGTTTTCATCAGACGATTCAATGTAAAGTGTCATTTTTGAAGCGCCTGAAGGAATAGTAAACTCTGTATTCTCGAGCTTTGTCCACTCACCGCTCTTAGCGTCTGCGGAAGCAACTTCCTTCCAATCCTGATCGCCTGCGGTATACTCAAGAGTAAGCTTAAGATCCTTTGTTGAACCGCTCTTCTGGAGAGCAGCTGCGCTTATACTGTATGTGTTGCCTGGTACGAATGTTGAACTATCAAGTTCGATAGCACCTCCATGCCAGTTTTGTGTTCTTCCACTTACGAGAAGGGACGCCTTGCCATCATAGTAGTTCTTGTTATCTACTGAAACAGTTGCATCGCCTCTGCCTTTGAAATCACCCTTGCCTGATTCAAAGCCTTCACTGATGTAGTTACCGTCAGAATCAGGATCCGGAGCAGTTGCAGGCTCTGTCGTTACATCAGGAATATCGCCTTTGTATGTGATGATATTCTTCTTAACGTTAGCCTGACCGTCGCTCTCCCAACCTTCAACGTTGAAAGCAACTTCATAGAAGTCACCCATCTTCATACCAAGCTTTTCCCAAGCCTCAAAGTGCTTGTAAATGCTGATAGTACCAGATGTTCTTGTATTTTTACGAACACTTATATACTGTGTGAAAGGTCCGTTCTGGTTGGTGATGTTGTATGAATTCATTGGGTTTTTGAGAATATCATAATCGCTTCCGTCGATGTTGACAGTTCCCATATACTCTGTATTGCCGCCAGCTCTCGGAACCCAGTTCTTCCAGTCCTCGATGATGTAGAACTCAACGAGCGGATCTTCTGTCCAGCCGTAGATACAAATACGAGAGTTACCTGAGCTGCCTGCTGACCAGTCACAGTCAAACTGGCAAGTAAAGTTACCATAATCCTGCCAGTGCTTTCCGGTATGTCTTCCGTAGAAAAGACCGCGGCGGGCAAGGAAGTTTCCTCTTGAGCCGTTAGGACCGCACTGCCACTTTGTGCTGAATCCGCCGCCTTCATCTGCAAGAGTCATAGTAGACGAATTTGGTGTGTCAGCCTGCCATATCTCATGATGGTAATCGTTATACCAATCAGTCTCCTGTGTATGGCCAGGACTTGTGGTAAGCGTCTTAGCTGCTTCAGCTTTCATCTCTTTTGCCACGAAAGGGACAGATGAGAAAACCAGAAAGCCGGCAACAACAGTGCTTAGCGCACGTTTGAATATGCCATTCTTCATGAGCATCATTCCTCACTTTCAAAAATAAATAAATATAATGAATATCATGTGGGCAACAGAAAAGCATAGCGCCTTGAGCGTTACGTCCCGCCTTTTCTGATGCTTCTATGGTTATTTTATTACATTTTTGTGAACATTTCAAGTCGTTTATTGCTAAGAATAATTATACCAATCAAATTTTGCTATTACTTTACATATAAAGCTGCGGTATTCCAAATGTACTGTTTTGGTGCTATTTTACGCCAATTGTGGATATTAATTTTGTGCCGTGAGCATAAATCGACCGCAATTTTTGAGTGCTTTTACAAGATAATCGCAATATACAACCATTAATATAGTAAATCAGATAAACTTTCAGTATAAAGATATAAGGCAGTCCTAAAACTGCCTTACGTGTTACTATTCAGAGCAGACCATAGGCTCTGCTTCTTTGATGAGTTTTACGTCAACAAGTGCGTCAATGAGAGTTCCGTCAGGAAGATATTCCTCCGAAAACACCTTGCCTTCCTGACGTATCCTGCCTATGAAAGCGGTCTTGTCATAAGGCACAAGCAGCTTCATACGCCTTGCGGTTTCCGGAAGATTCTCCGAAATACATCTGAGCAGTTTGTCGAATCCGCTGTGATGCCTTGCACTTATTATAACTGTATTGCTGTCCTCAAATATCATGTCAGGATAGAGTGCAGCATCTGATTTGTTCATTACATTTATCTTTGGTATACTTCCGCAGCCGAGTTCTTCGAGAAGCTTCTCAGTTACTTCCGCCTGACGCTCACGTTCAGGCGATGAAAGATCCTGAACATTCAGTATCACATCAGCCGCAGCAGCCTCCTCAAGCGTTGACTTGAACGCTTCAACGAGATCGTGCGGAAGTCGGCGTATAAGTCCGACCGTGTCTATAAGCATAACGCTTCTGCCGTCCGGAAGCTCGATTGACCGCGAAGTTATATCAAGGGTTGCAAACAGCTTGTTCTCCGCAAGAACTCCAGCGTCTGTAAGAGCGTTGAGCAGCGTAGACTTGCCAACGTTAGTATATCCGACTATCGCCGCACATAATACGCCGTCCTTTTTGCGTCGTGAACGTGAGAATTCTCGGTGCTTCTTCAATTCTTCGAGTTCAGCTTCAAGATAGGATATGCGCTTTCTTATGTGGCGCTTATCCGATTCAAGCTTTGTCTCACCGGGACCTCTTGTACCTATTCCGCCTCCGAGACGTGAAAGCGCTGTTCCCATTCCGGTAAGCCTCGGCAGACGGTATTTCTGCTGTGCAAGCTCCACTTGCAGCTTACCTTCTTTGGTTCGTGCCCGCTGTGCAAAAATGTCCAGTATCAGAGTAGTTCGGTCTATGACGCGGACATCGAGTATATCCTCGATATTTCGCACCTGAACACCTGTGAGTTCATGGTCAAATATGACGAGTTCAGCTTCAAGCACATCAAGCTGCTCTTTCAGTTCCTCAAGTCTGCCGGCACCCATACAGGTAGCAGGATCATAAGTCGGACGCCGCTGTATGACCTTTCCGACTACCTCTGCATTAGCAGTTGAAGCAAGTTCTGCAAGTTCATCTATTGAGACCTCCGCGTCAAATTCCCCGGTGTCCACACAGGCGAGGACAGCTTTGACCGGAAGCTCTTCAGTTTTGTTTTCGTACATATTATTCCTTTCGTGGTATCCCAGCCGATTTACAACAAAGGGCAGCCGAAGCTGCCCCTATAAAATTACTTGTTTTCTTTGTTCTTACAGCACTTCTTGTACTTCTTGCCGCTTCCGCACGGACAAGGATCGTTATCCCCGACCTTGTGCTTAGCCTTTGCAGGCTCAGAGAAGCTGCCGTCACCTGCTCCGGCGTTCGGAGCATCCGGCTTAGCGACCTGTTCTCTTTCAGGTGCTTCATTCTTCTGAAGTCTTACTGTAAGGAGCATACGGATAGTATCCTCACGGATAGCCTCTACCATTGCATCGAACATCTCGAAGCCTTCATAACGATACTCAATAACAGGGTTCTTCTGACCGTATGAACGAAGTCCGATACCCTTCTTGAGCTCTTCCATATCATCGATATGTGCCATCCACTTTGTATCAACGACCTTGAGAAGGATAACTCTTTCAAGCTCACGCATAACATCAGAACCGTATTCAGCTTCCTTAGCCTGATAGAGTTCTCCTGCCTTTGCGTTGAGAGCGTTTATGATGTCTTCCTTAGTAACGCTTGCGAGATCATCATCCTCAAAAGCGAGATCCTCAGGTCCGATGAGCCAGCCGAGGAAGTGGTCTTTAAGTCCAACGAGGTTCCACTCGTCCTTGACATCCTCATCAACAAGGTAAGAATTTACAGTTGATGTAATGAGGTCTTCCATCATCTTGAGAATGCTCTCGTGGAGATCCTCACCGTCAAGAACCTGTGCTCTCTGCTTATAGATGATCTCACGCTGTGTATTCATAACGTCATCATAGTTGAGGACGTTCTTTCTGATGCTGAAGTTGTTGCCCTCGACCTTCTTCTGTGAAGACTCGATGATACGTGTAAGAAGCTTGCTCTCGATAGGCATATCCTCTGCGACATTAAGTGTACGCATGAGGTTTTCAAGACGATCGCCTGCGAAGATACGCATAAGATCATCCTCAACTGAGAGGAAGAAGCAGCTTTCACCCTCATCGCCCTGACGTCCTGAACGTCCGCGGAGCTGGTTGTCGATACGGCGTGATTCATGACGCTCTGTACCGAGGATATAAAGTCCGCCGGCTTCCTTGACTGCAACAGCCTTTTCCTTTACCTCTGCATTGAATTTATCGTAATACTCACGGTATTTCTTTCTTGCATCGAGGATATTCTGATCGTCTGTATCAGCAAATCCGATAGCAGCTGTGATAAGATCCTCGTCCATGCCGTCCTTTCTCAGGGCTGCTCTTGCAAGGAATTCAGCGTTACCGCCGAGCATGATATCGGTACCACGTCCAGCCATATTGGTAGCGATAGTAACAGCGCCATACTTACCAGCCTGTGCAACGATCTCGGCTTCCTTAGCGTGCTGCTTAGCGTTGAGGACTTCATGCTTGATTCCCTTTCTCTTGAGCATAGCAGAGAGAAGCTCTGATTTCTCGATAGATACCGTACCTACAAGGATAGGCTGTCCCTTTGCATGGCACTCAACGATCTTCTCGATGATAGCAGCATATTTGCCCTTTTCTGAGCTGTATACCTGATCGTTGTGGTCGATACGGATAACAGGCTTGTTTGTAGGGATAGAGATAACATCGAGCTTGTAGATCTCCTTGAATTCGTCCTCTTCTGTCATAGCAGTACCGGTCATACCGGAAAGCTTTGTGTAGAGACGGAAGAAGTTCTGGAAAGTGATAGTTGCAAGAGTTTTTGATTCGCTCTTGATCTTAACGCCTTCCTTAGCCTCGATAGCCTGATGCAGACCGTCGTTGAAACGGCGTCCCATCATAAGACGTCCGGTGAATTCATCAACGATGATGATCTCGCCGTCCTTGACAACGTAGTCAATATCATTTCTCATAACGCCGTTAGCCTTGATAGCCTGATTTATGTGGTGGAGAAGAGTCATATTCTCGGAATCCATGAGGTTCTCGACACGGAATGCCTCTTCTGCCTTTTTAACACCGCGCTGTGTGATAGTTGCGGTCTTTGCTTTTTCGTCGATAATGTAGTCAGCAGTCTCGTTTGCTTCATCCTGATCTATCTTATCATCCATTTCAACGACAGTTGTTGATGTAAGAGTCTTAGCGAAACGGTCAACGATAGTGTAGAGGTCTGTTGACTTGTCGCCGCGTCCGGAAATAATAAGCGGAGTACGTGCTTCGTCTATGAGGATAGAGTCGACCTCGTCCACGATTGCGAAGTTAGGTGCTCTCTGAACACGCTCTTCCTTATGAGTTACCATGTTGTCACGGAGGTAGTCGAAACCGAGCTCATTATTTGTTGCATATGTAACATCGCAGTTATAAGCTGCACGTCTCTCGTCATTGTTAAGACCGTGAAGGATACATCCTACTGTAAGTCCGAGCCAGCGAAGCACCTTGCCCATTTCTTCAGCCTGTGTCTTAGCGAGGTAATCATTTACGGTTACAACGTGAACACCGAGTCCTGAAAGAGCGTTAAGGTATGAAGCAACGCAGGCAACGAGAGTTTTACCTTCACCGGTCTTCATTTCAGCGATACGTCCCTGATGAAGAACGATAGCACCTATTATCTGTACCGGATAAGGCTTCTTTTCAAGAACACGCCAAGCTGCTTCTCTTACAGTTGCAAGAGCCTCAGGGAGAATGTCGTCAAGAGATTCACCGTCTGCAAGTCTGTCCTTGAATTCAGCGGTCTTTGCCTTGAGGTCGGCATCTGAAAGTGCCTGATACTCCTCATCAAGTTCCAGAACTTTATTCTTTATCGGTGCTATGCGCTTGAGTTCTCTGTTACTGTAAGCGTTAGCGCCGAACACATTCTTAAATAACCCCATGTGTATACCTTCTTTACGTTTATTTATGCCAATCTATAACCGCAGAGACATCTTCTCTTACTTTTATAAGCACTGCATAGATATAAATACATACAATATATTTTACTACAAATTCGTTTTTTTGTCAATACCCATTTTGTAGCACTTGACCAAAAGCCCTTATTATCCCCTGAGAATGAATCCGACTATGTCCGCCGGAGCTTCTGCGATATAGTCAGCGCCTTCTCTTTCAAGCTCTTCCCTGCCGCGGAATCCCCACGCGCAGCCGATAGTCTCAACGCCTGCATTGCGTCCGGTCTGTATGTCAACATTGCTGTCGCCGATCATGAATACCTGATTCTTTTCATCCGGCAGACGCGAAAGAATATCGACCAATATCTCTGTATCCGGCTTCGGCGGACGATAATCAACACCTCCAAGAACGCTCAAAAAGTCGACCTCAGGAAGCAGCTTATCAATTATCCTGACCGCAAAATCCTGCGGTTTATTGGTCGCAACTGCAAGAACTGCTCCGGCTTTGTCAAGTTGTGCAAGAGCATCAGCCATACCGTCATAAAGTCTGGTTTTGCAGAGATAGTTTTCAGCGTAGTTTTGCCTGAAAAGTTCATGAAGTCTGCCTGCCTCGGACTTTCTGTCCTCAGGAAGTGCCCGCTCGCAAAGCTTTCGCGCCCCGTTTCCTACCATTTTCTTATATGTATCATAATCATGCTGCGGACATCCCATTTCAGCAAGTCCGCGGTTCACAGCATCGCCGAGGTCACAAATAGTGTCGGCGATAGTACCGTCAAGATCAAAAATTGCAGTTATCATATGTTTCCTCGTTTATTCGCTGATGAGTCTGCGTATCTCATCAGGTGTGAATATGTATTCCTTTCCGCAGAAGTGGCAGCATACCTTAGTGTCTTTGCCCTCATCCGCCATTGACTGAAGTTCGTCTTTGCCGATACTGATAAGAACGCGCTCAGTACGCTCACGGCTGCAATCGCAGCCGTATGCCGGTTCAGCGGAATCAAGCTCGTTCGGTTCAAGACCTGCAAGAAGCATATTTGCTATCTCCTCGGGAGTTTTTCCCTCGTCCAGAAGGGCGGATACAGGCTTCATAGCAGCCACGTTCTTTTCGATAGTGTCGATGCACTTCTCATCAGCAAAAGGAAGAAGCTGAACGAGGAAGCCTCCTGCCGACCGCACAGTCAGGTCAGGATTGACGAGCACTCCAAGACTGCATACCGTAGGTATCTGCTCGCTTGTGGCATAGTACGAAGCTATGTCCTCTGCGATCTCGCCGGAAACAAGCGGTATAACACCGACATAAGGCTCTTTCAGCCCAAGATCCTTGACTACTGAAAGTGTACCGTCGCTGCCGACTGCTCCGCCTACATCGAGCTTGCCCTGAGCGTTGAGCGGTATCTCGACAACAGGATTGTTCACGCAGCTTTTAACGTTGCCCCAGCTGTCAGCAACTGCTGTAAGCTGTCCGGCAGGACCGCCGCCGTCTACACGGAGAGTTACCGTATCGCTTTCGCCCTTGAGCATATATCCCATAAGTGAAGCGGCAATGCTCAGTCTTCCGAGACTGGCAGTCACTACCGCTGATGTCTTGTGTATCCTTTCTATTTCCGAAACTATGTCCTTAGCATCGAGGACTTCAGCAAATGCTGAGCCGTCCGCTGAAATTGACCTGTATAACTTTCCCATTTTATACTCCTTTAAATGTAATAGCGTCAAAGCTGCTGTCCGCTGCGGATACACCTTGCCGCATAGACTATGCGCTGTGAATCCGGTGCAGGCGGATCGAATGTATCATCGCCGTACTTAGCCAGCATTTCAAATCCGGTCTCGCTCAGCAGACGTTCAATGTCCTCTTCCGAATATGCCTTTTCCGAAAAGCCGTCCGAGCTTCTCGACCACATACCGTTCTCTTCGCGCTCGAAGAATTCAAGATTCATTTTCACCTCGTCAGTCTCGGGAACGAGAGTATTCTCCCATACACAGAAAACATTTTCAGTCTCATAGGTGAATGTATTGTTCGCAAGAACGCTCCTGTGCTTATAGAGAGTATTAACGTCAAATATGAAAAGTCCGCCGATCTCCGAAAAAAATGCCACATTCTCAAAGGCTTTCCGGACATCATCAAGTGAAGCAAGATGATTCACACTGTCAAGCGCACATATTGCAATATCTATCGTTCCGAACATATCAAGCCTTCTCATATCCTGACAAAGATACTGTATATTCCTTCCGCTCTCGAATTTCTTATCGAGTGCGATATTCAGCATCTCATCGGAATTGTCCACTCCCACAACATCGTATCCGAGATCCGCCATGACCTCGGATATACTTCCGGTGCCGCAGGCAAGATCAAGCAGGATGTTCTCCTTAGTCGTTTTGAATTTCTGTATTATAGCATGGAAATACTCACCGCGCTTCCTGTAATCAATGTTCGCGGTGAGTTCATCGTAATACCTTGCAAAAGTGCTGTATCCGCTCATACCTATCCCCTTAATCCTTTGCGTGTGAAGCAAGAAGCTCAGAATACTTATGTCTGAACTGCTCAAAGCGCCCTTCATCGAGTGCATCTCTTATCTTCTCGGTGAGCGTGTTGTAGAAGTAGAGGTTATGCTGAACCGCAAGACGTCCTGCAAGCTGCTCATTAGCCTTGAAGAGATGTCTCACATAAGCCCTTGAGAAATTGCGGCAGGTCGGACAGTCACACTGCTCATCGACCGGTCTCGGATCGGTCTCATACTTTTTATTGCTGAGGTGCATTATGCCGTTCCATGTGAATACTGTCGCATGACGCGCATTTCTGCTCGGCATTACGCAATCGAACATATCTATTCCCCTTGCAACTGCTTCGATTATATTTGAAGGGGTTCCCACTCCCATGAGGTAACGCGGCTTATTCACCGGCATATAAGGCTCTACTACGTCAATTATGCGGTACATTTCTTCGGTAGGTTCTCCGACAGCAAGTCCGCCGATAGCATAGCCGTCAAGATCAAGCTTTGCGATAGTTTCCATATGCTCAATGCGTATATCGTCATATGTAGAGCCCTGACCGATGCCGAAAAGCATCTGCTTTTTATTAATAGTATCCGGGAGGCTGTTCAGTCTTGCCATTTCTTCCCTGCATCTTATGAGCCAGCGTGTAGTACGATCAACAGAAGCCTGAACGTATTCTCTCGGGGCAGGATTCTCCACGCACTCGTCAAAAGCCATAGCGATAGTCGAGCCGAGATTTGACTGTATCTGCATACTCTCCTCAGGTCCCATAAAAATACGTCTGCCGTCGATATGTGAAGCGAAATAAACGCCTTCCTCCTTTATCTTACGCAGCTTTGCAAGTGAAAACACCTGAAATCCGCCGCTGTCGGTAAGGATAGGCTTATCCCAGTTCATAAACCTGTGCAGTCCGCCCATCTGCTTTATGACATGATCTCCGGGACGCAGATGAAGGTGATAAGTATTGCACAGCTCGACCTGCGTTTTTAGTCCCTTGAGGTCTACCGATGAGATGCCGCCTTTTATAGCGGCAGCAGTTCCGACGTTCATGAAGCAGGGTGTCTGGAATGTTCCGTGCACAGTCTCGAACTGACCTCTGCGGGCTTTGTTTTCAGTTTTGAAAAGAGTAAACATAAAACCTCCGTTTTATTTGTAAGTATTCAGCCGGAAATCAGTCAAGATCGTATTCCTTTCCGGTCTCTGCATTTCTGTAATCCATATAGTTATAGAAGCCGATAACATTGCTCTCAGGATCTCTCACAACTTTGAGATAAATATCAGCATTATCTATCTTCGAGTGACGTGCAAATACCTTATTGTTTTCCGGGCTCTCCTTGAACCATTCAACAGCTGCGTTGATCCTTGAGAGCTCCTCATCACTGAGCATAGTACTTACAGATGTTCCCAAAAGCTTATCTTTCAGCTTCGATTCGTATAATTCCTCAGCCTTTTTATTTGTATATATAACACGAAAATCAGTGTTACATATCACTATCGGCCTTTCAGCATTGTCAATAATCAATCTGAAGTAATCATTCAATTCCATTTTATACACTTCCTGTTATGTTAATATAATAATGTCATAGTATACACATCGAATCCCCGAAACTGAAGAACCGATATTTCTCAGCAACAGCTGTTTTATAGGCATTCATAGTATTATCATAGCCCATAAATGCTGATACGAGCATGATAAGTGTACTCTCCGGCAGGTGGAAATTAGTTATAAGTCCGTCTATGCACTTGAACTCATACGAAGGATAGATGAATATATCTGTATATCCCTCATGCTCTGCTATCTCATCATAGAATGTCGCAACACTTTCAAGTGTGCGGCAGGTAGTGGTCCCGACAGCTATAACACGTCCGCCGTTTTTCTTTGTCTCATTTATGAGATCGGCTGTCTCCTTCGGAAGGTAATAGTGTTCGCTGTGCATTTTGTGATCAAGTACATTATCTTCCTTTACCGGACGGAATGTTCCAAGTCCGACATGGAGCGTAACAAAGGCGGTCTTTATGCCTCTTGCACGGAGATCATCGAGCATTTCCGGAGTGAAATGCAGTCCCGCTGTCGGAGCGGCTGCTGAACCGAGTTCACGCGAATAAACCGTCTGATAGCGTTCCTTGTCCTCAAGCTTTGCAGTTATGTAAGGCGGAAGCGGCATTTGTCCGACATCCTCAAGAGCGGTAAAGAAATTGCCGTCGCATTCAAACTGCACGATGCGATTGCCATCGTCCTTGACTTCTTTGACCTCGGCAATAAGCCTTCCGCCGCCGAAGCTGAACCTTGTTCCGACCTTTGCCTTCTTTCCGGGGCGGCATATTATCTCCCACAGCTTATCGCCCTTCTGTTCAAGCAGAAGGAATTCAATAAATGTCTTGTTCTCGATCTTTTCACCGTAAAGACGCGCCGGGATAACACGCGAATCGTTCATTACAAGCAAATCACCTTCTCTGAGGTGCTCGCATAAATTATAGAAATGATCGTGCGTTATCGAACCGTCTCTTCGGTCAACGCACATCATCCGCGAGGAATTGCGCGGCTCTGCCGGATGCTGAGCTATAAGCTCCTCCGGAAGATCATAGTAAAAATCAGATTTAAGTAGTTCCATTCAATTGCTCCTTATATTTTAAGGCTGCGGAGATACTGCTTCTGCTCGTCTGTCACACGGAAACTCTCAGCGGCTTTCTGTATCGTTTTGTTATGCGTCCACTTATCAAGACGCTTTTGCTCTATGTAAGGCAGCACTTCGTCATAATTCTTGGCAAGAGCCGTTGCAAAGTACCATGCCCGCATCATATTTATGTAGTATTCATCCGAAACGGCAGATACGACCCTTTCGGCGTATTCTTTCCGGAAATATTCACCGAGGAAATGCCTCATCAGGACGCCTATCGCAAATCTCACAGTGTATGTCTGCCCGGAAGCAAGCCATTTGTCCACAAACGGTATTAGTTCATCACGGTGTTTTGCAAATACCTTCGGTGAAAGCTGGTCGCAGGTCGCCCAGTTGTCAACGTAAGGCAGAAAGGCTTCAAGCAGCACGATACAGCGCTGAAAATCCTTTTCTTCCGAGATAATGAATGAGTGAAGCTGGTCCTCTTCAAAGTATCTGTGAGGCAGCGCATCAAGGAATTCCCCGGTATCGCTGCGCTTTCTGAGTTCTTTTGCAAAACGTTTCAGTTCAGGCGTTCTTACCCCGATGAAATGCTCCCTGCCGTGCGTGGGCGTGAGATTCTTCTGGAATTCTGCGAATTTTTCATCCTTTAAGCTGAATAATCCCGCTTCAATGTCAGTCAAGATACTCATGAAGAACGTCCTTTCAAATTATTTTTTGTAAAATTTCCGAAAACTGTTGACAACGTGCCGCTAAAGTGCTATTATGTAAACAAGGTAGAGGTGCGGCTGCGATCAGTACCTGTGCACGGGAATGCCTGTTCCAATGGTGTACAGCGAAAGGCAAGGCTGCCGAAGAACGGCTTTTTAGGCAGATCCCGTTCTGGCTGTATATCCAACAGGTATGCAGTTGTCATCATTGCGTATGGTGGAGAGCTATCGGCAGAACTTTTATCAGCTTTGCCAACATTTCTATTATAACGCATGATGAACCGGTTTGCAACCGGTTTTTGTTATTTTTGTGCAAATTTTTATTTAAGGAGAATTTTTATGAAACAGTACAATGTAGGTATTATCGGCGCAACGGGTATGGTAGGTCAGAGATTTGCCACACTCCTTGAGAACCACCCGTGGTTCAATGTAAAGGTCCTCGCAGCTTCACCCAGAAGCGCTGGTCAGACTTACGAACAGGCTGCCGGAAGCCGCTGGAAAATGGCAGTTCCTATGCCGGCTGCCATGAAGGATATGGTACTCCTTGACGCTACTTCAGACATCGAAAAGATCGCTTCTATGGTAGATTTCTGCTTCTGTGCAGTTGATATGAAAAAGGATGAGATCAAGGCTCTTGAAGAAGCTTATGCAAAGGCTGAGTGCCCGATCGTTTCTAATAACTCCGCTCATAGATTCACACCTGATGTTCCTATGGTAGTTCCGGAGATCAACCCGGATCATATCGAGATCATCAAGTCTCAGAGAAAGCGTCTTGGTACAAAGAGAGGCTTCATCGCTGTTAAGTCGAACTGCTCTATCCAGAGCTATGTTCCTGCACTTCATCCGCTCAGAAAGTTTGGTCTCAAGAATGTTCTCGCCTGCACATATCAGGCTATTTCCGGTGCTGGAAAGAACTTTGAGACATGGCCTGAAATGATAGATAACCTCATCCCGTTCATCGGCGGCGAGGAAGAAAAGTCCGAGCAGGAGCCGCTCAAGGTATGGGGCGAGATCAAGGGCGACGAGATCGTAAAGGCTTCTTCACCTTCGATCACAACTCAGTGTCTCCGTGTACCTGTTTCAGACGGTCACACAGCTGCTGTATTCGTAAGCTTCGATAAGAAGCCTTCCAAGGAAGAAATACTCCAGCTCTGGAAAGACTTCAAGGGTGTTCCTCAGGAACTCGAGCTTCCAAGCGCTCCGAAGCAGTTCATCCACTACTTCGAGGAGGATAACCGTCCGCAGGCTAAGCTTGACAGAAACCTCGAAGGCGGTATGGCTGTTTCAACAGGTCGTCTCCGCGAGGATACTCAGTACGATTACAAGTTCGTATGCCTCTCTCACAATACTTTAAGAGGTGCCGCAGGCGGCGGCGTTCTCCTTGCCGAACTCCTCGCAGCAAAGGGCTACTTTGATTAAGCGGGGAGCCCCCGCTGGCTTCCACGCTGCCACTCGTAAACTCGTTCACTCTTCACAATCGGCAGCATCTGCTATCGCATACGGAACATAATCTCAAATGCTGTTTTGATATTGCTGTAAACATATTCTGCAGCATATATCCTGACTGTCAGGAATTATTGAAAATCCTTATGTCAATAACTAAAACTCAAAAATCGTAATGTGTCTGTGCGAAGCGTATTTAATTACGTATTCCGCATTCCGAATCCCTAATTATATGAAAGGATTGAGTCTATGAAGAATACTATTTTCACCGGCGCTGGTATTGCTATAATAACCCCTATGAACAGCGACGGTTCTA
The DNA here is from genome assembly GCA_015067005.1 of Ruminococcus flavefaciens. Taxonomy (GTDB): domain Bacteria; phylum Bacillota; class Clostridia; order Oscillospirales; family Ruminococcaceae; genus Ruminococcus; species Ruminococcus flavefaciens_AA. The sequence goes on from SVNH01000003.1 coordinate 163,116, forward strand.
TAAATTACGATGAACTCGGAAAGATCATCGACGATCAGATCGCTAACGGTACCGATGCGATCATTATATGCGGTACTACCGGCGAATCCGCTACCATGACTGATGACGAACACCGTGACTGCATCAGATTTGCTGTTAAGCACGTTGCAGGCAGAGTTCCTGTTATCGCAGGTGCCGGCAGCAACGATACAAAATATGCAGTTGAGCTTTCAAAGGAAGCTGAAGCTGCCGGTGCAGACGCTCTTCTCCATGTTACTCCATATTACAATAAGGCTACACAGAGAGGTCTTATCGCACATTTTACAGCTATCGCTGATGCTGTAAACATCCCGGTGATCCTTTACAATGTTCCCAGCAGAACAGGCTGCGGACTTGAAGTTTCAACAGTAAAGGAACTCGCAAAGCATAAGAATATCGCAGCTATCAAGGAAGCAAGCGGCAATATCAGCTTCGTTGCAAAGCTTGCTGCTGAATGCGGCGATAATATCGACATATACAGCGGCAATGATGATATGGTAGTGCCTGTTATGTCACTCGGCGGTAAGGGCGTTATCTCCGTTGCATCACACGTTATCCCTAAGCAGATGCATGATATGGTGCAGTTCTGCCTTGATAACAATTTTGCAGAGGCTACAAAGCTCCAGCTGGAATACCTCGATATTATCAATGATCTCTTCATTGAGGTAAATCCTATCCCTGTAAAAGAAGCTATGAACATGATAGGCTGGAACGCAGGTCCATGTCGTCTGCCGCTCTGCGAAATGACAGACGAGCACAGAGAAAAGCTCAGAGCTGCTCTTGCAAAACACAACCTCATTAAGTAATTAAGAATCAGGAATGCGTAATTCCGAATTCCTGATTCCGCATTCCAAATCAAAGTAAAGGAAGTGTAAGAATCATGACAAATATTGCTATTTGCGGTGCTAACGGAAAAATGGGCAAAAATGTTTTCGCCTGCGCTGACGGACGTGACGACTGCAAGGTCATCGCCGGAGTTGACGTTTTTACTAAGCAGTATGCTGATTTCCCGATAGTTGAATCTCCAGACAAGCTGCCGGAAAAGCCTGATGTTATCATCGACTTCTCAAATCCGGCTCTGCTCCATAATCTTCTCGGCTACTGCCTCTCTACCGGAACTCCTCTCGTTATCGGTTCAACCGGTTACAGCGATGAACAGATCGCTCAGATAAAAAGTGCTGCTCAGCAGATACCGGTATTCTTTACATTCAATATGTCTCTCGGCATAAATCTGCTTGTTCAGCTTGCAAAGAAGGCTGCTTCCGTTCTCGGAGATCAGTTCGATATTGAGATCGTTGAGAAGCATCACAATCAGAAGATAGACGCTCCGAGCGGTACTGCTATCATGCTTGCAAACGCTATCAATGAAACTCTTGATAACTCGAAGCACTATGTCTACGACCGTCACTCACGCCGTCAGAAGCGTGAAAAGTCAGAGATCGGTATGCACGCTATACGCGGCGGTACTATCGTTGGTGAGCATGATGTCATATTTGCAGGAAACGATGAAGTTATCACACTTTCTCACTCTGCCGCTTCAAAAATGGTATTCGCAAACGGTGCTGTAAATGCGGCTGTTGCTATAAAGGATCAGCCTGCCGGTCTTTACGATATGTCACTTATAGTGTGAGACAGGAGAATATCTATGCTTACACATACAGGTACTCTTACAATAGAAACTGATCGTCTCATTTTAAGGAAATTTGAATACTCGGATGACGAAGCTATGCTCAGATACTGGGTCGCAGATGAAAAGGTGCAGTCTCTTTATTCTGAACCGGTTTACTCGACTAAAGAGGAAGTCAAAGGGCTTCTTGATAAATATATCGGCTCTTATGCAAAAGATGACTACTACCGCTGGGCTATCATTGATAAGGAGATCGGTGAATGCATCGGTCAGATAGCGTATTTTCTCGTGGATAACAAGAACCATTTCGCTGAGATCGAATACTGCATAGGTACTGATTTTCAGTGCAGAGGCTATGCAACAGAAGCTACCAAAGCTGTGATAGACTTCGGATTCAATAAAATTAACCTGCATAAAGTTCAGATATGTACCAAAACTATCAACACTCCGTCAAAAAGAGTTATCGAAAAATGCGGTTTCACTTACGAAGGTACTCTCAGGGACTATTTCTTCTGGAATGACCAGTATGTCGGCAGACTGTATTTCTCAATACTCAGAAGCGAATACGAAAACAAGAGGTAAATTATGACTGATAAAGAAACACTTGAAAGAGTACGCGAGTTCTTCGAGGGCGACCGCTATGCTATGGATACCGGCGCTTTTATCGAAGAGATCGACGACCACTACGCTAAATGCAGTCTCGTTATAAATGATAGTCACAGAAACGCTATGGGCGGTGTTATGGGCGGTGTTTACTTCACACTTGCCGATTTCACTTTTGCCGTTGCTTCTAACTGGCAGAAGGCTGGTATTGTCGGACTTAACTGCGATGTCTCATTTATCGGAGTTCCGAAGTCCGATAAGCTTATAGCTGAAGCACGTCTTGTGAAAGACTCGAAGCATATCAGCACCTATAACGTTGAGATCAGAGACAGTCTCGGCAATATCACTACGATAGTCCAGTGCCTCGGCTTCAATGTCAATAACAGATAAACTAAAAGCCCTGCATAATGCAGGGCTTTCAGTCTGTCAATAAACCACATTTCGATTCTGTTATCAGCGGGCGACGGAACGTCGCCCCTACAAGAAACAACGGTATTTTGACAAAATGTAGGGGCGGCGTTCCGCCGCCCATGCTGCTTTTTATGTATAATCCGACTTTTTCGCCAAGCTAAAAGCCCTGCATAATGCAGGGCTTTTTTGTGTATTAACCTGATATTTTCTCAGATTTACGTGCAGCTTTTTTGGCTTTCTTTATCTCATACATCTTATCATCAGCTTCCTGAATTATACTATACAGAGTAGTATTAGTATCAGGAGTTACAATTATGCTTCCGATACTTGCTGAAAGTGTATACGGCTTTTTGATGATAGAATTCATATTCTCGATACGGCTGTCGAAGCATCTCTGAAGAGCATCCGCAGCTGCATTGGTAACACCTATCTCAAAGATAACGAACTCATCTCCGCCGAATCTTGCACAGATGCTTCTTCTGCCGCAGCACTCCTGTATCACGCTTGCAAGGCGCTGTATAGCGAAATCCCCTTCGTTATGTCCATAATTATCGTTTATGAACTTCAGACCGTCCATATCAACAAAGCTGAGCATGAGCGCTTTCTTCTTTTCAACGCATTCCTTGAACATATCATCAGCAACATTAATAAATCCGTTGCGGTTATAAACGTTACAAAGCGGATCTATTACATACAGGCGATTGAGTTCCTCCATAGCCTTATTAAGGTGGAAAAGCTTTCTGACATTTTCAAGTGAATTGCTGATATTCATGGTAAGAGTATGACAAAGCAGGCTGTTTGTCGGGAAATCTCCGTTAGTGACTATATAGTATCCAAGACACCTCTCGCGGAAATGCAGCGGCAGGAAATAGCTGACGTTGCCGCCTGTCTCGAACGGTTCGGGGTACATCTCATAGCTTGGGAAGTAACCTACGCCGCGCACCGTTCCCTTATCCCATATAAGAGGAGCTGTCATATAGCCGCAGAAGCCTGATTCCTCAATTACTTCAAGCGAAGGATTTACATTGAAAGAATCCTTCCAGTCCTCAGTAAGGCACATACAGAACTTTTCGCAATTAAGCTCTGATATGAATTCGCAAAGAGCCTCAGAATGCTCGCTTTCGCTTTCAGTTTCAGCAAGTCTTGCGGTAAGGCGGTTCAGCATTGCGATATGTTCATTTGTACTCTCTGTATGCGAATATGTACGCTTTTTGTATTCTCTGAAATCATCAATACTGTCAGAAGTACATCCGCAGCTTTCCGAAAATACCGGACTTGCTTCGAGACGTGTTTCTTTCATTTCCTTGCCATCCAGAACAAAATCAATGATGGTCATGCAGGCTTTATATCCGGCATCGTAAAGCGGTCTTTTCACTGATGTGAGAGACGGACAGTAATTTCTTGCGCTGTAAGTATAATCGAATCCGGTAATAAGAACATCTTCCGGGATCCTGTATCCAAGCTTTTCGAGAGCTGTCGCCGCTGTAAGTGCCATTGCGTCATTCGCGCATATAAAAGCATCCGGCAGCGGAAGCTTTGAAGCCTCAAACTTCTCGATAGCTCTTTTACCGTCAAGACTTCTGAACTCCCCGTAATAGATACGGTTTTCATCGACAGCGAGCCCATGCTCTTTCATCACATCGAGATACGCATGATAACGCGCTTTAGCCTCGGGATTAGCAAGGGGACCGGATATATAATTTATCACCTTTGCGTTATGTTCAACTATGATGTGTTCGATCATAGCTCTCATAGCAGAGGTATTATCAATACTGATATTGCAGAATTCAGGGTAATCATCGCAGTCAAATACAACACATGGAATACCTGATTCGCGGGCACGTTCAATGATCTCGACCTTGACATTAGGATCGCTTATGGTATTCGTCATAAGGATAGCACCATCAAAGCTTGCGAAATCAATAAGCCTGTAAATGCTGTATTCTCCTATATCGAAGCGTTTGCTTGCAAGCATTCCGCCGAATGCTGCAAAATAAGTAACATTAATGCTGCGTTCACGGGCAGCCTTATTGATGCCAGTGATAATATTGTGCTGGTATTCCTCATCGAGACCTGCAACGACCACCGCAATGTTAAGAATCACTTCATTATTCATTATATCCACCCTCTATCGCATAATATCGTATAGGTTATATATATATTATACCATTTTTTGTATAAAATTAAAGTACATATTATTAATAAAAATTTTTTTGGATGTATGCACATATAATTTCTTCTGCCTTTATGCAATATAACGAATAATTTATACACAAAGAATAATGTAAGCCTGAATTTGCAGTATGGTCAGGATCATTTTCATACAAAAAGCGTACCGCCGGAGCGATACGCTTAAATTGCACATTATTTAACGCTTACCATGAAGCATCAGAGTTCAGAACAGAATTCGACCTTTTCGCCGTTGAGTATCATGTTCGTGGTACGTACTGCACACATCTTTCCGCACATTGAGCAGGTATGGCGCTCTGCGATAGGAGTGCTTTCATAGTAGCTGCGAGCCTTTTCAGGATCAACTGCGATCTCAAACATCTTCTCCCAGTCAAGCTCATGACGTGCCTTTGCCATTGCGTTATCAGCATCCATTGCATGAGGAAGTCCCTTTGCAATATCAGCAGCGTGTGCAGCGATACGGCTTGCGATGATGCCTTCCTTAACGTCATTTGCATCTGGAAGTCTGAGGTGCTCTGCCGGAGTTACATAGCAGAGGAAGTCTGCACCGCTTGCAGCGGCAATTGCACCGCCGATAGCGGAAGTAATGTGGTCATAGCCCGGGAATATATCCGATACAAGAGGTCCGAGGACATAGAACGGTGCATTGTGGCAGATACGCTTCTGAAGCTTCATATTCGCTGCGATCTGATCCATTGCCATGTGTCCGGGACCTTCTACCATTACCTGTACGTCCTTTGCCCATGCACGTTCTGTAAGTGCGCCGAGTTCGATGAGTTCAGCTATCTGACCGCCGTCAGTAGCGTCATCAAGACAGCCCGGACGAAGTGCATCACCGAGGCTGATAGTGCAGTCGAATTCACGAAGGATGTCGAGCACCTCATCATAATACTCGTAGAATGGGTTCTCGTTGCCTGTCATAGCCATCCATGCGAAGAGAAGCGAGCCGCCGCGCGAAACGATGTTCATTTTTCTCTTATCGCGTACAAACGCTTCAACTGCACGTTTATTTATACCTGCATGGATAGTCATGAAGTCAACGCCCTCTTCTGCGTGAGCACGAACGACTTTGAGGAAATCCTGAGCAGTTATTTCAAGAAGATCCTTTTCAAGATAGCCGATAGCATCATACATAGGAACTGTACCGATCATTGCAGGCGACTTCTCAACAAGTGCTTTACGGAATGTGTTGGTCTTTCCGTAGTTGCTGAGATCCATGATAGCCTCTGCGCCGAATCTGATCGCCATATCTACCTTTTCCATTTCCATGTCGTAGTTCTTCACATCGCCGGAAATACCGAGGTTTACGTTGATCTTTGTACGCATACGTGTACCGATTCCCTCAGGTGAAATGGACTTGTGATTAACGTTGCATGGGATACAAACCTCTCCCTTTGCTACGAGTTCACGAAGCTGCTCAGGCTCGATATACTCCTTTTTTGCAACGATCTCCATTTCAGGAGTAATGATGCCCTTTTTAGCTGCTTCCATCTGTGTGCTGTAATTTCTCATAATTATATTCCTTTCGGTGATTATTCTGCGTATTTACTTTTAAGGTCGAAGATATGATCGAGAGGACCGTTACCGTGACCGAGATCGAGCATACTTTCAAGTGCGCCCGAAATATATTCCTTTGCCCGCTGTATCGCTTCAGGCATAGCCATTCCCTTAGCAAGATTTGCTGCAATGGCACTCGAAAGCGTACAGCCTGTGCCGTGAGTATTATGGTTATCCACGCGCTTGCCCATGAACCAGTGATGAGTACCGTTCATGCGGAAAAGCAGATCGTTAGCGTCGTTGATACTGTGTCCGCCCTTGCACAAGACATTACATCCGAACCTTTCAGCGATAGTCTTTGCCGCAGACATCATTCCGCTCTCATCAGTTATTTTAACTCCAGAGAGCAGCTCGGCTTCGGGAATATTCGGCGTTGCAAGCGCTGCGATCGGAAGAAGATGCTTCTTGAGCGCTTCGTAAGCCTCAGGAGCGCTGAGCGACGAACCGCTCGTTGCGACCGCTACCGGATCTACGATTATATTCTCTGCATTATAGTGTATAAGCCGTTCCGCAATTACCTCTACGAGAGCCGCTGACGATACCATTCCTATCTTTACAGCATCCGGACGTATATCCTCAAATACTGCATCTATCTGCTGACGAAGAAACTCCGGCGTTACCTCGCTGACAGCTGTAACTCCCATAGTATTCTGTGCCGTTAGCGCCGTTACAGCACTCATAGCATATACGCCGTTCAGCGTCATAGTCTTGATGTCCGCCTGTATCCCAGCTCCGCCGGAGCTGTCACTACCGGCTATCGTCAATGCCGTCTTCATATGATTCTCCTTTCAGTTTTTGTGTTGATTTGTGTCTGCCACAGTTATCGTGAATTATTGAGGGAAACCCTTTTGAAAAAGGGTTCTCCCTCAAACTCCCTTCCTAAAACTTTCGTCTGGTTTTTTCCGCAATGGTATTATTCCAACGTAAAAAATCAGAGCGGATTTTTTGTTTTTTCGGCATAATTCTAATACCATTGCGAAAAAAACAAAATAAAAGTCTTTGGAAAGGGGTTCGGGGAAGAACCTTTCCTCAGAAAGGTTTGCCCCGATATGCCATGAATAATTAATGCGGAAACATTTCAGCGCAATAGCTGAGCGAGTTCATTTGCTGCGGCTCTGACATCATCAGTGCCGAAAACTGCTGAAACTACCGCTATTCCGGCTTGTCCGCAGCCTTTTATCCCGCTGACGTTACTATGGCTGATACCTCCGATTGCAACAGCCGGTATACTTACTGAGGCGCATATCTCACGCAGCTGTTCCGGAGTTATCCTTACCGCATTTTTCTTGGTCGGAGACGGAAATACCGCTCCTACTCCTATATAGTCAGCACCTGATTTCTCGGCAAGCCTTGCCTGCTCAACTGTTTTCGCAGTTGCACCGATAATGAGTTTTTCTCCGGCGATGCGTCTGATTTCTGCGACAGGAGCATCTTCGATACCAACGTGTACTCCGTCCGCGCCGCTTTTGAGTGCAGCCTGCCAGTTATCGTTGATTATCAGCGGAACACCGTACTCACTGCATACCTTTTTCAAAGCGACCGCTTCAGTGATGAGTTCATCCTCGCCTATCTCCTTTTCACGAAGCTGTATGCAGGTAACTCCGCCAAGAATGGCAAGTCTTACCTGCTCTGCAAGGTCACGCCCTCTGAGACATCCGCGGTCAGTTATAGCGTAGAGAGCAAGCTGCTTTTTATCGAATCTCATGATCTGCCTCCTCAAATTTTCTAAGGAAGTCCGCTGCATCAGTACAATTCATCGCACTGCTCATAACGCAGCCGCCTGAAGCGCCTGCTCTGCGGACTTCCGCGATGTTATCCGGCGATATACCTCCGACAGCATAGACAGGTATATCAACACTCCCGCAAACATTTTTCAGGAAATCAAGTCCGCGCGGCGGCAGACCTTTTTTGCAGTCTGTTGCGAATACGTGTCCGGCAGTTATATACGAAGCACCGAGACTTGAAGCCTCAATTGCGTCTTCCGCGGAATGACAGGATGCGCCGATCCTGCGGAAGCGTTTTTTCAGTTCATCCGGCATTTCCCTTAGTATATGCAGCGGAAGATGTATACTCCCAGCACCGAGTTCTGCCGCAATATCGGCGAATGTATGCAGAATACACTCAGTCTCCTCTTCCCTGCATATTTTCAGCACCTCTGCTGCAAGTCTGCGGTAATCCTCAGGAGAGAGGTCTTTTTCCCTGAGAATGATCGCTCTCGGATGTGCTTTCGCAAGACGCTTTATCTGTTCAAGGAAGTCTCCGCGGCAGAGACCTCTGTTCGTGATGCAGATAATATCAGACATACAGGTAATCGTTCAGCACCGGCTGAAGCCCCTCATCAGACATATCCTTGTACATAGTGCTGAAGCTTCTGCTGTCGTTTATCTCAAACTGCTCATCGCCCTCAGCTGAATCACTTTCCTTGCCAGTGTATTTGCTTTCGTGGTCGCCAATACCGGTAGAAACACCGGCTGAGACTTTTGTTGCGGCTATCTTTACTATACCGTCGCGGAAAGTCTTACTCTCACGCGAGGATACGGTTATTCCGCAGAACGGCAGGAATATTCTGTAAGCACAAAGCACCTGACAGAGCTGCTTTTCATGAACATCGAGCGGATTTATCTCATCATTGTTGATGATAGGTCTTAGTCTCGGACATGACAGCGATATTTCAGCATGAGGATACTTTCTCTGGAGTGAATATACGTGAAGTGCGCTTGCAAGAGCATCCTTGCGGAAATCAGAAAGTCCGAGAAGAGCAGAACAGGCGATACCTCTCATACCGCCCATAAGAGCGCGTTCCTGCGCCTCAAAGCGGTAAGGGAACACTCTCTTGTGACCGAGCAGATGAAGCTGTTCATAGCGGTCGCTGTTGTAGGTCTCCTGAAAAACGGTAACGTAGTCAACTCCGCATTCGTGGAGATAACGGTATTCCTCGGTATTTACTGGGTATATCTCGATACCTACCATACGGAAATATTTCCTTGCGAGCTTGCAGGCTTCGCCGATATACTCAACACTGCTCTGAGCACGGCTCTCGCCGGTGAGAATGAGTATCTCCTCCATGCCGCTCTCAGCTATTACCTTCATCTCATGCTCTATCTGCTCCATATTCAGCTTCATGCGCTTGATGTCGTTATAGCAGTTGAATCCGCAGTATACGCAGTAATTCTCGCAGTAATTCGCAATATAAAGAGGCGTGAAGAGGTAGACCGTGTTGCCGAAATGCTTCTGAGTTTCAAGTCTTGCACGTTCAGCCATTTTCTCAAGGAAAGGCTCAGCAGCCGGCGAGAGAAGTGCCTTGAAGTCCTCAACGGTGCAGGTCTCATGGGAAAGCGCTGCACGTACATCAGCGACGGTGTAGGAATCATAGTCGTAGCTTTCCATTTCGCCGATCACATAGTCACGTATCTCAGAATTTATCTGCTCCATGCCCTCCATGTACTTCATATGATCTGTACGTGAGGAAGGATCATTTTCAAGCTTGTGTTTTTTTGCAAGTGCGGATTCGGAAAGCTTATCCGAATCCACAAAATAATTGTTATCCATTTGTATACCTTCTTGTTTTGCAGTACGTTATCATAGCGTCCGCGTATTATCAGTCTCTGAGGAAGCCTGTGAGTGTATCGGACGGCGATGCTCCGCGTGTGAGGACACGTCCGAGTCCGGCAAGGTAAGCCTTTCTTCCGGCTTCTACTGCCTGACGGAATGCCTCTGCCATTACGGGCAGATCACCGGCTGTTGCAAGTGCTGTATTAGACATTACAGCTGCTGCGCCCATTTCCATTGCCTCGCAAGCCTGTGAGGGGCGTCCGATACCTGCGTCAACGATGATAGGAAGGTCTATCTCGTCAATAAGTATCTGTATGAAATCCTTCGTTGCAAGTCCCTTGTTAGAGCCGATAGGCGAAGCAAGCGGCATAACGGAGGCTGCTCCGGCATTGACAAGATCGCGGGCTGTGTTGAGATCCGGATACATATAAGGCATTACAACGAAGCCTTCCTTTGCAAGTATCTCTGTCGCACGGACTGTCTCCTGATTATCCGGGAGGAGATACTTTGAATCACGCATTATCTCTACCTTCACAAAATCTCCGCAGCCAAGTTCGCGGGCAAGTCTTGCGATACGCACTGCTTCATCGGCATTTCTTGCGCCGGATGTATTAGGGAGAAGAGTTACGTTCTCCGGAATATAGTCAAGTATATTTTCATGCTCCTTTGAGTTCGTTCTGCGGACCGCAAGTGTGATTATCTCGGCACCTGCATACTTTACAGCCGCTTCGATAAGATTCAGGGAATACTTTCCCGAACCGAGGATAAATCTCGAACTGAACTCACGTCCGCCTAAAATCAGTTTATCATCTTTGTTCATTCTGAACGCTCCTTATGTATCAAATTCTTCCGCAATTATCCTTATGACCGCGTGTGCCTGATGAGCGGCGCAGATCATTACTCTTGCGGCAACAAGTCCCATACCTTCCGCAGCATCGCTTACTCCGTCGCCGCAGAGGTAAAAGCGCTTGGTTATGCGCTTTGTGGTTATGAGATTAGCTGGTGCTATGCCAGCCATTCCGGAAGCAGCAACAAGATACTTCTCCGGCATATTTTCAAGAACATAATTCACGAGCATCGCTTTCTGATCAGCTTTATCAAAAGCCTCGCAGATAATGCCTTCGTTTTTGAGAAACTCAGGCATATTGTCCTCATCAAGTCTTACGCAGTCGGCAGTAACATCGCAGTAGGGCGCTATCATTTTCAGATTAGCTGTAAGTGCTTCTGTTTTTGGGAGCCCTATCTGATCGGCAAAATACTGCTGGCGGTTGAGGTTTGAAATATCAACTCTGTCGAAGTCGATGAGGTGAAGGTGCCCGATACCAGCTCTTGCAAGTGATATTGCTATATTCGAGCCAAGTCCGCCCAGACCGCACACAGCTACCGAAGCCTCTGCAAATTTCCGCTGGAGTTCCCTGCCGTGACGCTCCTCAAGAGCGCGGTACATCTCTTCTCTTGTCGGTATGCTCATATCAGCCGCCGCCCACGAATCTTACTACCTCAACGGTATCGCCGTCTTTGAGGACTGTATCAGAATAGCTTGCTTTTGGAACGATGACCTCGTTTATCTCCACAGCAACACGCAATTCACTTATATTCATTTCCGCGAGCATCTCAGCAACTGTTTTTCCGGCTTTATCAAGCTGTTCTCCATTGATCTTTACCATAGCATCATCTCCTATAAAAACAGGGAACCGCAAACGCAGTTCCCTGAAAAAATCATATTGCAGGCTACCTACGTTGGCATTATCCAAATCAGGTCGAAGTGTCGAAGGTCCAACCTTCCTCTCAGCCTGTAACACAAGCTCCACTGCTATATCATTATATCACACTCTGAAAATAAAATCAAGTGGTTTTTGATCAATCGTTAATACTGGTCTGTTTTTTGGGCTTTTTACCAATATAAGCAAGCCAATCAAAGCAACTCAGCTTATCAGTTGTTTCAGGGGCATTAAGATAACCGCAGTATCTTAACAAAAGAGTTGCATCTACAACAGATAGTCTGCCATCAAAATCAAGATCAGCGTTAAACGCCTTTTTTTCGGGTAAGATAGTCTTTGAGTTGGCACGCGCTGCACATTCACGCAAAACCGCAGTAGCGTCAATGACTGTTATCCTCTCATCATCGTTGATTTTACCGAGATCTTCATAATACTGTTCATCTTCAAAGGATACAAAATTATATCCATTCTCTTCAGCATAAGCCTGAGCGGTAGAATTCTTGTATCCGCATATTATACCATTATAATAATATGTTATTTCATCAGATTCACCGGATCTGTAATATCCGTTAGATATTGCACGCGCCCCGCCTTCACTGGAGGTTATTTCACAATTAGGATTCCGGATTTTTATTGACTTTAAATTTGGACATTCACCAAATGCGCCATACCCAATAGCTTCCACAGATTCCGGAATATCTATCAAACTAAGATTTGTACCGATAAACTCACCACCTGAAATACGCTTTAAAGATTCAGAAAGAGTTACTGATTCAAGACCTGTACAGCCAGCAAAGTTTCCATATGAAGTATATGTGAGCGAATCAGGAAGTGTTATAGTTTTTAGATTTTGACAATCTAAAAAAACCCTTTCTCCCATACTCACAAGTGTCTCGGGAAGACTTACATCCTCAAGACTTTGAAAATTACAAAACGCAAAATTGCATAATGAAGAAACTCCCTCATTTACAACAACTCTTTTAACACCAGTCGAAGGGAAAGGAGAAGCAATAAATCCCATGGGAAGATGTGGTTCCATCATGCCTGTTCCGCTGATAGTAAGCGTCCCCTCGTCATCAACAGTGTACGTAATATTATCGCCGTAATTTCCATTTGTAATCACAGTACCAGCCGCATTAACATTTCTCGGCACATTCGGAACAAAACCACCTATGATACAAAGTGACAATGCTGATGCTATAAGTTTCTTCATGAAACGCCTCCTAAAATCACATAAACAGCATACTAACGCCGTGTTCGTGAGCATATCTTTCAGCTTTCTTGCGGTTGATCTGACGGAGTATCCTTACGGTCTGCTTGTGTCCCTTCTTGACCTCATCAATCTTGATGTCGGGATTATCAAACTCAGCAATATTGATAGTAAACAGACTGTCGCAGCCTGTGAAAGCATTTTCCTTGACATCCTTTGTCATCCAGCTTATACGCAGAGTATGCAGTTCCTGACATCCATAGAACGCCCAGTTGCCGATAGTCTTGACATTTGCAGGGATATTTATGACCTCAAGAGCCTTGCACCATGCAAATGCACTCTCACCAATAGATGTAACAGAATCCGAAATAACGACTTTTCTGAGGTTATAGCACTCCGAGAACGCTGAACTTCCGATACTTTCCACCGAACCTGATATTACTATTCTTCTGAGTCTCTTGCAGGAGAAGAATGTAAGGTCGTTAATTCGCTGGAGATATGCCGGAAGAACGATGTTTTCAAGTGAATTGCAGCGTCCGAAAGCACCCTTGCCGATACGCTTCAGGGATTCCGGGAAGTTGATAGTTTTCAGATGCAGACATTTAAGGAACGCATTCTCACCTATTGATTCGAGATTGTTTGAAAGCACTATCTCTTCGAGTGCAAAGCAATGGCAGAATGCAAATTTATCCACTACCCTGACACTATCCGACATAACTATCTTTTTTAGCGTTTCATTTCCGCGGAAAGCATATTTGCCGATAGTAGTAATAGTATCCGGTATCTTTATAGCCTCAGTTGTGCCTATGTACTTAACGAGAGTGCCGGTCTTGGTATTGATAGCCATATTGTTGGTATCATCTATGACGATACTCTCAACGTCCTCGATCTCACCTATTTCTTCCTGAATATCTGAAATAATTTTAGCATCGGATTCTTTAGTTTTCTGGATAGGCTTTACAGGTCTTATAGTTTTAGCCTCAGCAGCTTCTTCTGCGAGCTTAGAAATATTGACCTTCGGACGCTTGAACTCAGGCTGTTTCTCGACCGCCTGCTCTTCCTTCTTTATCTGAGCAAGCTTCTCTGCTGCCGGATTTACCGGCTTAGGCGCAACCTCCGGATGCTTCGGCTCAGTTTTAGTCTTGGTATCTTCAAGTGTTATCTCAGCCGGTATCTTCTCAGACTTAGCGTTCACAGGCTTATGCGATACGGAAGGCGGTATGATAGCGTCCTCGATCATATGCCTGCGTTTTTCCTGTGTTTTTTGTACAGGAGGCTTGTTATATGTTTTCTTATCCGGGAATTTCACTTCCTTTGGTTCGGTCTTCTTTTCGATCTTCTCAGGGATCTCAAACTTATCATGCTTATTCTTGCTCTTATGAGATGGCGCAGATATTGATTCCCTTATTATCTCAGCGATCTCCTCACTGCTTTTTGTATTTACAGACGCAGCCACATCAATTTCAGGCTGCTTCGGCTCGGACTTCACCTCCGGCTTCTTAACCTCAGACTGCTTCGGCTCGGATTTGACCTCCGGCTTCTTAATCTCAGGCTGCTTCGGCTCGGACTTGACCTCCGGCTTCTTAACCTCAGACTGCTTCGGCTCGGACTTCACTTCCGACTTCTTAATCTCAGGCTGCTTCGGCTCGGACTTCACTTCCGACTTCTTAATCTCAGGCTGCTTCGGCTCGGACTTGACCTCCGGCTTCTTAACCTCAGACTGCTTCGGCTCGGATTTGACCTCCGGCTTCTTAACCTCAGGCTGCTTCGGCTCGGACTTGACCTCAGTCTTCTTTGTCTCAGGCTGTTTCGGCTCGGACTTGACCTCAGTCTTCTTTGTCTCAGGCTGTTTCGGCTCGGACTTGACCTCCGGCTTCTTTGCAGCGGACTGCTTCTTAATTTTAACAGCTCTGCTGCTTATTTTAACTATCCTTGTCTTATTGCCGCCCTCATCATCGCTGACAGCACTATTGCGCTTATTCTTAGCACAAAGCGGACAATTATCGTATTTATCCGAATCATAAAAATGATTCTCCGGACACTTTATCATCTTCATTAAATTTTCCTCCAAACAAATACTTGACGTATATATGTGTGAATAGTATACAAAATATTAACAATATATGAACTCAATAACTCAATTATAGCATTTATTCGCTTAAAAATCAATAAATTACTCTTACCGCAGCTAATTTTTGTAAGTTGTTACAATTATCACAAATTCAAAAAGCCCGAAATCCCCATTTCCCATTGCACCAGCTTCCTCTGATTATACAATATGCACAAACATTGATTTAAGCTGATTTAAGTTAAATGAAGTTTTTTCTGTATTTCTATTGACATCGCACTGAAAAAGTGCTACAATTGATTCAGTAAATGCAATGACGAAGAGAAGTAACACAAAATTTCGTTCCCAGAGAGTGCGGATTAGGTGTGAGCCGCATATCAGAGTTTGTGTGAATAACACTTCCGAGCAGCAACCCCAAAGGATCCCGGCTTTTTCATGAAGCTGCTTCTTAGTAGGTGAGACGTTTTCCGCACGTTACAGCGGCTCAAAAGTGATCGCTTTTGCGATAATTCAGGTGGCACCACGGGTATTATGCTCCCGTCCTGTATAGGACGGGGGCTTTTTGTATATATGCTCACTCGTCCTGAATAATATTTATTATTGAAAGGAACGATCATCATGAAGCACATCGACATCAAAAACATCATCAGTTCACAGGATTTCGTGGACAAGGAAGTTACCGTCTGCGGCTGGGTGCGTACATCCAGAAATTCCAAGAGCGTCGCTTTTATCGAGCTCAATGACGGCACCTCGCTCAAAAACATACAGGTAGTAGTTGAAAAAGGCGAGAACGATTACAAAGAGCCCCGCGTTGGTATGTCAGTTAAGGTAACAGGCAAAGCAGTTGCAGGCAGAAACAATACTGTCGAGATCAACACAACTCCGGAAGCTATTACTATTCTCGGTGACGCTCCGACCGACTACCCTCTTCAGAAAAAAGGTCACACCCTTGAATTTCTCCGTACTATCCCTCACCTCAGAGGCAGAACTAATACTTTCAATGCTGTCTGGAGAGTACGTTCAGTGCTTGCTGCCGCTATCCACGAATACTTCCAGAGCAACAACTACGTTTACATCAACACTCCGCTCATTACCGGCAGCGACTGCGAAGGTGCAGGCGAAATGTTCCAGGTAACCACAAACGGCTTCACAACAGAATACAAGACTGAGGAAGAATACTACGCAAACGACTTCTTCGGCAAAAAGGCTGGTCTTTCAGTATCAGGTCAGCTTGAAGGCGAAATGGCTGCTATGGCTATGGGCAAGATCTATACATTCGGTCCTTCATTCCGTGCCGAAAACTCCAATACTCCTAAGCACCTCGCTGAATTCTGGCACATCGAACCAGAGGTAGCTTTCATGGAGCTCGATGATGTCATCGAACTTGCTGAGGATATGCTCAAATACGTTATAGGCAAGCTTCTCAAAACCTGTCCTGACGAGATCGCATTCTTCGATGCTCATTTCGAGAAGGGACTCAAGGCTCGACTTGAAGAACTCATCTCGCACGATTTCGGCAGAGTTACCTACACTGAGGCTATCGACCTCCTCAAAAAATCCGGTGAAAACTTCGTTTACCCTGTTGAATGGGGCTGCGATCTCCAGACAGAGCACGAGAGATACCTCTCTGAGAAGGTATTCAAGAAGGCTGTATTCGTAACTGATTATCCGAAGGAGATCAAGTCCTTCTACATGAAGCAGAATCCGGACGGCAAGACCGTTGCTGCTGTTGACCTTCTCGTACCTGGTGTAGGTGAGATAATCGGCGGAAGCGAGCGTGAATACGACTACGATAAGCTCATCGCTGCTATGAACGAGAGAGAGATGAACCTCGACCTCTATTCCGACTACCTTGACCTCAGAAAGTACGGCAGCGTACCTCACGGCGGATTCGGTCTCGGCTTCGAGAGACTTATCATGTACACAACAGGTATGGCTAATATCCGCGACGTTATCCTCTTCCCGAGAACAGTCGGCTCAATAAGATAAACTTATCAGAAAGGAAAATCATTATGAAAAAAATTGCAGCAATTTTAGCAGCGGCAGCATTGTCCTGCGCATTCGTTTCTTGCGGAAGTAAGGAAAGCGATTCAGACACTTCATCAAATTCCTCAAAAAAGGTGGTCTCATCAACTGATTCTGAAAGTACAGAAACAGCAGTAAGTAATGATTCTACTGATTCTGAAAACACAGAAACGGTATCAAAGAGCGATTCAACTGTTGTTTCAAATGATTCAGAATCTGACACTGAGAAGAACGATAGCTATTCAGTTGTTGGAGAATGGGGCGTTGATAAAGATACATATGAGGGCTTTGAACTTGAAGGTATGGTTGCATTAAGTATTAAAGAAGTATTTAATGAGGATGAAACGTGTGAGCTTTCAATGATATTAGATTCTTCTGATTTTATGTGTTTAGAGGATAATAAAATTGTTATTGATGGCTTAAGATGTAAAATCAGTAGTTATGACAGACAGAATCTTGTTATCAGAGATGGTGACGATGAGTATACTTTCGTAAGAACAAGTGAATCAGCAGATAAGTATGGAGAGTATACATTTCCTGAAGAATTAGGATTTCCCGAAGGCTCTACTATTGTCTTTGTATCATCCGGTGTATCAAAGGTAAAAATAGTATTTAGTGGAACTTATGAGTATAAAGAAGATACAAATGAAATTAGAACGATTCTTGATGAAGAAGACGAAGACAAAGATTCTTATGCCAAAGTTGAATTTGAGGGAAATGATAAAATGATCATCCATAAAAGTGATGGTAAAACTACAACGTTAACTCGTATCAGTTGATTTTTGAGTGTAGGAGTTAATAATAACAAGTTTAATTATGACATATCAGAAAGGAAAATCATTATGAAAAAGCTTATTTCTATCCTTGCAGTAAGTATGCTGCTCGCTTGCTCTTTCACTTCTTGCGGAGACAGTGACGACGGTTCCGAAAGCACCTCCAAGAATTCAAAGACTTCTGCTTCCTCAACAAGCGATGAGAATGAAACAGAAGAAGATGAAACAGAGAACAACGGAAAAGAAAGCAATACCAAGTCAACAAAGAAGAGCAAAGAAAAATCAACTGAAGAAGAAACCACAACCAAGAATTCAAAGAAAGAAAAAACTACCAGGGAGAAATCGACAGGTACTGTATCTCCGGAAGATCTTCCCGGTGAGCCCGATGGTGACATTATCGGCAAGTGGAATATTGATGAAGATACTCTTGAATCTATAATGGGTGACAGCGACCTCAAAGGCATGGAGATCGGAGACTGCTACATGGAGTTCGGTGATGACGGAATGTGCAGTATCACTTTCACTCTTGATATGTCCCCAGTGATGTGCATCAAGGATGAAAAGCCTATCGAACTCTACGGCGAGGATATTTCCACAGCACTTCAGGACAAATCCTTATTCATCGGCGGTATAAATGCTCCGATATATGATTTCGACGGAAAGTCATTCAGAGCAGGCTTCAAGGACAAGTATTATACCTTCACCCGTGATAAGAAGTCCGATGAAATATACGGTGAATATGATGCACCGGCTGATTTCTCAAACGATTCGATCTCAGCTATTGATTTCCCTTCAAGTGGAAAGGCTTATATGTATGCTACCGAAACGAAGGACTACATTTATGACGACGATAAGGGTACTATCACAAGCAATAACAGTGATAAAGAACCAACCTATATCCGCTTTATCGACGATGACACCTTCATTCTCGCTGATGCTGAAGGTATACTGGGAACTCTGAACCGCGCGGACTGATCTGCGCCTTACTATCACTATGAAAGAACATCAATGGCGCTGTTCTTTTAATAAAATATCAGTAAAGGAAAGTGATTACAATGTCAAGATCGCTGTATATCCCAGAGGGCTATAAATCGGCTCTCACACTGCGTGAAACCCAACACGCTATCAAGTACATCAAGGATGTATTCCAGCAGGCACTCTCATTCGCACTTACTCTCGACAGAGTATCAGCACCGCTTATCGTAAAAAAAGGCAGCGGTATTAACGATGACCTCAACGGCGTTGAGCGCAAGGTAGATTTCGATATAAAGGAGATCGGAAGCGAAGCAGAGGTCGTTCAGTCGCTTGCTAAATGGAAAAGAATGGCTCTTTACCGCTACGGCTATACTGCCGGCGAGGGCATTTACACTGATATGAACGCCATCCGCCGCGATGACGATACAGATAACACTCATTCTATCTTCGTTGACCAGTGGGACTGGGAAAAGGTCATCACCCGCGAACAGAGAACGATCGAATACCTCAAGGACGCTGTAAAATCAGTAGTAAAGGCAGTTGCCTACACAAAGCGCAAGATCAGTCTGAGATACCCTCAGATAGCAGGAAGCATCAATACCGATGTCTTCTTCATAACAACTCAGGAGCTTGAGGATATGTACCCGGATAAGACAGGTCATGAGCGCGAAAGACTCATCACAAAGGAACACGGAACTGTATTCCTCATGGGTATAGGCGGCAAGCTGAAAAGCGGCGAAAAACATGACGGCCGCGCTCCTGACTACGATGACTGGTCACTCAACGGCGATATTCTCTTCTGGGATGAAGTCCTCGATGATTCGCTCGAGATCTCCTCAATGGGTATCAGAGTTGATGAGACTTCTCTTAAATCACAGCTTGCTGAATGCGGTGCTGAGGACAGAATGCAGTACAAGTATCACCAGATGATAGCTGACGGCACTCTTCCGCTCACTATCGGCGGCGGTATAGGTCAGTCAAGACTTTGTATGCTTCTTCTCAAAAAGGCTCACATCGGTGAGGTACAGTCTTCTATCTGGACAGACGAAATGATCGAAAAATGTGCCGAGAACGGCATAACACTCCTTTGATATAACAGCACTGCCGCACTGAAAAGTGCGGCAGTTATTTTTAACCTCTTTTGTTACTATTCTCCCATAAGTTCATCGAACTTATCTTTAAGCCCATTGAGTTTTTCTAAATGTTCATTGAAGAGTTTCTGCTGCTCCTCATTGCTTCTCATCGCATCCTTATACATCATCTGGATTTCCTCCTCAGAAGCATCAGGATTCCATTCTCTGAGATTCTCTGTTAAATTGATAGTTAATCTTTTCAATTCAGCCAAAGCACTCTTATCATAACCAATTATTTCATCCAGACGTTTGAGATATTCCTGCTTTAAGATCTCTTTTTCTTTAGCTTCGATAACTCTTTCCGTACCTTTGAAGCCAATACGTTCATCAACCTGCGCCCTTGCCTGATCGAGTTTGATCTTAAAGGATTTTAGTGAATAATTAGTTATAACTCCCACAGTATCTCCTTCATAAACGTAAGCATATCCCATATCATTTGCATAGTAATCCAGAGTACCCTTTACATATGCTCTCTTTGCCTCCATACGTTTTTCTCTGAGTTCAGAAAGGGTTGCGGCAGGTGTTATTCTGATAGATACACCCAGATAAGTCTGCGCGTCCTTACTCTTAGTGGATAACACTCTTAGACCACGGGAGTATTCCTGATCTTCATTATTTACGACAAGCTTTCCGCGGGCACCGAATATCATCATGGATCTTCTTGCCGACATATCGCCTATCGTGGAAACTATCGCTGAAAGATTATTCTCGGATGTAACAGCTTTGAAACGCTCGGAAGGCGCATATCTGTCGCTGATAGCTACGCGGAAATACTCCGCATACGGCATAACATACTCCAATTCGCCTTTTTCAGGGATCTCATCAAGATCATCGAACAGCTCAGCATGATTTGCTTCGAGGTATTCATTTTCCGGAAAAGCCGAAATGCCGTCACTGTAAAGAGATATATCCCAGCCGCCGTTATCTGTCTCCGGTTCAAACCCCTTAACAGTTTCAGTTGTTTTATCTACGCTGAATGAATAGGTATCGTATTTGAATTCACTATTCTCTTTTGTCTCGCTGTTATCGTGGTAGTAAAGCACCGATGTTGCTATCGGAAGGATACCGTCATCATCCTTATAGATCGTGTTGAAGCTGTAAGCCGCAGCTGATACAGGCTTGCCTTCAAGGTCGGTAAGTCCGCCGTTATCTGCACCTTTGAAATTATGCTCGGCTGCGATACCGCAGAAACGCTCGCCCTCCGGACACATCAGCGCCTTGTAATATGCCTGTGCAGCACCGTCTTCGTATATGTTGTCGAACTCGCTGAGCTCCTTCTCTGTGAATTTAACGCCCGAACTTGCAGCTGCTATGAAGTTCTCTTCCTTGTAATCGCCTTTGTATTCAACGGCGTATACTTCATTCGTGTTGAAATACTGGTTCTTCCTTATGAAAAGCTTGACTTTTGCGTCATCAACCGTGTCAAGTTCAAACGGACACCTGAAAAGCGGATCTATCAGAACATCATTCTGTGCATATTCTTCAAGAGTGAGATCATAAACATTGAAATAGCTGGCGTTATTCTCTGCATTCTTGATGTCGGTGAGTATCTCCTGATAAGAGGCTATTGCAGATTCCATTCCGGAATCACGGTCCAGATCCAGCGTTATGAACTTCGGAACAGATGCAAACGCCACGAGTGCAGCCGCCGACACAACACCGAACTTCAAAAGTGAAGGAACTCGCTTCTTTCCAGTGATATTCTCAACCTCATCAACAGAATCAATAAAGCCTTCTTCGCTTGATCTGACATCGCGCTGAGGATAAAGCTTTGAAATTATATCGCCGTAGCAATCAACATTATCCGCAAGCGCATCCATCTGATCCTTCAGCATTTTTTCAATGCCGGTATCATTTCTGTTTTCATCGTTTACCACTTTACTCACCTGCCTTTTCCTTCAATATCTGCATTGCCTTCTGGTATCTTGATTTTACAGTAGATTCCGGGCTTTTCATTATCTTTGCTATCTGCTTGAATGTAAGATCAGCGCAGCATTTCATTACTACTACCTGCCGCTGCTTATCGTTGAGATTTTTCAGCAGCTGATTAATGAATATGCTGTTCTCGACAATACTGTCCGCTGAACCGTAGTTCTGAAGATAAACATCGCTGACATCACGTCTGAATCTGCGGCGTGTTTCCAATGCAACGTTTCTTGCGATAGTGAGTATAAAACCTTTGCCATCGCCTTTTTTCTCCGAGAACCGCTTTACCTGTGCGAGTCTTACAAAAGTCTCCGCAACGCAGTCCTCAGCAAGATGATAATCCGCCACTATGCCGTATGCGACTGCAAACACACTTCCCTTGAACATCGTATAAAGCCGGCTCAGACACTCCTTCGATCTTCCACATTCTGCGATAAGCCTGTTTACACTTGCATACTCATCCGGCTCATATTCTTTTCCGCTGAACACTGTCTGAACTGCTGCTTCTTTATTGGAATAGAGATCTGCTCCGGCGATCATATATTTCCCCCTTTATACTTTATTGCGGAAAGCACCGCTTATGTCTGTTCTGAAAGCTTTCACTAATAAGTGCATTTAACGAGCAAAAAAGACGACTAATTTTCAAAGTTTTTTTATTTAACGTTAGCAAGCCTTAACTTATTATACACCGCTGTGAGTGCTTTTTCAATACTTATTATCCTGATATGACCTTTTTTTCTGCAAAGGTATTGACAAATGCTGAAAAACATGATATATTAATATATGAACAAATATTCATATAAAGGCGTGATGTATATGACTAAAAACTTCACTATCAATAATCTCGGCTGCGCTCACTGCGGAGCTAAAATAGAAGAAGCTATCAGCAAGATAGAGGGTATCGAATCGGCGGTTCTGAATTTTCCTCTGAAAAATCTGAACGTAAACGGTGAGTTCAATGAAGACACTCTCGTTAAAATGAATGAGATCGCTCGTTCGATCGAGCCGGACGTTGAGATCGTCCCTGCTGAACACTCTCACCACCATAACGGACACAATAATTGCGGACATGAACATCATCATCATGAACACTGCGATTGCGGACATGAGCATCACCACCATCATGAACACTGCGATTGCGGTGAAGAACATTCGCATGGACATTCACACTCACACGAAGGTGAAGAAAGTATCGCGCACGAACTGCTCCCTCTTATATCAGGAACTGCACTTTTCGCAGCTGCTGTGATATCCGCTCATGTACTGAACATTTTCCCGCTTTCTATCGGGCTTTATGCCGCTGCATACCTGATTCTCGGCGCTGATATACTCCTCTCAGCCTTCAAGGGCATACGCAAAGGAAACTTTTTCGATGAGAACACACTTATGTCTGTCGCTACTATCGGTGCTTTTGCGATCGGCGAATACGCCGAAGCTGTCGGAGTTGTACTCTTTTTCAGGATCGGTGAACTCTTTGAGGACATCGCTGTTTCAAGAAGCCGAAAAGCTATCACTGATGTTGCCGCACTCAAAATAGAAGAAGCTGACATCCTAACTGACGGAGAATTCGTCCGCAGCCATACTGATAATATACGCACCAGAGACATCATCCGCGTTAAAACCGGTGAACGCATCGCTGCTGACGGCGTTGTTGAGTCCGGCGAATCACGCATCGACACTTCGGCTGTCAACGGCGAACCCGTTCCGCTGACAGTCCGCACGGGTGACAGTGTAATGTCCGGATGTATCAATCTCGCCGACACTATCACAGTACGTGCAGCCTGTCCTGCTGACGAATCCACTATTGCAAAAATCGCTAAAGCGGTTGAAAATGCTTCGTCTGAGAAACCTAAAATAGACCGCTTTGTTACTCGCTTTGCGAAGATATATACTCCTGTCGTTATTGCAGCAGCGTTGCTGACAGCCGTTATCCCTTCCCTTATCACCGGAGACTGGAGCAAATGGATACATTCCGCACTTACTTTTCTTGTAATAAGCTGTCCATGTGCACTGGTGCTCAGTGTTCCGCTCGCATATTTTTCGGCGATCGGTGCGGCTTCAAAGCTCGGCATACTCTTTAAAGGCGGCGAATCCGTCGAGACGCTCGGAAAGGTTAAAGCGATCGCTTTCGACAAGACCGGAACTCTCACGGACGGAAGCTTTACTGTAACAGATGTCAGAAGCTTCGGAAAGCTTTCCGCTGAACAGCTTCTTAAAATCTGCGGAAGCTGCGAACAGACATCCTCACATCCTATTGCCCAGAGTATCGCCGAACGCTGCCGCCTTGACGGTATAACGCTCTCAACTCCGGAAAGATCAGGCGAGATCGCCGGAAGAGGTCTTTCAGCTGATCTCAGCGGAAATACCGTGCTCTGCGGCAATGAAAGACTAATGTGCGAAAACAGCATCAGATTGCCTGAGATAGAGAGTATTTCAGGATGTATAGTATACATCGCCGTAAACGGCACTGCCGAAGGCATGATCGTCGTTTCGGACACTGTTAAAAAGACCGCAGCAAGCGCTGTAAAAGGTCTCGGCAGACTTGGAGTAAAAACTGCTATGTTCACCGGTGACAAGCCCGAAAACGCTCAGATAACCGGCGAGAAGCTCGGTATAGATCACATCAGGGGAGGTCTGCTTCCGGAAGCCAAGCTCAGTGAGCTTTCAGCGCTGCGCGAAAACTTCGGCACTGTTATGTTTGTTGGTGACGGTATCAATGACGCTCCTGTACTCGCCGGCGCTGATGTAGGCGGTGCAATGCAGTCCGGTTCTGATATTGCCATTGAAGCCGCAGACGCTGTATTCATGAACTCCGAACCAGAATCAGTCCTGAGAGCAAAACGTATAGCCGATAAAGCCCTGCGTATCTCCTATCAGAATATAATCTTTGCACTCGCTGTCAAAGCAGCTGTACTGATACTCGGTCTGCTCGGACACCCGAATATGTGGCTGGCTGTATTCGCAGATTCAGGTACAGCAATGCTGCTTATACTCAATTCCGTCCGCATACTAAATACAAAAAAATACCTCTGACATCACTTATGCCTATAAAAATTTACAAAGCAATAAAATAATCCTTGCAATTTTGTCGTAATTGGTATATAATTAATTGTGATCGTTTAGGAGGTAAAACATATGAATACGGAATCTAAAATTGGCTTTGATAACCAAAAATATCTGAAAATGCAGTCTGAGCACATCAGGGAGCGCATTGAGCAGTTCGGCGACAAACTCTATCTTGAATTCGGCGGTAAACTCTTTGATGACTACCATGCTTCAAGGGTTCTCCCCGGCTTTAAACCGGATAGCAAGCTTCAGATGCTTCTTCAGCTCAAAGACGAGGCTGAGATCGTTATCGTTATCAACTCTGATGACATAGAAAAGAACAAGATCCGCGGAGATCTCGGCATAACCTATGATATTGATGTTATAAGACTTTTCAATGTCTTCACAAAGATCGGTCTGTATGTAAGCAGCGTCGTTCTCACAAGATATGATAACCAGCCGACTGCTGACGCTTTCCAGAGCCGTCTCGAAGCGCTCGGCATAAAGGTTTATCACCATTACAGCATAAAAGGCTATCCTTCAAATCTCCAGTATATAATCAGCGATGAGGGCTACGGCAAAAACGATTATATCGAGACCTCACGCCGCCTTGTAGTTATAACTGCTCCGGGTCCCGGAAGCGGAAAAATGGCTACCTGCCTCTCACAGCTCTATCATGAGCACAAGCGCGGCAAAAATGCCGGTTATGCTAAATTCGAGACATTCCCCATATGGAACTTACCTCTCCGCCACCCTGTTAATATCGCTTATGAAGCAGCTACTGCCGACCTCAACGATGTTAATATGATAGATCCTTTCCACCTTGAAGCTTACGGCAAGACTACCGTAAATTACAACCGTGATGTCGAGATATTCCCTGTCCTCAATGCAATGTTTGAAAAAATTCTCGGTGAATCACCGTATAAGTCGCCTACTGATATGGGCGTTAATATGGCAGGAAACTGTATCGTTGATGACGAAGCAGTCTGCAAAGCTGCCAAGGAAGAAATAATCCGCCGCTATTACACCGGTCTCTGCGACAGCAAGAAGGGACTTATCTCACAGGCGGAAGTTCTCAAGCTTGAACTCCTTATGAAACAGGCAAGCGTTACTCCGGATGACAGAAAGGTCATCGCAGCCGCTCTTAAACGCGAACAGGAAACAGGCGCTCCGGCTGCTGCTATGGAGCTTCCGGACGGCACTATCCTTACCGGTAAGACCTCCAATCTTCTCGGTGCAGTATCAGCCCTTTTACTTAATGCACTCAAATACTTCGCCGGTCTCGATGATGAGATACTGCTCATGTCGCCGCACGTTATCGAGCCTATAATGGATCTTAAAGTAAATCACCTCGGAAACAATAATCCGAGAATACATACCGATGAAACCCTCCTTGCGCTCTCGATCTGTGCCAACACAGATGACAATGCCAAGAAGGCAATGCAGCAGATCGCTAAACTCCGCGGCTGCGAGGTGCATTCAACCGTTATCCTCTCACCTGTTGACGAAAGAATATTCAAGCGCCTCGGTATAAATCTCACCTGCGAACCTAAATACAGCAACTAATAACAAATGACAAAACCGCCCTTTCGGGCGGTTTTATTATTGTAATTAGAAAACCCCCAGTTTGACTGGGGGTTCAAAAGAGCTTAAAGCTATAAGGCTTGAAAGAAA
>SVNH01000004.1 GCA_015067005.1 Ruminococcus flavefaciens
GCCTCGTAGTTCAGTTGGTTAGAACGCCTGCCTGTCACGCAGGAGGTCGACAGTTCGAGTCTGTTCGGGGTCGCCATTATGCGGATTTAGCTCATCTGGTAGAGCGCCACCTTGCCAAGGTGGAGGTAGCGAGTTCGAGCCTCGTAATCCGCTCCAACAGCGGCGCTATAGCCAAGTGGTAAGGCGTGGGTCTGCAACACCCTGATCCCCAGTTCAAATCTGGGTGGCGCCTCCAAAAAGTCACGCATCAGCGTGACTTTTTATTTTACATGAAAACTATTACTTCCGGAGACAGTATTGACTGCTTCCGGATTTTTTATTTAAAAATTGAGTAATATAATAAATTTTATGAATTAGTATTGAAATTTACTGTGAAATCATATATAATTAAATAGTATGGCGTGTTTTAGTCAGAAATACTTGCGGAGCTTCCGCGTTACAAGGAGAATATAATGAAGAAACTGAACGTAATAAAGCTCAGTCATCGAAAAAACACCGAAAACTGTGCAACTGTTGACTTTCCTCTGCCGGCAAAGATAAGGATCCCGATGTCTATGTGTATGGGAGCACCCTGTCAGCCGCTCGTCAAGATAGGTGACGAGGTCAAGGTAGGTCAGAAGATAGCTGATTCGGACGCTGCTTTCAGCGCACCGATACACTCAGGCGTTTCAGGTAAGGTTACAGCAATTACGGATTATCAGACTGCTATGGGTGCGGTCTGCAAGATGATCGAGATCGAATCGGACGGTCAGCAGACTGTCTCGGATGAAGTTAAACCGCCCGTTATCAGCGATAAGGAAAGCTTTATCAAGGCAGTCAGGGAGAGTGGTGTGTGCGGTCTCGGAGGCGCAGGCTTCCCGACACATATCAAGCTCAATCCCAAGACACCTATCGACACTCTTGTCATAAACGCGGCTGAGTGCGAGCCTTATATTACTGCGGATTACCGCGAAATGATGGAGTGTCCGGACGATATAATCGGCGGCATCAATCTTGTGAAGTGCATTCTCGGAATAAAGTCTGCCAAGCTTGCTATCGAGGCTAATAAGCCCGAGGCAATAAAGAATTTCACTGAAATGGCTCAGAATGACGATACTATCGACATCGTAACCCTTCCTTCAAGCTACCCGCAGGGTGCTGAAAAGGTCATTATCTATAACACTACCGGACGTATAGTCAAGGAAGGCGAGCTCCCGTCAGATGAGGGAGTTATCGTGCTGAACGTTTCGACCTGTGCATTCATCTACCGCTATTCACAGACCGGTATGCCGCTCGTTACAAGACGTCTCACCGTTGACGGAAATGCAGTTGGTGAGCCTAAGAATATCCGCGCGGTCATTGGTACATCCTTCCGCGAGATACTTGAATTCTGCAAGACCGACCTCGATTCTATGAAGAAGCTTATCGCAGGCGGTCCGATGATGGGAATGAGTGTTCCGGACGTTGATATGCCAGTTGTAAAGACCTCTAACGCGCTTCTTGCTGCCAAGAACTTCGATGAGCGCAGGACTTCTGCCTGCATCCGCTGCGGACGCTGTGTAAGAGTGTGTCCGCTCGGACTTATGCCTGCCGAGATCGACAAGGCTTACCGTATCAGGGACATTGAGGATCTGAAGTCGCTGAAGGTGCTTCTCTGCATGAACTGCGGAAGCTGTACATATGTCTGTCCGGCAAACAGAAAGCTTGCCGAGACCAATCAGCTTGCAAAAATGCTGATACCAAGAAAGTGAGGGGACTTACAAATGAATAAGCTTATCGTTTCGCCGTCTCCGCACGACGAGAATTACACAAAAACTACCGGCATTATGCTGAATGTCATACTCGCGCTTCTTCCTGCATGGGCAGCTGCCTGTTATATTTTCGGGCTGAGAGTTATACCGCTCACAGCAGTCTGTATTTCAAGCTGTGTTATCTTCGAGTACCTTTGCAGAAAGCTTATGAAGCGCGATAACACGATCACTGACCTCTCCGCAGTTGTAACAGGTCTCATCCTTGCGATGAATCTTCCTGTGACTCTGCCTTACTGGATGGCAGTTATCGGCTCGTTTACCGCTATCGTTATCGTTAAGCAGCTTTTCGGCGGACTTGGACAGAATTTCGCTAACCCTGCTATCACCGCACGTATCGTACTTATGGTATCATTCCCGGCAGCTATGACCAAGTGGGAGCTGCCATTCGGTGAAAAGGTAGATGCAGTTTCAGCGGCAACCCCGCTCCGTCTGGAAGGTATGTCCGATGAGCAGCTTCTTGACATCGGGCAGTCCATGCCGACATACAAGGACCTTTTCCTCGGTACTACCGGCGGATGTCTCGGTGAGACCTGCGCTCTTGCACTCCTCATCGGCGGATTATATCTTGCATTCCGCAGAATAATTTCACTTGCCGCACCGGTATCATTCATCGGAAGCCTTGCACTCCTTACATGGATCTCAGGCGGTGATCCGCTCTACCACATCCTCGCAGGAGGCGTATTCCTCGGCGCATTCTTCATGGCAACAGATTACGCAACAACTCCTATAACCGAAAAGGGCAAGATAGTGTTCGGTCTCGGCTGCGGTATCATAACATTTGTAATAAGACACTTCGGCTCTTATCCGGAGGGTGTATCGTTCTCGATACTTCTCATGAACGTTCTCACTCCGTACATCGAGCAGCTTACACGTACAAAGGTATTCGGAGCAAAGGGGGCTGAAAAGGCATGAAAGAAAAAGTGATCCCCACACTTGTGCTTACGATAATATGTGTTGCGTCCGCACTTCTGCTCGTACTCGCTCACGAGGCTACCAAGGAGAATATTGCCGATCAGAAGGAAAGCAAGTTCAGCGACAGTGTCGAGAAGCTTTTCGGAAAGACCGATATTACCCTTCTTGATACTACTTTCGGAAATGATAATATCGAGGCTATCGCAGTTACTCCCGACGGAAAGACCGCTGTTCAGGTAATCGCTGACGGCTATTCAAAGGAAGGCATCAACATCCTTGTGGGAATTGATGAAAACGGAAAAATAAGCAAGATAGAGTTTATTTCCCTCGGTGAAACTCCCGGACTTGGCTCGAAGGTCAAGGACAACGAGGATTTCCGCGAGCAGTTCTACGGAAAGTCGGCTTCACCTGTTGAACTCGACGCTGTAAGCGGTGCGACCTTCTCTTCAAAGGGTATGAAAAACGCAGTCGAGGAAGCGCTCGACGTTTACAATAACAATAAGGAGGCGATCCTGAGTGGCAGAAAATAAAAATTCCCTCGGAAGGGAACTCACCAAAGGCATAATCAAGGAAAACCCGACTCTTGTTATGCTTCTCGGAATGTGTCCGACACTGGCAGTAACAACTCAGGCGAAAAACGGTATCGGCATGGGGCTTGCCACGACTTTCGTACTTCTCGGCTCAAATATCGTAATATCGCTTCTCAGGAAAGTTATACCTGATAAGGTAAGAATACCAGCTTTCATTGTTATCATCGCAAGCTTCGTAACGCTCATAGGCTTTCTGCTTGAAGGCTATCTGCCGGATCTTTACGAAAGTCTCGGAATCTATCTCACGCTCATCACTGTAAACTGTATAATCTTCGGAAGAGCGGAAATGTTCGCAAGCAAGAACGGAGTTGTAGCCTCAGCCTGTGATGCGATAGGAATGGGCATCGGCTTCACCCTTGCACTTTTCCTCATGGGCTCTGTACGTGAGATAATCGGCGGCGGACAGTGGCTCGGAATGAGCATACCGGTCCTCCACGATAATCCGATGCTGTTGTTTATTATGCCTGCCGGCGGATTCTTTACGCTCGGCATGATAATAGCGCTGGTGAATAAGCTTTCAAACAAGAAACCGCCGCTTGAACTCGGATGCAAGGGATGTCCGAATGCTGCCAACTGCTCAAAGAACGGGGGTGACTGTCAGTGAAGACCATGTTCGTTATACTTCTCTCGGCTATGCTGACAGATAACTTCGTACTCTCAAAATTCATGGGAATATGCCCGTTCCTCGGCGTTTCAAAGAAGCTCGACAGCGCTTCCGGCATGGGATTGGCAGTTACATTTGTAATGATATGCGCTACCTGTGTTACTTACCCGATCCACCACGGCATCCTCGTTCCGAATGAGCTCGAATACTTCGATACAGTTGTGTTCATTCTTGTTATAGCGCTTTTCGTACAGCTGGTCGAGACCATGCTGAAAAAGTGCATCCCCTCGCTGTATAAGTCGCTGGGTGTTTATCTGCCGCTCATAACCACTAACTGTGCTGTGCTCGGTGTTACCGTGCTCAATATTGACAACAATTACAGCTTTGCACAGTCAATCGTGAACGCTCTCGGCGGCGGACTTGGCTTCATGCTTGCGCTCGTCATTTTCTCGGGAGTCCGCAAAAAGCTTGAGTATGCTGACATCCCTGAGACCTTCAAGGGCGTACCGTCAACACTTATAGCAGCTTCGATAGTTTCGGTAAGCTTCATGGGCTTCTCCGGACTCTTCAACTAAGGAGGTGCAGTATGACTTATCTTGTTCCTGCACTTATACTTGCCGGCTGCGGAATACTTGCCGGAGTTCTGCTCACAGTAGCAGCTAAGGTGTTCCACGTTGAGGTAGATGAAAGAATAGGGAAGATCAGCGAGGCACTTCCTCAGGCGAACTGCGGTGCCTGCGGATACGCTGGCTGTGCGGACTACGCCTCGGCTATTATCGAAAAGGGCGCTCCGACGAATCTCTGCCGTCCGGGCGGTGCTGATGCTGCCGGAAAGATAGCAGCTATCCTCGGAAAAGCTGCTGAGGACGTTGTTCCTATGGTCGCAGTAGTTCACTGCAACGGCGACTGCAATGCAACTCAGAAGGACTTTGTTTTCACCGGAGTTAAATCCTGCAAGGCAGCTAAGCGTTTTTATGCCGGCGACGGTGCCTGCAAGTACGGATGTATAGGTCTTGGCGACTGCGCTGAGGTCTGCGAGCATGACGCTGTTAAGATAGAGAACGGCGTTGCTAAGATAATCCCGTCACTTTGCGGTGCCTGCGGACAGTGTGCAGCAGTTTGCCCGAATCACCTTATATCCATTAAGCCGCTTAATAAGCATATTGACGTTTTATGTTCATCGGCTGCAAACGGTAAGGCAACAAAGCTTGCCTGCAAAAACGGCTGTATCGGATGTAAGATATGCGAGAAGAAGTGCCCGACCGGTGCAATTACTGTCAGTGACTTCCACGCTTCGATAGACTATGAAAAGTGTACCGGCTGCGGCGAGTGTATGAATGCTTGTCCGGTAAAGGTTATTCACAGCTGTGAGAAGTGAATATATAAGAAAGAGCCGCAGGTAAATCCTGCGGCTTTTTCGTTGCAAGTGTCTGTGTTATGCGTTTCGTTCATACACACCGTAACTCTGAACACATAACTTTTATTCTCAGCAGCCTAAACCGAAGAGCTTGCAGAGAATTGCCCATATGTTATTGCAGCACATATCTCATATCTCCTTTTAAGTATTTCCCCTTGGGATACTTTGATTATAGCAGGATATACGCCGGATTTCAATGCAAAAAATATGGAAGAAAAGCTTCCAGTCAGTTGAGGAGCCACACTCCTACCGAGAGATAAGAGGCGAAAATCAGCCATATTACGTAAGGAATGTTGATCCCAGCCGCAAGTTTACTGACCTTTCTGAAAGCCCATACCATTGCGCCGGAAAGTATTGTCAGAACTATCGCGGTTAAAGCTGCGGCTGCAAATGCACGGAAGCGGAAGAAAATAATGCTCCACGAGAAGTTTACCGCAAGCTGTATAACGTATATACCGAGTGCGAGGGTACGGTCAGAGCCTGCATCCTCATTGCGGTAGACAAGGTATGCGCCGAATCCCATGAGAGCATACAGGATAGTCCACACGACAGGGAACAGGAACGCCGGAGGTGCAAACGGCGGATTTTCCACTGATTCGTAGAAAGGTCTGAAGCTGCCGGAGAGAAGCGCGGATACAGCTCCTGTGAGCTCGGCAGAGACAACAAAAATGAGCATATCCGTTAAACTGAATTTTTTCATAGCAATTACCTCACAATCTGATCTGGTAAATACTATGTCGGATATACTCATAATATGCTTATTTGAGCGGAGTTACACAGTTGAACACCGCATAGAATTTTATCGGGATATGCTTATCCATGTGGCACTTGCCGAAGAACCACTTCTTATAGCTGCAAGTCTTGATGATGTCCTCGAAGAAAGCGTGTACCTCGAGGCGCTGAAGCACATCAACGTTCAGACAGTCCTTCAGCGAAGCGGGCGGTTCGTGGGTGATTATAAAATCGACCGCATTGCCATACTCTGCAAGGTTGCGGATAGCTTCGCGTATCTCATCATGAGAGGGCTGCTCGCGTTCCCACCACATATCGCCCTCGCGTCTGAACTCATAGTCCTGACTGTGACCGCCGCCGAAAGCGAATATCTGCTTACCCTCGATCGTGTATATCTGACCGCGCATGAGGTGTACTATATTAGGTGCGACCTTATGTACCTTACCGCCGTTCCATTCGGTAACAGGGAGCGATTCGAGCAGCTCGAAGTTTTCGTGACAGCCGTCAACAAAAGCGATAGTGAAATTCTTGGAAGCAAGCTTTTTCAGAACAGACTGCTCTTTCCGCGAGCCGTCCCATAAAAAGCCGAAGTCTCCGCAGACGATAAGAGTATCACTCGACTTGATTTTTTTCATGGCAGGATCTTTGAATCTGTTTATATCACCATGAGTGTCTCCAGTAACGTAGATCAAAATGAATACCTCCGTTGAAATTGTTCTAAGTATATTCTACCACATTTGAGCTAAAAGGTAAAGGGGAGAAAAAAATTTTTTAAAAGGGCTTTAAAAATTGAAAAGAATCTGGTATAATATATATGTATGTTTTGAAATAGATTGATGATCAGTATATATATGAAGGAGAAATTATGAAAAGATTTGTTTCACTTTTAGCGTCACTGTTTATATTGCTGCCGTTTTTAAGGCTTCCGGAAGCAAGTGCTGTGGGATTCCCGTATAAGAATAAACTCAACAGCGAATCTGCACTGCTTGTAAGTCTTGACACAAATGAAGTCCTGACGGAGAAAAATGCTGATACACCACAGTGTCCGGGACCTCTTGTAAATATCATGACAGCTGTCATAGTCCTTGAAAACTGCAAGGATCTCAATGAGCAGCTCACCCTCGATCCGGAGGTATATACTCCTGTGTATTACGAGATACCTGTTCCGGAGGATCTCCCTCATGTTGAGGTGAGCGATAACGATGAACTCACAATAAAGGATCTGCTTTACTGCATGATGCTTACTTCGTCTATTGAAGCCTCTGAAACTCTTGCGGATCATTTCGGAAAGCAGTTCATGAGCTCCGATGACGGCAGCGTTGAGCGTCCCTCAACGATATTCGTAAAGAAGATGAATGAAAAGGCTCAGGAGCTCGGTCTGACTTCAACTAAATTCACTAACGCTCACGGTATGCACGATCCTGAGCAGTATACAACAGCCCGCGATCTTGCAAAGCTTACTGAGTATGCGCTGAATGTACCTCACTTCCGCGAAATCGCAACCGCTTCGACCTATCAGCCGGCAGTTCCGAATGCAACACGTCATCCGAACCGTGATAAGTGGGTGTGGAACCACTCAAATCTCATGATGGACGATCAGGATCCGGATAATCAGTACTATTTCATGGGTGCTAAGGGTATCAAGACTTCAAACCTCGAAGCAGCCGGAAGAAGTATCGTAACTATCGCAAGCAAGAACGGCTACAATTACCTTGCTGTGCTTCTGAAAGCGCCATTCAAGACTGATGACGGCGAATCGAGATTCTGTCACCTTGATGACGCATCGAACCTTCTCAACTGGGCATTCCAGCATTTCTCAAAGCAGGAACTCCTTGCTGCTACGGCTGAAATGGGAGAAAAGCCTGTAAAGCTTGCAGATAATGGCGGTAAGAACTATGTAATCGCACGTCCGAAGGAGAGCGTCGAGAGACTTTGGTGCGATGAGGTCGATACAAGTCTCATAAACAAGGACAAGATAATCTGGTACAAGGACGAATTTCAGGCACCTGTGAAATCCGGCGATGCACTTGGCAGCGTAACGCTTGTCTACGCAGGTGAAGAGCTTGCAACTGTTGAACTTGTAGCGGTCTCAGATGTTGATCGTTCAAAGACCAAATATAATATTGAAGTTGCAAAGAGGTTCCACAAGTCTGAGTGGTTCAGAAACGCGGTTAAGATCTCGATAATACTCTGTATCGTGTATATAATCATATGTATCTATGCACTTATCATCTTCAAGAGCAACAAGAAGCCGCTGAAACCGATCTACGCAGTTCCTAAGCTGGATAAGAAAAAGAAGAAAAAGAAAAGACCAGATAACGATCGTATGAACAGACAGTAAAAATACCCCCGTATCATAAATGCTATACCCATATTGAGTTTATCCGCAGATTACTGGGGCAAACCTTTCTGATGTAAGATATTCTTAACGCAGAAAACTAAAAATCGAATAGGATGGTAAAATCCCGATGCTGTGCATCGGGATTCTTGCTTTATTGTAATTTGAGGTCGCAGAGTGATTTTAAAGAGACAGCCGTGCAGAGCCTTACAAAAAATTTAATAATTAACGCTGGAATAGCTCAGTTGGTAGAGCAGCGCATTCGTAATGCGCAGGTCTCGGACTGATTATAAAGCGACAGCCGTGCAGCACCTTGCAAAAAAATTTAATAATTAACGCTGGAATAGCTCAGTTGGTAGAGCAGCGCATTCGTAATGCGCAGGTCGCGTGTTCAAGTCACGTTTCCAGCTCCAGCGCCAAGCGGGCGCGCGCAGTTCGCGGTTCAGTTTTTCTGAGCCGCGAGTTTTTTCGCGCTCCATACCGTATCTAAATTGCAACAAATACACACAAGAAAACCGCTTAGAACAAACTTCTAAGCGGTTTTTGTTTTTTACAATCATTAGTACCGCATCAGCCCGCCGCCCTTGATGCTCGCATTATATTATTGTTGCTTCTTCCTGTAAAGACTACAAATCGCGTTATCCTCGTGACACAAGTCACATTTATTAGAAAAAGCCGCAGGATTGATGTTCTACGGCTATTTTAGAAATGGAATAGCAAATAATTGCCTTCCCCCTTTTGTTGGATTTAGGCTTTTATGAAATCATTTTGGAATATATTGACTTTTTATGTGTGATATGGTATAATTTATATGACACATCGGCTTGAAATTTGAGAAAATAGCACATATCAGATTTAAATGAATAGAGGAGTATTATGGATAATAGAACGATTTATTATGCACCGCTCCCTCCAAAACCTGCAACACTTATCATATTAGAACGCGGAGAGCCCATAAGGCTTATCAGGCTCAAAGGCGACATGAGGCTGGGAAGAGAAGACAAAGAGATTCATAGTGACATCACATTAAAGTCCCCTATCGTTTCACGGAATCATGGCGATTTTTCATATATTGACGGTATTTATTATTACAAGGATAACAACAGCCTGAACGGCACTTTTCTGAACGGACAAAAAATGGAACCATACAATGAGCGCGGAACAAAATCTGTCGCACTTCAGGACGGCGATGTTTTAAGAATCGACAGAAGTACATTGAACGATCCGCACTCATCTGCCGTTGAAATGATATTCAGCACCGCTATCTCACCTAATGAACAATGGCAGAGATTTCCGCTGCAGAACAGAGATATAGTTGTAATCGGACGCGAATCAGCCGATATTAACCTGTCTGATTTTATGGTTTCGCGAAGCCATGCGACATTAAAGCGTTACGGAAACAGGTGGTTGATCACGGATAACGGAAGTATGAACGGCGTAGTGGTGAACAAGGAAGTTATATCCGGCGAAAGGGCTCTTGATCCGTTTGATGTAATAAGAATTGCGAACAAGACGCTAATTTTCACAGGAAAAGAAGTTATTTATAATGATGTTCAGTCAAGTTCTTCCGAAATCTCCGAATTCAACTATGATGAACGTCAGACTATTATGTCAGTGAATATTGACAGGGTATATGTTAAGAAAAAGCTGTTCACAAAGGAAAAGGATCTTTTAAGAAATATCAATTTAGATATTGATTCGGGAGATTTTATCCTTATTTTGGGTGGAGCAGGCGCAGGAAAGTCAACTTTTATCAAAGCGATCACAGGTCAGAAAGTACAGGAGGGTCTTGAAGTTGACGGTTCAATCTTACTGGACGGAATGGAATTATACCATAGACGCAATCTTCGACTTCTGAAACAGAAGATAGGGATTGTACCTCAATATCCCGATTATCGAGCAAACGATACTGTTTATCATACTATTCTCGACTCTGCTCTGCTTCAATTATCTGCTGATCATAGCAGACAGGAGATAGAACAGAGAGTTGAATCGGTCATACAAAAAATGATGCTTAACAGTATTCGTGACAGCAAGCTCACCGTGATCAGCGGAGGTCAGCGCAAGAGGGTTCAGGTCGCGATAAAGGCAGTCGGTGATATGCGTTTCTTCACATTTGACGAGCCTGATGCTGGCTTGGATGTTGCGGGACGAAAAGACCAGATCAATCAGCTCACAGCACCGATTACCAAAGAGGAATCCGAAGATAATACCAGAGAACTCTGTTCTTCAACGGCTAACGGAACTGCAGGTCTTATGATATCGCACTATCCTGACGATGTCTTTGAGAAATATACGAAAGTTATCGTTTTGGCAAAGAGTCGGAAAGACGGCGCAGGACATCTCGCTTATTACGGTGATATACCTAATGCGCTTGTATTCTTCGGTGTGAAAAAGCTGAGTGAGATAGTTCTTGAGATTAATTATGAAGGCGGCAAAGGCCGCGGAGACGAATTTATAGAAAAGTTTGAAAAAACAAGGAAAGGCTGAGATGTTGATGCCAGCAGTTATAAAGCAGATACCTGTTTATGTTTCTAAAAACTACAGACTGTTCATGAATCAGGGGGACTGGAAAAACATTATTACCGCAGCGTTCATATCATTTCTTGTATGCATGATTGTCGGGAAGGATATGTTTACAACGTATGATGATACAAAGTCTGGTTTTTTTGCAATCATTTCAGCTGCGATATGGATAGGTGTTTTCAATTCAATACAGCGTGTCTGCAAAGAGCACGATACCATAACAAGCGAATATCGGGCAGGACTGAAAATCAGCGCATACGTCCTGTCCCATGTCGTTTTTGATTTTGTTCTCTGTCTGATACAAAGCATTATACTGGTGCTGATATGCACGATATTCATTGATTTTCCGTCAGCAGGTATAATATTTGGTTCTTCAATTATTGAATACCTTATCACGCTCTTTCTGATGATCTGGTGTTCGGATATGATGGGCATAATGATATCCTCAATCGCTTCAACACCCAATGCCGCTATGACAACTATGCCGTTTGTATTGATAATGCAGCTGGTCATGGGCGGTGTCCTGTTTGAACTTCATGGAGTGTTTAAGGAATTCGCAAACATTACCTTCAGCAAATGGGGAATGTCAGCACTCGGAAGCATCGGCGACCTGAACAGCAAAAACCTGCCCTATAAGCTCAGTCAGGCATTTCCGAATGTTGTGAGGTTAGAAGCTGAGCAGGCTTATGAAGCGACCGCTCATAACCTGTTAAACTCATGGATGTGTATCGGAGCGATCGGCTTAGTATGCATTATTATTTCAATTGTCAGCCTTAAAATCAGGAATCGCGGATCATGAATGAGGTACGATAATGATATTCAACTTTTTAAAAAAGAAAGAGCAGATCGAAGAGGATAATTCTCAAAATGCTCATCGTTCTGTTTTAGTTTCGGTTTCAACAGATCCTGGAAGAATTCGGGAAGTTAATGAGGATAATTATTTTGTTACGGGCATTGGTTACAGGACGAATGAGTCTGTTTCAACGAGCGTAAAAATCAATGCTGCTCCCATAGGCTTTTTTTCGGTCTTTGACGGAATGGGTGGCGAGGCATATGGAGAAGAAGCATCAAGGATAGCTGCTGAGACGTTAAAAGAATTCGCTGATAAAATCAGCTGCAAAAAAGCAAATAAGATAAACCTTAAGGAGTTTATAGAACAATATATATCTGTTGCAAACAGCCGCATATGCGATATGATAATCCGTAACAGATGTAAAAGAAGCGGCTGTACTATGGCATTGGTGGTTATCGTTAACGGAGTTGTGTATCCGTTCAGTGTGGGAGACAGCCGTATCTACCGTATTTCGGCAGGAACAATAGAACAGATATCCGAAGATCAGACGTTGGCTGTAAAGAAACTTAAAGCCAATATCTATAACGAGGAAGAGGCTCGCACAAGCTCCGATGCTCACAAGCTGACATCATATATCGGCTCTGATGACCGTGGTATAGGCGTTTCATTTCATTCTTATGATACGTTCCCTTTATCAGATTTCGTACTGTTACTGTGCAGTGACGGACTGACAGATATGTGCAGTGATAATGAGATATTGTCGGTAGTATTAAATGATAGAGCGTATCCAGCCAATAAATTGGTAGAGGCTGCAATAACAAACGGTGGCGAAGATAATGTAACGTGCGTTATCATCAATTCTTAAAGATGCTTTATGGAGATTTGGCGATATGGATATTAATAAAGTCGTTGATGAAGCAATCAGTCAGCTTCGTCAGCCATTATGGGAAAGTTGGTACATAAAAGAGAAGATTGGCTCAGGCAGTTTCAGCTCCGTGTTCCGTGTTGAAGCGGTAAGAGCGAAGCGCATTGATTCTGCGGCATTAAAAATAGAACCAATTATTCCTGACGAACGCTTAGTTTTAAATGATGAGCGCTGCGTTTCCTTTCTGAAGCAGAAAAAAGCTGACATTGAAGAAGAAACTTCAATAATGTATAAGCTCAAAGGCTGTTCCAATGTAGTGAACTACGAGGAAGAAGATATAAAGGATTTCCTCCTTGATGGAAAGCTTGCAGGCTACATATTCCTCATCAGAATGGAGCTCCTGCAGAATGTTTATGACCTTATGAACTCGCGTCAGCTCAACACAGATGAAGCAAATATAATCCGACTTGCGAAAGAAATAGGAAACGGTCTAAAAGCGGCTCACGATATCGGCGTTATACATCGCGACGTGAAGCCTTCTAATTTCTTTATTTCCGAAAACGGAATATACAAGCTTGGAGATTTTAACATCGCAAAGCAGACTTCATACACTCGTTCCTTTGCGGGAACTGAGGGATATATTGCTCCGGAGGTTTATTCTGCCAAGACAGGAAATGTTTCAGCTTATTCCGCTCAGGCTGATATTTATTCACTGGGAATCTGCCTTTATCAGCTTATGAATAAGGGCCTGTTTCCGTTTGAAGATACAGATAATACTGAAACAGCCATAGACAGGCGAATGAGCGGAGAACAACTTCCGCCACCGAAAAACGCAAGCGAAGAGTTTTCAAGGATAATTCTAAAGGCGTGTGCGTTTGCTTCCGAAGAAAGATACGCCAATATGAGCGAAATGCTTGATGATCTGGACAAGCTAGCTGCTCCGAAGGTCGATGCATATGTCAATGGTGCAGGCTTTGCTGCGCTCAAATCTACGGCAACGGTTTACGCAGGATATTCAGCAGGCAATGAGACTAAATACGCTGACAATTCAGTCTATATGCAGTCACAGGCGGTCGAAGCGAGTATAAGATCACACAAGAAAACTATAATTACGGTTTCAGCAATAATTGCTTTGATTGCTGTTCTTGGCGGACTTCTCTTTTTCACAGCGAAGAACCTGAATGATAAAAGCGTTGATAAAGAATCAAGTAGCTCTGCTAATGTATCTACTGTTTCCGAAGAAGCAACTACAACTTCTTCAATTCAAACGACTGCGGCAACAACAGAAACAACTACAATTACCACAACAAAGAATCCGCATGAATTTGTAGGTATAATCAATACAGAATCCGATGATCTGTCTGTCAGAGTCGCCCCGTCCTTTGATTCGGAAATACTTGGAACAATTCCCAAAGGCACTGAGGTTAAGGCGTATTATCTTGATGATGACAAAGACTGGTTCAAGGTTGAATATGAAGAAAATGGCCTTAGCGGCTACTTGTGCTCACATTTTATCATAAATAAGGACAAGCCTGATGAAGTTGTTCCTCATGATTGGCTGGAGGCAACATATACTTCACCAAAAAAGTGTAGTGTATGTGGGGCAACTGAGGGCTCACCATTGAGTGTGCCAGATCAAGATGAGTACTCAATCAGTAATGAAATTACTGATTTCTATGGAGCTAATGGTGTGTATGGTAAGTTTTCACTCAAAAATGTTATTTATGCGGATATTGATTCTGATGGAACAGAAGAAGCAATAGCAGAATATAGTGCTGAGTATTCAGGTGAAGGACTTAGCAGATTGCAAGGTAATAACGTTTTTTTACAAGATCAGATCCGAGTTTATGACAATGGAGAACTTGTTGAGAGTTACACAAACAAGATGAGTATGTCCGGAGGAGATTATTACGGTCTGATGGAAGATAAAAATACAGGTGAAAAGTTTATCGGATACTGCCATATTTCAAGAAATGCAGGGGCGTTTCAATTGTCTGAAGTATATCCCGATGAATCAACACTCTTAAACTTTGATGAGAATTCATATAGCCATCCAATGTCTGAAGAAATCAATAATAAGTACACTGTACTTGTAGGCGAGGGTTTCAAAACATATTTATCATACTGATTGTTACTTGCAGAAACACCCTGTAAGACTATTATTTTTGCTGTTTGAATTATAAGGAGCTGCCATGAACATTGATGATATTTTTGAAGAAGTATTACAACAAATACCGCAGCCGCTGTGGGAAAACTGGTATATAAAAGAGAAGATAGGCTCGGGTGGTTTCAGTGCGGTATACCGTGTTGAAGCAGAAAGAACAAAACGTGTGGATGTGGCTGCTCTGAAAATCGAGCCTATCTTCCCCGACGAGCGTTTTGCCGACGATGAGGAGCGCAGTTTATCGTTTCTGAAACAGAAGAGAGCAGAAATTGAGGAAGAGTCCTCAATAATGTATAAGCTCAGAAACTGCCCTAATATTGTCAGCTATGAAGAGGAAACCGTTAAGGAATTCATACAAAACGGAAAACTTGTAGGCTACATATTCCTCATCAGAATGGAGCTTCTGCAGAATGTCTATGATATAATGACATCAAGGCAGCTCAACACTGATGAGGCAAACATCATCCGACTTGGCAAGGAAATAGGCGCAGGTTTAAAAGCGGCTCACGATATCGGCGTTATTCATCGCGATGTTAAGCCCTCCAACTTCTTTATTTCTAAGAACGGAACATACAAGCTCGGAGATTTCAACATCGCAAAGCAGACCTCATACACTCGTTCTTTTGCTGGAACCGAGGGGTATATTGCACCTGAAGTTTACCGCGCAAAATCCGGTGATAGAACAAGTTACTCGGCACAGGCGGACATCTATTCGCTTGGAATCTGTCTTTATCAGTTTATGAACAACGGATTATTCCCATTCGAGGACACGGTACTTACAGAGGAAGCAATAGATAAGCGTATGAGT
This sequence comes from Ruminococcus flavefaciens, assembly GCA_015067005.1. GTDB lineage: Bacteria > Bacillota > Clostridia > Oscillospirales > Ruminococcaceae > Ruminococcus > Ruminococcus flavefaciens_AA. The sequence goes on from SVNH01000004.1 coordinate 15,540, forward strand.
GGCGAGGAACTTTCGCCTCCGAAGTATGCAAGCGAAAATTTTTCACGGATAATATTAAAGGCATGTGCTTTTGCACCTGAGGATAGATACGCCAATATGAGCGAAATGCTTGATGATCTGGACAAGTTGAACGCACCAAAGGTCGATGCATATGTCGGCGGTGCGGGCTTTGATGTGCCCAAATCCACGGCAACGGTTTACGCAGGAAATACAAGCTATTCATCGGGCAATGAAACGAAGTACGCTGACAATTCAGTCTATATGCAATCGCAGGCGGTCGAAGCGAGCAGAAGCTTACGCAAGAAAACTAACATTACAGTTTCAGCAATAATTGCTCTGATAGCTGTTCTTGGCGGACTTCTCTTCTTCGCGGCTAGTATTTCAAAAGATAAAAAGCATGACGACAAAGCGGTTATTTCTGAGGTTACTGATACATCGTTGACAACAGTAACCATCGCTTCAACAGCTGTTGAATCAACATCGGCTGCGACTACGACAACTACTTCTACAGCATCCACATCAACCACAACATCAACTTCAACAACCGAGACTACTACATCAGAGACAACTACCACCGAAACAACTACAACAACTGAAATTATTACTACTACGGCAGCTCCGGTTTATGGCACAGGTTGGCTTGATGAACTTGATTCCGACATTGACGGTGATGGTGTGGAAGAACATATTGAAGTATATCGTTTAGAAAACCGCTTTTCTGATTTTGATTTGGTAAAGTATCGAGTTTATGATAATGAGTCGTATACTGAATATGAATTAAACTTAGAAGGCAATATATGTAAAGATGCTATTGTATATGATGCAAATATCGGAAAAGCATACATCTGCGGAATTGGTTATAGAAGCGGAGGTCCTTACTCAAACTATATGATGGTTGGTTCAAATTATAATATAAATATGGGATGTAGTATCCATATCGACTATAATTATGAAACTCAACAATATGGGGAACCCAAATATGATTATTACAACAATGGAGTTGAAATATCAGAAAATGAGTATAAGAATTATATGAATAACATTACGCTTGTTTATTCATATTTAGATCCAAATGGTTCCAGCTTAAATGATGTGAAATCACCTTATAGAGAGTTTGCATAATGCCTTAATAACCAGAATTAATTGATATTATTAATTTTAAAGAAAGGAGTAGGTATGAATATAGACAAGATTATTGAAGAAGTACTACAACAGATTCCACAGCCATTGTGGGAAAACTGGTATATCAAAGAAAAGATAGGCTCAGGGAGCTTCAGTGCAGTATACCGTGTTGAAGCAGTAAGAGCGAAGCGCGTTGATTCGGCTGCATTAAAAGTCGAGCCGATACTGCCGGACGAACGACTGGCGTCCAATGCAGAACGCAGCCTTTCTTACCTTAAGCAGAAAAGAGCTGACATTGAAGAAGAATCGACAATAATGTACAAGCTCAAGGACTGCCCGAATGTCGTCGGCTATGAAGATGAGGATGTTAAGGAATTCCATCGTGACGGAAAGCTCGCAGGCTACATTTTTCTTATCAGAATGGAGCTATTGCAGAATGTCTATGACTTGATGAACTCGCAGCAGCTCAATACTGATGAGGCTAATATCATAAGACTCGGCAAGGAAATAGGAAGTGGATTAAAAGCAGCTCATGATATCGGTGTCATTCATCGTGACGTAAAACCGTCCAACTTCTTTATTTCCAAGAGTGGAACATACAAGCTCGGAGATTTCAATATTGCCAAGCAGACTTCATACACTCGTTCTTTCGCGGGAACTGAGGGATATATCGCTCCTGAGGTGTATCGGGCTAAGTCGGGAAATATGTCGAGCTATTCTGCTCAGGCAGACATCTATTCACTCGGAATCTGTCTTTATCAGTTTATGAATAATGGACTCTTCCCATTTGAGGATACAGTCCTGACTGAAGAAGCAATAGATAAGCGTATGGACGGAGAAGAACTGCCGCCGCCATCTAACGCAAGTGAACCTTTTGCAAATGTCATATTAAGAGCGTGCGCCTTTGACCCAAAGGACAGATATTCAAATATGAGCGAAATGCTCGATGATATTGATAAGCTGAATGCTCCGAAGGTTGATGCATATGTCGGCGGTGCTGGCTTTGATGTGCCCAAATCCACGGCAACGGTTTACGCAGGAAATACAAGCTATTCATCGCAATGAAACGAAGTACGCAGACAGTTCCGTCTATACGCAGTCGCAGGCAGTTGAAGCGAGCAGGAGCTCGCGCAAAAAAACTATCATTACAGTTTCGGCAATAATAGCGCTAATTGCTGTTCTTGGCGGACTTCTCTTCTTCGCGGCGAAGAGCCTGAATGATAAAAGTTCCGATAAAGAATCAAGCACCTCCGCTAATGAATCTGCTGTTTCCGAAGAAACAACTACATCTTCTACAGCTCAGACGACTGCTGCAACAACAGAAACTACGACAGAAGCTACTACCACAACAAAAGACCCGCATGAATTTGTAGGAATAATCAACACAAAATCGGATGACCTTTCTGTCCGAGCAGCGCCGTCCTACGATGCTGAGATACTTGGAACGATTCCTAAGGATGCCGAAGTGAAAGCATATACTCTTGATGATGACAAGGACTGGTGCAGAATAGAATATGCCGAAAAAGGACTCAGCGGCTACTCGTGTTCGCATTATATTATCAACAAGGATAATCCTGATGAATCTGTTCCTCACGACTGGGTCGAGGCAACATACACTTCCCCCAAAAAGTGCAGAATATGCGGCGCAACGGAGGGAGAAATATTAAAGCCTGATTATCCTTATGATAGGGTTATACACAGTCAGATGGATGGGGAAATAACGGGTACATATTACGATGAAAAAGTTTTAGACATTGATTCTGACGGTGAGATGGAGTTTATTGTATGCTATAAAAACAATACAAATCCTTCAGCAACATATTCGTCTTTTATCTATGATGTTTATGACAATGGAAAGTTAGTGTATTACGGCAGAGATGGAATGGTAGACGGCGGACCCAGCTATTGCGGTATCATAAAGGATAACAATACAGGTGAAGTTTTTCTTGGTTTAGTTACGGAGTATTTTCAGGGGGGAGGCGTTGATAGGCTGCTTCCGTCACAACAGTATGATTTTGAAATACAAGTTGTGTACAATTACTCAGTAGCTGCTCCGGGCACCGCTGAACATGATGAACAACGTGCTAATGGCAGAAATAAAGTAAAAGAACGCTTTTCACCGATATGGGGAGATAGTCTGATAACGTGGTGGAATTAATTGAATAAATCTGTTGATACCTAAAAATCGACATGAATATTGAGCAGATCATTTAGGTATTATCAAGAAAAGAAAGAGGTAAAAAGAGATGTTGTTTACTAAAGAGGAAAAAGTAGAGTTGTTTGATAAAATAGCAGAAAGGTATTATGACCGGAATTTTGGAACAATGTTAAAGGCTGATATTGATACTCTAATATTCTCAACTTACATAGAGCACTGTATGAAATATGGTGATCCGTATGATGATTATACACTTTCGATTGAACTAGGTATTACAGAAAGTCGGGTTCGCTCCTTAAAAGAGCGTAAGCAGCTTCAATATCCTTATCCGGATTTTAATTGGAAGGATTCTTTTGTAGTCCTAATCTCTAAGGCTAAATATAATGACGTTAAGCATCTTGTTCAGATGAATATTCAGGATGTTAATCTTATGAAAGAGGTTCGACATTTTGTCTATGTTCATGGTTGGTTTGATGAATTCCAATTGAATCCGAAATTATTCCAGTGCAGACTTGATTTCTTTGTTTCTCTTTGCAAAGAATTGGAGGAGAATTCAGATATCCAATATGATGAGGATACAACGAAACAGTTGAAACTCCTTGCTAAGAATGATACACAGCGTTCTGCGATAGAAAAAATAATCGATGGTGATATCGGCCTAGGATTCAGCCAACTAATCAAGGAAGGGACTGATGAAATAATTACTGAATTGTTACGAACTATACCGTTTTGCGGTATTGCTAACAAGGCTATCAAAGAATTGATTAAAGTGTTAGCAAAGCACATATAATTATTAATCGCAATTCATTGTCGCTTATAGTAATTAATATTCAAGGATTGTTGTGTTGAATATTCCAGACAAAGGAGCGTTTTATGATAACTACATTGAATGATTTTATTGGTGAATAGTATACGAAATAGTCAGCAAGTTTCTCCAAAAACATCTAATGTTTATAACAGAACTCGACACGGAGGAGCCTCTTAAGCTATGCGTACTAAGTCTGCTCGTTAAATAATTTGGAGATTATCTATTATACCCTGATCAATCTCTGATATTCCTCAATCGCCAGCTTCCCGTCAGCAGCTTTAGTTCGCAGCTCAATAGCATACTCACCCCACTCAGAAAACTCAGCCTTTGTCATTTTACCTTTCATGAAGCGAGCGTAGTGCTGCTTGTAGCCGCGGTTATAAATTTCCCAGATAGGATCACTCTTTAGCTTCTCCTTGAAATTGTGGCTCATAGCGTGGTCGCGACAAGTCTTCGGAGGATTGCTGCTGATGAGTCGTTTGCAGAAGTGAGAGAATGTAGTATTCTTCATGATGAACCAGCGACCGCAGTTCTTGCAGCGCACAGGCATGAACTTCTCTTCGATACACTTGAACAATTCAAAATACAGAAAGGCTCCCAGCGACGTGAAACGATAGGTCTCACAGAGTATGGGACCTTTTTTCGTATCAATTACCGTGTGTCCCATGCACATACTTCCGCCGGATACTACACCAGAGAATTTCTGAAATGTGTCTATTACTTTCTGATTTGTTGGATAACTGTTGTGGTTGCAGAGCTCGTCCGCGAACGGCATGAAAATGTTCTTAACTCGAATAATATCTTCGATAAAGGTTGAGAACTCGTTAGTCATTTGCTCGATACAGGTAGTGAAGTCAGCGGCGTCTTTTCTGTTCTCATAGTTACTAAAAACTTTTTTGCTGTCGAATTCATAATCCGATAGCGCTCGAAGTTCGCTTAAATCTTCCGTGATATACATTTCCTCATACGACACAGGAGTGCTCTCTGCGCTGACAAAATGTTCGTTGTAATCATCGACTTCAAACTCCGAGTCCTCATAGAAAGGTTCGTCAAAGATATCGTTGTAGTATGCGAACAAGTTCCTCAGAAGCCCATGTCTGAAATGTTTTGTGTCGTATGGTGGAAGTGTTCCTGCAATATCCATGATATTATCATACGCAAGTTCAATCTCCTGCGCGTGCTCACCTATGTCAGCGGGACAGAACAAGAAACTGATGTTCAACTCAGACTTTGCGCGTTCGCATACGTCAAACAGTTCACCTAAACCATAAGAATTCATTGAAAAATAGCGCAGAAGTATTTCTCCTAACGGATAAACTCTTCCGTCAGATAAATATATCTTGCGGTCATGGTAGTGTGCTTCTATCTCAAACATAGCGTCTCCTTTCAGAAATAGTGTTCGATATGTTCTGAAATAAAATCGCAGCTCAATATATCGTGAAATGTGGAATACAAAGGCAAAAAAATAAAAGTTTACAATTTGTTCACAAAAATAGATTATAGATTGAACTCAGTAGAGATAGTATACTATATCTATTGACTTTTGTCAAGAGAGCGTGTATACTGAACACAGTTAAGACGTCCGGACAACTCTTGACATCACAAGTAAAAACTCGAAACGCGAAAGGAAGATGTAGATGAAAGATTTGAACGTTATCAACTGCACAGCTTACTCCAACGGCGTCAATTCACCGCTTGAGTATCTCAACATCACTACGCCTGCCGAGTTCAAGGTGGTGATGGATTTACTCTGTTATTACGACAGCGAAAAGAAAACCTCGACCATAAGCCGCACAGGTATCGCAAGAGATACTGCGATGTCGGTGAGCAATGTTGAGCGCGCACTGAAAACTCTTGCGCAGAAGGATATCATTCGCATACACAACAACTATTCTGACAACGGTCGTCAGGTCGAGAACTCTTATGAGGTCGCATTTCTGAATTATGACATGGACGAGGACAAGCTCCGCGACGCAGAGTTGGTATTGAAATTTAAGAGTTAATTGTCATAGGGGCTGTGTCATAATGTCATAGGCTTATATATTAAGTATACAAGAGAGTATATACTAATACGAAGAAGGAAGATATATATTAACTATCAAAGATAATATAAATTAAGCGCCTTTTTCTTCAGCTATAATATCTGTGACAGCAGCATATAAGGAGCGTTTATCTGAAACACGCGCAGAAAGCCTCGAGTTTGCCGCCCTCAAAAGGGAAATAGTATAGTTACCCCACCGCTCGCGTTGAACGCGATTGTCGCGCAACGTGGAGCGAGTGTGGGTATCATACAGGTGCCGGAAAACGAAAAAAGTTGGGGGGACGGAAGTCGGTCCGTAAGACCGGCAAGCATAGCAAACGGCGTTCCGTTTGCCGCTGAAACGGGAGAACCCGTGCCCCTTTTTGGTTTGCAGGAAAAAGGCTGGCGTCATTTGCGCCCGCCATTCCACATCGGACGGGCAGTGCCCGCCGAAATATCGGAACATACAGTATTTGCAAATTGGCGTCAAAATTAGAAAACGAGAAAAATCTTGGAGTCAGAAAAAGAAAAAACTACAATTATCGCCTATAATTAGGGAGGTGTGACCGGAGTCAGAGAATCTTTTAAAACTGAATAGTAAGTTTGAAAAAGTGTGACGTGAAAGGAGTTCATATGAGATCTGAAACTAATGAAAAAGCTCTTTACGTTGACAAGAAGATGACCATTAACGGACAAACCTTTGACGTGACGCTTGTTTTCAAACCTCCTGAAAAGCCGAGCGAAACCGTTGAGGATAAGATAAAGCACTTGATAAACGGTGAAAAAATAAGCAGAAAATAGGTCTGGACTTTCGAGCCAAGTAGTGATATACTGTTGGTGTATCCTATTCGGTTTGATTCCAGAAGCGAGCGCTTCGGAACAGGAGGATATATGAAAACAGAATCAAACACGGAACAGATAACAGCGCTGTACTGCCGCCTAAGTCAAGAGGATATGCGTGCAGGTGAGTCACTGTCAATTGAAAATCAAAGATTGATGTTGAAGGAATACGCAGACAAGAACGGCTTCAGAAATTGTCAGTATTACATCGACGATGGTTACAGCGGCACCGATAATACTCGTCCAGAGTACGTTCATATGCTCAGGGATGTCGAGAACGGACTTGTCGGAGCAGTCATTGTGAAAGACCAGTCGAGACTTGGACGTGACCACTTAGAGACAGACAGGCTCATGGAGTTGGTGTTCCCCGCTTATGATGTTCGTTTCATTGCGGTAACTGACAACGTTGATAGTGCGAACGGATTCAATGAGATGTCTGGTATCAAAAATCTTTTCAACGATATGTATGCCCGTGACTGCTCGAATAAGATAAGAGCTGTATTGAGAGCAAAAGGTGAGCGCGGTGAACGTCTGGCAGCCTGGATAGCTTATGGTTACATGAGAGATCCGGACGACTCCAAACAGATAATACCCGATCCTGAGACGGCTCCTGTCGTCAAACATATCTTTGAAATGTATGCAAGCGGAATCGGCATCAAACGAATTTGTGGAACTCTTGAACGTGAACAAGTGCTGTCACCCAGTGTATATAATTACAGAAAAAACGGCAGCCGTGCGAGAAATCTTAAGTTCGACAAGCCTTATGCGTGGACTAATAACACCATACGAAAAATGCTTTCAAATCAAATCTACTGCGGAGATACAGTCAACTTTAAAACGTATTCAAAGTCCAACAAGCTGAAAAAGCGTATTAAGAATGCTCCCGAAGATATGAAAGTATTCAAGAATACACACGAAGCAATCATCGACAGAGCGACATTTGACCTTGTGCAAAAGCACTTTGAAGGGAGAAGACGTGCTGACAAACGTGGTGAAATGGACAAATACGCTGGCTATCTTTACTGTGCTGAATGTGGTTCAAGAATGTATCGCAATCAATACAAAGCTCAAAAATGTGACAGCTACCGCTGCGGTCACTACGAAAACCGAAAAAGCGACTGCACTTCACATTACATTCGTGAAAGTGTGCTCGACGAGATAGTGTTAAGAGCACTGAAAAAGGTAACAAAATACGCAAGGGAGCACTCGGACGTATTTTACAAAGATGCCATGAGGAACGGCGAAGCAGAAGCTGCTAAGAATTTGAGAGAATCTGAGAGTCTTAGAATTGAATACGAGACCAAGATCAAGCAGCTTGACAACGCCATACAGCTTCTCTATATGGACAGGTCTAACGGCAAAATTACAGACGAGCGTTATGAACTTCTATCTGCAAGTTTTGAAAATGAGCAGACTGAGCTGAAAGCAAAGCTCAGCACCCTCAACTCGCAGCTTGATGAAGTGAAAGTGCGTGAGAAATGTATCCGTTACTTTATCACCAAGGCTAAGAGGTATGTAACAATTTCAAAGGTTACGCCTGAGCTCCTGAGAGCTTTTATAGAGCGAATCGAAGTCCACGAAAAGGCTGTAAAACGTTCAAGGACCTGCGGTAATCACATAGTCATCTACTTCACATTTCACCCGGACAAAGCCTTCAGGCTTGACGGAGAGATGGACGAGCTTGGCATGACTAAGTTTGCATAATAAAAATCTCCGAGGATGACCTCCTCGGAGATAATACATAATTAACTGCGTTAAGAACACCATACAGAGGAAAGGTTCTTCCCCAGACCTGAAGCATATTCTTAGGGAAGTATATTATTCGTTTTGTCTCCGAGGGAGTGATCCCTCGGAGATTTGCTTTATACGGCTATATTTTGAATGTCTCGATCATGATGCCGTCGAGCTTGATTTCTTTGCCAGCTAAGAATGAGAAGTGTAGGCTATTGTAGAGAGCGGCGGCTGTGCAGATCTTTCTGCCGACAGTAAGGCAAAGAAATATTATGCTGATATATCCGAACTTCGTGAATGGGCTGTAAAAGATTATTCAGATAAGAACAATGTTACACCTGCTAAGTCAGAGGCTGTTGAAAATGCAGACGGTTCAGTTTCGATCACATTGCCCGATGAAGAAAACAATGTCCTTGACACTTACACGATCAATCCGAAAACAGGTAAAAGCACAGACGAGGACGGCGAAAAAGTCAATCTTCCTTAGACTGGAATAACACCGTATATGGCTGTTATGACAGCAGTAACACTTACATTTGCAGCAGCCTTGAATCATTATACTCAACAATGCATCAAAACTAAAAGTGTGCTTGATGTATCTTTGAATGTAATGACCACTGATGATCTTTGTTACGAAAAATTAATGATTTGAATTCAGAAAGGAGCAAGCGCATGAGACATAGGATTGCAGCGTCAGTTTTGACTGCTCTGCTGACCGTATCCGGATACTGCTGTATGTATCAGAGGATTCAGAGTGATTATACACTTGAAACGAGTGCAGTCTCAATAGAAGAAATACCTGATGAATTCATATACGCTTCTGACTGGATATGGGAGAACAGAATAATTAAGGCAACACCGCACAATTGCCAAGCGGTGAAAAACATGGTATAATAGGAATATGGAAACACAACTGAAACAAAGGAACAATTGTGGATTCTACTTTGATTGCAGCGCCCTCTTCGACAAAGAATCAAAAGAAAAAGCGTGATCCGGAGGCTCATTCGACGAAAAAAGGTAATCAGTGGCATTTCGGATACAATGGGCATATCGGTGTTGACGAAGAAAGCGGAGTGGCTGCGCCTTTTTCTTTTTTGTTATATATGCGGTGTTGCCTTAAAACTATATCTGAGCTTGATGACAATACCGAAAAGCTGATCTTCAATTGAAAAGTTCATTCACACGGAGGTTGACGTGCCGGAAACATATCAGATAACGAGATATGTATATGTGGTTTGTGACGAAATAGTATCTGCATTCTGATTTGATAGCACTATATTTATTGACTTTTTAGCAATAATAGTGTATAATAATGACATATGAATACACGTTGTGGGCAGGTATTATATCATGGGATTCTTACGATCATGTCAGCTGGATCTGATGCTTATTATGGCAGGGATATGTTTAGCTGTTACTATATTCGGTATTTTTTCATATTCATCTAAAACTAAAAAATTCTCTATATTCATTATGGGAACAAGTGCAGCCCTGATGATGTTTGCAGATCGATATGCGTATATATATCGCGGAACTGAAAACTCAACAGGATATTATATGGTAAGGATATGCAATTTCCTTGTATTCTTTTCAGTGCTTCTCATTCAGTATTCTTCTAACTGGTATCTAAGCGATATGTGTCAGAAAACTGAGGGCATAAAGAAGATACCATTGAGGCTCAGGATAAACGAGGTGATACTTGCTTTAGGTGTGGTATTGTTGATAATTTCCCAATTTACAGGGCTTTACTATACCTTTGATGACAGCAACCGCTACCAGAGATCAGATGCATACATAATCTCTTATATTATCCCATTCAGTGTGTGGACAATACAATTTTCTATTGTTTTGCATTTCAGGCGGAAATTAAGCAGGTCTCTGTTCGGTGTTATGACGGTATTTACGGTTTGCCCGATAATTACTGCGATCATGCAGCTTTTTATGTATGGACTGTCGCTCAATAATATAGCTATCGTTGCAGCTGCCGCTGTTTTTTGTATTGTTGAGATAGTCAGAACAGGACAGGAGCTTACTGCTTCCCACGAAAGAGAAAGGGAACTGCTTGTTCAGGAACAGAAGAATATGCGGCACATGGTCATGCAGTCTGCATCGGCTCTTGCATCGGCAATTGATGCGAAGGACAACTATACCCACGGACATTCAAGACGTGTGGCTGAGTATTCCGAGATGATAGCCGAGGTATCAGGCAAGACTGACAGCGAATGCCGCGATATATATCTTGCAGGACTTTTACACGATGTCGGCAAGATCGGCATTCCTGACGGTATCATCAATAAGAACGGAAGGCTGACCGATGAAGAATTCAATGTGATTAAAAATCATCCTTCTATTGGTGCAGGCATACTGAAAAAGATAAATACAGCGCCTTTTATCAGCATTGGTGCTCATTATCATCATGAACGCTATGACGGCAGAGGCTATCCGGAGGGATTAAAGGGGAACGATATCCCTGAAATTGCAAGGATAATTGCAGTTGCGGATGCTTATGATGCCATGACATCTAAAAGAAGCTACCGTGATGCGCTGCCGCAGGATATAGTCAGGGCTGAAATAGAAAAAGGCAAAGGAACACAATTTGATCCTGTATTTGCTGAGATAATGATCGGACTTATGGATAAAGATACCGATTATCAGCTGCAGCAGGACGATGTTTATGATGTATAAGGAGGATAAAACAATGAGAGAGGACTATAAGGCTGCTAAAAAGCTGGCTGATGACGCAGTAAAGGAGGCAAAGAAAAATGGAAGTTCTCCTTATCTGCCTGTGCTTGATAAGCTTGAGGCTGCCAAAAATGCCGGAAGTACAGTGCATATCGGACTGCTGGAGCTGCCCGTGAGCCGTATTGTTGGAAACAAAGAGCAGGGGCGCAATTCTGCTTTTGCCAATAACTTCATGCCGCTTTTAGAGGAAGGAACAGAGTTTGCGTCAAAGTGGTCTGACCTGTATGATTCCTTCCTGAAAGAAGGTATCCGCGATTCTATAAAAGTCTATGAGTTTATGAATAATTACTATGTTCAGGAGGGGAACAAGCGGGTATCTGTCGCTATATACGGCGGAATGGAATTCATTCTTGCTGATGTTTACAGAATCGTGCCAAAGCCGGATGAAAGCATGGAATACAGGGTATATGCTGAATATCTGGATTTTTATGCGGCAACGAAGAATTTCTATATCGTATTCTCTGAGCCGGGAGAATATACAAGGCTTGCTGACCTGCTTGGTCAGGATCTTAACAGCACATGGGACAAAAGTCTGTGTATAGAGCTGGAATCGACCTTTTTCAGCTTTTGCAGGAAATGTACAAAGGCGCTTGGCATAACTGATTACCGCAAGCTGTCAGAAGCCTTTCTCATGTACATCTCTATATTTCCGATGAAAACTCTCAAACGTGACAGTGAAGAGCAGATCATAAAGAATATCAAAACAGCAAGCACTGAGCTTACAGCAGGAAGCATCAGGGATATTGCTTATCTCGAATCCGCTCCTTTAAGCGGAGAGCTGTCCTCAAATTCATTCTGGAGAATGTTCGGCGGACGAAAAAAATATACTGCTTCTTCACCTCTGCGGGCTGCGTTCATCTATAATACCGAGCCAGATGACTCACGCTGGGCGGATAGTCATGAAGCGGGCAGACTTTATGTTGATGAAATGACAGGTGAAAACGTTGTCACTGAGCGATATATCGGAGAGCCGCATGAAACAATCGAGAGGGCTATTGCAGATAAAAACGAGATAATTTTCGCAACAGATCAGGATATGATACCCGAAGCGATAAAAGCTGCCGTTCATAATCCAAAAGTAAAGATAATATGCTGTTCAGCAGGACAGAAGCATTCCTCAATCAGATATTATCATGGCAAGTTCTATGAAGCAGCTTTCCTTATGGGCATCCTCGCCGCTGATATGCTCCTGCGTGAGGGAGGAACAGAGCAAAGAAAGATCGGATATATCGTGGGTTCTGCTGAAAACTTCGCTCATCGTGATCTTAATGCATTTGCAATAGGAGTTTCAATGATAGACCCTGAATGCCGCGTAGTGCTGACACTTAATGAAGAAGGCACAGACTGTCGTAAACGTCTTGCGGCAGAGGGCGTAAAATACTATGCCGATTTTGATTATACAGGCAAAAATGATCTTCTGAACCGTCCCGGACTTTACCGTATCGGTACAGAAAAGAACGAATATATTGGCACCCCGTATTTCAGTTGGGGAAAGTATTATGTGCAGATCGTGCAGTCAGTTCTTTCCGGGGCATGGGATCTGGGAGAAAAGCTGAAAAATAAGAATGCCGCAAGCTATTGGTTCGGACTTGGAACAGGCGTTGTGGACATCAGAGCGAACAATCTCAGCTACCAAACAGAGAAGCTGCTGGCATTCTTCAAGAACTCCATTGTAAACGGCGGCTATGATCCGTTTACCGGGGAACTGCATACGAATTCCGGAACGGTAATGCAGGCGGAAACTGATAGAAAAGCAGGTATACCAATCGACCGTTCTACCATGAAAACAAGCGATATTGTATTCATGGAATGGCTGAACGAGAATATTGATGAACTATGAAGATAATGATATTAGCAGATGAGGAATGCAAGGCTCTGTGGGACTATTATATGCCAGAAAGGCTGGAGGGCATCGACCTTATAGTTTCATGCGGTGATCTGAAAGCGGAGTATCTGGAATTTCTGGTTACAATGGGCAGAGCACCTGTGTTGTACGTTCCCGGGAACCATGATACAAGATACACTGAACGTCCTCCGGAGGGCTGCGATAATATTGACGGAAAAATAGTCACAGTTGACGGCATTCGATTTTTCGGGCTTGGCGGTTCGATGAAGTATGGCGACAGACCGTATATGTATACCGAAAAGGAAATGCGCCGGCGTATCTGGCATGCCAAGAAGACTATTTTCAACCACTCAGGCTTTGATGTGCTTGTTACCCATTCTCCGGCAAGAGGTTACGGCGATATGGATGATATTCCGCACAGAGGATTTGAGTGCTTTAACGAGCTTATGGAACGCTGTCAGCCTAAATATATGTTTCACGGCCACGTTCATGCAAACTACGGCAGCCGTTTCAAGCGTGTTCTCAACCACCCGAGCGGTGCAAGGATAATAAACGGATTTGAGCGTTATATCATTGAAATAGATGAGAATTGTAAAAGCACTCTTACCCGAAAAGATATAGCTAAAAGAATGATAATGGCATTTCTGTAAATGATAAAAGCACAAATTATCGAAAGGAAGAATCATTATGAAAATTGAAAAAATCAGAAACAGCAGTGAACTTACCCTTGCTGTTGAGGGCAGGATAGATGCTAAAACAGCTCCCGAACTTGAGAGCGTATTGGATGAGGCACTTGACGGAGTAACCGGACTGACATTCGATCTTAAACAGGTGACATACATTTCCTCAGCAGGACTGCGTGTTTTTCTGAAAGTGCAGAAGCAGATGAATGCTCACGGGAAAATGAAAGTGATAAACGCTAATGAGGATCTTATGGAGATTTTTGAAGTTACCGGATTTAATGATATCCTGAATATCGAGTAGGATCAAAAGGGCGGCATATCATGAAATAACTTGATATTGCCTAAGACGACAGATAAATTGGCGGACTTGGAATATTCCTTGTAAAAAAGGAGTATGGATGATGCAATTTATTAGTATCGTGACGGTGCGAATATTCTTGCTATCCGTAAAAAGTTTAATAGAAGACTGGTCGAAACGCCTGAAAAGGAACATATTCTTAATTATGAAGGTAAAAAGCATAAAAACTAAAGTTGCGGTATATACGATACTGTTTATGGTGATACTTACATCAGTTATAACTGCGGCAGGATATAAGCTTTATCGTGATAGTGTTATGAAGAGCTATATTTCGTATACAGAAACTGTTTTGGAATACTCATACCGATCGTGTGTTGACTACTCTTTTGGCGATATGATCAAAGAACGCGATATGCCGGATGATTATGAGAAGTTCAGATCAGAACTGAATACTGTGAAGGATAGTTCTGATATTGAATATCTGTATGCGGTTTACTTTGATGATATCAATGATATACATAGTCTGCATTACGCGATCAATGCAAAATCACAGGAAGAACTTTCTTCGGGAAAGCCTTTGTCAGAAATATACAGTTATATGGGAAAGACTTGTGAGGAAGGCGCGTTTGAGGATGACACTCTTATGCTGCTCAGAGATGCTGTTAAGAACAAGGAATGTGAAAGCAAAACATTGGAAGGATATTCCGATGATTACGGACATATGCTGAATGGATACCGGGTCGTGTTCGACAGTGATGATAATGCAGTAGGTCTTATATGCGTTGAAGTCGATATCAACAGGATCAACAGTGAATTGTCTGATTATGTTCGTATCGTCATAATGATAGCATTAATATTGACTGCTGTTATTATAAGTCTGTATTATTTCAACATAGAACGTTATCTCATCAGACCTATTCTGAATATAGCTGAGAGCAGTGATTCATTCGTTAAGGAAATGCAGAATAATACGGAGCCTGAAAATCTGATCTATAATGAAGTGAGCGTCAGGGAAGGCAGTGAACTTGGTTTGCTTGCAAATAATGTTAAAAGTCTTGCTGACGGAGTGGCATTATATATGACAAGTCTGAAAAAAGAGACTTCTGAAAGAGAGCGTATAAGCACAGAGCTGTCTCTTGCAACACAGATACAGGCTGCTATGCTACCGCATGATTTCCCTCCGTATCCGGAACGTCATGAGTTTGATATTTTCGCAACAATGGAGCCTGCAAAAGAAGTCGGCGGCGATTTCTACGATTTCTTTTTCATTGATGATGACCACCTGTGTCTGGTAATGGCTGATGTATCAGGAAAGGGCATACCAGCAGCACTGTTCATGATGATCTCAAAAACGATACTGCAAAGCTGTGCAATGCTCGGAGTTTCGGCAGGAGAGATACTGACTAAGACAAATGAAGCGTTCTGTTCCAATAATCAGGTTGATATGTTTGTGACCGTATGGCTTGGTATTCTTGAAATATCGACTGGCAAGATGACCTGTGCGAATGCCGGACATGAATATCCGGCTATAAAACGCAAAGGCGGCAGCTTTGAACTGTTCAAGGATAAGCATGGTATCGCCATAGGCGCTATGGACGGTGTTAAATACAAAGAATACACGCTCCAATTCGAGCCGGGCGATAAGCTGTTTGTATATACCGACGGCGTTCCGGAGGCAACAGATGCAGATATGAGGATGTTTGGAACGGCACAAATGGTACAGGCTTTGAATAATGCACCGGAAGCCGATCCGGAAAAAATCATATCAAACGTCCGGTCTTCTGTTCAGGAATTTGTAAAGAATGCTGAACAGTTTGATGATCTTACAATGCTGTGTATTGAGTATCTCGGAAATAGTCTGGAAGATCAGAACGATATTCGATTTAATTCAACTTTACTACGATAAAACTATGCTCCCCCCCCTTTCCAAAGACTTTTATTTCGTTTTTTTCGCAATGGTATAAAAAATTCCGGAAGTTATATAAACTTCCGGTTTTTTATTTTTATGTTAGTTCTTATAGCATTGCAAAAAAACAAGTTGAAAGTTTTCGGGAGGGAGTTTGAGGAAAACCCCTTTCTCAAAAGGGGTTCCCTCAATAAATTACTGATAAAGTGCAATTAGAGTACTGTATTTATTGTACGGGGATATTGTTTATCACACGATTATATAGTCGCTGCTTGCATAGCCTGTCAAGCTGTTATAGCTTACGACATACCAGTTGCCGGTCGAGCCGTTTATCATGACGGTAGCGCCGTTAGGTACAGAACCAATGATATTTCCGGAAAGTGACGGATAAGAGCGTATATTCAGACCGCTGCCGTCAGTGTTGACGGTGCCCCACCTTACCGGACCGGGATTGACAAAAGGTATACCGAAGTAATCGCAGAGTGAACGGACGATATTCTGTGAGATCAGACCAAGATTGTTTTTTATCCATGCTTCATCAGCGTAGTTATCGTGGTAGCCGATTTCGCAAAGAACTGCAACTGCTTTTGTATTCAGCACCTCACCGAGAGTATAGGTAGGAACTGCGCCGACCTTATCCGGTATCGGATAAATGCTTTTAAGGTTATTGGCTATGATATTTGCGAGTTTTTCGCTGCTTGCGCTTTTGGGTGCAAAATATATATCAATACCGCGCAGTCTGCCTGCAAGAGCTTCCGGAGCAGCATTAGTATGCAGTGCAAGGTGTACATCATAGTATGCTGAATTTGAATCCTTGATAGCGCCTGCAAAATTACGTGCAGGATCATTCCTTACAAATGTAATACCGCATGAACGCAGGTAAGGTTCCATACGGTCGGCAAGGAGATTCATGTAAAGCTCTTCATTGCCGCTGGTAGCATACTGATTCCATTCCTGCGTAGAAGGACTTAAAAATACCTTTGGCATAAAAACATTCCTTTCATGGTAATTGAGAAACATTCTCTTGATATATTATGCATTGGAAGGGAAAAATGACAAAGGTACTTGACTTTTACCGTTTAAAGCGATATAATATTAGTATATCAATATATCCGGAGGATAACATGAAAATTTTAGTAGTCGGACTTGGTCTTATAGGAGGTTCGCTCTGTAAGGCTCTCAAAAAATATTCACACCATACCGTTATAGGCTGTGACCTGAATCACGATATTGAAAATGCCGCTCTTAGGGACGTTGCTGTCGATGAGGTATTCGATGGTAATTATGCCGGATTCGACATTGCGATCATAGCACTTTTCCCTGATTCGGCTGAAAAGTGGTTTGCTGACAACGCTGAAAAGCTTGACAAAGATACTCTCGTGACGGATGTCTGCGGTATCAAGGGCGAATTCTCAAAGCGTATGAGAAATATCGCAGACGCAAACGGACTGCGTTATGTTGGCACACATCCAATGGCTGGCAAGGAATTCGGAGGCTATTATAACAGTAATGCCGACCTTTTTGTCAAGGCAAACTATATCGTTGTACCTTTTGAGGACAGCGAGAGAATGGATGTTATGCTTCTCAAAAAGATAGCAAAGGATGTCGGAGCTGGCAAGATAATCGAGACCTCTCCTGAGAATCACGATAAAATGATCGCCTATACCTCACAGCTTGCACATATAGTTTCGAGTGCATATGTAAAGAGTCCCGAACTCGGACTTGAATGCGGATTCAGCGGAGGAAGCTTTCAGGATATGACACGTATAGCTACCATGAATGAAAAAATGTGGACCGATCTTTTCATGCAGAACCGTGAAAACTTGCAGTATGAGCTTGACCTTCTTATCGAAAATCTAAAAAAATACAGCGATGCACTCCGCAGAGCAGACTCTGCTGAAATGCTGTCGCTGATAGCCGAGGGCAGGGAACTCAAGGAAGATAATCTTCGTCACAGAGTTGGTCAGCCTAACTGACGCGGAAAGACTTTTTCAAAGTCCGGAGCAGGTGCCGTGGGCGAGATGCCGTTAAGATATGCAAGAGGGGAATCCTCGGGCAGACTGAACAACAGCGCATATGCACACAGTGTCTGGTAATGGACACCGCGGCGCTTATTGACGGCGTTATTACCGTATTTGCCGTCACCGAGCAAAGGTGCGCCTACATGGGCAAGATGTGCTCTTATCTGGTGAGTACGTCCTGTAAATAGTGTCACCTCAACGAGGAAAAGTCCCTTGTGTTCAGCGAGCACTTTGTAACCTGTTTTTATTGGTTTATAGCCTTCGAGGGGAGTATCCGAGATCTTAACGAGATTCCGGGACTCCTCTTTTTTATGATAGGCGGTTATAATATCGCTCTCTTTCGGCGGATGTGCGATCGTAATACAGTGGTATATCTTAGTGATGTGACCTTCTCTTATCGCTGAATTTATCTCACGCAGGGCATCAGCAGTTTTTGCAGCGGTTACAAGTCCGCAGGTATTTCTGTCGAGACGGCTGCAAAGTGCAGGTGCGAAGGAATTTTCAGAATCCGGAGCATATTCTCCGCTGTTGTAAAGGTAATGCTTTATGCGGTCGATGAGATTGTCAGTGAAGCGGCTTCCTGAGTGAGAATCAAGTCCGGAAGGCTTGTTCACAATTAGTATATTTTCATCCTCGTATACAATATCAAGCTCTGCCGGAACGTTCATGAATGAGAGATCGGCAGTTTTTACGGCTGAAAGCTCGTCCTTGACGTATACCGTGAGTTCATCGCCTTCCGAGAGCCTCGATGAGATCTCGCACCGTTTTCCATTGAGCTTGACATCCTTTTTGCGTATGAGACGATACATCATACTCTTTGGAAGATCAGGCATAGCTTTTGTAAGGAACTTATCAACCCGCTGTCCGCTGTCGTTAGTATTTATGACAAATTTTTTCATTTGTAACTTCCTTTGTATAGTAAATATGTAAAATACACAAAAATACATATCCATAATCTGTGATATTAACAAAATTCATTATTATGGTATGCTTTTGTGATATAATGCTTGCAATGTCACGAAAAATATGATATAATACTAATTGTTATAAATTTGGATTGTAACCTTTTTGTTACAATTGGGTGGATAGAAAAAGGAGAATGATTGAATATGAAGTTTTCAAAAAGGTTGATTTCAGCATTGCTTTCATGTGCCTGCACGTTCTATGCGGCAGTTCCGGCAATGAATTATTCCAACGCTGAAGAAGCCGTTGTACTTTCATCATATGATAATGATAGCACAAATCAGGAAGAAAGTAAAGAGGCAAGACTGTTCGACATAGAACTTAAGCTTCCTGAAGTTGTAAAGCCTTACAATATAATTGATATGTATGATGCTCACGAGGCGTATATCGCTACGATGACGACTACAAGTGAGGTCACCACTACTACTGCACCTGAAATCGAAGAGCCTGTTGTTACCACAACAGTTCCTGCATATAACACTATTGCCTGCGATCAGGGTATAGATGTTTCAGAAGTCCACGGCGTAATTGACTGGGAGAGTGTTGCCGGTGACTATATCACCTTTGCGATCATTCGTGCCGGCTACGGTAAGTCAGCCGAGCAGAAGGACGATTACTTCGACCAGAACGTCAGCGGCGCAAGAAGTGCTTATGTTGACTGCGGTGCTTACTGGTACAGTTATGCGACCAGTATCGAGGATGCTTATGCTGAAGCAGAAGCCTGCTATGATGTCATAAAGGATCACAACCTTAATTTCCCTGTATTTTATTGCCTCGGTGATGAATGCCAGAGGGATCTCTCAGCTGCACAGATCTCCGCTATCGCAGAGACATTCTGCTCTGCTCTGAAAGATAAGGGCTATTACACAGGAATTTACGGCTATGCAAACTTCCTTTCAACAAAGATCTATGATAATGTACTTTCAAAGTACGAGGTCTGGATGGCAAACCATGATGTTGAAACTCCGGGCTACGACATTGGCTATGATATGTGGCAGTATTGTGCAAACGGCAGCGTAAAGGGCATTGAAGGAGTAGTTTCACGCAGTGTTTGCTATATAAATTATGCTTATATTATTTCGCCGGATACCTACGTTACTCACACTACCACAACAACTACTACAACAACTACTACAACTACCACTGAACCTGAGCCTGTAATTACTACAACCACTATGGATCCTGTTCTGGGACGTGCTCAGGGTATTGATGTTTCAGTATGGCAGGATGAAATTGACTGGAATACTGTAAAGGCATCGGGTATCGACTATGTTATCATCCGTGCTGGTTACGGTGATCTTGTTGAACAGGAAGACAAGCGTTTCAGAGAGAACATTGAGGGGGCTCATGCAGCAGGACTTGATGTTGGTGTTTACTGGTACAGCTATGCTGACTCAGCAGATGATGCACGTCTTGAGGCTGAAGCTTGTTATCAGGTCATCAAGGACTACAAGCTTGAATATCCGGTATATTACGATATAGAAGATCCTTCGATGGTATGGAGATCAAACGCTGAACTTTCTGATTTTACAAACGCTTTTTGTACTACACTTTCACAAAAGTACAATTACTATGTCGGCGTTTACAGCTATGCGAGCTTCCTGACATATCAGCTTGAAGACTATATTATCAACAAATTTGATATCTGGGTAGCACATTATGGTGTTAATAAGCCTGATTTCGACCGTGCGGGCTATGGTATGTGGCAGTATACAGGTTCAGGCAGTGTGCCGGGTATCAGTACAGATGTTGACATGAATCATTGTTATAAAGACTATGCGTCAATAATGAAGCAAATACACTGCAATAATTATTAAGGTTTAACAGATGCATACCGGTTTTTAACTGGTATGCATTTTTTATGAAAGGAACAGGTCATGGTTGAGTTCATAACAGGTCAGGCGGGAAGCGGCAAGACCACTCTCATGCTGAAAAGGATCAAGGACAGTGCCGGAAGCAGCAGACAGTGTATCATCGTGCCGGAACAGTTTTCCTATGAATTTGATAAAATGCTGTATTTTTACCTCGGCGCAGAGAAGTTCAACGATCTGTTCTCGCTTAGCTTCACAAGCTTGGCGCGGCAGCTGTTTCAGATGTACGGTGAAGCCGGACGTACCGGCGAATACGCTGATGAGTTATCCCGTATGATAATCGCCTACCAGGCGATAGCGTCTGCACAGGAAAAGCCGGAACAGCTGTCTTACTTCCGCCGCAGGCTCTCACAGAACGGCTTTGCGGACGAGATACTGCGTCTTATCAATGACCTGAAACGTTCGGGGATAAGTCCGGAACAGCTTTCAGCGAAGTCAGCCCTGCTCGATAAGCAGCTTATGGACAAGACCAGCGACATTGCTCTGATCTACATGGAATATGAGCGGCTTATGAGCGAATACGGCTTCAAGGATGAGCTCGACAACATTAAGGAAGCTGCAAAAACTGCAAATCTTTTCGGCTATTTCGATGGTCAGAACGTATATCTTGATGAGTTTGAAAGCTTCACCGGAGATCAGCTTGAAATGCTGAAAGTAATAATATCGTCAGCTGACAATGTAGTGATAACTCTGAGAAGTGAGGACGTCACAGCCGGGGACTATACTCTTTTCGAGACCGTAAATACTACCTATCGCAAGCTTGCGTCAATTTGCCGTGAGCTCGGCGTTGAGCATAAGGTTACAAATTGCTCAAGCAGTTACCGTTTCGGACATCCTGACCTTGAATATCTCAGCAGTCATATTATGAGGAATTTCCGGTACGAGCCGGATAATGCACCGCGTCCGGATAACATAACGCTGTTTGAGGCTAAGGATATGTACAGTGAGGCGGAGTACGTATGTGCGACGATCAAGCGAATGACAGCTGCGGATAATAACCTGAAATACCGCGATTTTGCAGTTATATCCAACAGTATCGAAAGCTATGCCGATGTTTTGAAGGCAGCATTTGAGCGATACAGCATACCAAGCTTCATCAGCATCGAGCGCTCGGTTTCGCACACGCCTATCATGGTGTTCTTCACTGCACTTCTTGAACTCCTCACTGCAAGGAAGCTGCGTTCCGAGCAGATATTCCGCATACTGAAATGCGGACTTATCAATGTTCCGCTGACTGATGTTTCGCTCCTTGAAAACTACTGCTATAAGTGGGAAGTTGAGGATAAGGTGTGGACATCACCGTTCACTGCTCCCGACGATAATATTGATGTTATCGAGCAGCTGCGCGGCAGGATAATTACACCTTTGCTGAGGTACAGGAAGTCTATCGGCAGCAGAAATTCAGCAGCTGAGATTTGTCAGCAGCTTTACAGCTGCATCATCGAATATGGTGCAGAGGAGAATGTATGCAGGCTCATGAGCCGTCTTATTGACGATAACAGGGACTACGAAGCAGCCGAACTGAAACGCATCTGGGGATGCCTTATTGATATTCTCGACAGCATTCACGCTACCTTAGGCGACCGTGAAATAGCCTTTTCAGAGCTTTCACGCATGATACGTTC
This sequence comes from Ruminococcus flavefaciens, assembly GCA_015067005.1. Classification (GTDB taxonomy): domain Bacteria; phylum Bacillota; class Clostridia; order Oscillospirales; family Ruminococcaceae; genus Ruminococcus; species Ruminococcus flavefaciens_AA. The sequence continues at coordinate 38,174 of SVNH01000004.1, forward strand.
AATGCTCGGACGCATTACATATTCTGTTCCGCCTCAGACACTTGATGCCGTTATCGCTGCTTCTGCGCGTACAGCACGTCTTAACGCGCCGAAGTACGTCTTTGTAATAGGCGCGACGGACGGTGATTTCCCGAATCAGGTCAGTCTGCACGGCATTTTCTCAGAGGCGGACAAGCAGAAGCTTTCCCTGACAGGTATAGAGGTTTCGCGTCCGCTTTCCGACCTTATAGCGTCCGAACGGCTTATCGTATATAAATCATTTTCATGGGCTTCGGACGGCGTATTTCTGACCTATCCGCTTTCTGATCTCTCCGGACAGGCTAAGTACCCTGCACAGGCTGTTGAACAGATAACAAAAATGTTCGGGGACGACCGTATGATCATCACAGAAGGCGATATTCAGCCGCATTATTATGCCGCTACATATCATGCTGCATTCTACCACTATATGCAGGAGCGCACACGCAGCAGCACCTCTGTTGAATCAATACGCCGCGTTTTGCTCGATGAACCGGAGTATCGCAGGCGTGTTGCATATGTACTCAGCCGGTCAGGCTACACGCAGGATTACCGCATCGAGAGCAGCGTTATGCAGAAGCTGAAAAGCTTCACACCTCTTAGTCTTTCGCCTACAAGTCTTGAGGAATACGACATCTGTCACTTTAAATTCTTCTGCGATAAGTGTCTCAGACTTTCGGGGATCGAAAAAGTTGACATCAACGACAGAGTTGCCGGTGAACTCATGCATGAGTGCTTCCATAAGCTGCTCAGCAGACGCACGAAGTCGGACTTTATCTTGATGACCTACGATCAGATCAGTGATGAAGTAGGTGAGTGCGCGAAGCTGTACCGTGACGAAAAACTTGCCGGAGATTTCGGTAAAAACTCGCGCTTCAGACTTTTGTATCAGAAGCTTACCGAGAGCATTTCCGGAGTTTTTCTTCATACTCAGCAGTCGCTAATGGCTTCTGAATTCGTACCGCGCGACTATGAACTTGATCTGCGTTCAAAAGCTCCCATAAAGCTTAAATTCGGCAAGAAGTACGACCTTACCTTCGGCGGCATCATCGACCGCGTTGACACTTGTAATGTTGAGGGCACTGACTACATACGCATTGTTGACTACAAGAGCAGCGCCCACAGGATAACTCCCGAAACGCTTGCCGGCGGAGTAAATCTGCAAATGCTTCTTTATCTGTTCTCGGTCACAGAGAAGAAGGGGCTGTATTCCGGCTATCATCCGGCAGGTGTACTGTATTCGCCGATACGTATCAAGGAGGTCTCACTCGATGCCCGGAAGATCGACGAACTCAACACATCCGCGATAAGGTCATCACTGAAAACTACGGGACTTGTTCTTAACGACCTCGCTGTGCTTGAAGCTATGGAAAAAGGTATCGAGGGTAATTACATACCCGCAAGACTGAAAAAGTCCGGTGATCTCGACCGCTTTTCGAGCTGTATCACATCGGAAGGACTTGAGCGGCTGCGTGATTTTACCTACAAAAAGCTTACCGATATGGCAGAGTCGCTTCTCGAAGGCAATGCCGAGGCGAGACCGATGATAGTTGACGGCAAAGATCCGTGTGAATACTGCGATTTCAGCAATATATGCGGAAATTCACAGCCTGACCGCTATTGCAGACCTGATGCGGAAAGCGTAGCTGAGGCGGCCGACATCCTCGGTATCAACAACGAAAACAATGGAGGTGAGGACTGATGGCATGGACTTCCCAGCAGCAATCAGCAATAGACGCCCGCGGTACTTCGCTGATAGTACCGGCAGCAGCCGGAAGCGGTAAAACAGCAGTTCTCACCGAAAGGCTCATAAAACTCATCGCAGACGCTGGATCCGGTGTTCGTGCGGACAGAATGATAGTCGTAACGTTTACGAACGACGCAGCAGCCGAACTCAAAAAGCGTCTCGACATGAAACTCCGCGCACTTATAAACGAGCGTCCGGACGACAGACACCTTCTGCGTCAGCAGATACTCCTGCAAAGCGCAAAGATCTCAACGATCAATTCGTTCTGCTTTGAACTCCTCAGGGACAATCTCACCGATCAGGGGATAACTTCCGGGTTCGGGATACTTGATGAGTCTGATAATACCGTGCTGAAAGTGCAGGCAATGGACGAACTGCTTGATTACTACGCTGAGAACGATTACGACAAGATCTCAATGCTATACGACAGATTTTGTATCAAGGACGAAAAGCGCCTGACCGAAGTTATACGTCTATGTGACGAATTCCTCGCTTCTGTTGCTCTGAGGGATGTCTGGCTCGACAAGGCTGTAAGTGAATACGGCAGGGAACTAAGCGATTCTGTTTACAGTGCCGCTCTGACCAAGGCTGTTGCCGCAAAACTGAAAAAAGCACTCAGGATCGCTGACAGCTGCCGTGAAATGATACCAATGATATTCTCGGATATGACGCAGGATCTGGCAGTATCATCGCTGGAAATAGCTGAAGAGGACTTCACTCGCATTGAACGTCTCGTTGAGATATTCGCGTCCGGACGCATCCCGGAAAAATCTCAGCTTGACGCTGCCTGCAATTTTCCGCGTCTGAAATCGTCAAAGAAGGCGGTCTATAATGAAGCTCTCCGCGAGATATACAAGAAGCGCCGTGAGAGTGTCAAGAAGCTGGTGAATTCGGCTGCCGACAGCGTAAGCTCGATTGAAAATGATTATGCAGAAAGCCGCGAAGTTACCAATTTACTCGTCGAAGTGATAAGGAAGTACGAGGAAATAGTCTGGGCAAAAAAGTGTGAAAAGAATGCGATAAGCTTCGATGACGGCGAACGCCTTGCGCTTGAGCTTCTCGCGGAAACTGACGCTGACGGACGTATACAACAATCGGAAATCGCCCGAAGGACAGCAGATCTTTACGACATTATCATGATAGACGAATATCAGGATTCCAACAACAAAGAGGACCTGATTTTCAAGCTGATCTCGCGCGGATTCAAGCATTCGTCAGACGGCGAACCGATGTACGGTGAAAATGTGTTCCTTGTAGGCGATGTCAAGCAGTCTATTTACGGATTCAGGCTTGCTAATCCGAAAAATTTCGTTAGGACGCTGAAAAACTCAGACGAGTATGATCCTGAGAGCAGCAGTGTGAATCAGGCAATAGTCCTGAACAGGAATTTCCGCAGTTCAGAGGGCGTTATCGACTTTGTCAACTACGTTTTCGGACAGATCATGTCAGAAAAATGCGGGGATATTGATTACGATGATAAGGAGATGCTCTACTTCGGAGCGCAGGAATACGCCGATATACCGCAAAATGAGTTCCGTACTCAGATAAACCTCATAAATGACGATACAGTCTCTGACGATGACAGTGAGCAGGCTGATACATCCGCAGAAGCGGTCTGGACAGCCGCCAAGATCGCAGAAATGCTGCGCGACGGTGCTAAGGTCGCAGAAAAGGATGGCACGGTGCGTCCATGCAGACCTTCGGACTTCTGTATACTTGTCCGTACTAACCGTTTCATAAACATTTACGCGGATCAGCTTGAAAAGGTCGGAGTTCACGCAAAGCGCAGAGAAGAGAGCGGCTACCTTAAATCACGCGAAATTTCAGTGCTTATCGACTTGCTCAGGATAATCAGCAATCCGCTTCTCGACATCCCGATGATGGCAGTGCTGACCTCTCCGATGTATATGTTCACAGCGGCTGAGATAGGCTATATCAAGTCGCTTGACCCAAAGCTTTCGCTCTTCCCGATACTTCGTCAGCTTGCTGACGGCGTTTATGAGGACTTCGGAAATATGTTCCTTGCCGAGCGCTGCCGTGATTTCCTTTCGGCTCTGGACAAATTCCGCCTTGACTCCGTTACAATGACGCTTGGCGAGCTGATAAGCTCGATCTACGACACTACGGACTTCATCTCTGTTATGCAGCTTGACAGCGACGGAGACAAAAAACGTGCTAATCTGCGCGCACTTATACAGTATGCCCGCAGCTATGAGGATTCGGTCGCATATGAGGGGACAGGAGGTTTGAGCGGCTTCCTGCGCCATATCGACAGGGTGATGCGTACCAGCGATTTTTCGCAGATAAAGGTGTCCGCTGAGACCGGCGACTACGTTGCGATACAGACCTTCCACGGTTCAAAGGGACTCGAATACCCATTCGTATTTATAGCAGAAACGTCGGTGCAGTTCAAGTTCGATTCGGATATTGTTATGTGCAGTGATGACGGAAGAATAGGCTACGTCCTGTTTGACAGGAGCCTCATGCGAAGGTACCGTACATTCCAGCAGATAATGCTGACGACCGAGAAGGAACTCTCGACACGCAGTGAGGAAATGCGCTTGCTGTATGTCGGACTTACAAGAGCGCGTCAGAGGCTGTTCATAAACCTTAAAACCGGCGAAAAGCCGCTGAAGCGTCTCTCACTTCTGACTGAAAATGCGATCATAAACGGCGGAGATACCGAGGATGCAGTTACCGGAGCATTGTGCTTCGCAGACTGGCTCTGGGCAGCGCTAATGAAGCACAAAAAGTTTGCTGAGATCGCCGCTGAACTCGGAATAGTGCCGGAAGGCTGCGAGATGTTCCCGGCTGAATACGATGCCGACATTTTTGATATTGTGTACGCCCGACTGCCTGAAAAGTTAGCAGTCAGCGATGAGGACAACAGCGCTGATGCAGAACCGGATGAGAAAATTTGCGAGGAATTACGCGGACTTATAGGCTCACAATACGATACGACTTTATCAGAAATGCCTGCAAAGCTCAGTGTTACGCAGATAACGAAGAAGATAAGAGGTACAGTTGAAAGCTTCGATTTCAAACTCCGCAGACCTAAATTTGCTTCAGACACCTCAGCGCTGACAGGTGCTGAAAGAGGTACAGCTATTCATACATTCTTCCAGTATTGCTCATTCGATAACGCCCGCATGGACATATGCGATGAGATCGAACGTGTTCAGCAAATGGCCTATATAACGTTCAATGAAGCGGCTTCGATAAGTATCGACAATGCTTCGGCATTCTTTGAGAGTGAGCTTTATGCGCGTATAAGCCGAGCCGATAATGTCTGGCGTGAGAAGAAGTTCATGGCGGCTGTATCACAGCTTGACATTGACAATGAACTTATGCGGAAGCTTCGCAGTTCTGACGGCATGATAAAGGGAATTATCGACCTAATGTTCGAGGAAAACGGAAAGCTTGTGATAGTTGATTACAAATCCGACAGGGGAGCGTCTGCTGAAAAGCTTGCAGAGAGGTATAAGGTACAGCTTCAGCTTTACCGCGCAGCAGCCGAACTCACTATGGGACTTGAAGTCACTGAGGCTTATCTTTATTCGTTTGAACTCAGAAGCGCAGTCAAAATCGACCTTGATTAAACAAAACGACTCCCGAAGGCAGTACCAACGGGAGTCGTTTTATATATAAGTGAGGAAAGGAATATCAGTTTGCAGGGAGTAAGCGGTCGCCGTCCTTGACGGTTTTGCTGTTATTTGTGTCCTCGGCAAGAGTTATGTCGAACGTTATCTCTTCACCGCTGCGGAAAACAGTAACAGTGATCACATCGCCGGCTTTGTACTTATTCTTTGCAGAAGTAAGCTGTGTTGTTGAGTTGATAGCTTCGCCGTTGATGTCAATGATTATGTCTCTTACTTTGAGACCAGCCAAGTCAGCAGCGCTTCCCTCAACGATATTGACAATATAAGCGCCGAGAGGTATATTAAGACGGCGTGAATCAGACTCGCTTACGTCAATTGTAGAGATACCGAGCTGAGGTCTGCCCTTAACGTAGTTGTAGTTGATAAGGTCATCAATTATAGTCTTGGCATCAGAGATAGGAATTGCAAATCCGAGACCTTCAACGCTGCCGTTCATACCATAGCTTGAGGACATCTTTGCGGAGTTGATACCGATAACCTGACCGCAGCTGTTGAGAAGCGGACCGCCGGAGTTACCGCTGTTGATAGGAGCATCGGTCTGAATGAGATTCATCTGCTTGTCATTAACAGTGATCTTTCTGTTGAGAGCAGACACGATACCGCTTGTAACAGAGCCAAAAAGATTGAAGCTTAATGGGTTTCCGACTGCTATAACGAGTTCACCGACTCTGAGGTCATCGCTCTGACCGAAAACAGCCGGTTTAAGTCCGGTTTCGTTTACTTTGAGCACAGCAATATCGCTGTCGGTATCATAAGCGATGATCTTAGCCTTATGCTCAGACTCATCACTGAATCTTACAGAAACATCAACTGCTTCACCTGCTTTGTACTGCTTGCTGTCCTCGTATACGCAATGTGCGTTGGTAACGATATAACCGTCCTCGGAGAATATGATGCCTGTACCCATACCCTGTATTACTTCCGGCTGAGAAGTACCCATTCCGAATCCGAACATATCGTATGTCTGGTAAGTGTATTCAAAAGTTGCTGAAACGCCGACTACTGACGGCATTATCTCGTCAACGATGTCCGGAACCGGCTTAGCGTCCTTACGTCCGGCGAGTTCTATAAGACTTGGTGCTGGTTCATTATTTTCAGAAGGCTCGTCATCGTCAACGTCTTTATTGACAGAGACAGCTCTTGATGAAGGCTCACGGCGTGATTCATCGTATTCTGAAAAGCCGTTCTTGTCCTTATGATCCTGATAGATCCTGTAACCCTGAATTGATCCCACGCCAACGATAGCAAGGCAGAGTACAAAAGCGATGCTTTTCAGGACAGGATGATTTTTCTTTGTCTTCGTGCGTGCGGAATTTTCAGAGACATATGCGTAGGAATTCGAGCCCGGATACTTAGAGTATGAATCCTGTTGTGCAGATGTACTCTGAAAAGAAGTCACATTTGCATTATTAGCAGATGACTGATCTATTTCAGGTTTTGCTTCAACATTTTGAATGTTATTGTTTTCATTGAAATTATCTGGCATTTGTAAGATCCTTTCTGAAGTTAACTTACTATATTATATTATAAGCCTGATTGTGATAAATTTATGATAGCATACAGAAAAAATGAAGATAAACCTAAATGCCGCCTATATGTGTGGTACACGTACAGCAGGTTTGATCTCCGACTTCATTTACAAGTCTAAAACCATAAACACATCTGAATAAACACTTGAATTATACTTTTCGGTATCATGAAATCCGACTTTACGATATAAAGCGATCGCTTTTGTGCTTGTAGACAAGGAATCAAGAAACATTTTCTTATAGCCATGATTTTTAGCTTGGTTTATTGCATAAATCAGCATCTTTTTTCCATATCCCATACCTTGATACTGTTCTAACAGATATAATGATTTCAGCTCGCAGTTTTTGTTTCCCAATTCTGAAACAGCGACTGTTCCAATAATACTGTCACCCTCAAACATACACCAGAATCCTACAAAGTATTCTGCAATGTTAAGGTAATAACTATGTCTGCCGTTTATATCCAAACATCTATGAGATTCAGGCAAACATTTTTCCAAAAAAGAAATCAGGAGAGATTCATACTCTTTTTGGTATTCAATTATTTCAAAGGATTGTTGTTTCATCTGTTTGTACCTTCAAATTCCGCTTTATTTTAGTGACAATTATAGCACAACATTGCTGCAATGTCAATAAAAATGCCATAGTACTTCTGACTGTATATCAGAAATACTATGGCTTAAACCTTCTATATCAGTATCGAACTTAAGAGCGGTGTTATTATTTAAGCTTTGCGTTAGTTTTGGCGGTGAACTTTTCGCCGTAAACGAGGAATCTCTTGTGAAGTCCCTCACCTATGACGCCGGCTTCATCTGAAGCCTTCACTCTGAAATTGAATTCTCTGCCGTTAATTTCAGTAAGAACAGCTTCGGCAGTCACATTCATGCCGCACGGAGTAGCTGAAACGTGCTTAACATTCATTTCAGTTCCGACGGATGTTTCATCGCCTTCAAGGAAGTCTGCAAGACAATTGCAGGCAGCTTTTTCCATGAGCATTATCATAGTTGGTGTAGCGAATACCGGAAGACTTCCGCTTCCGACATTCACTGCAAGATCGTTTTCAGAGACTTTCAGTTCGGCAGTGCCGATCGAATCAATATCAATATTTTTCATAGTTCACCTTATTCATCATCATCGAGCGGTGAGGACGAGTAAATGTCACCGACCACTCTGTCGTAAGTAAGCATATCGAGATCATTGTTATCGGGGATCTCAGCATCGTAGGAAGTCGAGTAGATCGGAACTTCATCAAGCAGCTTCATCATTTTTTCAATGAAAGCATCGTGAGGAGCGTCAATGATCTTGAATACAACATACGGAACATAGAAGAACGAGTACTTATTCTTAGGAACTACTGAGAAATCAGCATCGTAGTTAGACCAGAAGAAATATGACTGCTCATAGAGGATGTTACAGTTTTCACCATTGAGATCAAGTTCATTGTAAACGCTGGTCTCACCTCTGAGAGACGGGAAGTGGTCACCGACGAAGAATACGAGCGTAGGCTCATCGACCTTTTTAAGAGCTTCGAGGAAGTCGTTAAGACCTTCATTAGTATGCTGTATCCACTGGAGATAGTTACCAAATTCATCTGTCGGATCTTCTCCCTGATCGTACGGCTGATGGTTCTGCATAGTAGTTGTATGTATGTAGATAGGATCATCAGATGTCTTTATAAGATCAAGCAGCTGATTATAAATGGTCTTATCGTCAACATAAGTACCATAGTGTTCAACTTCAACAGTGAAATCAGTTACATTATCCTGATCGTCGTGGTAAAGCATTTCCTTGAAACCGAAACGCTTGTAAACCTTGTGTCTGCTGTAAAACTCAGCATTAAACGGATGAACGTATGCTGTATTGTAGCCCCAGCTGTTGTAGTAGCGAGCCATAGCAGGAAGTGCATGGTCTGCGAGCTCTCTCTGCGGCATATTCGGATCATTGATACCCTTTACCGGAAGTCCGAACATAAGCTCAAATTCAGCGCGGACAGTCCAGCTTGCATAAGTAGGAGTGATTATTCTTCCGCTGTAACCTTCCTTGCAAGCCTTATCGAAGTACTTGTAGTAGGAGTCATCGACATTAAGCTGGTCGAATACGCGGAAATCAGCGTAGGATTCGCTCATTATGAAGATAACGTTCGGCTTTTTGCCGCCGTTGAAATCTCCGGTAGTATCTGGCTTTATGCTGAGGATCTTATTTATGTTGTCCTCGTTGTAGTCAGAAGGCTTTACAAGTCTGTTTGCGTAGCTTTCTGAAGCGGTCTCAACGAGGAAAGCGAAGAACTGGTTGTTATCGAACTTCTCATTGAGAAGAAAAGCGTTTGTAGCTCTTGTGGTATCTATCTTGAAAAGCTTATAGACCGGCTTGTAGAAGCGGGAATAAGTTACCATTGCGAAGCCGATTACTACACAGGCAAGACCTGAAACAACTCTCGCCAGAGGCTTGACCTTGATCTTAGGATTCAGGTAGAAAATGAGCAGGAATATCGCAATTGCGATCACATAGCACAATATCAGCTGCCATGTTATCTTGATATAGGCGAATGATGAGAGACTCTTAACGTTCTTGGCAAGTCTCATATCAGAGAGCAGAAGGTGATTTCCGTTGGTGTTATACTTGAAAAGCTCGATCGTACTCAGCGTCAGGTACAGTGTACTGTGTGCGAGAGTAACGAGCCAGCTTCTGCGGAAAACAGCGATAAAGAAGGCAAATACAATGTAGCCGACAAGTATATCGAAGAGAAAAACGGTCGGACGGTCAACGAAAAACTCAACAGTTTTTGAAACCTTCTTGCACTGTATAACTTCCGCGAGAAAAGTTATATATATCGGAAACAGAACGAGCAGAAGCAGATTTATGAGACTGAATTTTTCCGAGTTAGCTTCACGCTTTGCATTGAGAACATTGATCTTCTGCATGAATTTATTCGGTTTTTTCTCAGGTTCCGGTGTTTTTGGAACTTTCTTGTCCATAACATCGTCCATGTGCTTTTTCCCTGATGTTTTAACGGCAGTACCTGCAACAGGTTTCTGAATATCTTTATTTGTATTCTCAGCCATACTTTTACCATCCTTGTTAAAAATTATTTGTTGATATACGGATGAAGAGTTGAAAGCATAACTTTCACATTTAATAATAATACCATAACAGCTTTAAAAGTTCAATAGAAATAGTCAAATTTCAAGAAATTAACAAAAAATTCGCCGGATTATTGATATTACACTATTATAGCATTGGAAATTTGTTTAATTTGTCAATATTATGTACTGTCCTTTGACTACAAATTGCGATAACCGGCTATATATTGCGGTTTGAGAAAAAATATAAAATCGCGATTTTTTGAAAAAACTGTCAGGTATCCCTGATTTGGTCAGATCATATTACCATTCCGCCGTTGACAGCGAGCACTTGTCCGGTTATGTATTCTGCCTGATCTGAGGCGAGAAAAGCGGCGGCATCTGCTATGTGACGCGGTTCTCCGAACATTCCAAGTGGAATGTCCTCACGGATGAGATCAAGGTCTTCCGGTGAATAGCGGCTGTTCATATCTGTAAGTATGAATCCGGGAGCAATGCAGTTCACCCTTATGCCTGACGGCGCAGTTTCCTTTGCAAGAGCCTTTGTAAAGCCGATGATACCAGCCTTTGAAGCGGAATAATCGACCTCGCACGAAGCACCGACCTGTCCCCACATAGAGGATATATTGATGATACACCCAGACTTTTGGTGTATCATCCCCGGAAGTACAGCGCGTGAGCAGTTCATCGTGCCTTCGAGATTTACAGCAAGCAGATGCTTTGCACTATCGTCGCTGACACAGTGGAAGAGGTCAGTAACGGACACCCCTGCGTTATTGACAAGAAGATCTATCGCCGGAAGTTCCGCAAAAGCACGTCTTACATCGTCGGCAGAAGCAACATCAAATCCGACTGCTGTACCACTGATCTCCTCGGTAAGTGCAGCAGCTTTCTCAGCTGAATGGCAGTAATTCACGTATACCATGTAGCCTTCGTCGGAAAGTCTGCGGCATATAGCTTCACCGATACCGCCCGAACCTCCTGTTACAAGAGCATTTTTCATAGTTATCCCTCCGATCAAAGAGTTTGCAGGAATAATTATACCACAACAGAAATAAAAAATCCAGTACCATCTTGAAATATTAGTCGATACGTGATACAATTATAGTATTACAGTAAAAAGGAGAACTGACATGGATCAGAAAAAAATAGACCGTATAAACGAGCTTTCACGTAAATCCAAGACTGAAGGGCTTACCGAAGCTGAAAAGGCAGAGCAGACTCAGCTTCGCAACGAATACCGTGCTGCTGTTACCGGCAATCTCAGACAGCAGCTTGAAAATACATACATAATAACTCCGGACGGCAAAAAGAAAAAAGTCGGCAAAGGTAAGGTGACCTCATGACTGACAGAGAACTCTATGAAGAAGCAGTAAAAGCTGCAAAATATTCGTATTCAAAATACTCACATTTCAGCGTCGGAGCGGCTCTTCTCTCAACAGACGGACGTGTTTTCACCGGATGCAACATCGAAAATGCTTCCTATTCGCTGACCGTCTGCGCCGAACGTACAGCACTTTTCAAGGCAGTTTCAGAGGGCGTTACAGAGTTCAAGGCGATAGCAATAGCCGGAAGCTCAAACGAGGATTTTTCGCGCCCGTGTCCGCCGTGCGGTGCCTGCCTGCAAGTCCTGAGCGAATTCTGCGGCGAGCATCTTGTTGTGATACTTTCAAACGGATGGTTCAGGCTTTCTGATTTTCTGCCGATGAGATTCGGCGGCGCTCACCTGAGATAAAGGAGTTTTTATGGAATTAAGAGAAAAAATTGAGAAGCATCTGCTTGAGATACAGAAGCCCTCGCGTTATATCGGCGGCGAGGTAGGAAGCATCATCAAGGATAAGTCAAAGGTAGATGTCCGCTTCGCGTTTTGTTTTCCTGATACCTACGACATCGGAATGTCGCACCTCGGAATGAAGATACTCTATTCGCTGACAAATGAGCGCGAGAACTACTGGTGTGAGAGATGCTATGCGCCGTCTGAGGACTTTGAGGCTATAATGCGCGAGAACGACATCCCGCTTTATGCGCTTGAAAGTCTTGATCCTATCAGAGACTTTGATTTTATCGGTTTCACGATGCAGTATGAGCTTTCGTACACGAACGTACTCAATATGCTCGATCTTGCCGGGATACCGGTATTTTCAAAGGATCGCGGCGATGAACTCGGACAGATCGTCATTGCAGGAGGTCCGTGTGTCTGCAATCCTGAACCTCTTGCGGACTTTTTCGATATTTTTGTACTCGGCGAGGGCGAGGAGGTAAACCTCGAACTCATGGATCTTTACTGGGAAATGAAACAGCAGGGGGCATCGAAACTTGATTTTCTGCGTAAAGCCGCTCAGATAGAGGGTGTTTACGTTCCGCGCTTTTACAGCTTCATCTATAAGGATGACGGTACGATCGAGCGTGTTGAGACTTCAGAAGGCGCTCCTGAGATCGTGAAAAAGCGCATAATCAGGGACTTTGACAAGGTATACTATCCAAAGAATTTTGTTGTGCCCTTCACTGAGATAGTTCACGACCGTGTATCAGTTGAGGTGCTCCGCGGCTGCATACGCGGCTGCCGTTTCTGTCAGGCAGGCTTCATATACCGTCCTTTCCGCGAGAAGCACACTGATACTATATGCCGTGAGACTAAGTGTTTATGCGAAAATACTGGCTACGATGAGGTGTCGCTCGCTTCTCTCAGTACCAGTGACCATTCGGAAATTGATCCCATGCTGACGCAGCTAATCGACTACACAGCCAAAGAGAAGATCAATCTCTCGCTGCCTTCGCTCAGAGTTGATAACTTCTCCGAATCACTTCTTGAAAAGATCAAGAAGGTACGCAAGAGCGGACTTACCTTCGCAGCAGAGGGCGGTACACAGCGCCTTCGTGACGTTATCAACAAGAATGTAAGCGAGGAGGAGATAATGAACACCTGCCGTATCGCCTTTCAGGGCGGATATTCGGCAGTCAAGCTGTACTTTATGATGGGACTTCCAACCGAAACTGATGAGGATATAGCCGGCATCGCAGAACTTGCTCAGCGTATCGTCGACCTCTTTTACAGCATCGAGGATCGTCCGAAAGGCAGAGGGGTACAGGTATCCGTCAGCTGTGCGACTTTCGTTCCGAAACCGTTCACACCGTTCCAGTTTGAACCTCAGGATACACGCGAAATGATCGAGCATAAGCAGAAGCTGCTCCTTGATTCTGTCAGGACAAAGAAGGTAAAGGTTTCATATCACGATCCGAACGTCAGCCAGCTTGAGGTCATACTCGCAAAGGGTGACCGCAGGATCTGCAAGGTGATATACACCGCGTGGAAGAAGGGCTGTAAATTCGACAGCTGGGAAGAGCATTACCGCTTCGACAAATGGCTCGAAGCCTTCGCAGAATGCGGCATTGATCCTTCTTTTTACGCTAACCGCCGGTTTGAATACGATGAAATACTGCCGTGGGATCATCTTGATTACTTTGTCAGCAAGGAATTCCTCATTCGTGAGAATAAAACAGCACATCAGTCAAAGACCACGCCGAATTGCCGCCAGAGATGTTCCGGCTGCGGCGTGAACAAAAAAGTTGGGAGGGAATGTTTTTGCTGAGAGTAAGAGCAACTTTTGAAAAATGCGGACGCGCCAAGTACATATCCCACCTCGATCTCAACAGGTGTATGCTGCGTACTTTCAGACGCTCCGGACTGCCTATATGGTACACGGAGGGGTTCAATCCGCACCCTTATTACAGCTTTGCACTTGCACTTTCTCTCGGATTCGAGAGCAGCTGCGAGATACTCGATTTCAATATAACTGATGATGAAATGTCTATGGAAGAGATACGTGACAAGCTGAATGCCGTAATGCCCGAGGGTATGGGGATTGTAAAAGTGGCGCTCCAGAAGCAGAAGATCACAGCTATCGCAAAGGCTGAATACACGTTCTCGCTTGTTACAGACAATGCTGACGGACTTTTTGAGGCGGCGCAGTCTCTGCTTGCGCTTCCTGAGATACTCATTGAGAAAAAGACCAAGAAAGGCATCAAGGAAGTCGATATAAAGCCGGATATGGAGATTCTCAGCTGTGAAAAGACCTCATCGTCAGTTGATGTCAGGATGTATCTTCCTGCCGGTACTCAGACCAACTATAACCCGACGCTGTTTATAGAGGCGCTGAGGCGTTCAACTGACATTCCGTTCGAGCCGCAGAAAATACGCCGTGAAGCGATCCTATGTGCTGATAACAGCGTATTTGAATGATACAAAGCAAGTCATATTGCTGAAAATGAAAGAATTAATAAGTTAAATATAACTTTTTTCTGAAAAACACTTGCAATTTCTGTCAAAGTATGTTATGATATAAAAGCATTTGAAATTCCGTTCGTTATGATTTTATCATACCGGATGAGGGTTAATGCCGAAAGACATTAAATCGGATAGTCCGCTGCCCGTATGCTGCAAAAGCAGCCTGTGCCTGTTGGCACACTTATTTATTATGATCTCTGTGTCTGCCGAATGATGAACGGCTCTCGCGGAACGGGTAAGAATATTCGGAAATTTTAGGAGGAAATTAAAATGGATGCACTCAAACTCATCAGCGAATCAAGCATGAAGGAAAATGTTCCGCAGTTCAACGTAGGTGATACCATCAAGGTACACGTTCAGATCAAGGAAGGCGATAAGAGCCGTATCCAGGTATTTGAGGGAACTGTAATCGCTAAGAAGCACGGCGGAATCAACGAGACTTTCACTGTTAGACGTGTTGCTCACGGCTGCGGTATCGAAAGAGTATTCCCGCTCCACTCACCAGTTGTTGACAAGGTAGAGGTCGTAAGACACGGTAAAGTTCGCAGAGCTAAGCTCTACTACCTCAGAGACAGAGTGGGTAAGGCTGCTAAGGTAAAGGAACAGATCCGCTAAAAGGTTGCAGACTGAGTTCAGGCAGAGTCTGTCTGCCTGACTCATCTTCTTTCCTAAGAGGGACGCAAAGTCCCTTTTTTGCTACATATTCGGATATTGCCGGAGGTCAATCATGGAAGAAAACAAAGTTATGAATGAAAATACAGAAAATACTGCTGAGACTGTAAAGTCTGCCCCCGCAGAAAAAAAGCCTTACACTAAAAAGACGTTCTTCAATGACGTCATGGAGATAGCAGAGTCAACACTTATCACGATATTTGTTATCGTTATGGTGTTCACATATCTGCTGCACCCGGTAAATATTGTCGGTCAGTCTATGGAGCCTACGCTTTACAGCAAGGACAGGATCTTTATGACTACTGTTTACTTTGGTATCGACAACGGTGACGTGCTTGTCATAGATAACGATGAGGTTTACCTCATTGACGACAACGGTGAACCTTATAAGGCTGATGTTCCGAACAATCCTATCAATGAATGTATAATCAAGCGAGTTATCGCCTGCGGAGGTCAGACTATCAATATCGACGACTCTGATCCTAATAACAGCAAGGTGATCGTAGACGGCGAAGTCATTGACGAGCCGTACATAATGAATGGCGCATTCACAAAGAGTACCGGCGCATTTGCAGGAAAATTCCCGTTTACAGTGCCTGACGGATATTACTTTGTAATGGGCGATAACAGAGAGAATTCATCCGACAGCCGAAGCGGCTATGTCGGACTTATAAAGAAAGATCAGATCTACGGTAAGGCTATTGCAAGATATTCGCCATTCAGCGAATTCAAGTTACTTTTTAACTCTGATAAGAAATCCTCTGATGAAAGATAAGAACACTCACAGCAGGCTGCTGAATGAACTCTCAGGGCTTGCTGAAACAATGCTGATCTCCCTGTTTGTGGTAAGTCTTGCGTTCACTTACATTTTTCGTACAACTACTATTATAGGCAGTTCTATGAATGAGACTCTATCAGAGGGCGATCGTGTCATAATGACAGCATGGTATAATTCCCCCAAGCAAGGCGATGTAGTTGTCATAGACGCTCAGCACGCTGTTACTTTCGATGAATCCGGAAGTCTTGTCACAAAAAATGGCATAGATAAGATGATCGTCAAAAGGATAATCGCAGTCGAGGGACAAAAAGTCGATTTCGATTTTGTACAGGGGAAGGTTTATGTTGATAATAAGCTTTACAGCGAGCCGTATATAAGCGGTCTCACTCACCTTGATGAAGGCGCGTTCCCGGATCAGTATCCGGTGACAGTTCCGAAGGGCTACGTCTTTGTTATGGGTGATAACCGCCGGGATTCTCAGGACAGCCGCTCTTACAGGATCGGATTTGTTCCTGTGGACGATATTCAGGGAAAGGTGCTTATGAGGATCTCACCAATCAGCGATTTTGGCATTATAGACTGAACTGGAGGTATTCGTGGAAAATACTGATATGAAGCAGATACAGTGGTTTCCGGGACATATGGCAAAAACACGCCGTCTCATCGCAGCTAACCTCAAGCTTGTGGACGCTGTTGTTGAGATAGTTGATTCCCGTGCGCCGCTCAGCAGCCGCAATCCGGAAATGGACTCAATGACCAAAGGAAAGCCGCGTCTGGTACTGCTTAATAAGAGTGACCTTGCAGATGACAAGGCTACTCAGATGTGGATAAATTATTTCAGAAGCAGCGGCGCTGAGGCGGTCGCTGTTGACTGCAAGTCCGGTAAGGGACTTAAAAATGTAATGCCGGCAGTCAAAGGCAAAGTCCTAAGGGAACTCATGGAAAAGCGTGAGCGCAGCGGTATGGCTGGCGCAGCTGTAAGACTTATGATAGTCGGCATACCTAATGTAGGAAAATCTTCACTCATCAATCGCCTTGCAGGCGGAAAACGCGCAAAGGTCGAGGACAGACCGGGCGTAACACGCACAAAGCAGTGGGTGAAGCTTGATAACAGCGCGGAACTTCTCGATATGCCGGGAGTTCTGTGGCCTAAGTTCGAGGATCAGAACGCAGCGATCAGACTTGCGTTCACCGGCGCTATAAGCGACGACATCCTCGATATTGAAACGCTTGCAATGAAGCTGCTGAAGTATCTCGCGGAGGAGTATCCGAAGTCCCTTCAGGAGCGCTACAAAATAGAATTCACTGATGAGGATACCGGACTTGATCTGCTTGAAAAAGTCGGAAGAAAGCGCGGTATGATGATCTCCGGCGGCGAGATAAATACCGAAAGAGCTGCAATAACTGTTCTTGATGAATTCAGGAGCGGTAAACTCGGACGCATTACTCTCGAAACGCCGCCTCAGAAGGAGAAATAATGGCGAGAATAGTTTTGCACAAAGAACTGTTTGACTTCGACAGCGAACTGCGTAAGCAGTATCCGGTCATATGCGGAGTCGATGAAGCCGGCAGAGGACCGCTTGCGGGTGATGTTTACGCAGCTGCCGTAGTCCTCGATGACGAAATCCTTATCGACTACCTCAATGACAGCAAGAAGATCTCTGCGAAGCGCCGTGAGGAGCTTTTCGATACTATACGCGAAAAAGCCCGCGCATATTGCATAGCGACCGCTTCTGTTGAAGAAATAGACCGCATAAATATCCTGAACGCAGCAATGCTTGCAATGAAAAGAGCAGTCGAAGGACTTGGACTTCCACCTGATCTTGCGCTTATCGACGGCAATAAGCTGCCTGATATAAGCTGCCCGGCGCAGTATGTGATAAAAGGTGATGCGACATCCGCTTCGATCGCAGCAGCCTCAGTCCTCGCAAAAGTCGCAAGGGATCGCTACATGGAAGAACTTGCACAAAAGTATCCGCAGTACGGTTTTGAGCAGCACAAGGGCTACGGCACTAAGCAGCACTATGCAGCGCTTGAAGAATTCGGCGTATCTGACGTTCACCGCAGGACTTTCCTGAAAAAACTCTATGACCAGAAGTGAGACAGGTAAACTCGGTGAGGACATCGTCAGCAGCTACCTCAAAGAGCGCGGTTACAGCATAGTCGAACGAAATTACCGCATCAAAGGCGGTGAGATCGACATAATAGCTGAAAATGGCGAGTATCTGGTATTTGTCGAGGTTAAATCAAGGAAGCCCGGTTCACTCGTTACAGGCTTTGAAGCGGTCAATAAACGCAAACGAGGTCTGATAATCAGAACAGCAGCTGAATATTGCTACCAGCACCCTAATCCCTATCAGCCGAGGTTCGACATCGCTCAGGTGACGATCAGTGAGGGTAAGGTGCTGAGCATAGAATATATTCAAAACGCCTATGATACAACAGGCTACAATTTCATTTTTTGAAAGGTGATATTATGTATTACAACAGTACAAGAAACAGCAGTGTAAAGGTAAGCAGCGCTGAGGCGATCACTCAGGGCATCTCAGCTGAGGGCGGACTTTTCGTCCCTGAGAGCATTCCTTCACTCACACTTGATGAGATCAGCAAGATCGGTGACATGAAGTATGCTGACAGAGCAGCTTATGTGTTCTCAAAATACCTCACTGATTTTACAGATGCCGAGATCCATTACTGTACTGATAATGCTTATTCTACAAAGAATTTCGAGACGGAGAGCATTGCCGAGCTTGCTCATCTTTTTGACGGCACTTATATGCTCGAGCTCTGGCACGGTCCTACCTGTGCATTCAAGGATATGGCGCTTCAGATACTGCCGTATTTCCTTACAACCTCTGCAAAGAAGATCAATCTCGATAAGAAGATAGTTATACTTGTCGCAACATCCGGCGATACTGGTAAAGCTGCACTCGAAGGCTTCAAGGACGTTGAGGGCACATCTATCATGGTATTCTACCCTGAGGACGGCGTAAGCCCTATGCAGAAGCGTCAGATGAAGACACAGGAAGGCTCAAATGTCGGCGTATGCGCTATCAAGGGCAACTTCGACGACTGTCAGAACGGTGTAAAGGCTATTTTCACAAATGACGATGTAAAGTCTGCTCTTGAGGCAAACGGTATGATGTTCTCAAGCGCAAATTCCATTAACTGGGGCAGACTTGTGCCGCAGGTCGTTTACTATGTTTCTGCTTACGCTGAACTCGTCAAGGACGGCGAGATAAACCTCGGCGACAAGATCAATATCGTTGTTCCGACCGGAAACTTCGGCAATATTCTTGCTGCTTACTACGCAAAGCATATGGGTATCCCGGTAAATAAGCTCATCTGCGCTTCAAACATCAACAACGTTCTCACAGACTTCATAAATACCGGTGTCTACGACAGAAACAGAAGCTTCTATGCAACCGTATCACCTTCAATGGACATCCTCATTTCCAGCAACCTCGAAAGACTTCTTTACCTCATGACAGGCAGAGATGACGCTCAGATCAGAGAATGGTTCGGTAAGCTTGCTTCTGAGGGCAAGTACGAAGTTACAGCGGATGTAAAGGCAAAGCTTCAGGACGAATTTGCTGCCGGCTTCTGTGACGATGACCACACAAAGCAGACTATCCACATGATCTACGAGAAATACGGCTATACCTGCGATACACACACAGCAGTAGCTGTTAAGGTATATAACGATTATAAGGCTGCAACAGGCGATACGACCAAGACAGTTATCGCTTCAACTGCAAGCCCTTACAAATTCAGTGCTGCTGTTCTCGAAGCGCTCGAAGGTGCTAAGTCAGACATTGATGAATACGCTAAAGTAGACAAGATCTCAGAGCTCTCAAAGCTTGATATACCTGCTGCACTTGCAGACCTGAAGAACAAGCCTGAACGTTTCAGCGATGTTATCGACAAATCTGAGCAGAAGGAGTATGTTCTCAGCAAACTCGGCGTATGAGTTTATACGTGATAGGTGATCTTCACCTGAGCTTCAGTGATCCGTCGAAAACTATGAGCGTATTCAACGGCTGGCAGAACTATCAGGAGAAGATAGAAAAAAACTGGCGGGATATTGTCAAACCGGACGATACAGTGGTACTTGCAGGTGACATTTCATGGGGAATGTCGCTTCAGCAGGCACTTCCGGACTTTCAGTTCATAAACGGACTGCCGGGGGAAAAGATCATCCTTAAAGGCAACCACGATTACTGGTGGATGACCATGAAAAAAATGGAGGCGTTCTTTGAGGCTGAATCACTGACCACTCTCAGGCTGCTTCACAATAACCATTATGCGTATGGCAAATACGGCATCTGCGGTACACGCGGCTGGGTGAACGGTACTGACAACAAGGCTGATGTTCAGGACGAAAAGGTACTCCGGCGAGAGGTACAGCGTCTTGAAACATCAATAAATTCGGCACTCAAAGCCGGACTTGAACCGATTGTCTTCATGCACTATCCGCCGATATTTACAAATAATTTTAACTACGACATACTCGAAGTGTTATACCGCTATAAGATAAAGAAGTGCTATTATGGACACATCCATGGACGTTCAGCGCACGAATTATGTGTTCAGGGCGTTTATGATGACATAGATTTTCACCTTATAGCCGGCGACTTCTTGCAATTTATCCCCGAACTCGTGCTTTGATTTGTGCAATATGCAGAAGTATCGAAAATCAGTGGAAAAATAATATAAAATGTGGTATAATATTCCAAGTATGTTATATATAATTAATGGAAGGACTATAAACCATGAGCTTAAAATCATCAAACAAAACAGATGTAAATACTACTGAGTTAGTAATTTCAATTGACGCTGAGGCTTTTGAGGCTGCAGTTGAAAAGGAATATCAGCGCCAGAAGAAGAATATCCAGATCAAGGGCTTCAGAAAGGGTAAGGTTTCCCGTAAGCTTGCTGAAAGAGAATTCGGCGAGGGTGCTTTCTATGAGGGCGCTATCAACGCACTTATCGGTCCTGAGATCGATGCAGCAGTTAAGGAAACAGGTATCGTTCTCGTTGACAGACCTAATGTTGAGATCAATTCTATCGATAAGGAAAACGGTGTTGAACTCAAGGCTGTATGCGTAACTAAGCCTGAGATCGAGATCTCTGACTATAAGGGAATCAAGGCTGCTAAGGTAGTAAACGAGATCACTGATGAAGACATCGACAAGCAGATCGACATCATCAGAAAGAAGAATGCCCGCATCGTTTCAGTTGACGACAGAGCTGCTCAGCTCAACGATGAAGTTACTATCGACTTTGAAGGCTTCTTCGGTGATGAGGCATTTGAAGGCGGCAAGGGCGAGGATCATCCGCTTCGTCTCGGCAGCGGTCAGTTCATCCCTGGATTTGAGGATCAGATCGTAGGTCACAACATCGGCGATGAATTCGATGTTGTAGTTACTTTCCCTGAGGACTACCAGATGGCTGATTATGCAGGCAAGGAAGCTACCTTCAAGACAAAGCTCAAGGCTATCAGCTATGAGGAGCTCCCTGAGATCAACGATGACCTCATCAAAGATGCTACTGAATTTGAAACAGTTGAAGAATACAGAAACGACATCAAGACAAAGCTTGAGGAAGCTGCTGAGAATCAGGCAAATTCTTCCTTCGAGAACGCTGTAATGAACGCTATTATCGAAAAGGTAGACGCTCCTATCCCGAATTGTATGTTCGAGCAGAGAATTGATGCTCACATCCGTCAGTTCGAGCAGCAGCTCGGCGCACAGGGTATGGACATCAAGCTTTACTTCCAGTACACTGGTATGGATATGGATTCGTTCAGAGAGACTTACAGAGAGAGAGCAATCAACGAAGTCAAGCTCCGCCTTGCACTTGAGAAGATCGCTGAACTCGAAGGACTTGAGCCAACAGAGGATGAGATCAATTCAGGTCTTGCAGACATCGCAGCTTCAAACAAGGTCGATGTTGAAACAATCAAGAGATTCATCCCTCTTGATGACTATGTAGATGACCTCAGAGTACAGAAGGCTGTTGACTTTATCAAGGAGAACGCTGTGGTCGATAATTCTCTTGCTGAGGATAAGAAGGACGCTGAATGATCAGCCTTCGACATTATCCGGTCAATACTTACAAAGAATAATAA
Organism: Ruminococcus flavefaciens; assembly: GCA_015067005.1. Taxonomy (GTDB): domain Bacteria; phylum Bacillota; class Clostridia; order Oscillospirales; family Ruminococcaceae; genus Ruminococcus; species Ruminococcus flavefaciens_AA. The sequence continues at coordinate 60,072 of SVNH01000004.1, forward strand.
TATACGAGTTGTCCCACAGCGCACGTTGTGGGGCAATGGTTTTTAAGAAAGGGCGATGAATATGAGCAGTTTAGTACCATACGTAGTTGAACAGACCAGCCGAGGCGAAAGGTCTTATGATATTTTTTCACGTCTCCTCAATGACAGGATCATAATGCTGTCGGATCAGGTGAATGATACAACAGCAAGCCTTGTAGTCGCACAGCTTCTTTACCTTGAAAGTCAGGACAGTGAGAAGGACATCTCACTTTATATCAACAGTCCCGGCGGATCGGTAACAGCTGGAATGGCTATCTACGATACAATGAACTATATCAAATGCGATGTATCAACTATCTGCATCGGTATGGCAGCTTCAATGGGTGCATTTCTGCTTTCATCCGGTGCTAAGGGCAAGCGTTTTGCACTTCCCAACAGCGAGATCATGATACATCAGCCGCTCATCGGCGGAGGTCTCGGCGGTCAGCAGACCGACATCATGATACACGCTAAGAACCTTGAACGTACAAGAGACCGTCTCGAAGCTATACTTGCTGAGAATACCGGTAAAACTCTCGAACAGATCCACATCGACTGTGAGCGAGATAACTACATGATCGCGCAGGAAGCTATGGAATACGGTCTTATTGACAAGGTAATAGCAAAAAGATAAAGGTGGTTTTATAAATGGCAGAATCATTTAAGTCGTGCAGTTTCTGCGGAAAAGGCGAAAACAGAGTACACAGTATGTTTTCAGCCGGCAATGCTAATATTTGTGACGAATGTGTTTGCTATTGCTATGAAATGATCTATGGTCCTGGCATCGCAAAATCGCACAAAAAGGCTGCCAAGAAGGATGTGAACCAGCCTCTTTCTTCTATGAAGCTGCTCAAACCGCGTGAGATCAAGGAATTCCTCGATGAATACGTTATCGGTCAGGACGATGCCAAGATCTCGCTTGCAGTAGCTGTATATAATCATTACAAGCGTATCATGAGTCAGGACGAGAACGATCAGGACGATGACAAGTCTGATGGCGTTGAGCTCCAGAAGAGCAACGTTCTTCTTCTCGGACCTACCGGTGTCGGTAAGACATTTCTTGCTCAGACTCTTGCAAAGCTTCTGAATGTACCGTTTGCGATCGCAGATGCAACTACTATCACAGAAGCCGGATATGTTGGTGATGACGTTGAGAATGTGCTGCTTCGTCTGATACAGGCTGCCGATTTCGACATCAAGGCTGCTGAGCGCGGAATCATCTACATTGATGAGATAGACAAGATCGCGCGTAAATCCGAGAACACATCCCTTACCCGTGATGTAAGCGGTGAGGGCGTACAGCAGGCGCTCCTGAAAATAGTAGAGGGTACAGTTTCAAATGTACCTCCGCAGGGCGGCAGAAAGCACCCGAATCAGGAAGTTATCCAGATAAACACTAAAAACATCCTTTTCATCTGCGGCGGCGCTTTTGACGGACTTGAAAAACAGATCCAGAAGCGAATCGGCAAAGCACCTATCGGCTTTGGCGGTGAGATAAAGTCGCATAAGGAAGAAAAGGACAATATCTTCAAGAAGGTGATCCCGAAGGATCTTGTAAAATTCGGTATGGTGCCTGAATTTGTAGGACGTCTGCCGGTTATCTCAGTTCTTGAGGAGCTTGACGAAAATTCGCTCGTGAAGATACTGACAGAGCCTAAAAATGCGCTTATCAAGCAGTATAAGAAGCTGTTTGAGTACGACGACATTGAGCTTGAGATCAACGATGATGCACTCATTGAGATCGCAAAGAAGGCTATCTCGCAAAAGACCGGTGCCCGCGGACTCCGCTCTATACTTGAAGGCATTCTTATGAAGACCATGTTTACCGTTCCGTCTGATGGAAGCATTGCGAAGGTAACTGTTACCGCTGACTGTGTTCTGAACGGCACTCAGCCGATACTCACAAACAGACGAAACAAAAATGTTACAATAGCTGTATAAATATGTATGGGACTCTGTACCGAGGTACGGAGTCCCTTTTTTGTTGCCTTATCAGCAGCCGCATCCGCAGCCGTTGTTGTTATCACAGCCGCAGCCGTTGTTGCATCCGCAGCCTGAGAAGAGAAGGATGAAGAGGAGGATAAGAAGAATGATCCACCAGCAGTTGTTACCGTCAAAACAAGAATTACACATAATCAAACACTCCTTAGTGTGATGTATTTGAAGCGATTTCTGTCGCTTCATAGTACATAGTATGCTGGGGAGAAAAAAGTGTTACAAAATTTTCCTCAGCCGTGAAATTCGACTATTATCGCATAATAATAGTGGCATAATATTGATGTACAGTAAAGGGTACAATAACAGAAGAATTGGAGAAACTCAGATGCTTAACACAGAGAAATTCACTAAGAAGTCGCTGAGGATAATCGAATCCGCGGTAGGAAGCGCCTCAGAGCTCGGACATACTTACATCGGAAGCGAGCACATACTCCTTGCAATGTCGGACGAAGGCTCATCGGAAGCGGCAGAGATACTCATTGAAAATGGTGTGGCGTATGACGATATACGCCGCGAGATAATCGAGCTTGTAGGGCAGGGGAATCCCACTGCACTCAATCAGCGGTATTTTACGACCGCTGCAAAGCGAATACTCGAATCATCTTTCAAGATTGCAGAGGCAGACAACAAAAAGCAAGCCTCTCCGGAGCATATACTTGCAGCAATTATCAGTGAGCCCTCAAGCAGTGCCTGCACAGTAATACGAAAAATGGGCGGCGACCTTAACGGGATATGTTCCGGGCTGAATATGATCGGTTCCGACAGTGTCCGCAGGAATATGTACGAATCAATACGCCCTAAGCCGTCGCAGATGCCTAATCTTCTCAGATACGGCAAAAACCTTACTGATATTTCTGAGATAAAGAAGAATGATCCTCTCATAGGACGCGAAAAAGAAGTTGACCGCGTATTGCAGGTTCTTGCAAGAAAAACGAAGAATAATCCCTGTCTCGTAGGTGAAGCCGGAGTCGGAAAGACCGCAATAGTAGAGGGTGTGGCTGCTCTGTTTGTACGGAATTTAGTACCCGATTCGCTGAAAAACCGCTTTATTATCGCACTTGACATTACCTCATTGCTGTCAGGTGCAAAGTACCGGGGGGATTTTGAAGAGCGAGTAAAAGCCTGCATGGAGGAAGCTGTAACAGCCGGAAATGTGATACTTTTCATCGACGAGATACACACGATAGTCGGCGCAGGTGCGGCAGAAGGTGCTATTGATGCCGCAAATATAATGAAGCCTCAGCTTGCGCGCGGTGAATTGCAGATAATCGGCGCTACCACATTTGATGAATACCGTAAAACAATAGAAAAAGACTCCGCGCTTGAGAGACGTTTTCAGCCGGTGTATGTCACTGAACCTGAAGCGGAAGGGTGTATCGGCATAATCAAGGGACTGCGGAAGAGCTACGAGAAGTACCATAATGTAGAGATAAGCGACGAAGTGATCGAGCTTGCAGTAAATATGTCAATGCGTTATATTTCTGACCGTTTTCTGCCGGATAAGGCGATAGATGTCATAGACGAAGCCTGCGCGAGAGCGAAGATTTGCCGGAATACAGGCTTATGCTACAAGGATACGAAATACATCCGCCTTGCGCAAATGGGGATAGGTCTGCGTGATGTCGGGAAGTATATAGACAAAAATGTACCTGTCAGCGTTTCTCCAGCGGATATTATGGCGGTTATCTCGATGAAGACCGGTATTCCTCTGGACAGGATAACCAACGAGGAAGCAGATCAGTTGAGCCAGCTAAAGGAGCGTCTCTCAGAAAGAGTTGTGGGGCATTCATATGCAGTGGACAAGATCTCAAATGCGATAGTACGCGCAAAATCAGGTCTGCGTGACAGCAGCCGTCCGACAGCTTCGTTCATGTTTGCAGGTCCGACCGGAGTCGGAAAAACAGAGCTTGCAAAAGCACTTGCAGACTGCCTTTTCAACACTGAAAGCAGTCTTATAAGAGTGGATATGTCGGAATACATGGAGAAGCACTCAGTCTCGAAGCTTATCGGAGCACCTCCCGGGTATGCAGGCTACGATGACAGCAGCATGACGCTCTGTGAGAAAGTCCGCCGCAATCCCTATTCGCTGATATTATTTGATGAGATCGAGAAGGCTGATCCTGAGGTCTTAAACATAATGCTCCAGATACTCGATGAAGGCGTTCTGACTGATTCTTCGATGAGGCGTATCAGCTTCCGAAGCTGCATAATCATCATGACCTCAAACGTAGGTGCAGAGCAGCTTACGCGCCGCACATCCGTTGGATTCTCCTCTGGCGATAGTGCTAAGGACGATGAGCGTGTGCTTGAAAGTATAAGACAGCATTTCGTACCCGAACTCCTTAACCGCATAGACGAGATAATAGTATTCGGCAGACTTGAAAAGCAGGACTTAATGAAGATCAGCAGGATAGCGCTCGATAACCTCAGTAAGAGGGCGGATAGCATCGGCATAAGACTTAGTTATTCGCCAGAGGTGATAGAAGCGGTCGCAGCCGCCAGTGAGACCGATAAATATGGCGCAAGACCTATCAAGCGCCGAGTTACGGAGCTTATCGAGAATGAACTTGCACAGATGATCGTTGATTCAAGCGTTACGAGCGGCGAGCAGCTGAGGGTTGAAATGACTGATGACCGCATAAGCTTCACGAAGGGAGTGGTAGTATAAAAGCGGTAGGCAAAGGGGAGTTCCCTTTGGCGGAATCGTGGCAAAAATTACCGAGCCCGTGGTTTGAGGCTCGGTAACCCGCTTTTTCTGTTAAGGTGAGCCGACTTAATGTACCGCTAATTACAGACCGGAAAAGTCAAAATCCGGGACGTATTCCTCGGAAGCCGACCTCTTTTCCTGAGTATAGCCTTCTATACCGAGTGCAGCAGCGTGATCTGCAACGCTGTTGTACTCCATTTTTGTTACACGGCGCTTCAGTTCCGGGTAATCGTCACTGATGAAGCTAAAAGGCGTATACTGGTTCATAATACTCACAAGACGCGAATCAGACGGAGTATTTTCCGCTATCCAGTCGATTATATTCATAGAATCATGGCGATGCGAGGGGAGTACAAGATGACGTATCACAGTACCTTTCAGCAGTCCGCCTTCATCATTGAACGTCAGTTTACCGACCTGTTCAATCATTTTTAGGACTGCTGACGAAGCGTAAGAGAAATAATCAGGTGCATCGCAGTACCTTGCCGAAACTTCGGGCGAGAAGTATTTGAGGTCAGGCAGATAAATGTCGATATAGCCGTTGAGCATGGAGAGCGTATCAGGGAGCTCATATCCGCCGGAGTTATAAACTACCGGGATATTCAGCCTGTGCTTAACGAGGTCGAGCGCATTTATAATAACAGGTACAAAATGAGTAGGTGTGACGAGTTCGATATTATCAGCGCCTTTATCGGCAAGACTGAGAAATACATCAGCAAGACGCTCGGTTGTAAGCGGCTTTCCGTGCATAAGATTGCTTATAGAGTTGTTCTGGCAGAAGCAGCAATGCAGACTGCATCCTGAAAAAAATACCGTACCTGCGCCGTTTTTGTAAGAAATACACGGCTCCTCCCACATATGAAGGTAAGCCTTTGCAGCGTGAACTGTACTGCTCTCTCCGCAGCAGCCTGCTCCGGAAGTACGGTCAGCACCGCACATTCTCGGACATAGCCGGCAGTTTCTGAAAATTGAATCTGTATCCATGATAGCACCTTTTCGATAAATATAGTACAATTGTATCACAAATCGTGGCAAATTGCAATAAACACCCTTGAAAAAACGTCCGGAATATGTTAATATAAAGAAAACGGCAGACAATAGGCGGTCTGCGGAATGGAGTTTATACATGAAAAGGAAGATCACAGCGGCTCTGTGTGCCGGAGTAATGGCGTCAGGAGCCATCGCTTCATCGGCTGCGATTACTGGAAGTGCAGAGCAGTCACAGCGTAAGATAAAGATAATGCCGGTAGGCGATTCAATAACCGACGGCTACTGGGAACAGGGCGGCTATCGTAAATATATGAGCTATACTCTGTCTCAGAATGGCATTACAGATATTGACATAGTAGGACCTAAAGGCAGCGATTCTGAGACCTTTGAATACAATGGGCAAGAGGTCGTATATGACGGCAACTATGCCGGTTACAGCGGATATGCGATACAGCAGATGTCAGGGACTGAGGCTCGTCAGGGAATACTTGAAACGCTTATGTCCGGCGAATATATCAGTACATTCAAGCCGGACATCGTTCTGTTACAGATTGGCACAAATGATATAATCAGCAATTACAACGAAGGTATTACCGACAGACTTGAGAACCTGATAAACTACATACTTGATGAGGGCACAGCCGGAGAGACAGTATTCGTGACAACGATACCTGATATGGATACAGCCGTTGTGTCCGAATGGTTCTGGTCATACGGTGAAAAGAAGTGGAACAGCACTCCGGAGGAATTTTCAGCACTGATACAAAGCTGTATTGACAGCTATAACTCGTCAATTAAGCAATTGGCTGCGAAGATGCAGTCAGAGGGGAAAAACGTCAGATTTGCCGACATACACAGCGTTGTCGACATGAAAGATGACCTCTACGACGGAGTTCATCCCAACGAGAGCGGATATGAGAAAATGGGCAGATACTGGGCAGGAGTGCTCGAAGAATTTCTCGGCAATGAGACAGATACTACCGGACCGGTTGAGATCCCGCAGGAAGAGTACAGTATCGCAGATCTTGTAACACTTGGAAATTTCGTGCTCGGCAGATATTCCGAAAACATTGATTTAGCATGGAAACGGCTTGATCTCGACAAAAACAATGTCCTCAACGGCTATGACTGCATATTAATGAGAAGAAAGCTCTTCTCAAAGTGACATATTTATCAGCAGCTGCTTCGCTTGACAATATTTACGTATTATGGTATAATTAATTGGTTAATGTAAAATTCATCTGAATGTAGCAGTAACAGCGTACATTCGATCGTATGACCTTATCTGCGGAGGTTTTCCATGAAAAGAATCAGAATCAATACAACACAGCCATATGATGTTGTCATAGAGCGCGGAAGCCTTAAAAAGTGCGGTGAATACGTTGCTTCGATAACATCCTCAAGGACAGCTGCTATAATCACTGACGATGTCGTTGAAAAGCTGTATCTCGGCGATGTCAGGAGATCGCTCGAAGAAAACGGATTCAAATGCACTTCTTATGTCTTTCCCAACGGTGAGCAGTCCAAGAGTATCGAAAATCTGAGCAAGATATATGATTTTCTCTGCGAAAGCGAGATCACGCGAAGTGACATAATCATTGCTCTCGGCGGAGGAGTTGTCGGCGATATCAGCGGATTTGCCGCTGCTTCATACCTCAGGGGCGTTGACTATGTCCAGATTCCTACAACTCTGCTTGCACAGGTGGATTCCTCGGTGGGCGGCAAGACTGCTATCGACATTCCTGGCGGCAAAAATCTTGTCGGCGCGTTCAAGCAGCCGAGTATAGTTATCTCGGACAGTGACACATTGAAGACACTTCCGCCGGAAACCCTTGCAGACGGTATGGGAGAGGTCATAAAGTACGGCATGATACGCGATGAAGCGTTATTTGAACTGCTTGAGAAGTATGATCTCGAAACCTGTGACAATATCATGGACGAGATCGTTGCAAACTGCGTGGACATCAAGCGAGTTGTTGTTGAGCATGATACACTGGATAAGGGTGAGCGTATGATTCTTAATTTCGGACACACTCTCGGTCATGCGCTTGAAGGCTGGCATCACTATACAGGTTACACTCACGGAATGGGGGTAGCTGCCGGTATGTGCATTATAACAGAAAAGCTTGCATCACCGGAGATCGCAGAACGTCTCAAAAGCTGCGTTCAGAGATATAAACTCCCGACCGGTACCGATATACCGATGAGTGAACTGCTTCCGTTCTGTTCCAAGGACAAGAAACGTGAATCAGGCAGCATTAATTACATAATCTGCAAAACTATTGGCAATGCCGAGATCGTTAAAGTGGCAGTTCCTGAATTTGCACGTCTCATGGAGGGCTGATCGTGGATATAAAAATTACACCTTCTTTGCTCAAGGGAGCGGTTAATATTCCGGCTTCAAAGAGCTGTGCCCATAGAGTTATTATAAGTGCGGCGCTTGCAGGCGGAAAATCTGTTATAACAGGCGTTACGATGTCCAAGGATATTGACGCTACAATGAACGCGATGTCTGCTTTAGGAGCTTCATTCAGCGTTCACGGCGAAACGATAACAGTAGAGGGCATTGAAGTTCCAACAACAAAGGCAGTTATCGACTGCAACGAAAGCGGCTCGACACTCCGTTTTATAATGCCTATCGCAGCTGCGCTCGGAACCGATTCTGAATTTAATGGACGCGGCAGACTTCCTCAGCGTCCGATAGACATATACAAGCGCGAACTCGGCAAAAACGGCGTAAAATTCGTTACAGCCGAGATGCCGTACAGACTGCGCGGAAAGCTTAAAGGCGGCAGGTACGAGATAGAGGGCAATGTCTCTTCACAGTTCGTTACAGGGCTCCTCTTTGCACTTCCGCTGATTGAGGAGGATTCTGAGATCGTGCTGACATCTCATCTTGAATCCGCGCCTTATGTTGATATAACTATCGACATCCTCAGCCGCTTCGGCATTGTAATTGACCGTACTGAAAACGGATTCTTCATAAAGGGCGGTCAGCAGTACCGCGCACATGATGAGAAAATAGAGGGGGATTACTCTCAGGCAGCATTTTTCTGCGTTGCAAATGCACTTGGCAGTGATGTTGAACTCGGTAACCTCTTTCCTGAAAGCGTACAGGGTGATAAAAGGATATTCGATATAGTCAGCGAAGCTTGTGAAAATGGGAGGATAACTTCCTTTAAGGCTGATTGTTCGGATATACCGGATCTTGTACCTATACTCTCGGTGTTCGGCGCGTTCGGTACCGGCGAATCAGTGATATTCAACGCTGAAAGACTTCGCATCAAAGAAAGCGACCGTCTTGCAACAACAGCCGCAATGCTTAATGAACTCGGCGGCGATGTAACAGTCACCGATGATGGACTTATAATCCGTCCTACCGGTAATATGCACGGAGGTGTAGTTGACGGCGCAGGGGATCACAGAATAGTAATGGCAGCAGCGATCGCAGCAACGCGTACATCCGGCGAGGTCATGATAAAAGGTGCAGAAGCTGCTGAAAAATCATATCCCGATTTTTTCAAGGATTATTCAAAACTCGGAGGTAGCATAAATGTCATCCATCTGGAATAACAGGATCTCAATATCAATTTTCGGCGAGTCTAACGGACCCGCTATTGGTGTTACGGTCGATAATCTGCCTTCCGGAGAATACATTGATACCGAAGCACTTGCCCGTTTTATGGCGCGCAGGAACATCGGCAGAAACAAGGTCCGTGAGAACGTTATGCCGCACGTTATGTCCGGCATATACAACGACAGGACGACTGGCACACCGTTGTGTGCTTTTATACAGAATGTATCTGTAAAAGCTCCGCAGCACTCAAATCTCGACAGACTTTCACGTACCGGTCATGCTGATTATACGGGCGCTGTACGTTACCGTGGAATAAATGATTTTCGTGATGAGGGACACTTCACCGACAGACTGACTATACCGCTTTGCTTTGCAGGAGCTATATGTGCTCAGATCCTCGAAAGACGCGGGATTTATACCGGTGCTCATGTTCTGAGTATCCATAGCATCAAGGATAATCCCTTTGATCCGGTAAATATTACGCGTGACGGTGTCAAGAGTATCAGGGATAAGGATTTTCCGGTCATCAACGACCGCCGCGGCTGGCTCATGCAGGATGACATATACAAAGCAAAAGAAGCCGGGGAATCGCTCGGAGGTGTCATCGAGTGTGCGTCCGTAAACGTTCCGGCAGGCGTAGGTGCACCGATATTCGATGGTCTCAAGAATAACATTGCTCAGCTTATTTTCGGTATTCCGGGAGTTACCGGTCTTGAATTCGGCATAGGCTTCCGTTCGGCACGTATGGTCGGAAGCCAGAACAATGATGAGTTCTACGTCAGTGATCGCGGATATGTACTCTCAAAGACCAACAATCACGGCGGTATAATCGGCGGAATATCGTCCGGTATGCCTATAACTCTGAATGTAGCGGTCAAGCCGACTGTCACAAACCTTGACAGCGGTGAGGAAATACAGGAGACCTGTACAGTGCCTTCGACAGTCGCAAGCGTTGAAGCGGCAGTAAACATCGCACTTCTTTCACACATGATAGATTATCCGAATTTCTGTTAAGGAGTTCATATGCAGGAAGAAAATATAAAAAAAATGGCAGCCTTTGCCGATACGGAGATAAAGGACGTTCCCACGCTCAATATACTTCTTTGTTATCTGCTGTATAAGATTGCAAAGCCTGTTGAGACCGAGCAGCTGTATGAGATAGCTATCGGAACCGGAATCGTAAACTATTTCTATTATCAGGATTCGATCGACTATCTGTTGAAAAACGGTCTTATTTCGCTTGATAAGGACGAAAGCGGTCTTGAAGTCTATGTACTCCAGCCGAAGGGCAGGGAATGTGCGCGTGAGTTAAAGACATATGCGCCGAAGTCTTACAGGGATAAGCTTGTGCTTGCTGCACTGAGGTATTTTGCCCGCAGAAAGGCTGAACAGGAATTAAAGATCGAATACATAAAGGTCGAAAACGGATATTATGTACATATAAGATGTCTCGATGTAAGCTGCGATCTCATGGATATGAAGCTTTATGCACCTGACCTCGCACAGGCAAAAATGATAGGGGAGCGCGTACTCCTGAATCCAGCCGGATTCTATGGAAAAGTGGTCGAGCTTGCTCTCTCGAACGAAGAGCCGCCCTATGATCTCAGCGACAATTAGTAAAATAAAAAGACTCCTTTCGGAGTCTTTTTAGCTTGTTGAAAAAGTCGAATTATACATAAAAAGCAGCATGGGCGGCGGAACGCCGCCCCTACATTTTGCCAAAATACCGTTGTTTCTTGTAGGGGCGACGTTCCGTCGCCCGCTGATAACAGAATCGAAATGTGGTTTATTGACAGACTGAAAAGACTCCTTTCGGAGTCTTTTTTTATTGGTCAAGATTTTTGCGGATAACAGTTCCCTTAGGGAAAGTCATATCACACGGGAATGAGAAGTTCATCATAGCGTGATTAGCTGTTTCGATCTGTTCTCCGTTTTCATTGTAGAGAATGTCGAGTTTCATTTCGACCGGTTTCTGTGACGGTGCAAGCAGTTCAACAGTATCTCCGGCGAAGAAGCGGTTGCGCTGAGTACAGTATACCTTACCGTCTGCACATGATTCAACGACGGCAACAACGTCATAGTTGCGAATATAGCCGCTGTTTTCGTAATACTGCGATTCCTCGGGAACCCCGAAGAAGAAACCGTTGCAGTATTTTCTGTGACTGACTTTGAATACCTCATCGCGTATCCAGTCAGGCAGCTTGAAATTGTAAGGATCTTTATAATACTCGTCAACAGCCATCCTGTAAGCATTTGTAACAACCGCTACATAGTAAGCGGACTTAGCTCTGCCCTCGATTTTTAGGCTCATAACGCCGGCTTCGGCAAGCTTATCAATGTGGTCGATCATGCACATATCCTTGGAATTGAGGATATAAGTACCTTTCTCGTCCTCATAAACAGGGAAGAACTCACCCGGACGCTTCTCCTCCATGAGGTGATAGCCCCATCTGCATGGCTGAGCACATTCGCCGCGGTTAGCGTCACGATTTACGAGGTACTGCGAAAGCAGACATCTTCCTGAGAAAGAAACGCACATAGCACCGTGAACGAAGGTCTCAATGTCGAGTTCCGGACTTGTTTTTGCTCTGATCTCAGCTATCTCGTCGAGTGATAACTCACGCGCGAGTACAACTCTCTTAGCGCCCATATCGTACAGCTCACGCGCAGTAACATAGTTTACTATGCCGGTCTGAGTTGAAATGTGTATCTCCATATCCGGAGCATACTTCTTAACGAGCGAGAGCAGACCAATATCCGCAACTATCAGTGCATCGACCTTAGCAGACACCGCCTCCTCGACGAACTTCTGAAAGAATGGTATCTCGTTATTTCGCGGCAGGGTATTGCAGGTGACATACACCTTTATACCCTTAGCGTGAGCGGTATTTACCGCATTTACAAGCTGTTCGTAGTCAAAATTCATGGGCGAAGCGCGCATACCGAACTGCTGACGTCCGAGGTAAACAGCGTCTGCGCCGTAGTTTACAGCAGCGCCGAAGCGCTCCTCGTCACCGGCTGGTGCGAGGACTTCGAGTTTATTGTTGAGCATTTTCAGCACCCTCCTGCTGAGTAGCTTCCTTAGCAGCCTGTTCTGCCTCTCTTGAAGCCTGTTCGGCTTCATACTCAGCCTCTTCAGCGTGTATTACATCGAGATTAGCAAGATGTTCTTCATAGGTAACAGCAAATTTGGTCTCAGCTGTGTAGATATTAGCAGCGAAGTACTTGTAATCTGTCTGCAGTGCATCGAGTACAGCGTCGATAGCGTCAGTACCCGGATTGCAGATAGCTCCCGGAGGGAGTCCCTGAGATGTGTAGGTATTGTAAGCGTCGATCATGGTCGGGTTAGGAACATCGAGACGCGGCTTGATAGTGAGATTAGCGTAGTTCTTGGTAGGATCAGACTGAAGCTTTCCAGCAAATTCCTCCGGATCATTCTGACGGTTCCAGAATACAGAAGCAACATCCTTCATAGTCTCCGGTGAAGCAGCTTCGAGCTGGACTATCGAAGCGAATGTTATAAGCTGATCGAGAGTAAGTCCGCGTTCATTCATTTTACTGTAACGTTCCGGAGTCATTTTCTTATTGAAGTTGAAGTATATCTTCTGGCAAACCTCAGTTACGTCCATATCTTCGCTGAACATATAGGTATCAGGGAAAGCGTAGCCTTCCATACGTCTGAACTTCAGGCTGTTATCGGTACCCTTCAGCTGATTTTCAAAGTCGCACCCAAGACCGCCCGAATTGAAGGTGAACAGGAAGTCCTTAGCCTTACATATCTTCTTTTCTTCAAGCTGTTCTGCGATCCAATCGAGGTTCTTGCCTTCCGGAATGGTGAGCTCGACCGGATTCTTAGCCTCGCTCTGAGTAGTTGTAAGCTTCTGGATTATAGTTTCATAAGCCATATTGCCTTTTATGAAGTGTTCGCCCGGAACGTAGGCAGCGTCAGATTTTCTGAGCTTCGAGAAATAGATGAAAGCCTTTGGCGAACGGATGATACCTTCATCCTTTAGCATATATGCGATCTCCTCGGTAGTAGCACCGTCTTTTACGACAATGAGGTGAGTTGAATCATCCTTGCCGATTCCGAGCATATCCTTGCCGAAAGCGATGATAACGAGGGAAAGAACGATAGAAACGGCAACGATGAACGTAGTGAGGATAAGAACACCTGGAACACGGCTGCGCTTCTTTTTCTTCTTTTTCTTTTTCGGATTATGCTGAGAGCGCATAGGATTCACAGGCTGTCCGAACTGCTCCTGAGGCGGCATATCATCCGGCACAGCATGGCTTGGATAACCGCTGTCCTGAGAAACGTCCTCCGGAGTATCACCAGAAGATATCTGAACAGGTTCGTCCTCAGCCGGCGAAGGCTCAGGAGTCTCGTCAGTTACAGGCTTTTCATTTTCAGCCTTATTATCGAGCTCGTTAAGTATATTGTTAATGAGATCATCGTTATTGTTCATTACAATAAAACGTCCTTTCTTCGGTTATTATCATATCGACAGTGAAGTCGTGTTCAAGAACAGGCAGATCGTCCGCAATCATACCTTCGTAAGCAAGTGCAATAGTGCGGATATACGGATGCTCAGCGAGAAACCGGTCGTAGAATCCGCCGCCGTAGCCGAGCCTGCCGCCGTATTCAGTGAAAGCAAGTCCGGGGACTATACATACAGTATCATCAGAAGTATGTGGCTGCGGGAGAGAGGATTCAGGCTCGCGGATATTGTATTTGCCGGCAGCACCGCTTTTGAGCTGCGACAGATCAGTTATTATGTGGAATGTCATGTGACCGTTCTCTCCGCATCTTGGGAAAGCCACAGTCTTACCCATTGAGATAAGCTGTTCAGACAGTTTCCATGTGCTGATCTCTGATCCGAACGAAGCATAAAGCAGAACGAGATCGGCATTGACTACCTGTTTGAGTGACAATACATCAGCTGTAATAGTATTATCCCTGACGTCTGACTTCAATTCTTTTCTCAGCGCGGAATACTTTTTCCGCAGAGTTTTTTTGTCTGTCATTTCAGAAGCACATAATAGCCTTGCGCTGACGGTCGCTCTCAGCTTTTGAAACGGCAGCCTCGACCAGCTTGAGACCAAATTCGATAGCAGTACCTGCACCTCTTGAAGTGATGTAGATACCGTCCTGAACTACCGGATCTTTCAGTACCTCAGCACCTTCAAGCTGAGCTTCAAAGCCCTCATAGCAGACAGCCTTCCTGCCTCTGAGTAGTCCCTTATGACCAAGAACTGACGGAGCAGCACAGATAGCACCGATATACTTGCCGTTCTTTACGCAGAAGTCGATAGCGTTCTGGACATAAGCCGACTTTTCGAGATTCAGAGTACCCGGCATACCGCCCGGCAGAATTATCATTTCGAGTTCGTCAGTAAGTGCGGCTTCCTGAGCGATAGTATCAGTTACAACAGTGACACCATGCGAACTTGTAATCATATTATCGCCCACACCGACTGTAACGACTTTTTTGCCGCTGCGTCTTAGCAGGTCGATAGGAGCGATAGCTTCAGTTTCTTCAAAGCCATCAGCAAGAAAAGCGTAGATCATAATAAAAATCCTTTCATTTGAATGTAACTATATTTTTTTCAACGAGGAAAGCCGGGTGATAGGAGAGCTTTGATTTTCTCAGTCCCTCGATCCCCATATCTTCTTCGCGGTTGATATATCTGAAGTCTGCCGCAGCGGACTTAGCAAAGCAATTGTTGATCGCGGCGTATATGCCGTTGAAGGAAGTATCAGCTTTTTCAATGTGTACACAGAACGTATCGGAATTAAGTCTTTCGCCTATCGTGAGAGCAGCGATCCTGCCGTCTATACGTATTATTCCGCCGGTCAGTCCGAGTTCCGAGTAATAACTGAAATAGGTGTTTATCGCAAACTGTTCAGCAATGATCGAACCCTCGCTGTAAGGGTACTTCTCATTGTAAGTCTGCGTACTGAAATATATACAGTCATCGAGATCCTTCTCGGTAATCATCGAAAATTCATAAGGTATCTCGCTGAATCTTGCGATATGATTGCGTTTCTGGTGATACTTTCTGCCAGCAAGACCTATGAGATCGGCGGAGTTATAGACGTAATCAGAAGAATCACGATCAGGCACAATGCTGAACTGTTCGGGGAACAATTCGTAAAGAATATCGAGTACAGGTTTGGTAACACCAGTAAGTATCAGCGGACTGTTTTGAAGTGCCGAATAGTTTCTCAGAACACTTATAAGCTCTCTTACATCGCCATGACCTGCCGGAAACACAAAATGCGGATGACCGTCATCGGTATCGAAAGCGCAGCAGATATAGAAGTCCTTGTAGAAAGCTATTTTAGAGCCGGCAAGTCTTCTCCACGCCATGTTGTTTGCGAATGAGTATTCACATCCTCTGAAATCGGAACACCTCAGAGCGGCGCATATACGCTCTTTGTCGGATATTTCAATATCTCTGAATTCGAGCATTATTTATTCTTACCTGCTTCGTTTCTGAGTTCTGAATAGCGCTTTGTCATTTCGGCAGCCTTTCCGCAGGACATTTTTCCTTCCGGACATTTACCGCCCGTAGCGCACGGCGGACCGGCACTTGCGAACAGATTCGGGGCTATATCCAGACAAAGCTTCAGCATTTCATCAGCGACCGCACGTATTTCCCACTGAGCTCTGTTGCAGCAGCGGTGACTGAAAAAATTGAACAGTGAGCGGACATTCATAGTAACAACTATCTTTGTCTCGCAGGCATTAGGCAGCAGGAAACGCGCATCCTCATTGGCAAGCTTACGCGCTTTTGAAGCAGCAGACTTTTCATCAAGTCCCTGAGCGATGAAATCAGCTTTATGCTTTTCAGTCAGGAGGTCAGCGATCTTAGCGTAGCTTTCGGTTATCTCAGATATAACGCGGTCAAATTCGGATTTAGCTTCCGGAAGTTCACTTATCGCAGGAGGTGTAATGAAATCAAAACCGTTCTCGTTGACGTAACGCTGACTTTTCTGAGAGTAGGAGGCTATCCTGTGACGAACAAGCTGATGTGAACAGGCTCTTGAGATACCCTCGATACCGAATGTGAACGAAACGTGTTCCATAACGCTTTCGTGACCGATAGAAACGAGCATATTGATGAAATCCTTGGTCTTTTCCTCGGTGAGACCATCCATGAGCGAGGAAATATCACTGCTTGAGTAGCAAAGCTTAGCAGCAGTAGCGACGATCTTTTCGGGATCGGGTGTATGAGCGAGCAGTTCGACTTTCATTATATGGCCTCCTAAAAATGAACATATACTGTTATTTTACCATTTTAATAAGAGAAAGTCAAGGATATGAGAGAAAATATCTGATAATACAAATTTTTAACTTGATTTTAGTGTGAAATTTTGAAAAAAATTTCGTTTTTACTATGGACAAATCAAAATAAATGTAGTATAATATAACAGTATTTGAAATTTGGTCTGTACTTTCGCGTACTCGACCGGAAGTATGATTTTATTTTGAGAACATAATATCGGAGGAATCATAATGAGAAAATTCACTAAGTTTGCCGCAGCGGCAGCTGCATTTACTCTTGCTGCAACATCATTCGGATGCAGTGCTCCGGGAGCGGTGACTATCGGCAGCGGTACTAAAACAGCTCTTACTGTTGATGGATACGATGTCCGTGCCGGCATTTTCATATACAACGAATTATCAGCCTACGATGAAGCAGCTTACAAAATTGCTCAGAAGGAAGGCACATATCCTTCTGCTGATGACATTGAGAATTCACGCATAGATGACCTTGATGCATCTGACTGGATACAGGATAAGGCTACTGAGTATTGCCGTCAGTTCGTTGCTACTGAGCGCGAATTTGAAAAGGTGAACGGTTCACTTACTGCTGATGATTACACAAAGATAGACGAAGCTGTTGCTTCTGCTAAGGAGCAGGACTTCCTCAGTGATAACGGAATCGGTGAACAGTCGATCAGAGATCTTTACGAGAACAACTACAAGCTCAAGTATCTCTTCGACTACTATTACGGTATTGACAAGCAGTACGGCTGTTCAGAGCAGGAACTCAAGGATTACTACAAGGATAACACAGCAAGAATAAAGTATCTTTCGATCAGTCTTTCGGATTCTGAGGGAAATAAGCTCGAAGGCGATGAACTCAGAGAGATCGAGAAGAAGATAGACAGCTATGTAAATCAGATAAACTCAGTAAGCGGCGATGAGGAAAAATTCAAGGAATTCGATAAGGTAAAAGCTGATTACGAGGAATACCAGAAAAAGAAGCAGGAAGAAGCTACCTCAGAGGCTGCTGCTGAAGACGGTTCAACTACTGATACCACAGTAACTACTACTGCTGCTGCTGACGATGTATGGAGCGAGGAAGATACGACCACAACAACTACAACAACAGATCCGTTTGCAAATGAAGTTACAATGGCGAAGTACACCTCAACAACTGCACCGGTAGGAGAAGCGGTTGAGGTAACAACTTCCGAGCCTACGGACGCTGAAAAAGCAAGCACAGCATTCAACGACAAGGTGTTCAATGACCTTGAAAACTACAAGGCAGTACGTTACGATTACGATTCAGCAACAGCTTACATACTCATAAAGGCTGACATAGAAAAGCGTATGACCTCTGATGATCTCTGGTCGGATGAGGTTAAGGAAAATACGCTCAATAAGAGGTATTCGCAGGATTTTCAGGATATGATGAAGTCGCTTGCTGATACACTCTCAGTTGACAAGAACAAGAAGGCGTATAAGAGATATGCACCGTTCAAGCTTGATCTTGAACAAAGCTGATAAGAATGATAAAGGACAGTTCGTTTGAACTGTCCTTTTTTTAGTCTTTTCTTTTTTGAAGACGTATGTCTTCGCCTTTAAAATCGCAGTAGACACTGGAAGAAACGATACGTGAAACGATACGTTCATCATATCTTTTGCTTATGCCTTCAAAATTGAGGTTTGTGCTGATTATCGTCTGCTTGCCGCTGTTCAGTCGCGAGTTGATTATATTGTATATCGTCGACTTGTAGAACGGCGTTTCGTATTCAGTACCAAGATCATCAAGTATCAGGAGTTCGGCATTCAGAACTGTATCAATAGTTTCAGCAGAGGAATTCCTGCTGAAATGCTCTTTTTCGATTTTTCTGAGAATGTTTATGGCAGAATCGTAAACGACCGCAAATCCTTTACTAAGAACCTTTTCAGCGATAGCGAGCGAAAGGTGAGTTTTCCCGAGACCTGTTCTGCCGCTCATGAAAATGCTTCTTTTGTCGTTCGGGAAATCATCTGCGTATTTTTTGGCAAATTCAAGTATCTTCTGCATTGTAACACGGTCATTGCCGGAATAATAATTCAGACTGAAAGTATCGAACGTTGAAAGCCGGACCTGTGAATTCTTATTGAACTCGTCTGCTGCAAGCTTACCGCATATCTGACGCATACATTCACATATTTCGCCGTTACGGTAGCCCGTATCCGAACACTTTTCACAGTGATAGTGAAGGTCGAGGTAGTCGGCAGGAAGACCGTACTTCACGAGTATGTCACGCGATATTTTCTGCGCCTGAAGATTGTATCTCTTCATCTGTTCGACACGCGCCGCAACGTTTGGATCATGGCTTCCTATAAGACTTATAAGCTGCTTTCCGGTATTGAAAAGTTCATTGTTTATCTCACGGATCTGCGGTATTTTGTCGTTGATCTCACGTATGCGCTCTTCGTTCTGCTGGACAGCTCTCTGACGGCGGCTGTCAATGATACCCTGAGCTTTTTCAAAGATCTCGCTGTTCATATTTTCGACCTCTTAAAACTTATTAATAATGATATTATACTTATCAATATCCGATGAACCCCCTGATCGACTATCAGAAGCGTTCTTCTGCTGTCTGAAGGCGTTCTCACTTTCAGCGACAGCGTCTTTAGTAGTAAGACCTTGTTCCTGCCAGTTCTGGAGGATCCCGTTTATGTATTCAAATGAAAGCTTGTCTATCGACTCGATAGTTCTCTCATAAGCAAGCCTGAGAAGTTCATCGCTGTAACCGTCTTTTCTCCACTGTGTGAGAAATACTGCCTGTTTTGAAGTAGGCTTACGATTCATTTCAAACAGCTTCATTATTTTACCGGTATAATCATGAGAAGCGGTAAGCTTATCGACCTCTTCCTGAGCAGCTGTCAGGGTATTTATGTCGTTTTCAGCCCACGAGTAGGCGATCTTTTCGATATAGCCGCAATTGGTCTTTCCTATGCTGATGCAGTAGTATATCAGTGTGACGATGACCTCACGTTTTAGTCCGAGGTAATTGTGCATCCAGATAAGAGAATTCTGCTGAGTGTAGCTGAGTTTACCGAGAGCAGTTTCTGCGACCTTGAACAGTTCTGCAATGTCGTTTGATCCGCTGATAGTGCGCGAGATCTCGGAAGGTGTCAGGTTCTGGCGCTGACGTTCCGGAAGCTTATTTGCAGTCTGATCCTGCACATTGTGAGCGACCGGCTTATTGACCGGCTCTTCGATGATAGACATTGAAGCGACCGGTACCTCTTCACGAGCAGTATTCTGTGGAGTAAGTACATTTACCTGCTGCCAGAAGAGCATAGCATCAGCAGCCTGCTGCGGTGAAACACCGGTATTGAGAGAGATCTCCTCATCAGAACAATTTTTGCCTGAATATCTCAGAAGGTAAAGCAATACCTTAAGCTGATCGGCAGAAGCAAGCTTCAGAAAATTATCAGCGACAACGCATGGAACGCCGAACATTGTACCCCATATGCCGCTGTTAGTTTTGTATTCCACAAAAATACCTCCAAAAAATACTGTAAAAAACATTATAACATAAAATAACAAAAATAGCAAGATGTGCGGAGAAAAACCTCAATTTTTTAAGCTTATGCAGCGAAAAACAGCGAGGCGCTCCCGCTTATAGCGTATTTTTCGGAAAATGTCACCATGCAAATATAACAAACAGCGCACAAAACTTCTGGTGATTTTTATTCATCAGAGTTGAGTATCCTGACAGCCTCAGCGTATTTCTGTGATAATCTGGTGCACTGTCCGGGAGTTCCGTCAAGTCTTGTAAGATCCGAATTATGAGCAATGTCAGCCAGTTTGACTTCAAGAGCGATAGGATCACTTCTGACAAACCTCAGATAGTCCGCATAATCCTGTCCCGGCTTGTGAGTTAGGAGGCTCACAGCATTTGTGACCTCAGCGGGGAACACTTTTTCGAGATCAGCAAGCGTAACGTCTGTGTCCTCGACAACATCGTGCAGAAGTGCCGCACATATGGCGTATTCGCTCGTCATACTTTCAGCAACGTGCATCGGATGAAATATGTAGGGGACACCGCCTTTATCGTATTGTCCATGATGAGCAGAATAGGCGATATTCATTGCCCTTACAGTCAGTGGTGTGTAGATCATAAGCGGTCGAAATTATTGTCGATAAAGTTTATAAGCGGCTTACGGATGATAAGTTCGCGGTTTTTGCACCACCAGTCAAACGATTCCTTCAGACCGATACTCAGCGGCTTCAGATCAGGAAGTATCGACATCATTCGTGTGACATTAAGTTCGTATTCATAGTCGTAGAACGGAAAGTATGAGCGCTGTGGAATATCAGACTTAATACACCGGATCTCCGGAGTTTTGCCGGCAGCCGCATAGCATTTGTTCACCCATTCAAGTACATCCACTGAAACAGGCTCGCCAACATTGAATATACGATGTTCAGGTCTGGTTTCGATGATCTTCTCCATAAGTCTGCACATATCAGCGATGTGGAAAAACTGCAATTTCATAGAACCGTCTTTGGGCACGTAGAACGGTCTGTTTCCGAGAGCGCACTCGAACACAAAAGCTTCGCGGTAAAGGTTATTCATAGGACCATAGAGATACGGCGGACGTATCACATACGCATCACGAACTCTTGCAAAGAGTTCATGTTCAGCGGCAATTTTATTGAGACCATAAGCTCCCCAGATAGTATTCCTGCCGCATTTAGCGTCCTCACGGAAAGGCTTCGGAAGAGTTTCCGGATAGACAGCGCTCGAACTGATAAGGATATATGTTCCGAAATTCCCCAAGCTATCAAGCAGGCAGCGGACATCATGTTCGTTGTAAGCAGTTATGTCAAGTACGGCATCAAAATTGATATTTTTCAACAGGGATGCAGCGTTGTGACGATCCCCTTTGAGGTGTATAACGCCTTCCGACTGTGGTCTGCTTCCGCGGTTGAGTACGTATACACTGTGACCGCGTGAGGCGAAAAATTCAGCTGTGAATCTGCTTGCAAAAACTGTACCGCCTGTAACGAGAATATTCATATATGATCCCCCTTTATTCATTACAAGAGGATTATACCATAAAATCAAAATAATAGCAAGCTGTACGGCGAAAAAGTGCTGTTACCCGATATTACAGGGGAGTGGTATCATACATTTTTCTTAGTTTTTCGATAGCCTTTTTCTCGATGCGTGATACATAAGACCGCGAAATATTCATATGTTCCGCGGTCTGACTCTGAGTATGCGGCTTTTTACCGTAAAGACCGTAGCGGTAGATTATCACATCGAATTCACGCTTATCAAGACATTTATCAAGGAAACGATAAAGCTGACGTGATTTTATCAGTGTATCGACTTGTTCGTGAATATCAATGCCATCATCTATCAGATCCATGAGAGTAAGTGAATTTCCGTCTTTATCAGTCTCGACAGGTTCGCTTATGTAGACATCTCCTGCGGACTTCTTAGCGGCTCTGAACGTCATGAGTATCTCGTTATCTATACACCTGCTTGCATAAGTGGCAAATCTTGCACCTTTAGTGTAATCGAAAGTGCCAACAGCTTTGATAAGACCTATCGTGCCTATCGAGATGAGTTCATCCTGATCTGACTGCGAGGATGTGTATTTTTTCACGATATGGGCAACAAGTCTGAGATTGTGTTCAATAAGTCGGTTTTTAGCTGTCTTATCGCCATTGTACATAAGTCTGAAGCACTCTTCCTCTTCCTTTTTTGAAAGAGGCTTCGGAAAGGCAGCGTTACATTCAACATGAAGCGCAAAAAAGAAAAGATTCCGGATAAGTTCAAAAAACATATTATCCCTCCCTTACAGTTATAGTGCATAGTATGCGGCAGAGCTTGAACAATATTATTGTGAAATGAATTATATAAAACAGCCTGCCAGAATAAATAAAATAAAAAAACAATAGAAGTATATTGACGTTCTGCAATAAATATTATATAATTAAAGTGTGTGAAATCTCACAGAAAGTAATAACAGTATCGGCTGTTACAACAACCGGAAGAAGTGATAAAGTGAAAAATTATGTATCAGCGTCAGTACTCAGCGCGGATATGCTGAATCTTCAGGACGAGATACGAAAGCTTGAAAGCAGCGGTATCGAAATGCTGCATTTCGACGTTATGGACGGTATATTCGTAAATAATATCACATTCGGACTGCCTGTTCTTGAAATGGTGAGGAAGTCCACTGATATGACGCTCGATGTACACCTCATGATAACAGATCCGCTGAAATATGCCGAAAGATTCGCAAAAGCCGGCGCAGACTACATTTCGTTCCACATCGAGAGCGAGAGCGATACGGCTGAAACTATAAAGGCTATCAGGTCAGGCGGCGCGAAGCCTGCTCTTGCAATAAAGCCTGCAACACCGGCAGAGGCGGTATATGAGTATCTTGATCAGCTTGATATGGTACTCGTAATGACTGTCGAACCAGGTTTCGGGGGACAGAGTTTCATTCCCGAAACTACCGAAAAAGTTAGAAAAATAAGGAATAAGGCTGATGAACTCGGTCTTGACATAATGGTAGAGGTAGATGGCGGTATCAATGATTCTACATCAGAGATAGTAAAGGAAGCAGGGGCAAACGTCCTCGTTTCCGGAAGTTATCTGTTCAGAGCCGCAGACATGGCGTCAGCTGCTGCCGGACTAAGGAAAGGTAAGATATGCTGAAAAAGGCGAAAAAAGAGCGCCTTATATGGCTCGATATAATGATAACGCTTTCTGCTCTTGAAGTAATGGCGTATTTCTATTACGGAGTGAGAGCAGCTGCACTCGGATGCCTGTGCGTGGGTGTTTCACTCATAGCCGAAGTTATCTCGCAGAGAGCAATGGGGCGCAGGTTCACTGCCGATGATCTGACCTGTACATCTGATGCACTGATAATCTCGCTTATGTTCTCAGCAGCTATGAACTACAAGCTCGCAGTATTTGCCTGCATTTTTGCAGTTGTGGCAGCCAAGAATATATTCGGCGGCAGACGCAACATGATATTCTCGCCGGCTGCTGCGGCTTATATATTCATACTGACTTCGTGGAGCAAGGAACTTCTCATGTATCCCGAACCGCATGATCATTTAGGTCTTACAGAAAAGCCGGATGAGCTTGTATATTCAGCTTCACATACATTTAACATCACAGGAAAAATGGAGCTTACTGATTTTGAGATACTCATGGGCAATTTCAGCGGTCCGGCAGGCTCGCTCAGTGTGCTTCTGCTCGTTATCTCAGCTGTAATGCTGATATTCCGCGGTGACATTTCCGCCGGAGCATTTCTCGGCTCCGTAAGCGGTACTGCTGCACTTGCGTTGATTTCGCCGGTATGTGAATCGCGTGTAGATTCAGTCGGATATTCGATAGTGTCAAATATGGTGCTGTTTGCTTCGGTATATATCATTGCAGATAAGCGTATAGCACCGCAAAGAAATTTCTACGCATTTTTCTACGGATTTTTCATCGCAGCCTGTGCCTATGTAATAGTTCTCACAACTGCTAAGGAAAATGCAATAATCATGGTATCTGTGCTGTTCACGCCAGTAGCTCTGGGATTAAAAAATCTTGAAAAGCGTATTGATAAAGCGATAGATCAGGAAAAGAACGAAGCTGCTGAACTTCTTGCTGCGAAAGAGCAGAAGGGAGGCGCTGACATATGAATGAAAACAAAAGATCTGTATTCGCGGGAATACTCGGTGATAATGCAGTCCTCTCCGGACTTATGGTCATTTCGCCTGTGATAGTATGCGGAGACCATATTCGCAATGCACTTGTACTCATATACGCCTTCTCGACGATAACTTTTCTGTCGGTAGTTATATCGTCATTTGTACCGCGTAAGCTTTCGTATGCCGTTAAAATAATGATATACGCCGTGATCTCATCACTTGTATATCTGCCGGTAAGAACTGCTGCGGATACATTTTTTCCGGATTCAGTAGACAGGATAGGAATATATTTTCCGCTGCTTGCTGTAAACTCGTTTATCGTATTCCAGAGTGAGGTAAAGTTTTTCCGTATGCCGCGCGGAAAAATGACTTTATCACTTATATTCTATATCATCGGATTCGATGCGGTCATGCTTATCACAGCCTTTATCCGCGAACTCTTCGCTTACGGTACTATAAACAGCAAAATGGCGGATGTCGATACTCTTATAAGCGGTCTCGGCGAGCCTTTCGGCGGCTTTATCTTCCTCGGACTTATGTGCGGAGTTTACCGCAAGATACGTTCAATGGCGAGCCGAAGCAAAAATTCAGCAAGGGGTGAAACTGATGCATCTGGTAAATGATCTGATCGTTTTTCTTGCTGCAAATCTGATACTTAGTCAGGCACTCGGCATAAGTACAATGTTCATAGCTGCCGGAAGCCGCAGGAATCTTGTAGGAACAGCCTGCTGCATAATGGTATTCACAACAGTCGGAACAATGGCAGCTTACCTTATAGACAGTGCGCTTCCAAGCAGACTCTCTGATCTGAGACTTTTATTCTATACTCTTGCGATCGGTGTTATGTACATCGGTTCGCTTGGTGCAGTTTACAGCATAAAACGTCTTGACTTCGCAGTAATAAGGAAGTATATACACCTTTCAGCATTCAACTGTGCTGTTATGGGAACTCTATTCACTATAAGCAATAAAGCACGGTCAGACAGTTCGCTCATGAACTTTGCAGAATACCTGAAATTCGGCTTTGAAGCCGGTTTAGGCTTTATAACCGCAGCTCTTATACTTACGGCTGCATACAGAAAACTCAACTCATCGAAAGTACCGGCATCATTCCGAGGATTTCCCGCAATGCTGGTATATACAGGTATAATTTCGATGGCAGTATACTCTTTAAAGTGATAGTACAAAAGAAATAATACAGGAGACTAAAATGGGACGAAAAACTAAAGGAAGGAAAATCTATAAAACTAAAGAAAAAAATTATTACGGTAAAACTCCTCTGGGAAAAGCTTTTTCAGTTGCACTTTCTGTGCTGCTGATAGGTGGTCTTGGCTTCATCGGATACAGCGTTGCTGAACCGATAGTGAACTATACAAAGAAAAAGGGTGATGATACAGTAAATGTCTCGGATACCTCAGATCCTTCCGAAAAAAAAGGTTCAGGCAGCGAAGATTCCGAAACGGCAGTTTACAAAGCATATGCTCTTAAAGCTGCTGATCTGAAAAATATTGATGCACTCAATGCCGCTCTCGACAGGATACCTGCTGTTACCGGTATAGAATTTGTAGAAGTTCCGCTCAAAGTCAGCGGCGGAAACATATACTATAAGAGCGGAGTTCAGCTCGCAAGTGACTGCCATGCTGTTCAGGGAAGCTTAGTTCTGAGCGACATCGTGACAGCTATCGACGATGCAGGTTATAAACCTGCCGGACTTGTAAGCGCATTCAATGACAGTCTACTTCCTAAGCTTGATAAGAATACGAGCTACCTCGTAAAAACAGGCGAGCAGTGGATCGACAATACTCAGGAAGCCGGCGGTAAACCGTGGCTTACTCCCTATTCATCGACTTCTGTCAACTATATCGGCGACATCGTTACCGAGATCGCTTCTGCCGGATTCAAGAAGATAATCTGCTCGGATATAAGCTATCCGGATTTCAGAAAAGTTGATCTTGAATATCTTCCGGATGAACTTGCAGACAAGAAGCGCTTTCAGGTGCTTACATCGGCAGCGAATCTTTTCTACGACAGAGCAGTCAACTACGGTTCATCGCTTTCTGTCGAGATCTCAGGAACTGATATTCTCAAGGGCAATACCGATCTCATTGATGAGCCTCTTTACCTCAATGTGAAATCGCTCGTTGTCAATATCAACATTGACGAGATCAGCAAAGGTGTACACACCGACGCTACTGTATATGAATTCACAGGCACAGCGGCTGACAAAACTGCAAAATTTCTCGAACTCACCAAGGATAAACTCAAAGACTACGACAAAGCTGTCATCAGACTTACCGGAACCTCTGTCGGGGTTGATGAACTCCTCAAAGCAAAAGAGGTCATTACTGATTACGGCTATGAATCATTCATTATAGGCTAAAACTCCCGATAAATCGGAGAATGGAGAATTAAAGATGTCCGAAAATTTCAAAGTGTCACTCCAGAAAGTGATCGACGAATTCAAGCTTGAAGTAATATACATCCACAAAGACGCAAAAGACCTTATGATAGATGAGAACGATGTCAACAGACCAGGTCTTCAGCTCATGGGATTCTATGAGTATTTCAACCCGGAACGCATACAGATAATCGGAAAAATGGAGTTCGCTTACCTCTCGACCATCGACGAGAAAACACGCCGTGAGAGACTTCAGCTTCTCTTCTCACAGCGTATCCCTGCACTGATAATCACAAGGGAACTGCCATATTTTGCCGAAATGCTCGAACTTGCAAAGGAATATGAGGTGCCGCTCCTCAGAAGCAAGGAAAGCACATCTAATTTCATGTCAGGACTTATAGCGTTCCTTAACCTCACACTCGCTCCGCGTATCACACGTCATGGCGTACTCATCGAGATCTACGGCGAAGGTGTATTCATAACCGGTGAAAGCGGCGTAGGTAAAAGTGAAACAGCTATCGAGCTTGTAAAGCGCGGCCACAGACTTGTTGCCGATGATGCTGTTGAGATCAGAAAAGTATCGAATATAAGTCTTGTCGGAAGCTCTCCTGATAATATCCGCCACTTCCTTGAACTCCGCGGTATCGGTATCATCAATGCACGCCGTCTGTTCGGTATCGGTGCTGTAAAAATGACCGAGAAGCTTGATCTCGTAGTTGAGCTCGAACAGTGGAATTCCGAGAAGGTCTATGACAGAATGGGCGTTGATACTGAGTTCGTATCACTTCTCGGCGTAAAGGTACCCTCACTCACTATCCCTGTAAAACCGGGACGTAACCTTGCCGTTATCCTCGAAGTTGCAGCTATGAACAACAGACAGAAGAAAATGGGCTATAATGCTGCTCAGGAACTCCTTAACCGACTTGGCATGGAATCCGATTCAAAGGAGATCGTGCGCGACTACGAGGCATTCTGAGATACATAATTCATTCTGACTGGAGGGAGAATATGATCAATATCGAAGAACTCACCGGTATCTGTGATAAGCTCGGATGCCGGATAACTCCTGAGTGTTCTCTCAGGGAATATATAACATTCAGATTCGGAGGTCCGTGCCGTGCTCTGATAAGCATCAATTCAGCTGAGACCGCTGCTGAACTGATGAAGTATTTCCGCGAAAGATCGGTAAAATACGGCATACTCGGAAGAGGCAGCAATATTATCGTTCCCGATGACGGTTTCGATGGAGTTATACTCCTTTTCGGAAGCGATTTTGCTAATATAACCGTTGAAGGCACTAAAATACATTGTGAAGCAGGAGCACTTCTTGCTTCTGCTTGCGTACACGCTCAGCAGGCTGGACTTTCAGGACTTGAAAACTTGTTCGGCATCCCCGGAACTGTCGGCGGTGCGCTTTACATGAATGCAGGCGCATACGGTACTGAGATCAAGGACATAATCGTTTCAGCTGAATATATCGACAGTGATTGCAGTATTCATACCATGCTGCCTGAGGATATGGATCTTTCCTACCGCCATAGCGTATTCTCGGGTACAGACAAAATCATCACATCTGTGACCATGCAGCTTAAAGAAGGAGAATCTGATGCTATAAAGGCTTCGATGAACGAGTGTATGGCGAAGCGAAGTTCAAAGCAGCCTCTTGATTACCCGAGTGCAGGAAGCACCTTCAAACGTCCTGCCGGCAGTTATGCGTCTCTTCTGATAGATCAGTGCGGACTGAAGGGAATGACCTGCGGCGGCGCTATGGTAAGCGAAAAGCACAGTGGATTTGTAGTAAACAAGGGCTATGCGACCTGTTCGGACGTTCTTGAATTATGCGAAAAGGTACAGAAAATAGTCAAAGAAAAGACCGGATATATTCTGGAACTTGAACCTGTGATACTCCGATAAGTTCCGGCAATTGAAAGGTGAGGTAAATATGAAATTACTGATAGTGACAGGAATGTCAGGATCAGGCAAATCGAGCGTTATGGACGTTCTCGAAGACATCGGCTACTATTGCATTGACAATATCCCGCCGAAGCTTATACCGCGATTTGTGGATCTGTGCCATAAATCTGACAATCAGATAGACAAGGTCGCAGTTGCAGTAGATATAAGAACAGGCGATATGTTCGCAGAGATCATTCTTGCATGGCAGGCACTCAGGACTGAGGAGGGCGTCGATGTCAAGGTACTGTTCATTGAGGCAAGCGACGAAGTTCTTATCAAGCGCTACAAGGAAACGCGCCGCAAGCATCCGCTTGATGAGAAATTCAGCGGCAATATGCACGAAGCTATAAACTACGAACGCGAACAGCTGGCGCAGCTGCGTGAGATCGCTGACTATTATGTTGAGACCTCAGAGCTTTCAGCCTCACAGCTAAAAGAACAGATAAAGGAACTCTTCCTCAGCAAGAACAGCGATTCCCTTGTGGTAAAGATAATGTCATTCGGATTCAAATACGGTGTTTCTACCGAATCCGATCTTGTGTTTGACGTAAGATGTCTGCCGAATCCTTATTACGTTGATGAACTGCGCGGACATACCGGATGTGAAAGCTGCGTAAGGGATTATGTTATGAGTTTTGAGCAGTCAAAGGTGCTGTTTGACAAGATCATCGACCTCATCGACTATCTTCTTCCGCTTTACATACACGAGGGAAAAAGTCAGCTTGTTATAGCGTTCGGCTGTACGGGTGGAAAGCACCGCTCGATAACCTTTGCCGAGCTTGTTGCCAAGCATCTTGTTGAGAATGATTACCGTGTACAGAAGTACCACCGTGATATAACAAAGGATTCAAAAACTGATAAGAGGTGAGTTAAAATATCTTTTTCAAATGAAGTCAGAAAAGAGATAAGCCTCTCAATTAACGACAAGGACAAGCAGTTTGCCTGCCTTTACGGAATGCTGATGTTCAGCCGTTCGCTTGATCCGAACCGCATTTGCTTCCAGACAGAGAGCAGTACTGCTGCCGAAGTCTTTTCACATCTGTTTTCAAATGTTTTCAGGATCAGAATCGACTGCCAGACCAGTGTACGCCGCGGAGGTACTGAGTTTTTCAGCTTTGAGATAACGGATCCTGAAACTATTTCAGCAGTATATAGCACATATCATTTCATTGAAAAAATAAGAACCATAGATTCCGAGATTATTGCCACAAATAGTCTCGGAGTTTTTACAGCAGGAGTATTTCTTGCCTGTGGAAGCGTAAATGATCCTGCAAAGGAATATCATCTTGAATTTTCAGTGCCTGAGGAAATGCTCGCTGAGGAGCTATGCATACTCCTTGCTGATATAGGCGTAAATGCAGGAAAGGTAGTCCGCAGGGGACAGCATATTGTCTATATCAAGGACAGCGAATCTATCGAAGACACCCTTACCTTCATCGGCGCACAGCAGTGTACGCTTGAGCTCATGAATGTGAAGATATACAAGGATGTCCGCAACAAAGCCAATCGAATCGCTAATTGTGATGCAGCTAATATCGACAAGGTAGTAAACGCCGCCATGAAGCAGATCGAGGACATCAAGCTGATCGAACGTGTTTCCGGACTGGACAGTCTTTCTGATGAACTTCGCGAAGTTGCTGAACTGCGCCTCGACAATATAGACATGAGCCTTCAGGAAATAGGCGAGAACCTTACTGAACCTATAAGCCGGTCCGGAGTGAATCACAGGTTCAAAAAGCTTGCCAAAATAGCGGATTCACTGCGTACCGGAGGTAAAACTGATGAGAGCTGACGAATTCGTAAATCTTCATGTGCATACTGAGTACAGCCTTCTTGACGGTGCCTGCCGTATTAATGAACTGGTAAAACGTGCAGCTGAACTTGGTCAGAAGGCTGTTGCCATAACCGATCACGGAAATATGTGCGGAGCTGTTGAATTCTGGCTTGCCGCAAAAAAACAAGGCCTCAATCCGGTCATAGGCTGCGAGGTCTATGTTGCACCAAGAGGGCATCTTGAAAAAGAGCCAAAGCTTGATGGCTCTCCGTATCATCTGATACTTCTTTGCGAGAATAACGAAGGCTATAAGAATCTTGTAAAGCTTGTCTCCATTGCAAGCATAGACGGCTTTTACAATAAACCGAGGGTTGATAAGCAGCTGCTCCGAAAATATCACAGCGGACTTATATGTCTTTCGGCTTGTCTTGCAGGAGAAGTGCCGCGAAAGCTGCTGAACGGTCAGTATGACGAAGCAAAAGCTGCTGCACTTGAATATCGTTCGATATTCGGTGAGAACAACTACTATATAGAGGTACAGAATCACGGCATAAAAGAGGAACTGCGTATTCTTCCGCAGCTTTACAGGCTTTCATCAGAGACCGGCATACCGCTTGCAGCTACAAACGATTGCCATTATATCAACAAGACTGATGCTGAAATGCAGAATATACTCATATGCATCCAGACCGGAAAAACTCTTGATGAACCTAATCCGCTGAGTTTCTCTACGAATGAGTTTTATTTCAAGTCAGCAGACGAAATGGCTGCTCTTTTTGCAGGACATGAGGATGCAGTTACAAATACTGCCGCAATTGCTGAAAGATGCAATGTAGAGTTTGAATTCGGCAATATAAAGCTGCCTAAGTTCAGCATAAGTGGAGTAACAGATAACGAACAGTATTTCCGCGAACTATGCCGCAGCGGAATGTATGAAAGATACGGTAAGGAACCTCCGCCGGAAGTAATACAGCGAATGGAGTATGAGCTTTCGGTCATAACCAAAATGGGCTACACTGATTACTACCTGATAGTGTGGGATTTCATCAGATACGCGCGTGAAAATAATGTACCGGTCGGTCCGGGAAGAGGCTCCGGTGCAGGAAGCCTGTGTGCATATTGTATCGGTATCACAGGAATTGATCCGATGAAATTCAATCTGCTTTTTGAACGCTTTCTGAATCCTGAGCGAGTTAGTATGCCGGATTTTGATATTGACTTCTGCATTGAAGGAAGACAGAGCGTCAAGGATTACGTTGTAAGGCGATATGGGGCTGACAGAGTTTCGGAAATAATCGCATTCGATACACTCAAGGCAAGAGCGGCTGTACGCGATGTAGGCAGAGTTATCGGCGCTCCGTACCAGCTATGTGACAGAATAGCCAAGCAGATAGATTTCCGTCAGACGCTTGCTGAAGCAGTTTCAGCATCTGATGAGCTCGGACAGCTATACCGCTCCGACAATACAGTCCGCAGGATAATTGACATCGCAGGGCAGATCGAGGGTATGCCGCGTCATGCCTCAACACACGCTGCCGGAGTTGTAATATCAGCAGTGCCGCTCAGTGATCTTGTACCGCTTCAGAAAAATGACGGCACAGTCGTAACGCAGTACACCATGACGATACTCGAATCTCTCGGACTCCTCAAAATGGACTTCCTCGGACTTCGCAATCTAACCGTGATACGTGATACAGTCAATAGTATACACAAGACCGAACCGGATTTTTCGATCGGCAGCATCCCGCTCGATGATAAAGACGTATACATGATGCTTTCAAGCGGCGGTACAGAAGGGGTATTCCAGCTTGAAAGCGAGGGCATGACACAGAAGCTTACAGAAATGTGTCCGGAGCGTCTTGAAGACCTGATCGTAGCAATTTCGCTGTATCGTCCCGGACCTATGAAGTCCATACCGGTGTATATTGAGAACAAAAAAGCGCCGGACAAGGTGCGCTATAAACACCCGATACTCAAAGAGGTCCTCAGTGACACATATGGATGTATGGTCTATCAGGAGCAGGTAATGGAAATATGCCGCAAGCTTGCCGGATATTCTTACGGTCATGCAGATATAGTGCGACGTGCAATGGCGAAGAAAAAGCATGATGTAATGCTGAAAGAACGTGAAAGCTTTGTAAACGGAGCAAAGGAACGGAATGTATCTGAACAGCTTGCGAATGAAATATTTGATGAGATGATAAGCTTTGCATCTTATGCGTTCAATAAGTCTCACGCCGCCGCGTATGCTTATCTTGCGTATCAGACCGCATATCTGAAATACCACTACAAAGGCTTGTACATGGCTGCTCTGATGTCGAGCGTAATGGGTATGACAGGCAAGCTTTCCGAATATATCAACGTCTGTCGCAGCGAGGGTATTGAAATATGCCGTCCGGACGTAAACCGAAGCATGAAGAACTTCACTTACATTGATGATAAGATGTATTTCGGACTTCTTGCTATCAAAAACGTAGGAGCAGGACTTGCCGAAAGGATAATCTCAGAAAGAGCACTTAACGGTGTTTACAAAGGTCTGCAAGACTTCTGCGAGCGTATAGACGGCAGGGAACTCAATAAAAAAGCCCTTGAAAACATAATTAAGGCAGGCGCTCTGGACGGTCTTGGACTGAACCGCAGACAGATGCTTGAAAATTATGAGTATATGCTTACGCTCACAAGCAGCGGTAACCGCGGCATTATCGAAGGTCAGCTGAATTTCCTCGAGGAACAGGACACATCCCAGATGAACATCCGGATACCTTTTAAGCCCGACTATGAGCATAAGGTATTGCTGGCAATGGAAAAAGAGGCTGCCGGAATGTATATAAGCGGAAGTCCGCTGAAAGAATACGGGTATATATCCTCACTGATGCATACCCAAAGCATCAGCACGATACTAAACGGGAACGGAATCAAAGACGGCAGCAAGGTAAAGCTTCTGTGTACGATACAGGAAAAGAAGCTGCACGTCACAAGAAAAGGGGAGAAGATGTGCTTTCTCACACTTGCCGATGATACCGGTGAAATAGACGCATTAGTTTTTCCTGATCTGTATTCAGCAGCTGCCTCAATACTCAATGAAGACAGTATCGTACTTGCAGGCGGCGAAATATCCGTCAAGGATGACAGACTTTCCGTGATCTGCGGAAGCCTGACAGATGAAGCATCCTTCAGCAGAATTATAGGCAACATGAAGCTTTGCATAAAAACGACAGCCAAAAATGCTTCAGTACCGCCGGAACTTGTCCGGATATGCGAAAAATACAGCGGAACGACAGCTGTATGCTTCTATCTTACAGATCTGAAAAAGACAGTAATGCCCAAAAAACAGCTTACACTTTCGGTGACTCCGCAGTCAGCCACAGAACTTATGCAGATCTTTGACATATCACAGGTCGGACTTATCAGCTGAAAAGATTATTTCGCAAATTAATAAAAAAACTCGAAATCCCCCTTGACATTTTTTTTACAAAGTAGTAAAATAATAGTTGTATGGAATTATGTTACAGCGTCCAATGGTTGTACGCTGTAAGTTTAATAATATAATGCCTTGTGCAGAATGGAGAGTACTTATGATCAAGAAAATCGGTGTTTTAACAAGCGGCGGAGACGCTCCCGGAATGAATGCTGCTGTGAGAGCAGTAGTAAGAACTGCGATCAGCAAGGGAATGGAGGTCTACGGCATCCGCAGAGGCTATATGGGACTCATCACCGGTGATATTTTCCCTATGGATGAGAGAAGCGTTTCTGACATCATTCACAGAGGCGGTACTGTGCTTTATACTGCAAGATGTCCTGAATTCAGAACAGCAGAGGGCGTAGCAAAGGCTAAGGCTAAGTGTGATGAACTTGGTATCGAGGGACTTGTTGTTATCGGCGGTGACGGCTCATTCAGAGGTGCTGCTGATCTTTCAGCACAGGGTGTACTTTGTATAGGAATCCCGGGTACTATCGACAACGATATTGCCTGCACTGAATATACTATCGGATTTGATACAGCAATGAACACAGCTATGGAAATGGTAGATAAGCTTCGTGATACATCACAGTCTCACGACAGATGCTCAGTAGTTGAAGTAATGGGCAGAGGCGCTGGTCATATCGCAGTAAATACAGGTATTGCCTGCGGTGCAACTGACATCATCACAAAGGAAGTTGCCTACGACCTTGATGCTATCGCAAATACAATGCTTGAAAAGAAATCCAAGGGCAAGCAGAATTTCGTAGTTATCGTTGCAGAAGGCATCGGTCACGCTCAGGAGATCGCAACTGCACTTCAGGAGAAAACACATATCGAATCAAGAGCAACTGTTCTTGGACATGTACAGAGAGGCGGCTCTCCGACGGTAAGAGACAGAGTAGAAGCTACAAGAATGGGCTACTATGCAGTTGAACTTCTCGAGCAGGGAATCGGTAACCGCGTAGTTGGCGTAAACAAAGGTGAACTCGTTGATTACGATATTCAGGAGGCACTCTCAATGCAGAAGCCTTATGATGTCAAGCTTCACAAGATCGCTGAGCAGATCGCATTCTAAGACAGATATATACAAGGAACGTCAGCATTGTGCCGACGTTCCTTTTTTTATTCAAATTCGGTGGTTATGCACCTCGATGAAGCATCCGGTGAATACTTCCATGAGGATATATGATCATCGCTGATGAAGTAATCATGTCCGGTTTTAAGCGGAATATCTTCACATACATCGACTATTACGAGTTTGATCTTCATTTTATCGGGCAGGATCGCTTTTATGTAAACACTTACACACTGTCCGGCTTTGATGTTTTCTTTAGGCTCTGCAAGACCTGCAAGATTCGGCGTTAATTCGACAAATACACCATAATCCTCAACTGAGCGGACTATTCCGCCAACAGTTTCACCGGGAGAAAACTTTTCGGCGTTTTCCTCCCATGTACCGAGGAGTTCCTTGTGTGTCAGACATATCCTGCCGTTATCGTTCGATTTAACAACAGCTTTCAGATACTGTCCGGTGACAAATCTGTCGGAAGGATGAGAAATACGCGAAACAGAAATAGCGTCGATCGGGATGAGAGAGGGGATACCGCATCCGATATCCACGAAGCTTCCGAACTGCTCAAGATGAGTTACACGTGCGTCAATGACATCTCCCGGACGCAGCTTCAATATATAGTTTTCCATACATTCAGCCTGAGCAGCGCGGCGTGAGAGCACAGCGGTTACTGTACCGTCTGTTTCGAGAATAATGTTGATTATCTTGAAACAGACATTTTTGTTTACTCTTGAAATAATGGCGATATCTCGTGTTTTGCCGGTATCAATACCTATCGCACCTTCTTCGCGCGGAATAATACCTTTAGCGTACGGCAATTCAACAATGAGATCATGAGTGCTGGTGCACATTACAGCTCTTGATTCAAGGATTACACCTTTCTCCATAGCCTCTGTCATGCCTTCGATCGACTCGAGATAGTGGTGGTTGATTTCTTTTCCTGCAAGTAGACCTTCTGGTACGTAATTCATATTTTATACCTCCGATAAAACTAATATCCGGCTGCAAGCCTTATGATAGTCAATTCTATGCGAAAGGCAGTGAATATATTCCTGAAGTATTCAGATTTCAGTTTTTACTCCGAGACCTCCTAAAGCAGTAAACATACCGCTGACCTCGGAAGCCTTATCGCTGCTGCAAATTACGTACAGCTTAGTATTACGGCGTCTTGAGGGTTCAGGGATAACGTCCTCAGTTGAGGGCGATTCAATAACGGCGGTAATATAGTTGTGAGTGGTAACAGCAGTTGGGATGACTGTGTATATGCTGCCGTTTCTCAGACTTAAAGCGCGGTCTGAGATCCTGTTGTACATAAGACCTGATGAATATATCTCGCTGATACGCTCACGTACCTTATTAAGTGCGAGTTCAGCGAGTTCAGGTGATTCAAATTCAGCGGAAACTCTCGATATCATGTGATCAGCCTTTCATAATTTTAGTCGAGTTCAATATGTTTTGATGTGCGTTTTTATTATTTTTACACAAAAAGAAAAAAATATACTTCCAATATATTGATTTACGGAGCTTTTTGAGGTATAATGAAGAATGTACGATTTTTGATTTAAGGCGAGGTGGAACTTTTTGGACATAAGACCGGGCGATCTTCTTACAATGAAAAAGAATCATCCATGCGGTGCAAACGAGATGTATGTTATCCGTGCCGGTATGGACTTCAGACTTAGATGTGTAAAGTGTTCAAGAGAATTCATGGTTCCCCGCAATAAGATAGAAAAGAGTATTCGTTCCGTAAGACACGCTGACGAGGGTTAGCTGCTTAAACAAACATACATAATTAATATCGAATGGAGAATTGTAAATGTTTGAAAAATTAGCAGTTATGGAACAGCGCTATGAGGAGATCAGCGAGCGTCTTTCTGATCCGGACATAGTCAGCGATAATAAGCTTTACACTCAGCTTATGAAGGAATTCAAAAATATGTCTCCGATAATAGAAAAGTATCGTGAGTACAAAAAAGAGAAGGCTTCATTTGAAGAGGCTAAGGAACTTCTGGACGGCGGCGGACTCGACAAGGATTTCAGAGAAATGGCTCAGACCGAGTATGAGGATACGCGCGAAGCTATGGAGCGTATAACCGATGAGCTGAAAGTCCTGCTTCTGCCGAAGGATCCTAACGATGACAAGAACGTCATTATCGAAATAAGAGGCGGTGCCGGTGGAGAAGAGGCTTCACTGTTTGCAAATTCGCTTTACAGAATGTACACGATGTATGCGGAATCACGAGGCTGGAAACAGGAAGTCCTCAATGCTAACCCGACTGAGCTCGGAGGCTTCAAGGAGATAAGTTTTTCGATCGAAGGTGACGGCGCTTACTCAAGGCTGAAATATGAAAGCGGAGTTCACCGTGTTCAGAGAGTACCGGAGACCGAATCACAGGGACGCATACACACTTCTACTGTTACGGTAGCTGTTCTCGTCGAGGCTGACGAGGTCGAATTAGAGATAAATCCAACAGACTTAAAAATAGACTATTTCCGCGCAAGCGGCGCTGGCGGACAGCATATAAATAAAACAGAATCCGCTGTCAGGATAACCTACCTTCCGACAAATGTTGTCGTTGAGTGTCAGGACGAAAGAAGCCAGCACAAGAACAAAGATAAAGCAATGAAAATTCTGCGCTCGCGTATTTACGAGGCTATGCAGGAGGAGCAAGACGCAAAAATCGCTTCGGAGAGAAAAATGCAGGTAGGTACCGGCGACCGCTCCGAACGTATCAGGACTTATAACTATCCGCAGGGACGTCTGACAGACCACAGAATAGGTCTGACACTTTACAGGCTTGAGGACGTTCTTAACGGAAATCTTGATGAAGTATTTGACGCTCTTGCAACTGCCGATCAGGCTGCAAAGCTCGCAAATCAGGAAGCGTAGTTTTATGTTTACAGAATTATTGAATGACACCGAAGCTGACCTTATAAAAGCGGCTGATTATATAAAAAGCGGAAAAGTTGTCGGGATCCCAACTGAGACTGTATATGGTCTTGGCGCAGATGCTGCCAATGAATCAGCTGTCAGAGCAGTCTTTGAAGCTAAAGGCAGACCGGCTGACAATCCGCTGATAGTGCATCTTGCTTCATTTTCAGATGCAGATAATTACGCTAAGGATATACCTGACCTCGCGCGAAAGCTTGCAGAAAGGTTCTGTCCGGGACCTCTTACAATGGTCATGCCCAAAATGGATAACATTCCATATGTGACTTCCGGCGGACTTGAAACTGTCGGTATCCGTGTGCCTTCACACTCTGTAATGCACAGGATAATTGAACTCTCAGGTACAGCTATCGCAGCGCCTTCTGCAAACACATCAGGCTATCCAAGTCCGACTACCGCCCAGCACGTTATGCGCGATATGAACGGGAAAATATCGGCAGTTGTTGACGGCGGACAGTCTGAATTCGGCGTAGAATCGACTGTAATTTCATTCGATGATGAAGAAACTGCGCGTATACTGCGTCCGGGTGCAGTAACAAGGGAAATGCTTCTGGAAATATGCAAAAATGTAATAATTGATCCGGCAATACTAAAGGAAGTTGAAGCCGGTGCAAAGGTCGCCTCACCGGGAATGAAATACAAGCATTATTCTCCTAAGGCAGACATAATTATGGTTGAATCTGATCTTGCAGGCTTCAACAGAGTTGTCGGCAATGACTATGATAACGGCGTATATGCGCTAATTTTTGACGGTGATGAGGCGGATTGCCCTTACAGACATCTTACTTACGGTGCTGACAGTGCTCAGCAGGCACATCTGCTCTTTCAGCGCCTGAGAGAACTTGATGAGATCGGTGCAGAAAAAGTTTACGTTCGCTCGCCGTCAACGGAAGGCATGGGACTTGCCGTGTATAATCGCCTGATAAGGGCGGCGGGATTCGAGGTGATAAGGATATGAACAGTCTTCACGGGGTGATGGTTGTGGGACTGACAGGACAGACTGGTGCAGGTAAAAGCACAGTGTCACGAATATTTTCAGATAATGGCTTTGCTGTGATAAATGCAGACAACGTTGCAAGAAAAGTAGTGGAGAAGGGCTCAAAGTGTCTCGATGAGATAGCTGACTTTTTCGGTAGCGAGGTCATAACTCCTGAAAATACCCTCGACCGCAGAGCTCTTGCAGCGATCGTATTTTCAGACAAGACAAAGCTTGAAACTCTTAATACTATAATATATCCTTACATAACAGGCGAGATCCTACGCTGTATACGCCAGTATTCCGAGAGCGGCAAGAAGCTTATTCTCCTCGATGCACCGACATTGTTCGAGAGCCGTGCTGACGATTTCTGCGAGATAATCATTTCCG
Source organism: Ruminococcus flavefaciens (assembly GCA_015067005.1). GTDB lineage: Bacteria > Bacillota > Clostridia > Oscillospirales > Ruminococcaceae > Ruminococcus > Ruminococcus flavefaciens_AA. Next base: position 99,305 of record SVNH01000004.1, read on the forward strand.
TACTCGCTGATGCTGATATACGCAGGGAACGTATCATAAACCGCGACGGTCTCACACCTGAACAGGCTCAGCGCAGAATGAATTCTCAGCTTGATGAGGACTTCTTTGAAACGCACTCAGACTACATTATACATAATAACGGCGAACTTGATACAGTAAGTGAGATCTCGAAGGAAGTTTCCGATAAGATACGCGAAATCTACGGAACACGCGAGCATTTAAGTGCTAAATGCGGCTGATGATCTAATAATATCATACTAACTAACACGACAGAAAGGAGTAGTATTACAATGTCAGATACTAAAAGCAAATCCAAAGAACTCAAGGAAAAACTGCTCATGCAGCGTAAAAATGCATTCTTCCGTCTTACAGATGATGAGGTCAAAGTATGCGATGATTTCTGCGAAGGCTACAAAAATTTCATGAACTCTTCCAAAACGGAACGAGAGGCTGTAATTACATCCGCTGAAATACTAAAAAGCAAAGGCTTCGTTGAATACACAAACGGTATGAAGCTTAAAGCAGGTGACAAGATCTACCGTATAAACCGCAGAAAAGCTGTCATTGCCGCTGTTATAGGAACTGAAAATATTGAAAACGGTGTACGTCTCTGCGCTGCACATATCGACTCGCCGCGTCTTGATCTCAAGCAGAATCCGCTTTACGAGGACAATGAGATCGCACTTTTCAAGACTCATTATTACGGCGGTATCAAAAAGTATCAGTGGACCACTATACCGCTTTCACTTCATGGAGTTATTGTAAAGGCTGACGGAACAAGCGTAAGCGTAAATATAGGTGAAGCTGAGAACGATCCTGTATTCTGCGTTACGGATCTTCTTCCGCATCTTGCCAACGAACAGATGAAGAGACCACTTGCTCAGGGCGTTAAGGGCGAGGATCTCAATATAGTTATCGGTTCAAGACCTTTCAGAGATGACGAGGCAAGCAACGCTGTAAAGCTCAATATCATGAGCATTCTCAACGAGAAATACGGCATTGTAGAAGCTGATTTCATTTCAGCAGAGCTCGAAGCAGTACCGGCTTTCAAGGCTAAGGATGTAGGCTTCGACAGAAGTCTCATCGGCGCATACGGTCATGATGACAGAGTTTGTGCTTATCCTGCACTTATGGCTACTGTTGACTGTGATTCACCAAAGCATACAGTTGTGACCGTACTTACAGATAAGGAAGAGACCGGCAGCGATGGCAATACAGGTCTTTGCTCCTCATACCTCAAATATTTCATCGCGGACATTGCAGAAGCTCTTGGCTCAAACGGCAGAACAGTCCTTTCAGCATCAGAGTGTCTCTCAGCTGACGTAAATGCGGCATTTGATCCGACATATCCTGAGGTAAACGAAAGAAACAATTGTGCCTACGTAAATAAAGGCGTTTGTATCACAAAGTATACAGGTGCAAGAGGTAAGTCCGGTACATCTGATGCTTCAGCCGAATTCGCAGGACGTATAAGACGTCTCATGGATTCTCACAACGTTATCTGGCAGACAGGTGAGCTTGGTAAGGTAGACGAAGGTGGCGGCGGTACAGTAGCCGCATATATTGCTAACCTTAATGTTGATACGATAGATATGGGCGTACCGGTACTTTCAATGCACGCTCCATACGAAATTGTTTCAAAGATAGACACCTACATGGCTTATAAAGCATTTGCCGTATTCATGGCTGATTAAAATAATAAGAAAGGACGGTTCAATTGAACCGTCCTAATTTTATGCTCAGACATCAATAATATCAGGTGCAGAATCCTTATTGCGCTTGTTAATCATATGAGCAACATAGAAATTGAAAACGCCAAGCAGTATCATGATAATACCAATGATGATCCTTGCCAGATTACCGGCAGCGAAAGGTCTGAACAAGAGAAATATACCAAACGCAAGCAATGCCAGTGAGAAACCAAGACTTATTTTATTGAGGTTTTTATCCTCACCGGATTTAAACAGCCTCGAAAGCCGTGAAATAGCGTAGAATATGAACACTATACCGGCTACTATCGGTATTCCGACTGATATTACTCTCGGCAGGAGAAGAACTATCACACCTATGATTATACCGGCAATACTGCTTCCGGCGAGAGTACCGTCCATACCCGAGTTAACTCCGCCGAGCAGCATGAAAACGCTTGATAATACGATTATTCCGCCGATTATGTAGAATATCCATGCGATTATATTGGGGAAGAAACCTATCAGCACACCGCTTATAATTAATGTTAAACCCTTAGCAATGTAGTCAGAATTACTGATTTTCATGTTATACCTCCTATAATAAGACTTTTATAAATTTCAGTTTTATCTTAGCAAAGAAGCCTGAATTTCTGTAAATACTGTTTTCGAGTGAATCAACAGTCTGGATGCACTTGCTTATTTCCGATTCATCCGGATCAGTGTTACTGAATCCCGAGCGCAGAGATACGTCCATAAGGTATCTGAAGCTTTCTCTGTCAAAATGAGTGCCGCCGATGCGTTTTTCAACCTTGTCCGCGAAATCAGTGTATGTAAGATGCTCACGGTTCAGTTTTAGGTAGGCAAGAAGGCTCTCACAGTGAGCGAAAATAGCACCAAGTCTGGATGAAGAAGTGCCCCTATTGAACTTATTCCGTCTTGATCTTATGATAATAAAACGTCTGAGAAGAACCGCAGCCACTAACAAAAGTATGCCTGAGCAGATACAAAGTATCACCTTGACTGTATGCGGTATAGTTATACCTGAACTGTGGTTGCTGCCGGAACCCATATTTGCAGCGGAAGCAGCAGAAGTATCAGTTGTCGTGGTAAGCGCTGAACTTGCCGGATCAGATGCAGTTGTTACATTCTGGGTAGTAGTTACAGCGGCAGTAGTAGTCTGAACGGTAGTAGTTACAGCAGCTGTTGTAGTAGCAGGTTCTTCACCGATGCGCTGCTCAGAATATCCGGCAGTAAATTCAAAAGGAACCCAGCCGAATCCGTCAAGATACACCTCAGCCCATGCGTGACTTCTGCTGTCCTTGACATCTATCCTGTAAACGCCGTTTTGTTTGCTGCTATCGCTGAAATCGTTCTGAACGATCACATAACCTGTTGCATAACGCGCCGGAATACCAGCCATACGTGCAAGCATAACGCCTGCGGTAGCGAAGTGTACGCAATAGCCCTTGTGATTATCCATAAGGAAATACTTTACAAAATCACGGTTCAGAGGAGTTTTTCCCGGAGAAAGAGTGTAAGTATTCTCTTTATTCATACGTTTCTTAATTTCTTGAAGAGCCGTGATCTTACGAAGATTTGACGAATACTTAGTTACGCCTTTGAACAGACTGCTATACCTGTCGCGTACCTCATTTATCTCAGGAGTATCCGGCACTTTCAAATAATTATCATAAACATATTTTCGATAATCTCTTTCAACATAAACCTCAGTGTTTAAAGAAAAATCCGAAGCCAGAACATCCTCATAGCTGTTGTAATAATCAATCAAGCAATAATTCTCATCATCATAATCGTAGTAGAACGAATCGTCCCATTCATACGGGTAATAATACTTGTAACTATCGTATCCTTGAGTAAGTGAGTCAAAAATATCCGAAGAGCTTGTGTAGTAGAACTTGAACTTTTGGTTATCCGGATCTTTATATCTGACAGTTGAATCGTTATAGTATTCAGAGTTATCATTCTTGATAACTCCATAAGGTGAAAAGCATCTTTCGTCATCTGACTGAGGGATTATATTGATTGTATTAATGGATTTGTTCGGGAAGATCGCTTTTGTGAATGCTTTATAAAAATCCTGAGGGTAAACTGATTTTTCCTTGCATTCCTTCATGATCTTTCTTAAAGAATCATTTATTTCAAGGGATTTCCATTCGTTATCTTCATAAACTCCAAGATCCTCTTCTTTCAGGTATACGGCACCATTGCAGGGCTTTGCAAATTCAACGATTAGATCGGTTTCATTATCATAGTCTATGGAGTCGTTTCTGCCAAGCTTATTACTCTTGCTGTGGACCTTGAATCCCAAAGCCTCACCAAGACGTGAAAGGCTTCCCGAAATGTCATCAAAAGTGAATTCATCAAAGGCTAATGTAATATCATGGCGCTTCTGATTGATCGCATCACTTCTTTCGTAGCCGGAGAAATGTATGTACGCAGACGAAACAGCACTTACTATCATAACAGATGCAATAATAAAAATACCGCAGCTTTCGGTAACTTTCAGCTTCATCTTGCGCTTAGGGAAGAAAAGGTTATCTTTGCGAACAAAGCCTCCCGTACCGCCGTCATACTCACCGACATCTATCATAGACATCGCAAGCAGTGCGAGCCAGTATGCTACAACGAGCATTCCCCAGAATATCGGTATCTCTATACCATTATAGAGTCCGATCTCAATGATCGGAAATGTAACAAGAAGCGGAAGTATCGGATTCGGGCGATAGATCGTAAAGTAATAGATGACAATCGCCAGAAGCCAGACTGTAAATATCAGTAAAACAGTAGTATCGTGGTATTCGTTTTTGTGATTAACGAATTTATAATAATTATTTTTTGTATTGAACGAGCATTTATATATAACATTGTATACGAATTTGAATCCCTCAGTGATAGTATCGAGGTATCTGTAAGCAGTTCCGGCGAAAATTATCGCTGAAAAAGCGTATACCCACAGTGCCTTTTTATTCAGAAGTGTAAGTGTGATATAGAACGCTGAGAAGCATGAAGCAGCAACCGCAAGAGCAGTCCGGTTATAATTCAGAGGAAACATACCGAGGAAAGACATAATTACCGAAGTAAAGCCGCATACAGCTATCAAAACCATGATAGGCACACGCAGAGTCCACCTTTTCGTCCTCACTGACATTATTATGCTGTCGCTGATACTAATGCCATTTGCGTTGTGAGCAAAATTACTTTTCATTATATTTCGATGTCCTTTATAGAAGCAGATATCCTGCCAATAACAACAGGAATTGCCCTGAGTTGTTCAGGCATATTCTGAAGATTTGCAGATTGTTCAAGTGATTTCACGACAATTACAGCATTCTTGATAGCCGCATTGACGTTTGCAGCAAGGCAAGACATTGATTTCGGATCAGCACTTGAAGAAATATACGTGATAGAAGATACATTCGGAATATCTTCACTCATAAAGTAAGCCTCCGGCGATTCACACAGAAGGTCTTCCCTGAGTGAAAAAACAATGTCTTTCACCGTTTCGGGAATATCACTTTTTTCCTTGATCTCCTTAGTAACAAAACGTTTTATCTTGCAATCGTAATAAACAATGCTGTGAGTACGAGCATTATCTATAAGGAAATGCGAAAGCGAGGTCAGTGTCTCGATAAGAGTATCGAAAACAGGCAGAGTATAATCTGAATCATCATAGTATTTCAGGTCGATGAAAAGAGTAGTTGAACAGTCTATCGGCAGGCTGTAATCCTTTACTATGAAGTCATCCTTTTTTGAACTCAGCTTCCAGTGGATACGATTAAGCTTATCACCTGCGGAATACTGTCTCAGATCAAAAACCTCGGAAGGATCATCGCCGGGCTTGATCTCAGAAAACCTTATGCTCTCATCCGAAACACTTTCTGTCTCTGAAACGCTTCCGCCGATCTCATGTATCTCAGGCAGGACATACATCTCAGCAGCAAGATCTTTTGATATTTTGAAGCTGAATATCCTCAGCGGATCAAAAATGCAGATATAAGCAGTTTTGATGATAAGAGCACCGCAATATCTTGAACTCAGCTGAAACGTCATCCTCTGGGAGTTCCTTGCCTGTATCGGCATATAAATATCAAACGTAGAAATAGAATTATTGAAGATATTGTAGTATTCGATACGTGCCTCGGCTTTTCCGATAGGGAAGAAGCTGTTATTGGTAATGCAGAGCTGCACCGGAATAGAGGTATTCTTCGCAGCAACAGCTTCCTTGAGTATGAACTGTGCATTAATTTGCTTTTTGGCGATAAAAGTCGTAACAAACATAATGATCGGCAGTGCGATCATGACAATAAGCAATACAAGTGCAAAATCCCAGACGTACATAACATAGAATGCTGCACATATCAGGATGAGTATTGCGAAGAGAATCTTTGTAAGCAGCATCCGGAATCACCCCTGAGGCGCAGTAATTCCCGGAACAGGAACTGTTCTGAGTATCTCCATGATAACTTCGGAAGCCGATACGTCAGAAAGCTTAGCTTTAGAATTAAGAATTATACGATGCTCAAAAACATCACCGCAAATATATGAAATATCATCCGGAATGACGTAATCGCGTCCCATAGCAACAGCAATACCCTTAGCGATCTGCGTCAGAGCAAGCGTACCTCGCGGACTTACGCCAAGCTTTATGTAAGGATGATTTCTTGTTGCCGCAGCTATTGCAACAATATATTCGTAGATGCGGTCGTCAACATAGATGTTGGAAATGTATTCCTGCAGCGAGGTAATGAACGAAGCGTCTGCAACAGCTGAAACAGCGTCAAGGGGATTGGAGTTGTATTTGGATTTCAGGATAGCAACTTCACCTGCAAAATCAGGGTATCCCATGCTGAGCTTTATCATAAAGCGGTCGAGCTGTGAATCAGGAAGATTGTGAGTGCCGGCTGAACCGATAGGATTCTGAGTAGCGATAACTGTATAAGGCTCAGGGAGCTTATATGTAGTACCGTCAACAGTGATCCTTTTTTCTTCCATGAGTTCGAGAAGAGCGGACTGAGTCTTGCTTGAAGTTCTGTTTATCTCATCAGCGAGGAAAAGATTACAGAAAGCAACACCCGGACGGAATTCAAACTTGCCGTTTGATTTATTGTAAACAGAGAAACCGGTAACGTCCGAAGGCAGAACATCCGGAGTGAACTGCATACGATTATGTTCAAGAGAAAGTGCTTTAGAGAAAGCAAGTGCGAGAGTGGTCTTACCAACGCCCGGTATATCCTCAATAAGTATGTGACCTTTACAAAGTATGGCAAGCAGGACTTTTATGATGATAGCGTCCTTGCCGATGACAGCTTTTTTAACTTCGCTGACGATTGAATTTATCTGATCTGAGTAGTAATTCTTATTCATTTTGCATCTCCTGTGATTATTTCAAGTTCAAATAGTATAAATTTACCCATACTACTTATTATACCATTAATGAACCGATATTGCAATAGAAAACAACTGAAAACATTTAATTTTACCAATATTTAATGTTAACCTCAGTTAATTGACACAAAATAGCAGATGTGATATAATTTGGTAGTATAATATAACAAGGGGGAGAAAAGGATGAAACAGTTTAAAGTTACCGGTATGAGTTGTGCAGCTTGCAGCAGCAGAGTTGAAAAAGCTGTGTCATCAGTTGACGGAGTAAAAACGTGTACGGTAAATCTTCTCACGAACTCAATGGGCGTTGAAGGTACAGCTAATGAAGCTGATATAATAAAGGCGGTTAAAGATGCCGGTTACGGCGCATACGTGAAAAATGATGCTCATAACACGTCAAAGCATACTGAAGAGGAACTGAACGACACCGAAACTCCCGCTATAAAGCGCCGTCTCATCACCTCAATAGGCTTCCTTATCATTCTCATGTACATTTCTATGGGACACACCATGTTTGATGCGCCGCTGCCGGATTTCATGGACGGAAATCACGTCATGACCGGTCTTGCACAAATGGTCCTCGCAGCTATCGTAATGGTCATCAATCAGAAGTTTTTCGTAAACGGTTTCAGAGGTATCATCCACAAAGCGCCTAATATGGATACACTTGTCGGACTTGGCTCAATGTCGGCATTCGTTTACAGTACATGGACACTGTTTGCTATGACTGATGCACAATATAAAGGCAACCTGTCCGCTGTCAGCGACTATATGCACGAATTGTACTTTGAGTCCGCAGCAATGATCTTAACACTAATAACTCTTGGAAAGCTTTTGGAAGCGCATTCAAAAGGAAAAACGACCGATTCACTGAAAAGTCTCATGAAGCTTGCACCGGAAACCGCTGTCGTTATCAGAGACGGAGCAGAAATAACAGTACCTGTTGAAGAAGTGGTAAAAGGCGATATATTTATCGTGCGCGAAGGTGAAAGCATACCCGTGGACGGCGTAGTTATCGAAGGACAGAGCGCGGTCAATGAATCGGTTCTTACAGGTGAAAGCATTCCTGTCGAAAAGCAGGCAGGCTCAGTATTGTCCGCGGCAACTATAAACACATCCGGCTATCTGAAATGTGAAGCAACAAGGGTAGGAGAGGACACGACTTTAGCAAAGATAATCAGCCTTGTAAATGAAGCATCTGCGTCCAAAGCACCTATCGCCAAGATAGCTGACCGCGTATCCGGAATATTCGTGCCAGCTGTAATCAGTATAGCTGCTGTTACTTTCGTCATCTGGATGTTGCTTGGACATACAGTTGGATTCTCACTTGCGAGAGCGATCTCAGTGCTTGTTATAAGCTGTCCGTGTGCCCTCGGACTTGCAACGCCGGTCGCTATAACAGTCGGAAGCGGAGTCGCAGCAAAAAACGGAATACTGTTCAAAAACGCTGTATCTCTTGAAGAAACAGGAAAAGCCGGAATAGTCGCCTTTGACAAAACCGGCACCATAACCAAAGGCTTGCCGGAAGTTACAGACATCATCCCATTAAACGGACACAACGAAATCTCGCTCATGAAGCTTGCATATTCGCTTGAATCCAAAAGCAGTCACCCTCTTGCCGGAGCGATAGTAACCCGTGCAGAACAAGAAAGTTTAGAGCTTGAAGAGGTATCTGATTTTGCTTCGCATTCCGGCAGCGGGGTGTCAGGAGTCCGCAATGGAATAACACTGATCGGCGGAAATTACGATTTCGTCAGAAGTAATACTCTTATTCCGGATGAAATTGCAGCTGAAGCTGAAAAACTATCGGCATCAGGCAAGACTCCGCTGTATTTTGCAGCAGGAGATAAGCTTGCAGGTATTATAGCGGTTGCAGATAAGATCAAGCCCGAAGCACGTGAAGCTGTCTCGCAGCTGAAGAAAATGGGGATACGTTCAATAATGCTTACCGGTGATAATAACGTGACAGCAAATGCTATCGCTCGTGAAGCAGGTATTGACGAAGTCATGGCACAGCTTCATCCGGATGACAAGGAATCTGTCATACAGAAGCTTCGCAGCGAGGGCAAAGTAATAATGATAGGAGACGGAATAAATGATGCTCCTGCCCTTACAAGTGCTGACATAGGTATTGCTATCGGAGCCGGAAATGATATAGCAATTGATTCAGCTGACATAGTCCTCATGAAGAGTTCACTGACCGATGTGCCGGCGGCGATAGAATTAAGCCGCGCAACTCTGCGTAATATTAAAGAGAATCTTTTCTGGGCTTTTATTTACAACATTATCGGCATACCGCTTGCAGCAGGTGCATATATAAGTCTGCTCGGCTGGAAAATGAATCCTATGTTCGGAGCGGCTGCAATGAGCCTTTCGAGTTTTTGCGTAGTCACGAACGCACTTCGGCTAAATTTATTCAAGTCCACAGCAAGCAGATATACTGATGCCGATACAATCACGATAAAGGTAAAAGGCATGATGTGCGGACACTGTGAAGAGCGTGTCAGGAAGGCTCTTGAAGAACTTGAAGAGGTACAGTCCGCAGTGACTTCTCACAAAAACGGTACTGCCGTAATTAAACTGAACTCTGAAATCAGCGAAGAAAAACTTAACAAAGCTATAACTGATGCAGGCTACAAATTCAAAGGAAAAATAAAAGGACGGTTTAATTGACCGTCCTTAATCTTTAGAATGAAAGCTGATTCGTATCGCCGAGGTCTTTTGCAGGCTTACCGGCTGCCGGTACACTCTTTGAACGATACTTTTCAAGCTCTGGAAGTTCTTCGGAAGAGATGATCTCAGCCGAAGCAAGCAGCGCATTTTTCCTGAGACTTATTACCTGTACTCCCTGAGAATCACGGGTAGTTTTAGGCAGTATCATGCCTGTATTGAATACAAGAGCATGACCTGAGGAAGTACGCAGAAGAATATCAGCTTCCTCAGCTACAAAAATTGCAGCAACAAGCGGAGATTTTTCCGAATAAGCCTTCGCAAGCTTCTTGCGGTTGGTTTTTGTCTCATAGGACTTCATCGGTACTTTAGCAGCCTTACCGTTTTCAAAGAAGAAAATGATGTGACCGCTATAATCAGTAGTCGGCACGAGAACTCTGAGGTTTTCGCCCTCGTCAAAGCTGAGTTTTGCAGGGATATAATCACCCATAACGCTCGCTTTTGTATCATCGAAAGCACTTGCCCTTGACTTATAAGCCTGAGCCATATCCGAGAAGAAAATGAGGTCAGTCTTATTTGTTGCCACGAAGTTCTGACTGATGAAATCGCCCTCTTTAAGCTTCTGCTCGCTGCTCATACGCAGTGACTGAGGCGTGATCTTCTTGAAGTAACCGCTTGCGGAAACGAAGATATTAACCGGATAATCGGGAGTATCATCAATTTCAATCTCTTCCTCAACGTCCGACTTATAATAGAACATAGTATGTCTTGGCTGAGCGTAATTCTTTATAACATCGCGCAGTTCATTTACGATGATCTTGCGTATCTTTTTCTTATCGCGGAGTATTTCTTCCATTTCAGCGATGTCTTTTTTCAGCTGATCTACTTCCTCGATACGGCGAAGAATGTACTGTTTATTGATGTTGCGGAGCTTTATCTCAGCAACATACTCAGCCTGTATTTCGTCAATGCCGAAGCCTATCATGAGGTTAGGTACAACATCTGCTTCATTTTCGGTCTCACGGATTATTTTGATAGCCTTGTCGATGTCAAGAAGGATCTTGGAAAGGGCTTCAAGAAGGTGAAGCTTATCCTTCTTTTTCTGGAGGTCAAAATATGTGCGTCTCTGGACGCACTCTTCACGGAATGCAGTCCATTCGGTGAGTATCTCACGAACTCCCATGACCTTAGGAGTACCGGCGATAAGAACGTTGAAATTACAGGGATAGCTGTCCTGAAGCGGAGTGAGCCTGTAAAGCTTCTGCATGAGCTTCTCCGGATCAGTATTCTTTTTTAAGTCAATAGCGATTTTCAGACCGTCAATATCGGTCTCATCACGAATGTATGAGATCTCGCGTATTTTTCCGGCTTTGACGAGTTCGATTATTTTATCAATTATCGCTTCGACAGTAGTAGTGTACGGTATCTCAGTAATTTCGAGACAATTGGCAGACTTATCATAGTTATACTTGCATCGTATCTTTATACTTCCTCTGCCCGTTTCATAAACCTTGGAGAGTTCATCCTCGTCATAGAGCATGAATCCGCCGCCCGGGAAATCAGGACCTTTCAGTGTACTGAGAATATCATGGTTTGGATCCTTCATGAGAGCGATAGTAGTCTCACAGACCTCTTCAAGGTTGAACGGACAAACGTTGCTTGCCATTGAAACGGCAATACCTGTATTAGAATTGACAAGAACAGTCGGGAATGTTGCAGGAAGAAGAGTAGGCTCCTGCATAGTATTATCGTAATTCGGCACGAAGTCGACAGTTTCCTTGTCAATATCGCGGAAGAGTTCAGCGCATATCTTTTCGAGCTTAACCTCTGTGTATCGAGGAGCAGCAAAGTGCATCTTGCTCGAATACTGCTTGCCGAAGTTGCCCTTGCTGTCGACATAAGGGTGAAGCAGCGACTCGTTGCCGCGTGTAAGACGCACAAGAGTTTCATAGATAGCCTGATCGCCATGCGGATTTAGCTTCATAGTCTCACCGACAACATTCGCAGACTTTGAACGTTCCTTTTCAGGATTCAGCAAACCTTTTCTGTACATCATGTAGAGAAGCTTTCTGTGAGAGGGCTTGAAACCGTCTATCTCAGGAAGGGCACGGGAAATGATAACGCTCATAGCATAAGGCATATAGTTATTTTTAAGAACGTCAACTATCTGCTCATTGACAATACTTCCTGAGCCTTCAATGTAAGCCTCATGCTTGAAAGCCGGCTTTTTCTTTTCGGGTTCTTTTTTTCTTGGCATTTATTCTGATTCTCCTTTGCAGTCAGCAGACTAAAAGATCTAAAGTCGTATAAGAGCCATGAACTCAGCTTATGTCAGCGAGTTCAAGGTAATCAGCACCATATTCAGAGATGTAGTCCTTACGTCCCTGAAGATCGTCACCGAGAAGCATCTCGAATATTTCCGCAGACTCTTTTATGTCGTTTACAGTCACCTTGATAAGACGGCGGGTATCGGGGTTCATAGTAGTGAGACTCATCATATCAGGCTCGTTTTCACCGAGACCTTTCGAGCGCTGTATAGTATGCTTTTTGTCTCCTATCTCATCGAGTATGCGCTGTTTTTCCTGTTCAGTATAAGCGAAGTAGGTCTTTTCCTTAGTGTTTATCTCAAACAGGGGAGACTCAGCGATGTAAACATAGCCCTCGCTTATAAGAGTCGGAGTAAGACGGTATAGCATAGTAAGAATAAGTGTGCGTATCTGGAAACCGTCAACATCAGCATCGGTACAGATAACGATCTTGCTCCAGCGGAAATTGTCGATATTGAATGTGGAGAGTTCCTTGTTAGCCTTTGAAGTAACTTCAACGCCGCAGCCGAGTACCTTTATAAGATCGGTAATGATCTCGCTTTTGAATATTTTTGCGTAGTCAGCCTTGAGACAGTTGAGTATCTTTCCGCGGACTGGTATAACAGCCTGAAATTCAGCGTCTCTTGCGAGTTTGACAGAACCGAGAGCCGAATCACCCTCCACGATATATATCTCTCGCCTTGTTACGTCTTTGGTGCGGCAGTCCACGAACTTTTCGACCATATTCGCAAGGTCGATAGTACCGGTAAGCTTCTTCTTTACATTCAGACGTACACGCTCTGCGTTTTCACGGCTGCGCTTGTTGATAAGTATCTGTTCCGAGATCTTCTGAGCCTCATCAGGATTCTCGATGAAGTATACTTCAAGCTGATGACGGAGAAATTCAGTCATAGCCTCGCGGATAAATTTATTAGTGATAGCTTTTTTGGTCTGATTTTCGTAGGAAGTCTGAGTTGAGAACGACGACGAAACAAGCACAAGACACTCATCAACGTCATTGTAGGTTATCTTGCCTTCATTTTTCTGATAGCCGTTCACGGACTTTATATAAGCGTCGATCTGAGCAACAAATGCACGTTTTACGGCGTCCTCAGGAGAGCCGCCGTGCTCAAGGAAGCTTGAATTGTGGTAATACTCAGTAAGCTTGACCTTATTAGAAAAAGTAAGCGCAACATCGAGCTTGACCTTGTATTCGGGCTTGTCCTCACGGTCTCTTCCTCGTTTTTCAGCTGACCAGTGCTGAATAGTAGTCATAGCATTATCGCCGACGATCTCGGCAACATAATCCGTTATACCATCTTCATATATAAACTCAGTTTCATTGAAGCCGCCGGCTTCGTTTTCAGAACGGAAAACAAAAAGAATATTCGGGTTCACGACAGCCTGACGTTTCAGAATGTCACAGAAGAACTCATCGCTTACAGCAATATCTGTAAAAACTTCGAGGTCCGGACGCCAGCGTGTTTTAGTACCGGTCTGCTTCTTTTTGCACGGTTCTTTTTTCAGTCCGCCGACATTTTCGCCCTTTTCAAAGTGAAGATCATACTTGAAACCGTCACGGATGACCTGAACGTCCATGAACTCAGAAGAAAACTGAGTAGCGCAAAGACCAAGGCCGTTAAGTCCGAGGGAATACTCATAGGATTCAGCAGAATCGTCGTACTTACCGCCGGCATAGAGCTCACAGTATACAAGTTCCCAGTTGAATCGCTGTTCGTTGTTATTGAAGTCAACAGGACAGCCTCTTCCGAAGTCCTCGACCTCAATATCATGATTTCTGTAATGAGTTATGATAATTTTACTGCCATAGCCTTCACGAGCTTCATCAATAGAGTTTGATATGACCTCAAAAATTGAGTGTTCACAGCCGTCAAGACCGTCCGAACCGAAAATTACCGCAGGACGTTTTCTGACTTTGTCAGCGCCTTTGAGCATAGTGATACTGTCATTGCCGTAATCATTCTTCTTAGCCATTGATCTCTTCCTTTCAATTTACGTCAGAACATACTCTTAAATTGTAACACACTTTGATCAGATTTGCAAGTAAAAAAGAAAATTTCCGCATATAAGACTAAAAACAGCGGTATAAGAATCATTTCCTATACCGCTTACAATTATTTTATCACTGAGAAGTAAAGTATCACAAGCAGACCAAGTGCAATTCTGTACCAGCCAAAGACCTTGAAATCGTGTTTCTTGATGTAGTCCATGAGGAACTTTATAACGAACAGCGACACCACAAAGGCTGTCACCATAGCAGTAAGAAGTACAGCAAGTTCGCCGCCGGACATACTTCCGCCGAATTTTACTATTTTCAGCAGACTTGCACCGAACATTACCGGTATAGCAAGATAGAAGGTAAACTCAGCCGCAACAGTACGGGAAATACCGATAAGCAGAGCACCTACGATCGTAGCACCTGAACGCGAAGTGCCCGGGAATATAGCAGCAAGAAGCTGGAAGCAGCCGATAATGAATGCCATTTTGTAAGTAAGATCACTTATTGAATTCACATTAGGTGTTTTATTCTTATTCCAGTTCTCGACAACAATGAAAGCAATACCGAAAACTATGAGTGCAATTGCAACAGTCCACGGGTTGTAAAGGTGTTCATCGATCCAGTCATCAAGAAGCAGACCTACTACTGCTGCCGGTATGCAGGCAGCGAGTACCTTGAACCACATAACGAATATGTCTTTCTTTATATAAGAGCCGAAACCAGTCTCTTTGTAGGGGACAGGATTATTCTTCTTTCCGAAAGGGAAAAGCTTGCTCCAGAATATTACCACAACAGCCATTATGGCACCCAGCTGAATGACAACATCGAACATCTCTTTGAAGTCGTCCGACTTGTCAAGGCTCACGAATTCGCTTACCAGTATCAGATGACCTGTACTGCTTACCGGAAGCCATTCTGTTATACCTTCAACAATACCCAGTATTATCGCTTTGATTATCTCCAACATAAATAATTATCCTTTCCAAAAGTATCGAGAAGCATTATATCACATTTCCGATAATATGTCAAATCTCGTGATCTCGGAAACGGTTAAGCCTGAATCTGCGTTTGGAAATATAAAGAACCCCGTCATTTTTGAGCCTTGTAATGACACGCTGCAAAGCACTTCTGTTGACACAAAGATAATCAGAAAGCGCAGTAGTTGAGAAAGGGATCTGCGGAGCTTTCCCGTCAGGAGTATTATCCTCGATTATTTGCAGACAGCTGATGAGTTTATCCTCGATCGTTCTCTGGCTGAGCACCTCTATCCTTTCGCTCAGCCTTACAGCTTTTTCAGACATAAGTTCCAGCAGATTTTCGACGACTTTAGTGTGGCACTGACAGGCATTTTCACAGCGTTTGGTTATCTCAGAACGTCTCATGAACATTACTTCGCAGTCAGTCTCACTGACTATTTCTATCATACTCCTCAATGAAGCAGAATATGTAAAAAAAGCACCAAAGACACTCTGCTCATCAAGAGTTTCGATGATAGTGCGTACACCATTTATGTCGTATTTCACAATTACAGCCTTACCGCTCAGAAGAATACCGATACGGTCGCTGCTCATAGAGAATTCAGCAATACGGCTTCCTGATTTATATCTGCGGATGTCAGCGTTGAAGCAGCTTATCATGCGATGACAGTCTTCTTTATCCACGCCATTGAAAAGTATATTATCTTCCGGTAGCATAAAAAGTTCCTCCTTGTTGCAATTGCAACAGATTTTTTCTACTATATATGATATAATAAATTACGTCAAAAGTCAAGTTTTTATTAAAAATGCTCTGTCCGCAGGCTGATTGACGACCGTACAACGCAGAGCTGCATTTAACAGGAGGTATTTTTATGAAAGTAAACGTTATCGGTGAGCAGATCTCTCAGGATGAGATCAATGCTTATATCGACTATGGCAAGAAAAAGTACAGCGACCGTGAGATCGCTGCAATGACAGTCAAGATCGACGGTGATTATGTTGACCTTGAATACGATTTTGCTGATGTGCCTTTTGACCGTATCAGAAGAATTACCGGCTATCTTGTTGGTACACTCGACAGATTCAATAACGGAAAACGCGCAGAAGAGCACGACAGAGTAAAACACACAGTATAAACTGGCAGTTATGCCTGTAACGGTTTATAAATAACAAATACGGAGGTAAATGGATTATGAAAAAATATGTATGTCCTGTATGCGGCTATGTGCATGAAGGAGATGAACCGCCTGAGAGATGTCCGCAGTGTGGAGTTCCGGGTTCAAAATTTATCGAAAAGGAAGCAGGCGAGAATCTTGTATTTGCCTGTGAGCATGAGCTCGGCGTTGCAAAGGCAGTAACAGATCAGGAGATCGTAGAAGGTCTTCGTTCCAACTTTAACGGCGAATGTACAGAAGTTGGTATGTATCTCGCAATGGCAAGAGTTGCATACAGAGAGGGCTATCCTGAGATCGGTGCATACTGGGAAAAGGCAGCATACGAAGAAGCTGAACACGCTGCAAAATTTGCAGAACTCCTCGGTGAGGTGCTTTCATCTTCGACTAAGGAAAACCTTGAAAAGAGAGTTGCAGCAGAACACGGTGCAACCGAAGGAAAGCTCAAGCTTGCAAAGAGAGCAAAGGAACTCAATCTTGACGCAATTCACGATACAGTTCATGAAATGGCAAGAGACGAGGCTCGTCACGGCAAGGCATTTGAAGGACTCCTCAAGAGATATTTCGGCTGATACTTATGACTATACTACCGGCAGGCATAATGCTTGCCGGTTTTTTTGTACATTTCAGACTAAACCTCTTGAAATTTCAATAAGAATTTGATATAATACAGTTAATAGTTACACAAAAGAGGTGAAACGATATGAAAAAAATACTCGATTGGAAAAAATATACCTCGACTGCTGTAAAAGTTGCAGCCGAAGGTATAGTCATGCTAAAGAACGACAATAAAGCACTGCCATTGAACAAAAACGAAACAGTTTCGGTATTCGGACGCTCTCAGCTGAATTACTACAAAAGCGGTACAGGCTCCGGAGGAATGGTAAATGTATCGCGTGTTGTAGGAATCGTTGAAGGACTGCTTGAAACCGGAGTCAAGATCAATGAGGAACTCAGGAAAACCTACATTGAATGGGAGAAAAATAATCCCTATGACCTCGGCAAAGGCTGGGGAAGTGAACCGTGGTCGCAGAAAGAAATGCCGCTGAGTGACGAAGTCGTAAAAACTGCTGCTATGTCAGGTAAAACCGCTGTCATTATCATAGGCAGAACTGCCGGAGAAGAACAGGACGCAAAACCCGAAGAAGGTTCATATCTGCTTACATCACTTGAAAAAGATATGCTTTCAAAAGTCAGAAAGTATTTTGAGAAAGTCATTGTACTTCTGAACGTAGGCGGTCTTGTAGATATGTCCTTTGTGGACGAATATTCGCCGGATTCTGTACTTTATGTGTGGCAGGGCGGCATGATCGGCGGTAACGGTGCAGCTTTGGTGCTTACAGGTGAAGAATCACCGTCCGGAAAGCTCAGCGATACAATTGCATATAACGTTGAAGATTACCCTTCATCGCAGTATTTTGGCGACAGAAACAGGAACTACTATACGGAAGACATTTTTGTAGGCTATCGCTGGTTCGAGACATTTGCCAAAGAAAAGGTACGCTACCCGTTCGGCTTCGGACTTTCGTATACAACTTTCAAGCTGGAAACTATCAGCATTAATAGAGGAGACTATCTGAGATTCAGGGTTAAAGTCACTAACACGGGCAGTTTCAAAGGAAAAGAGGTTGTACAGCTCTATGCAGCGAAACCGCAGGGGAAACTCGGTCAGCCTGCAAGAGTACTTTGCGGATTTGCCAAAACCAAGGAACTTGCACCGGGAGAGTCACAGGAGGTCGTAATAATACTGACCGGTACAATGTCTGAACTTGCATCTTACGACGATTCAGGCTGTACAGGACACCCACACTGCTGGGTGCTTGAAGAAGGATATTACAATTTCTACATTGGTACTGACGTAAGGTCAGCCGTTTCTGCAATCTCGGAACTTGTACCTCAGACAGTTGTAATTAAACAAGCAGTACAGGCAATGGCACCTGTTCAGGCATTCAAGCGTATAAGACCTGCCGAGAAGAACGGTACTCTTGTTCCGTTTGAAGATAATGTTCCGCTTAGCAAGGTAGATGAAGCACTGAGAAGACAGGAAAATATGCCGCAGGAACTGCCGTACACCGGAGATAAGGGCATAAAGCTCGCCGACGTCCGTAACGGAAAGAATAGTCTTGATGAATTCATCGCACAGCTTTCCGACAAGGATCTTGCAAGCATCATCCGCGGCGAAGGTATGGGAAGTCCGCGCGTAACTGCCGGTACTGCTTCTGCATTCGGAGGTGTTACAGACAGACTTACTGACTTCGGCATACCGGCAGCCTGCTGCGATGACGGACCTTCCGGAATGCGTCTCGACTGCGGTACTAAGGCGTTCAGCCTGCCGAACGGTACGATGATAGCCTGTACATTCAACACTGAACTCATTACAGATCTCTTCAGATATACAGGTCTGGAGATGTGTCTTAATAAGGTCGAATGTCTGCTTGGCCCCGGAATGAACATACACCGTCATCCGCTGAACGGACGGAATTTCGAGTATTTTTCAGAGGATCCGTATCTGACAGGAGTTATGGCAGCCGCCGAACTGCAAGGACTTCATTCCAGCGGAGTTACAGGAACTCTAAAGCATTTCTGCGGAAACAATCAGGAAACGAACCGTCATTTCCTTGACTCGGCAGTATCTGAACGTGCGCTCAGGGAGATTTATCTGAAGGGCTTTGAGATAGCAGTACGCGAAGGTAATGCTGACTCGATCATGACGACCTACGGTTCGATAAACGGTCTCTGGACTGCCGGAAACTACGATCTGAATACTGTCATTCTAAGAAACGAATGGGGATTCAGCGGCTTTGTAATGACCGATTGGTGGGCTAATATCAACATCCGCGGTGATGAGCCGCAAAGAGCACTGTTTGCTCCTATGGCAGCCGCACAGAATGACGTATACATGGTATGTGCCGAGTGCGTCAGCGATGACGAGGGCATATCCAAAGCTTTGGCGGACGGTTCGCTCACAAGGGCAGAACTCCAGCGAAATGCTGCAAATATTTGCCGGTTTATCATGAATACGAACGCTATGAAACATCTCATGGGATGTGCTGACGAGTACGAATTGATCAATAACAACGATGAAGCAGATCAGGTCGAAGAACCGGTAATATTCTATGAACTGAACAAGGAACTCACCATTGATCTTTCCGGTATTCAAAGCCGAAAGGGCGAGAATCACTGCTTCGCTCTGACAGTTAATGAACCGGGATGGTTTGAAGTCAGTCTGAGTGCGTCTTCAACTCAGAGCGAACTTGCACAGATACCTGTAACGCTTTTCTTCATGGGTACTGCGAGCGGCACCCTGACATGGAACGGAACTAACGTCAAACCGGTAACGTACACTCTGAGGTTACCTTTGTTCTCACATTTTACAGCTGCGAGGATATATTTCGCACAAAACGGTCTTGATCTGCATGAGATAAGCTTCCATAGATCTGACGAAGAAGCAGGAATAGATATTGCATTTTTAAACGAGGGTAATTGATATGAATATACAGATATTCGGAGCCAAAAAGTGCTTCGACACTAAAAAAGCTGAGCGCTGGTTCAAAGAGCGCGGAATAAAATATCAACTTATAGATATGGCTGAAAAAGGAATGAGCAAAGGCGAATTCAACAGCGTAAAGCAGGCTGTCGGCGGTATAGAGGAAATGATAAACTACAAAGCAAAGGATCAGGATACTATAACACTCATGAAATACCTTTCTGATGCTGATAAGGAAGAAAAACTTCTCGAAAATCCACAGCTTATAAAAACCCCGGTGGTCCGCAGCGGAAAAAACGCCGTAATAGGTTTTTTTCCTGAAATATGGAGCAAATGGGAATAATAACAAATATTTCGCATTAAACTATTGCTATTTTGTTTAAATTATGTTATAATGTCAATGTAATGTATTTTTAGTACATATACTTTATTTCCGAATAATATTATTACAGGGATCTATCCCGGAAGGAGCATTAATATGGGAATCATACAGGCAGCACTTGTCGGCTCGTTATCAACACTTGCTGATACATGGGAAGAATTCTTCGTTTGTGAATCCATCCCTGCTGAAACACTCGTAGTACGCGGTGAAAAAAAGGTCGGCAAGCATTCATCAAACAAAAAAGGAAATGAAAATGTCATCTCTGACGGAAGTACCATCGTAGTACATGAAGGTCAGGCAATGATAATGGTCGATCAGGGTGTAGTTACTGAGATCGCAACTCAGCCCGGAATCTATAAATATGAGACAGGTACAGCACCAAGCTTGTTTTCAAGTACATTCGGAGCAGGTCTCAAGAACACGTTCAAAGAAATGTGGGAGCGTATCAAACACGGCGGTGATGTTGCAAAGGATCAGCGCATCTACTACTTCAACATGAAGGAGATCCTCGACAATAAATTCGGAACTCAGAATCCGATCCCGTTCAGAATAAACTATCAGGAAATAGGCAGAAATTTCACTGTTGGAGTTCGCTGCAACGGTATATATTCATACAAGATAGTTGACCCGGTACTTTTCTTTGCAAATGTCTGCGGCAACGTTTCCGGTTCATATGGACGTTCAAATCTCGATTCGCAACTTAAGAGCGAGTTTCTTGATTATCTCCAGCCTGCTTTCGGAAAGATCTCTGCAAGCGGCATAAGATACGATGAACTCCCGGTAAGACAGAGAGAAGTAAAGGAAGCTATGCAGTCAGAGCTCAATGCTAACTGGACTGAGAGAAGAGGTCTTTCTCTTGAAACAGTTTCGATAAACTCTGCAACTATTTCTGATGAAGATACAAAACGCATCCAGCAGTTTGAAGACCGCGTTTGGAATACAAATCCTAATAATGCCGCTGCAACTCTTGTTGAGGCTCAGGCTCAGGCTATGCAGAATGCTGCAAACAATCCTAATGGCGCTGCAATGGGACTTTTCGGCATGGGAATGGCTCAGAATGTCGGCGGCTTCAATGCACAGAATCTCTTCCAGATGGCACAGGCACAGCAGGCTACACAGCCGCTTGACAATACAGCTAACGCTGCACCTGCTGCACCTCAGCAGGCAGCAGGCGGCGATAAGTGGCAGTGCGAGTGCGGTGCGATCAACTCAAAGAAGTTCTGTTCAGAGTGCGGCAAGCCTAAGCCGGCACCAGTATCCGCTGATGGCTGGACTTGCGAATGTGGTGCTGTAAATAAGGGCAAGTTCTGCTCAGAGTGCGGCAAACCTAAGCCGGCAGGCGCTCCTCTCTATCGCTGTGACAAGTGCGGATGGGAACCTGCTGATCCGTTTAATCCGCCTAAATTCTGCGAGGAGTGCGGAGATCCCTTCAATGATGACGACATCGTAAAGTAATATGATCCTATATAGCGCAGCTACCGGTCGTAAGCGAAGCTGCGCTATTACTATAAACAACAAGGAAGGTAAGAAAATGTCAGAATTATTAGAGTATAAATGTCCGGCTTGCAGCGGAAAGCTTGAATTCAACAGCGGAACACAAAGCATGAAGTGTCCGTTTTGCGAATCTGAATTTGACATAGAAGCGGTACAGGAATTCAATCAAGCGGTAGAAACTCCGGATGAGAACAACATGAACTGGGATACATCAGCCGGCGGCGAATGGGCTTCCGGCGAGGCTGAAAATATGAGTGTTTACCACTGTCAGTCATGCGGTGCTCAGATAGTAACCGATAATACAACAGCAGCTTCAAGCTGTCCATACTGTGACAGTCCGATAGTGATGACAGGAAGTCTTTCGGGTGACCTCAAACCAGATTACGTTATACCATTCAAGCTTGACAAGGAAGCCGCTAAAAGTGCCCTTGACAAATATATCAAGAGCAAGAAGCTTGTTCCGGCAGTATTCAAGCAAAAGAATCATATTGACGAGATCAAAGGCGTATACGTTCCGATGTGGCTATTTGACGCAAAAGCAGATGCACGTATAATATTCAAAGCAAAAAAAGAACACAGCTGGAGCGACGACGACTATAACTATGTTGAAACAAGCTATTATTCAGCAGTCAGAGCGGGAACACTCGGATTTGAAAACGTACCGGTTGACGGCTCAACAAAAATGGATCCTGAGATCATGGAATCAATAGAGCCTTATGATTTCAAGGACGCTGTTGATTTCAAAACAGCCTATCTATCTGGATATTTAGCTGATCGTTATGATGTTTCGGCTGAGGACAGTGTATCAAGAGCAAACGAGCGAATCGAAAATAGTACAAAGGCTATTTTTGAGGATACCGTAAAAGGCTACGACAGTGTATCGACTGAGTACGCAAACATATCACTTGATGACGGAAAGGGGAAATACGCATTATATCCGGTATGGATACTGAATACCTCATGGGACGGCAATAAATACACATTTGCTATGAACGGTCAGACTGGAAAATTCGTCGGAAACCTTCCGATAGATACCGGCGCAGCAATAAGACTGTTTTCGGCAATAACTGCAATCGGTACAGCTGTTATCTTCGGCATCTCGTACCTTATGTCACGATGAGGAGGTTATCAGAATGAAACGCAAGTTATTTATAATATTCGCAGCTGTACTGGCTGTATTTTTCATCCCGGGATCAGACCTTACATCAGGCTGCACCGGAAATTTTGAAGCCTGCGCCGCATATTCAGCTGAATACAGCGATTACGCACCGGCATATAATGAGATAAGTTCAGTAACCGTAAACCTCTCTGAGCAGACAAAAAGTACAGAAAAATCTGAAAAGAAAAAATTCAGCCCTGTAAGATCACTTATTATCGCATTTGTAATATCAGCTATCATAGCACTGATAGTGGTGTTCAGCATCAAATCCGGTCTCAAAACAGTACGCAAAAAGTACGAAGCATCGAGCTATGTTATAAAGGATTCTCTTGAACTGCGTGAAAACAGTGATACTTTCCTCTACAAGAAAGTCGATAAAACTGAACGCTCACACTCCTAACATATAGCAGTTGACATTATTCAGTTATTGTGCTATAATGTTTGTATATATTTTTATTTTTTAATGGAGGATATATTATGTGTGGAATAGTAGGCTTTGCAGGAAGCTCTCAGGCTGCTCCTATATTGCTTGACGGGCTTTCAAAGCTTGAATATAGAGGCTATGATTCGGCTGGTATAGCTGTCCGGGACGGCAGCGCTGAAACTGAAATAGTCAAAGCAAAGGGAAAACTCAAGGTTCTCAAGGAAATGACCAATAACGGCGATGCTGTAAAGGGTACCTGCGGTATCGGACATACCCGCTGGGCTACTCACGGAGAACCCTCAACACTCAATGCTCATCCGCATTGCAGTGATGACGAAAACGTTATCGCAGTGCATAACGGTATAATCGAGAATTATCAGGAACTCCGCGAAAAGCTTACAAAAAGCGGATATACATTCAATTCACAGACTGATACTGAGGTAGCTGTCAAGCTTATCGACTATTACTACAAGAAATATGCTCTTGGTCCGGTCGATTCAATCGCAAGAGCAATGATAAGAATAAGAGGTTCCTATGCACTTGCAGTTATGTTCAAGGATTATCCTGAGGAAATATACACTGCACGTAAGGACAGTCCGATGATAATCGGTATCTCAAACGGTGAGACATATGTTGCTTCTGACGTTCCTGCTATTCTCAAATATACAAGAAACGTTTACTATATCGGCAACCGTGAAATAGCAAAACTCACAAAAGGCACAGCAACCTTCTATAATATAGACCGTGAAGAGATCGAAAAGGAACTCACAGAGATAAAATGGGATGCAGAAGCTGCTGAAAAGGGCGGTTATGAGCATTTCATGCTCAAGGAAATACATGAGCAGCCAAAGGTAGTAAGAGATACTATAAATTCAGTTGTAAAAGACGGTAAAATAGATTTCAGCGGAATCGGTCTAACTGACGATGAAATGAAGTCACTCAGCCAGATCTATATCGTAGCTTGTGGTTCAGCATATCATGTCGGAATGGCTGTACAGTATGTAATTGAAGATTTTACTTCACTGCCAGTACGTGTTGAACTCGCTTCCGAATTCAGATACAGAAAAATGCAGCTCGTTAAGGACAGCCTTGTAATAATAATAAGTCAGTCCGGCGAAACTGCTGATAGTCTTGCTGCTCTCAGAGAAGCTAAGGATAAGGGTATCAAGACGCTTGGTATCGTGAACGTTGTTGGTTCATCTATCGCGCGTGAAGCTGATAATGTATTCTATACTCTTGCCGGACCTGAGATCTCGGTTGCTACCACAAAGGCTTACAGCACACAGCTTATCGCAGGTTATCTTCTTGCAATGCAATTTGCAGTCGCAAGAGGGGAGATGTCCGAAGAAAAGTGCAGCGAGCTTCTCAAAGAGCTTTACACGATCCCGGATAAGATCGAGAAAATTCTCGAAGATAAAGAACGTTTACAGTGGTTTGCAAATAAACTCGCAAGTGCAAAGGACGCTTTCTTTATCGGCAGAGGCATAGATTATGCTATCGGACTTGAGGGAAGTCTCAAAATGAAGGAGATAAGCTACATTCACTCCGAGGCATATGCCGCAGGCGAACTCAAGCACGGACCTATCAGCCTTATCGAAGACGGCATACTGGTAATCAGTATACTCACACAGCAGGATCTTTACGAAAAGACCATCAGTAACATGGTAGAGGTAAAAAGCCGCGGTGCGTCTCTCATGGGACTTACGACCTATGGTAATTACAGCATGGAAGATACTGCGGATTTCACAGTATACATTCCGCAGACAGATCCGCATTTTGCCGGAAGTCTTGCTGTTATACCGCTCCAGCTTCTTGGATACTATGTATCAGTAGCAAAGGGTTATGACGTTGATAAGCCGAGAAATCTGGCAAAGAGCGTAACCGTTGAATAAAAAACAAGAGCGAACTGAGGGAGGCTGACCAATGTTCGCTCTTTCTGTTGAAAGGATCAAATATTATGAGTAATGAGATTAAATCTGTGACCGAACTCGGAAACCCGCGTAAGCCGCAGGGAGAAGCTGGATTTGAAATGCTCAGCAGTATGAACGAGCACCACTCGGACGTGACAGACTGGGCACTTGGCTTCCTCGAACTGAATGACGATAACAGCGTACTTGACATAGGCTGCGGCGGAGGTGCAACGCTTTCAAAAATCGCAGGCATGACTAAGTCCGGACATATCATGGGAGTTGACTACTCAGATGTCTCAGTAAGAATGAGTAAGGATACAAATGCGGAAATGATAAGCACCGGAAGAATGGAAATAATCGAGGCTTCCGTTGAAAGCTTACCTCTTGATGACAACAGCTTTGACCGTATAATTACAGTCGAGAGTTTTTATTTCTGGCCGGATCCGCAGAATAATCTGAAAGAAGTGTATCGTGTTCTGAAAAACAATGGAATATTCCTGATAGTTGCGGACATAAACGGCGACGCAGATCTCAGCGAAGAGGATATGGACAATATCCGAAAATACTCGCTATACAACCCGAAAATCGCTGAATTCCGCAGTCTGCTTGAAGCAGCAGGATTCAGCAGCGTGAACATACATACAAAAGACGGTACAAGCTGGGTTTGCGCCGAGGGAAGGAAGTAACAGGAATTACTTACTGTAACACCTGCCCTGGTACGTATCAAGTTCAGCAAGGCGCTTATCAATACCGCCGAGTACAGAAATTTTGTCTTTGCTCCACATCGGAGCAATAAGCTTAGACTTATCGCCATCGCCTGTAATTCGCTCGATCACAGTCTCCGGCGGCAGCAATTCAAGCTGACGTACAACAATATCAATATACTCGTCTTTGCTCAGAAGCTCAATACCACCCTTGCTGTACATTTCAGCAAGCCTTGTACCGCGGATAACGTGAAGCATCTGGAGTTTCACCGCGTCAGGGGAGAGTGCAGCTGCCTGACGAACAGTTTCAAGCATCATATCTGCCGACTCACCCGGCAGACCGTTTATAATGTGAAGACAAACGCGTATACCGCGTTCTTTAAGTTTATGGTATCCTTCGAGGAACTCGCTGTGTGTACAGCAGCGGTTGATAAGAGTTATAGTTTTATCATGTACAGTCTGCATACCGAGTTCTACTGTAAGAGCAGTACGGTGCGAGTAATATTCAAGCATATCGAGCATATCATCCGCAAGGCAATCACCGCGGGTGCCGACAGCTATACCGGAAATTTCCGGATAAGACAGGATATTATCCATTATCGTCCGAAGTGTATCAGGCGAGGTATAAGTATTGGTATTGGACTGTAAATATGCAGCGATCTTTGGTACATATCCCAATTTACCGTTTATTCTCCTGATCTCTGAATCAAGCTGCTGCAAAACGCTCAGTTCCGGACGTGTAAAATACCCGCTGCCCGCATCGCAGAAAATACATCCTCCTCTGCCTTTGCTTCCGTCAATATTCGGGCAGGTGAATCCGCAGTTCAGAACAGCTTTATATATCTTTTCGCCGAAATTCGAGCGATTATAGTAATTCAATGTATGGTATCGCTTATTGTCGCACGAATATCTGAAAGGATTTTTCATATCAACACCTCATTAGTATGTTATCACATATGCATGAAATTGTCAATAATTGAACATTTTTAAGCAAAATCGCAATTTATAGCCGGATTTAATGTTGACAAACAAAGCGGAATATGGTAAAATAAATATAGATATTGACAAATTATGAATTACCGCAGATAATTATTAGTCCGATACATAAAAACGTAAGATATTAGTTCGTATCAAAACGCTTGTCCTATCGTTTTTGTATAACGTGCACAATAATCAACGTACAAAAGTGCTACTATTCACAATTTTGTTTTTTGCACAAAAACTTCTTTGACAAACTGTTGTTTTTGTGTTATAATATATTTTAGGTTAGTATTGAAGTGTTCGCAGCAGCGCTGTACTATCAATATCTTATACGATTTGCAGAATCCGGTGCCGTTCAGCAGCTATACTGCTCTGGCTTGCGGATATCGGAAAGGAAAAGAAATGGCTAAAATCATTGCAGTAACTTCAGGTAAAGGCGGAACCGGTAAGTCGACAGTCTGTGCAGGTCTCGGCTATACTCTCGCTAAGCAGGGACACAGAACTCTTATCATTGAGCTGGATTTCGGACTAAGATGTCTCGACATCATGTTCGGAATGGAAACAAGGATCGACCACGATCTCGGTGAAGTTCTTAACGGCAAGAAAACTGCACTCGAAGCAGTAGCACAAGTACCAATGGCAAGCAATCTCAGCATTCTTTGCGCTCCTAAGACATTAACCCCGGTCGACGCAAAACAGATCGGTGAGATATGCCGTTCCGTAAAGAAATACTTTGAATACATAATCATTGATACTGGTGCCGGTATCAATTCGCACGTATTTGATATAGTTGAACAGTCAAACCTCATACTTGTTGTTTCAACACCGGATCAGGTTTGTATACGTGATGCAAGCCTTATGTCCGATGAATTCTACAACAGAGGTAACAAGAGTCAGCGACTTATAATAAATAAGGTAAGCAAAAAGGTTATCGGAAACGGTCTCGTCGCAAATCTTGATGAGATCATTGATAAGGTAGGAATCCAGCTTATCGGCGTTATTCCTGATGACTTCAAGATGACAGTTGCTACCGGCAAGGGTAATCCTATCCCTACTGATTCTGAAGCGCTCAAGGCGTTTGATGCAATAGCTAAAAGACTCGGCGGCGAATTCGTACCGCTTACATTCAATAACTAAGATACAGAAAATCATTATAGATACTAAAAGCATTGGTCTGCATACTCAAAGTTCATAATACAGAAAAATAAGTACCGAGACGGGGAAAGGAATGTAATTTATGAAGATTGCAATCATTGCACACGACGCAAAAAAAGAACTCATGGTTCAGTTTTGCAGTGCTTACTGTGGAATTCTTTCAAAGCATACTCTTATAGCTACAAATACAACAGGAAAACAAGTCAGCGAAGCAACAGGTCTCCCCATAAAGAGATACCTCAGCGGACAGGGCGGAGCAGAACAGATACTTGCTCTTCTTTCCTGCAACGAAGTAGACGTACTTCTCTTCTTCAGAGATCCTATCAATCCCAAGGCAACTGATGTTCACGGCATGAATCTACTCAGATTGTGCGATGTTCATAACGTGCCGGTAGCCACAAATATTGCCACAGCAGAAGCACTCATCCTTGCTCTCGAACGCGGTGATCTTGACTGGCGTGAGGTTGGAACTCCAAGTATCTGATCTATCAATTGTCCCTTTTAAGGGACAATTTTTCATGTAATGAGTGAAAGAGCTCCTTTCTTTCATTACCTATAAATTAATGAAAGGCTGAAAATTTATGGCTATAAATATCAAGCGCCCTAACGGCACAGAAGATGTACTTCCAAGAGACATCCACAAATGGCACACGGTAGAAAAGATCGCTCGTGAAACTGCTGAAAGCTTTGGATTCGGAGAACTTCGTTTTCCTACTTTCGAGAATACTGATCTGTTTCTGCGTTCTGTCGGTGAAACTACCGATGTTGTTCAGAAGGAAATGTACACCGTTATGGCAAAGGAGACAAAGTTCACTCTGCGCCCCGAAGGAACTGCCGGCGCTATACGCGCAATGCTCCAGAACGGGCTGCTTAATGAGGCACTTCCTCAGCGTATATTCTACATCATCTCGTGCTTCCGTCATGAGAGACCTCAGGCAGGAAGACTTCGTGAGTTCCACCAGTTCGGACTCGAAATGGCAGGAAGTCCGTCTCCGGCAGCAGATGCAGAGGTAATTTCTCTTGCTAAAAAAATTCTCGATCGCCTTGAATTAAAAAATATCGAACTTCACATAAACTCAATCGGATGTCCGGCTTGCCGTGCAAAGTATCATGAAGCTCTGAGAGCATACTTCGAGCCACATAAGGACGAACTCTGCGACACCTGCAAGGAGCGCCTCGCCAAGAATCCGATGCGTCTACTTGATTGTAAGAGCCCGGAGGATCGTGAGATAGCCAAGGATGCACCGGTTATTCTCGATTATCTCTGCGATGAGTGTTCGGATCACTTTGAAAAATTAAAGAGATACCTCGATAATGCAGGCATCGACTATACTATTGATCCGAAGATAGTACGTGGACTTGACTATTACACAAAGACAGTTTTTGAGTTCATCACCACAGAAATCGGCGCGCAGGGAACAGTCTGCGGCGGCGGACGCTATGACGGTCTTATAGAGCAGCTTGGCGGACAGCATACTCCGGCACTTGGATTTGGTATGGGACTTGAACGTCTTCTTCTTGTAATGGATAAGCAGAACTGCGATTATCTCGCACCTAAAAAATGTGATATTTACTTCGCAACTATGGGTGACGAAGCGCTCGAAAAAGCAATGTCACTTACAGCGCAGCTTCGTGAATACGGCTATTTTGCTGAGTATGACTTAATGGGACGCGGTCTCAAGGCTCAGATGAAATACGCTAATAAGATCGGTGCAGCGTTTACAATGGTACTTGGCGACAACGAACTTGCAGACGGTAAAGCAAAGCTTAAAGAAATGGAAAGCGGCGAAGAAACTGTGATCAATCTTGACGATAAGTTTGAAGCCACTTTTGAGGAAATATATTTCAATAAAATGCTCGATGGCATCGACGATGAAAATGGTTCATTGTTCGCATTTACAGGGGAGGATAAATAAAATGGCAGACAGCATGAAAGGTTTAAAAAGAACACATTACTGCGGTGAAGTTACCGAAATCGGTGCAGAGGTAGTAGTAGGCGGCTTCGTAGAAAGAGTAAGAAACAAGGGCGGCGTAGTGTTTATCGTCCTCAGAGACAGGACCGGCGTTGTACAGCTTCTTTTCAACGATGAAACAGACCGTGAACTGTTTGACAAAGCTGCTTCATGCCGCAGCGAATATATACTTATGGCAAAAGGTCAGGTACGTGAGCGCGAAAGCAAGAACGATAAACTCAAAACCGGAAACGTTGAAATATTCGTTACCGATCTCAGGATCCTTGCAAAAGCTCAGACAACACCATTTGAGATCGTGAATGATACAAAAGCTAACGAAGAGATACGTCTCAAATACCGCTATCTTGACCTCAGAAGAGCCCCTCTCCAGCAGAACATCATCATGCGTCACCAGATCGCAAAGGTAACGCGCGATTACTTCTACGAGAACGGATTCCTCGAGATCGAAACTCCAATGATGATGAAATCAACTCCGGAAGGCGCAAGAGACTATCTCATTCCTTCAAGAGTACATCAGGGAAAATTCTATGCACTTCCGCAGTCACCTCAGATCTACAAGCAGCTTCTCATGGTCGCTGGATATGATAAGTACATACAGCTTGCACGCTGCTTCCGCGACGAGGATCTTCGTGCTGACCGTCAGCCGGAATTCACACAGATCGACCTTGAAATGTCATTCGTAGATTCAGAAGATATTCAGGAATGTGTTGAAGGCTTCATCAAGAGAGTTTTCAAAGAAGTGCTTGATGTTGAGATTCAGACCCCTCTTACAAGACTAACTTTTGCTGACGCTATGAACCGTTACGGTTCAGACAAGCCTGATACACGTTTCGGATTTGAAATACAGGATATAACTGAAGCCGTTAAGGATATTGATTTCTCAGTATTCAAGGGAGCAGTCGAAGAAGGCGGCACTGTACGCGCTATCAATGTCAAGAATGGTGCGGCTACATATACCCGCAAGGAAATCGACAAACTCGTTGAACACGCAAAAGGTATAGGTGCAAAGGGACTTGCTTACATCCGCTGGGCAGATGAGCCAAACTGCTCATTCAAGAAGTTCCTTGGTGAAGGCGACCTTGAAAAGATCTGTGCAGCTGTTGACGCTAAGGAAGGTGACCTTGTACTCATCTGTGCTGACAAGACTAAGACCGTACTCACAACATTAGGTGCGCTCAGACTTATCTGTGCTAAGCGTCTTGACGTAATTCCCGAGGACAAGTACAATTTCCTCTGGATCACAGAAATGCCATTCTTCGAGTACGACGAAGAGCATAACACATGGGTAGCAGCACATCATCCATTCACAATGCCTATGGAAGAGTGTCTTGATTACCTCGATACTTGTCCGGCAAATGTTCGTGCAAAAGCATGGGATCTTGTGCTTAATGGTACAGAATTATCAAGTGGTTCTATGCGTATAACTGACTATGAGCTTCAGCAGAGGATGTTTGAAGCGCTCGGTATGACTGATGAAGAGATAGAAGCAAAATTCGGATTCCTTGTTGATGCTTACCGTTACGGTGCGCCACCTCACGGCGGTATGGGTATCGGTCTCGACAGACTTGCTATGATAATGTGCAAGGCTGAAAGTCTTCGTGACGTAACTGCGTTCCCGAAGGTTCAGAACGCAAGTGAACTTATGTCTGAGTGTCCTTCATTCGTTGACGATGAAAGCCTTAATGTTCTTGGAATAAGTGTAAACAAAGCCGATGAGTAATCGTTATTACGCAGTTTGCGGTATACTCGAAATTGACGGGAAGATCCTGTTCGTCCGCCATACTTATGGACAGGCAAAAAACAGGATACTTATCCCCGGCGGATATGTTAAAGAGGACGAACTCCCCACACAGGCTGTAAAAAGAGAATTCTTCGAGGAAACTTCAGTAAATGCGGAAGCGGATTCGATATTTTCGATACAGTTCAAGCGTGATCAGTGGTGTGTAGTCTTCACATTGAAATACATATCCGGAGAACCTGTATCAGACGGCTACGAAAACAGTGAAGTTCTGCTTTTAACGCCAAAAGAAGCAGTCCAGAGACCTGATATAACAAATATGAGCCGTGCGATACTTAACGCATATATCGCTGAAAGAGATAATATACTGAAAAAAGGCGAATATCGTTCAATTTCACTTAAACAGGGCGAATATGAGATATTCGGAGTATAATCCTATGCTAAAATGGAATAAGTTTCTGACTGTTTCACTTGACAGCATAGATCGTTTGTGGTATAATAACAACGTGAGTTAAATATTTTTAATGGGAGCTGTCTGAAGGGATCGCTCCCATTCTGTTTTTTTGTCACACGAAGTATTGACAAATTGCAAATAGTGTTCTATAATAATATCAGCTCACATAATGACTGATGGTCATTTTTGTAAAGGAGGGAGAATATGGCATCCGAAGCTATAAAAAGAATTCTCGAAGCCGAAAGTGAAGTGAATAAAAAAAATGCTGAAGCGCGTAAGCGTAAGGACGAGATAATCAATAATGCTGTCGGAAATTCAGCACACATCATTCAGAAAAAGATCGGTGAAGCTAATGCCGAATCCGATCGCCAAAGAATAGAATATGATAAGATGTTAGCTTCACACAGGGAAAAAGCAGAGGCTGAACTCGAAAAAGATCTCGAAAATCTCAAAGACATTTCTGAGAAGAATATGTCCCGAACAATTGACGAGATAATCAACAGTATATTCTGAACGAGAACAGAATAAGGAGTGTGATATAATATATGGCGAAACTCAAAATGAAAAAAATTGAGTTGATCGCGCTTCTGACAGACAGTAAAAAGATCATCGAACTTCTTCAGCGCCGCGGCGTAGTTGAAATATGCCATAACGAAGAAGAGTTATCCGGAACAAATGTCACTTCGATAATCAGTGAATTTGAAAAATTCCGCAGCACAGCGGCACAGGCACTTGATATACTTGAGATATATGCACCTGAAAAAGCTGGAATAGCTCAGATGATAGGAAGCAGAACAGAAGTTGAAAAACACGCTTTCGGAAGAGAAGCGATGCAGATCGACAGAATAATGAATATCGCAGGTGAGATCATAAGGAATAACCGTATAATAACCGACAGCGAGGCTCAGATAGCGCAGAATAATATAAAAAGCGATACTCTGGAGCAGTGGAAAAAGCTTGATGTCCCGCTTGATTTCAAAGGTACTGCCGCAACATCGGCAATAATCGGTTCGCTATCTTATATGGCAGATTCTGATTCAATTGAAGCAGAACTGCCGGAAGGCTGCTATTGTGAAATAGTTTCAGCTTCAAAAGAGCAGACCAATATCTTTCTGCTTTGCAGCAAGACAGTCTATGAAGAAGCAATGAACGCTCTCAGGATGATGTCCTTTATACCAGTTTCAGAAACCGAAAGCAAAACGCCTTCAGAACTTATCAAGCTGTATTCACAGGAAAACTCGGATCTTCAACAGAAGATTACTGAATGTGAGAACAGGATAATCGAATTGCAGACGGAGAGAAAACAGCTTAAATTCGCTGTTGATTATCTTCAGATGCGCAAGGATAAATATGACGTTCTCAGTTCGCTCGGATTCACTGAAACAACATTCGTACTGAATGGTTATATTCCGGAAAAATATTGTGAAAGTCTTCAGAAGGAACTCGAAGCAAAATATACAGTTTTCATAGAATATACAGATCCTTCCGATGAAGACGATGTGCCGGTATTGCTTGAAAACAGCAAATTCTCATCACCGGTCGAGAGCATAACAAGAATGTACGCTATGCCCGGCAAAAAGGATGTTGATCCAACACCGGTAATGTCCTTCTTCTATTACCTATTCTTCGGAATGATGCTTTCAGATGCAGGCTACGGTCTTTTGATGCTCATAGGCACAACAATAGCACTGAAGAGATTCAAACTTGAAGAAAGCATGAAAAAAACACTGATAATGTTCCGGAATTGTGGTATATCAACTCTTATATGGGGAGCTCTTTTCGGAAGCTGGTTCGGTGATATAGTGCAGGTGATAGGAAAAGAATTCTGTGGAAAGCAGATAGGAAGTATTGCACTTTGGTTTGAACCGATGAACGATCCGATAAAGCTTTTGCTTTACGCATTTGGTCTTGGTATACTTCACCTGTTTCTCGGAGTTGCAGTCTCATTCAGAATGTCGTGGGATGATGGACGAAAACTTGACGCTGTGCTCGACACTCTGCCTATCTATATGATAGTTCTCGGAGCTGCACCGCTCGGAGCTTCTATACTAACAGATGTTCCGGCTGTACTTAAATCAATAGGCACACCGCTTTTGCTTTCGGGAGTTGTATTGCTGGTACTTACGTCCGGCAGAAGCTCAAAGTCAGTCTTCGGAAAATTTTTCGGCGGACTTTATGCGCTCTATAACACAGCAACAGGCTACC
The DNA here is from genome assembly GCA_015067005.1 of Ruminococcus flavefaciens. Taxonomy (GTDB): domain Bacteria; phylum Bacillota; class Clostridia; order Oscillospirales; family Ruminococcaceae; genus Ruminococcus; species Ruminococcus flavefaciens_AA. The sequence goes on from SVNH01000004.1 coordinate 133,613, forward strand.
TCGGAGATATACTCTCTTATTCAAGACTTCTTGCGCTTGGACTTGCAACAGGTTCGATCGCAAGTGTAATAAATCTAATCGGCACAATGCCGCAGAATCTTGTATTAAAAGCTATTCTGCTGGTGATCGTGTTTATAGTCGGACACACCGTAAACCTTGCAATAAACCTGCTTGGTGCATATGTCCACACAGACAGACTTCAGTTCGTTGAACTGTTCTCTAAATTCTACACAGGCGGAGGCAGAGAATTTGCACCGCTTACAGTAAATACAAAATACATTAAATTCAAGGAGGAAAACATCAATGAATAGTTTAGGTCTTGCATTAGCAATAATAGGAGCAGCTTGTGCTTCACTTTTCGCAGGAATAGGATCTGCAAAGGGCGTTGGACTCGTAGGTGAAGCCGCTGCCGGAGTAGTATCAGTAGATCCGAATAAATTCAGCAAGGTGCTCATTCTTCAGCTTCTTCCTGGTACTCAGGGACTCTATGGTCTTCTTACAGCGATACTTATGCTCAGAAAGATAGGAATTCTTGGCGGAGATGTGGTTGATCTCTCAACAGCGCAGGGACTTATGTTCCTCGGTGCAGCAATGCCGATAGCTATCGTCGGACTCTTCTCAGGTATTGCACAAGGAAGGGCAGCAGCTGCCGGTGTAGGCATCACAGCTAAGAAGCCTGAGCATAACGGTAAGGGTATCATTATGGCAGCTATGGTCGAAACATATGCTATCCTTGCACTTCTTGTATCTATCCTTATTATAAACAATATTGCAGTTTGATAAGAACGGAGGAATATAATGTCCGGTCTTGAAAATATTCTGAGTATAATAGACTCACAGCAGAAAGAAAATGAAAAAAAGATAATGGATTCCGCTGAAAATAAGGTCAGGGAGATAATGTCCGAAGCCGAAGATAAAGCCGATAAAGCTTATAAGGAATACATCCAGCGCGCAGCTATAAAGAACGAGCATGATTATGAAACTGCCTGTTCTTCAATTGATTCAGCAATGAAGCGAAAGATACTCGACTATAAGGTAACACGTATCAATGAAGCCATTGAAAAGGCTTATCAGAAGCTCCATAGCCTTCCGGACACTGAATATTTTCAGCTTATAGAAAAGCTTGCAAAACGTGATCTCCGCAAAGGAGACGGTGTGATCTCCATGTGCAGCTATGATCTTAAAAGACTTCCGGCTGATTTTAAAGACAAACTTTCAAAAGCAGCCTCAGATAAAGGCGGCAGTATAACGATCTCAGATGAACCAGCCGATATTACTGACGGCTTCATTCTCACATACGGAAACATTTCTGAGAATTATAGTTTTCGTGCTGTACTTGAAGCCGAAAAAGAAACTGTAAGAGACATAACTGCAAGAGAGTTATTCAGGTAGGTGACAGGATGAGCAATACAGAATATGCAAGCGCAGTTGCAGCTATAAAAGCTATGGAATCCACTCTCCTGAGCCGCAATGATATAGAGCAGCTTATCAACACTTCTACACTTAATGAGTTAAAAACACTGCTTGAATCAAAGGCTGCTTCAGACGACCTGAATGAAGTATGGGATATGCTCTCAGCATATGCACCCGATTGCGAAGAACTGAAGATCCTGCTCTACCGCAACGATTTTCACAATCTGAAAGCCGTACTGAAAGCTATGCTCTCAGGCAGAGATCCGGCACACTATTATATTGCGCCGTCAAACGTTCCGCTTGAAACACTTGTTTCAGCATTTTCATCCAAGGAGTTTGATCTGCTGCCGAAATACATGGCAGAGACTGCTGAAAAAGCTTACGAAACGGCAACTCTTACTCTTGATGGTCAGCTTTCGGATTCATATATAGACTCCGCTGCTCTTGCAGCAATGCAGAAAAGTGCAGATGAAACCGGTAATGCCTTCATGCAGAAATTCGCACAGCTAATAACTGTCTGTGCCGATATAAAAACTGCATACAGATGCAGTGTCATGAACAAGTCGCGGCAGTTTCTTGAAACAGCTGTCTGCGGCAGCAGAGAACTTGATAAAGAGTCGCTCATAAGAGCAGCGCTCGCCGGAACTGATCCTTTACTAAGCTTCCTTGAAGGAACCGTCTATAAAGAGACAGCTGAAATGCTTAAAGAATCTCCGGCACAGTTTGAAAAATGGTGCGACGATGTCATGATAGATCATGCAGAATCAGCAAGGGTCATGGCGTTCGGAATAGAGCCTCTTGCAGCGTACTATATCGCAAAAGAGGCTGAGATCAAGAACCTGCGTATACTGAAAGTATGCAAGGAATGTGGAGCAGACCGCGAAACTATCACGGAAAGGATGAGGAAACTCTATGTATAAAGTTGCTGTAATAGGCGATAGTGCAAGTGTATCCGGATTTGCAGCACTTGGACTTTCCGTTTTTCGTGAAACTGAACCGGAAAAAGTAAAAAAACTTATCTCAAAACTCGCTGCAAGCGAGTTTGCAGTGATATACATTACTGAGCCGGCGGCTGCACTTGTTAGCGACACTATAAACAAATACAGAAACAGCAAGCTGCCTTCGATAGTGCTCATACCTTCAATAGAGGGAAATACCGGCGACGGTATGCGAGCACTGCATGAAGCCGTAGAGAAGGCAGTCGGCTCAGATATTTTGAATTAGAAAGAGGCTGATGATCCCCGATGAGCAGTATTGGAAAAATAGTAAAAATATCCGGTCCGCTTGTAGTTGCTGAGGGCATGAGAGACTCAAATATGTTCGACGTTGTCCGCGTCAGCAGCAAGAGACTGATAGGTGAAATAATTGAAATGCACGGCGACCGTGCTTCAATACAGGTATACGAAGAGACCTCCGGACTTGGTACAGGAGAAGAAGTTGAATCCACCGGCGAACCAATGAGCGTTGAACTCGGTCCCGGACTTATAGGCAGTATATTCGATGGTATCCAGCGTCCGCTTGACGACATACGCAAAGCCTGCGGAAACAATCTTCTTCAGAGAGGCGTTGAAGTGCCTTCACTGAAAAGAGACATTCTCTGGAAATTTGAGCCTTCTGTAAAAACAGGGGATAAGGTCGTGGGCGGTGACGTCATAGGCACAGTGCAGGAAACTGACATTGTCCTTCACAAGATAATGGTACCTAACGGGGTTGAAGGCACCGTAAAAACCATCGGATCCGGAGAATTCCATGTTGATGATACAGTATGCGTAATTGAGACCGCAAAGGGAGATAAGAACGTTACATTACTCCAGAAATGGGGCGTAAGAAAAGGCAGACCTTACAAGAAAAAGCTTTCTCCGGATATGCCGCTCATAACAGGTCAGCGAGTAGTTGATTGTCTCTTCCCGATAGCAAAGGGCGGAGTTGCAGCTATCCCGGGACCTTTCGGAAGCGGCAAGACCGTTACCCAGCACCAGCTTGCAAAATGGGCAGACGCTGATATTATCGTATATATCGGCTGCGGCGAGCGCGGAAACGAAATGACCGATGTTCTCAATGAATTTCCTGAACTGATAGATCCTAACACTGGAAAATCACTTATGGAGCGTACAGTTCTTATCGCAAACACATCCGATATGCCTGTCGCAGCGCGTGAAGCCTCGGTTTATACAGGTATCACTATCGCTGAATACTACCGTGATATGGGCTATTCAGTTGCACTTATGGCTGATTCGACATCACGTTGGGCAGAAGCGCTTCGTGAAATGTCCGGACGTCTCGAAGAAATGCCCGGCGATGAGGGCTATCCCGCTTACCTCGGAAGCCGTCTTGCACAGTTCTATGAACGCGCGGGACGAGTTATCTCAAACGGTACTGAGGGCAGGGAAGGTGCGCTTTCAGTTATCGGAGCAGTATCACCTCCGGGCGGCGATATCTCTGAACCTGTATCTCAGGCAACACTGAGAATAGTAAAGGTGTTCTGGGGACTTGATTCAAATCTTGCGTATCAGAGACACTTCCCGGCTATAAACTGGCTTACAAGCTATTCACTCTATGCAGATTCACTTGCAAAGTGGTACGATAACAATGTTTCTGTTGACTGGATGAAGAACAGAGCACGTTTTATGGCTATACTCCACGATGAAGCTGAACTTAAAGAAATAGTGAAGCTCATCGGTATGGACGCGCTGTCCGCCTCTGACCGTCTCAAAATGGAAACAGCACGTTCGATTCGTGAGGACTTCCTGCACCAGCTTGCATTCCATGAAGTTGACACCTACACAAGCCTGAAAAAGCAGCTGTTCATGATGAAGCTGATACTCAATTTTAATGATGAAGCAAACGAGGCAGTCAAGAATGGTGCAGATATAGAAGAAGTTTCAACGCTGCCGGTACGCGAAAAGATCGGACGTTTCAAATACGTTCCGGAAGAAAAGACAGATGAAGAATTCAGCAGACTTTCAGTCGAAATATCCTCAGAACTTGACGATCTGCTGAGAAGGGAGCAAGACTGATGCCAAGAGAATACAGAACGATAGAAGAAGCAGCAGGTCCTCTACTGCTCGTAAAAGACGTTGAAAACGTAACATACGGCGAACTCGCTGAGATACGGCTTACTAACGGCGAAAGAAGACGCTGCCGCGTCTTAGAAATAGACGGTACAAATGCACTTGTTCAGCTGTTTGATAATGCTGCCGGAATCAATTTAAAAGACAGCAGCGTAGTATTTTCAGGTCATCAGATGGAACTTGGAGTTTCCGAAGATATGCTCGGACGTGTATTTGACGGTATGGGCAGACCTATTGACGATGGTCCTGAGATCATTCCTGAAATGCGAATGGATGTAAACGGACTGCCAATGAATCCGGTTTCAAGAAAATATCCACAGGAATTCATCCAGACCGGAGTTTCGGCTATTGACGGGCTCAACACACTCGTAAGAGGTCAGAAACTACCTATATTCTCAGCAAGCGGACTTCCTCATGCACAATTTGCTGCACAAATCGCACGTCAGGCAAAAGTCAGAGGAAAAGATGAGCAGTTCGCGGTAGTTTTTGCCGCAATGGGTATAACATTTGAGGAATCCGAATATTTCGTTGACAGCTTCCGCTCAACAGGAGCACTTGACAGAACTGTACTTTTTATAAACCTTGCAAATGATTCAGCGATAGAACGTCTTGCGACACCGAAAATGGCACTTACAGCCGCTGAGTATCTTGCGTTTGAAAAGGGAATGCACGTATTGGTAATCCTTACCGATATTACAAACTACGCTGACGCGCTCAGAGAAGTATCCGCAGCACGTAAGGAAGTTCCCGGAAGGCGCGGATACCCTGGCTATATGTACACCGACCTCGCAACTATATACGAACGCGCAGGCAGACAGGAAGGCAAAGAGGGAAGTATCACAATGATACCGATACTGACAATGCCTGAGGACGACAAAACTCATCCTATCCCTGACCTTACCGGATATATCACTGAGGGACAGATAATCCTCTCACGCGAACTCTACCGTAAGGGTATAAATCCGCCGGTAGACGTTCTGCCTTCACTCTCACGTCTTAAGGATAAAGGTATCGGCGAGGGCAAGACACGCGCTGACCATTCCGACACAATGAATCAGCTCTTCTCAGCCTATGCAAGAGGTAAAGACGCTAAGGAACTCATGGTAGTTCTCGGTGAAGCTGCACTTACTCCGACAGACCTCATCTACGCTAAATTTGCTGATGAATTCGAGCGCAGGTATGTTTCGCAAGGCTTTGAAAACAACCGCAGCATTGAAGACACACTGTCTATCGGCTGGGAACTCCTCAAACTGCTTCCGCGCAGCGAGTTGAGACGTATCAGAGAAGAATACCTCGTTAAATACTACGATACCCAGAAATGAGGTGACGTGAGTGGCAAGACTTAACGTTAATCCGACCCGAATGGAACTGAGCAAACTCAAAACTAAGCTAACCTCAGCAAGAAGGGGACACAAGCTTCTGAAAGATAAGCGTGATGAACTTATGCGTCAGTTCATGAACCTCATCAAGGAAAACAGACAGCTACGTTCAGAGGTCGAAGCTGCGATCTCAACTGCTAATAAGTACATGGCAGTAGCAGGTTCAGTAATGCAAAGAGAAGTTCTTGAGACCGCTCTCATGCTTCCGAAGCAGGAAGTTGAGCTTCAGGTTGATGAAAAAAATGTAATGAGCGTTAATATACCGGTGTTCAGTCCGAAATACCGTACAAACGACAGTAACGATATATATTCTTACGGAACTGCTTTCACTTCGATCGACCTCGATGGTGCTGTGAGTTCACTCAGCGAAGTATTCCCGAAAATGATACGCCTTGCAGAGATCGAAAAAGCGTGTCAGCTTATGGCGGATGAAATTGAAAAGACCCGCCGCCGTGTAAATGCACTTGAACACATAATGATACCTGATTACGAAGAGACTATCAAATTCATAACAATGAAGCTTTCCGAAAACGAAAGAAGTACCACAACTTCACTTATGAAGGTAAAGGATATGGTACTCAAACAGAATCATAATTACCACTGATAAAAGATAATCCCCGAAGCACTTATTGCTGCTACGGGGATCTTTTTGAACTTAGTTAAATCAGAAGCTACATTATTATTTCCGACTGAAAATACTGTTCCTGAAACTGTATTTGCTCCAGTATTTCTTCTTTATCAAACGAAGTATTCGTGGGGCAAACTACCCACTTTTCCTCAACATCATTGTATCTGTGAACTATGGCAATTATTTTGCCTGTGAATCTATCAACAGGCTTATCAACGCCTAAAATGTATGCATCCTGTTCTTCGCCGTCGGGAGCGATCAATCCTTCTATATATCCATAGTTGATTGGATAATACATATCCTTGTATACCGGATGATAACTGCCGAGCGGTCTGTCAACAGTAACAGTAACTATATCGCCGATCATTTTTCCTCCTTAGTATCATTGATAGCATTTTCAAACCACTGATAACAGCAAAACCTGGGATATGCCTCAGTTTTGCTTTACTATTTGATTATTGGGATAAATCAGGATCTATGAAACATATCAATTACCGTCAACACAATTATTGTGATCGAAGGAATTAAAGCTATACAACCAAATATTCTGAGAACAATTCCTAATTTTTTATGTTCTTTCTTGTTGTATAATATTGTTCCAACAATAATAAGAGCCATTCCAATGCTCAAAACCATCCAAACTATCACAACTACAATAAGCAATGCTAACAATAAACTGATAAAAGCCATCTTCTCATCCTCTGGATACCGATCCGATTTATATTACAGTATCATAAGAACGCTGCCGTTAAGGCAGCGTTCTCGTTTATTACTTATTCTGTTTAGCTTCAATGTCTGCAAGAGCATCCTTGCGTGAGAGGTTGATCCTGCCCTGACGGTCGATCTCAGTAACCTTTACAACGATCTCATCACCGACAGTAACAACGTCCTCGACCTTTTCAACTCTCTGCTTATCAAGCTTGGAGATATGAACAAGTCCGTCAACACCCGGAACGATCTCAACGAAAGCACCGAAGTCCATAAGTCTTACTACCTTACCGCGGTAGATAGCTCCAACCTCAGGACCATTAGCGATAGTCTCAACGATCTGAAGAGCCTTTCTTGCGTTATCGCCATTTACACCGCTGATGAATACGTTGCCTTCATCATTGATGTCGATCTTAACATCACAGTCCGCAGAGATCTTCTGGATGACCTTACCGCCCTGACCGATAACTTCGCGTATCTTCTCAACAGGTATCTTAGTCTGAAGCATCTTAGGAGCGTACTTGTTAACACTTGATCTTGGCTCAGGTATAGCCTTGAGCATGATCTCATCAAGGATATAGAGACGAGCCTTTCTTGTCTTCTCGAAAGCTTCCTTGATGATAGCCGGTGTAAGACCATCGACCTTGATGTCGACCTGAATAGCAGTGATACCCTTATGAGTACCGCCAACCTTGAAGTCCATATCGCCGAAGAAGTCTTCAAGCCCCTGAATATCTACCATTGTCATGAACTCATCGCTGTCCGGCTTAGTGATAAGACCGCAGGATATACCGGCAACAGGAGCCTTGATCGGAACACCTGCATCCATAAGAGCAAGTGTAGAACCGCATATCGAGCCCTGAGATGTTGAACCATTAGAGGAGAGCACCTCAGAAACAAGTCTGAGAGCATAAGGGAATTCCTCAACCGGAGGGATAACAGGAGCGAGAGCTCTTTCAGCAAGAGCACCGTGACCGATCTCTCTTCTTCCAGGACCTCTGCTTGGCTTAGTTTCACCAACAGAATAGCTCGGGAAGTTGTACTGGTGCATATATCTCTTTGTCTCTTCTTCATCAAGACCGTCAAGCTTCTGAGCATCGCTGACAGGTCCGAGAGTAGCGATAGTAAGAACCTGAGTCTGACCTCTTGTGAAAAGACCTGAACCGTGAACTCTTGGGAGAAGACCAACTTCTGCAGCGAGAGGACGTATCTCATCGATACCTCTTCCGTCAACACGCTTGCCCTCATAGAGCCAGTTACGAACGATCTTCTTCTGGAGCTTGTAGATGCACTCGTCGATCATAGCGATCTGCTCAGGGTACTTCTCATCGAAGTTAGCGTGGATGTCATCAACGATAGGAGCGAGTCTCTCATCGCGGACATTCTTGTCATTAGTATCAAGAGCGAACTTAACACGGTCAGCAGCGAAAGCCTCGATAGCATCGAACATATCGTGATCAACTTCCATAGACTCGAAAGCGAACTTAGGCTTACCGATCTGTGCGCGGATATCATTGATGAAAGCGACCATCTTCTTTATCTCTTCGTGACCTGTAAGAATGGCCTCAAGCATAGTATCCTCAGGAACTTCGTTAGCGCCTGCCTCGATCATAACGATCTTTTCAGCAGTACCAGCAACAGTAAGAACGAGATCAGTCTTTGCTCTCTGCTCAAGAGTAGGATTGAGTACGATCTGTCCGTCAACAAGACCAACAGCGATACCTGCAATAGGACCGTTCCACGGAATATCTGAGATAGAGATAGCGATAGAAGTAGCTATCATACCAGCGATCTCAGGTGAATTATCAGGCTCAACAGCAAGAACTGTCATAACAACAGAAACATCATTTCTCATGTCCTTAGGGAAGAGAGGACGAATAGGTCTGTCAACGCAGCGTGAAGTGAGGATAGCCTTTTCAGTTGGCTTGCCTTCGCGCTTTGTGAAGCTGCCCGGGATCTTGCCTACTGAATAAAGTCTCTCTTCGTAGTCAACTGAGAGAGGGAAGAAGTCAACGCCTTCTCTTGGCTTTGCACTTGCAGTAACGTTAGCCATAACGACTGTTTCGCCGTATCTTACCCAGCATGAACCGTTAGAAAGTCCGCAGGTTTTTCCTGTTTCAACTACGAGCGGTCTGCCGGCATAAGTAGTTTCAAATTTTCTGTAATTTTCAAACATGATATACCTCCTGAAAAATTAAGTGTATCTATCAGGAACGAGCTCTTAGAAGTTAGAGGCAAAAACTTATAAGCAGCCAGATAGCCGGATCAAAGCGCTTGCCTCTGACTTCTAAACCCGATTCTCTAATAGACGTAAAGGCAGAAGGGGGAACCCCCTCTGCCTTAGTAAACATATGATTACTTACGGAGACCGAGCTTCTCAACGATAGCACGGTATCTGTTGATGTCCTTCTTCTTGAGATAAGCAAGAAGGTTACGTCTGTGGCCAACCATCTTAAGAAGACCTCTTCTTGAGTGGTGATCGTTCTTGTGGATCTTAAGGTGAGCAGTAAGATCGTTTATTCTTCTTGTGAGAATAGCGATCTGAACCTCAGGAGATCCTGTGTCGTTTTCGTGAGTTCTGTTAGCCTCAATAACGGCTGTCTTTTCATCTTTCAGTAACATTGAAAGCACCTCTGAATAATAAATATTCCGCAAACTCAGTACAGGGTGCATATCGAGGACAAGCCCATGACCAAGTACACGGTGATAATATTATAACACATAAATTCTTACTTGTAAAGAACTTTTTCAAAATTATACTGATATTTTTTTATTTTTTCTTAAAAAGTACATTAATATATGTAATTCACCAAAAATATTCATGTTTATTGTTGACTATTAGAAGGATTTGTGTTAAAATATAATTAGCATACTCATATGAATATCATGACGGAGGTATTACTGATGAAAAAAGATGCATTCAAATATGTTTGGACTGATAAAAAACGTACACTATTCGGGCTTCCGCTTTCATTCACTCGTTATTTCCTTACTGAAACCAAGTTCATCACAAGAACAGGTTTTCTCAGTGTTGATGAGGATGAAATAGATCTCTACAAGATAACCGATAAGAAAGTAAGATTTCCTTTCTTCCAGAGACTTTTCAAATGCGGTTCAATAATAATATACAGTCGTGATGCTGACACTCCATCCAAAGAGATACATTGCATCAAAAACGTAAGACAGGTATCCGAACTTATTGATAAATACCTTAATATTATGCGCGATAAGTACGGTATCAGAGGCAGAGATATGATGAACTTCCACGATCACTATGACGATGTGGATACAAGCAATGATTTTGATATTGTTTAAGCGGCGGTGATATAATGCTATCATTCATTACTGAAAAACAGTCTTGCTGGGACAGGCTCAAAAACGAACAGCGTCCGATATTCATTTACGGTATGGGTGACGGCGCTCTTAAGATCATGTCCGTTTTCAAGCAGAAAGAGATCGCAGTTGCCGGTATTTTTGCGAGTGATGATTTCGTAAGAGGTCATTCTTTTGAAGGCTACCATGTACATAAGCTGTCAGAGGTCGAAGAACTTGTCGACGATTTTGTAGTGGTGCTTGCATTTGCTGCCGGTTATCAGGAGATAGTCGACAAGATACACAGCATTGCCGCACAGCATACGCTCTACGTTCCCGATGTACCGGTAGTTGGTCAGGGAATATTCACCTACGAATACTGTCTTGAAAATGCAGAGAAGCTGCAAAAGGTCTACAACAGCCTTGCTGACGATTACTCCCGTAAGGTTTATGCTAACATCATCAACTTCAAGATAAGCGGCAAGATAGAATATCTCTCTGCCGTAACAACGCCTAAGTCCGACATTTACAAGAAGATAATAAAGCCCGGACTCAATGAAGTTTACGTGGATCTTGGCGCATATAACGGCGATACCATAAAGGAACTGCTTGAATTCACTTACGGCAAGTACGCTTCGATATATGCGCTTGAACCGGACAGAAAGAACTTCAAGAAGCTTGCTAAATTCGTTGACGGCATGAGCCATGTTTACGCATATAATGCTGCCGCATGGTGCGTTGACGGTGAACTGCCATTTGCTGCAAAATCCGGAAGACAATCTGCTATATCAGCTGAGTCCTCAAATATGGTAAAAGCGTTGTCAGTCGATAGTATACTTGGCAGAAAAGCGGCAACAATAATAAAAATGGATGTTGAAGGATTTGAGCGCGAAGCTATATGGGGAGCAGCTCAGATAATCTCACATTATTCTCCGAAATTAATGGTCTCCCTATATCACAGAAACGAGGATATTTTTGAACTTCCTCTGCTGATAAAAACACTCAATCCGTCATATAAGCTGTATATCAGACATCAGCTTTATATACCGGCATGGGAGACAAATCTCTACGCAACATTATAAAAGAACAAGGGCAGTACACTTATTGTACAGCCCTTGATTTATTGAGGAGTAATTCATGGATAAGATAAACAGAATGAAGCTAATAAACGATAAGCTCTCTGAAGCTGCAAACGCTTACTATAACACAGGCGTAGCAATTATGAGTGATCACGAATACGATCAGCTATACGATGAACTCGAAGCACTTGAAAAAGAGACCGGGATAATCCTCAGCGGCAGCCGCACACAGAAAGTCGGATTTGAGGCTGTGTCATCGCTCCGGAAAGTCAGACATGAATCAAGGATGCTTTCGCTTGATAAGACTAAAAGCCCGGATGAACTCGAAGCGTGGCTCGGCAGCAATACGGGCTTTCTGAGTTGGAAACTGGACGGTCTCACGCTTGTGCTTACCTACGAGAAGGGAAGCCTCGTACAGGCTGTTACGCGAGGAAACGGTGAAATAGGCGAGGACATCACCAATAACGCACTTCATATCATAGGTATCCCTTCAAAGATACCTTTCAAAGGCAGAATGGTAGTCCGCGGAGAATCGCTTATGAAATACAAGGACTTTGAAATAGTGAATTCGACAACGGAAGAGGGAAGCAAGTACAAAAATCCACGTAATCTATGCGTTGGAACCGTCAGAAACCTCGATCCGAGGATCACAGCAGAACGCAACATTAATTTCTTTGCATTCAATCTTGTTTCAGCCGAGGGATACGATAACAACTCATTCAAGGAACGTCTTGACTGGCTGAGCACTCTTGGCTTTCAGAGCGTTCACGGAGTTACAGTTACCGCAAGTGATCTTAAAGAAAAAATAGAATATTTCAAATCAGCTATCGCAGCGAATGAGTTCCCGTCAGATGGGCTTGTACTCATGCTTGATGATGTAGCTTACGGCAACAGTCTTGGCGAAACCTCTCATGCACCGAGAAACGGCATGGCTTTCAAATGGAAAGACGAAACAGCCGATACGAAATTGATAGAAGTTGAGTGGTCAGCAAGCCGTACAGGTCTGCTAAATCCGGTAGCAATATTTGAGCCTGTCGAACTTGAAGGCACGACCGTATCAAGAGCATCTGTCCACAATGCGAGTATCGTAAAGCAGTTAAAGCTCGGAATCGGCGATACATTGACCGTTTATAAAGCAAATATGATAATACCTCAGATACTTGAAAACAAAACAGCATCCGGAAGTCTCTCTCTGCCGGAAGTCTGTCCAGTATGCGGCGGCAGTACGCAGATAATAACATCGGATGATGATGTGGAAACGCTGCACTGCGTCAATAAAGAATGTCCTGCAAAGCACATTGGCAGATTTGAGCATTTTGTCCAGCGTGATGCAATGAATATCATAGGAATGTCAACAGCAACTATTGAAACTCTTGTCGATGAGGGGATTATACGTAATTTCAGCGACTTCTATCACTTAGACAAATTCAGAGACAAAATAGTATCACTTGAAGGCTTCGGCGAAAAATCTTACCAGAAGCTGTATGAAGCTATTGAAAATTCTCGCAGTACCGAACTCAGCAGAGTGCTTCTTGCGATAGGGATCCCAAACATTGGCAGAGCTGCTTCAAGACTGATAACAGGAAAGTATAAAACCCCAGAAGAACTCATATGTCTGACAGCCGAACAGCTTACATCTATCGACGGAATCGGTGACGTACTCGCCTCTGAATATGTAAGATTTTTTGCCGACGATGACAAACGTAATGAATTTCTCAAACTTATCGAAGAACTTAAAATATCAAAGTCAGAAGAGACAGAAAATAATAGTTTTATAACGTCCAAAACATTCGTAATAACCGGATCTGTCAGCATCTGGAAGAATCGCAGCGAACTGAAAGCATTTATCGAATCAAAAGGCGGTAAAGTAGCATCCGCAGTTTCATCCAAGACAGACTATCTCATCAACAATGATAAAGAATCCGGCTCTTCCAAGAACAAAACCGCAAAATCACTTGGCATACCGATAATAAGCGAAGAAGACTTCAAAAATATGTCTGAATAAAAGCAGAAGCTGCACGTTAAAGTGCAGCTTCTTTGGCTTTTTTAGCCTGCTTTTCGACATACATTATTGCGTCTGCTTTTTTGATAATAGTTTCAAAATCAAGATCGTGAGCAGTGCTTGTTTCATAAACACCGATACTTGCAGAAATCTTGAATTCATAGTTCGTTTTCTTATTGAAGTTTGAAAGATACCTTTTCATTTTTGAACTAATATACTTGCTTGAACACTTATTGAACACGACCGCCAGCATCTCATCGCCGCCAAATCTTACGCACAGCGTATCAGGCGGACAAGCGAATTTCAAGGCGCTTGCAACAGTCTTTATAGCTATATCACCGGCAGGATGCCCGTAAATATCATTAATACGCTTCAGACCATCGAGGTCAGCGAGTATTACAGTAACAGGCTGATTCTCGTCGGTTATGCCGGCAAGCTTTTTTTCGTACTCATGAGAGAAACTTACGCGGTTGTAAAGACCTGTCAGACCGTCATAGCGATAAACCTGCTCGATCCTCTTCGTAAGGTAATTCTGAAATCTCATATTCATGAATCCGCCAAGACCTCTGCCGATAGAAGAAACTATCTGTGATATAGTACAGAAGCTGGTGAGATCAAATTCCTTGAAGTGGAAGCAAACGTATCCGATAGGACTGTTCATGAAATCAATGACATTGAATATCAGCGGCATACCGCTGTTAAGGAGCTTATCAAGATCCGGAACGATCGAGTCAATATTAAAGTCATACTGCTCGCCGTTCTTGGAATCAGTATCATAGAACATAAACATATCCGAGTCCACACCGCTCGGAACAAGGCTCTCGAAATGATTGAACGTATAATCGAGACAGCTTTTATTAATCAGGCAGCACATATCATGTATAACGCCGTTATTAAGATTTTGTGAAGCCTGAGCGATAGTCTCAGAGGAATTCATGCGATCCGTCATATCCGAGAGAACACGCGCATCGTCCTGATACTGATAAAAATGGTCATTGAATCGCTGGATATTGTTTGTATCGAAGCTTTCAGCGAGGGTATCGCAGCCGCAGGATTCGTTTATTATCAGCTTAGGCTCAACATATGTAAAATCAGGATACACCTTTTCGCCGATAGCACGGTCAACTACGCAGGCAATTGTTTTAGCGAGTTCGATTCCGGAACACCTTACAGAGGATATTCTCGGAACAGTATAATTGATCTCATCAATACCGTCAAAACCAGTAACAAGCACATCCTTTGGGATACGGTAACCGTTACTTGAAAGGACTCCCGAAACATTTATTGCCATAATATCATTAGCACATAAGATCGCTTTAGGTATCTTTCCCGAAGCGACAATCTTTTCAGCAGCAGCAATAGTCGGTCTTGCCCAGAATTCGCCATAGCTGACCATATCATCAGAAAAGGGGATAGAGTGTTCTTTCAGGACTTCCTTGAATACTTCCTCACGCTGGTCTGAATAAGGATTTCCTTTATAACCGGCAAACATATGAAGATCAGTAATGCCGTGACAGCAGATAACGTGCTCAACGATATTTCTGAAACCAGCAGCATAGTCAAAAGCAACATTCATACAGCCTTCATAAACGCCGTCAACAACAATGACCGGAGTATCATGCTCTTTAGCCCGCTTTATCAGTTTCTCAGTTATCGTTTTGGATTTGATCTTTTCATGCATTATGATGACAACATCGGATTTATCATACCTTATAAGGTCAAAAACAGAAGCTTCTGCTCTGATAATACTCTCATTCCAGTAAATATCTGAGGCAATATCGTAGATAAACAGGGCAATGCCAAGTTTATGCAGCGAGTCACTCAGCTTTGATATAAACCTGTAATTCTCCTGTTCGTGCAATCTTGAAATACACAGAGAAACCATTTTTTTGCCGTTTATCATTTTAACACCCCCCAGAACAAATTCTCTCATACTGTTTCACTATAACTGCTATATACATATATTATACCACGTTCCAACAGCGATTTCAACAGTTTTTACAAATTTACTGTGTAAGATTGATTAAAACTATGTTATGAATAAGTGAGTGATATATTGTTAAAACGTACTTGCAATTTTCACATAGATATAGTATAATATATTTGGCGGATGATAGACGCGCCAGGATAAATATGAAAAACCAATGAAATGTGGTGACAGTATGGAACAGATAATTAAAAGTGACAAAAACACAGAAAATGGTACAGTAATATATACAGTAGCTATGAGAGGCCTCGTAGCTTTCCCTAAAATGGTAATGCATTTTGATGTATCGAGGGATAAATCAGTAAAGGCGATCGAACGCGCATTGAAGGACGGAGGAAAGTTATTCCTTGTAACCCAGCATGAAGCCTACGTTGATGATCCTAAGGCATCAGATCTTTACAAGGTCGGCGTTGTAGTTGACATAAAACAAGTCCTGAAGCTGCCGGATAATATAATGAAAGTCCTTGTTGAAGGTGTTTACAAAGCAAATCTTGTACGCCTTATCGACGACGGCGATGCACTCAGAGCAGAAGTCAAGCGTACTCCTACCTATTCAAGAACAAAGGTAGACGAGGTCGAGGCGGAAGCACTAATGCGTTCAGTAAAGGACGTTTTTGAGAGATATTCATCGTTTTTCCCGCGTATGCCAAAGGAACTTCTCACATCAGTAATGACGCAGGATTCGCCTGTAAAGCTGTTTGAGACCGTTACATTCAATTGCAGTCTTAATTACAGAGACAAGCAGACTCTTCTCGAAGAATCAAATATAATAAACAAGCTTTCAGTGCTTTTTGCCTGCCTGACTTCAGAAGTCGAGATACTCGAGCTCGAAAACCTCATCAACGAGCAGACCAAGAACAGTATCGACAAAGGACAGCGTGAATACTATCTGCGCGAACAGATGAGGATAATTCAGGAACAGCTCGGTGAAGATGACGGAGATGATGCTTACGCTTACATTAACGACATCATGGAGCTTAAAGCCGACGAAAAAGTAAAGGAAAAACTGATGAAAGAGGCTGATAAGCTCACAAAACTTCCGCCTTCTTCACAGGAAGCCTTTGTTATAAAGAACTACCTTGATACTATACTTGACCTTCCGTGGGGAAAATACACCAAAGCCAAGCTTTCAATGCCTAAAGCAGAAGCAGTGCTTGAAAAAGACCACTACGGACTTAAAAAGGTCAAGGAACGCATACTTGAATTTCTTGCAGTCCATATGCTCAATCCCGAAATAAAGGGACAGATAATCTGTCTCGCAGGCCCTCCCGGAATAGGTAAGACTTCTATCGCAAAATCTGTCGCAAAGGCTATGGGACGCAATTACGCAAGAGTATCTCTCGGCGGTGTCAGAGATGAAGCAGATATAAGAGGTCATAGAAAGACATACGTCGGTGCAATGCCCGGAAGAGTAATAACTGCAATATCTCAGGCAGGCTCGATGAATCCGCTCATCCTGTTTGATGAGATAGACAAACTGTGCAGTGACATAAAAGGCGATCCGTCATCAGCAATGCTTGAGGTTCTTGACAGTGAGCAGAACAATGCTTTCCGCGATCACTTCATAGAAGTGCCTTTCGACCTCAGCAAGGCTGTATTCATTACGACAGCAAATGATGTATCTGCTATCCCCGGACCTCTGCGTGACCGTATGGAGATAATCGAACTTCCAAGCTATACAGCTGTTGAAAAATTCCATATTGCCAAGGAGCATCTCGTTCCGAAGCAGCTGAAGGAACACGGTCTGAAAGCAAGACAGCTTAAAATAACCGATGATGCTATAAATGACATTATCCAGTTCTACACAAAGGAAGCCGGAGTTCGTTCACTTGAAAGAAAAATTGCTTCGATATGCCGTAAAACAGCCCGTATGATCGCTTCTGAGGAAGTAAAACGCGTTACTGTAAAGCGCGATGACCTCCACGAATTTCTCGGTGTCAAGAAATACCTTGAAGACATATCTTCAAAAAAGGATCAGGTCGGAGTTGTAAACGGTCTTGCATGGACAAGTGTCGGCGGAGTTCTTATGCCGCTTGAGGTACTTGTTATGAAAGGAACAGGAAAGATAGAAGTGACCGGTTCACTCGGTGATGTCATGAAGGAAAGTGCCAAGATCGCTGTAAGCTATGTACGCAGTGTTGCTGATAAATATGGCATAGATCAGGAATTCTACAAGAATAATGATATACACATCCACGCACCTGAAGGCGCTGTACCTAAAGACGGTCCCTCAGCCGGTGTCACAATGACAACAGCCCTTGTTTCAGCACTTTCAGGCAGCCCGGTACGCTCAGATGTTGCAATGACGGGTGAGATAACACTTCACGGAAACGTCCTTCCGATAGGCGGACTTCGTGAAAAAACTATGGCAGCTTACAAGGCTGAGATCAAAAAGGTTGTTATCCCGAAAGCTAATGTACCGGATCTTGAAGAGGTCGACGAAGCTGTAAAATCAGCTATCGAGTTCATACCTTGCGATAACCTCAAGAATGTACTTGATACCGCACTCATACAGTCATAACTGAAAGAGGTAACAATGAAGCTTAATTATAACAAAGCAGAATTCACCGCCGCATATGGTAAATTCTCACAGATACCAGCGCCCGAGCGTATCGAGATAGCTTTTGCCGGACACTCAAATGTCGGTAAATCGACACTTATCAACAAACTGCTCAACCGCAAAAATTTAGCAAGAGTGAGTTCGGTTCCCGGAAAAACTGCTACTATAAATTTCTTCGGACTTGAAAATATCTACCTTGTCGATCTGCCGGGATACGGCTATGCAAAGGTGTCAAAGTCCGAAAAAGAACGCTGGGCAGGACTTATTGAGGGCTATCTGAATTCGGAGCGCGATCTCAGACTGGTATTCATGCTCGTAGATATGCGTCATAAGCCAACAACTGACGACGTGAACATGATAAACTATCTTATCGACACTGAAACACCATTCGTGATTGTCCTCACAAAAGCAGACAAGCTCAACAAAACTGAACGCAGCAAACGTATGGAAGCTTTTGAAACTGAGATCCCATGCTTCAACGAGATCCACTGTATCCCGTTTTCTTCTCAGACAGGCGAAGGCGCAGAGGAACTTCGCAGCATAATCGAGGACATAGCTACTGACGAAGAATAAAGCTTTATAATACTGAAAGGAATGATATAAATGTTTATCTCAGATAACTATGACGTAAATGCTCAGGGAAACCTGACTATCGGCGGCGTTGACACAACCGAACTTGCTGCTGAATACGGCACTCCGCTCTATGTTATGGACGAAGATCTTATAAGAAACACTCTTCGCAGATTCCACGAAAGCTTCAAGAAATACTACGATGGAAAAGGCGAGGTACATTTCGCAAGCAAAGCTTTCTGCTGCCTTGAAATGTGCAGACTGGTCGCAAGCGAAGGTGACGGTCTCGACGCTGTATCCATCGGCGAACTCTATACAGCAGTAAAAGCCGGATTCCCAATGGAAAAAGTTGGATTTCACGGCAACAATAAGACTGATGAAGAGCTCAGATTTGCGATAGAGCATGGCGTTGGGCACATCATCGTAGACAACCTCAGTGAACTCTCACGTCTTGAAAAAATCGCAAAGGACATGGGCGTTAAAGCGCGTATCATGTTCAGATTAAAACCCGGTATCGACGCCCATACTCACAAAGCAGTCATGACAGGTCAGATCGACAGTAAATTCGGATT
The DNA here is from genome assembly GCA_015067005.1 of Ruminococcus flavefaciens. Lineage (GTDB taxonomy): Bacteria > Bacillota > Clostridia > Oscillospirales > Ruminococcaceae > Ruminococcus > Ruminococcus flavefaciens_AA. Next base: position 152,894 of record SVNH01000004.1, read on the forward strand.
CGCTATCGAGACCGGTGAAGCATTCGATGCGGTAAAGGAAGCGCTCTCATGCGAGAATATCGAACTCTCAGGACTCCACTGTCATATCGGTTCACAGATATTCGATATTGAACCGTTTGAGGAAGCTGCAAGAGTAATGCTCCGATTCATAGCCGATGTAAAGAATAAATTAGGATTCGAGGTAAAAGAACTCAACCTCGGCGGCGGATTCGGTATCAAATACCTTGAAGAGCATGATCCTGTACCTTTTGAAGTATACATGGAAAGGGTATCAGCAGTTGTCAGCAAGGAATGTGAAAAGCTCGGGATAATCAAACCATTCATATTTATAGAACCCGGACGTTCTATCGTAGCTTCAGCAGGTATAACCCTCTACGAAGCAGGCTCGCGCAAGGAGATACCAAATACCAGAACATACATAATCGTTGACGGCAGTATGGCTGATAATCCGCGCTATATACTCTATGAGTCCGAATACGAAGCTGTCGTAGCCAACAAGGCTTCACAGCCGAGGGATGAAAGGGTTACCATTGCGGGAAGATGCTGCGAAAGCGGCGACCTTATCGGTGAAAATATGCCGCTCCAGCACGCAGAAGCAGGGGACATAATCGCAGTTCTCGCTACCGGCGCTTACAACTATTCAATGTCATCAAACTACAACCGGCTCCAGAAACCGGCAGTAGTATTCGTTAAAGACGGCAAATCAAGAGTAGTCGTAAAACGTGAGAGCCTTGATGACATAATCAGCAACGATGTCTGATACTGATTTTTACTGGATTCTATAACAATACTTCAACGTATATATTGGCTGCCAGACTGTAAAATAACGGTCAGGCAGCCAACTTTTATTTTTCTGACAAAAATATATTGTTTAATTCTTGACAAACTCGATGAAATGTAGTACAATTACTATGTATTCTTATGTATTGAAAGGAATGATCTCAATGGGTTATACTTTAACTGAAAAAATCCTCAGAGCGCATCTTGTTGACGGCGAATATGTCAAAGGTCAGGAGATCGGTATCCGTATCGACCAGACTCTTACACAGGACGCCACAGGTACTATGGCTTACCTCGAATTTGAGGCTATCGGCGTACCAAGAGTAAAAACTGAACGCTCAGTTGCTTATATCGACCACAACACACTTCAGAACGGCTTTGAAAATGCCGATGATCACCGTTTCATAGGCTCAGTTGCCAAGAAGCATGGCATTTATTTCTCACGTCCCGGAAACGGTATCTGTCATCAGGTACACCTCGAAAGATTCGGCATCCCCGGAAAGACTCTGATCGGTTCTGACAGTCATACTCCTACCGGCGGCGGTATCGGTATGATCGCTATCGGCGCAGGCGGTCTTGACGTTGCAGTTGCAATGGGCGGCGGCGCATACTACATAACCTGCCCCAAGGTCGTTAAGGTTGAGCTCACAGGCAAACTTCGCCCATGGGTTGCAGCTAAGGACGTTATTCTTGAAGTTCTCCGCAGACTTTCGGTTAAGGGCGGCATTGGCAAAGTTATCGAGTATGTAGGTGAAGGCGTTAAGACACTTTCTGTACCGGAACGCGCTACGATCACAAACATGGGCGCTGAACTCGGGGCAACAACATCTATTTTCCCATCAGATGAGATCACAAAACAGTTCCTCAAGGCACAGCAGCGTGAAGAGGTATGGACACCTCTCGCAGCAGATGCAGATGCTGTATACGATGAAGAACTCACAATAAACCTCAGTGAACTTGTACCTCTCGCAGCCTGTCCTCATTCTCCTGATAACGTTAAAAGCGTTGAGGAGATCGGCAGACTCAAGGTAGATCAGGTATGTATCGGTTCATGTACAAATTCCTCGCTGCTTGATATGCTCAAGGTAGCACATATACTCAAGGGCAAGACAGTCGATCCGAGCGTTTCACTTGCAATTGCTCCCGGTTCAAAGCAGGTACTCAATATGCTCGCACAGAACGGAGCACTCTCAGACCTTATTGAAGCCGGCGCACGTATCCTCGAAAGTGCTTGCGGTCCGTGTATCGGTATGGGACAATCACCTAACTCAAAGGGTATCTCTCTCAGAACATTCAACAGAAACTTTGAAGGACGTTCCGGCACAAAGGATGGTCAGATATACCTCGTTTCACCTGAAATGGCAGCTGTATCTGCACTTACAGGTTATCTCACAGATCCGCGCGAGCTCGGTGATATGCCTGAATTCAAGCTTCCTGAGATATTCACTGTAAACGACAACATGGTAGTTTCTCCGGCTTCAGAAGCTGAAATGGACAGCGTTGAGATCCTCCGCGGACCAAACATCAAGCCATATCCTGAGACATCCCCGCTTCTTGAAACAATAGAAGCTCCTGTTTCACTTAAAGTCGGCGATAACATAACTACCGACCACATCATGCCTGCCGGAGCAAAGATTCTTCCTCTTCGTTCAAATATTCCGAAGATCTCACAGCACTGCTTTGCAGTATGTGACGAAAGCTTCCCTGAGAGAGCAAAATCTCTCGGCAAGAGCATTATCGTAGGCGGTTCAAACTACGGACAGGGTTCATCCCGTGAACACGCTGCACTTGCACCGCTTTACCTCGGCGTAAAGGCTGTTCTCGTGAAATCATTCGCACGTATCCACCGTGCTAACCTCATAAATGCAGGTATACTTCCGCTTACTTTCGTAAACGAAGCTGACTACGATTCTATTGCACAAGGCGACGAGCTTGTACTTGCTGATGTAAGAAAGGCTGTTGCTGAGGGCAAATCTGAACTTACCGTACTCAATAAGACAAACGGCAAGTCTATCCCTGTTCTTTGCGAGCTTTCAGGACGTACAAAGGACATCATGCTTGCAGGCGGACTTCTCGACTATACAAGAGAATCAATGAAGTGATCCAAGAAAATCGCAGTAATTGGATAAAAATATAATGGAGGTCAAACTCAATGGCAAAGATAACTATGAAAACTCCGCTTGTCGAAATGGACGGCGACGAGATGACCAGAATACTCTGGCAGTGGATCAAGGAGATACTCCTCGAACCATATGTAGAGCTCAATACTGAATACTACGACCTCGGTCTTATTCACCGTGAGGAGACAAAGGATCAGGTAACTCTTGATTCAGCTGAGGCTACTAAAAAGTACGGCGTTGCTGTTAAGTGTGCAACTATAACACCTAATGCAGCAAGAATGCCGGAATACAATCTCACACAGATGTGGAAATCACCGAACGGCACTATCCGTGCAGCTCTTGACGGTACAGTATTCCGTACCCCTATCATTGTTAAGGGAATCGAGCCTTATATTCCTACATGGACTAAGCCTATCACTATTGCACGTCATGCTTACGGTGACGTTTACAAAAATACCGAAATGCGCGTAAATAAAGGAAGCAAGGCTGAGCTCGTTGTAACTGATGAGAACGGCAATGAAACCCGTGAGCTCATCCACGATTTTACAAAGTCTGACGGTATCATTCAGGGACTTCACAACCTTGACGCTTCAATTGCAGGCTTCGCAAGAGCTTGTCTCAACTATGGTCTTGACCTCAAGCAGGACGTATGGTTCGCTTCAAAAGACACGATCTCAAAGAAGTACGACCATCGCTTCAAGGACATCTTCGCTGAGATATACGAAATAGAGTACAAGGAAAAGTACGAAGCAGCAGGCATCGAGTATTTCTACACACTCATCGATGATGCAGTAGCAAGAGTTATACGTTCAAACGGCGGCTATATCTGGGCTTGCAAGAACTATGACGGTGATGTAATGTCAGACATGGTATCAACTGCATACGGCAGCCTTGCAATGATGACTTCTGTACTCGTTTCACCGGACGGTATATATGAGTACGAAGCAGCACACGGTACAGTTCAGCGCCACTATTACAAGTATCTCAAGGGCGAAGAAACTTCCACAAACTCTGTTGCAACTATCTTCGCATGGAGCGGAGCTCTCAGAAAAAGAGGAGAACTCGACAATACTCCTGAACTTTGTGATTTCGCTGATAAGCTTGAAAAGGCAACTATTCAGACAATCGAGGAAGGCGTAATGACCGGCGACCTTTACCTTATCTCAAAGCTTGAAAACAAGAAGAAGGTTGACTCCAAAACTTTCCTCAATGAGATCAAGACAAGACTCGATAAAATGATCTGAAACGATAACCAACTCTGAAAAGAGGCAAATACACAATGTCAAAGAACACGATTTCAAATTCAGTTATACGCAGATTACCTCGTTATTACAGGTTTCTCGGCGAGCTTGAAGCAAATGGATATGTCAGGATCTCATCACGCGAGCTCTCTGAAAAAATGGGACTTACAGCTTCGCAGATAAGACAGGATTTTAATTGCTTCGGTGAGTTTGGCCAACAAGGTTACGGATATAATGTAAGTGACCTGAGAGGGGAGATCGGCAAAATACTTGGTCTCGACTGCCAGACACCAATGATCCTTATAGGTGCAGGTAATCTTGGAAAAGCTATATCATGTCATCTTGATTTCAAGAGCAAAGGCTTTGATCTCATAGGAGCATTTGATGTCAATCCGGAGATCATCGGACACAGCATCGGTGATATTACAGTTGAGGATATGTCAGGTTTAACGGAATTCTGCAATAAGAACAAGCCGATCGCTGCAATACTCTGCGTTCCGACATCTGCGGCATCAAGTGTAGCAGAACAGCTTATATCACTCGGTATCAAGGCGTTCTGGAACTTCACTCATTTTGACCTCAGAATGGAACACACAGACGTACTTGTTGAAAACGTTCATCTTGGCGACAGTCTGACCACATTATCATATGGACTCAACACAAGAATGGATACAGAATAATATGACCTGAAGATTTATCGCTGCGGCAATTCCGCAGCGATATTCAAAATATCAAATGTGAAATAATTATCAATCTTTCTTGTGATATATATAATATACGGAATTATTATATTCTGTATTTATATGTACATATTTGCTTTTGGCCTTTGATTTTATCTTGCATCGTAAGAATATGGAATTCCTTACCGATCAATACTATCCTAATACAGCCAAAACTTCAATCGCCAAAGCGATTTGTTAAGCAAATGCAACAAAAATGATAAAATGTCGAAACAACATGTATCGCATATTTATTCAAATATGCAATCAAGCACAAATATGAATATTCACCATATCGAAAATAGCTTGTTAAGAATATATCAATATTGAATGACGATATGCTGATTGTGAATTTGAATTTTGAAGCTTATACTGTTATACTTATATTATAGGGCTGCATTATTTTTATGCAGTTACAAACACTAAAATTTATCTGGGAGTGGATACGAATGGATTACCGCATCGAACACGATTCTATGGGCGAAGTTAAAGTACCAGCCGACAAATACTGGGCTGCTCAGACAGAGAGAAGTCACGAGAATTTTCTTATCGGCGTTGGCATTGAAACTATGCCAAGAGAGATCACTCACGCCTTCGGAATTCTGAAAAAGGCTGCCGCAATCGCTAATCATGAACTCAAGCCTGAAAAAATGACCGATCAGAAGCTTGCTGCCATTTCACGGGCTTGTGACGAAGTCATCAGTGGTTCGCTCAACGAGCATTTTCCGCTTGTAGTATGGCAGACCGGAAGCGGCACACAGTCTAATATGAACGCCAACGAAGTAATTGCTAACAGAGGCAACGAGATCGCAGGCGAACGTATCCTCCATCCGAATGATGATATAAACATGAGCCAGTCTTCAAACGATACATTTCCGACTGCTATGCACATTGCCGCAGTTATCGCTATTGAGGACAAGGTTCTTCCGGCAATTGATACACTCATCGCTACTTTCAAGCGTCTTGAAGAAGAAAACGAAGGCATCGTAAAGAGCGGACGTACTCACCTTCAGGATGCAACTCCTATAAAATTTTCTCAGGAGATCAGCGGCTGGAGATCTTCACTTGAAAAAGACAGAAAAATGATCGCTGCTTCCTGCGAAGAGCTTAAAGAACTCGCTCTTGGCGGTACAGCAGTTGGTACAGGACTTAATGCTCCGGCAGGTTTTGCAGAGAAGTCCGCAGCTGCTATCAGTCAGCTTACAGGCAAGGATTTCGTAACTGCTCCAAATAAGTTCCACTCGCTCACATCCAAAGACGAGATCGTATTTGCTCACGGCGCACTCAAAGCGCTCTCAGCTGATATGATGAAGATCGCAAACGATGTAAGATGGCTCGCTTCCGGACCTCGTGACGGTCTCGGAGAGATATTCATCCCTGAAAATGAACCGGGTTCATCAATTATGCCCGGCAAGGTAAATCCTACACAGTGCGAACAGGTAACAATGGTCGCTGTACAGGTAATGGGCAACGATGTCGCAGTAGGTATGGCAGCTTCACAGGGCAACTTTGAGCTCAATGTATTCATGCCGGTGTGTGCTTATAATTTCCTTCAGTCAGCAAGACTTCTTTCTGAATCCATAATCAGCTTCAATAAAAACTGTGCTGTCGGAATCAAAGCAAACAAGGAAAAAATGCACCACAACCTCTATAACTCGCTCATGCTCGTTACTGCTCTCAATCCTTATATCGGATATGAGAATGCAGCAAAAACTGCGAAAAAAGCTTACAAAGACAACATTTCACTTAAGGAAGCCTGCGTAGAACTCGGATTCCTTACAGCTGAAAAATTCGATGAAGTTTTCCATCCAGAAGAAATGGCTTGATTTGAAAGGAAAGTGCTATGGAAACTTTTACATATTATCCCGGATGTACGCTCAGAACTAAAGCAAAGGATCTTGATGTTTACGCAAGATCCAGCGCAGAAGCTCTTGGCATAAAATTAGAAGAGCCAGCCGACTGGCAGTGCTGCGGAGGCGCTTACACAACTGCTAAGGACGAGATCGCTACCAAGCTTTCCGCCGTGAGAACACTCAACGCTGCAAAGGAGCTCGGCCGTCCTCTCGTAACTGTATGTTCTGCCTGTCATAATGTCATAAAGCAGACTAACTATGACATCACAAATGACGAGGATATGGCAGCAAAGGTCAATAATTACCTCGGACTTGCTGAACCTTACAGCGGCGAGACTACTGTTTATCACTATCTCGAACTCCTTCGTGATGTTATCGGATTCGATGAACTTGCAAAGAAGGTAACAAATCCTCTTAAGGGCAAAAAAATCGCAGCATACTACGGATGTCTGCTGCTTCGTCCGTCAAAGTCTATGGCTATGGACGATCCTGAGAATCCGACCATTATGGAGAATTTCATAAAAGCTATCGGTGCAGAGCCAGTCATTTACGCACAGAGAAATGAATGCTGCGGCGGCTACATCACTCTTGAGGACAAGTCTCAGGCAGCTAAACGCAGCAATGCTGTAATGAATTCAGCAAAGGATCAGGGTGCAGATATGGTAATAACAGCCTGTCCTCTTTGCCTTTACAACTTAAAGAAGAATTCTGATGTTGATCTTCCTGTATATTATTTCACAGAACTGCTCGCAGAGGCTCTCGGACTGAAGGAGGCAAGCAATGAATAAGAACCTAAAAGAACAAGTGCTGCGTTCAAGCGGTGTAAATGTACTTAAGTGTATGCGCTGCGGAAAATGCTCCGGAACGTGTCCTTCTTATGACGAGATGGAATACCATCCGCATCAGTTTGTTTACATGGTAGAAAAAGGCGATATAGAAACCCTGATGAATTCAAAGTCGCTTTATAAATGTCTTACCTGCTTCGCCTGTGTTGACAGATGTCCGCGAAATGTTGAACCTGCAAAGGTAGTTGAAGCAGTAAGACTTGCAGCTGTAAGAAAGCAGGACAATAACCACCTGAGTCCGGACCAGATACCAGCTATGCTTGATGATGAACTTCCTCAGCAGGCTATCGTTACCGCACTCAGAAAGTATGCAAAGTAAGGAGGTCTGACACAAATGCAGAGAATAGGCGTATTTGTCTGTCACTGCGGTACTAACATCGCCGCAACGGTAGACGTAAAAACTGTTGCTGAGACTCTCGGTCACGAAGCCGGAGTAGTCATCTCTCAGGATTATCAGTATATGTGTTCTGAATCCGGTCAGAACCTTGTAAAGAATGCAATAAAGGAGCATAACCTGACAGGTATCGTTATCTGTTCATGCTCACCGCGTATGCACGAGAATACATTCAGAAAAGCAGCAGCTGCTGCCGGACTTAACCCGTATCTCGTTGAGATCGCAAACATCCGTGAGCAGTGCTCATGGATACATAAGGACATCGCTACCGCAACTGATAAGGCAATAATCCTCGGACGTGCCGCTATCGCTAAGGTACACCTCAATGCACCTCTTATCGCAGGTGAGAGTCCGGTTGCCAAAAGAGCTCTCGTCATCGGAGGCGGTATTGCAGGTATCCAGACTGCCCTCGATATAGCTGAGGCTGGATTCGATGTTGACATCGTTGAAAAGCAGCCTACTATCGGCGGTAAAATGGCACAGATCGACAAGACCTTCCCAACTCTCGACTGCGCTGCCTGCATCCTCACACCTAAAATGGTAGAGGCTTCACAGAATGAGCATATAACTATACATTCATTCAGTGAGGTAACAGATGTCAAGGGATTCGTCGGAAACTTCACAGTAACCATAAAGAAGAAGGCACGCTTCGTTGATGAGACCAAGTGTACCGGCTGCGGACTCTGTACAGAGAAATGTCCGATGAAGAAGGTACCGAACGAATTCAATATGGGGCTTGATAACAGAAGCGCCGTTTACATCCCATTCGCACAGGCTGTTCCTAAGGTAGCTACAATTGATCCGAACTACTGCATGATGCTGAAAACAGGCAAATGCGGTGTATGCTCAAAGGTCTGCTCAGTAGGTGCAATCGACTATAAGCAGCAGGACAGATACATTGAGGAAAAGTATGGTGCTATCGTAGTAGCAACAGGATTTAATCCTATAAAGCTTGATAAGTATGATGAATTCGCATATAATCAGTGTCCGGACGTTGTAACCTCTCTCGAACTTGAAAGACTGATGAACGCTGCCGGTCCTAACGGCGGTACTCTTCTTCGTCCTTCCGATAAAACACATCCGCACACAATCGTATTCGTACAGTGCGTAGGTTCAAGATGTGACGACAGTAAGGGTAAGCCTTACTGTTCCAAGATCTGTTGTATGTACACAGCAAAACACGCAATGCTCATCCGCGAGAAGTATCCTGATACCGAGGTCTATGTATTCTATATTGATGTCCGTACTCCCGGAAAGAACTTCGATGAGTTCTACCGCCGTGCAGTTGAACAGTACAATGTTCACTACATAAAGGGCATGGTAGGAAAAGTTACTCCGAAATCAGACGGAAAGATCGATGTTCAGGCATCTGACCTGCTTGCAAATGAGCAGCTTCACATAAGCGCTGATATGGTAGTGCTCGCAGCAGCTATCGAGCCTGACAAGACCGCTCGTCCGCTTGCAACGATGCTTACAACACAGATGGATACAAATGATTTCTTCACTGAAGCTCACCCGAAGCTTCGTCCTGTTGAGAGCGCAACTGCCGGTATCTTCCTCTCAGGCGCTTGTCAGGGACCGAAAGACATCCCGGAAACTGTTGCACAGGCAAGTGCCGCAGCTGCAAAGGCTATCGGTCTTCTCTGCAAGAACAGTATTACCTGCAACCCATGTGTTGCTCATTCAGATGAACTCATGTGCAATGGCTGTTCATCATGTGAAAAGGTTTGTCCATACGGCGCGATAACATACGTAGACAAAGAATTCAGAATGCCTGACCGTACAACTAAGGTACGCAGAGTTGCAAGTGTCAATCCTGCTGTATGTCAAGGATGCGGTGCTTGTACAGTGGCTTGTCCGTCGGGCGCAATGGACCTCAACGGCTTCTCTAACAGTCAGATCATGGCGGAGGTAGACGCGATATGCAAGTAAATGATAATAAAGAATTTCAGCCGCTGATCGTAGCTTTCTGCTGCAACTGGTGTTCGTATGCAGGAGCTGATCTCTCCGGCACAAACAGGCTTAATTACCCGACAAATGTAAAGATCATCAGAGTGCCCTGTTCATGCAGAGTAAACCCGATGTTCATACTCAGAGCGTTCCAGCGCGGCGCTGACGGAGTTATACTCTGCGGCTGCCACCCCGGTGACTGCCACTATACGTCCGGAAACTACTTCACCAGAAGAAGAATGACTCTTCTGTTCAGTATGCTCGATTTCCTCGGTATCGAAAGAGACCGCACAAGAGTTGAATGGGTATCAGCAGCTGAAGGTGCAAAATTTGCAGCTACTATGAATGAATTCACTGAGGCCGTAAGAAAACTCGGCCCTAACCGCAGACTGGAGGATCTGAGATGCAGGAAGCAATGATAAACAGAGCCAAACAGCTCCTTGCCGACGGTACTGTTAAACGTGTTATCGGCTGGAAGCGCGGCGAATTTGCATATGATATAACTCCGGCTGTATTTGAAACTGCCGAAGAACTTGATAAGGACTTCGTTTTTGATGATTTCACATCTGCAAACGTATCAAAGTACCTCGTAAAGGAAAGCCAGAAGGAAGGCAAAGTTCTTGCATTCCTCAAGCCGTGTGACACTTACAGCCTTAACCAGCTTACAAAGGAACACCGTGTAAACCGCGATAATATTTACGTTATCGGAGTTCCGGGCGGCCCTAAGCTTGACGTTGAAAAGATCAAGGCAAAAGGTATAACAGGTATCACAAATCTCAGAAATGAGAACTATACAATAAAGATCGAAACTATCTACGGTGAGGAAACTATGCCATTCTATGAGGCTATCCTCGATAAGTGCGCTTCATGTAAGAGCAAGAAGCACGTTACTTACGATGAACTTATCGGCGAGGACGGAGATGTCCTCGAATCCAACCGTTTTGATATGGTTGAGAAGCTTGAAAATATGACCTCTCAGGAGAGATACGACTTCTGGAGAGGCGAGCTCTCGAAGTGCATCAGATGCAATGCGTGCAGAAATGTATGTCCAGCCTGCACCTGCGAGAACTGTGTATTCGATAACCCGAAATCAGGCATCGACAATAAAGCACCTGCCGACAGCTTTGAAGAGAATATGTTCCACATCATACGTGCATTCCACGTTGCCGGAAGGTGTACAGACTGCGGTGAATGTTCAAGAGTATGTCCTCAGCATATCCCGCTTCACCTCCTCAACAGAAAATTCATCAAGGACATCAACTCGCTTTACGGTGAATATCAGGCAGGCGAGGATACAACATCCCGCGCACCGCTTACTGATTACACAGCTGATGACTGCGAGGCAAGCATAGTTCACGAAAGGGGTGTTGAGTAATGCTGAGAATCGCTGTTGATAAATTATATGACCTTTTTGCTGCTGTCTCTGCTAAAAATACTCTCTATATCCCGACAAACCGTGAAGACGGCGAGGCTGAATACAAAAAGTATGAGCCCGGCATGAAGCTTACCTACAACCTCAATACTCTCAGAAGCGCAAAGGATTTCTTCTTCCCGCAGACCGAAGATCTTGTAGAGTTCAAAATGGACGGCAAGAACATTGAAGTCAAGGACATCCGTAAGGAATCAGAAGATTTTGTAATTTTCGGTGTACGTCCCTGCGATGCAAGAAGCTTCACTATACTTGATAAAGTATACCTCGTTGATCCGGTAGACAGCTACTACAAAAACCGCCGCGACCACGGAACAGTAGTTTCATTAGCCTGCACAAGACCTGCTGAGACCTGCTTCTGTCAGACATTCGGCATTGATCCAACTGCTCCCGAAGGCGACTGCGCTTGCTGGAGCGACGGCAGATATTACTACTTCAAAGCAAATACAGAAAAGGGAACTGCTTTTCTTGATTCTATTACTTCACTGCTTGAAGACGGCGACACTGCTGAGCTCGACAAGGCTATCGAAAGAACAAAGACAATAATGTCAAAGCTGCCGCTTGCAAGGCTTTCAACCGAAAACTTCGGCGGAGACAAACTCAATGAGTATTTCAATTCCGATAAATGGGCTGAACTTTCCGAAAGCTGTCTTGGCTGCGGAACCTGTACTTTTGTATGTCCTACCTGTCAGTGCTACGACATTAAGGACTTCAATACCGGAAACGGCATCAAACGCTATCGCTGCTGGGATTCATGTATGTATTCAGACTTCACAAAAATGGCTCACGGCAACCCGAGACTTACTCAGCTTGAACGCTTCCGCCAGAGATTCATGCATAAGCTTGTTTATTTCCCTGCAAACAACAACGGTGAATTCGGCTGTGTAGGCTGCGGAAGATGTCTTTCAAAGTGCCCAATATCCATGAACATAGTCAAGGTCATGAAAGCATTGGAGGAAAAGTGATGAACAGTAACGATACATTGATACCTTATGTCGGCGTTGTTACCGATATTCGTATAGATACTCCGGATGTAAAGACATTCCGTGTTGAGGCTCCGGAGGGCGGCAAGGTCTTTGAGCATATGCCCGGACAGTGTGCAATGCTTTCTATCCCGGGAGTAGGGGAGGCAATGTTTTCTATAACATCTTCACCTACAAATAAAGAGTATATGGAATTCAGCATTAAGAAATGCGGCTGCCTGACTTCATGGCTCCACGCTATGGATGTTGGTCAGATGATAACACTCAGAGGACCTTATGGAAATGCTTTCCCTGTTGAGACTGAACTCAAGGGCAAGGATCTTCTGTTCATTGCCGGCGGTATAGGACTTGCTCCGCTCAGATCGGTCATCAACTATGTCAGGGATAAGCGTGAGAATTACGGAAGCATTCAGGTAATATACGGCTCACGTTCAAAGGACGATCTCGTTGACTATCAGGAGATCATAGACGAATGGATGGCTGATGACGGTGTTGAAGTCAACCTCACGATAGATAATGCACAGGAAGGCTGGGACGGTCATGTCGGATTCGTTCCAAACTATGTAAAGGAGCTTAATCCTTCTACAAATAAGACCGTCCTTGTCTGCGGACCTCCGATCATGATCAAATTCACTCTCGCTGGACTTAAAGAGATCGGCTTCACAGAAACTCAGGTCTATACAACTATGGAACTTCGCATGAAATGCGGCGTAGGCAAGTGCGGACGCTGCAACATCGGCAATAAATACGTCTGCAAGGACGGACCGGTATTTCGTTTTGATCAGCTTGATGAACTTCCGGACGAATATTGATAACAGGAGGAGCAATAATGGAAAAAATGATAGATGTTTACCTGTTTGGTAAGAAATACAGCGTACCTGCCGGACTTACGATCATGACAGCTATGGAGTATGCAGGCTACGAACTGGTAAGAGGATGCGGCTGCCGCAACGGTTTCTGCGGTGCCTGCGCTACTATTTACAGAATAAAGGGCGAATCACAGCTTCACGGATGTCTTGCCTGCCAGACAGAGGTACAGGAAAATATGTATGTTGCTACACTTCCTTTCTTCCCGCTTGAAAAGAAGATATACAACATAGAGGACATAAAACCGGATCAGCAGGTAATGATGCAGCTTTATCCTGAGATATATGCCTGCGTAGGCTGTAACGCCTGCACAAAAGCCTGTACACAGGAACTCAATGTAATGCAGTATATCGCCTATGCTCAGCGCGGTGAATATGACAAGTGTGCTGAAGAAAGCTTCGACTGCGTTATGTGCGGAGTATGTTCATCACGCTGTCCTGCCGGTATCTCGCATCCGCAGGTGGCAATGCTTGCAAGACGTCTCAACGGAAAGTACATCGCCCCTGAGTGCGGACACCTCAACGACAGGGTAAACGAAGTCAACGAGGGTATCTTCGATGAAAAGATCGCTGAACTCATGGCAAAATCCGTTGACGATATTGAAGAGATCAAGGCCATGTACAATAACCGCGAGATCGAGAAGTAAGGGAGGGGAGAAGTTATGTACAAAATCGAAAAACTCAACGAACTTGCAAAGGTAGTTGCAGCAAAAAGAGCAGAAAATGCTGCACTTGAGCCAAGAAGAATGACTGCCGAAGAGAAAGACGAACTTCTCGCTTCATTCCACCCTGATTATAAAAAAGACGAATTCACTGTACTTTCAGCCGGCGTGAACAAGGGTGAAAAGGTTCCTACTCAGCTTGCTGAACTTCTTCAGGGCAAGAGCCGTATCAGCGCATCAGACGTTGATCTCAGCACTCCGGATTACGATACTGACGTACTTATTATCGGCGGCGGCGGCGCAGGTGCTTCCGCAGCTATCGAAGCTGACGAAGCCGGAGTTAAGGCAATGATCGTTACAAAGCTTCGTATCGGCGATGCCAACACAATGATGGCAGAGGGCGGAATACAGGCAGCAGATAAGCCAAATGATTCACCGGCTATCCACTATATCGATGCTTTTGGCGGCGGACATTTCGCAGCAAAGCCAGAGCTTGTAAAGAAGCTTGTAACCAAAGCTCCCGAGGCTATCCAGTGGCTCAACAAGCTCGGTGTTGAATTCGATAAAGAACCTGACGGCACTATGGTAACAACACACGGCGGCGGAACTTCACGCAAACGTATGCACGCCGCAAAGGACTACTCAGGTGCTGAGATCATGAGAACTCTTCGTGATGAGGTGCTCAACCGCGGTATTCCGGTTATAGACTTCACAGCAGCAGTCGAGATAATTCTTGATAAAAACGGTAAAGCTGCCGGTGCTGTACTCATGAACATGGAAACAAAACAGCTTCTCGTTGCAAGAGCTAAGACAGTTATTATTGCAACTGGCGGCGCAGGAAGACTTCACTATCAGGGATTCCCGACCTCAAACCACTACGGTGCAACAGCTGATGGTCTTATCCTCGGTTACAGAGTAGGCGCAAGACTTCTCTATGCTGATACACTTCAGTATCATCCAACAGGTACAGGCTATCCTGAGCAGATATTTGGTGCACTCGTTACCGAAAAGGTACGTTCACTCGGCGCAAAGCTTGTCAATATAGACGGCGATGTTTTCATGCATCCGCTTGAGACTCGTGACGTTACAGCTGCTTCTATCATACGTGAATGCACAGAGCGCGACAAGGGTATTGAAACTTCCCTCGGAAAAGCAGTATGGCTCGATACACCAATGATCGAGTATAAAAACGGTGAAGGCACTATCGAGAAACGTATCCCTGCAATGATGAGAATGTTTGGCAAGTATGGCATAGACATCCGTAAGGAACCGATCCTCGTATATCCAACTCTCCACTACCAGAACGGCGGACTTAACATCTCTGAGGACTGCTCAACAGATGTTGCCAATCTTTATGCAGCCGGCGAAGTCGCAGGCGGTATCCACGGCAGAAACAGACTTATGGGCAACTCTCTCCTTGACGTTATCGTATTCGGCAGAAACGCCGGTATAAATGCTGCCGCAAAGGCAAAGGAGACCGCAGAGCCTTCCGGACTTACTCTTGAGCACATCGAAAAATTCAATAAGGAACTCTCAGATGCAGGAGTACAGAATGAAACAGCTTCACCAATGCTGCTTCCGCACTATGCAAGAAAAACAAAATAAACATCAATAGGACGCGCTGCGTCCTATTGTCGTGTTAATACATAGAAAGATTGTGTGATAAATAATGGAATTATTCAATGGTATACTATCTATACACGGCGTTACCTTCCTGATGATCTCTGTTCTTGCAGTTGCCGCATTAGGCTATATTCTGGGAAGAGTTACAATAAAGGGAGTATCCCTCGGAACAGCCGGAGTATTTCTGATAGCTCTTGTTTACGGCGGTGTCTTCTATGACAAGCTTTCAGACGAAATGGGCTCTGCGTTCGTGACCAATTCTTTAAAGATCGTTGAAACTCTCGGACTTGTACTGTTCGTATCCTCGGTAGGCTTCATAGCCGGACCTAATTTCTTCGGTAATTTCAAAAAGAATTTCAAATCCTATGTACTTCTGGCAATAATGATAATCCTGTCCGCAGGACTTGTTTGTGCCGGCTGCATAAAGATAGGAAGCAATTATTCTGATCTTGAATCTGATAAGTTTACAGCTATAATGGCAGGAATTCTTTCCGGTGCTCTGACCAGTACTCCCGGCTTATCTGCCGCCAAAGAAGCTGTCGATGAGAACTACACTGACAGCGTAGCTGTTGGCTCTGGTATAGCTTATATATTTGGCGTTATCGGAGTAGTGCTTTTCGTACAGCTTATACCTAAGATACTGAAGGCTGATATGGCAAAAGAACGTGAGTTTCTCAAAAGCAATGCTCAGAATGCTAAGAAAGCGAAGTCAGACAAGAAGCTTATCGAAATGGACAGCTTTGGTCTTATGCCATTTGCAATCGCAGCAGTTATCGGTATCATTGTAGGCTCTTTCAAGTACAAGAATTTTTCACTTTCCACAACAGGCGGATGCCTGCTTGTTTGCTTGATATTCGGTCACTTCGGACGTGCCGGAAGCATCAATATCATGCCCAAAGATACGACCTTGAAGGTACTCCGTGAGCTCGGACTCATGCTCTTCCTGATAGGCTCAGGAATAAAGGGCGGAGCAAAATTCGTGGATGATTTTGAGCTGATATATTTGCTTTACGGAATGCTCATGACGCTTATCCCAATGATAATCGGATTCCTGTTTGCAAAGTACGTGCTGAAACTCAATCTTCTCAACACACTCGGATCTATCACAGGCGGTATGACGTCAACCCCAGCACTCGGTACGCTCATCACAACAGCCGGTACAGAGGATGTTGCAGCCGCATATGCCGCAACATATCCTATTGCACTTATCTCAGTTGTTCTTACAGAGCAATTCATAATAATGCTGTTCTGAATAAAAGCCCGGAAGAAATTCTTCCGGGCTTTTTCTAACATTATTTAACAGGAAAAGAGATCTTCAATCTCTGAGCTTCGTTTGAATCAAAGCCGAATTTTTCGTAGAACGGTATCTTATCCGGCATAGCACATAGCTCTACAAAGACATCTGTCCCCGAGATGCCGTTATCATTTACAAATCTCAGCAGTTCATTGATAAGCATACGCCCGATGCCTTTGCCCTGATACTCCGGTCTTACAATTACGTCCTTAATGTAATAATTCAGTCCCATGTCACCGATCATTCTTGCCATTGCAACGATCATATCTCCGTCAAAAACAGATACTCTGAAAAGAGTGTGCTGCATAGCAAGTCTTGTCTGCTCAAGTGTAGGCGGCTGTTCCCAGACAGTCTCCCACAGCGCTATGAATTCTTCTGCGCTCAATTCATTATGCTTTACCGTATAATTACTCATTCAGTTCACCTCTTGACCAGTTATTTTTTGTTATTATTATTCGATACCGTAAGCCGCTCTGTATTCGAGCATCTTATCAAGGTATTCTTTGCCCGGAACAATATCATTTTTAATAGCATCAATTATGTCTTCCATAGTAACGATAGGGTAAACAGTAACGCCAAAATCACGCTTTACTTCCTGAACTGCTGAAAGTTCGCCGGTACCTTTTTCCATACGGTCAACAGTAATGACCATACCTGTAACATCAACATCAGCAGCCCCCTTAAGCTTAGGCATAGACTCACGAAGAGCCTTTCCGGAAGTCATGACATCATCAATGATAACTACCTTTTCACCGTCTGTGAGAGTCTTTCCTACGAACATACCTCCCTCGCCGTGATCCTTAGCTTCCTTACGGTCAAAACAATACGAAACATCAATACCGAATTTATTGCTAAGTGCAACAACAGCAGAAACGGCAAGTGGGATTCCCTTGTAAGCCGGACCAAAGAGAGTTTCAACAGGTATATTGTTTTCATGAATACACTCTGCGTAGTACTCACCAAGCTTTGCAAGCTGAGCGCCTGTCTTGTAGTTGCCGCAGTTTATGAAATATGGAGCCTTTCTGCCGCTTTTAAGTGTAAATTCACCAAAAGTAAGAACGCCGCAGTCCACCATGAATTTTATAAAGCTTTCTTTGTAAGTCATTATGAGTACCTCCGAATAGTAATTGGTTTCAGACTGTAAAAGTCCAAATATAATTATAGCATATTATTATAGAAATAGCAAGATGCGCGGAGAAAAAGCGGCGTTGCTCTTACTTACACGCGAAAAAACTATACAAAATCTCAAAAACTACTTGCAAAAATAAGGATTACAGGGTATAATAATAAATAGTGTTTGCCAATAAGCAAATCATAAATAACAGCAATGGAGTAAATATGGAAAAAAAGCATACAGTACAGAGAATATCCAATAAAAAACGTGTAAAGCCGAAGGTAAGATTCAGTTTTATGATGCTTATCATTATAACTTTTCTCACATTCCTTGTCTGCTTTATACTATATATGATAAACGCAAATGTAAAAGGCGATCTTCTTGATGATGACGACGATGATAAAACCGCAGTAACTACTGCTGTAACTACTGAAGCATTAACTGACGAAGAAGGCAACACCCTCTCATCAGAAGACGCATCTGCTGAAAACGGGACTTCGGAAACTCAGGCAGCAGTAAGCAGCGGTACAATAACATACCCTCTTGCACAGTCAGCAGCTGTTGATTCATCATATTTCGATAACTGCTGCATCATAACAGACACAATACTGCTTTCCATGTCCAAATATACTGATTTTGAAGATGTAGTAGGAAACTCTCTGCTAAACGCAAAAAACTGCAATGAGACCACCATCTCTTCCACATATGGAAACATCACAGCATATCAGACTATGCAGCTGAAAAAGCCTGAAAACATCTATATAATGCTCGGCAGCGACCTCGGAACCAACAAAGTGAGTGACATGATCGCAAGCTACACAACTCTTGTTACAAGTCTGCACAATTATCTTCCTGATACCCACATATATGTAATGCAAGTGCCGCCTGCTCCGGCAGAAAGTACAACAGTCACAAGCGAGCTCGTTGACGAATACAATACCAAACTTATGGAAATGGCAAAAAGCATCGGCGTTTACTGCATTGATACCAATACCGCTCTCCGCTCAGCCGATGGAACTATTTCCGATAACTACTGGTCAGACGATGATTCTACGCTTACTGAAGAAGGCTATGAAAAGGTAGAATCATACATCTTAACACATACTGTATAATTACTTCACACCACTATATATAGTGGTGTGTTTGTTATATTACAGAGTGTAGATTTGAGTAACGTAATATAGGCAAAAACTAATTTTTAATAAATTTTATATACATTTATGACAATTACCGCCTCCGCTTTAAGATTCTGATTGTAAATTCCTACAATTGACTTTATCCTGATTTTGTTCTATACTAATATAGTAACATAGAAACGGAGACACTATATATTGTGTTTGGAGGTAATGATATAGATGATAATCCACATTATCAAAAGAGACGGCAGAAAAGTGCCGTTCAATATCGAAAAAATCGCAAACGCAATCTTCAAAGCAGCACAAGCCAAAGGCGGAACAGATTTTAACGCCGCTATGGACGTTGCCGTAGAGGTTTGCAGATTATATGAAGAGCAAAACCCCGGTAAAGTGCCGACAGTTGAAGAGATTCAGGATCTCGTTGAAAAAACCCTTATCGAAAAAGGTCACGCTAAAACAGCTAAGGCTTACATTCTCTACCGCTATGAGCGTACACGCTCACGTGAGATGAAGACTAATCTGATGTGCGTACTCAACGAACTGACATTCAGTCCTGCTAAGGACAGCGACATCAAGAGAGAAAATGCCAATATCGACGGCGATACCGCTATGGGTACCATGCTCAAATACGGCTCGGTATCTGCGAAGGAATATTACGAGATGTACGTTCTCGATCCTAAACACGCAAAAGCACACCGCGAAGGCGATATTCACATCCACGATCTTGATTTCTATACCCTTACCACTACCTGCTGTCAGATTGATCTGAAGAAGCTCTTTACAAACGGCTTCTCAACCGGACATGGCTATCTCCGTGAGCCTAATGATATATCAAGCTACTCAGCACTTGCTTGTATTGCAATACAGTCAAATCAAAACGATCAGCACGGCGGACAAAGTATACCTACTTTTGATTACGCAATGGCTGACGGCGTAAAAAAGACTTATGCTTCAAGATACATTCAGAACGTCGGAAGAGCATTATCACTTATCGCTGATGTTGATAATGAAGACGATATAGTAGCTTCTATCAAAAAGGAATTATTTGAAGGTGAAAACCTCAAGCCTGTCCTTGCCAATGATAATGGCTACGAGGAAAAGGAAAAAGAGATCCTTCTTAAATATACAAGCGAAGACATCGCTGATAAGATACAGGCATTTGCAACTAAGAATGCCGAAAAAGAAGCCGACAGAGCAACATATCAGGCTATGGAAGCACTTATCCATAACCTGAATACAATGAACAGCCGTGCAGGCGCTCAGACTCCGTTCAGCTCCATCAATTACGGTACTGACACTTCACCTGAAGGAAGAATGGTAATAAAGAACGTTCTCCTCGCTCAGGAGGCTGGTCTCGGCAACGGTGAGACACCGATCTTCCCGATACACATTTTCAAGATCAAGGACGGTATCAATTACAATCCTACTGATCCGAACTACGATCTTTTCAAGCTTGCCTGCCGTGTTTCGGCAAAGCGTCTGTTCCCGAACTTCTCTTTCATTGATGCACCTTATAATCTTCAGTATTACAAGGAGGGCAATCCTGATACTGAGATCGCATACATGGGATGCCGTACAAGAGTTATCGGAAACAAGCATGATCCTTCACGCGAAATAGTAACAGGACGCGGTAACCTCAGCTTTACATCTATCAACCTTCCACGTCTTGCTATCAAGGCAGATCATAACGTTGGACTGTTCTTTGATATGCTCGATGACATGATGGATCTCGCAATAGATCAGCTTATGCACAGATTCAACATCCAATCGCAGAAGCGCGTAAGAAACTTCCCGTTCCTTATGGGACAGGGTATCTGGATAGATTCGGACAAGCTTTCCGCCGATGATACAGTAGGGGAGATACTCAAGCACGGAACCCTTTCAGTTGGATTTATCGGACTTGCTGAGGCCCTCAAGGCACTCATAGGCGCACACCACGGTGAAAGTGACGAAGCACGCGAACTTGGTATCGAGATAATAACCTCAATGAGAAAACGTCTTGATGAAGAATCAAACAGAACTGGTCTCAACTTCTCACTTCTTGCAACACCAGCAGAAGGTCTCTCAGGACGTTTTGTACGTATGGACGCTAAGAAATTCGGTGTTATCGAAGGCGTAACAGACCGTGATTACTATACGAATTCATTCCATGTGCCGGTATACTATCCGATAAGCGCATTCGACAAGATCAAGATAGAAGCTCCATATCACGAGCTCACAAATGCCGGTCACATCAGTTATATTGAGCTTGACGGCGATCCGCTCGAAAACCTCACAGCATTTGAAAAGATAGTACGCTGCATGAAGGAATCCGGTATCGGATACGGTGCGATCAATCACCCGGTAGACCGTGATCCATGCTGCGGATACACAGGCATAATAGGCGAGGTTTGTCCGTACTGCGGAAGAAGAGAGCACACAAACAATGTTGCTTTCGATCGAATCCGCCGTATAACAGGCTACCTTGTTGGTACGCTTGATCGTTTCAACAACGGCAAACGCTCAGAAGAGCACGACAGAGTAAAACATAATGTTTAAGGTGATATAATGGAACTCAGGATAGCCGGAACTGTCAATGATTCGATCGTTGACGGTCCCGGAATCAGATTTACAATTTTTACACAAGGGTGTCCGCACGACTGCAAAGGATGTCACAACCCGCAGACGCACTCATTTGACGGCGGAACAGTAGTCGATACAGACGAACTGCTTGAGAAGATCAAGTCAAATCCGCTTCTTGACGGCGTAACATTCAGCGGCGGAGAACCATTCTGTCAGGCAAAGGCACTCTCAGTGCTTGGAAAGCAGATCAAAGCACTTGGTTTGAACATCATTACCTATACCGGTTATACATTTGAGCATTTATGGCACGACCGCTGCGACAGCAGTTGGATAGACCTGCTTGAAGTAACCGATTACCTGATCGACGGACCTTTTATCCTTGAACAAAAGGACTGGGAAATCAAATTCAGAGGCAGTTCAAACCAGCGCTATATTGACTGTCAGGCAAGTATAAAAGAAGGTAAAGTTGTAGAAACTGAACCATAAGAAAACAGCCGGAAGGGAAGTCTCCCAACCGGCTGTTTTAGTTTATAAAACGGTAAAAAATATCCGCCTTGCCGTCATATAGTGAATGAAACCCGCACTCAGCAGGTGGGTAAACGCCCGAGTGTTTCTCGCTCCCTTCTTCCCGTGGGGAGGTCTGCAGTCCACAAACGGAGCTAAATTCCCTTTAAAAATGTGTTGGATCAAATGAACTATATTTCACCGAACAAGGCAGATTATTTACTTTTGCTAAGTATATTATAACACTATTATAAGCAAAAGTCAATACCATATTAAAGATTTTTTGTAATTTTTTGTCAAGAATTTACATTTCTTCACTTTCAAAAGCTTCCTGCATACGCTGAAGGAAGAATCCTGATACTTCTTCAAACTCATCATCATCATCAATAGAAGCAAGAATCTCCTCACCGTTATCGTCGATAGTTTTAAGTATAACAATATCGCAGTCAGAGTTAAGGAAGTCCTCGTCCTCAACAGCTGGAACCATACAGTAATACTGTTCACCGTTGATCTCAGCAGCATCGATCAGTTCAAAATTCTTTTTGTTGCCCTCATCATCAATGAGTTCAAAAAGCTCGGGGGTGTATTCATTCATTTCTGACATAGTTATCTCCAATCCGGCAAAGTGCCATGTAATATAAATATTATACAATGAATATACAAAAAAAGCAAGTGGAAATGTTAACCGCCCTCTGCTTTATTCAATATGTACTAAACACTGGTACTGTTTTTGTGCACACCTACGATTTATACCAAATTATGATGCATCTTTATATTTTTCTATTGACATTTCACAAAAGATGTGGTATTATATAATCAAGGTAAAGGAAGAGCCAGAATTGAGGTTCTCCAAGCTGTAATTTACTTGGACTGAGGCACAAACCTCAATGTAAATTATTTAAAGCGGAAGGGGTGGTGAGTCCAATGGAAGAAACTATCGGACAGCAGCGTGAAGCCGGCGGGCTTGCTGAGTAATTGAAACG
Source organism: Ruminococcus flavefaciens (assembly GCA_015067005.1). Lineage (GTDB taxonomy): Bacteria > Bacillota > Clostridia > Oscillospirales > Ruminococcaceae > Ruminococcus > Ruminococcus flavefaciens_AA. The sequence continues at coordinate 175,952 of SVNH01000004.1, forward strand.
GATCAAGAGGGAATATAAGCTTGTATCAGCTTGTTCCAGCGCGTGAAGTTACGAATGTTAAGATTTCAATTATAAAGCGGACGTATTGCTGACTGAAAACGGCTTCATGTCTAAACTCAATTTGGATACAGGATTATCTGAAATTTCGACAATGAGTCTTTAGATAAATTCAATCGAAAATAAATGGTAAAGGTTGAGTCCAATGAGAATTTAGTACTTTATTCTATGGTATCGGTGGCAGACGTTACAGTCTGTACGGAATGACCGATAATATTCTAAGTAATAAGGTGAGTCCGATGAGAAATTAATTTGCTTAATTACTTTTTGAAAGAATGTGGTGCTATGAAAAAAGCAATGTATTCTACAAATATCTGAACCGAAAGGGTGAGTCCAAAGGGTAATTTAGCTAAGTGATGAAAGTCGCTTTACGATTGTAAAATTGAATATGATAAAAGCCCCGAAGGTCTCTCGGGGCTTTATATTTGTATAAAACATCATAAAACTATTTATTTGCTTTCAGCTATGATTTTTTTGCGGTATTGCAGAGCAGCCTGTTCCTGCTTGTTATCTGCAAATTCATAATAGACGTGATCCTTCAAAGCATCAGGAAGGTATTGCTGCTTAACATAGTGATTCGGATAATTATGCGGATATAGGTAATGCTGTCCTACAATCTTTGCACCTGCTCCGTCGCAATGCTTGTTCTGAAGATGTCGTGGGAAGTCAAGTGCATCGCAACTTCTGAGGTCGCTCAAAGCAGCGTCAATTGCAGCACAAGCACTGTTAGACTTCGGAGCTGTCGCCATGAGTATTACAGCCTCAGCAATAGGCAAACGTGCTTCCGGCAGTCCTAACTGCAAAGCAGAATCAACACAAGCCTTAACGATCGGAACAGCCATAGGGTAGGCAAGCCCCACGTCCTCAGAGGCTATGCAGAGCATTCGTCTGCACAGCGAAATAATATCACCAGACTCTATCAGCCGTGCTGCGTAATGCAGTGCGGCATTTTCGTCTGAACCTCGAACCGACTTATGAAATGCAGAAAGAATATCGTAGTGCTGATCTCCGTCACGATCATACCGCATATTACTGCGCTGTGCAAGTATTTCAAGCGAACTCTCAGTGATGCTGACAGTATTCTCAGAAGCTTCGCCGCATAACACAGCCAGTTCCGCTGTATTCATAGCTTTTCTTACATCTCCGCCGCAACTGTAAGCAATTTTCAGGATTATCTCATCGGAAGCATTGATCTCATTTCCGCTTTCCTCTGACATGATCCTGAAAGCACGTCTTATTGCCGGAACGAGCTGTTCAGCACTCACTGGCTTAAATTCAAAAACTGTACTTCGACTGATAACAGCATTATAAACAGCAAAATACGGATTCTCAGTAGTTGAAGCGATCAGCGTAATATCGCCGTTTTCAATGTATTCAAGCAAACTCTGCTGCTGCTTTTTGTTAAGATACTGTATCTCGTCAAGATAAAGCAGAATGCCGTTTTCACTGCCAAAAGTACCAATATCCGCAACAACATCCTTGATGTCAGAGAGAGAGGCGTTCGTACCGTTGAGCTTATAAAGTGACATTCCGCAATTATCAGCTATTATACGGGCAACTGTTGTCTTGCCGACTCCGGAAGGTCCGTAAAAAATCATATTAGGCACGGTACCGCTTTCAATTATCTTTCGCAAAGGTTTTCCCTCGGCAAGGATATGCTCCTGACCAACAACATCGGCAAGAGATTTCGGACGTATTTTATCAGCTAACGGTGCAGACATAACAAATCTCCTTAAAATAGTATCAGCATTCTTCTTCAAACGGGCTTTTCAGTGATTCCCAGCATCGGTATCCGGCATAGCATAAGCCCACTGCGATCAGGATTCGCAGTAAAATAGCAACAGGCTCAATAAAAATGCCGACACAAGCATTAGAAACAGCGTGTGTAAGTATAGCTGCGGACAAAGTTACAAAAGATTTTTGTTTATGTATGCCATAAAAAATTATGACAGCCACAGCAGCATCTGAAATTACTTCTGTGGACACAGAGAATAACTGAAATAACAATATATCAGGTGCTGCATTACCAGTACCTATCAATCCAAGACAAGTAATGCCTATACCTAATTCCTCATAAGCTCCGTGACCTATGGAATAAGTAACAGCATCCTTCCGGTTATCATATGAAGTCAGAAAATAGCCCATCATCAGGTACTTGGTGCTCTCTTCAAGAATTCCGAAAAGCAGCCCTTGCTGTATGTAAAAAAGGATAGGAGAGCTATGATCGAATCCCGAACGTATAGCGTTGCCAGCGATAAAAATCGGAAAGCATACTAAAAACGCCGCAATAGCAGTGAAGGGCTTCGCGCCCGTTTTTTTATACCAGAATATCAGCAGAATGGTCGGGGTGCACAGATTCAGCAATCCGGCAAGCAAACAGCTCAGATCTTTCATAGCTTACCTGTCTTTATAAAAGCTATCAAGGTCTCAATATCGTCAAAGCTGTCATAATCTCCGATAATACCTTCTCTATGATAGACGATACCGGCTTTTTCGTTGCTTTCGAGATGATCTAGCAGATCGTCCAGACCGTATCTTCTTGCATACTCTGCAAAAGCTCGCGGCTTTATCTTATCCGCATACAGACCTTTTTTGCAGTTTAATGGCTCACATTCATAGCAGCCGTTTAAATCCTTTTCAATGACGCATTTTCTGTTTTCGCACCATTCTGCATCCTTGCACCACGAAAGTTCAAGAAATCCGTCGCGTTTACAGCCTTTACATTCAACATTTTCAGAGCATAAGCAGCAAGCCAGTCCACATCTTGCTATTCCGAGTTCGCGTTTCATAGCACACCCCCATAACTATAAAAATCAAGGGACGGACAGAACGTCCGTCCCTTTCGGTAATTCTTACTTATAAAGCGGGAACTTCTCGCAGATAGCATTTACGCCTGCACGGATCTCATCAGCCTTGTTCTCGAAATCAGTAGCGCAAAGGTAAATGTACTCAGCGATCTTTTCCATTTCCTCAACACCGAGACCTCTTGTAGTAACAGCCGGAGTACCGATACGGATACCGCTTGTTACAAACGGCTTTTCAGGATCATTGTGGATAGCGTTCTTGTTTACAGTGATATACACCTCATCAAGTCTGTGCTCAAGCTCCTTACCGGTGATGTTGAACGGACGGAGATCAACGAGCATGAGGTGATTATCAGTACCGCCTGAAACGAGGTTGAAGCCTCTCTTGAGAAGGCCTTCAGAAAGAGCCTTTGCATTAGCAACGATCCTCTGCTGATAGTCCTTGAACTCCGGCTTGAGAGCCTCACCGAAGCAAACAGCCTTAGCAGCGATAGTGTGCATAAGCGGACCGCCCTGAGTACCAGGGAAAATAGCGGAATTGATCTTCTTAGCAAGAGCCTCGTCATTTGTGAGGATAAGACCGCCTCTTGGACCGCGAAGAGTCTTATGTGTAGTAGTAGTGGTGATGTCAGCATAAGGAACAGGGGACTCGTGACAGCCAGCTGCAACGAGACCTGCAATATGAGCCATATCTACCATAAGAAGAGCACCGACAGAATCTGCGATCTGGCGAAGTCTCTTGAAATCAATTGCTCTTGGATAAGCACTTGCACCTGCAACGATAAGCTTTGGCTTATTTTCGTCAGCAAGCTTCTGAACTGTATCATAGTTAATCATTTCAGTTTCATCGTCAAGACCGTATGAAACGAAATTGAAGTATTTACCTGAAAGATTTACAGGTGAACCATGTGTAAGGTGACCGCCGTCAGCAAGGCTCATACCGAGAACAGTATCACCGGGCTGGAGTACAGCAAAGTAAGCAGCTGTATTAGCCTGTGCACCAGAATGCGGCTGAACATTAGCAAATTTAGCACCGAAAAGTTTGCAGGCTCTTTCGATAGCAATAGCTTCTACTTCGTCAACGCACTGGCATCCGCCATAGTAACGCTTTCCGGGATAACCTTCAGCGTATTTGTTAGTAAGTACACTTCCCATAGCAGCCATAACAGCAGGGGAAACGATATTTTCGCTTGCAATGAGTTCAAGATTTCTCTGCTGACGAGCGAGTTCCTTATCCATAGCTTCGCCGACAGCCGGATCATAACCCTTGACAAAGCCGATTGAATCCATAAGATCGTTATACATTTTTAGCACTCCTTTTGATTTTAATGTCTTATATGCACGAGCATTACTATATTATTATACCTCAAACCGGAAATAATTTCAATAGGGAATCGTAAAAAACACAAAATTATTTTACTTTTACTATTTTTCTCCAGTCTGGAGCATTCTGGCGTGAAGCGATCATAGCACAGAATTTCAGAATACAAGTCGCATCATAAGTAGTAATTCTTCTGTTTCCGTCAACATCGCCATACATAAACAGATCGTCACTGACATCAATATTTATGTTAGGATTCGAGAGATTAGAGCATACCTTAAGCATATATGTAGCATCAGTTACATCATATCTATTGTTATGTGTTACATCTCCAAACTTCGGAACGTAATATATCTTATATGTAAACAGTTCCTGATCATCTCTTGTGTAAACAGTAACATCAGCTGATTTAGTGCCATAGCTGTCAATATCCTCAGCGCCTGCAAAAGCTGTTTCAAGGGAATCCGGCTTGCAGTAGCAGCTTTCTCCGATATTTTCAACAGTGCTTTCTGTTTTGTATTCGCCGTTTTCATCACGTTCAGCGATCTGATTTTCTTTGACTATTTCCACATTAAGCCCTTCAAGAGTAAGCGGATCCTCCATATACACATAACGTCTTACAATAGGAGCCTCCTTAATAGAAAGAGTGTAAGTCTGACTCAGTGCCTGAACAGTTATATCGCTTGTAATAGTATCAGGAGTTTCACTCCATTTATAAAACGAACGCTCAGTATAATTATCAATATGTTTATCAAGTGAAGAGGTGTCCACTTTGGAATAATTGATCTTCTTTCCGTCTTCAACTTTCAATCTTGTCATTACATTTCCGTCAAAATCAAGGAAAGTAATGGTATGAGTTACAGTGTCCTGAGCATTGGCATAGAACGGCATAGATGCCGAAGCCATTATCAGTGACATGATCGCAGCAGCTATCTTATTTTTTTTCATAATATCCTCCCTTTGTCCTTCTGAGGTAAAACAATCTGCAATAATCCGAAAGTGACTGGCAAGAATCAACAAGATCAAGGTAATTCATTCGATAACACACGAAATTTGCAGAAATGATCTTCTCTGTATCTGATGAATAGGTATAAACCGCATATAGTATAACTTCATCATCCTCAATTTCATCCAGTAGACCGACCGCTTCCTGTTTATAGTCCTCGAAAAAATCTTCAATGACTGAAGCAGGATAAAAGCCGCAATACGAAGAATCAATATAAAGATCAATGTCCATTGTTTTCTCCTTCAGGCATTACAGCATCCTCATGTGCTGATTGTTCCGGGTCAGAATTTCTGGAAACGCTATTATGCCTACGCAAGCGATACGTAAGAATACCAGATACGACAAAAGTCACAGTAAACAGAGCGAGTATTACAACAACACTCAACGCCTTGCTTCCGCCTGATAACATAATTGTAAGCATCCGCATATCCACGAAATCAACCCCTTTTCATTTGATTATAACACATTTAGAAATGAATGTCCATAGCTTTGAAAAAATAATTTTGACCTGCAAAATAATTAAAGTCCTTGACAAATAAGAAATCATGTGTTATAATGTATAAGTTGATTGCCGCTGTGGTGGAATTGGCAGACACAAGGGACTTAAAATCCCTCGGTAGCAATACCGTACCGGTTCAAGTCCGGTCAGCGGCACCAGCGGGGAGCCCCCGCGGGCAGTTTCGCGCTTTACTTCTTGTGGAGCGCGAATTTTTTCCCGCGCATGAAAGTCATCTATTATGTATAGATAACACACCGGCGAGCTGCCGGGCGCTTCCACGAAGTCGCTCGCAAGCTCGCTTACTTTTTACATAAGTGTCTGTCTGCTTTCGCATACGGCACTTTCATCAGTTTTGTACATCTTACACTGCGCCCCCTTCCACGGGGGCGCTTATTTTATTCTCACAGCTTTGATATGTACCGATCAAATAAACAAAAAAGGTGTGATGCCGCTAAGTGTATCACACCTTATTACTTATATCAGCGGATCAGCCGCCAAAATACAATACTCTCCACTGATAATCCGAGTTTTTGCATAATACGAAATATCCCGGATCTGTTGAACCGTTATCATAGCCGGTTTGTGCCTTATAGGTATCGCCGTCAACGTCGACTTTAGCAGTATCAGAATAATTATCAACATAGATATTGAGTATCTCAGGATCATGCAACATTTTCACATAATCAGTGCTGTTAAAATCATTGTCATTGGTATTAGTCAGTAAATATAGCTTGCCATTATGCTGGATATAACGTGATACATTGAGTTCATCATCAGTGAACTGTTTCATCTCAAATTCATAGTCATCGGGATACGCACTCCAGTCAGACGTAAGAGAGGGAGAATTGTGACTTTCATTCAGACATGACTCATCCATTTTTGTCAGCATGAGGTTAGTTATATCACTAATGGATTTAACCCTGTCACTTTTAACCTTCGTGTATTCAAGTCTTACAGAATCAGACTGCGTATCACCGTTGATCTTAAATGAGATCTTATCATTGTTATCAACGGCAACCCCTATACCTCTGAACATATTGTAAACCTCAGCATAGCCACTAAACAGCTGATTTATTTCCTGAATATCCTCTGGCGTAGCATCTCCGGAAGAAGTGCTGCTGTTCGGATCCTTAGGCTGAGAATTTGATGTTACATTTCCGATGCGCCAATCTCCGGCAGCATTATCCCAAACAATGTTGAACGTCATATTCCCCGGCGAATCAGGTATCTGAGACTGATAAGTCCAGTTAGCGGTAATGCTGTTTGTATCCGCATCATATTCGCCTGAAATTCCGATAGTATCACCGAAATTAGGACCAACTATGCCGGCTGTCACGTAGAGTTCACCGTTATATGTCAGGTATGCCGGAAATTCTTCGCACTTTATTTGCATAGAATCAAGCTTTTCTGTCAAGTCACCGCCGTATACTTTATTATACAGCTCAGCAGCATGATCGCTTATCAGAGTATTATCAATAGATTTTCTGATATTCTCAGGGTTAGAATACACATCATCAGTAACTTTGTAATACTCCATGAAGCAATTATCGTTGATCTGCGGAGTATAGTAAAAAGGCTTAATGATACTGTCATGGTCTATAATATCACGGGTATAACATACTCTGAACATTGTGATATAGTTGTTAACAAGTTGATTTGCAACAGCATCTGCATCAACACTGTCTTTGTTTACATTACTGGTAACTATCTCATTTTCAGAAACAGCTGTCGTAACCTTTTCCGACACTGATTGAGTTGTTATTTTGCTCTTATCAGTAGTAGCTTCAGTTACTATTGCAGAGGGATTCTGCGATGTTGTATGCTTCGGATCAGACTTTGACATACTTCTTCCAAGCGCAAGACTTCCGCCTATACCGCCCGCAAGAAGGAGGAATGCAGCTGCAACCGCAGCATATTTGCTCCATATAGGTCTGTTGCAGCGTTCAACGCCTCTGACTTCTTCACTGAATTCATCTTCGTATCCTTTATTTATATTGTACTTTCTTTCACTCATAGCAAACATCCTGTCTTTTTCTTCTTCTGTTAGGATGGGGTAATTTGATGCTATATTATTGATGGTCTCATCATCAGGATCATCAAAAATATCGATTCTGTTTTTATTCATCTCTGCACCTCCTTAATAACTGATACCGGCTTCAAGCAGCAGTGACCTTAGTTTTTCTCTTGCACGGCTGCTGCGCTTCTGGACATTTCCAGCTGTAAGTGAAACTGTTTTTGCGATCTCTTTGGCAGTTCTGTTGTAAAAATACTGTTGAATTATAATAGTTGAGTCAGGCTCTCCGAGTTCACTGATCTTACGCATGATTATACGATTCCGGTCACGATTCTCAGCATAGACATCTATCCTTTCATCAGACTGCGGTTCACGGAAATCATCGTCATCAATTGAAACCGATCTTCCGTATCTAACTGAGAGTCTTCTGAAAGAGTCAATAGCTCTTCTTTTAGCAATTACACCTATAACCGGCTTTATATTTCCGTTTGTATCATTATCTTCTAAAAATCGGTAAACATCGGCAAAAACATCACTGACACATTCTTCAATGTCCTCACGGCTGCCGCAGCTTCTCAGTTTACCGGCTGCGATAGCATAAACATAGTTACAGTATTCATCAAACAATGCTCTTCTGCCCTTATCAGGAGATTGTTCAAGCAGTACACTTATCTCGTTATCAGTCATTTATTTATCACCCCTATGACCACTGTTCTTAAAGCAGGATACGTATCAATTGCTTTCATAACACATAATCGAAGCCTTAACACATTATCAGACACATTTTTCAAAAAATTCCGGCAAAAATAAAACCCATAAAAAATCTCCTCATATTGAGGAGATCTTTTATCTGCGAAGATACTTTGAGGTCTTCTTTTTCTTTTTTCTTTCATACATGATCTCATCTGCCTGAGTAATAATCGAAAACAGGGGAATATCCGGCGTAATGTCCGTAACGACAGTACCGATACTCGCATCTATATTATAAGGCTTGTCGATCATACGATTCATTTTTTCAAGCTGTTCCAGAAAAGCTGATTCAAGCGGTTCAATATCTCCCTTGCCGGAAGCAGCACCGAAAATAATAAACTCATCTCCGCCGAACCGCGCACATATCCTGCCGTTCTTACTGCAGCTCAGTATTACTGAAGCAAGCTTCTGAAGTGCAAAATCGCCTTCCTTATGACCATAGCTGTCATTGATACTTTTCAGTCCATCCATATCAATGAATGAGATAAGTATAGGCAGACCTTCTCGTTCACACTTTTTGTAAATATCCTCAGTATTCCTGATAAAGCCATTACGATTATATATCCCGCACAGAGGATCAACAACGTAAAGCTTATCAAGTTCATCAATAACGCTGTTAAGGTGAATAAGCTTGCGTATATTTTCTATCGAGTTGCTTATATTCATAAGCATTGAATGGCAAAGCAGACTCTTATACGGAAAACTGCCGTTGGAAATAATACAGTATCCAAGACATCTCGCACGGAAATGAAGCGGAAAAATATAGCTTACATTACCGCCGGTAGTAAAGGGCTTAGGAAAAATATCCTCAGAATTGAAAGAATCTACCGAAGAGATCCTGCCTTTGCTCCATATCATAGGAGCACTCATTTTAGGAGTATATCCGTTAATATGGTAATTGTTTATATTTGATGAAGACAATTCATCAGAAAATGCGCCTTCCCAATCAGAACAAAGACACATACAAAACTGATCGCAATCGGTTTCACGCAAATACTTTCCGACTATACTTACATTAGCATCCGTACTTTCAGTATCAGCAAGCTCAGAAGTCATGCGGTTAAGCAATGAAATATCAGTGCGGCATTTTTCAAGCACCTTGAATGTACTCTTTTTGTATGTCCGCATATCATCATGATCGTCTCTCAAGCATCCGCAGCTCTCAGAAAAAACAGCCTCAGATTTCAGTACGATGTTATTATCGAAGACCTCGCCGCCAATAAGCTTAACAAGCTGCTCACACGCTTTATAACCAGCATCAAACAAAGGTCTTGAAACCGTAGTGAGCGGAGGACAGTAGTGGCTTGCATAATAAGTATTATCAAAACCAGTTACAATAACATCTCTTGGAATAACATAGCCACGATCCTCAAGTGTAACAACAGCCGCAAGAGCCATAGCATCGTTAGCGCAGATTATAGCATCAGGCATAGGCAAACCGCTGGAAAGCATATTTTCTACGCTTCTTACACCGTCTATTGCTCTGAATTCACCGAAATAAACACGTCTCTCATCAACTTCGATGTTGTTTTCCTTCATGACCTGAATAAAAGCCTCATATCTGTCAAGAGCCTCAGGATTTCCAAGAGGACCGGATACATAATTAATGTTCCTTGCATTGTGTACTTTTATGACGTGCCTTACAATATCACACATAGCAGCAGAATTATCAATGCTTATGTTATAGAATTCCTTATAGTCATCGCAATCAAGAACTACAACAGGAATATTTGCGTGCTTAGCTTTATCAACTATCTTTTTCTTTTCGACCGGATCATTAATAGTATTAGTAAGAAGTATTGCACCATCAAATCTATTATAGTTGACAAGCTCATAAATGTTGTATTCACCGATGTCATACAAACTGCTTGTCATAACTCCGCCGAATGCTGAAAAATAAGAAACATTCACATTATAACGCTTTGCACTGTCGTTAATGCCTTCAATAACACTACCCTGATACTCTTCGTCGATTCCCGCAACAAGAACAGCTATTTCTATTATCTTTTCAGCTGACAATTATTATCTCACTCCTATCTTTTATTGATCTCATAAAACGCACATAGTTTACACGTAACAATTATATCACAAAAAAGCATCAAAATCAATACATTTTTGAGCAAAATTATATATATAAATTTTATAAATAAATACGTGCTGGAAGTAATAATTGTATCAAGAACCTCAAAACAGTTTGATTCTGCTATGTTTTTCGCAGTATCAGCCGCAAACGGCAAGTCTTGACAACTAAAAAAAATAAGTGTAAAATAAGTATGTATATCGTAAATTATACAACCATATCACATTGGAGGTTAATATGGATCTGAATAACAGACCGCAAGGAAGAGAAAAAAACGTAACAGACGACGGAAAAGGAATACATAAAAGGGGAGAAGGTCTCGGAACCGGCAAGGTCGGTAACAAAGACTACTCCGGACAAGCTTCGTCCGGCAGGAATGTTAAACGCGCAGCTGCCGGCGGAGGCGGCGGACTTGCTTTGATAATCATTGTACTGCTCATGATGTTCAAAGGCGGCGGACTCGGCAGTATGCTCGGCGGAAGCAGCGGTGATTCCGGAGCAGGTCAGTGGATAGGGAACAGCGGCGATACCAGCGGATATTCTGCAAACGCAGAAACAAGTGCTGACACCTCAGTAGCTGAAGGTTCACGCGCTAAATATACCGTTCTGAAAGGCAACAATCAGGATCAGATCACACTCATGGTATATATGTGCGGAACTGACCTTGAATCAAAATATGGCATGGCTTCCTCAGATATGGAGGAAATGCGTCAGGCAAGCGAATCGTTCGGAGATTCACTTAATATCATCATATATACAGGCGGCTGCAACAACTGGAAAACAAAGGGGATCAGTTCATCTGTAAATCAGATCTATCAGATAAAAAACGGAAGTCTTATAAAGCTTGTATCCGATGACGGCGATAAGCCTATGACTTCACCTGAAAACCTTACCTCATTCATAAAATACTGCACCAGCAATTTCCCGGCAAACAGAAACGACCTCATATTATGGGATCACGGCGGCGGTTCTATAAGCGGATATGGTTATGACGAAAAGCATAAGCGCAGCGCTTCTTCAATGGATCTTGCTGGTATTAATAAAGCACTCAAAAACGCCGGAGTCAAATTTGATTTCATCGGCTTCGATGCTTGCCTTATGGCAACTGCTGAAAATGCTCTGATGCTCAGCGAACACGCAGATTACCTGATCGCTTCGGAAGAAACAGAACCCGGAATCGGTTGGTACTATACTAACTGGCTGAAGGCTCTTGGAAGCAATACTTCGCTGCCTACGCTCGATACCGGCAAGAGCATAATCGACGATTTCGTTGTTGAGTGCTCAAAAAAATGCAAAGGTCAGAAGACTACACTCTCAATAATCGACCTTGCTGAATTCTCAAATACTGTTCCGGATAAACTTCTGTCTTTCTCAAAATCTATCAGCGGAAAAATCGAAGCTGAGGAATACAAACAGCTCTCAGACGCAAGATACTCAACAAGAGAATTCGCTGAGAGTTCCAGAATAGATCAGGTCGATCTTGTAAACCTTGCTGAAAATATCGGCACTCCGGAAGCCAAAGAACTCATTGATGTACTGAAAAAAACAATAAAGTATAACCGTACATCATCCAACATGACAAATGCTTACGGCGTTTCGATCTATTTCCCGTACAAAAGAACCTCTTATGTTGACTCTGCCTGCGATATTTACGACAGCATAGGCATGGACGACAACTATTCAAAGTGCATACGTCAGTTTGCAAAGCTTGAAACAAGCGGACAGATCGCTGCCGGCGGAAG
>SVNH01000024.1 GCA_015067005.1 Ruminococcus flavefaciens
TGTTATTCGTCCGAACATTCCTCCAGCCCATGTATGAGCTGAATGTAAACGCACTCCGCTCGGTCACGCTCCTCGCCCTCGGTGGACATCATCATTTCAAGGAAATATGCCTTTGCTTCTTCGTACTATCCTAAAAGTAAGTGAGCCATTTTATCATCTTATATTCGTTAACGATTTTTTTAATTTAAAGACTGTTTTTTTCTAAAAAAGTGCAACACTTTTCAGATTTAGCCGTTTATGGTATAATGAAAGCACCCAACACGTGTTATTGCTTGAAAGGAGGGAGAGCATGACAGACAGTGAAATATGCCGTTTGTTACAAGAATCTCCCGACAAGGGTTACAGAGCTTTATTCGACGAGTACCACGGCTATGTATATACGATAGTTTTCAGTGTGCTAAAAAACTTCAGCAGCAGAGATATTGAAGAATGTACCACTGATGTTCTGAGCGATGTTGCAATGTCTTTTGATGCCGCTCATAACTCTGTGATAAAACCATATATAGCCGCTGCGGCAAGAAATCGTTCTATTGATAGATACCACAGACTATCCAATGACAATAAGGTTATCTCCTTTGATGATGAAGTTACAAAGCATATCAGTTCCGGTGAAGATACGGAAGCTGATGTCGAAAGTGCTGAGATAGCAAGACTTCTTCTTGAAAAGATCAAAATGCTTGGCAAACCAAATTCAGATATAATCATACAAAAGTATTATTTTGGAAGAAATTCATTTGAAATTGCCAAGATATTGAAAATGAATCCTGTAACTGTCAGAAGCTGTCTGAGGCGCTCAATGAAAAAGCTGAAAAAATTCTTGTCAGATATGGATATTACTACATAAAGGAGGTTTTATCATGAAACGTGATATAAAGGAAATCTTAGGCTCAGCAGACGCGAAAAAAATAGCTGAAGATTACAAAGCGGTAGACCGCAAAACAAGTCGTCGGATGTTAAGCAGTTATCTGAAAAAAATAGGAACCGCAAACAATCAGTTCAGCGAGACAACTGAAAATTCCGAGGTATACAAAGTTGAAAAGGCGCATATAGTAAAGCGTATTTCCGCTTTTACTGCATATGCTGCTGCATTTGTACTTTTAATAGGTGCAACAGTAGGTATTTTTAAAATGAAAGGTCCTAAAAATACTAAACTGGAACCATCACCTCAGCCTGAGATATTAGCTACGCAATCGCAAACAGAAACAGATAATAATAGTTCAGTTGATCCTACAGATAAACAAGACGAAAAGATAGATAAGGAAAAGACAACTTCTCATTCAGCAAGTAGTGTTAAAAAAACAGATAAAGATAATAATAGTCTGAATACTGACACCGCTTTAAATGAATCAGAAGCAAATAACTCATCAGAGCCAAAAACAAATAATAATTCTGACAAAAACGATAATCAGCCAACGACCAACGCTCCTGAAAAAGTTGAAAAACCTACTTCAGAGTACATGGATAATAATATGACTGAAATTGTAAGAAAGCAAGTTGAGCTTACAGATATGCTGAATAGCCTTAATTACATCGATGCCTGTGTTGAAGCTGAACCCGAATATTATTTTACAGCCAGAGACGGTAAGGTATACAAGCTCAGTTTGAGTTTAAATTTCGTTCAAAGAAATGATGCAAACTTACAAGCATCACTGACACCAGAAATTACTGATATAATAAAATTCTTCATAAACCAGAGAGCTGTGCTCGCTACACCAGAACAATATAATATGCTATACGGACAAGGAACTGTAAACGAAACACCGACATCTACAGATGATCTTATCTTTGAATCTGGTCTTTTCAGAAAGCTCAACGCTCTGAATTATCAGTCTACAACCTGTGACGGACTGCCTGAATATCAGATACAGGATAATGAAGGAAATGTTTTTGACGTCAATCTTTCTGAAGGATGGGTATGGAGAAGGAATCCAACCAACGGAAAACCAGAACCTGAAGAAGCTAATCTTACATCTGAAACGCTCAGCATACTCAAGACACTGAGAGACAGAGGCGAGCTTCATCCATGTGCATGGAACTAAAAAAAACAAACAAAAGAAAGTAATATTTAATAACTTTAAAAAGCGACAGGTTTCCCTGTCGCTTTTTCGTGGACTCACAAACCGTTCACAACGCCTTTTGCTGTCATCGGTGGTGTAGTTTCTCGACCTGCTGCCGATGCCGTCGAAAACGGCTCACAAATCACTGGTAGACCTTCTATCATTTGTTTTTGGAGGAAAATAAAAAAGGACTCGATTCAGCGTTTTCACAATTCGTGAAAACCACTAAAACCGAGTCCAAAACTTTGTGTACTATTTTTGCTTGAAAAATATAAGATTTACCTTTGTATCGTCCTTTGAGTAGCACTTAAATTGGTCTTGTATGGGTTCAAATCCAGCCAGAGGCCTGAAAAGCCTCAATGTCATCCCTCATTTTTTTAGGAAATTTTTCTGAATTTGGGTAGCAAAAAAGCCCGATATTTCGGGCTTTTTCCTGCATGTCATTCTTTTAGTCATGCACATCTGGTTGCGGCGGCTGGATTTGAACCAACGACCTTCGGGTTATGAGCCCGACGAGCTACCTAGCTGCTCCACACCGCGATACATTCGTCATACGACTATATTATTATATCACGTAAGGACTAATATGTCAACACAAAATTATATATTTTTTTATTTTAACAATAATTTTTTTCCAAACTTGACTTTTCCTGCACTAACTGTTACAATACAATTAATAATACGATAAACGAGGCGAACAACAATGTACGATCATGCTAAACGTGCTGTGGCACTTATACTCACTCTGGTATGCCTTACATCCTGTGGAAAAACAGGAACAAGCGGACATAAATGGGAAAACTCAGAAACGCTAAACGAATGGCAAATGGACCTGCTTGAAGCGCAGGGGCTTCCAACAGATATTGAAAAGCTGACGCCAATGCAAAAACTTTCCATTCAGCATATCTATGAGATGATAACCTATCTCAATGATAAGTATGATGAGGAATTCATATATGCAGGTTATATACAGCCGGGACTAATGGATGCAGAAACACTTTTAGCCTATCCGAAGAAATATGGTGCTGACGGTGGAAGGAACACGGTAGAAGTTACAGTTGATGATAACGGAGATTTTACAGATAATTATAGTAGCATTGAAATCAGGGATTATTGCGAAAAGCTTTATAATGATTTCATAAGAGATTATTTTAATTCCGATGAGGCTGTTCTATTAATTAATTATTTTAGTTCCGATATAGATAGTCTTAAAGAAATAAAAGGGGATGATTTTGAGTATAAAGTTGGTGGAACAAATATTATTTGTATTTCAGATGAAATATGTAATGAAGAATCAATTAAAGATTTTATGGTTTCTTTTGCGGAATTCGGTATAAGTCACCGTATCCATTCAAGTAATAGAATAGAAGTATTACATGATGTAAATATCTCCGACTTAAATATTAAGAACTGTGCAGATTATTATGATAATTCTGTATTAGGTTCCGATATATCAATATATAGTGATGGCACATATGCTACGTATTCAAACATTGATTTAGATAATAATTAAGAAAAAGGTGATGTTAATGAATGATAATATTATAAAATTGACTGATGAAGAATTATGTATGTTGGAGCAGCTTACTTATTTGAATGAAAAAGTTGCACAAAAGCCGGTTCAATAAGAACCGGCTTTAATTATTCAGCTATCAATTCGCAGACACCAAGTTTTCTGAGTGAAAGCACATTACAGCTTCCGAGTCCGAAACAGCGCTCCATTTCCGCAGAATACTCATCTGCGAGATAGGTCGGCACGAACGCCTGAACAGTATTTGTCCCCTGCATTCTCACCGCTCCGGTGTCGCCGAGAAATCGTCTGCTTATCATAAGCGCAGACAGATCTGCACCGCATTGATAAACGATAGATGCTGTACCGCCTGATTCATTTACTATCCTGAAAAACTCCTCTGAATCGCCGTAATCAAGCGCTTCAAGTTCCTGACGTGCACGGTAATTCTCACTTAAATAATAAGCCGCTCTCAGGAATGCCCTGTCACCGCATTTCTTACGGATGTCCGGCATTTTTTTATATAGATCATCTGTATCAGCGCTGCTGAGTTCTTCAACTCCGAGTACATCCGCAACGCTCTTCATATATCCAAGTTCAGTATCAGTGCTGCTCTCCGCAGTCTCACCGCCGGAAGTATCAGTAATACAAAGTGAATAGCCAGCCTTCGAGAAATCAAACTCGACCGGCTTTATATCAGGCTCTGTTTCATTTTTGAAGTCAGCGAACACAAAGCCGCCCTCTGCACTCAGAAGGTAACCGACACCATTTGAAGAAGCACCGCTCTGAACCTTTTTTGCTGTCTCAGCTATTTCTTCCGGAGAAGACTTCCCGCCATTAAAAATGCTGTCCATGACATATGCCATAAGCACCGCAAACACATCATGAGAAATCGCACTGCTGTCGTTCTCGACAGAAATAAAAACGTCCAGACCGCCCAATTCAGCGCCGTTTTCAGCAAGCACCGCAGCTGCCCCTCTCACTATCGCTGCAAGAGTTGCGCACTCCCCTTCCTTAGGTAACAGATCATCCAGACCAACAGCGATCTCACTTTCATCCGGAAGCTTTACATTGATAATGTTACTCTTGTTATTTGCAGCAAATGCCGCAACATCACGTCCGACAGCAGCTGCAAGAAGGCTTCCGTTCCCCAGTATTTTGCAGTCTCCGGCTATCTCTGCGTACTCAGGCGCTGAGAATACCCTTATGTCTCCGCACTTGGGATACATCCGCGAAAAACGTTCAGCAGCGCTGAGATACCGCGCTCTGCTCCGCAGCACACACATATCCGTATATCCATAAAGTACGCTGAGTTGTTCGTCAAATTTTCCTGATGTCAGGCAATTCACAAATTCGTTCAGATTCATAGGCAGCTCCGTTTCTTTCATCGGGTTTATATACTTCTGTCTGATTACTATACATTATAATATAAGAGACAGAAAAAGTCTACCATTTTCTGAAATTTTAACAATATCGTATCCATGCACAAATTTCTTCTCTCGATTTGGTGCATAATCCCGAATTTGACCTAATTGCTGCTACTGCGTTGACACAGCTTAATTTACGTGTTATACTTTAATCAATAGATTAATTTAGGATTAATTTATCACCATTTAAGCAGAAAGGACACTTCAATGCTTGATGTCAGAATCATAGGCGAACCTCTCAGCAACATCCCGTGGCAGGATAAGCCCTCGGACTGCACCTCCCCTGTATGGCGATATTCCGCAAATCCTATCATTAACAGGAACCCTCTGCCGGGTGTTGCAAGAATATTCAACAGCGCTGTGCTCCCCTTAAATGACGGCTTTATCGGCGTGTTCCGCGGCGAACAACGTGACGGTATCCCACACATATACATCGGAAGAAGTCAGAACGCGATCAACTGGAGCTTTGAGCCGGAAAAGATTCCTTTCACCAACTCCGCCGGTGAACCTTTCATACCGCGTTATGCTTATGATCCGCGCCTTGTCAGGATAGATGATACCTATTATATAATATGGTGTCAGGACTTCTACGGCGCTTCGATCGGCATTGCTGAAACGAAGGATTTCGTAACGTTCAGGAGACTTGAAAACCCGTTTCTCCCATACAATCGCAACGCGGTACTTTTCCCGCGGAAAATTGGCGGTAATTACGTCATGCTGTCGCGCCCGTGCGACAACGGACATACCGCTTTCGGCGACATTTTCATTTCCGAAAGCAAAGACCTCGAATTCTGGGGCAGACACCGCCATGTTATGGGACCTTCAAAAAAATGGTGGGAAAACCTCAAGATCGGTGCCGGACCTGCTCCTATCGAAACAAATATCGGCTGGCTGCTCTTCTATCACGGAGTCGTGAACACCTGCAACGGATATGTTTACAGCTTCGGCGCTGCAATTCTCGATACGGATGAGCCTTCAAGAGTTCTTCACCGCTGCACAGATTACCTCCTTGCGCCGGAAGAATGGTACGAAGAACGCGGATTCGTTCCGAATGTCTGTTTCCCATGCGCCGCTCTGACGGACTCCGCTACCGGAAGAATAGCCATATACTACGGCTGCGCTGACAGCTATGTCGGTATCGCATTTACCACTGTTCAGGAGGTCTGCGACTACATTTTAAAACATGATTCAGTCGATATTTCCGATTCTGAGATCGGGTTGCGATGATCTTTATACGCTTCTATGCCGGACTTTCCAAATCGGACAGTCCGGCTTCTTCGTCATATTTACCAAAGGGAATTTCATCATAATCACGAAAAGGCGAATATTTTGTTGTCATTGTGCACAAAATCAATAGTAGTAAATTGTCCGTTATGTGCATACCTTGCGAATTTCACTGCGAATTACTTCATTATAGCAAAAAATACTTGCAGTTTTTTGTGAAATGTGATAAAATATATTGATACTGGAAATTGACGATATACGATTTCCTCTTACAATTATATTTAAGGAGACTTCTATGGCAAAAATTAAAGCTGCTGTGATTTTCGGCGGAACCTCTAAAGAGTATAAGCTTTCGCTCGCATCCGCTGCCGCAGTGATCAGAAATATCCCAAAAGATAAATATGAGGTCATCTGCATCGGTATAACCCAGAAGGGCCGCTGGCTGTATTTTCCCGGAAATGTCGAGGACATCGCTTCCGGTGACTGGGAAATGGATCCTGACTGCACTTCAGCTATCATTTCTCCCGATCCTCTCCACAGAGGCATCATTACTATCGAAAACGGCGAGACCTCTATCAAGCGTATCGACGTTGCTTTCCCTCTCCTCATGGGACGCAAAGGCGCTGACGGCGCTATTCAGGGACTGCTCGAACTCTCAGGCATACCTTATGTCGGCTGCGGCGTTCTTGCTGCTGCTGCCTGCACTGATAAGTCACATACGCATATGGTACTTGACGACTACAATATAAAAACCGCTGACTGGCAGCTGATAACTCCGCGTGAGATAAGCCGGATAGATGAACGCTGTCACGAGATAGCTGATAAATTCGGTTTTCCTCTTATCGTAAAGCCGGCTTGCAGCGGAAGCAGCGTAGGCACTACTATCGCTGAGAATATTGATCAGCTTATAGCTTCCGTAAAAATCGCTTTCATTAATGACAAGAAAGTCGTTGTTGAAAAATATGTGACCGGAAGAAAGCTTGAAGCCGCCGTGTTCGGCTATGATAATCCGTTCTCTTCATTTATCGGTGAGATACTGAACACTGACAAGGTATACGATCCGACTGAGGTAAACGCAAGTTCCGGAGACGATCTTGCTATCCCCGCCGATCTTCCGGATGAACTCCAGCAAAGAATACGCGATACCGCTGTCAAGGCATACAAGGCTCTCGGCTGCAAAGGTCTTGCAAGAGTCGATCTCTTCCTCACAGATGACGGCGAACTCCTCCTCAACAAGATCGGTACTTCACCGGGGCTCAGAAATAACAGCGTATATCCAAAACTCATGGAGCACTTAGGAATGTCGCAGTCTTACCTGATAGACAAGCTCCTTGAACAGGCGATCGAAAACGCTGAACGCAACTATTAAAGGAGTATGCTTTGAAAAATAACGTATTGATCTCTCTTACAAGCATCCAGTGGCAGGACGGTGAAAAAAGCGAGACCGAACTCCTTACTAAGGCTAAATTCGTCCACGAGAACGGTTTCGATGTCATATCCTATGAGGATACATCCGCCACAGGCTTTGACGGCTCTGTTACTACTATTAAAGTACAGGGATGCAAAAATGCTTCAATAGTCCGCGAGGGCACTGCAAATTCAGTCCTTTCGCTCGAAATAGGACGCAAACACTTCTGCCAGTATGGTACGCCATACGGTAACCTCCAGATAGGCGTTTACACTCACACTATCAATAATACCATCGACAGCGATGGCAAGCTCTATCTTAAATATACTCTCGACCTGAACTCTTCCTATCTCTCCGATAACGAGATAATCATGACCGTTCAGGATACGAATTAATAGAAAGGAACATCATTATAATGTCAGACCTCATCAATCAGGCATCGTTACAGCTCAACGAGATAATTATGGACGCTCTCGGTGTACTCGTAGCCGAGGAAGCTGTTCCGGCTGTACCGCTGCCAGCATTCAACATCGAAATACCTGCTGATAAGTCCCACGGCGATTTCGCTGCAAATACCGCTATGGTATGCGCCAAGGCTTTCAGAATGCCGCCAAGAAAGATCGCTGATCTCATCTGTGAAAAGCTCCAGCTTGAGGGTACTATCTTCGAGAGAGCAGAAGTCGCAGGTCCGGGATTCCTTAATTTTTTCCTCGGCAGAAAGTGGTTCTCGGATGTTGTAAAAAACGTGCTCGATGAAAAGGAAAACTACGGAAAGACCGATCTGGGCAAGGGAAAGAAAGTCCTCGTGGAATTCGTTTCAGCCAACCCGACAGGTCCTATGCATATCGGAAACGCCCGCGGCGGTGCTATCGGCGACTGTCTCGCAAGTGTGCTCCAGTGGGCAGGCTATCACGCAGAACGTGAATTCTACGTAAATGATGCCGGCAATCAGATCGAAAAATTCGGAAAATCACTTTCACTCAGATATATGCAGCTATGCTCCGAAAAAGGTCAGCAGCTGATCTACGCTAACCAGAACGATACAGAAAAACTCTGTGCTGAGATATATTCGCAGAGCGGCGAAGGTCAGGACTTTGAAATGCCTGAGGACGTTTACCTCGGCACCGACATCATCGAACACGCTGCAAATTACTACCACGACCATATATTTGAACTCCAGGACGTTTCAGAAGAGGAACGCCGCAAGGCTCTCGTAGATTACGCTCTGCCGCTGAATATCGCAGGTCTTGAACGCGACCTCAAAAAGTACCGCATCGTTTATGACAACTGGTTCAGAGAAAGCACCATCCACGCCAAGAATGAAACAAAACTCGTTGTGGACAAGCTTATGGAATCAGGTCACGCTTATGAGCAGGACGGCGCTGTATGGTTCAAGGCTACTGAATACGGTCTCGATAAGGACTTCGTTCTCCGCAGAAGCAACGGTCTTTATACATACATTGTTCCGGACATCGCTTATCACTACGACAAGCTCGTAACCCGAAACTTCGATAAGGCTATAAACGTTCTCGGTGCCGACCACCACGGATATGTACCGCGTCTAAAAGCCGCTCTTACTGCTCTCGGTGTTGACGCAAGCAAGCTTGATGTTGTTCTCATGCAGATGGTAAGACTCGTCCGCAACGGCGAGGTAGTAAAGCTTTCAAAGAGAAGCGGCAAGGCTATCACCCTTGTTACTCTCCTTGACGAAATACCGATAGATGCTGCACGTTTCTACTTCAATCTCCGTGAGGCAAATTCACAGTTCGAGTTCGATCTCGATCTCGCTGTTGAAAAATCCTCGCAGAATCCGGTATACTACGTTCAGTATGCCCATGCAAGAATTTGCAGTCTTATCCGCAACCTCGCTGAGGAAGGCGTGAACATTCCGGATTCAGCTGACTTCGATCTCCTCAGCAATCCGCGTGAGATCGAGCTCATCCGTCACCTTGCAGCACTTCCGAAGGAGATAAATCTCGCTGCCAAGAGTTACGACCCGGCAAAGATCACTAAGTACGCGATAGACCTCGCTACCCTCTTCCACCGCTTCTATGACGGATGCAGCGTCAAGAACGCCGAGACTCCTGAGCTCAAAAATGCGCGTATACTGCTCTGTGTTGCCGTAAAACAGACTATCAGAAACGTTCTTACTCTCCTCAACATTGAGCAGCCGGAAAAAATGTGATCATTACATTTTGGTATTCAAAAGGTTACTAAAAAATTACAAAATTTACTTCTGATTGTTATTATCTGACAAATACAGAGGTAAAAATATGGTTCATATGCGGGGATTTCACAGAAAATTAATAGTTTGTTCACAATTTGTTCACGATTATGTGTTACAATTTGTAATAAGTTGTTTTTCTTTGAAATTCACCGGTTCAAAATAACATAATTATTATATTTTCAAAGAAGGGATGTATATCATGTCCAACAGATTATTTCAGGGTTTAGTTCATCAGATGCGCGATTCGATCGACGCTACTATCGGTGTTGTCGATGAAACTGCTACTATCATCGCTTGCAGCGACCTTTCTCGTGTAGGTACTACTAATGAGTTCGTTTCACTCGACCTCACTGATTCTCACGACATCTTTATCCGCGATGGCTTCACATATAAGCCTTTCGGTTCAAGAGTTAAGCCTGATTATGCCGTTTTCGTTGAGGGCGTTGACGATGCCGCTGCTAAGTATGCAAGCATCCTCGCTATCGCTCTCTCAAATATCAAGCAGTATTACGATGAGAAATACGACCGCAACAACTTCATCAAGAACGTTATCCTCGACAACGTTCTCCCCGGTGATATTGTTATCAAGGCTCGTGAACTCCACTTCAATGCAGAGATCAGCCGTGCTGTGTTCCTCATCAGGATCATCTCTGCAAACGATATTTCTGCTTATGATGTTATCCAGAACCTCTTCCCGGACAAGAACAAGGACTTCGTTTTCAATATCACTGAAACAGACATCGTTCTCGTCAAGGAGCTCAAGAGCGCTCTCGATTCAAAGGACCTCGAAAAGCTCGCTCGTTCTATCGCTGATACTCTCAGCAGCGAATTCTATACCCGCGTAAATGTTGGTATCGGTACTGCTGTTGTAGGCGTTAAGGATCTTGCACGTTCATTCAAGGAAGCTCAGATGGCTCTTGAAGTTGGTAAGGTATTCGATACCGACAAGGTAATCGTAAGCTATGATAACCTCGGAATCGCTCGTCTCATATACCACCTTCCTACTACTCTCTGTGATACCTTCCTTCACGAAGTATTCAAGGTAGGCAGCATCGAATCTCTCGACCATGAAACACTCTTCACTATCCAGAAATTCTTCGAGAATAACCTCAATGTTTCCGAAACTTCAAGAAAGCTCTTCGTTCATAGAAATACTCTCGTTTACAGACTTGAGAAGATCAAAAAGCTTACAGGTCTTGATCTCCGCGAGTTCGATCACGCTATCATATTCAAGATCGCACTTATGGTCAAGAAGTACCTGTCTGCTAACCCCGTCAAGTTCTGATGATGCCGCGGATTCTGCCGCGGCCAGGACTTTGCAAAGTTTAAGGTAGGTGTAACCCAATTGGTTGAACTTAAAAACGTATCCGTGACCTACTCAAGCGGCGTTGACGCTCTCAATAACGTCAGCCTCAGAATAAACGACGGCGATTTCGCCTTCGTGGTAGGTTCTTCTGGTGCGGGAAAAAGTACAATGATAAAGCTTCTGCTTAAAGAGATAGATGCTACAAGCGGTGTTGTTACCGTTAATGGCTATAATCTCAATAAGCTGAAAAGGCGTAAGATCCCTGAATTTCGCCGTACTCTCGGATTTGTATTCCAGGATTTCAGACTGATCCCTTCGATGACTGTTTACGATAATATCGCTTTCGTACTAAGAGTTATTGATGCGCCGATCAAGTATATAAGAAAACGTGTTCCGTATGTTATCAGTCTTGTAGGGCTTCAGGCTAAGACAAATTCCTATCCTGACGAACTCTCAGGCGGTGAAAAACAGCGTGTAGCTATCGCAAGAGCGCTCGTAAATGACCCTAAGCTCATCATCGCCGATGAGCCGACCGGTAACATTGATCCGGAGCTTTCATATGAGATCGTTGAACTCCTCAAGAGCATCAACGATCAGGGTACTACGATCCTGATGGTAACCCATGAACACGATCTCGTTCGTCATTTCGGCGGACGTATCATAAACATTACAAGCGGTGAAATCGTTTTCGATGAGGTATTGCTCGGCTCGAACGACGATCTCATCTCGAATTCGGAATCCATGCAGTATGGCTATGCGCTCGATGATTCAGCTGATGAATCAGCTATCCTCGCAGCTTCCGGCATGGACTCCCCTGCACCTAAACCGGAAGGACCGGCTCCTGCTGAAAATGATCCGGTCAATATGCTTCTCGACGGAGAAGAAAATGAACTTCTCGGTGCCGGCGAAACTCCAGACATCCCTATTGACGAGATGACTCCGGACGAAGTTATAGCTGCAATAAGCGGCGAAAAAACTTCAGGGGGTGCAAAATGAAAATAAGCGGTATCAAATATCTCGCCGATCAGGGTGTAGAAAACATATGGAAAAATAAAATGATGGCTTTCGCAACATTCTGCGTTCTCCTCATTTCTCTGCTTCTTGTAGGCGTATCAGTATTGTTCTATATCAACATGAACTCAATGATACTCGGTCTTACAAATCAGAATGAGATAGTTGTCATCATGGAAAGAGGTGTCTCAGATGATGTTCTGAAAAATGCAGAGCAGTCTATCAGAGCCACCAGCAATGTAAAGAGCGTTGAGTTCCGTTCAAAGGAAGACGCTCTCAATGAAAAAAAAGAAGAGCTCCCGGCTGCTAAGCAGATCTTCGATGAATATATCACCGATGCTGATTTTATGCCGGATGGTTTCAGCGTTACCGTTAAGGATAACGATGATATTGAAGATACATCCGCTAAAATAGCAGCTATACAGGGCGTTCAGAAGGCTCAGTCTTCACCGCAGGTCGCTGAATTCCTGCGCGAACTCAGAAAAGTTGTTTCACTTATTGCCGGTGCTATCATTATTGCTCTGGCAGTTGTGTCTATGATCATGATCTCAAATACCACCAAGGCAAGCGTTTTCGCAAGACGTGAAGAGATACAGATCATGAAATATGTAGGCGCTACTAATGCGTTTATACGTCTGCCGTTCTTCGTTGAAGGCATGGTGACCGGTCTGTTCGCAGGTATTGGTGCATTCTGTATAACATGGGGCGTTTACCGTTCAGTTTACAATGTCATAACAGAACAGCAGTTCATGATGCAGGCTTTCGGTATGAAGAGTATCATACCATTCTCTGATATACGTTTATATGTACTCGTTGCTTACCTCGTTTTCGGTTCTATAATCGGTGCTCTCGGAAGCGTTATAAGTACAAGAAAGCACATAGACGTATAATGAAAGGAGTGTTGTGGCGGCTTTCCGTCAGTAAGATATGAACAAACTTAATATCACAAAGAAGATTCTCTCATTCGTCACTTGTCTGGCGCTCTCTTCCGGTATCGTTACTGTTTATCCGGCTGTTACCAACAGATCCGAAAAGGCATCTGCAAGAACACTTCAGGAAGTTGAAGAGGAAAGAGAAGCTAATCAGCGCAAGATCAACGAACTCCAGCTTAAACTCGATGCACTCGGAAGCGACAGATCTGACGAAGAAGCATATCAGGAAACTCTTGCTCAGCAGATAGAACTCATCCGCGGCAATATCAATTCGCTCAATGCTGAACTCGACAGCATCAATGCCGATATTGACAATACAAAGGAAAACATCTCCGCGCTCGATCAGTCTATCACCGATCAGCAGAACACTATTGACAATAAAGTCAATGATTTCAAGGAGCGTCTTTACTCAATGTACGTTTCCGGCGATGAAAATATCGCTGCTGTTTTCCTCGGCTCCGCAAGCTTCTATGACATCCTCTCAAATGTTGAGAAGGTAAACCGTATAGCCGCTTACGATGAGGATCTCATAAACCACCTGCTTGAGGATATAGATAACCTTCAGGTCTCTAAGGACGAGCTCCAGAGCGAAAAGCTTACTCTTGAAATGAAGCTTCAGTCTCAGGAAGCTAAGAAGGCTGAAAAAGAAACCGAACTCTCCTCATATAACGATAAAATGTCTCAGACCGCTGAGGTAATTGAGCGCATCAAACGTGAAGAGGAAATGCTTGAAGGCGATAAAGCAGAGCTTCAGGCTAACCTCGATGCACTTCAGGCTGAAAGCGACCAGATCACTGAAAAGATCAGACGTGAACAGGAAGAGGCTCAGCGCAGATACGAAGAGGAACAGCGTAGGATCGCTCAGGAAAAGGCTGCCGCAGCTGCTGCACAACAGCAGCAGAATAACAGCAGCTCAAGCAGCAATGCTAACTCTGCTCCCGCAGAACCTGTTCAGTATGAGATCCCTGCCCCTTCAGCATCCGGATTTATCTGGCCTGCTCCGGGATTCAGCTTTATTTCAAGCTATTACGGTCCAAGATGGGGCAGCTTCCATGCAGGTATAGACGTTGGCGATGGCGGTATCGGCGGCGGTACAGCAGTTGCTGCAAAGTCTGGTACAGTTATAGCTGTTGATAACACCTGCACACATAACTACCCTAAGGGCGGTACTTGCTGCGGCTCAGGCTACGGCAACTATGTTATCATCGCTCATGACGGTACTTACTCTACTCTTTACGGTCATCTTGCTTACGCTACTGTTTCTCCCGGTCAATACGTTGAAGCAGGTCAGCAGATCGGCGTTATCGGCTGCACAGGCTGGTCTACCGGCGATCACCTTCACTTTGAGGTCAGAGTAAACGGAAGCGCTCAGGATCCTTGTACATATGTACATCCATAAAATATTTCAGAATTCGGGCAGTTTACGCTGCCTGAATTTTTGTCAGTCCAGAATTTGATATTTCTTTCAGGAGCAATATATGAATAAGAAGATAACACTCGGTATCGCACTGAGTCTGGTCGCAATAGCTTGTGCTGTGACCTTTATACTTACGTCTTTCTTTACGCTGCAAAGCTTCAATAAGAAAATCGTTGACGTTAATGAAAAATCTAAAAAATACAATGCCCTAAATGATCTTGAAATACAGGTACGTGATAATTATTATGGCAGTATAGATCAGGAAGGCGCTGACAAAGGTATCCTGAAAGGCTATATTGCCGGCATAGGTGATCCTTACTCGAAGTATCTCACTGCGGACGAATATGCAGCACAGCTCGATCTCGAAAAGGGTGAGCAGATAGGTCTTGGTCTTACTCTTGCCAATGATGCGAGCGGCTATATAAAGATCGCGGATATACTTCCGGATTCTCCGGCTGAAAACGAAGGTCTTGCTCCCGGGGATGTCATCGTGGCAATAGACAATAAGGACGTTCTTACTATCGGATTTGACGAATCTGTTGCTTCAATGGAGGGTACCGAGGGCTCTTCTCTCAAGCTTACTATCCGCCGCGACGGCGTTGATACCGATTATACTTTCATTCGCCGCTCTATCGAGATACAGTCCGTTACAGGCGAAATGCTCAACGGATTTGTGGGATATATCCAGATAAAGGGATTCAGAAAGAATACTCCAGATCAGTTCCTTGATGTTCTTGGCAGACTGAATGCCAACGGTGCTAAAGCCTTTGTGTTTGATCTCCGTGATAACAGCGACGGTCTTATGGATGCACTTGAAGAATGTCTCGATCCCCTTCTTCCTGAAGGCGTGATAGCTACCGCTTCCTACAAGGACGGTCACACTGATACGCTGGTCTACTCGGATGAAAATATGATAGACACCCCTATGGTAGTTCTGGTAAACAAGCAGACCTCATGCGCTGCTGAACTGTTTGCTGCTTCGCTACGCGATTTCCGCAGCGCCAAAATAATCGGCGTTAAAACAGCCGGTAAGGGCGTTATACAGGATACTATCAGATTTGATGACGGAGGCGCTCTCATTATCACTGTTGCTGAATGCAGTACAACTCAGTCTGTTACATTCAACGAGACAGGTATCGTTCCGGACACTATCATCGAAAACAATGAAAGTGATCCGTTAGCAGGCGATTCACAGTACCTCGCTGCTGTTGAAGCAGCAAGACTTGCTATCGCTCAGTAATTTGTTGCAATACTTTTAGGACGCCGTCCTCGGCGTCCCATATTTTTAACTGCGAAAGGAGCATCCAATGAAAGCTATACATCCCTATGAAAGAAAGGTTTTTTACTACGAAACAGACAAAATGGGTATAATGCACCACTCCAACTACATAAGAATATTCGAGGAAACCCGTGTTTCATTCCTCGAACAGGCTGGTATGCCTTTTGAAAATATCGAGGCTCTCGGAATCATGATGCCAGTGCTTTCAGTCGATTGCAGATACAAAACTCCGCTCAGATTTGACGAGCCGTTCGCCGTTTACCCTAAGATCACTAAGTTCAACGGTACTGTACTTGAACTTGAATACACTATTATAAACCGTATTACCGGCGATGTCTGTGCGGAAGGACACTCCTCCCACTGCTTCACCGACAATGACCTCAAACCGCTCCGCACACGGAGGAACTATCCGGAAATATACCAGCTCTTTGCTGACTACAATGGTATCGAGATCAATGATGAGCAAGCTCAAAATTGACAGTTTAATATATTGAAAATATGGTATAAGCGGAAACCGCACCGGCTATTTCGCGGCATACTTCAAAGAAACACCTCTTTTTGTACGCGCATCTTGCTATTTCTGTAATTATATGGTATAATTATATATTATACCAGTTGAAAAGGAGAATCATTATGGCAGTTACTGAAGCAGTTGAGAATTATCTCGAAACTATTCTCATTCTTTCCAAAAAGCAGCCTGATATCCACGCAATAGACATTTGTTCCTACCTCGGCTATTCAAGACCTACGGTATCTATCGTGCTGAAAAAAATGAAGGATGACGGTCTTGTAAAAGTAGATTCCGATAACCACATAACTCTTACCCCTGCCGGTAAACAGGTCGCTGAAAATATCTATAAGCGCCACACGGTTCTGTCAGAGTTCTTTGCTTTTCTCGGCGTAGACCGCGATACAGCTGCCGATGATGCCTGCAAGATCGAACACGACATATCAGATCAGACATTTGAGCTTCTTAAAAAGCATTATTACGAGATCTCAGGCAAAAATAACTCTGATACATGATCTCCGGAGGTTTACATGAACAAATTTGAGAAATTCAGAAGTGAATATCCCGTTTTCATCTATAAATCGTATGCGATAAGTGAAACTCCAGATACTGTCGAGATCTCATATGATTTCTCGATCGAAGGACTTGCTGAATTCAGACCGTCATGGAGTTTTCCAAAGCCTGATAATTTCAGCGTAAGCGGTGATCTCACATTTGAACGTCTTGCTTTTTCACTCGGAATGGCTGAGGCTGTGAGCTACTGGAAAGCAACCTGCTCCCCTGAATTCAAAGTAATGTGCGGCGAACTCACGCCCGAACAGATAAGCTGGTGGAAGAAACTCTGGTATCTTGGTCTTGGCGAGTTTTTCTACGTCAATGGTATTGCCGCTGACTGCGATACCTTTGTAAGCATTTCACACAGCGGTAAATTCCTCTGCACCGATTCTCAGGAACGTAAGCTTGACGGCTGTCTCGTTCCTATCGGCGGCGGAAAAGACTCCGCCCTTACTCTTGAAACACTTGTCAGCAATGGCGTTAAATGCCGCTGCTACGGTATAAACAAGCGCTGCTCAGTTACGGCTACTGTTACCGCAGCAGGTCTGCCGGAAAGTAACCTTATTACTGCTTTAAGGCGCTTCGACCGTTCTCTTATACCGCTGAATCAGGCTGGATACCTCAATGGTCACACACCTTTTTCCTCGATAGTTGCTTTCTCAGCCGAGATAACTGCTTATCTCAACGGTCTGAAATATGTCGTTCTTTCCAACGAATCAAGTGCAAACGAAAGCACCGTCGTCGGACAGGAGGTCAATCATCAGTACTCGAAAAGCTTCGAGTTCGAGCGTGATTTTCACGAATACGAAGAAAAGTACCTTAAAACAGGCGTTTACTATTTCAGCTTTCTGCGTCCGCTGGCAGAATTCCAGATCGCTAAGATGTTCGTTTCACACAGCAAATATCTGCCGGTTTTCAGGAGCTGCAACCTCGGAAGCAAGGTCTCACCGGATATATGGTGCGGTGAGTGCCCGAAGTGCCTGTTTGTGTGCCTGATACTCTCGCCTTTCCTCAGTCTCAGCGAGCTGACGCATATTTTCGGCAAGGATATGCTGAATGACAGCTCTATGCTTGACTACTTCATTGAACTCGCAGGACAGTCCGAGCATAAGCCATTTGAATGCGTCGGAAGCATTGACGAGGTCAATCTTGCAGTTTCACTCGCAGTCAGACGGCTTGAAAATGCCGGTGATCCCCTGCCATTGCTCTTTGAAGAGTACAAAAAACGCGGTCTCTATCATCCTGAAACGCTTGATGAGCGAAATGCCGCCTGCTGCGGTTCCTACAACAGCGAAAATCTTCTGCCGGAAAGCTTCCGCGCTATATTAACTAAAGAAATGGAGAGACTCCTTTGAGTGCTTTTTCTGAATATATCAGTAATTATACCAATAACAAGTCAGTTTGCATCCTCGGTTTCGGACGTGAGGGCAAGTCTACTTACAGCAAATTAGTACAATATTGCTCCCCTGCCTCGATAACTATTTCTGACCTCAATCCTATTGACCGTGAGCAGAACAAACTCCCGGACGATGTGAAACTCATAACCGGAAAGGAATACCAGTCGTCACTCGACGATTTCGACATCGTTTTCAAGAGCCCCGGCATCGTACTTGAAAAGCATCCGAACGAACTCAAGTGCGAGATAACAAGCGAGACTCAGGTTTTCTTTTCAGTCTTCCGTGATCAGATAATCGGCATCACGGGAACAAAAGGCAAGAGCACCGTTACTTCCCTTATTTACCACGTTCTTGACCAGTCAGGTCTTGATTCGCATATTGCCGGCAACATCGGGATCCCTGTTTTTGAAATCGCCGATCAGCTTACTCCGGAAAGCATAGTTGTATGTGAGCTCTCATGTCATCAGCTTGAATACATGAGCGTTTCACCGTCGAAAGCAGTCTTTCTCAACCTCTATGAGGAGCATCTTGACCACTACGGCACGATGCAGAATTACTACAACGCAAAAAAAAATATATACCTGCACCAGAAGTCCGGAGACATTCTGTGGTGTAATTCAGACATCAGACCGGACAATATTGCTCCGCAGGTCATCACGGTTTCAAACACCGAAAAGTCCGCTGACGTTTTTGTCTCCAACGCTTCTGTCAGGGATTCGGACGGCGAAGTGTTCAGCATCCCGACTGATAAAATAAAGCTGCTCGGAGTTCATAACCACTACAATATCGCAATTGCTTGGGATGTCTGCCGCAAATACGTTTCGCGCGAACAGTTCACTGACGCTTTGTGCAGTTTTTCTCCGCTCGCTCACAGGCTTGAATATGTCGGTAATTTCCGTGGCATAAACTGGTACGATGATTCGATCTCGACTGCCTGTGCAACTGCGATCGAGGCTCTTAAAAGCGTTCCTGAGCCGGCTTCAATACTAATCGGCGGTATGGACCGCGGTATCGACTACACTTCTCTCGTTGAGTTCCTGCACGGTACTGATGTTCAGGTCATATGCATGGAAGCTTCTGGAAAACGTGTTTACGATATGCTGACCAATGGAAATTCCGCAAATAATGACCGTTTCCACTACGTTCCGCACCTCGCTGACGCTGTTGAACTCGCAGCAAAGATCACTCCTGAGGGTAAAAGCTGTGTAATGTCCCCTGCCGCTGCAAGCTACGGTATATTCAAGAATTTCGAGGAACGCGGCGATGTATTCAAATCGCTTGTAAGTCAGCTGAAATAACTCTTGACAAGTACACGTCAGAATGCTATAATAATCAAGGTGAATCCCGACAGTTCGTTTGCGCCATCCTGTCGTTAAAAAAATACCAGGGCATCCAGTGGGCAAATTATGCCCTTTTACGACTTTACAGGATGCGTCTGCTTTCAGACGCATTTTTTATTAGGTGATTTTTATGTATAAGATCAAAACTTCTGCTTCATTCGACAGCGCACATTTTCTCGCAGGCTATGAGGGTAAATGCTCAAACATACACGGTCATCATTGGGTCATAGAAGCCTCTTTTTCCGGCTCTGATCTCATTCATGAAGGCACTCAGCGCGATATGCTCATCGACTTCTCAGACATCAAAAAGGAAGTCCGCGCCATCGCAAAAAGCTTCGACCACGCGCTGATTTGCGAAGTCAATTCGCTGAAACCGACTACTATGCAGGCTCTCAAGGACGAGAATTTCCGCATGATAGAAGTTCCGTTCCGCCCGACAGCTGAAAACTTCTCAAGATACTTCTTCCAGCTCCTTAGCGAAAAATCGCTGCCGGTATGCTCAGTCTCAGTGTATGAAACTCCCAAAAACTGCGCTACCTATGAGGTGGACTGATGGAACACACATTCAGACTTGCTGAACATTTCATCAGCATAAACGGTGAGGGACAGTCTGCCGGAGAGCTTGCTCTTTTTCTGCGTTTCACCGGCTGCAATTTGCGCTGTGACTGGTGCGATACCTCATGGGCTTGCGATAAGAACGCTCAGCATGAAACTGCTTCTCTCAGCCGCATCGCAGAGATAGCTGAGGACGCTCTCAGTCACGGAATCCGCAATGTTACGCTAACTGGCGGTGAGCCTCTCTTACAGCCGAATATCAGCGAAGTTATCGGCAAACTCTCAGAACTCGGACTTCAGACCGAGATCGAAACTAATGGTTCTGTTCCGCTTAATGACTTCTGTGCAGAGCATCGTCCTAAATTCACAATGGACTACAAACTCCCATCAAGCAGGATGGAACAGCATATGTGTACTGATAATTTCCAGCTGCTTCGTGAGAGGGATACGGTAAAATTCGTATGTGCTTCGCGCGGCGACGTTTTACGTGCAAAGGAGATAGCGGAGAAATATAATCCGCAGTGTCCGCTGTATCTAAGCCCTGTTTTCGGACGTATAGAACCAGCGGAAATAGTCGGGATAATGAAAGAGCAGCAAATGGGCGGCTTCCGTCTGCAATTACAGCTGCATAAATTCATCTGGCCGCCGGAAATGCGCGGCGTTTGAAAGGCGATATAAATGGATATTAAAGCAATAGAAGAACACATCAGAGGGATACTTATCGCGCTCGGTGAAGATCCCGACAGAGAAGGGCTCCGCGAAACCCCTCAGAGAGTTGCTCGTATGTATCAGGAGGTCTTTGAGGGCATTAACTATACAAATCATGAAATTGCCCAGAAATTCGGTAAAAAATTCGAGGCTACCGACGAGGACACTGCCGTGGTCATGAAGGACATAACCGTTTTCAGCTACTGCGAACACCACATGGCACTCATGTACGATATGACTGTCGATGTTGCTTACATCCCGCGCGGAAGAGTTCTCGGACTGAGCAAGATCGCACGTATCTGCGATATGGCTGCAAAGCGTCTCCAGCTTCAGGAACGGCTCGGAAGTGACATTGCCGAGATACTCTCGGAAGCTGCCGGTTCACCGGATGTAGCCGTCGTTATCCGAGGTTCTCACAGCTGCATGACAGCGCGCGGAATACACAACACTTCCGCAAGAACTACCACTAAAACCTACCGCGGCGCTTTCAAGACCGATCCTGAACTGCGCCGTCTTCTCGACTGAAAGGAGTTACCATGAAGGCTCTTGTACTCTTCAGCGGCGGCGTTGACAGCACTACCTGTCTCGGAATAGCCGTCGATAAATACGGCGCGGATGAAGTTCTTGCGCTCTCAGTATACTATGGTCAGAAGCACAGCAAGGAATTGCAGGCTGCTGAAAAGATCGCCGCTCACTATGGCGTTAAGTTACAGGCGCTCGACCTCGCACTTATATTCGCAGGCTCGGACTGCTCCCTGCTCAAAGGTTCCTCTGAGGACATTCCCGAAGAATCCTATGCAGACCAGTTAAGTAAAACAGGCGGTGCGCCCGTCTCTACATATGTACCGTTCAGAAATGGACTGTTCCTCTCATCCGCTGCGAGCGTTGCGCTTTCAAACGACTGCGAGGTAATATACTACGGCGCTCACAGTGACGATGCTGCCGGAAACGCTTATCCGGATTGCAGCGCTGATTTCAATGAAGCTATCAACCGCGCTGTATACCTCGGAAGCGGTCAGAAGCTGAGAGTTGAAGCTCCTTTTATAGGGCTTACAAAGGCTGAGGTCGTGAAGAAAGGTCTTGAACTCGGTGTGCCTTACGAAATGACGTGGAGCTGCTATGAGGGCGGAGATGTGCCGTGCGGCGTATGCGGTACGTGCCGCGACAGGATCGCAGCTTTCAAGGCTAATGGCATCGAAGATCCAGCACTTGCGAAAGGAGTATGACATGACCGGAAGAACCGACAACGAAAAAGGCAGCATTTCCCTGCTCGGCAACCAGAATACTCAATACGGTTTCGACTACGATCCGGCTGTTCTCGAAACCTTTCCAAACAAGCACCCGGATAACGATTACTTCGTAAAGTTCAACTGTCCTGAGTTTACAAGTCTTTGCCCGATAACAGGTCAGCCGGACTTCGCTACGATATATATTTCCTATGTTCCGGCTGAAAAAATGGTAGAGAGCAAATCTCTGAAACTTTATCTGTTCAGCTTCCGCAATCACGGCGATTTCCACGAGGACTGCGTGAACATCATAATGAAGGATCTCATCAGGCTTATGCAGCCGAAATATATCGAGGTCTGGGGAAAATTTCTCCCGCGCGGCGGTATATCTATTGATCCCTACTGCAATTACGGCATTCCCGGCACAAAGTGGGAAACTCTCGCATGGGACAGACTTGCACATCATGACATCTATCCGGAAACAGTAAATAACCGCTGAAAATATAAACTCACTGAACCAAAAGATAAGGCTGTGTAACATCAGGTTACACAGCCTTTTATTATACGAAAATAATATGAAAGAATTAATCTGAAATGGTTGAAATTGATCAAAAAATATGTTATTATTTATTATCAGATCAAAACTTATGATTTACATTTTAACGTAGTCGAATCGAGTTTTCAATGTGAATGCGTAGACATTATTTATAAAATAGTAAAGGAGTCTGAAAATGCCCAACACCATATCAGTATTAACCGATACAGAATTATGTCTGCTTGAACAGCTTGCATATCTTGATGAAGATGTAGCCAAGGCTGCTTCTGATGAAAACAACACCGTAGAATTCTACAAAATCAATGAGACTAACATTGGACAAACTATTGCGGAGATCCTCAACGTATTCGATGAAAAGGCACTTGAGATCCTCAGCACCGAAGAAAGCTCTGTATGTGATGCGGAAATAAGCGGCGTTGAATGGTCGAGACTGTTAAGATTTCTGAAGGACGGCAGATTGGCCTCGCTTATGCTTCATGACGTTATGCTTGATGATACAGGCTATCACTCTGTATGCGATCCCAACGGAAAGGAATACAATTATCCGCTGGCACTTTCCTTTACTGAAGATCCGGACAGATCTGATGATGCGATTATCGTATTCAAGGGAACTACCGGTCCGAAGGAATGGGCAGACAATGTCAGGGCGGCTGCTATATTTGATACTCCCCCACAGAGAAAGGCTCTTGAATTCGCGGAGAAAACAGCTGAAAAATTCAAGAACATAACAGTAATAGGTCATTCAAAGGGAAGCAACAAAGCCATGTACACGGCGCTCATGTGCGACAGTATAGTGAGATGCGTAGGCTTCGACGGACAGGGCTTTTCAAGAGTATTCCTCGAAGCTCCGGAGGTTTCAGAGCGCATTGAAAGAAGAGCGCAAATCATAAAGAATTACTCTCTTACCGGTGATTTCGTACACATACTTCTCTATCAGATCCCCGGATCACACCAGCTTTTCTGTAAAGGATACTGCGTCGATTCAATCGGTCAGAACCACTCACCTAATTCCTTCTTCCAGCAGTCAGATGACGGCTCTGAGAGCAAGATAAGCTCGCAGAAAATAATGGTCGGTAATACATCGTATATTATTCCGCAATTCGAGTCTGCAAGCAAAAACACAAGCATCGAAACCCTGCACTCATTTGTTGACTATCTTCTTACACACGATGAGAATGTCGATGGTATAATCGAATATCTTGCAAAGCTCCTGCCGATCGTGATAGTCGGAGAAGACGAGGACAGAAACAGCTATAATTCGCGTGAAAAGTTAGAGGCTGTATTCAGCGACACTGACAGCCTTGCAACAATAATCAAAAGCCTTACAAGTTTTATTAAGGAAAACAAACTTGACGGCGACTATCTCAATTCACTGTTAGCAGCGCTTGGAGTTGATGCTGCCGGCATACTCTCACTTATTTTCAAATAATATAAAGTGAAGGCATTACATCCAAGCGTATATTGACTTGTCCGCTCAACTATGGTACACTTTACTTAGGAAAATCATCAGTGCTCATTTTTCGTCTGTTTTATAGTATAGCAGCAATTGTTCTGAACTCAAAGCCAATAAGCTGGGGCAGTACAAAAATACTTTCAGGCGAATTCAGGCACTGACCTGCATCTATAATGTATAATAGACTGGATCCTGATATGAAAGGACGATAATTGATGGGATACACAACGGAAGAAATCAGAAATGCACTGCGGAATAACGAGATGACCGCTTATTATCAGCCGCAGTATGATACTATAAAAGGACAAATGAAAAGTGCTGAGGCACTTATCCGCTGGATAAAACCTGATGGCACTGTCATCTCTCCGTTTTTATTTATTCCTGTTGCAGAGGAAACAGACCTTATCATTGAGATCGACTGGTTCATCACAGAACAGGTCTGCAAAACTCTGGTAAAACAGAATACTATGCCGCAGTTTCCAATATCTGTGAACTTCTCGCGCAGACATATCCTCGAGAAGAATTTCGCTGAAAAGCTCTCAGCTCTCGTTGACAAATATGAGCTTCCTCATCCGCTTATTGAGGTTGAAATAACTGAATCTGCCATGATAGGCAACGAAGAAGCGCTGCTAAAATGGATAGTATCAATAAGAAATGCCGGTTTCAGTGTAGCAATTGATGATTTCGGAAGCGGTCTTTCATCGTTGCAGTTCGTGAAGGATATTCCGGCAGATGTACTCAAGATCGACAAATCTCTCCTCAGTCATAACTGTGAGGACGAAAAGGAACGCATTGTTCTTGAAAGTATTTTCACTTTCGCTCACAGGCTGAATATGAAAATCGTAGCAGAGGGCGTTGAAACAAAAGAACAGCTCGGCTTCCTGCGAAGCTGCGACTGCAACAGAATTCAAGGCTACCTTTATGCACGTCCAATGAAAGAGGCAGAATATCTACACCTTTGCAATGAACATAAAGCCGTTGAAGAAGCTACCGACATTCTTCAGACACAGAGTCCGGCAGGTACTATGAGTCTTCTGATAAACGCTATTTTCCGCAGGTATCCCCTTGTCATATTTACAAATCTGACGAGAAACTCTTTCTACATGATGGCATACGAAAACTTTACTACTACTTCCTGTCCTTCGACAGGAGTGTTCGATGAACTGATAATTCACGGTGCAAACAGTATGCACCCGGATGACAAAGAAATCTTTTCAAAAACCTTCAACAGGGAAAGACTTATTGAAGAATACAAGTCCGGAGTACAGACTATCCGGCTCGTAACTCGTCAGCTTGGCGATGACGGCATTTACAGAAGAGTCGAAACAGTAGACTACTTTGTAAAGAGCAGCTACTCTGATGACGTTCTTGCAATAACCCTCTGTGAGAATCTCCCGGACGAACAGGAAACTATTGACGCTATTGAATCCGATCTCAGAAAAATGGACGAGATCAAGATCAATGACGTAATATCAATTATAAAAACACATCTTGTTCTGAATACGTGATAAAACAATTTTATGATGCGAATGATATTGCAGCTTTCTTCATAATGGTTCCTTTCGGTGAAAAATAAGTCCGAATTACTCACTGCACATATATCAAATAGGCATAATATCTATTCCAAATTTCTTACAAAGTGCAGCTGTTTTTTCAGAAACAGGAAATACTGTCTTGATCCTTCTGAGATCAGGAAAGTTTTTAAGTTCTTCCGGAGAAATATCAAATTCAAATCTTCCGTCTTCACCTTCCCAAAGAGGTGCAATATTTCCGTAAATCTCATTGCCGCCATCAACATTAATTTCGGTCAGCTCGTTTGCAAGTCTTTGTGGAACAGGCAACTGTTTG
This sequence comes from Ruminococcus flavefaciens, assembly GCA_015067005.1. Lineage (GTDB taxonomy): Bacteria > Bacillota > Clostridia > Oscillospirales > Ruminococcaceae > Ruminococcus > Ruminococcus flavefaciens_AA. Next base: position 25,945 of record SVNH01000024.1, read on the forward strand.
AAAAAGTCCACAGCAGCTTTGAGGTTTTTCTCTGTTTCGGTATTTGCCTTGCTCTTTTTGAATTTCAGATAATCGTAAATATCAAAGTAGGGCTTGAGTATTTCAAGAGTATACATAAGCTCCTGTATTACCGCTAACTTAAAATTGAAATTCGTGAACGTCACACACTCCTCTTCCGGTACAGAAATATTGTAGTTTTCCGTAGATTTTGGTCTTTCCGGAGCGAATGTAAGATACAGCGTCTTTGTGAACGATCCTTCCCGGTAATTCGGCTCAGAATCGTCTCCGCGTATTATAGCTTTGATATGAGCAAACTCATATTCTCCTTTATTACTGTAAAGATACTGTGATGAGCCGTCAGACTTTTTTAAAGTATTCCATTCATTACCAAAGAAAGTGATATTTCCGCTGAAACGCTCTGCCGGTATCTCAGCTTCTTTCATAAGTTCAGCATCGTCAATAAAGAAAGTTACATAAGAGATGAGATGCTGTCTGTCGATAAATGCTTTTCTCTTTTTGAGATACATCTCGTCAGCGTCATCAAATGTGATACCGAATTTATCATAGACATAGGAATTCTTTTTTTCGCTTTTATGAACTATCCTTGCATCACCCAGTGTGTTTTGTAAGTCACTGTATGAAAGAGGGAAAGTAAATACATTTTCGTCAATAACGATCTGCATATCTCTGATATCAATATTCATTTTTCTTCTCCTGTTATATAAGAACTCCATTACAATGGTCTATCTCATGCTGAATGATCTGTGCAGTAAAACCGGAGTAACGCTTCTCGTGGGACTTCATATATTTGTCCTGATAACGAACCTTGATGCTCTTGTATCTTGTCACGCAGCGAGGTCCGCCGAGAAATGAAAGACAGCCTTCTTCTGTTTCATATGGTTGATTTTGAGACGTAATTTCCGGGTTGAACATTGTTACGATCTTCTTATCATCGTAAAATGCTATGATCCTTTTCGATACACCGATCATATTTGCTGCCATACCTACGCAGCCGTCCCTGTGGCTCTCCAGTGTTTCTGCAAGATCTTTTGCGATCTGAACATCATCAGCGTTAGCATCTTTAGACTTAACTTTAAGAATGATTGGATCATGTATAATTTCTCTTATCATATTCTGTTCTCCATTTCATGTTATAACTGAACTCCGGTTCAGGTCGATAACGTCAGCTTCCTTTTCTTCCAAAATATCCTCGAATTGTTCGCTTCCATGCACTTTTATAAATTCTGCTTCTTTTTTTGAAACGAAGAAGCCCATGTAAATATGGCATTTACTATCGACAGCTGCAAATTCATCAGGCAGCGGATAAGCTTCTGTGAAATACAATGCCGTTTTACCGCATTTTTCAGAGAAACCCTCAACTATATTATCAGCCCCTTCTATCAGAACACCTCTGCCGATTTTTATATTATTTGATAATGCATAGAATACAGAATTTGCGAATATTTCCGCACATTCATCATATAGGTCATCGACCGGAAGTATCACTTCACACTCGTCATATTTTGAAACACCGAATGTAGCTAATACGAGGCAGTTTTTAATAGTTTCCGGAAAGCCCAGCAATTGTATCTCACGTTCTTCATCGGAATATATGTCAGCACCGGCATATTCACCTAAGTATTTCTCATATTGATCAAGAATTGTTTCACCTAAGTTCATATTTTCGCTTAGACTCATCTTATCTCCTCCATAGTAAAACTGCGATTCCAAGGCTTATAAAAAAGCTTTCATGACTTGCTGAAACAGTTGCATCCATAAAGCAAAATGCTTTAGATGTAGGCTTTAAAAGCTGCTTTTCTATCAGGTTTTTAAACTCCCTGCGAAGCTTTATCTGTTCTCCACTCATAATTTGACTGAAGAAATATGTATATACTATCATAATGTATTATACCACAACACCACGATCAAATCAATATCCTACTGTTACAGTTTCATTCATAGACAGCAGGCGTGATCTGATTTCTATGCATCGGCTGACAGGCATTCTATCACTATTAAGATGATAAAAAAGGCTCGATTTTAGCATTTTCACATTTCGCGAAAAACACTAAAATCGAGTCCGAAACTTTGTATACTATTTTTGACTGAGAAAATCGAGGGGAAGATATGTATTTATGATGTCATCAGTGATAATAAAACTGGGATTTTTCATTGGCTTTAAAAAACGGTATCCGTCCTTAACTTCTCAAAAAAGGGACTCAGGACATTGCCGAGCTGATCGTATTCATATTCCATGAACAATTCATCATTAAGGAAGACATCGATGTATTGTCTGTTCAGGATTATTAAATACAGCTCATCGTTATGCTGATATTGAAGCATATGATTTCCGTAGTTCATTTTTTCCGTTTCTGTGGCCGTGGGAAGATCGATGTCCTTTACAACATTTTCATATTGTAAGATGACAGAATCCTTTAACTCCTTGATAAAATAATTCCCCATGTATCCGGCCTCGCCGCCGTCGTATATTTCTACATCGGCAGTGACCTTTGCTATCTGACCATTTCTTAGGTTGGGGTAAACTCCGCCTTGGGTCAGATAGATCCAGTTGCAGGTACCTGGTATCTGGATATAATCATCATTAACTCTCATGATATAAAATTCAGTATCTTTTTTATAGCTGATGTCCAGAGCATCAGCTATGCAGCCTGTTTCTGAAGTAGCTGCCTGAACTTTTGTGGCTGCTTCTGAGCTTTCGGCTTCACTGTCTGATCCGCTGCAGCCTGACAGAAAAATTAAAGTAGAGAGAGCCATAACTGTGATCTTTTTCATGGAAACCATCCTTTCAAAAGGTTATTCTGATAAATAAGTGTTGAAAAATGTCCAGATCGTTGCAAGAAGGAGAAAGCTTTGTCACATTGAATAAAAATGTCAGCAGATTTTAGTGCAAAAAATAAGCTGCCTGGAAGTTTTTTCTGAGTGCATTTGTATCATGCGTGATCTTCTCTCTATGTATCGGCAGACAGACGCACAAATCGCTTACAGCGGCTCTATCTGCTGTCGATGGCATAGTTTCCTGTCCTACCATCGCTGCCGTCAAAAACGGCTCACAAATCGCTGATAGGCTTTTCTATCACTTTGCTGACAGGAAACAAAAAATGACTCGGTTTCAGTGCTTTCGCAATTCGTGAAAAGCACTAAAACCGAGTCCGAAACTTTGTATACTATTTTTTACCGCCCAAATCGAGATTTACCTGTATTTCGACCTTTCAAGAGAGGAGACACTTCATTTGTGAGGGTTCGACTCCTTAAAAAGACCTATAAGGTGCCAATGTCAACATTCATTTTTTTGAGTTTTTGATTGTGGTCAGGGTAGAAAAAATCCCCGAAACATCAGGGATTCCTTGCCGTGTCAACATTTTTATACGGCTAATATGGTGGGCCATTAGGGACTCGAACCCCAGACCGTCCGGTTATGAGCCGGATGCTCTAACCAACTGAGCTAATGGCCCTATAATATTAAACGGAAGCCAATCTGACTTCCGTTTATAAGTGCCGGCATTGAAATATTTTCCCAGGCCGTCGCCAGCCAAGTATTGTCTTCGCGGCAGAGCTTAACTTCCGT
>SVNH01000025.1 GCA_015067005.1 Ruminococcus flavefaciens
AACACGGAAGTTAAGCTCTGCCGCGAAGACAATACTTGGCTGGCGACGGCCTGGGAAAATATTTCAATGCCGGCACTATCAAGTCTATCCATTTGGGTAGACTTTTTTATTTATTCGATTTTTATATATAATATAAGGCTCCTGCTTTAAAGGAGCTCTTTTTTATAAAAAAAGCTGTATTTTTCGCAAAAAGGTTGAATTTGATATAGTTTTGTGTTATACTGTAAGAAGCGTAATTTTGCCTTATGGCTAATTTTTCTATAATCGGCAGCGACTGCACGCCGAATCAAGAGCAGTCACCGCAATGCGGTCGGAGTTGATATGAATTTCAATGATACAATTTTTACCCTTACACAGCAGGCTGATGCTGAAAAGCCGTCACTTTTTCCATTTCCGTTTAGTTTGCATCTGATATTCGTATGTATAAGTGTACTGTTTTTTGCATATAGATATATTGCCCAGAAGCGACCTTATCAGGCGATAATGTCAGTTGCAGTGCTTACTTCAATGGCGATATGGCTTTCTGACAGCCGAAAGCTTTACTATGGTATTGGAATTATTGAGCTTTCACTTATTGTGATCGCGCTTATAACTGCAATTATCTTCAAAGCGTCGCCTGTAACTGATGATGAAGAGGCTTCTGACGAGGATGGCGATGACAGTGATGATGAATCGGATGAAGATGATGATGATTCTGATGAGGATAATGACAGCGATGATGACGATAACGACGGTGACGAGGCTGAGGATGATGAGGATGAAGCGACTGTCCTGAATGCTGCAAATACCGTCAACAATCTTCTTAATATGTGAGAGGTGCAGACTGTGAAAATAGCAGTTCTTGACTGGAAAACTGTCAGCAACGGCGGTGATATTTCTTCCGATGCGCTTGAAAAGATAGGTGAGGTAAATATAATCCCGGCGACTTCGGCTGACGAAACTGCCTCTAATATCGGTGATGCGGATATTGTACTCTGCAACAAGGTGCTTATCACAAGAGAAGTTATGGACAAGTGTCCTGATATTAAGTATATAGGCTTATTTGCGACAGGCTACAATAATGTGGACATCGAATGTGCAGCTGAAAAGGGCATAGTTGTATGCAATGCCGGACAGTATTCCACTAATGCTGTTGCGCAGCAGACATTTGCCTACATACTCGATCATTTCAGCCGTGTGCGCGACTACGACAGTGCAGTAAAGGATGGGATGTGGGAGCGTTCGCCGCTCTTCTCCTGTTTTCCGATACCAACTGCCGAACTGGCTGGAAAAACTCTTTCGATAATCGGATATGGCTCTATCGGAAAGGCTGTTGCTAAGATAGGTGACGCTTTCGGAATGAATATTGTTATCAGTACGCGCACTAAGCCGGCGGACTGTCCATATGAGGTAACAGATATGCTGACTGCTGCTGAAAAGGCTGATGTTATAACATTTCACTGCCCACTTACTGACAAGACAGCGGGTATTGTTGATCGTGATTTGCTTGGACACATGAAAAAATCCGCGATACTTATAAATACTTCACGCGGCGGAGTTGTGAATGAAGCTGATCTTGCTTCGGCACTTAATAACGGTGATATAGCCAGTGCGTATCTTGATGTGCTTGTAAAAGAGCCGATGTCTCCGGATACACCTCTGAAAAACGCTAAAAACTGCGTAATAACGCCTCATACGGCATGGGCTCCGCTCGAAACGAGAAAGAGACTGGTTGAGATAGTTTGCAGCAATATTAACGCATGGCTCAGCGGAAGTCCTATAAATAAAGTTAATTAAGGAAGTTATAAAATGAGAAATATTTCCGAAAAGAAGCGAGTTGTCATCAAACTCGGTACATCTACGCTCGCTCATAAAACTGGTAAACTCAATATCCGCAGGATGACTAATCTTGTGCGTGTAATATCTGATCTTCATAACTCCGGCAAGGAGATAATAATGGTGTCGTCAGGAGCAGTAGGGCTTGGTGCGGGAAAGCTCGGACTCCCCGAAAAGCCTAAGGATACCAAGATGAAACAGGCTGTTGCGGCTATCGGACAGTGCGAACTCATGCACGTCTATGATGATATGTTTGCCAAATACAGCATTACTGTTGGACAGATCCTCCTCACAAAGGCTATAATAAATAATCCCAGCCACTGCGAGAACTTCAAGAATACTATTGAAAGACTTGTGGGTATGGATGTTATCCCGATAGTAAACGAAAACGATACCATTGCTATTGATGAGCTTGAACTTGAGATCGGCGAGAACGATTCGCTTTCTGCACTTGTTGCCGAGCTTTCCAGCGCTGATCTTCTTCTGATACTTTCCGACATTGACGGTCTTTATGACGATGATCCGCGTTCAAATCCCGATGCAAAGCCGATACACGTTGTTGAGGAGATAACTCCCGAGATCGAGCGCGTTGCAGGCGGTGCGGGTACAAGTCTCGGAACAGGCGGAATGTCCACGAAGATAAATGCCGCAAAGATCGCTACTGATGCCGGTATAGACATGGTTATAATGAACGGAAGAGATCCCGAAAAGCTTTATGACCTCTTTGAGGATAAGGAGATCGGTACTATCTTTCTGTCTAAAAATAAATGATATTGAATAATTGAGGTGAATATTATGAGTTATACTCTTGAACTCGGAAAAAAGGCAAAGTCTGCTGAAACAGTCATCGCTTCTGCCGGAACTCTTATAAAGAATAACGCTCTTGCAGCTATCTCAAAGGCTCTTATCGAGAACAAGGAGCGTATCATAGCTGAAAATGCCAAGGACATCGAAGCTGCTAAGGCTAATGGTATGTCAGAGGCTAAGCAGGACCGTCTAAAGCTTGACGAAAAGCGTATTGCCGATATGGCAAAGGGGGTTGACGATCTTATCGCTCTCGGAGATCCTATCGGTGAGGTAATGGACGGATTCACAAGGCCAAATGGTCTCAGAATAACTAAAGTGCGCGTACCTCTGGGCGTTATCGGTATCATATATGAATCACGTCCTAACGTTACTGTTGATGCGGCTGCACTTTGTCTCAAAACCGGAAATGCAGTTATACTCAAGGGCGGAAAAGAGGCTATAAACTCAAATGTATGTCTTGGTGCGATAATGCGTGAGGCTATTGAAGGTGCCGGACTGCCTGCTGATGTTATTCAGGTAGTTGAGAACACTTCACGCGAGACAACAACCGAGATCATGCGTCTTAACGGTTACGTTGACGTCCTCATCCCAAGAGGAAGTGCAAACCTGATACAGGCTGTTGTACAGAATGCAACAGTACCTGTAATTGAGACAGGTGCCGGCAACTGTCACGTATATGTAGACGCTTCCGCAGACCTCGATATGGCTGTGGATATAACAGATAATTCCAAAACTCAGCGTCCTTCTGTCTGCAATGCTATCGAGAGCCTTCTCGTTCACAAGGACTGCGCTGAGAAATTCCTGCCAATGATCGCAGAGCGCTTCAAGTCTCATAATGTTAGAATATATGGATGCGACAGAACTATGGCTATACTCAGCGGTATCGAAAAGGCTACCGAGACTGAGTACGCAACAGAGTTCAACGACTTTGTTATTGCTGTCAAGGTAGTGGATTCTATCGACGAGGCTATCGCTCATATCAGAAAATACAGTACAAGACATTCTGAATGTATCGTTACAAGCTCGCTTGCAAGCGCTGAGAAGTTCCAGAAGGAAGTCGATGCTGCTGCTGTTTACGTAAACGCTTCAACAAGATTTACTGACGGCGGAGAGTTCGGATTCGGCGCTGAGATAGGTATCTCAACACAGAAACTCCATGCAAGAGGACCTATGGGACTCAGAGAACTTACAACAGCAAAATATCTGATAAACGGAAACGGTCAGATAAGATAAATAATATCTGGAGGTCGTAATGACTATAAGAAAAGATCTGGACGATATGCTCAACAGCCTGAAAACAGGCGGTCAGAGTCCGGCAGATGCAGAAAAAAGAAAACCGATCGAAGAGAAACACGTACAGAAAAAGAGTATCTATGACAGTATGTCAGTTGATGACCTGTTATCGGCGCTGAATGCTGAAAAAAAGCAGCCTGCGCCGGTACAGGAGCAGTTCCAGAGACCACAGCAGACTGAGGTAAAGCCAGCTGAACCGGTAAGTGTGCCGGTACAGGAGCAGTTCCAGAGACCGCAGCAGACTGAGGTAAAGCCAGCCGAGCCGGCAAGTGCGCCGGTACAGGAGCAGTTCCAGAGACCACAGCAGACTGAGGCAAAACCAGCCGAGCCGGTAAGTGCGCCGGAACAGGAGCAGTTTCAGAGACCGCAGCAGACTGAGGTAAAACCTGCCGAACCGGTAATTGCGCCGGTACAGGAAAAGCGTGAGTACAAGCCTGTGAGCAGTGGTATTCCGGAGCTGCATCATACTTCCGCTGTTCATGCAGAGCCTGTCACCATACAGGAGACTGTGAATGTTATTTCACGCGCACCTGAGATCACAGAGCCAAAAAAGGTGATCTTCGATACTGCAAAGAACGATCATAAGCATAGTTTCAAGCCGGCTGAGGAGAAGCAGTCCGATGATGCAGAAAAGCCAGAAGCACCTAAGCGTAAGAAAAGGATAGTCATAACCGGAGAACTTCCGGATTATGAGGCTATACGTCAGCGCGAACTTGAAAAGGACCGTCTTGCCCGTGAAAAAGCTGATGCAGAGAAGGCTGCTGAGGAAGCAGCACAGGCTATGCCTGAACCTGTACCGCCGGTCATTGAACCGGCAGAGGAGAATGCTGAGAATGCTTTTCCAGTTGAGGAGAAGTCTGAGATAACGGAAGAAAAATCAAAAAAGAGTATCTTTTCAAAGATCAAGGATAAATTCAAAGTCGAGGAACTCGGCGGAGATATGCCTGATCCGGAGCCGCCTGTGATACCCGTTCCTGTTGAAAAGGACGAGGTCGACAGCTTCATAGACGAAGTGAACGCTGAAGCTGAAGAAACAGCATATCAGCCGATAAGCGAAGAGGAATTCACTGAACCTGAACCTGAGATCGAGCCGGCTGCGGAAGAAGAGCTTCCGTCTGCTGATGAGCTCCTTGATGCAGCACTTGCAGCGATAAATGCTGCTGATAATCAGTATGAAGCTTCTGAGGAGGTACCGTCGGAACCGGAGATCCCTGAGACGGAGCAGGCTGAAAAGGCAGAGGAAACTGCCGAAGAGACAGAGAGTGATCCTGTAAACAGCATCATAAGCGATATGCGCGAGGATGCTGCAAATGCTATTGCAGACCTCGATAAGCCGCGCGAAGAAAAACAGGATGAACAGACTGCGAGCGCTGATGAAGGTGCTGAGGTCAATAAGACGGAGACTGTAAAGAAAGAGGAAAAACCGGAAAAGAAGGGCGTATTAAAGAAGATACTCGATGAAGATCCGGAAGAGCTTATTAATGAGTGCAGTGAAAAGTCTGAGGCTGATGAAGAGAATCCTGAGAGTTCATTCAGGAATATCAGGTTCAAGAAGACGCTGTATACAGTTCTGGGGGCAGTATTCGCAGTATTTGCGGTTATAGGAATTATCGTGTCGGTAAGCAAGTGCGTAAGCACTGTTCGCAGCTTCACATCCGGCGAGGTCAAGAAGGACGGCTTCAATGAGATAGTATATCCGGCTGTAATAATGGATATTGAGTCGTTCAATTCACCGGCGGAACTCAGTTCAGAGCAGATCATAACGGCTTCTATATGGTCTATAATCATGGATGAGGATCGTGTTTCAAAGTACACTGTAAATCCGGGTACTGACACTATCTCTATCCCGTATATGGACGTTGAGGCCCGCGCAGTTGAGATGTTCGGAACCGAGCATCCTGCATTTGAACACTGCACAGTCGGACCGGTCGATTCAAGATTTTTCTATTCCGAGGGTGCGTATAATGTCAAGATCAAGCCGATAACGTTTACTTATTCGCCTGAGATAAAGTCCATAGTCAAGAGCGGAAGCACCTATACTGTAAGCGTTGATTACGTTGATGAGCTTCCTGAATGGATGGATAAGAGCGTGTCCAAATCGGTTGAGTTCAAGCTGACCGAGCACGATGACAATACATACAGCATTGATTCAATGAAGATCGAATACGTCAAGAGCAGTAATATATAAGCTGAACTGACAAGCATAATAACAGAGGCGACCTATGGTCGCCTCTGTTATTTATATCACATATTTTCTTACATCTTCGCGGATGTACATTTTTGCATTTTCTTCGCCGAATATCTCAGCAAAACAGCTTTCATCCGCAATAATAAGCAGCTTGTCCGCTTTGGTAAGCTGCTTTATACGGTATTCCAGTTTAGAAGCCTTACTGCGGTCGGATGTGCTCCACAGCGCTTCGAGTGCTTCTGCCTGATGTGAGCGGGTATACTTCGCGCATTTTTCGCTCTTCCCGAAATGCTCAGCCATACGCCTTTCAACATCGGTAGTTATGCCGGTATATAGGGTATTTCCAGCGCAGCGTATCATGTAGATATAGTACATTATTTTGCTGAAACTCCGGGGATCTCATCTGCACGGTGAGCGGCACTGTCCTGCTGTGCAGCGAGATTGACTTCAAAGAACGCTATGGCGGTCATAAGCTGAGAATTGAAGGCAGTTCCCTCGTATTCGCGCATTACTCTTTCAAAATCGCCTGAGCGTCTGAGCAGATCAGCCTTGAGCAGTTTAAAATTAGCATCGTTTTTGAAGGCTGCCGGATGAGAATCCATAACTGCCACAGCTGCTTTACGGCAAGCCTTAGCCTGTGGCTCACTGTTGTCATCATCGAGCATCCATGCTGAATATAAATAGGATTGGACAGCTTCTTTGTAGCAGTGTCCTTTAAGGCACACAAGCGCTTTCTTTATCATGTAGGAGGCCTTTCCGCTTACTCCGCCGATACCGCCGCAGGTCTTGTATTCTTCGCTGTTCAGGTATTCCTTGTCGATGTCAGCCGGCATATCGAGCGAGGCATTGCAGTAGCCGCATTCCGGACATTTCATTACCCAGTAATTGATATATCCGCGGTGAGGCGCTGCCGGACGCAGGTCTATGTCCGGAACTCCCTTCTGAGGATCTGATGAGGTTATAACAGTATGCGTTGATCTTACGCCGCAGATGCTGCATACAACTTCTTTTTCTTCTGTACAAAAAGGCATATCGTTTCTCCCTTCGGGCAGCACTTATAATACGTTTTATGCCGGTGCTGCTTTGATGTATATTATCTATACTGATTATACCAGTAATGCCATATAATGTCAATAAGAGACACCGGGCGTTCCATTATTTCCTTTGCAGAGATGTGCGAAAGCTGTTTACAAAACTCGAAAAATGTGTTATTATATAATCTGATGATAATGTTCATTTATCCACGGAGGTAAAAATGTCTGATAATATAAATATCAAACCCAAAAAGAAAAAAGCAAAGTCATTCAAGGGGCTTGCTATCTTTGAACTCATAGTCATTCTCGGACTTGTCTGCGGTCTTACATGGGATCTCTTCATACGGGATCGTGATAATAAGGATACTGCTGTTACTGCCAGTAAGATAGTTGAAGATCAGTCTGAGGAGGATCCGCAGGTAAGGAAAAGAGCGGTGATAGAAAAGGAAGAGACGTTCTATCAGCTGGACGGCAAAAAGATCCTGTATAATGACAGCGCTCTCGGACAGGTATATCTTCCTGTATTTCAGGATGTTCCGGCTTGCTCGCTTAATATGGACTCCCTCGTAACTCGTAACGGCTATTCATTTTATCGTGAGAACGGTAAGGTGACCTCTATCGCCGGAATCGACATCTCCGAGTATCAGGGCGATATAGACTGGGCAAAGGTAAAGTCTGCCGGTATTGATTTTGCAATAATAAGAGCAGCTTACCGTACATACGGAAACGGAGAGATAAAGCTCGACAAGAAATTCGAGGAGAATGTAAAAAAAGCGGACGAAGCAGGTATAAAAGTCGGAGTTTACATTTTCTCTCAGGCTGTGAACGTCGAAGAAGCTATTGAGGAAGCGGATTATCTGCTTGATGCTGTCGAGCCCTACAATATCACATATCCTCTCGTCTTTGACTGGGAAATGATCTACGGAGATGATGCAAGAACAGATTCTGTTTCAGTTGAAACTCTTGCGGATTGCTGTATCGCATTCTGTGAGAGAGTGAAGTCTGCCGGTTATGTTCCGATGCTTTACCAGAACAAGAACACTTCACTGATGAAGCTTGATCTTCCTCGTATCAAGGATTATGATTTCTGGCTTGCTGAGTATAATACACAGCCGACTTATTACTATGATTTTGATATATGGCAGTATTCGTCTCAGGCGTATATTCCGGGAATCAAAGGAAGCGTTGACGTTAATATCGCATTCAAGGATTACAGCAAACCGCAGACAGGCGCTGCGGATGTAACTGAAACGGCTTCTGCTGCATCGGAAGAAAAACAATAAGCATAAGAAAGCCCTCCATTTCGGAGGGCTCGATTTGTAAACAAAGTATTTTGGAAAAATAATGGGATTCTAAAGGGATTTTATCCCTTTAGCGGATTCCAAAGGCAGAGCCTTTGGTAGGGTGTGGGGCAAAGCCCCACAAATAGCCACAAAGCGCTCCGCAAAAGGTGAATTTCAAAACAGTCCGGTGGACTGGTTTTGAAGAGGAAACGCCCTGCAAGTGAGGGCGTTTCCTAATAAATCAAGCTTGTTGACAATTTGAGTCCTCCATTTCGGAGGGCTCGATTTTTATTATTTGAACTGTACCTTACTTCTGTTTGATACGGAAGCTGCTGTTTCTCAGCTGAGAAGCATCGAAGCCCTTAGGCTTGCGGTCATCGCGTTTTTTCTGAGGTCTTGGACGTGACTGCTTATCCTGTTTTTTCTTCTCTTCATCGTTGAGAAGCATTGTGAGCGAGATACGTCCGCGTTTGAGATCAACGTCAAGAACGCGCACCTTAACGACCTCATTGACCTTTACAGCTTCAAGCGGATGCTTGATATAGCGGTTGCATATCTGCGAGATGTGAACAAGACCGTCCTCATGAACACCGATGTCCACGAATACGCCGAAGTCGATGATGTTGCGGACTGTTCCGATAAGCTCCATACCCGGCTTGAGATCCTTGATGTCCATAACATCACCGCTTCTGAGGAGCGGCGGCGGAAGCTCGTCACGGAGATCGCGTCCGGGCTTTTTAAGTTCTCCGATGATGTCGGTAAGAGTTGGAACGCCGATGCCGAGAGATTTGCTTATGTTCTCGATACCGAGTGATTCTGCCTTATCTGAAATGCCCTCTGCACCGCCGTTTGAAAGGTCAGTGAGTGAGAATCCGCACTCGCTGAGAAGTGATGAAGCAGCTGCATAGCTTTCCGGGTGAACGGCTGTGTTATCGAGAGGATTCTTGCCGTCGCGGACTCTCAGGAATCCTGCACACTGCTCGAAAGCCTTTTTGCCGAGCTTAGCGACCTTCAGAAGCTCCTTACGGTCGGTAAAGCGTCCGTTTTCTTCTCGGTAAGCAACAATATTCTTGGCAACAGTCGCATTGATGCCGGATATATACGAAAGAAGTGAATGAGAAGCAGTATTGAGGTCAACACCTACTGAGTTTACGCAGTCCTCGACAACTCCTGAGAGAGCCTCGCTCATACGCGCCTGCGGCATATCATGCTGATACTGTCCGACACCGATAGCCTTAGGTTCGATCTTAACGAGCTCAGCGAGCGGATCCTGCAAACGTCTTGCGATAGAGATAGCACCTCTGATAGAAACATCGTATTCAGGAAATTCCTCAGCAGCTACCTTAGAAGCGGAGTATACGGAAGCGCCGGCTTCGCTTACTACCATGTAGCTTACATTTTCCGGTATTTCCTTGAGTATCTCTGCAACGAAGCTTTCGGTCTCACGGGAAGCAGTACCGTTTCCGATAGAGATAACATTTACGTTATACTTGCTGATGAACTGCTTTACCTTTTTCTTTGCGTCCTCAACTCTTGCAGCAGAAGCCGATTCCCTTACAGGGTAGATTATGGCGTGATCGAGAACTTTACCCGTGCCGTCGATAACAGCGGTCTTGCAGCCGTGAGCGTAACCCGGATCGAGACCGAGAATTACACTGTTTTTGAGCGGCGGCTGTAAAAGCAGCTGACGAAGATTCGATGCAAATACCTTTATAGCTTCTTCGGCAGCGTTAGCGGACATCTCAGAGCGTATCTCACGCTCGATAGAAGGGAAGATGAGACGCTTATAGCTGTCGGCAGCAGCATTGCGAATGAGTTCGCCGCAGGCGTTGTTGCTCTTGATGTATTTGCTGAAGATAATGTCGGTAGCCGCAGTCTCGTCAAGGACCACTGACACCTTGAGGAAGTTCTCCTTTTCGCCTCTGTCGAGGGCGAGAACACGGTGATTAGCGACCTTCGGGATAGGCTCGGAGTATTCATAGTAGTTCATGTAAACGCTCTCAGCCTCGGGATCGGCAGCCTTTGATACGAGCTCGCCCTTTTCGCCGGCGAGTGTACGGAGCTTCTTTCTGATGTCGGCATCATCTGAGATGTCCTCGGCGATGATGTCCATAGCGCCCTGTAAAGCGGTCTGAACGTCCGGAACGTTCTTTTCCTCATTGATGAAAGCCTCTGCTTCCTTTTCGGGATCTGAGGAATCAGCCTGTTCCATGATGATGCAGGCAAGCGGTTCAAGACCGTTCTCACGGGCGATGCTTGCACGGGTACGGCGTTTCGGCTTGAACGGACGGTAGATGTCCTCAACTTCGACGAGAGTCATAGCTGCATTGATAGCGGCTTCGATCTCTGGAGTCATTTTTTCCTGTTCGGTGATAGAGTTAGTGATCTCAGCCTTACGCTTTTCGAGGTTCCTGAGGTAAACAAGTCTGTCGTAGAGATCACGGAGTATCTGGTCATCGAGCGAGCCTGTAAGCTCCTTACGGTAACGGGCGATGAAAGGGATAGTCTTATCATCGTCGATGAGTTCAATAGTATTATCTACCTGTTCCTGTCTCAGACTGAATTCTTTGGCGAGTATCTTATTGATTTCCATAATATAATCCTTTCGTGTTTATGTTATTCAGCTGACGGCTGTTCGGTCTCTGCGCCGAAAGCAGCATCGGACTGAGAATCATTATATCTGTCGATCCATGAGAAGAGGGTTTTTGCGATGTCCTTCCAGACATTGATATTGTTCTTCTCGTTGAGCACCTCATGGCGCATACCGTCGAAAAGTCTGTGGGAGATGCTTTCATATCCGAGCTTTTCGAGCATATTCACAGCCTTGAAGAATTTCCTCTCCGAGAGCATACACGGATCCTCCTTGCCGGAGATAAAGCGTATAGGCAGGTGAGGATTCTGAACGTTCCAGCCCTTTTTGGAGTAGGTCTCGCGGAGCAGGTAAAGCAGTCCCTCATATCCGTTGAGAGTATACCTGAAATTGCAGAGCGGATCGGCGTTGAAAGCCTCAACGACCTGTTTATCGCTGCATATCCATGAATGCGGCAGATCGCGGTCGAATTTCTTATTGAGGATAGATTCCGATACCTCATAGATCTTATCGCTTCGGAAGCGGCTTCCGAGTTTTTTTGAAACGGCGGATTCGATCGCACGTACAAATCCTGAAAATCTGCTGTAACACGGGCATCCGAGAAGTACAAGACCGTTTATTCTGGAGTCGTTGTTTTTCAAGAAACATCTTGCGCCGAGAGAGCCCATACTGTGACCGATCATGAACAGCGGTTTATCGGGATAGGTCTCTTTGACTATCTGGGTAAGCTGAGCGATGTCACTTACGAAGCCTTCACCGCCGTCGCGGAACATGAAGCCGAGGTCATCGGGGGTGCAGATACTTTTACCGTGACCGCGGTTATCGTGTATCACGGAGACAAAGCCCTGTTCAGCGAGATAGTCCATGAAAGGGAAGTAGCGTTCCTTGTGTTCGTTCATTCCGTGGATTATCTGTACAACGCCGCAGATGTTTTCAGACGGAACAGCGATTGCAGCCGAGACAAGAAGTCCATCAAATCCGGAATTGAACTCAAATTCTTTCAGATCAGCATTGAGCATAATGATCCTCCTGTTATGGTATATCGCTCCATAAGTATAGTACAGGAGCGGTAACGAGCATTTTCACACATGGAATTATACCATATTATAATAAATAAATCAAGTGATATTGAAAAAGACAGGCTCAGAGGCGGAAAACGTGAATTTACCGCTGTGAATTTCAATAAATAGATTGACTTTTCAAGAAAAAAGGTGTATAATTTTAACATAAGAGGATGGAGGTGTTACCGTGACAGAGTACCTGAAAAATTATATGAAATATGTTCAGCAGCGTCTCGATGCCTGCGGTGATAAGGAAGAGATCGAGGAGATACTTTCAGAGCATAAGGACAAGATCGCGTTCATGCAGCATGAGAGGATAGTGCATTTTCTTGTTACTATGATGTTTGCACTGATACTCTCGATATTCATGGGGATAGTGATATTCACGGATAATCCTGCAATGCTGCTGCTTGTAACGATAATACTTGTTCTGCTCGGATTCTACATAAAGCACTATTACTTCCTTGAAAACACCGTTCAGAAGATGTATCGCGTATACGACGATATTCTCTCGAAACGCCGCGTGATAGTGTCCGGGAAAAGGGATGGTGCTGAATGACAAGAAAACAGATCGCGGCGCTTGCCTGCGAGGAGCTTGAAAAGATATATCCGGATGTTGAATGCTCGCTTGTATACGATAAGCCGTATGAGCTCATGTTTGCTGCAAGACTTGCGGCACAGTGTACCGATGCGAGGGTGAATATCGTCACAAAGACACTGTTTGTGAAATATCCTGATCTTGAAGCATTTGCAAATGCCGACATCGCTGAGCTTGAAGAGGATATAAAGCCATGCGGATTCTATCATACCAAAGCGAAAAGTCTTAAAGAGATGGCACAGCAGCTCATAAATGATTTCGGCGGAGAAGTTCCGCAGACTATGGAAGAACTGCTCACACTTTCGGGCATAGGAAGAAAGACCGCAAATCTCGTTATGGGGGATATTTTCGGAAAACCGGCTGTCGTGACCGATACCCACTGCATAAGGATAACCGGCAGGCTCGGACTTACCGATAACAAAGAGCCGGCTAAGGTAGAAAAGGATCTGATAAAGCTGCTTCCACCGGAAACTTCCAACCACTTCTGTCACCAGACAGTGCAGTTCGGAAGGGATATATGCCGTGCAAGGAATCCTAAGTGCACTGAGTGCAGTCTCAGCTATTTCTGCCGGTATTATGCTAAAAACAACAAAGTCAGATAAGGAGGCTTGTATATGTTATTTGATTTTAAATTAAGCACACCAGAAGAAGGTCTTGTGGATATAACGAATGAAGTAAGCGAGGCTGTAATGGAGAGCGGAGTTTTGGAGGGACTATGCGTTGTATTCTGTCCGCATACCACAGCCGCTATAACTATAAATGAGAACACCGATCCGGATGTTAAGAGCGATTTCGTGCTTGGTATGGATCAGAGCTTCCCGGATCTGAATGCTTTCAGACACGCAGAGGGCAATTCCGATGCACATATCAAGTCATCGACGATAGGTGCAAGCGAGACTATCATCATTTCAGGCGGAAAGCTTCTTCTCGGAACATGGCAGAATATCTACTTCTGCGAGTTTGACGGTCCGAGAACGAGAAAATTCTATGTAAAGGTAATGGGAGGCTGAGCTATGGACGATAAAATACAGCAGTTTGCGGAAATAGTGAACGATTCGCAGCGTATCGTATTTTTTGGCGGAGCAGGTGTCTCAACGGAGAGCGGCATCCCGGATTTCAGAAGCGTTGACGGTCTCTACAATCAGAAGTGGGATTACCCGCCGGAGACTATCCTCAGCCATACGTTCTTCATGAAAAAGACAGAGGAGTTCTACCGCTTTTACCGCGAGAAAATGATATGCGAGGGCGTTAAGCCCAATGCTGCACACCTGAAACTTGCCGAGCTTGAGCAGAAGGGCAAGCTGACAGCGATAGTAACGCAGAACATAGACGGACTTCATCAGGCAGCCGGAAGCAAGCAGGTATATGAGCTCCACGGAAGCGTTCTCCGGAATTACTGTATGAGGTGCGGAAAGTTCCACGGTATAGAGGCTATAACCGGCTCTGAGGGCGTACCCCACTGCGAATGCGGAGGCATAATAAAGCCGGACGTTGTCCTTTATGAGGAAGGTCTTGATGATAAGGTAGTATCAGGATCAGTCGAGGCGATCGCCGAAGCGGATACACTTATAATCGGCGGAACATCGCTGAATGTTTACCCTGCCGCCGGACTTATCCGCTATTTCAGCGGAAAGCACCTCGTGATAATAAATATGTCTCCGACACAGATGGACGGCAATGCCGATCTGCTTATCGCTGATAAGATCGGAAAGGTGTTTTCGGCTGTCGGCTGACGCATGATAATAGGTATTGACAAATTATGTGTGAGGGAGTATAATTACCTTGAATAATTATATAAAGTGCCTCGCACATCCGCAAACTAAAGTTTGCTCCGTGCGGATCGGCAAATAGCAAACGCCAAAAGATTTTTGTCGTTTGCTATATATGTTATTCATGATATTACTGCTCCGCCCAATACTCACAATAATCTTATCATGCGGGCAGTATGTGGAGGAATTATGGACATTATCATAGTAGGCTGCGGCAAGGTAGGTATTGCTCTTGCGGAGGTGCTTTCCGAGGAGCATAACGTTACTGTCATAGATAAGAATGAAACCCTTATCAGAGCGGCTATCAACGACTTTGACATAATCGGCTTAGTCGGAAACTGTCTCCAGACAAGCGTTCTCGAAGAAGCAAACGTGGATAAGGCTAATCTCTTCATAGCTGTAACAGCATCGGATGAAGTGAATATACTTTCCTGTCTCATTGCAAAGAGAATGAAAGCAAGACATTGTATAGCCAGAGTACGCAGCCCCGAATTTGAAAAGCAGCTTGTATTCATGCGTGAAGAGCTCGGCATCAGTATGATGGTAAATCCGGATTATAACGCTGCTAACGAGATAGCAAAGGTGCTTCGCTATCCTGAGGCTATAAATATAGAATCGTTTGCTAAGGGACGTGTTGATCTCGCTGAGATACGCATAACGAGCGGCAGCATCCTCGATGGTGTGGCTCTGAGCCAGCTTTCAAGGAGACTTCGCCTTGATGTTCTCATCTGTGCGGTCCTGCGTGATGAGGAGCTTATTATCCCGAACGGCAATTTCGTTCTGAGAGCCGGCGACAAGATACACATGACCGGTTCCCACAGCGCAATGGTAAAGTTTTTCCGAAGCATAAGCGCTGCTTACAGAGAAAAACGAGTTAAATCAGCTGTTCTGATAGGCGGCGGAAGAGTTGCTTATCATCTGGCACAGCAGCTTATAGAAATGGGCGTTAAGGTCAAGATAATAGAAATCGACGAAAAACGATGCCTTGAACTCAGCGACCGTCTTAATAAGGTGAATATATCATGTGCTGACGGTACAGACCATGATATTCTCGAAGAAGAGCGTGTCTACGATGCAGATGCGGTAGTAACGCTCACTGGTATCGACGAGGAAAATATACTTCTTTCGCTGCTTGCGAAGAAAAACGGCGTGGAAAAGGTAGTAACGAAGGTAAACAGAATGTCGCTGATACAGCTTTCGGATACGCTTTCGCTTGACAGTATAATCTCTCCTAAGTCGATAACTGTCAATCAGATACTCCAGTATGTACGTGCAAAACAGAATTCGCTCGGAAACAGCGTTACAACGCTTTACAGACTTGTAAACGACAGGCTTGAAGCGATAGAGTTCGTTATCCGCGATCCTAAGGAATATGTGGATGTTCCTTTGAAGAAGCTTAAGATCCGCAGCGGCATCCTTATTGCAAGTATAGTCCGCGGCAATGAGCTTATCATCCCGAAGGGCGATGACTGCCTCAAAGTCAACGACAGCGTAGTTGTAATAACTACAAATAAGGGCTTCCATGATCTCAGCAATATTTTTGATTAAGGGAGCTTAAAAACAGAATATGAATTACAAAATGGTTTATTACATCATGGGGCAGATCTGCAAGGTCGCTGGTCTTGCGATGATCCTTCCTATAATAGTAGGCGGGATATATGGCGAACATCACGTTGTGACATCTTTCGGCATACCAAGTGTCACCATGATACTTTTAGGTATATTGGCAACGGTCAAGCGTCCTAAGGATAAAACGGTATTCTCTTCTGAGGGCTTTGTCAGCGTGGCAGCCTCATGGATAGCTGTATCTGCTATCGGAGCGCTTCCGTTCGTTATCTCAGGCGAGATCCCGAATTATTTCGATGCACTTTTTGAGACCGTTTCCGGATTTACAACAACAGGCGCTACGATACTTTCTGATGTTGAATCAATGTCGAAATCATGCCTGTTCTGGAGAGCCTTCACTCACTGGCTCGGCGGTATGGGAATACTTATGTTTGTTCTGGCAGTAATGTCGAGCAACGATTCGCGTACAATGCACATGATGAGAGCAGAATGTGCCGGACCAAATGTCGGAAGGCTCGTATCAAAATCGAGCGTAACAGCAAGGATTCTCTACGGCATATATATGTCGCTTACAGTTCTTGAGATAATACTGCTGTTCTGCGGAGGAATGCCGCTTTATGACTGCGTTATCCACGCCTGTTCATCAGCCGGCACAGGTGGTTTCTCGATATACTCGGATAGTATAGGACACTATAACAGCCTTTACATCGAAATGGTCATTGCAGCATTTATACTGCTTTTCGGTGTGAACTTCAACCTTTACTATTACCTGATAATCCGCAAATACGCTCTGGCAGTGAAAAATGAGGAGGTGAGAGTCTATTTCGGAATAATCATAACCGCAACTGCTATTATAACCGCAAACATCGTGCATCTTTACAGCAGCTTCGGAGACGCACTCAGACATTCGTTCTTTATGGTAGCTTCTACCATAACGTCTACCGGATTTGCTACGGCAGATATAACGGAATGGCCGGTATTCTCACAGACTCTGCTTCTTCTTCTGATGTTTATAGGTTCTTGTGCAGGCTCGACCGGCGGCGGTATGAAAGTTGCAAGAATAATGATAATCTTCAAGACAGGCGTTAAGGAACTTAAATATATAGCAAATCCGCGCGCTGTCGCAACAGTTAAAATGGACGGAAAACCGGTAGAGAAGGACGTGGTGAGAGGCGCAACTTCCTATATGGTGCTGTTCATGCTCCTTATGGCAATATCACTGCTGCTGATAAGCCTTGATAAATACTCGATAGAAGAATCGGCTTCGGCAGTAATAACCTGTATGAACAACATAGGCTTTGGTGTGGGAAGATTCGGACCAAATGGCGGCTTCGGAGAGCTTACATCATTCTCTAAGGTGGTTCTGTGTGCGGATATGCTGCTCGGAAGACTTGAGATATATCCGCTGATAATGCTTTTTGCCTCTAAGAAGAGGTAATATAAAAGAAGGTCCGGGCGAAAAAGGACCTGAAAAAATTATAAACGGGGGTCAATATTATGGAAAGTAAACCAAAAAGACTTTTAGCACTGATGATAAGTCTTTTTACGGCACTTATGTGTTTTGTGCCGATGACAGTCTGCGCTGTTGAAAACAAGGGCGCTTCCGGAATGAGCTGGAATATCAGAAGCGTTACCGCTGCACCGGGTTCGGATGTATGCGTGAACGTAGTTGCGAAGAATCCGGCTGCACTGAGATACGTAAAAAATGTTACAGTTATCTCGGATTCAAGACTTCAGCCTATCGGAATGACAGAGTATTCCGAAGCACTCAATGCAACCTTCACTTACAGCATTAAAGGTACTCAGATAAACTTCTCTATGAGCAGTTCGAGCCCGAAGGTATGCACAAACGGAAGCATTATATTCTCGTTCTATTATCATGTGCCGGAGGGGGCTCGTGATAATGACAGCTACAAGATCGAGTGGGTAGCTTCAAACTGCTATGCTGAAGGTACAAACGGCGCTGAATACAAGATCGCCAACTTCGGCTCAGGCAACGTAAACGTAAGCAGTTCGGTTCCTGCCGGAACAACATACACACCGCATCAGCCGATCGTAACTACAACTTCCGCTCCGCCTGTGACAGATCCTGTGACTGAACCGGTAACAGATCCGGTAACTCAGCCTGTAACAGATCCTGTTCCGGAACTCATCGTTGATACACCTTCAAGCAGTGAACTCGTTGAAGGCAATACAGTTTCACTCAGTGTACGCAGCTCAACAGGTGCGGCAGTAAACGGCATCTGGAGCGAATCAAGCGACTGGAGCGCTGTTTCAACAAACGGTACAAAAATTACACTTAATAAAGCAGGTACATATTATGTTACAGTTCACGGAACTGTAAACGGTAATCAGGTCTCAAAGAGGATCGCTGTTACAATACAGTCAAAGCCTACTGAACCTGTAACTGAACCGGCAACCGATCCTGTAACAGAGCCGGAAACTGATCCGGTAACCGAGCCTGAGCCTGAGCTTATAGTAGATCAGCCTTCGAGCGATCAGCTTTACGTAGGCAATAAGGTGACACTGAATATACACAGTTCAAACGGAGCAGAGATCGGTTCAAAGATGATAACTGTCAGCGACTCTTCTGCTATAACTTCTGAATCCAACGTGCTTACACTTAAAAAGGCTGGTACTTATACAGTCAGCGTTAAGGCAAGCATAGGCGGCAAGGTGTATTCTAAGTCGATCACGCTTTCAATTATCCAGAAGAATGAGCCTGTCACAGAGCCTGTAACTGATCCTGTGACAGATCCCGTAACAGATCCAGTAACAGATCCCGTAACACAGCCGGTGACAGATCCGGTGACAGATCCTGTGACTGATCCGGTAACAGAGCCGGCAACTGATCCGGAAGAATATAAACTCGGAGATGTCGATAACAGCGGCAGATACACGGTTTCGGATGCAACACTGGTGCTCAGACAGTGTGCATACTATGCAAATCCCAGTGGCGGCATAGAGCCTGTCTTTACATCAGATGAACAGTTTAATGCGGCAGATACTAATGGCGATAAGAGACTGACAACTACTGATGCAACGAGAATACTCAGGTTCATATGCTTCCTGAATAATCCGAAATATCAGACCTCTCCGACTCAGGAGATAATAGATATGAAGAGAGATATGCGGAAGTGGATAGCGAACGGCATGATAAACTAACCAAGTTGAGAGTGCAAAGTTGCTCTTGTAATGGGAAAAATAACAAAATATGATGTATTATCCGGCTTTTTTAAGGTTCGCCCTTGACAAGCCGGATTTTTTTCGATATAATATATGAGTGTGCTGTATTACGGCATACTATATCTAAGAAAAGGAGGAAAACTATGCCAACATTTAATCAGCTCGTTCGTAAGGGAAGAAAGGATCTTGAGACTAAGTCTACTGCTCCTGCACTTCAGAAGGGTTACAATGCTAAGAAGAAGGTTCAGATCAACCTCAGCTCACCTCAGAAGAGAGGCGTTTGTACCGCTGTAAGAACTGCTACACCTAAGAAGCCTAACTCAGCTATGAGAAAGATCGCCAGAGTAAAGCTTACTAACGGTTACGAAGTTACATCTTACATCCCGGGTATCGGTCATAACCTTCAGGAACACAGCGTTGTTCTCATCAGAGGCGGACGTGTTAAGGATCTCCCTGGTGTGCGTTACCACATCATCAGAGGTACTCTTGATGCTCAGGGTGTTGCAAACCGTGGTCAGGCTCGTTCCAAGTACGGTGCAAAGAAGCCTAAGCAGAAGTAAGATGCTTCTAATGCAGCAGGCGGCAAAGCTGCACAAAACAGCCGCAATATCAATTTAATATAGGCAATTCTACTGCCGCAGGAAAATGCGGAGTTCATATAGATATGATGCTATATTCCTCTGCATTGGCCCTGACGCACTGACCGGTGAAGCGAATGTCCGGTTGGATAAAGTAATCGGTCAAGTACGAGTACCTATGAATTCATGAATCTATGTGAAGGAGGGAAGCGAACATGCCAAGAAGAGGTAATATCGCAAAGCGTGATGTATTACAGGATCCTGTATACAATTCAAAGCTCGTAACACGTCTTATCAACAACATAATGCTTGATGGTAAGAAGGGTGTTGCACAGAAGATAGTCTACGGTGCTTTCGAGATCGTAGCTGAAAAAACAGGCAAGGATGCTCTTGAGGTTTTCGAGCAGGCTATGGAAAATATCATGCCTGAACTTGAGGTAAAGGCTCGCCGTCTGGGTGGTGCTACTTACCAGGTTCCTATGGAGGTTAGACCTGAGAGACGTCAGACACTCGGTCTCCGCTGGATCACAAAGTATTCCAGAGAGAGAAACGAGAAGACAATGAAGGAAAGACTTGCCGGTGAGATCCTCGACGCTCTTAACGGTACAGGCGGTGCCTGCAAGAAGCGTGACGATACACACAAGATGGCAGAGGCAAACAAGGCGTTTGCACACTACCGCTGGTAATCGTCTTAATAAAGGAGGATCATTATGTCAAGAGATTGTTCACTTGAAAATACAAGAAATATCGGCATTATGGCCCACATCGACGCAGGTAAGACCACAACCACAGAGCGTATCCTTTTCTACACCGGTGTTAACCACAAGATCGGTGAAACACACGAAGGTTCCGCTACTATGGACTGGATGGAGCAGGAGCAGGAGAGAGGTATCACTATCACTTCCGCTGCTACTACTTGCTACTGGGCAGGCCACAGACTCAACATCATCGACACACCTGGCCACGTTGACTTCACAGTTGAAGTTGAGCGTTCACTCCGTGTACTCGATGGCTCTGTAACAGTTCTCTGTGCTAAGGGCGGTGTTGAGCCTCAGTCTGAAACAGTTTGGCGTCAGGCTGATAACTATAAAGTACCACGTATGGCTTACATCAACAAGATGGACATTATGGGTGCTGATTTCTACCATGTTATCGACATGATGAAGGACAGACTCAAGTGTAATGCCGTTCCGATCCAGCTTCCTATCGGTGCTGAGGACGAATTCAGAGGCATCATCGACCTCGTTGAGATGAAGGCCTACATCTATACAAACGACCTTGGTACAGATATCAAGGTTGAAGATATTCCTGAAGACATGAAGGAGATCGCTCAGAAGTATCACGATGAGATGGTTGAGCACGTTGCCGAGCAGGACGAAGCCCTTATGGAAAAATACTTTGAAGAGGGCGAGCTCTCTCAGGAAGAGATCAAGACCTGCATCAGAAAGGCTACTATCGCTAACCACATGGTTCCAGTAACCTGCGGTACATCTTATAAGAACAAGGGCGTTCAGAAGCTCCTCGATGCTATCATCGACTATATGCCTTCACCGCTCGATGTTCCTGCTATCAAGGGCGTAAATCCTGATACTGAGGAAGAAGAGGACAGACCTTCTTCTGACAGCGAGCCATTCTCAGCTCTCGCATTCAAGATCGCTACTGACCCGTTCGTTGGTAAGCTTGCGTTCTTCCGTGTATATTCCGGTGTTGTAAACCAGGGCGATACAGTCCTCAATGCAACAAAGGATACCCGCGAGCGTTTCGGACGTATCGTTCAGATGCACGCAAACCACAGAAAAGACCTCACAACTGTTTACTCAGGCGATATTGCCGCAGCAGTTGGTCTTAAGAACACAACCACAGGTGATACACTCTGTGATGAAAAGCACCCGATCATTCTCGAATCCATGGAATTCCCGGAGCCTGTTATCCAGCTCGCTATCGAGCCAAAGACAAAGGCTGGTCAGGAAAAGATGGGTATCGCTCTCGCAAAGCTTGCTGAAGAAGATCCTACTTTCAAGACATGGACAGACGAGGAAACAGGTCAGACTATCATCGCTGGTATGGGTGAGCTTCACCTCGATATCATCGTTGACCGTCTTCTCCGTGAGTTCAAGGTAGAAGCTAATGTAGGTGCACCTCAGGTTGCTTACAAGGAAACTATCAAGGGCAACGCAGACATCGACTACAAGTACAAGAAGCAGTCCGGTGGTTCCGGTCAGTACGGTCACGTTAAGATCCGTGTTGAGCCTAACGAGTCCGGTAAGGGTTACGAATTCAAGAACTCCGTTGTCGGCGGTTCTATCCCGAAGGAGTACATCCCTGCTGTTGATGCCGGTATCCAGGGCGCTACAAAGGCTGGTATCCTTGCTGGCTACGAAGTCGTTGACGTTAAGGTTGAACTCTACGATGGATCATACCACGAAGTTGACTCCTCAGAAATGGCATTCAAGATCGCTGGTTCTATCGCTTTCAAGGAAGCTCTCAAGCAGGCTCAGCCTGTACTCATGGAGCCAGTTATGAAGGTTGCTGTAATCGTTCCTGATGATTACCTCGGTACAGTAATCGGCGACCTCAGCTCACGCCGCGGACAGATCCAGGGACAGGAAACAAGATCAGGTTCTATCCAGGTAGATGCCCTCGTTCCGCTTTCAGAAATGTTCGGTTATACTTCTGATCTCCGTTCCAACACACAGGGACGCGGTCAGTATACAATGGAGCCTCACAGCTATGAGGAAGTTCCGAAGAGCATCGCTGAAAAGATCATGGCTAACAGAGCTAAGAACTAATTGCCGCTGATAACGGATTTATCCCGAATCAAGGCGATATTTACAAAATCATGTGTTCTGGAGAATATTTTTTCTCCAAAACACTTGAATTTACCATATTATTATGGTATAATATATTATACAGATTTCTGAATTTCTTATTTAAGGAGGAATTTTCCAATGGCTAAGGCTAAATTTGAAAGAACTAAACCACATGTAAACATTGGTACTATCGGACACGTTGACCACGGTAAGACCACTCTTACAGCTGCTATCACAAAGACTCTTGCTCTTAAGGGTCAGGCTCAGTATGAGGCTTACGATATGATCGATAAGGCTCCAGAAGAGAGAGAGCGTGGTATCACAATCAACACAGCTCACGTTGAGTACGAGACAGACAAGCGTCACTACGCTCACGTTGACTGCCCTGGTCACGCTGACTACGTTAAGAACATGATCACAGGTGCTGCTCAGATGGATGGTGCTATCCTCGTTGTTGCTGCTTCTGATGGTCCTATGGCTCAGACAAGAGAGCACATCCTTCTCGCTCGTCAGGTTGGCGTTCCTGCAATCGTTGTATTCATGAACAAGGCTGATCAGGTTGACGACGAAGAGCTCCTCGAGCTCGTTGAGATGGACATCCGTGACCTTCTCTCAAGCTATGACTTCCCTGGCGATGATACACCTATCATCAAGGGTTCTGCTCTTAAGGCTCTTGAGGCTCCAGATGACCTCAGCGATCCTGCTTACGCTCCTATCCTTGAGCTCATGGATGCTGTTGATGAGTACATCCCAAGCCCAGAGAGAGACGATGCTAAGCCATTCCTTATGCCTATCGAAGATACAATGACTATTTCTGGTCGTGGTACTGTTGTTACAGGTAGAGTAGAGCGTGGAAAGCTCAACGTAAACGAGCCTGTTGAGATCGTTGGTCTTTCTGACGAGAAGCTCAACACAGTTGTTACAGGTCTTGAAATGTTCAGAAAGACTCTTGACTTCTGTGAGGCTGGTGATAACGTTGGTGCACTTCTCCGTGGTATCACAAGAGATCAGGTTGAGCGTGGACAGGTTCTTTGTAAGCCAGGCTCAATTCACCCACACACAAAGTTCTCTGGTCAGGTTTACGTACTGAAGAAGGAAGAGGGCGGCCGTCATACTCCATTCTTCAACAATTACAGACCTCAGTTCTACTTCAGAACAACTGACGTTACTGGCGTTGTAACACTTCCTGCTGATAAGGAAATGTGTATGCCTGGCGATAACGTAGCTATGGACGTTGAACTCATCACTCCAATCGCTATCGAAGAAGGACTTCGTTTCGCTATCCGTGAGGGTGGTAGAACAGTTGGTTCAGGCGTTGTTACAAAGATCAACGAATAATTTTATTCATTGAATATATAAACAGCGACTTTAGGCGGTCGTGCTGAATAGGCATGACCGCCTTAATTATAACTTTATTGGTTAAAAATTAATATGATAAAGGATATAAGGGTTAATAAAAGATGGAATATGTTTTAAAAACAGACAAGCTGAATAAGCGGTATAAGAAATTCAAGGCGCTTAATCAAGTAAGTCTTAGCGTTCCCAAAGGGGCCATTTACGGATTTGTCGGCAGAAACGGCGCTGGTAAAACAACGCTGATACGTGTTATAAGCGGACTTAACCTTCCGACGAACGGCAATTACAGCTTGTTCGGAGTTGACTATAAGGATCCTAAAATTGCAGATTCACGCAAGAAAGTAGGAGCTGTTGTAGAAACACCTTCAATATATCTCAACCTTACTGCGAAGGAAAACCTGAAAATGCAGTGCAGAGTTCTTGGCAAGGATTTTGGCTGTATCGACGGTCTGCTTGAACTTGTCGGACTTAAAGACACCGGCAAGAAGCTTGCAAAGGATTTTTCACTGGGTATGCGTCAGAGACTTGGCATTGCATTTTCACTTGTTGCAGATCCGGAATTTCTCATTCTTGATGAACCGATCAACGGTCTTGATCCTCAGGGAATCATAGAAGTCCGTGAAATGCTCATAAAGCTGAACAGGGAAAAGGGGATCACTATTCTCATATCAAGCCACATTCTTGATGAACTTGCAAAGCTTGCAACTCATTACGGCTTTATTGAGGGCGGACGCATTATCAAGGAAATGAGTGCGGAAGAACTTGAAGAAGCCTGCCGCAAGGTAACAACAATAACAGTTGATGATATAGGTGTCCTCGAAGGATACCTCAAAGAGACTGGTGCTGATTATAAGATCATATCAGATAAAGAGGCAGAGGTCTACTCTCATGTTGTCGTAACTCCGCTTGTACTTGCTCTTTCCGAGAGAAAGTGCATAGTTGAGAAGATAAATGAACGTCATGAGAGTCTCGAAAGCTACTTTATCGGACTTGTAGGAGGTGCCAGCAATGAGTAATTTATTATCAGAAGGCTTCAAGAGAACTTTCAAGACAATGCGTTTCTGGGTAGTATTGTTCATAACTATCGGCGTTTCAGCGTTTTATGTTGTGATGATATACCGAATGGACAAAAAACATGAAACTACCGCTGATATTGAGAATATGGCTTCGGCATCAAGCCTTATATTCCTTTTCTTAGGATTGCAGGCACTTTTCATGGCGATAGTTCCGGCGATGATAGTTATACGCGATTTCACGCAGAACACGGTAAGAAACAAGATAATCTGCGGTCATTCGAGAACAAAGATCTATATTGCAAATCTGATAACGACCTCAGTTGTTTCTATGATATATCATATAGCTTCTATGGCAACGATCGTTGCTATTGCTGTACCGCTCGTCGGTGAAGGTGATCTCTATACAAAATGTTCGCTTTACTATATATGCACCAGCTGTGCGCTTGTTCTTTCGTTCAATGCAATTACAGTATTCATGTCGATGATGGTGCGTAAAACATCAGGTGCGATCTTTGCCTACCTCATTCATGAAGTTGCAGGAATCGTACTTGCACTTGCTGACCTTATAAAAGACGAAGCAACCAAAAGATTCCTTTATGAATTTCTTCCGACAGGACAGCTTTCTGTTATTCAGGAAGGCATGATGGAAAACACCTTTCCGCCTGATAACACAGCAATTTTCCTTCCGCTCTATTCGTTGGTATTTATCGTACTTTCGACAGTTGTTGGAATAAGCTTCTTCAAGAAGGCTGACTTAAAATAAAAAAACAGGACTGCAAAGGGCGTTGCCTCTTGCGGGATCGTGGCAAAGATTACCGAGCACATACTTTCGGGTTCGGTAACCCACGTTTTCCGCTAAGGGCAGCTGACTTATAGCAGTCCTTTTTTATGCTTCCGGAAGGGAAGCTGCTAAATACAAATAAAACATTTTTCACACCAAAAGCACCGGTTTGACTAAAATTCAAACCAGATCATAATATATTATAGCACAATAAAAATAAAAAATCAATACCTTTTCAGAAATTTTTAGTTGAGAATTAACAAAATAGTGTAGACATATGTTTGGATTTGTGATATAATTAATGTAATACCAGATGTGAGCATACTTTAACGATTATACATACAATATTCTACGATCGGAGGAATCTTTCATGAAAATGATGTTTATTGGTGCTACACATGAAGTTACAGGAAGCTGTACATATATTGAAGCCTGCGGAAAGAAGTTCCTTGTGGACTTCGGAATGCAGCAGGGTGAGGACGTATTCGAGAATGTTCAGGTGCCGACTGCGCCGGCAAATATTGATTTTGTGCTTCTTACTCATGCTCATATCGACCATTCGGGTATGCTTCCGCTGCTGTATGCCGGCGGATTCTCAGGCGAGATACATTCAACAACAGCAACTGCAAATCTTTGCAGCGTAATGCTGCGAGACAGCGCTCATATACAGGAATTTGAAGCTGAGTGGCGCAATCGTAAGGCTAAGCGCCGCGGTGAAGACGATTATGAGCCGCTTTATACTATGGACGACGCTATCGGCGCTATCGAGCTTTTTGTGCCGCATAGCTATGAAACAGAGTTTGAAGTATGCGAGGGTATAAAGGTGCTCTTCCGCGATGCCGGACATCTTCTCGGTTCATCGAGCATAATCATTACGATCACCGAGGAAGGCGTTACCAAAAAGCTTGTATTTTCCGGCGATATTGGCAATACAAATCAGCCCTTGATACGCAATCCGCAGTATATCGAGAGTGCGGATTACGTTATAATGGAGTCTACTTACGGTAACCGCGTCCACGATCGTCCTACCGATTATGTAACAGCGCTATCAAAGGTCATACAGACTACTTTTGACCGCGGAGGAAGTGTTATCATTCCTTCGTTTGCAGTCGGAAGAACGCAGGAAATGCTCTATTTCCTGCGACATATCAAAGAGGAAGGACTTGTTTCTGGCCACGATGGATTCCCGGTTTATGTTGATAGTCCTCTTGCAAATGAAGCCACAGACATTTTCATCAGCAACCGTGAGAGCTGCTATGATGAGGAGGCTCTTGCATTTGTGCGGCGCGGCATAAATCCTATCTCGTTTGAAGGTCTTATCCGTACCGTTACAAGTGATGATTCACGCGCTATCAATGAAGATACACGTCCGAAGGTCATCATTTCGGCAAGCGGTATGTGCGAAGCCGGACGTATCAAGCATCATCTCAAGCATAACCTCTGGAAGCCCGAAAATACCATACTTTTCGTAGGTTATCAGGCAAGGAATACCCTCGGCAGAAGCCTTATAGAAGGCGCAAGGAAGGTGAAGCTGTTCGGAGAAACTGTAAGGGTAGCGGCTGAGATAAAGCAGCTTCCCGGTGTCAGCGGTCACGCTGATGTCAACGGTCTCATGGACTGGGCTAAGGCAATTTCCGGAGTGAGCAAATTCTTCGTGATACATGGCGATGCAGATTCGGCTGAAAGCTTTGTCCAGCGCCTGCGTGATGAACTCGGCGCAGATGCCTATGCACCTTACAGCGGAGCGGAATTCGACATAACAGAGGGCGTTATTACTGTTGATGCTGATCCTATCCCGATCATAAAGAAGGAGTTCAATACTGCAAATGCAAGCATTGCTTACAGCGATCTTGTTGCAGCCTCTGACCGCCTCAGCAGACTTATCAAGCTTTCCGATGGACGTGCAAATGCAGATATGCGTAAACTTGCTGAGGCTATCAACAGGCTCTGCGAGGAGTGGCAGCTCGACTGATGACACATCTGCATAAGGCGATTACTTTCTTCAGTTGGGGGCTTCTTGCGGCTGTTCTGATACACCTCTGCTTCAAGTGGCAGAGTATGCCTGAGATAACGGGCGTTCATTTCGACTCTTCCGGCAATTTTGACGTTTATGCAAGCAAGAAGTACATTGCTTATCCGTTCATAGTTGGAATTGTATTTATGATTCTGCTGCATTTTGGCGACATGGCAGCAAAAAAGGTGCGTCTCGGAGTTAAAATGTCAGCTAAAGGCGAGGGGATCTTGCGTGAACTGATAAGGATACTTCTTGATATGAACAAGCTGTTCATAAGCTTTATGGCTGGTTTTTGGGTGGAACTCGTCATATATCAGCATAAAATGATTGAACCAGTGGTGACGGCAGGTATGCTGCTATTGTTTGTGATGTTCCTGACGGTGTGTATATCCGTACCCATACTAAAGCTTTTGTATCCGGTAATTGAAAATTAAAAGGCGGTTCATATTGAACCGCCTTTTATTATTGTAATTAGAAAACCCCCAGTTTGACTGGGGGTTCAAAAGAGCTTAAAGCTATAAGGCTTGAAAGAAA
>SVNH01000005.1 GCA_015067005.1 Ruminococcus flavefaciens
AGGTAAAAAGCCCAAGAATTAAACTTGGTATTCAAGGCTGACTTCTCTGAATAGTATACGCCCTCCCTCGGGAGGGCTGAACTTATATGTGGCTGCACAATGTACAAATGAAAAGTTTCCTATTTGTGGAAGCTTACGAAATATCCGATCAGGTGCAGATTGTTTACAGAATCGCAACAAATTTGATCTGATGACGTGTTATAGTGTAATTATAAGATTCTTTCCGGAGGTGTTTATATGAAAAGACTTTTAGCAGTATTAACCTCATTTTGCATTGTGGGAAGTACCATGCCGGCGTTTTATAGTAATGCATCAAAGTGCGGCATTGCTAACAAGCCGAATACTAACATATCAGTCTCCACGGCAACTGCTCCCAGTATCTCAGCACAAAAAGGAAGCTGTATCGGAAACGGGACTTGGGAGTTTGATGGAAAGGATACTTTGACTATAAGCTGTACAGGAATATTTGAGGGATGCGATTCTGTAGACTCCATAAGCAGCTTTGTCAAAAACATTGTATTTGAAGAAGGAGTTACAGGATTAAAGGATTATTCTCTCTATTTTCAGGCACTGGAAAGAATGTATCTTCCTAAAACAATAAACAGTTTTAGTGCCGCCGCATTAGTTAACTGCAACACAACACCTATGGTTGAGATAAACGAAGATAACCCGTTCTATAAAGCTTACAATGGTATCGTACTAAGCAAGGACGGCACTAAATTGATAAGTGTTCCAACTTCTATCGATGATGCGAAGGAATTTGTCATTCCTGATACTGTTGAAGAAATCGAAAAATATGCTTTTTATAATACCGGATTGAAGGATGTTATAATACCTGAATCAGTAAATAAAATCGGAACCTGTGGTCTGTTCTTCTCTTATAATTGCGCTGTTGATTCTGTAACGATACTCTCAGATGATTGTGAGATCTATGATGAGAAAAATACGATAGCAGCAAGCGGTAATACTTTTGAATTTGCACTATTCGGCTGTATTAAGGGACATAAAAATTCAACCGCTGAAGCATATGCAAATAAATATGACCGGTTATTTATTGACCTTGATGATAAAAATGTCAAAACGATAAAGTCCGGAAAATGTAATAGCTATTTAGAGGATGACCTCAAATGGGAACTCGATACTAACGGATCGCTTACAATAAGCGGCAGCGGAAAACTTGAAAATTACTGGGCAGATGGTTACGCTGGTATTCTTGCACCTTGGTATAAATACCGCCGTTTTATAAAAAGCATTGAAATATGCGACGGAGTTGAAAGCATCTCTGAAACCGCGTTTGCAAATGAACCATATCTGTCATCAGTAACAATTGCGCCGTCAGTTACAACTATTGGAAACAATGCTTTTTCTAACGGCTTTGACACAAATACACAAAAATACATTACTGGATTTAAAATAAGAGCTTATACTAATTCAGCTGCTGAACAGTATGCAAATAGCAACAACATTCAGTTTGTTTCAATAGGAATTACTGAACCGCCTCCTAAAAAGCCTGAGATCATCGCAGAAGGATACTGCTGTCCTGATCAATTAGAAATTACAGATGTTTACTGGACACTTGATGACGAAGGGACTGTTACTTTCAGCGGAACAGGTCCTATAACAGGAGTGCTGCGCTCTGTAGAAACCGGTAACATACCTGCATGGAGTGACTATCTTGATATGATCAAAAAAGTCATTATTAAACAAGGCGTAACCAGCATTGAAGAATATATGTTTTTTGGATGCAGAAATATCGAGTCAGTTATAATACCAGACAGCGTTAAAGAAATAAGCGGTTTGGCTTTTGATACTACCTGTAAATGGGTGCAGGATAATATTACTGATGAACAAATGCTTATAATCAACGATGAGCTTGTAAACGCATATAACTCGGGTAAAATCGTTGTGCCTGAGGGCATTAAAAGAATAAGTGATCACGCTTTCATGTATTCGGATATCACATCTGTTGTCCTTCCGGATAGTTTAGAAGCTATAGCATACAAAGCTTTCTATCTGAAATCAGAGCTTGAATCAGTAAATATTCCAAGAAGTGTAACAAGTATAGGCTGGGATGCATTCGCTGGCTGCACCAGTCTGAAGGAGATCACAATTCCTGACGGTGTGACAAATATCGAAGACTCAGTATTCGCTGGATGCACCGGTCTGACAGAAATAATAATTCCAGACGGTGTAACACGTATCGGCTTCTGGGCGTTCTCTGGCTGTACCAATCTAAAAGAAATATCAATTCCCGAAAGCGTGACAATTTTTGAAAAATATGCATTCGATGATACAGCGTGGCTGGATGCAAAGCGCGCAGAAAACCCGCTTGTTGTTGTAAATGGGATCCTCATTGACGGGCAAACCTGTTCCGGAGACGTCACGATCCCTGACAGTGTGACAAGTATCGCAATCGGGGCTTTCTCTCCCTGCAAAAGCCTTAAATCAATAACTATTCTAAATCCGAAGTGTGAAATTTCTGATTCGGCAT
Source organism: Ruminococcus flavefaciens (assembly GCA_015067005.1). Taxonomy (GTDB): domain Bacteria; phylum Bacillota; class Clostridia; order Oscillospirales; family Ruminococcaceae; genus Ruminococcus; species Ruminococcus flavefaciens_AA. Next base: position 2,492 of record SVNH01000005.1, read on the forward strand.
CTACGATTTCAAACGAATTCAATAGTGCAAGCTGGGGATACAGGTATACCGGTACTATTTACGGGTATGCTAACTCCACCGCTCAGGCTTACGCTGAGAAATGGGGCTATACTTTCAAACCGCTCAGTGAGCTGCCAACTAACGAGTATACCACCGGAAAAGAACTCAAAACAGGCGATGCCAACGGCGACAGCGATATAAATATGTCCGATGTTGTAATCGTAATGCAGGCATCACTTAATCCTAAAAAGTACGGCGTAAACGGAACAAGCGAAGACCGCATAACCGCAGAAGGCGAAAAAGCTGGCGATGTCGACGGCAAGGCAGGTCTGACCGCTAACGATGCCCTCATAATACAGCGCTACTCGCTCAAACTCATCGACACATTATAAATATTTCCGCCCTCCCTCGGGAGGGCGAAACTTATATACGGATTGCATAATGTACAATTCAAATTTTTCCAATTTGTGGAAGCTTACGAAATATGCGCTCATTTGCTGGTTGTTCACAGAATTGCAACAAATCTGACCTGCTGATGAGGTACAATGTATATATATAAATGAATTTTCAGGAGGTTTGGAAATGAAAAAATATTAGCTGCAATTATGTCCCTTTGTATCGTGGGAGGTTCTCTCCCGGTGGTTTACAGCGGTGCGCTTGAAAACGTCGCGGCTGGTTACGTGTATACGGACTCTGAAGGCAACGAATATGAGGACGTAACTGAGGATGGCCTGACTTATCGCGTTTATGCAGATCATGCTGAACTCAGTGAATGCGACCGAAGCGTAGAGGGAGAGATCACCATACCGGGGAAATTTAAAGGAGTTCCTGTCACAAGAATTAATAGTATGGCTTTTTATTTCTGTGCAAGTCTTAAATCAGTAACAATACCCAATTCAGTTACAAGCATAGATAAAGAAGCTTTTACATGGTGTTCAAGCCTTATATCAGTAACGATACCTGATTCGGTTACAAGCATAGGAGGTAATGCTTTTGGTGCTTGTAAAAGCCTTACATCAATATATATTCCTGATTTAGTTACAAGCATAGGTGATTATGCTTTTTCTGGATGTGAAAGCCTTGAATCAATAACAATACCTGATTCAGTTACAAGCATTGGCGGTGGTGCTTTTAATGATACTAAATGGCTTGAATCTAAAAGAAAAGAAAATCCTTTAGTTATTGTTAATGGTATTCTTATTGACGGTTATACTTGCTCAGGAGATGTTGTTATTCCTGATTCAGTTACAAGCATTGACGGTGGTGCTTTTTATTACAGTTCAAGCATTAAATCGATAACAATTCCTGATTCAGTTACAAGCATAGGAAATGAAGCTTTTTGGCGGTGTACAAATCTCGCATCAATAACGATACCGGATTCGGTTACAAGCATAGAAAGGAATACTTTTATTGGATGCACACATCTTACATCAATAACGATACCGGATTCAGTTACAAGCATAGGTAGTAGTGCTTTTGAAGAATGTTCAAGCCTTACATCAATAGTTATACCTGATTCAGTTACAAGCATTGGTCAGGAAGTTTTTGAAAGTTGTACAAGCCTTGAATCAATAACAATACCGGATTCTGTTACAGAAATAGGTAGCGGTACTTTTAGTGGATGTACAAGCCTAACATCCATAACGATTCCTGATTCTGTTACAAGCATAAATGGTGTCTTTTCTGGTTGTACAAGCCTAACATCCATAACGATTCCTGATTCTGTTACAAGCATAAATGGTGTCTTTTCTGGTTGTACAAGTCTTACATCCATAACGATCCCTGATTCTGTTACAAGCATAAATGGTGCCTTTTCTGGTTGTACAAGCCTTACATCAATAACGATTCCTGATTCTGTTACAAGCATAGGTGGTATGGCTTTTTATGACTGTACAAAACTTAAATCAATAACTATACCTGATTCTGTTACAAGCATAGGTAGTAGGGCATTTTATAACTGTTCAAGCCTTGCATCTCTTACGATACCAGAAGGCGTTAAAAGTTTAGGCTATGAAATGTTTGAATATTGCAGGAGTCTGAAAAGTATTAGAATTCCTTCTTCAGTCGAAAGTGTTTTTGCAGGTACTTTTGCTTATTGTTCAAATCTTGAAAGTGTTTATATTATGAATCCGGATTGCGAAATTGTGACTTGGATTGAATCCGGAACAGATTATATCAGCGCAGATACAACTGGTTTTAATGGTACATTTTATGGCTATGAAGGCTCAACAATAGAGGATTACGCAAAGAAGAATAATTTTAAATTCGCGCTGATAGGCTCAGAGCCGGTAACTGACGATCCAACAGCTGCTCCGACAACCAAAACATATTATCTCATCAAAGGTAATGCCAACGGTGACGGCACCGTGGATATGGCAGACGTAGTAATGGTAATGCAGGCTTGTCTGAACCCACAGAAATACGGCGCTAACGGCACAAGCGAAGATCGCATAACCGCTGACGGCGAAAAAGCCGGAGATGTCGACGGCAATGCAGGTCTGACCGCAAACGATGCGCTCCTGATACAGCGCTACTCACTCAAACTCATAGACATATTATAATGATTACGCCCTCCGTTTGGAGGGCGATTTTGCTGTAAGTTGACTTCCTATGTGGAAGGTGGTAAAATGTACATATTCAACTATTCAGAGAGCGAGCTGTCTGAGCCACGGATAACGAAACTTTGAAGAAAACAAGCTAAAGCTATAATAAAACTCAGTTGTTATTATTGGCTTTTGTCAATACCTGTCTTTTGGAAAAAATCATATCATATTAGAAAAAAATAGTCGCAGGAACATTCATTGAATCCTACGACTATTGTGCTTTTCCTTAGCTTAGTGACAGTAGCGTCAAAGTCATTTTAACAAAATATATATTCAAAATGAGATTAACTGCCAAAAGCTCAGATAATATAAAAGATAATTGTTGTTATGCTTATTATATACGCTTTGAAGCTACATTTGACCAGGCTGAATCTTTGAAAAGCTCTCCGCCTGAACGGAATGCTGATTTACTACTATCCTTCAGATAAGCATCAAACCACTTTATGGCATACTTACTATATACAGAAGGATTGCTGCAAACTGTTGTGTGCATCGCATTTTTTACATTAGCATAGACTGCTGGAGCTTTGCAGGCGTTATATGCGGGCTTGACATACAGCCAGGACGGAACTATCAGATCTCTGTCGCCTGTTGCAAAGAAAGTTGGAACATTCAGGTTGGATGCGCTGGATTTGCTGGAATTACCGGCAATAGAGAATACACAGTCAACACGGCTGTCAAGATTTGCACAATTAACGCTGCTCATACCGCCCTGAGAATGCCCCATTACGCCTATATGCTCTTCGTCGATCTTTCCGTAGAATACACTGTCAGGATCACAATCCTCTGCAAGAATGAAATCAATAGACGCCTTCTGTTCCTGACCATTGCCTGCAAACAGCTCTGTATTGGCTACAACGATATATCCGGATGCTGCGACTTGACTCAGGAAATCATAGTACAGTGCCGGAGCGCACATTGTTCCGTTAGCCCAGACGATAACGGGAAGCTGCTCGTTGCTTGTAAACATTGATTCCGGGAACCACATCATATTGCCCTTGTTGAGTGTAGCCATATTAGCTGTACAAACGACACCGTTATCGTCCGTTACATAATACGAACCATACGGCGATTGTTCTGCATTGGCTTTTACGAAGTTGGGGGAGTCTGCTTTTTCAGCTGCTGCTAACGGCATACATATAAATGCAGTAGCAAGCATTGAAATAATGCGTTTTTTCAATTCCTTTTTCATAATGATTGATTACCTGCCTTTCATATAAAACGTTTATATCAATTATCAAATGGGATAATAACAATCCCGTTTCATAATTAATAAACTAAATAATGTGCTGCTCATTATATAATCATTGAAATCTTAACAAAGCAAGTTTTTATAATAATAACATATTCAGCAAAGAATGTCAATAGAAAATATTAATTATCACAAAGAGGTGCGTAATAACTGCTGACTGCTTAACTCTGCTCTTCTGTTATTTCAAAGCAGTAATGGTGCTGTAATTAATACTATCTGCGGCTCAGTTTCTTCAAGAGCCACGGTGTAAACAATGATTCAACGAATTTACCCAACGGAAGTATGTTGTACTGCGGGATGTACATTTTTTCACCACCTTTCACGCGCTAACGCGCAAATTTAATAAAAAAGCGCACGATAATCACGCGCGCATTTGGGTATAAGAAAACCGCCTTGTTATGGGCGGTTTGTTTTGTATTGTGCCAGTTAATGGCTTAGGATTGTGTAGTGCAGGCGAGCTGCTATGTTAAAGGCGCTTTTTGTATTCTTCCCAAGCCTCTTGCCATACTTCCTTGGTAATAGGCTCGAATACTTTTCGAATTGAAGCAGTACAGTGTTCTTGAATATACTTTTTCACAAAATCATATCCATCGGCTTCAAAAGTACCGTATTTATCGAACGCTTCTTTGAACTCGGTGTACTCTGCTTGAACCGCGGAACCTTCGCCATAAAAAAGAAAAGGATTAAGATCACTGAGAAAAAGACGAAGCTCATTATTGTTGGGCGATTCTTGATATTCGCTCTGGAAAGCATAAAACATCATAACAAATACATCATATATCCTCATTTTTTTCGCTTCCTTCCTTTGCCAGTAATAAATGGGTTATCATTAAGTCCGGAATCCTTATCCCAAGTACGTGGCTTCTTATTTATTCCGCCCTCATTAATAACACCGTTTCGCGAACGAACCCACACTTGACTATTATCATCTCGAGACTTTATATGCCATGCGTTCCCGAATGCATCTGTCCCGCGATAATTCTCCCAGCTGTTTGCCAAGTCAACTAATAACTTCATATTTTCTGAAGTTCTCGAGATATGTCCTTCTCTATCTTCAAATATATGGGCAAGTTGCGCCTCTTGTTCCGGTAACTTAATTATAGCACCATTAGCCACAGAAGTCAACCCGTATTCGGTTCTCGGGTGCTTTAACAACTCTGTACGTTCCTCGTTTGTGACTCTATCTATAACCCTTGCATTTACTTTAGGTGTTTTGATGGGCGAAGGTGTTCCGCTTCCGCCCTCGGTCTTGCCCTGCATGAGCTTTGTCCCGAGACCGTCAGCGTATACGCGCTCCCGTTCCTGCGGCAACCCCATAGCCTTGGAAAACTGAGCGTATTCGTGAGAGGTACCGTGGTATCTGGCACGGCAGTTAATCAGATCGTCTTCCTCAGCGCCGCCCTCTTTGAGCAGTGCCATTTCCTGACGTTGTGCTCTCATAGTAGTTTCGAGCTGTCGTTGACGTTGCAAGGCTTCATACTTTGTATACTGCTTGCCGTTATACTCGATAGGGGGTTTCTCTTCCTTTTCGAGCTTTTCAAGCTCTTCCTGCGAATATGTTGGTTCAGATATGCCAGGTATTACCGGGCTATAATCGTGATAGCAGTTAGCACCACATATCAGCTAAAAAAACAGACAGCGCTGGCAGAAAGCTTAGAGGGGCTTCTGTCCGTAGACTTAACGAAAAACGTGTTAAGCTTCTGGTACGTCAGGAAAGTTTAAAAAAAGAATTGAATACTGTAATTGATTATACGCCCCAAATAGCTGCCTGTCAGAATGAGCTTGAAATCCTCAGAAGTAGTATTAAAGACTCTTTCATTACTTTATCTGCAAGGTTATGTCAATAACCATAAAAAGCTCTCAGAAACGCTTGCAGGGCGTTTCCGAGAGCTTGCGGTTAGTATTCTATTCCATTAGAGTATGTGCCGATTGTGGTATGCTCCATAATGCTAAATTGGACTTGTGTGGGACGGTTTATAGGTGCGCCAATAGACTATGAGCTGCCAACACATCATGTTAATCAAAAAATTTTTCACTTTAACCAAGGAAGATTAATATTCGGGAACTCAAGATCATTGACATCTTGAAGGTCATACATGATCTTATTCTCCTCTAACTCATTCAGGAAGGCATTCATATAGATAGGGCTGGAAAAAGGCTGCATAAAGTCTATGATGAATTTCCCGCTGACAGCAGAGATCTCAATTAGAATCCCATCGCCTTTGCCATTTGTCCATAGATGAAAATCACGAATGTATTTTTCTTCTGCCTCGAAGTTCCCCTTCCCTACATAACTTACCGCCGCAGTTACAATTTCTTCGCCCATCTTGTCTGACATCTCGCAGACAGCTACTCTCTCCTGATCCGTTGTTTTGGATTGGATCAACTGATTAAGCAGTTTTTGTGATGCGACTTCATTCAACACGTTTTCGTCTCTGGACTGAACAAACACCATACCACGGTACGCCGTTGCCTGTCGTGAAAGCGACCAATTCCAGATCTGCTTCTTATATTCCAAAAATGCCGAACTGACAAGGTTTTGATGGGCAAGAGGAGCGTGCAGTGCATTGCGCTCGTTAACGGTCATAACAACACGAATGATGTCTTCATTTATCGGGTAAAGCTTGTGGATAGAACGGCTCAATAATAAAGAAACCATAGTCGCAGGACTTCCATCATTTTCTATGTTGAATCTCATGAATTCCTTTTCAGGTATTGCAATACCGAAAATCGTGGGTCTTCGGTCTTGTTCTAATCCCGCAGCGTGCCTGACATTTAATGCACGGGAAAAATTAGGCAGAGCCGGAGCAGGAAGATCATTTCTATTAACAACCGGATCTTCCCATTCCTCAATGCTAATCTCTTCCCCTATAAGCCGGGTGCCGTTTCCTTGCAGTTCAACACCGTATTTTTTTGAAATGTAATAATACAAAAATGTTCGGATCACAGCATATGCACCACTCCCGTCAGTGATAGCATGAGCAATGTCCATATATATCCAGTTGTCGGAGAAAGAAAAAGAAATTAAATGATAATTTGACTCTGCCGTATTCAATGTTGTACCTTTTAATGTGTTATTGATAACAACTGGACGACTATTTTCTGATAAATAATACTCATGGTGCTTTTTCAATTCCACACAAAAATAAGGATATCTCTTCATAACGCAATCAACAGCATAGCGTATTACATCTGCATCAATGAGATCACGCATACGGACACGTATCCTTATGATCCATGGTTGTCCCCAATTTAATGCGTACAATGTTCTGTATTCGGAAAACAACTTCTGATCCATAATTACTTCTTCCTTTCTTTTGCTTGTTATGCACAATGATTTTATCAATAATACTTGACAACTTTTTTCGCAGTAAGCATAGTACTTATCCTATATTGGCTCTTTTAGCGGCATCGGCTATTGTCAGAATGCCGTTCTTGACAAGGCTACCGAGCGTTTCAAGCGTTCCTTCTGTCTTAGCGTTAGCCATTTCATTTTCATAGTCACGGATAACCTTGTCACGCTGGCGAATCTTCTCATCGAACGGCTCGCCGTCATCTTCCTGCTCCTCAATGCCGACATAGCGCCCCGGAGTAAGAATGTAGTCCTGCGCGGCGATAGCCTGAATATCAGCAACAGCAGAAAAGCCCTTGACTTCCTCTAATGTGCCGTCCTGAAATGCCTTGAATGTATCAGCGAGCTTCTGAATGTCCTCGTCCGGGAAGTCACGGTGCTTGCGGTCAACCATATAGCCCATTTTTCGAGCATCAATGAACAGCGTTTTGCCTTTCTGCTTCTTGTTCTTGCTGATGAACCACAGCGTTACGGGGATAGTGACAGAGTAAAAGAGCTGAGTCGGCATAGCCACGATACCCTCAACCAAGTCGGCTTCAATAATATTCTTGCGAATTTCGCCCTCACCGCTTGACTGCGTTGAGAGCGCACCGTTCGCAAGCACCAGACCGAGCTTACCGTTCGGGGCAAGGTGGTGTATCATGTGCTGAAAGAGTGTCAGAATATACTTGAGGAACTAAGAGATAGTTGCTGTATGATTTATTCTATTGTACCAAAATAATAAACATAATTCAAGTACTTTTTAATAATTAGTCATATTTTTAAACAGCTTATTGCCGTCATATGAAGTCCAAGAAACAAAGCTGATGCTTCATGAAAGTATCCTCTATCCTTTGGAATGTAAACCACCTGTAGAATACTTTGCAGATTGTCATGATCACAAAAATTTACAGATTGTTCATTGACTATTATGTAAATGAATGATATAATTTTATATAGTTAAATCAAACATAAATTCACGCAAACAAACAATTGTTTATGTGAATGCTGATAGTTGCGCTGAATATGCAAGAAATGAATAATTTGCCTGCTATATCTGTACAATAAGAAAACTCAGCGCAGAAAGAGTTTCTATCAGAGTTTACACTGATTATTCTTAATAGATGCCAGATGGAGGTAAGTATGTTTATCGAAATAAAAAACGCCAAAAAACAGTACGGAACAGGTGAAGCAGCAGTTTTCGCTCTTGCAGGAGTTGACCTTACGCTCGACAAGGGCAAGATCTATGTTATCCTCGGACCTTCCGGCTCAGGTAAATCCACTCTGCTCAATATGATCGGCGGACTTGACAGTCTTGACTCAGGCGACCTCATAGTTGACGGTAAAAACATAGCCTCCGCAAGCAAGAAGGAACTGTTACAGTACCGTCTTGAGGACGTGGGGTTCATCTTCCAGTTCTACAACCTCATCCCCGACCTCAACGTTGAGGAGAATATACAGGTCGTATCTGAGATCTCTCCAAAGCCACTTGACATCGACGAGGTACTGAAAGCCCTTGAGATAGAACAGTACCGCAAGCGCTTCCCGAAAGAGCTTTCCGGCGGTCAGCAGCAGAGAGTCGCTATCGGGCGAGCTATGATAAAGAATCCCAAGCTTCTGCTTTGTGATGAGCTAACAGGTGCACTTGACACGAAATCTTCCTATGCGGTGCTGAAATTCGTAGAGAAGATGAACCAGATTTATGGTACTACTATAATCATCATTACTCATAACGAAGCTATCGCTGATATGGCTGACTGCGTTATAAGATTCAAGGATGGCAATGTTGCCTCAAAGGTAGACAATGATAATAAGTGTCCCGCCGAGAAGCTGAACTTGTAGAACGGAGGTGCGCTATGAAACTTAACAAACGATATCCGCGAAGCATACGATCATATCTGTCGTTTTACGTTTCTGCTTCTGTTCTGACAATGGTAACGCTGCTGATGTTCTTCCTGTTCTACACTTCGGGAACAAGCGTTAAAAAGTATGCAGATGACTTTGCCAGACGCAACAGCCGTCAGGATGCTCAGTTTGAGACTGAAAGGGTTATTCCCGATGAAGCCTTAAAGAGCCTTGCATCGAAATACGATGCGGTCTTTGAAAAGGAATACAGCGTGAACTTTGAAGAACCTGACAGCAAGCATTCACGTATTTTCAAAGAGAATAAACAGATAGACCTTTGTGAACTGACAGCCGGCAGCCGTCCGACAAATGAGAACGAGGTCATGATCTCTCTCGGCTACGCTGAGGAACACAGCATCGAAGTCGGCGACAGGATATTTGCCGCTCAAAAGGAACGCACGGTAACAGGCTTGTTTCTGCGCCCTGACTACCTCTTTATGGTCGAGAACGACACCGACACCTACAAGAATGTCGAAGACTTTTTCCTTGCAGTTCTAGATGAAAAGACTTTTAACAGCAGTTTTGAAGAGCCTAATGTGATGTATAAGGTCATCTACAATGATTCGTCCAGGGAGAATGAGCTGCGTAAGGAAATAAACAGCAGTTATACTACACTCAGCTACCTTTCCTCTGACGTAAACGGCCGCATCAATTATGTCTATCAGGAAGCAGACACATATATCATTATGGCCTGGCTGCTGCTTATAACTCTGCCAATAATCGCGGTAGTTCTTATCTGCATCATCATAAGCCGCAAAATAATAAAGGAACAGAAAATTATCGGAACACTCTCTGCCCTCGGCTACAAACCTCGCACAATAATGCTTCATTACAGTATTATGGCGGTAATTCCAGGACTTATAGGCGGTGTTCTTATGAGCTTAGTCTCGCTGTTTATTGCAGACTGGTTCGGTGAATTCGCAACAGCGAGTTTCGAGCCTATCAAGCCCGTCTTTAAAGTACCGGCCGCAATAATGATCGCCGGCATAATTATCCCGACTGTTATTTATTTTATTGCTGCTATGCTCGTTACACGTAAGATACTCAAAAACAATACTGTGTCGCTCCTGAGCGGCTCGGTAGGTACAAAATCTGCGTCAAAAAAGATCTTCGCCAAATCCAAAATGAAGGTGAGAGCTCGTTTTGCGCTTCGTTCAGTCATAGGCAATCCCGGAAGAAGCTTCGTTATTTTTCTCGGAATATTCCTCGGCAGTGCTATTATTTGCTTCGGAATGGTATATTCCGATTCGATGAAGTCTCTTGCCGATGATCCTCAGCCAAAGATAGGCAGCTACAAGTACAGGTACTACCTCAGCGACTTTAGAGAGGGAGTATACAGCGATAATACCGATGTTCTTATCAATTCGAGTTTTGAGTCTGAAAGCGGAAGCATCGTGAACGTTATCGGTGCCGACAAGGATTGCAAACGGCTCAATCTCACTGAAAAATCCACCAACAAAACTGCTGACCTCAGCGAAGGCTGGTATATAAGCAATCTCGCAGCAGTTATGTTCGACGTGGACAAGGGTGATGAGATAAAACTGAAAAATAGTGCTACTCTCGAAGAAAAGACGATAAAGATAAGTGGAATTATAAAGAATGATTATGAGATCTACGTTATAAGTACAAGAGAGAATGCCTCGAAGGTGACAGGTATAGATGCTGATTATTATGACTGCATACTGTCTGACGATAGTATTAGTTTTGAAAAGGGTGAGGTTGCACTTATACTGACAGACAAGTCTTTTAAGAAGCAGATGGATATTGTTTATGACGAATCCACGACCAACAGGATAACAATAATTCTCCTCGGCGTTGTCATATGTATCGCTTCGATCTATGTCGCTATAAATATGATGATAAACGAACAGGCTGCAAATATCTCAATGCTGAAAGTTCTCGGTTATAAGCGTAAGTATATCGACACCATGGTGCTGAGAGGAAATCACATACTCCTTATACCCGGCATAGTTCTTGGAATACTCGGCGGTGTTGGAATAATGAAGCTCTTTTCAGTTCTCCTTGTAGAAGTTCTTGAATTGATACTGCCAGTGGAGCTTACGCTGAAAACGGTTCTTTTCACAATTGCTGTCACCTGCATTTGCTACTTCGGCTCACTGCTGATACTCAGACGCAGAGTTGATAATATAGATATGATCGAGAGTCTGAAGGACAACAGGGAATAACTTTAAGCGGCTATTAGTATCGGAACATTGAATAACAGCGGCATAGCATATACTCTGACGTGCAGCGCATCTGATATGACAAACGATACTATCACTGAACTGACATATCCTGTACTGATGACGGCAAGCTGTGGTAGGTCGCTGTCGGTATACTAAAAACTGAACTAAAAACTTAAACTGCCCCGGAATAGTTCCGAGGCAGTTTTTATTATATTTCAAATCCATTGACTTTTTTAAGGAGCTCAGAAATATGATCCTGAGTGCGCTTTATCCGTCTTTCACCAAGGTCGCCGTTTTTCAAGTCAGTTACGGCGAGCAGATAAAGGAAACGTATTGCAGACATCAGTCTGATCTTATCGTTTATAGCAGACAGCTCAGCCTTGTCAGCAGTATCAAAGTATTTTTCTAAGATACTGTTCCATATCGGCTCGCCCAGATCATCGGAAATGCCAAGAAAACTGCTGAGATTATCCGGACAATCCTCGCTGAAGGAAATATATGTGACATAGAGTGCCTGAAGGTCAAATATAGGCTGTCCCGTTGAAATAGTTTCCATATCTATCAGCATTGGTTCATCACCAACAAGCATTACATTTTTCAATCATGGCAGAAAGCCTGATATCACTACGATGAACGAGTATGTCACTCAGCAGATGACGGAGTATCGCAAGCAGCTCAGCGATATGGTCAGTGAGTTCAACAGCACAAAAAGCGATACAATAATCTCGCCACTTGATGCAAAGGAGATTAAGGCCATATACCGCCAGATAGCGCGTCAGCTCCATCCTGATATGAGCACCGTGACTCAGGAACATCCCGAGCTTGCGGAGTTATGGGAACAGGCTTCAATTGCCTACAAGTGCAATGACCTGAAAACGCTGAGAGAGACTGATTTTCTTGTCCAGCAGGCACTTTCTCAGCTCGGAGTGAGCGACGCTCCCATAGTTGTTCCCGACATCGCTGAGAAAATAGCCACACTTGAACAGGAGATACATACTATAATTACTACCGAACCGTATTCATATAAACTTATCCTTGACGATAAGGACGAGACAGCAGACAGAAAGACTGCATATGAAACAGAATTGCTGCAATATACCGATTACGAGAAGCAGTTGCAACAGCAGCTCGATTTGCTAACGCTGTAAGGAGGTCTAAAATGAACGAACTGGCAGAGATAAAAAAGAACGAACTGGCAGTCGCAGCCGAAAACGGTCAGATAGGTGAACTGCTCAAGCCGCTTATACGTGAGATACACCTCTTCGATTCATATATCGCAGGCACTACGCATTTGAAGGACCAGGGCGTGCTTGATGCGGTCAAAGTCGGCGACAAGCTGACACTCCAGCGCGAGGACAACAAATTCGACAGCAATGCTATACTGATCCTTGCACCTGACGGTCGGAAGGTTGGGTATGTTCCAGAGAAAGATAATATCATTTTTGCTCGCCTTATGGATGCCGGTAAGATGCTATCCGCACAGATCAAAAACATCGACATCAAGGGAACTTTCCATAAGATAAGCATTGGAATATTCCTTGTGGATTTCTGAGAGGTAATAATTATGATAAATATTGAGAAGTTAAAACAGGTCATAGAAGCATACAAAGCGGATTTCTCTGAGCATTTTGAGGAAGAACGATATAAATGGGAAGCCGTAAAGTGCTTTCAGGATAACTGGGACATAGATGCTTTAGATTTCGTAGCGATGTTAAAGAAATCTATGTCAAAAACGTATAACCTTCTTGCTTCAGGATATGCATATCCAAGAAGAATGATTAAAGAATTTGCAGAAGCAGACACGCAGGCGGTAAAGTCCATGTTCATAAACTTATTTGATGAGAGTAAAGAACTTGCTGAACGTATTGAAACATTTATAAATTCTGCTGAAGCGGTAAGAAAAAAGTATGATAAAGGTACGTGGAAGAATCACTATCAGAATACAAATGCTGTTAGTACATATCTTTGGTTGAAATATCCTGATAAATACTATATTTATAAATATGATATTTATAAAAAGGTTGCAAATGAATTTGAAGATTCTTATTCTCCTAAAGCGAATGGATTAGTTGAAAATCTTATTGGTGGATACAAGATGTATGATGAGATATGTGCGGTACTAAATAATGATGAAGAAATAATTCATATGCTTTCAAATGAATTGAACAACGATTGTTATTCAGATAAAATGCTAAAAACTCTGACAATTGATTTCGGATTTTTCGTTTCAAAGTATTATAATTCAGATAATAATACCAATAAACGTTACTGGATTTTCTCCCCAGGTTCAAATGCATCCATGTGGGATGAGTTTTACGATGAAGGTGTAATGGGATTAGGTTGGGATGAACTCGTGGATTTTAGGAAGTTTAATAGTCGTGAGGAAATATGAACGGAAAGCTGACACATAAGGCTTCCGACCACAACACCAAACGTTGTGAGGTTGAAAAATAGGTATTCCTGCCTCACTCCGACTTCGAGCGGCTGAAAGCCAACCCATATCAGGAACATGAAGCGATAACTACCGCTAAAGACCTTATGTATGTTTTGAAAAAACAATGTCAACAATTATGCATATTCAACAAAAAATATATAAAAAACTATTTTTTCTAACGGTTTGAATTGACAATGCCCAAAGCTCGTATTATAATGATATTAGTTATAGCTATATCTTTTTTATAATATGGGTATAATTTATAAATAATACAAAATGCGCTTGTAATCGTATTATTTTTTACTTTCACACTGACTGCATTAATATACCGTATGATCATGCGGCAGACACGGTCAGCGAAAGGAGCGTTGTCCGAAGGTGAAGAATGACAGTAATGAGATTGTCAGTGAAAAAAGCAGCATTGGTTTTCGTGCGTTTTCAATAATGCGGAAGATCTTTATTTATCTGCTTTCTTTTTTCATTATCATAGCGGCGATACTTTTTACTGCCGACAAAAGTCCGGATAAATCATTGTTCGGTTATCGGCATTATGTTGTACTTACTGACTCCATGGAGCCGGAATTTTCAAGCGGCGATATGGTATTCGTTAAGGTCTCGGGTGCCAATTCAGTCAAAGAAGGCGATATAATCACTTTCAATGTCTCAAGCGAAAGTGATGCTTATCTTACCCACAGGGTAACACAGAGATTAGAAAACTATAAGGGGACAGGAGTTACCTGTTTCAGAACAAAGGGCGATGCCAACAATACGGAGGATTCTTTCCTCGTTGATGAATCACGTGTCATAGGCAAGGTCAGATTTCATGTGCCTAAATTGGGATTTATCATAAGATTTGTGCAGATGAAATGGTATTTCATCTTACCGATAATAATGCTTTTAATAGTATTTTTCAAGCTGATGATCTATTATTTTTCACTGCGTGATGATAATAAAAAAGCTGAAAATCAGTTCGCTGAGGTGAAAACTGATGACGGGCAGAAAGTCTTTGAGAATGGCCGTGAGATTCCGGTAGATGTTGTCGGCTCACAGAAGGACGTTCCGGAAAAGGCAGAAGCCAGCCAGAAAGCACCTCAAATCGGACATGAAGGCTTAAATGACAGAATGGGTGGTAATTATGAAAACAGAGAAGAAAAGTAAAAAGGAAACTAAGGTACTTATTGTGGCACTTGGAGTTGCTGCTGTAACGGTCGCTGGCTCTACCTTTGCATGGTTCACCAGCAAGGACGAGGTTACTAACCGCCTGAGCGCAAGCGCAAGCTACGGCGTGTCCATTACAGAAGATTTCACTCCGCCCTCTAACTGGGTACCCGGTCAGGAAGTCAAAAAGGAAGTCAGTGTTATAAACACCGGCAATCTTCCTGCATATGCAAAGCTTGAATTGAAGGGCGCATTCAATATTGAGACGGAAACTGCCAACGGTGAGGAAATGCCGCAGACAGACGCTGCTCATGAGGATATAAAAAACGGTAAATTAAACGGCCACAAGCTTGCTGAACTGAATGCAAAAGAGATAACCTCATTGCAGGCAGGCGGCTATCTTGCATACAAGCCTGCTACATATGATGTGACGACCGGTACTATGGTGGACGGTCTGTATCTCTATCGCCGTGAGATCAAAGATGTCACCGAGGGCGGACAGACAACGGAAAAGTATGATTATACAGGCTATTATTATTGTGAACATAATCAGAAATACTACGCTCTGAAAACGCAAAAGATCAACGATGAATACAGTATGGACGTTCTTACCAATATGAGTCAGAACATTGATGAAGAAGTTGACAAAATAAGACTCAGGTCCTATGAAGAAAAGGTCATCACTGCCGATGATACACAGCTTACATGGGATTATACAAAGGCAGGCGCTCCTGATGAGATCGTAACTGTTACTTATCATCCTACAGGTGCAACAGATACCAAAAAGGACGTTAAGATCAATATCAAGCTTGACAACATCGGTGACAACACTACAACTACTAATACATGGTTTATTGTTGATACCACCAATAAATGCTTCTATTATAATGGACTGCTGGCATCCGGCGATACTACAGCCAATCTTGTGAAGTCTGTTGAGCTTGACGAAAGCGTAAAGCAGGAGGCTTTCTCTGCAATGGATTTTGACCTCACTGTTATGCTTGAAAGCATTCAGGCTGATAAGGACGAGAACGATAAGTATACCAACAAGACTATTACATCATTGCAGACCGGTGCAACTGTTGATCCAGATAACGGAAAGCCAATCTGGAAATCTTCAACTACCTGATCTGAAAAACTCAATGGAAGGGAGACAGCGAGATGCGCGTGAAAAGAATACTGACCACGTTATCGAGTTGTCTTCTGCTCCTTTCCAGCAACTGCATCACGGCTTTTGCGGAGGTCGCTTTGCCCGAAGGTGCGGTAAAGGGTCTTCCGGAGAAGCTGACCGCTATGGACTCCGACGGTAACGCTGTGAGCTCCGATACAGGCGAATACTTTTTCCGCGTGGAGGAAATGCAGTACGGCGTGGCTTATACCAAAGACGTACAGCTCATGAATCTCCGCGATGACAAGGCATATCATATCTATTTCAGCGTTGAGCCGCTTTTCAAGGCAGGCGATATTGATCTCGAAAAAGGCTGCGAATGTACTTTCTGGCTCGATGGTCAGGAGTTTTACAACGGCTCGGTCACGGGTATCGGCAATCTTGACCTTACTAAAGAGGTCTACGACTGTGGGCTGTATAAGCCGGGTGACAGCCATACGCTGAAATGCTCGGTCATATGGAACGATCTCGATGTACTTTCCAATGTGGATAACGGTTACAGGCTTATTGACCGTGAGGGCGAGCATGTTTTGGTCGGACCGAATGCTTCAGGCTATGTTCACGGCGAGATAGAGTTCAAGTGGCTTTTCTATGCCGCTGTTGATGAGAATTTTGATCCGCCGAAAACAGGTCTGTTCGCAGCGGGCAATACATTTTGGATATATGCTGCGGCAGTTCTTGCAGCCATGTCCGGAGGTATGCTTCTGCTCATACTGCTCAAAAAGCGTGAGAAAAAGAAGGAAGATACGAATGAAGCGTAAGACTGCTTTTGCTTTTCTGCTGCTTACGATCTTTGCGGGCGCTTACTGCAGCTTCAGGTATTACCACGATTCAGTTCTCCCGGATAAGACAATTGACGAGGTCTACACTGATCAGCTCGTACTTTTTGAAAGCGTGAAGCCGAAAAAAAACGTTACCTTTACTGCATCCGATCCACTGGAACCTGCCGAGGAGGTCAATGATGCCGTGGTCGGCTGGATCACAATAGATGGTACTCATATTGATTTTCCCATTTGTCAGGCGGAGGACAATGATTTCTACCTCCATAACGGTTTCGATGGAAAGTACAATAACGAGTTGGGATGTCCGTTCCTTGATTATCGCTGTGAGGGCGATTTCAGCGGCTTCAATTCGATCGTTTACGGGCACAACGTGAATGGACAGCGAATGTTTGCTGATATCGCGCTTTTCAGAGAGCAGGACTACTTGCAGCTTCACCCAACAGGTGCTCTTACCCTGAAGGACGGAGAGCATACTGTCCGTTTCTTTGCTTATATGAATGTTCCTGACAATGTGCCCGCTTATCATGCGGTGTTTGTCAGCGCTGCCGATAGGGAAGATTATATTGACTATATCTTTTCGGAAGCAGTATATACTTCTGGACATACAGCCGATGAATTAAAGAAGAAAGATGATCTTCATCTGCTGCTGCTTTCCACTTGTACTTATGAGTTTACCGATGCGAGAGGAATTCTGATCGGTGCAATAGAATAACAGAGTTTATCCCCTATGAGCTCTGTATCTGGAATTATGACAGTTTTGATCGGCATAAATATATATCAGAAAATTTAAGGACAGGTAATGTTGTACTGTCCGCCAGCCGCACTTGATTCTTATGGGGGAATTGGGTGCTTTTTTATTGTTTATGGTATCATGGCAAGATTGAGGAAAATTCTTGATATTTCATACAGAATCATTTCAGCGTCAGTGATAACGATAGGCTTGATTCTGCTCATCATCTACCTTTGTGGTATAAGGTTCTATCGTGTGAGGTCCGGCTCAATGGGAGAACTCCTACCAGTCGGGTGCGTGTGCTTTGTAAGTACATACAGCAAATATGACAGCGTAGAGACCGGCGATGTAATATCGTTCAAGGTCGATGATGATATGTTTGTCACACACAGGGCGGTACGTATCACACCGGAGGGCATCATAACAAAGGGTGACGAGAACATGACGGACGATCCCGATGTTGTGACAAAGGATAACTACATCGGCAAAACGGTTTTCGCTTTGCCCTGTGTGGGAAGGTTGTTCGGCTTTTTCTACGCTCTGTCAGGTAAGATAACGCTTGCAGTTTCAATTCTTGCACTGCTTGTTATGGGCAGGTTTTACAGAGGAAAGGTCAAAACTCAGAACTGACCGCATATAACGATACCGGCGAAAGGAGGGAGCCATTTGGAGGCTATCCGCAGGAAAATGCACACCTTTGCTAATAAGTTACTGCACGACAGAAAGCGGCAGCTCATTACGGCTGCGGCTGCATTTTTCATTGTGTATGTTTTGCTTATGTCCGGCATCTTCTCCTATTTCCACAGCAAGGATTCTGTTACTAACCGCATGAATGCGAAAGGCGGCTCTGTAACTATATATGAGCCTTCATGGGACAGCTCGGGGCAATTCAAGGCGAAGGCTTCTGAGCCTGGAATGAAGATCGAAAAGGACCCTTACGGTTATAATAACGGTCAGTCAGACGTTTTTATAAGGCTGAAAATGACTATCGACACAAGCAACTATACAGCAAAGAATGAGACATATGCGGTTAATTTCCCCGATGATAAATCAAAACGTACCGCAGCTATTCTTAGTGCTATAAAGCTGGAGAACGGCGATCCGCTTATTAATGGTACAGTTACGAATAATCCGGATTTTATAATGTCTGCCGTAGTTGAAAACGAAAAAACGGTCTATTATTTCTACTACACAGGCGAAAATTCTGATACCATGAAGCTTGTCAAGCCACAGGAAAGTACCAAAGAGCTTTTCAATCATATAGATATACCCGTTTACAAAAAGGATTACTTCGGCGTGTTTGATCAGCCGTATAATATCACTTTGGAAGCAGAGGGAGTACCTGCTTCAAATTATCCGAATGGTCTGACGGCTGCGGAGGCAATGACCAGTGGCAGTCCGTTCAACGGATAGCTATTTACCTTATACATATGAAAGGAAGTTGACGTAATGTTTGATAGGATTACAAAAAGAATTGTCAGTATCTTAGCTGCGACAGTATTGACAATGTCAAATGTAACGTCAGTTTATGCAGTGGGCTATGTCCCGGAACAGGAGAGCTCTGATCTCACGCATCAGAAGATAGAGCTTTATCCCGATGAGGAAAGCGATGAAAAAACGGTTACGCTTGAGGGTCTCATGCCGGAGGAGGCTGAGGCTTCGGCTGTTGATGTCTCTGATGAGCATGAAGGTATCGCGGCTTATGATATTACTATCACTGACGGCGGAAATGAATATCAGCCGGGTGAGGATAATCCGATAAGGGTAGAGATAGTTGACCATGTGATAACCGAGAACATTGCGCTCTGGCATATCCATGACGACGGTACAAGAGAACAGATAGTCGATCTTCTTGCGGAGGATGGCAAGGTCAGCTTCTATGCGACCGGTTTTTCTGTTTATGAGATTGTGGAGCCGATTCAGGAAGTGAATGTTGCTTATGACGTTGTTCCGGTCAGCGGTGAATCCACTTACGGCGTTTATAATATTGATCCTGTTCCGGCAGGCAGCAGCTTCGTCTATAACGTGAACAAGAAATTATACCCCGGAGTCGCAAACAAGATCACAAGCCTTGCCGAATTAAAGGCTCATGCCAGCGATGGTATATATATAAAAAGCAATAAAGATAATATGTATGCCAAAGCGAGCTCTAAAAAGGTAGATGCTAACCGTCAGGGAATAGCTGTTACCTCTGCTAAAAACAATAGTGATGAGACAATGAATACTATTTCAGCTTATTCCGATGGTGCTGCCAAGTATTATTTTGCTGAAGTAGATCCGGATGATCCTGATAACACGCTCTATTATATTTACACATATACTGATGCTAATGATCCTTCTTCAATCAAATATGTAGTTCAGAACAGCACAAACAGTCTTATTCTTGTCAATAATCTTGATGCTGTTACTGGCGACCAGACTGCTGAGTGGGAATTCAATTATTTCGGCGAGACAGTAAGCATTAAAGCAGTAAGAGCTGAAGAATCTTACTTTTGGACTTCAAAAGGATCATCTGGACTTGCAGCATATAAAAATCCCTCTGCAACAAATGGAGAATTGTTCACATTATGGATATACGAACCACTTCCGGAAGAGATCACAAGCGACCCCTATCACCTTGAAGAAGCCCCGTATGGCTTAATAAACTATAATAGTGCCACTGTTGGTAATGCTATGATAGCTGCTGTTCCAACAGGTTCATCTAATACGCTCGGAAACCTGCAATACATGACTCCAGGCGAAAGAAATTACAGCTCCGCTTATGGCATTACAGGTTGGCAATTTGAGTGGGTAAGTGGAACAGATTACAGAATAAGTGCGGTCGCTGTTGACGGGAACGTCAGGAAGTATCTGAAGCTTGACTCCGATGGGGTGTATCTTGTTGATAAAACAAATGCTTCTGTATTGACTGTCGTACCCAATAATACAGGAAAAATTAAAATTTCACTACCTTCGGCTAATACTGCTGTTTTCCGGGACGGCAATAATTCTTTCAAGAAGGGTACTAACACCAATGATGCGAATAGATATTTCGATCTCGTTGACCTTTCATCAGCTTCAGCTGATGAATTAGGGCTGAATAATCAAAGCTATGGTATCGTATATTATGCCTCTGGTGCAACAGGCTATGCTATGACATCAGCTGCAACAGATGATAAGCAGACAAAACTGACAAAGCAAAATGTTTCGGCTGCGGTAAACAGCAGCGGTGATCGAGAGTATATCTATTTCGGTGATATCACAAGCTGGACTTTTGAAAACGTTGATACAAACCGGTATGTGATCTTCACCTCTACAAATGACGGAATAAAATACCTGAAAGTAATAAACGGCAGTGTTTCTCTTTCCGATACACCGTATATTTTAACTGCAGTTACTGGCACTGACAATTATAAGGGCAAGATAGCTATCATCAATGCAGCGGACAAAAAATCACTGCGATATAGCAGTAATTTTGAGAATAATTCGATTGATTTTTCAAAAGCTGACCGATTCTTCGACCTCGTTATCCCCACTTCTCCAGCGCCGACGAATGACTCTCTCGGACTGGACGGCAAGACCTACGGTCTTGTTGCGTATATAAACGATGATGACGGTTGTGCAGTTAATCCTGCTGTTTCTTCCAATAAGCTGACAGGAACGTCCGTGATATATGAAAGCGGACAATATGTGACTCACACTTCTTTGCTCTCAGGCTGGACCTTCCATTGGAACGGGGCAAATAAGTATACGCTCTCTAATCCTTCCGGTCGTTTTATAAAGCTCAGCGGCAACAACATTCAGCTAACAGACAGCGACTCGGAAGCAACTCCTTTTTCAGTTGTAACAGACGGCGGAAAGCTGGTATTCTATGATGCCTCAGCATCAAAAGTGATCGCTTTGAACGGAACGTTATTCCAAGGTGCTGACTCTAACACTTCATATCCGGTTCAGTTTGACCTTGTTAAGATTCCTGAAACGTTCATTGACATTTACGGCCTTGACGGTCAGACTTTCGGTCTGATGTATTACGCTGGCGGTAACAGCACGACAGGCTACGGAATGATGGTGGAACAAAACAATTCCACTTCTCTTAAAGCACATCAGCTTATGGTCAGAAACAATACCGTTGATCTAAATGGCAAGCTTTATGTAGACCTGAACAGTGACATAACCATGTGGACATTTATCGGTGTCAGTGAGGATATGTATAAGCTAAAGGCTGACAACGGAAAGTATCTGAAGCTCACAGCCGACGGATTGACAACCGCAGACAGCGAATCAGATGCGTCCATTTTCAAGGTCGGTCGTGGAACAGGTAATGATTCTAAGAAGATCAAACTGGAATGCAACGGGAATTATGTCCGTCTCAACAGTAGTGTGTTTCAAAAAGGCACCAGCGGAACGCTGCTGAATTTCGTTGAAAAATCAGACCTTACCGAGAATGACTTCGTTGTTTACTCTGCTACAAAAGTCGGAGTTTCTGATAAGGAGACTGTCACTGTTACAGATGAAAAAACAGGTGAAACGACAGAGAAAGAGGAGTACGTTGTCCGGAACGATTCACAGATAATCGTCTATACTCGTGCATGGAACGAAAACGAGAAAAAATATGAGTTCTACGCGATAGACCACCTCGGCAGACTGCTCCCTTGTTACGAGAGCGGCGACAGTATTATGTGGATAGGTAACCAGATCAACTCTCTCCTGTGGGATTTTACCGAGTATCATAATGCAGACGGCACGCTCAACGGTTACTATGAGCTTTATAACCCTTATTCGCGAAAGTATTTAGCACCTCTTACTAACAACAGGATAACCTCGAATGGTACGGTCGGTATCAATCTCAGAGGTCGGCGAAATGATGAGTATTACACAAGGATCGTCGCATGGGACGAGGGCGATTACGCTTACTATGCGTTAGATGCAGATGTTGACCTTGGAAGGCTCATATCCTGCAAGGAGACCAGTCTTGAGCAGAATGATGAGAGTACAGACTTCTACTTTGCAATAATGGAGCCGCTGAAGCCGGATGATATCAGCAATGATTCTCTTACGCCTGTTGAAACGATAGACAATACCCAGTACGGTATCACTATGAGTGCTATCAACTTTGAAAACAAAATAAATGAAAACGATCATACTACCAAACAAGATATTTATCTCGGAGATAATACAGTCTGGGGAGATCATAAATACAAACCAAAACAGAACATTTTATCAACGGATCTGAAAACTAACGGCTACCCGACAGCAACAAACGGCGGACACTCTTTATCAGAACTGTTTGAAGGCGCAAGAAATGTTAATCATCTCTTTATAAAGAGTACATATGAGGCATCAGGCTATTTTGAATTTGACAGCTGTCAGAACTATGCAACATTGCTTGATCCCGCGACTAACAGCGTTACAGATAACTTTACAGTTTATAAAGAGCTTGGAACAATGAACGGTTCCGCAAAGCCGACATTGCGGCATGGTCAGTTCATGCCGTATAATACGATAAAAGCCGGAGGTTTTATAGAAAATTTAAATGATGCTAAAAACCCATATAATCTATATGACGCATTAGGCAACGAATTAAAAGAAGATGATCCGAGAAAAAACGAAAAACTCTATTATGTAAAAGATCCTGATTATTATCATGGAATGGAGCTTTCAGCTGGATTTGTCCAGACACCGAACGGGCATGATGCTTGGGGACATGATATTATCTTCGAGTTTACCGGAGATGATGATTTCTGGCTCTATGTTGACGGTGAGCTTGTTATTGACCTCGGCGGAATACATAGTGCTCTTGAAGGAAAGGTTAATTTTGCTACCGGTGAAGTAAAGGTCAATTCCGGCACTGGAGATAACGTTGTCAAAACGACTTCTTTATATGAATTGTTCAGGGAAAACTATATAGGGCGCAAGCATACCGAAGCACAGGCATTAGCATATATGCAATCACAACAAAATGACACCACTTTGACATTGGAAACAATACAAGAAAATGAAGATTTGTATGCTGTATATAATGCTTATTTGTCTGCAAATAACACAGAAGCAGAAGCAACTTCTTATCTGAACGACATTTTTGAACCCAAAACAATTGGCGACGAAACCCACTATGTTTTTAAAGACTACACATCTCACACCATGCGTATCTTCTATATGGAGCGTGGTGCAGGTGCATCTAATCTGCATATGCGCTTTAATCTCAGCTACGTTACCCCTGGCAGCGTCCTGATGAGCAAGGAGGTCGGTGGTGTAGATGATCTGGACTACAGTCTGATGAAATACCCATATCAGATCTATTATCAGGAGGTCGAGGACGGACCTTTTGAAAGACTGAGACCAAATACCGAAAATTTCGGCGTTTACTACCTTAACCCAAAGAGAAATGCCACTTACTACGCACAGTACAAGTCTCTCTCAAACAATCAGGTATATCAAGATGTCTATTTCCTCACTCCAGGAAAGGACGTTTCGATAAGCTTCCCGGCAAATACGATAAAATACTACATCGTTGAATGCGGTCTGAACGGTGAGGTATACGATGCCGTTCAATGCAACGGCGGTGATTCAACCGTTGAAACTAATAATGGCGGAAAGGATTTTACGATCGTAGCTGCAAACGTAAAAGAAAGACCGAATGTTCAGCTGGTGAATAAGGTCGATCCGGATTCAGTCAAAACGCTTACGCTCCGAAAGAAGCTTGTCGGACAGAATGGTGCTGAAATAAATGATGACAATACAACCTTCAGTTTCCGTCTCTATCTTGAAAAGACCGTTACAGAGGAACAAGAGGGTGTACCAACAGAGAATAAGGAGCTGGAGCTTGCCTATCTCCGAAAATATTACGTCGTGTCTCCTGACGGAAAGTTCTGCATATGGGATTCGGAACAGGGGAAATTTGTTGCATCATCTGTTGACTATAATGTCGATCTTGAGGATAAGACGCCATATACCTTTGAGACATCGCCAAACGGTCAGATATCCAAAATACCGGTAGGCTATGAGGTCAAAGTTCCTGGGCTTCTGAACGGCATGAAATTCAAAGTCGAGGAACGTGAAAGCGATAACCCGATAGGATATGACGTTTACAGTCTGGAGGGCTATACCTGCTTGAAGGAAGGCGAGATTGATTCCTACTTTGTTGAAAGCGGCGAAAGTATTAATACCGGTACTGTCAGAAAAGGTGCATCGCCGTCAATGCTTATCACAAATAAGCGCGGTTACGGTATCGAGGTCAAGAAGGTCTGGAGCGATGCGGATTATACCGTTTCTCATGAGCCGGTCTATATAGCAGTCTATGTTGATGGTGTGCTGAAAGAAGGCACTGTCAGAGAGCTCAACAATAATATACTTTCACAGCGTTATTTCTTCGACGATGATGAGCTTTATAATGGAACTAAGACACTGAACGACTATCACGTTCGTGAGGTCACATATGACTCGGAAACTGGAATGTACAAGCCTATTGATCAAGGTAAGACAACTACGATCAATGCTGTACCGACAGGCGGCAGTGCGACAGATTACAATTATAGCGTGAACTATTCCGAGGGCGAGATTACAGGTGTTGTCAATAATGCCCGCAAGGATACGATCACAAACATACGCGAGGGCGGCGTTACCATAAGGCTTTTTGACTGGGGTGGCAAAACAGATCCTCTTGCGAATGGAACGTTCCTTCTTACTCTTACCGAGGACGGCGAAGAACCCATAGAGGTCGGAAAGGGGACGTATACAACTGACAGCAACGGCATTGTAGCAATTCTGTACAGTGTTAGTGCTACGGGTACTTATACGTTGAAGGAGATAAGCTCACCGCGAGGTTATATCGGCTTGCCCAGGTCGTTCAGCTTTACCGTTACAGATGCTGTGACTATCACAGATGATAATGAAGCAGGCTGGGTAGATCACTCCACAACGGACGAGAGCGGAACGTATAAGGGTATAATTGATATCCACAATAAGCAGCTTAGCCTAAACGCCAGAAAGATCGACAGCGCTGCAAATACCGGACTTCCCGGTGCAGTATTTTCGCTGTATCGCGGAGTTATCAGCGGTAAAGGCAAGATAATCCAGGACTACTATCCGCTCACTTACTACAGATGCAGCAATCCTGAATGCAGGCAGCTCTCTGAAAATCCGTTTGAGCAGCCGAGACGTTGTTCGCATTGTAACGGTACTGAATTTACCGAAGAAACAACATTTGTCTCCGGTGAAAATGGTGTGATCCCGATGATAACGCAGAATTTGCCGCCTGATGTATACTTCCTTGTGGAAAAAAGACCTCCCGCGAATCATACCGGTCTGCCGGTCAGCGTGATATTCCAGATAGATGAGCTTGGCAATATCGCTATCGGAAATGATGTCAAAGTCAAAAAAGATGGTGAGGAGTATACTTTCAGTCCGAAGGAGGATTTTGCGGTTGACTATGCAGCACAGTCGGACTACCTGATACGGGCAGGGAGCAATTTCACTATCAATATTCCGAATGAAAACGGAGCTCACGACTATTATTTCAACATCGAGAAATACGCATTTCTCGACAAGAATGTGCATTACAATGACGCTGATACGGAACAGAAGTTTGTGTTCAAGGTGGAGCGGTTCGCTGATGATGATCCCGGCTGTAATTCTGTATTGGAAACGACATATGTTACATTAAAGTGCGGCACAGAAAATAGCGCTCACCCTGAACTCGATACGCTTTCTGATTTCACAGGGCACAGCTATGATCCTGCTGCAAACATGATAACAGTTACTTATGCAGATGGTGAAAACTACATATTCCCGGCATCAGTTGTAAGCGGAAAGCAGTCTGTAAGGCTCTCCTCAACCGGTATTTATCGTGTAACAGAGATCGCAGGATGGTCGGTATCGGATTATGATTTCTGGGTCGGTTCAAATGTTTACAGGGGAAGCGGAACTGTTATTTCACAAGGCAAAAATGCCGTTAAAAGAAAAGAACCGTATGTGGTGTTCAGAGTAACGGATGCGGACATTGATCGCGAAAACTGTGCTTCAGTAAGCTTCACCAACACGGAAACGGAATTTGCGTATCTGAGCTCACAGGCATATGCAGAGAACACTATCAGCCGAAGCAGTACATGAGAAAGGAGGAGCTTTGAATGAGAAAACTGAATAAGAAACACTTGGCAGGCTTCAGCTGTATCATCGCTGTATTGTTCATGGCTCCTCTCATCGTGTTAGCAGTGGTTTATCACAGCAATCAACGCCGGAACGATTTTGTTCCTGGCAGCGTTGATATTAAAGTGAATGAGGGAAATGACAGCTCTGACGAAGGTGAGGAGCTCACCAAGGATTATAAATGGGAATTATCCGGTGAAACCTACATCGCTGATAAGAATGTCCGGATAAATGACAGCCGCAGGTTTTCCGGTGAAATGATTCGGTTGTGCTTCATTCCGATGTGGTATGACAGTAGTGGGAATGTCTGCGCTGTATTCAATTTCGGAACGCCGACACGTTCTGAGAACAAGCTCACCTACACTGACAGCACGGACAAGACGCTGACGCTTAATCTGGTTGCCGATTGGGAAGAAAATGGCTGGAGCTATAATTCCTCTGACGGATGCTTCTACTACAGCGGAACAAGTGATAGCAGCGGTCTGACAGCACAGCTTCTTGACAGTGTTGAACTCAGCAAGGCAGCATACGATGTTCTGGCGGCAGATTATGTGTTCAGGCTCGATGTTCTGGCTGATGCGATACAGAAAACGGAAGGTTCTCAGCGCTGGAGCAATTCTGCTACATAAAAAATAATCGGTAAGGGAAACAGAAAAGCGTTCCCTTGCCGATTTTGTTAGATTACCGCAAGAATGAGTATTCAGCCTGTTCTGTACACCTATGTTCAATCAGATACAAAATGCGAATAATTTCGTTGTCGAGCTTAATAAAAGTCAGCTTTGAAATATCAGTTTTTATCTGAAATCATATAATCCGAAGTCTTAGAAAAACTCACAAGAAAAGTGTCGTTCTCTTGTATATATTACCAATTATCAAGATAATGGCTAAAAATCGAAGAATACCGTTCGGCTATCAGATGAAAAACGGCGAAATAGTAACCGAGCCGAAAGAAATGTACGCCGTATCAAAGATATTTGCTGATTACCTAAAAGGCAAAAGCCTGCTTGAAATATCCAGATCTATTCAGGAGGAAAAGATCCCATATCATCCAGGCGAGGATCTCAGCTGGAACAGCTTCTGTTAAAGGTAGTTCCAAAGGCTTTCCGGTCTTTTTCTGCACTATTCTTATTTTTTTATTAATCCAGTCAACACATTTGAATTCAAGCCCAAATACATCACTAATACGAAGACCAAACGTTGTAACAAGCATAAGAACGGCATAGTCTCTTTTCCCAATTGGATTATTTCTATCAACAGTCTTCAAAATCTTTTCAACCTCATCAGGCTCAAGAACTGTTGGAAGTCTGTATTTAGGAATATTACGTACTTTAATGATGCTTCCTGAAAAATCTTCACTATGGTATCCGTTTGCAACAGCATATTTGAATAACTTACGAAGAATGTTTATCGTTGCAGATACAGTACCATTAGAAAATCCAGTTAAGGATTTTACATAGTTATTGATATGCTCAAGTTCAACCTGATTAAACTCATCTAATCCTGACTCCAGCAAAAAGTGTTCTAATCTAAACAAACGACTTTTCCAGGTTTTTATTGAACCCTCAGCTACATTATCAGCTTTTAGATATTCAAGGAATCCAGTGAACAGATTATTGTATTTTTCGGAAAACTGTTTTATGTGATTTCTTGAACATCCATATACAACGCCATAAGTTTGAAAATCATCAATGAGCATAATTGCTCTGTTGACATTATGCGATGTATCGGCATCTCCGAGCTGCATACCATATTTGCTCCACACATAGAATCTGCCAGCTTCAAGAGTAAACTTACCACCATAATTCTCGTTGCAAAACGCGATTAAGCCCCTCCATACAGCATCGTACCTTTCGATAGTTGCCTGCTTATATCCCAAGGAAATCATTTGGGATTTTAAGCTTTCAATTATCTGCGAAATACTTTTACTATTAGTTGCCATTTACATAACCTCCAATATATTTGTAACAGGTTTGCCTGTCCATTTATATTGTAGAGAATTATGTTAAGCTTTACAAGTGATATTTCCTGATTTTATGGAGGTGAATTGACATGATTTAACATTATTATTTTTTTGCATAAAGCGCGGATTTCGGCGTCGCCCAAGCCAGAAAAAGAGTGTTCATTATCGGATTTCTTAGAACCGAGTGCGCCGGAAGAATACTGTCTTTCACAGACGCAAATCCAAAAACTCTTATCCAGCGCATACCAGGAAAAGAAGGATGCCGCGTCTACTCCCCTGAAGGGCTGAGCATAACACTTACCGGAACAGCCGGAGGCTTTGGCGGTAAGTCGGGACTGTATGAGATACTCGGCCTCCCAATAAAATCACTTACAAAAACGGGATATCAAATAGCTGTCCCCGGTGACAGTATCGACCTTGCATATGCTGATATGAACAGCCGCAGAGGACGTGTCGGACATGACATAGCCCATACGGTAACGCCATCGGCAACACAGGGATTCTATTCAGTGAAATGTATAGATATGAATCCAGATCCTGCTATAACAGACCTTGCAAGGTGTATAACAGCAAGGCAGGATAACGGTATCGGACATCATAAAGGCGAAAAATCCGCTGCTCTATTTATGGATAAGCCAATACCAGTGCTTACTCATGCCAAAGAGAAGATTCGACAGCAAGGGCGAAGATTCAAGGATACTGACGAGCCGATGTTTACAATAACCGTTACTGATAGGAACGGCGTTATGTACAACGGACTGATACGAAAGCTTATGCCACTTGAGTGCTGGCGATTGCAGGGATTTACCGACGAGCAGTTTTACAAAGTCAAAGCGACAGGAATGTCAAACGCACAGCTATACCGTTGACTGTATAACCCATAGATCTGTCAAGAATAACGGCGAGCGTGCAAAGTACCTCGTAACTGACGCACACGATGCGATAATTGATAGAGATACTTATAACCTTGTGCAGCAAGAACTTGCACGGAGAGCATCTATGCGGAAAAAGCGAGAAAACTATATCACAGCAAGGCAGATATTCTGGGAAATACGCTCTGACAGATATAATGGTATGCGGTGAATGCGGTTCAGCATATAGGAGACAGGTATGGAATATACACGGTAGGAAATGTCCGGTATGGCGGTGCGTAAGTAGATTTGATAATGGTACTCGCTACTGTAAACACTCTCCCTCACTCCATGAAGATAAGTTGCATAAATCGATACTGTCTGCCATTAATGAATATTATGGTTGTGGCGATAACATAAAGGAACTGCTGAAAGGCAATATTGAGCAAGCTATCGCAGGAGTGAGCATCAAGGAAACAAAGGAAATTCAGAAAAGGCTTCGTGAGATAGATGATGCCCGAAATGATTATATAACCCTAATAGCGTCTGGTACTATGGACGAAGAAGCTATGGATGAACAGTTCCAAATGCTGTATGCCGAAGAACAGGAACTCAACTCCAGATTGAAAGCTCTGGAAGAAAACAATAATATTGACAATAATAAAAGGTCTCAGATAAGTAAGGCTTTCCAAGAAATAGACAACAGCTCCTGTGAACTGACGGAGTACAACGATATGCTCGTAAGAAAACTGATAGAATGTGTTAGAGTTGTCTGCAAGACTGAGATACAGATCATATTCAAGGGTGGGAAAGAAACTACAGTTACTGTAGAAAAATGAAAAAAGCTCGCATATGAATCATACTGTTCATATGCGAGCTTAAATTTATTATGCCGCTGTAATAGCCGAATATCTTTCAGAAGAAAGAATTCTGTCCATTACAGACTCGGGAGAGCAATCACCGCCCATGACCATATCAAATACGGCGGGGGAGTACCCAGATACCAGAGCTGCTCCTGTTTCCGAACGGTTTACGGGTACAGCATCGCAGCGTGCGTTAACGTTCCAGAACACGATATCAGGCAGTTTGTAGCCGTTCTGAGCATAGAGCTTTCTCATCTCGCGGAACATGGGCTCATCGTTGCCGCCGACTATACAGTAGTCAAACTGCATATCGGATATGATATAGAGCTTGGAGGGCATATCGCTCTCGGGGACGCGGTTCTTCACAGCTGTACGGAGTATCAGCGTGAACACAGCCTCCAGGTTCGTATTCGCGACCTCGTTGAAGGTGCGGCAGTAGTTCACCCTCTCAACGATATTGATGCCCTTTATTTCTACAAGACGAGGAGTTTCGGAGAATGTGATGAAGTGATTTGCGAATGTGCCCGTGTTGTGCTCTGCGAAGTATATGCCCAGTGACAGAGCTGCATCTATGGGACGTATGCCTCCGCATTCACAGGTCATGGAGCCTGAACCGTCGATTACAGCAAGGGCGTTTTCACGCTTTGACGCTGTCAGGGCGGGCAGGGACTTCCATGCTGCGTCGAGTGACATTTTTTCTGCGGCAGAGACATCTCCCATAGCCGCACGGACGATGTCATAGGGGAACAGTCTGTCAGCGTTGAGCTTTGCCTCGCCACTGTGTACCTTGTTCAGGTAATCGGAGTAGCGTTCACCGTCGTTGCGTATGAACGCGCCTCTGTACTTGAACATAGCGCACGAGGGCAGAGCTTCGTATCTGAACGTGTAGTCACGCTCGCGGAGACGGTTCTCCAGTATGTCGGTGTAGCGGCGGAGCGCGGACAGAGTCTTTCTGTATGTACGCTCGGTCATACCGAGGGAAGCAGCAAGGTGTCTGCCTATATTGCGTGTCTCCTTAGAGGAAGCATTCACGGAGGGCATCCACTTTGCAAGCAGAGAAGCGGGTTTCTTTGCGTTCATAGCAGCGATGTCCTTGTCGAGCTGAGCCTTTATGACTTCGACTGCGGCATTCTCCAAGGGAGTATCGAGCAGAACGCACAGGTCGTCGAATCTGCCATACTCTGCGAACAGGGAGATATTCTTCTTTACTGCATCGGGCGCTGTTCTGACGAGCGCAGATATAGCTATACGAAAGAAACGTCTCTCGCCGAGACCGCCTCTTGCATCGCGGGCAAAGAAGACTATCTTCATAGTCTTGTCAGGATCCTCAGCGTAAGCGCGTATTACAACATCAGCTATCTCTGCCGCGGTTGAATTTCTCATGGCGCCTGCCTTGAAGAACATATCAAGGCAGAAGGACTCGGATGAACGGTAAGCAGTACCGCCGTTCTCGGTGTATGTCATATTGGATTCGTTCTTTAAGTAGTTAAGCATATTTTTGCTCCTTTCAAGTCAGGCTTTTCCATGCGTTGCCACAGGGCAGGATTCGGACCTGCATAAAACCGATTCTTCATGCTGTTGCTGACTTAGCTCGGCTCATTATTATGCAGTGCTTTGACCCGTAGGAAAGCTCCCTGCGTCCCTGAATTAATGCTGTCAGAGCCGAATTGTAAACTTATGTTATTCTCGACTCATCTTTCACCCAGCCCTTTTCATCGCTGATGGTACGTGGGTCCCCATAATAGATGCTGTGAGAGTCGAAATTACTGCTGTTTTCAAGACGCCTGCTTTGTGTTTTCACATCCTTTTATAGCATTTCATAAATCCTGTATGATTGCTGATAGCGTCTTATTTGTGGCCGCAGCTGCCGTGTATTGCAGCTGCGAAAAGTTTGCAAGGCGCTGTTATGATCCTATGTTAACAGTATAGTCATTGTGTTTGCTGTGAACGCCTTATTACTTTTGGATATGCAAGGCACAATATTCAGTTTTCTGTTGAATGAAACCCTTTTGCTGTATGTGCCTTAAAAATCGTCGCTTTGGGAGTTGAACCCATTCTTTTGAACTGCCTGATCTTGCTGTATGCGACGAAAGATCAACCTTTGATAACTCCAACGGTAAACAGCCGCTTAACGGGCTCCGTCAGGTCTATCTGATTAGCCATGACATCGTTGATGTCCTTGTATGCGAAACGTGCCTCTTCAGCAACGTCTCCTTTCTTATTCTTAGCAAGAACTACGTTCTGCTCCTTCAGATCCACCATTACCGATTCTACAGAAAACGTCTCCTTTGCAGCTGTACGCGAGTAAGCTCTGCCTGCACCGTGAGATGAGGACATAAAGCTGTCAGGGTTGCCCTTTCCACGTACTATATAGCTGTAAGAGCCCATAGCTCCTGGAATTATTCCCATTTCACCCTCGCCGGCGCGTATAGCGCCCTTTCTGTGCACCCATACGTCCTTGGCGAAGTGATTCTCAAGAGCAGCATAGTTGTGATGACAGTTTATCTCATCAGAGAATGTCGGCACTATTCCTGTGTGCTTCTCTATATGCTTTGTGAATATCTCTTTGACATTCTGCATCATAAGAGCACGATTCTCGAAGGCGTAATCCATGCAGAGCTTCATCCATGTAAGGTATCTCTGTCCTTCATCTGTGTCAACAGGCAGGAAGGGGAGATTCCACTCGCTTGGCACCTGAGAGAACCACTTGTCATTGAGCTCGTGAGCTATATGATTGAAATACTGTCCTACGATATTTCCAAAATGGCGGCTTCCTGAGTGGAGCATTATGCCGCACATTCCATTATCGTCCTGCTGTATTTCGATGAAGTGGTTGCCGCCACCGAGAGTACCAGCCTGATAGTAGCCAGCCTGTATATTAGGAATAAGCTCGGGGTCAGCCTCATACAGGTCAAGCTCAGCATTTGCCCTGTCAAGGACTTCAGAAGGCTGCGGCTTTGAATGACCTTTTGTTCCTGTAGGAACATTGCGGAGGATGTCACCGCATATGGTCTGTACGAGATTTCCGCTGCCTGTTATTGTGCCGCGGAGTAGCTCGACAGGGATATCGATCTGAACGTAAGCCATTCCGCAGCCGATATCAACACCTACTGCATTTGGGATGACCGCGTCCTCACAGGCTATAACTCCGCCAATGGGCATTCCCTTTCCTGCGTGAGTATCGGGCATCAGAGCTATCCATTTGTGAGCGAACGGGAGCTTAGCGAGGTGCTCCGCCTGTTCGATACATTTTTCGCCGACAGCTTCCATATCTGTCTGCCATATCTTTATGGGGAGCATATTCTCGTTTTCTTTGTAATGTACGAACATTTCATTCACTTCTCTTTCCTTTAGCTTGATTCCAGTATATCACATGATTAGGAAATAATCATATAAATTTTTCTGCACACACTCGGAATCGTATTGCAAAAGCAGAGAATATCTGTTAATATATAAATGTAGGAAGGAGTGACAATTATGGCTGGATTCTCTGAGCTTATCAAGAATTTCGACAAAACACGAGACTATGTGCGTGATTTTTTCATATATGGCTGCAAGGTCAGAAGCGATTTTGACCGCAAGAGCATCCGCACCTACGGTGATGAAAAGCGCCGTGTTGAGAGCTGGATGGGTGACTATATGCGCTATGATGATTCGGTACATGGCAGGAGCGTCTCGATTTCGGTAGATAGTGGTCATATTCCAGAGAACCCACTGTATAACGCCTATTATTCAAAGAGCTTCACTGATAATGATATACGTCTGCACTTCCTTCTGACCGATATTATACAGGACGGGCAAAGCAGAACGCTCAAGGAACTGGTGGATAGTCTGAATACGGAATATGAACAGCTGTTTGATGAGCAGACCGTCCGAAATAAGCTGAAAGAGTACGTGGACGAGGGTATAATAATCGCAGAAAAGCATGGAAAGACGTTGTATTATTCTCTTTCCCGCGACAAGGCCGATGACTTTGTCCGCGAGTACACAGGGCTTGATGATGCCTTGAAGTTCTTCTCAGAAACTCAGCATTTCGGCATTATCGGAAACAGTATCCTCAAAATGCTCGGGCTTCAGAACGACATCTTTTTTATAAAGCACAACTATATCATACATACGCTTGAAGATATCCTTATCCCTGAGATACTGACAGCAATTAACGAAAAACGCTGCGCTTCATTTATGGCATTATCTGATAAAAGGAAAAAAGAGGGCGATGACCTTGGTACAGAGAATAAGGTGATTCCTATGAAGATACTTGTATCCGTGCAGACAGGCCGCCGCTATCTCGCGGCGTATATACCAAGCTATAAGCGATTTTCCGCATTTCGCCTCGATAATATGAAAACGGTAAAAATTGGCGAATGCTATGAAAACTATGACGCTCTTAAGGCTAAATTTGAACGTAATATGTGTCATTGTTTCGGAGTATCCTTCGGTATGAGGAGGGAAACGGGTACTGTAACTCCTATGAAGATAACGTTTTACGTTGATGAGGAGAAAGAACCATTTATTATCGACCGTCTCGAATGTGAGAAGCGCTGCTGTATTATCGAGCATACGGGAGAGCACCTTTATACCCTGACAGCAGATGTGTTTGACCCGAACGAGATAATGCACTGGGCTAAGACTTTTATTGGCAGGATAGTACGGATCGAAGGTGGTGCTGATACGGTCAGGATACGGTTTTACGAGGATATGAGGCGAATGAACAGGATGTACGGTGGTGATGAAGATGAATCTGTTCAGTGAGATATATGGAGCATATTTCCGCGTAGCGGCTAAGTTGCTTGAAAATGAGGTCACAGATGAAAAAACAGTACGTGAGACTGTAATTCATGACGGATTTCGTGATTCCGTGCTTTTTCTTCCACAGAAGCTTATCCCGAGTGGAGAGGACTGGGGACTATTTAGGCGTAATGCTGACGGAAATCTCAGACGGATAACGAAGAATACTCCTGTTAAGGTGTTGACGCGGCTGCAAAAGATGTGGCTGAAGGCAAAGCTCAGCGACCCGAGGATAAAGTTGTTCATGGACAGTGAGGCACTCGCTTCTATGGAGCAGAGGCTTGCAGATGTGCCTCCGCTTTACAGCAGAGAGCAGTTTGGCTTCACTGACAGATTCCTCGACAGCGATGATTACAATGACGAAAAATACATACAGAACTTCCGAATTGCACTTGATGCGGTAAAACGTAGAAGAATAGTGTATATTGAGTTCGTTTCAGGTCACGGTAAGCGTATGAACGGTAGATTTGTGTTGCTAAAAATGGAGTATTCTCCTAAAAACGATAAATTCCGCGCATATTGCTATTTGCTGCGTAATGATAAAGTCAGGAGCAGCGGTATCATCAACATCGGACGCATAACAAGGATAGAGGACACGGGAAGGGCATACAGAACTCCTGTTTCCATGGACGAATACTTCTCAAGCCGTAAATGCAGCACACCTGCGATAATTAGAGTCAGCACAGAGCGCAACGGCGTTGAACGTTTTATGCTTGAATTTGCTTCTTATGAGAAGCATACAGTGCGTAATCTTGAAACAGGACAGTATAACGTGGAATTGTGGTATGACCAGCAGGATGAAACTGAACTGCTTATCCGTCTTCTGAGTTTCGGACCTGTAATAGAGATACTTGGTCCCGAACACCTGAGGGAACAGGCAAAACAACGTATAAAGCGGCAGATAGAACTGCTGGAAAAATACAGAAGGGAGGAGGAATATGAATGATATTGAGGCAGCAAGACTCATTGCCGAAAAGACAGAACAGCTTGGCGGCAGGGTATTCTTTGTAGGCGGATATGTACGTGATGAGATGCTTGGAATTGAAAACAAAGATATCGATATAGAAATACACGGATTAACCAAACAGCAAGTAGAAGCCGTGCTTGATTCGGTCGGTGAAAGGCTCGAATACGGTAAGAGTTTTGGAATATATGGACTTAGCGGTCTTGATCTCGATATTGCTCTTCCGAGAACTGAACGCACAATCGGGAGCGGCCATAGAGATTTTGAGGTCAGCTCGAATCCATTTATGGGTACTCTTGAGGCTGCCCGTCGCAGAGACTTTACTGTAAATGCACTAATGAAAGATGTGCTTACAGGTGAAATAATTGATCATTTTGGCGGACTGAGCGATATCAAGTCGAAATTGATACGTCATATAGATGATAAAACATTTGTAGAAGATCCGCTAAGGGTGCTTCGCGCAGCTCAGTTTGCTGCAAGATTCGGCTTTGAGATTTCTGATGATACAATCGCTCTTTGCCGTAATATTGATATTTCTTCATTATCTGCAGAGCGAATAATGCTTGAAACTGAAAAAGCTCTGCTCAAAGCAGAGAATCCCTCAATGCTTTTTGAACAACTGCGCAGGATGGAGCAGCTTGATTATTGGTTCCCCGAACTGAATGCTCTGATAAATGTTCCGCAGAACAGGGAGTATCATCGCGAAGGAGATGCATGGACGCATACGATGATGGTTCTTGATGAAGCAGCAAAACGAAGAAGTGATGTAAAATACCCGCTTGGCTTTATGATGTCAGCACTTTGCCATGATTTTGGTAAGGCTATATGCACTACCGTTTCGGAAGACGGCACTGTTCATTCCTATGAGCATGAGAAAAATGGACTACCTATTGTACAGAAGTTTCTGGAACGTATCACAACTGAGACAAAGCTGATAAAATACGTCCTGAATATGACGGAGCTTCATATGGAACCGAATATAATGGCTAATACCAGATCAAAGCTGAAAAAAACTAATAAACTGTTTGATTTATCAATAGAGCCTTATGATCTTATTCAGTTGGCTGTATGCGACGGACTTGGGAAGATACCGAAGAGCAGAGATTCTGAAGGATTCCTTTTGCAGAGATATGAAAAGTATCAAAGAATAATGGAACGTCCTTATTTAATGGGACGTGACCTCATTGAGGCGGGCTTGGAGCCATCTGAGCATTTTACCGAGATACTTGGATATGCCCATAAATTGCGTCTCGCCGGCCTTGATAAAGATGATCAGCTTCGGCAGAGTCTTGCTTATGCAAGAACTGTATTGAAAACAGGGAGGTGAGCACATTGAAGCTTGAAGATATAAAACAGAAAGTTGCCGGAAACGAATATGATTTTCTGCGTACCAATGAACATCTGGGAAAAAGCATTATTCTTCTCGGACTTGGAGGTTCTCACGCTTATGGGACAGAAACCGATACATCAGACCTTGATATACGCGGATGTGCCCTTAACAGCAAAAGTGAGATTCTCTGTGGAGAGGATTATGAACAGGTAACAGATATTCCTACAGACACGACCATATACTCTTTCAGGAAACTGATTTTGCTTTTGACTGATTGCAATCCAAATACTATTGAGATACTTGGTCTGAAACCTGAGCATTACCTGTATCTTTCTGAGATAGGGCGAGAATTGCTTGGAAACCGAAAGATATTCCTGTCGAGGAAAGCTATAAAAACTTTCAGCGGATATGCAACTGCTCAGTTCCGAAGTCTCGACAATAAGACATCAAGACTTGCAGACCAGTCTATTAAGGAGAAACATATACTAAATAGCATTAATCTGGCATCTGAGAGTTTCAATGAGATGTTTTTTCAGTATCCTGAGGAGGCAATCAAATTGTATATAGATACAGCTGTTTCTCCTGATATGGATTCAGAGATATTTATGGATATAACTCTTAGGCACTATCCGCTTCGTGATTACAAGGATATGTGGAATAGAATGTCCGATATTTTACGTGATTACGAAAAGTTAGGCAAACGCAATCAAAATGCGATAAGCCACAATAAACTTGGAAAGCATATGATGCATCTTATCAGATTGTATATGATGTGTATCGATATTCTTGAAAGAGAAGAGATCATTACTTTCAGAGAAAAAGAACATGATCTGCTTATGAGCATAAGAAATGGTGCTTATCTAGATGCAAACAAGCAGCCGACAGATGATTTCTTTGAACTTGTTAACAAATACAAGAAACGGCTTGATTATGCAGCTGATAATTCATCGCTTCCTGATACTCCTGACTATAAGACAATTAGAGAGTTTACGATGTACGTTAATGAGAGAGTTGTGAAAGAGGAATAATCTTATATCTAATATATTACATTGATGTAAATACATTAACAAAAGGTGACCTCTGTGCTATTATATTTACGTAAGAGCTTTTAGGTAAGACTGATAAACGACGTTTAAGATGCGAATACAAGTCTAAGATTATCACCAATGATTAATAATACATATCTCCACTATGTAAATTAGTGCAAAGAATAGAGCTTTATCCTATGTCATCTATTAAGTCATGGTCACACAAATATAGCCACTTGTGAGGTTCCTTGCAAGTGGCTTTTTGCTGCCTTAAATGCTACTACGACACTTACCACGACACTTGCACCAGAAATAATATACTATAATATAAATATCCCCCTCCGATCCGCAGACCAGAGGGGAGTTTTCGTGCTATATTAACTTGATTTTTTAAGCAAGCAGCACGTCCCAGTCAGAACCGTATAAATTTCCAACTCCCAGCCCATTTGCTTTCTGCCACGAATATATTGCATCCATTGTCGGTTTTTCCGCAAAACCGTCTGCATAGCCGGCATCAAACCCAAGCTGAGTAAGACGCTCCTGTACCCACTTAATAAGATTTCCTCTGTCGTTTAATTCAATAGAATATTTTTTAACAGCTGCGAGAGTTTTTTCGCCTACGATGCCATCTACCTCAAGACCAGCACCGGCATTATTAAGAATGATTTGTAATCCTTTTATATCAGCTTTTGCATCAGGAGAGGCTGTTGTTCCCGATCTATAACCGTCATCGTAAATTCCCAATTCGTTAGGTATACCAGAAATTGATGATATATTAAGAGCGTTTCCTACCGTAAAATTAGGTCTACAACAATAATGGCAATGTGAACCAAAAGAATAACCAGTATTACCTTCAATTCCTATAACATCTGTAATTTTTACTGTCTGACCATATGAGACTTTGACTACGCTCATAGCAAAACGCTTTTCAGTTATCAGGTATTCCGTAGCAACTAATACTTGAAATAATATTGATTATCGGGTATAATAGTACCATAGTAAACTCTCGGAAGAGGTGACGTTATGCTTAAAATAGTATTCGGGGATACGACTAACTCTATATATCACCCTCCAACGTATTTTGATAATACCTATGAGGACGAGTGGATCACCGATCCTCGCAGTGTAGAAATGATAAAAGACATAGATAAATCCGATGTTGTTGGCTCAAGAGTAATAGACAGCCCTGTGCTTGGCTCTATTTCAGTCAAGGAGCTGTCAGGAGGAGTGAAAACCCTGCTCCTTATGCTTTTCGATGATACCGGCAAGATATTCAACGCCTCTGCCTGCGGTGATAACTGTGCTAAATGGATATATGAGATAAGCAAGCATAAAGATCTAACCATTGCTCTTCACCACATTATGGACTTTAGCTCCTGTGAAGAGTTCAGTGCGTATATTATCAATACCGATAAGCAGGTAGACAGCTACAAGGAATACCTTGACGAAGCACTCAGGATAGAGGAAAGATAACTATGAAGGGAAAATATCATATTATCGTTCAGAACAGCAGAGTCAAGTTCGAGTTCGATTTGAAGAGGAACATAACTATTGTCAGGGGCGACAGCGCTACTGGCAAGACAACCCTTGTATCTCTTATTGATACATATGACAGACTTGGTGCAGATTCAGGTATTGAGATATCCTGTGATAAAAGATGCCTTACAATTAATAACTCTAACTGGAATCCGTTCTGAATAGTGTCAGCGACTGTATCATTTTCATCGATGAGGAGAATACAATCGTCAAATCCGACGACTTTGCAAGGAAGATACAAGATACAAACAATTACTATGTTATCATAACAAGGGAGAACCTTCCTAATCTTCCTTATTCTGTGGAGGAGGTTTATGGTATACATACCTCAGGCAGATACGCTGATTTACGCAGAACCTACAATTCATTCTATCAGCTTTATACTGCTGAAGAGAACAAAACAGCTGAACCTGCCGAGATGATTATCGTTGAGGATTCAAACTCAGGATACGACTTCTTCGAAGCAGTTGCGGCTGACAGTATCGATTGTATTAGTTCAGGTGGAAAGACTAATGTAAAGCGCACTGTTACTGATAACGACGGAAAAAAGATGCTTGTTATTGCAGACGGAGCGGCTTTTGGTTCTGAAATGGGAGAACTCTATCTGTATATGAAGAAGCATCCAGAAGTAAGTATTTATCTTCCCGAGTCTTTTGAGTGGTTGATATTGAAGTCCGGACTGATAGACGGAAACAGGATCGCTGATATCTTAGAGCATACTGAGGACTTTCTTGAGAGCTCCGAGTATTTCTGTTGGGAGCGTTTCTATACTAAGCTTCTGATTTCCGAGACTGAAGGATCGTATTTGCAGTATTCCAAGCAGAAACTGAACGATGTCTATCTAAACCCGAATGAAAAAGAAGCAATACTCAAGGTAGCTGAAGTGATAAAAAAATACGTAGGATAATCACTGTATCTTTGTATAAGATAATGGAGCTGGTAGTGACCAGCTCCATATTTCTTTCAATAGGGTATCGCTTTCATTTGAAATATTGCAAAAGTGGAAATACGACTTGTATGAAACACTTTTTCTGTATGTCAATAGACCATAGTCTAT
This sequence comes from Ruminococcus flavefaciens, assembly GCA_015067005.1. Classification (GTDB taxonomy): domain Bacteria; phylum Bacillota; class Clostridia; order Oscillospirales; family Ruminococcaceae; genus Ruminococcus; species Ruminococcus flavefaciens_AA. Next base: position 43,541 of record SVNH01000005.1, read on the forward strand.
TGACACTATATTCCTCGCTCATATTCCCTGAGCCTGCGGTAGAAAGTATTGGTTGAGCCTCTGAAAAATCAATTGTTCAGTTAAGAGCTGCGAACTCTCCTGAGTACTCATTGATTATTACATTGCATATTAATTCTGCATTTAGTCATGGGTGAAGAAAGCAAGCTCTTCTGATTTAAAGCACAGTTCAGATGTAGAATATCTAAAATTCTGGGCACCTGCCTGTGAGACTATAACACTGTTATTATCATATTTCCAATCGTCTGTTTCAGGTCTTACAACAGCGATATGCGATCCTATTGTGTTGAGCACGATAGTTGGATAGCCTTGATTTGCACGTTTCTGTGCTTCAGCTGCATCTATCTTCTTCCAACCGTATTCTTTAATGCCGTACTCATTGAGCCATATCTGATGCAGCCAGACGGTACACTCATAGGCTCCTTTAGTATTCTGAGCTGTTTCATAAGAAATCGGCTTGCCGTCCGAAGAGACCCAATGTGTGAACGGAACTCCGGAGGCACTCATAACGTCTGCTGCAAAAATATTGCACCAAGAATGCTTTCTGCCGTCAGCAAGCTCTTCTATTTTATATCTTTCGTTGTTCTCGACATCGAACTGATCTATCAGCACATTGTAGCAGGCCGCTGAACGAACAGTATCATACTGATACAGCGGTACAGCGTCCTTGTATCTTATACTGTCAATATTGCAGTTCTCTGTTTTTTTAAGCATATGATGAATCATGCTGTGCTCCTGACACAGCATATTTTCGTTTTCTATTCTTTTTCCGCAAATGAGACATTTATTTAACATCATAACACATCTCACTAATAATATAATTTCAGGATCACAGGGAGCAGATCTTTGATTTGCGTCTCTGCAAGAAAATTTAGTATATTGTAATGTTAATTATATCATAGTCTCGCTGCAATTTCAAGTATGATATCATTAAATAACAAACCAAATCACACCTATCTGTAAAATGATCCTACTAATTAATAAATGCAACATTATTAGCGTATTTTGTTGACTTAAACGGTGATAAATGGTATAATGTATAGTATAACAGTACACATTTTTGAGGTGAAAAAGATGCATTTGTTAATTATAACTATTATATTGTTCATGGGAACGATAATAGGGATTCTTCTCCTTTGTTTCCTTCTCATTATTCTTTATGCCAGAGTTCTTATGTGGAAGAGACCTATTATGAAACTGTATGAACAGCGCAGAGCTCAAGCCGACTTCTGCCCATATTCTGAAATACCGGAAAGACTGATCCGCTATATTACGTTGACCGAAGACAAGTTTTTTTTCAAGCATAATGGCTACCGCGGAAAAGCTATAAAGGGTGCGTTTAAGATAAACCGCCGGGCAAAAACAATAGTTACCGGCGGCAGTACGATCACTCAGCAGCTTGCCAAGAACCTGTACTTTCATTTCCGCAAGAGCTATTTCCGAAAGGCAGTGGAGCTGATAATCACAATTAATATCGAGCGTAAGCTGGATAAGGAGAAAATACTGGAGTTTTATCTGAATATCATCTATTTCGGCAACGGCAGATATGGGATAACTGATGCCGCACAATTCTACTTCAGCAAACCGGTCAGTGAACTAAGCATTAATCAAATGTTTCTGCTTTCCTGTATTCCGTCTGCCCCTACTGCCGGAAATCCCATACAGCACCCGGATGTCTTCATAAAGATACGCAACAGATGGCTTGATAATATCGACCCGGAGATAATAGATATCAGCAATGAAGAGATCGAGACAATAGCCTCTCATCCTGTTGAGCAGCTTGACCCACAGCTAAGAGAAAATGACGATTATACAAGGAATTACTCTCAGACGATAGTAATGACAAATGAACGATTCGGACCATTCAGAAGGAAGGAATGTATATGGAACTGACACGTGAAAACATAGATCATTCAATACAAGAAGCAGATAAGTTTCTGGAAAGCAGCGGTATTGATTCAAGAGAAAGGCACAGGTACAGGCTTTTACTTGAGGAGTTGCTGCTGAATTATATGGGCAAGGACAGCAGTGCACAGTACCGACTGGTTTTTAAGGGCGTACTCAAAAGTATAAAAATCAGTCTCTATATCAGCGGTGAAAGCTATGATATGCTCAACAAAAGTGATAGCCTGATAGTTAAGAATATCATGTCGGGATTTGAAAACAAGCCTGTCTGGAAATACCGCAAGGGGCAGAATATAATAACCTATTCGCCAAAGGCTGTTTTGCCGGATATGACATATACTAAGGAAATACTGCGGTATATGATGAAGAAGAAAAAGCCATTCGTTATCGGAAGTATCATACGTTTTTTACAGATGCTCTTCAACATCATCGAGCCGCTTCTTTCAGCACAGATAATCGTAGCTTACTCTGGAAACGAGATCAGAAAGATCAACATTGTGGCATTCTGGCTGTTTGTACAGGCTGTGAGTCTCAGTGCCCTTAACTACATTGCGAGCCGTCTTCTGAGGTCAACCTACGCTGAAATGATAAAGCAGATGAAATATGACCTCAGCAAGGATGTCCTTCGCATCAAGACCAAGTGTATGGATGAGAACGGCAGCGGTATCTTTACTCAGCGTATCATATCTGAAACTACAAACGTGGTTGATTGCATAGATGCACTTCTTGAATCAGGCACTGCGCTCTTCCGTCTTATCAGTCTTGTGATAGCGTTTGCGGTAGTTTCAGTGAAGATGCTTATGTTTGAGATCATACTTTTTATGGTGTATATGCTTATACAAAGAGCGCATATGCGTGCCCTTACAAAGGATTCGAGACTGTGCAGGAGCGCTATGGAGAGACATTCCAGCTTTGCCAGCGAGATGGTTCGTGCTCACAGGGATATCAAGCTTATGCACTGTGAAGACAGCTTTATGTCCAAGCTGAGCACCAGTATTGACGAGAGTGTCGATCTTACGACTCAGATGCGTGTTCGTTCAATGAAGTATATATTACTTCGTACCCAGTTCGTGGGCTGGACAAATATGATATATATGTCACTGTTGGCTTTGCAGATGTATATGGGAACTCTTAGTCCTTCAGCAGCACTGGTATTGTTCAACTATAACGGCAGAGTATATTCCTGTGCAAGTTCGGTATCAAATATGATGAATAATATGCAGAATCTTGGACTTGCTTCTGAACGTATCTATCAGATATTCAACAGCAGCGACTATGAGAAGGAGAAATTCGGTGAAACACATCTGAATGATGTCAAGGGTGATATTGAGTTCAAGGATGTTTACTTTTCATATAAGCGTACTAACGGCAGCGAGGTTCCTGTACTGAATAATATCAACCTTAGAATAAAGGCAGGAGAGTTTGTTGCCTTCGTTGGAAAGAGCGGCTGCGGAAAGAGTACCATACTCTCGCTTATATCCAGACTCTACGATCCTGACAGCGGCTCTATTACACTCGACGGCGTTGATCTAAGAGAGCTTGATCAGGATACTCTGCGCGGAAATATCGAAATGGTAAATCAGATGCCATACATCTTCAATATGAGTATTCGTGATAATCTTGCAGTAGTGAAGGATGATCTCAGTGATGAGGAAATGATAGAAGCTTGCAGGATAGCTTGTATCCACGATGATATTATGAAGCTGCCTCGGGGCTACCAAACAGTGGTAGGTGAAGGCGGTGTAAGCCTCTCCGGTGGACAGCGCCAAAGACTTGCCATAGCACGAAGCATTGTCCGCACTTATCCAATAATGATGCTGGACGAGGCAACGTCAGCACTGGATAATATAACTCAGTCAAGAATACGCTCAACTATCAACGGTTTGCATGGCAGCCGTACTATCATAATGGTAGCACACAGGCTTTCAACAGTTATAAACTGTGAGCACTTGTTTTTCATCTCTGACGGCAAGGTTATTGCTCAAGGTACTCATAAGCAGCTTCTTGAAAGCTGTCAGGAATACAGAGACCTTTATTATGAGGAAAGCAGCGAGAATGAATAGCGACAGTTGATCCTGATTTGTAAAAAAGGAGGATAAAATGCCCGATATATGTTTACTCGGTACAGGCGGAATGCTTCCGCTTAAAAGCCGTTTTCTTACAAGCTTATACGTTGAACACAACGGACACGCTCTGCTTATCGACTGCGGAGAGGGTACTCAGGTAGCTGCCGGAGTTCATGACCTTAAAATGAGCAGGATAGACACACTTCTTATAACTCACGAACACGCTGATCATGTTACAGGTCTGCCTGGACTTCTCCTTTCTATTGGAAACTGTTCACGTAATCAGCCTCTTGACATCTATCTTCCGGAAAAGTGCATAAAGAACGTCAGCTCACTTATGGCGGTCTGCGGATACCTTCCCTATGAGGTAGTATTTCATGGACTTTCTGCCGAAGAACCAACTTCATTCATTGCTGAAAAAATAGACTCTATGCTCACTGTGGATACTATCCCGCTGAAGCACGGAACTCCGTGTTTAGGATACAGACTAACTTTCAGCAAGAAGCCTGTATTCCTTCCGGAAAAAGCAAAACAGCTCGGAATACCTGTAAATATGTGGAAACTGCTTCACAGCGGCGAAAGCGTTACTCTGCCAGACGGAAAAACTTTTACTTCCGCAGATGTCACAGGAGATGCAAAACCTCCGATAAAAATAACCTATGTTACGGATTCGCTCCCGCTTCCGGAAATAGCTGATTTTGCAAAGGATTCTGACCTTTTCATCTGTGAGGGTATGTACGGCGATATTGAGAAAAAATCTTCCATGAACGATAAAGGTCATATGCTTATGCAGGATGCTTGCGAGATAGCTAAAAATGCTGATGCAAAGCGTCTCTGGCTGACACATTATAGTCCTGCAATGGAAGCTCCGCAGGATTACGAACAGGAATTAAAAGAAATATTCTCCGGTGTTGTTGTCTCAAAGGACGGAGAAAGAATATCACTTTAAACATTTTAGTTGGCTTCGGAAGCCAATAAAGAATCAGCTCCCTTGCGGAAGCTGATTTCAGCTTGTCGAAAAAGTCGAATTATACATAAAAAGCAGCATGGGCGGCGGATGTGCGCTGCTCTCAGCGGAACATTCAACAAAACCAAACTGAATAGGAACACAAGCGGACGTTACAAAGCGTTCGCTTGTTTTTTGTGCATAAGCGATAAAACTAATTCGCGTCAATTGACAAACGCGCCGATATATTATAAGATCAACAGAGTAGCCCACAGGACCTTCATCATTTAAGAAGGAAAACGGCGGTATATCTGGCAGCATTGCTACCTTTATTGTTCCGTTTTCACCGGTCAGATCATATTTTTCAGATGTTATCTCCGAATTGCTGCTTCCTGTTCATTTGAGCTTCAATTGTTCCAGTTCACCGTTTTCTTTCATCTCTGCAAGCATTATATTGAACTCAGAGACATATTTCTCGGATGATGGATCAGCCTTTGTAAAAACAAAGCTGTAATCGTCTTTGATAATAGGCTTATTCAGGTATGATATGCTATTGTTCTCTACATTGAGCATCCTTGCGACAGGCTCGTCTTCGAGGGATCCGTCGATCTTGTTGCTTATGAGTGCGGCGGCAAGGTCACTGGTACTGTCATAGTAATAATACTCACTGTCGGGAAAGAATCTGAACGCAGGTTCTTCAAAGGCTGAGGAAGTCTTGATACCGATCTTCTTTTCGTTAAAATCAGTATATTCAGTAGCTTTATCTGAATCAGCTGAGACATCGCTATGTTTGCTGCTGAATAGAATATTCACAGCGAAAAAACTGAAAAAACGAGGATAACAGCAATTATCACAATGTCTGTCCTTTTGATTTTTTTTCATAAGCAACCCCTTCACACTATTGTTTGACATTTTTGATCAATGTCTGTTCAACGACTCAAAAAACTTTTGAACTTTTTAGGTATACGCGCTTAACGAAATCCGTCCTTGTCAATAAATAACATAATTTGGCTATTTAGTATATACTAATTATACATCGTAACATAAAATAAAACAACCAAATAAGAATTAAATTAATAATTCAGTCATAGTTTTTTTATGAATCTGATATTCTGAGATCAAGATATTGTTCATCTTTACTATAATGCGGCTGGCTTAATATTGTAAATGGTCGCCTTCGTAAGTAGCAAATAATCAAAGCAGAAAAAATAATAAAAAGTACTTGACAAACAGAACTATATTTGATACAATATAATTGTAAACAATATATAATCAAGGGTGATACAATGGGATATGACTACAAGGAAGCAATGAAGCTTGATAATCAGCTTTGTTTCCCGATATATGCCGCGTCAAGAATTATCACGTCGCTCTATACGCCGTATCTGAAACCGCTTGGGCTGACATACACCCAGTACATCCTATTTCTCGTGCTTTGGGAAAAGGACGGTCTTACGGTCGGAGAGATATGCAGACGGCTTATGCTCGACAGCGGAACGCTTTCACCCATACTCAAAAAGCTGCGTCAGCAGGGATACATCGAAAAGCAGCAGAGCACTTCCGACGAGCGTTCGTTTATCATCACGCTGACCGACAAGGGCAGGGAGCTTCAGATACAAGCGAGGGACATTCCTTTGCAGGTCGGAAGCTGCGTAAATCTCGCGCCGGAAAAAGCTTTTCAGCTTCGTGATATGCTTAATGAACTGCTTGAAAAACAAACCGCCGATACGAAAGGAGAATAATATCATGAGTGTTTATGATTTCACAGTAAAAGACCGCATGGGAAACGACGTAAAACTCAGCGATTACAGCGGAAAGGTTCTGCTGATAGTCAACACCGCGACAGGCTGCGGCTTTACTCCGCATTATGAGCCGCTTGAAGCGATGTACCGCGATCTGCGCGATAAAGGCTTTGAGATACTTGATTTTCCTTGCAATCAGTTTGCAAATCAGGCACCGGGAGATGCCGACGAGATACAGTCCTTCTGCAAGCTGAAATTCGGAACGGAGTTCCCGCAGTTTGCAAAAATAGACGTGAACGGCGAAAACGCGGAACCGCTGTTTGCGTATCTTGCTACTGAGAAGCCATTTGAGGGCTTCGGCAAGGGACTGAAAAATGCCGCACTGAACAAGTTTGCAAATATGAATAATAAAAAATTCGGAGACAAGGCGTATATCAAATGGAACTTCACAAAATTCCTTATAGACAGTACAGGCAGCGTTATTGCGAGATTCGAGCCGACTGCCGATATGAATGAGGTAAGAAAAGCGGTTGAAGAATTGCTGAGGTGATATTATGGGCGAAAGATTTGATCTTCAGGAATATCTAACCGAGGGCGTAGAGCGTATCGTTTCCGAAGCAGTTAAAGCAACGCTAAGGAATCCGAAAGAGAGTACATTTATGCTGAGATTTGCCGCCGCGAGCCGTACAGCTTCAAAAAAGCGCCGCAAAGCCGAGGACAACGGCGAGCATATACCTCCGTTTCTTATCGCAAGCATTACAAGCAGCTGCAATCTGCACTGTGCAGGCTGTTACTCACGCTGTAATCACGCGACAGTCGATTCTGAACCGGTAAAACAGCTTACCGACGAAGAATGGCAGGCTGTATTCGATGAAGCCGAAGAGCTTGGTATCAGTTTTATCTTGCTTGCAGGCGGAGAACCGATGCTCCGCCGCGGTGTTATCGAAGCTGCAGGCAAGAAGCAGAATATCCTGTTTCCGATATTCACAAACGGTACATATCTTGATGAAAAATATCTGGAGCTGTTCGACAAGCGCCGCAATCTGATCCCCGTAATGAGCATCGAGGGCAGCCGCGAACTGACGGACGAAAGGCGCGGTGCAGGCGTTTACGACAGACTTATCGCCAATATGGACGAGATAAAAAAGCGCGGACTTATATTCGGCGCGTCCGTGACGGTCACGAAAAGGAATTACAGGAAAGTGACCTCTCAGGCGTTTTTGGACAGCCTCTCGGAAAAAGGCTGTAAAGTGGTCATATTCGTGGAATATGTTCCTGTGACCGAGGAGAGCAGGGAGCTTGCTCCCACAGATACCGAGCGTGAATTCATGCAGAGTGAGATAATAAGGCTGAGAGAAGCTCACCCCGAAATGGTCTACATATCATTTCCAGGCGATGAGAAAAGCTCCGGAGGCTGCGTTGCCGCAGGCAGAGGCTTTTTCCATATCAATTCCCACGGCGGCGCAGAGCCTTGTCCGTTCTCGCCCTACTCGGATATCAACGTGAGAGACGGATCTTTGAAAGATGCTATGAATTCGCCGCTGTTCAGAAAGCTGAGAGATGAGGGCTATCTGCTGGAAGACCACAGCGGAGGCTGTATCCTCTATGAGAAGCGCGAGCTGGTCCGGCAGATCATCAATGGGAATGTCATATAAAATTAACGCTTGACAAGTGAAATTAATTGTGCTACAATGTAAAAAAGTAAATTAGGAGAGGTGTCAGGATGAAAAGATAATTCGCTTTTGAATACATGAGAATAGTTTTTCAGGCAGTCGGTGTACTGTCTTATCATGTTGCCAAAAGTGGATCATCTTGTCATGACCTCTCTTTGTGTGCGAAAAATAATGGAGAGGTGCGGTATTTCTGCACCTTTTTTAGACCTCCGATGTCATGATACAGAGATATACTGTCTGGCAGCATTTACAGGAGGGATAATTATGTCGCAAATTAGTGTAAATGGTCTTACTTTTTACTATGAGGGAAGTTTCGACAATATTTTCGAGGATGTATCGTTTTCGATAGATACTGACTGGAAACTCGGCTTTATCGGCAGAAACGGCAAAGGCAAGACAACTTTCCTCAATATCCTTATGGGAAAGTATGCTTACAGAGGTTCTGTGAGTGCATCAGTCAGGTTTGAGTACTTTCCGTATCCTCTCACCGATGAGCAGATCAGTATGTCAGCATCTGAGTTCATCGCTGATATCAAGCCTGACTGTGAGGAATGGCGTGTTATATGTGAGCTTTCACAGCTCGGTGAAGATGCAGAGATACTTTACCGCCCATTCAGGACACTCAGTCACGGCGAACGTACAAAGGTGATGCTTGCGGTTCTGTTTTCGGGTGAGAACGACTTCCTGCTGATAGATGAGCCTACAAATCACCTTGACAGCAGCGCGCGTGAAACAGTAAAGGAATACCTTGCTTCAAAGAGCGGTTTTATTCTTGTATCTCATGACCGTGACCTGCTTGACCACTGTATCGACCATGTTCTTGTGCTCAACAGGAAAAGCATAGATGTTCAGAACGGCAGCTTCTCAGACTGGTGGGAGAATAAGCAGCGCCGCGACAAATATGCTATTGCCGAGAACGAGAAACACAAAAAAGAGATAAAAAAGCTGAGACAGTCAGCAAAGCGTACCGCTGAATGGGCGGATAAGAATGAGCGTACAAAGATAGGATTTGATCCGATAAAAGAAAACGATCGCTGTATCAGTACACGCTCATTTATTGGTGCGAAAACAAAGAAAATGCAGAGCCGTGTCAAGCAGATGCAAAACCGTATAGCCCATGAAATAGAGGAAAAGGAGGGGCTCCTCAGCGATATTGAGCGAACTGCTGAGCTAAAGCTTACGCCGCTCGTGCATCACAAGAATACTCTTGTGAACGTCCGCGGTTACAGTTTTAGATACAAGGATGCAGAGAAGCCGATTCTGAATGATATAACCTTCGATGTAAAAAAAGGGGAGAGGATCGCGCTTGTCGGGCAGAACGGCTGCGGAAAATCAACTCTTATAAAGAGAATACTGCAAAGCACTGGTATGAACAGCGGGCTCAGAGATTTCACAGAAAGCGGTATATGCGAGACTGCTTCCGGACTTATCATCTCATCTGTCAGTCAGGATACCTCTTTCCTTCACGGCAGCATCTGGGACTTCTGCGAGGAAAAAGGTCTGGACAGAACGATGTTCGGCGCACTTCTAAGGCAGCTTGATCTTGAACGTGTGCAGTTCACTAAAAAAATGGAGGATTTTTCGGAAGGTCAGAAGAAAAAGGTGCTGATAGCATCAAGCCTGCTTACGCCTGCTCATCTTTACATCTGGGATGAACCGCTGAATTACATTGATATTTTTTCACGAATACAAATTGAAAAACTGCTCAATGATTATCAGCCCACTTTGCTGTTTGTGGAACACGATGTACGTTTTCGTGAGCTGGTTGCAAATAAAATACTTGAATTATCAATATAAAAACACTGCTGTTAATGCTTGGGGATGAATCAGGCAAAGTATTCAATGCTCTGCCTGTGGTGATAACTGAGCTATGCCGTAATGGTGAAAAACAGCTATGTGCTGCAATATAAGGACCAAAGGTGAGAATTATGAAAATCAAAAAAACTGCCGCTGCAATTATTGCAGCTATGACAGCGATCGCTCCGCTTTCATTGAACACATATGTACTTACTCCCACAGCCGTTTTTGCTGAGGAGACAGGCGATTATACTGAACTGCCGGACTGGATACCGACCGATTTTGAAACTGCACTTGAATTCCGTAACACCTACGGTGCAACGCACATACAGGACGGACTTGTGTGCCTTGTATTCAGCGAAGAACGCGAATGTGAACGCAATGGCGGTAAAAAAGATGAGCCGCATTACAGCATCTATAAGACGGACGGCGTAATGGGGCAGTTAAAGGATGACATATACGGAACTGAAAACAGCAGCTCCGATTATGAAGTTGTTGTTTTTAAGCCGCTTGAATCGGGAGTTTTTGAAATATCTCTCATTGACAATTGGGTGAAGTCCTCGTCCCTTGAATCCGAATTCGGATATGTCCGCTATCTGACATACCACACTTTTTCTGTTGACGAAGATAAGTTCGTCACTGAGACTGACCGATTCAGCTGGATGCCGGACTGCGTGACGGAGTATCAGGACTATGTGAAGAAAAACGGCGAAGTTTCCGTAAAAGATGATCTTATCGTATTCTGTCTTGATTCCGCTGCCGGTACGCCGTACACTTGGCAGCAGATGTCTACCGGATTCGGCAATCACGCTGAGCTGTATGAGTATTATGATTGCAGCAGGGAAACCGAAATTCCTTTGGACGGCGGTACAACTCATCTTATGAAGGTATTTAAGGCGACCAATGACGGTTATGTGACTATCGGTCTTGAATACAGAGATGACCTTATTGGCGAATCAGATAAGCCTGCTGAAAGATCACTGATTGCCGACTGTGTGGTGCTTGATGATGCAAAGACGGTATTGCTGTCTGGTTCTGTAAAGGTGACCCTCGCAGATCATGATACCGGCGAGCCAATTGCGTATCAGCACACTTCTGATTCAGAGTCAGGATGTCTGCTGTTCCGTGAATGTGAACTTGATGATGACTGTTTTGAGAATCCGGCGATAGTTGATTTGGAAACCAATCCCTGCGTTGTTAATTTTAAGGACCTTTCCCAAGAACATGATTACAGTTTCCACCTTGAAAATGCTGATAAATCGCTCGGAAACTACACGCTGATGCCGGATCAAACAAGCGTTGTCAGATATGATAATAATTCCTATGAGCTTGTGTTCAGGCTGAGAGAGTCAGTGAGCGGTGATGTCAACGGCGACGGAGCGTTCAATATAGCTGACCTTGTTGCATTCAAAAGGTGGCTGCTCGGAACTCACGATGCTGAACTTGTAAACTGGAAAGCTGCTGATTTGTGCAGTGACGGCAAACTTAATGTATTCGATTTCTGCCTTATGAGAAGGCTGCTTGTGAAGAATTATCCCGAGCTGAAAAACGCTCCGGCTATACGCGACGATTACGGTAAAGTTACAGATAAGCAGAGAATAGCTTTGACGGATACACTGTCCAAAATGTATCCCGGTGTCGATATGAGCGATTTCACCTTTGAGTATTCCCCCGATCATCCGCTGAGCTATCGCTTTTCAGATCCGTGTTTTTACGTATACTATAAAGGCGTACTCGTGCACGGTTACGGGGATCTTGACGAAACCGACAATGTTTTCGCGGCGTTTGATTATAAAGGCAACCCGATAATTGAACTGCTTATCGACCCGAGAAAGTATGAAGAGGTCGACGTTGATCCCGAGAATATGCTCTCAGAGGAAGAGGCGATCTCAGAGTGGATGTTTTCAACTCACGATGTCTGCAAAGTAATCTATTTTGATCATATTCATTCAAGCAAGGAGCCGGATCGCTATGATGCTAAAATAGCATATTTGCTCAAAAGCAAGAATCGAGATAGCGAGATGATCATTGATGCCGTTACCGGGGAAGAGATCGAATTTATTCCTTACTATGTGCCTGATGTTGACTAAGACGCAGATACAGTAAATAAAGCCTTTGAGCTTGCGGGACGGAAAAAGCAAAAATGTCTATAAGCAGGCAAAGATGGTGCGTTACAAGTATTTGGATTTCTCTCTTTCTGTCATGATGACATAGCATAATTGATGAAACGCAAAAAAGCCCGAAGTATCGGGCTTTTTTAGACTGTTCTCGGTTTTGCCGGAAATAATAGTTTACAAGGCTTCGGACTGGTTTTAGTGCTTTCCACGAATTGTGAAAGTGCTGGGATCAGGTCCGTTTTTGTTTTCAAAAGTCTTTCGCTTATAACTTATCCCGGAGAGTGCAGAGTGGTCTTCTTATTTGGCAGATCCCTGATAAGGCGAAACCATCCTTTGGGCATATTCTCCCATCATTATGATATATTTGCTCATTTCTTCGATGATCTGTTTCGGATCGTCCTTCATACCGCCATGCGTCCAGCGGCATATAACGTTCCATATCCCGCCGATATTCATCGTGATAAGATAGCTTGGATCTAAACCGCAGAAAAAATCCTCAGGCACGAACCCAAGAGCTATAAGTTCTTCATGTTTTATGGGTAGGGCTTCGTTGAGCTTTTGCAGAATGCGGTACATCATATTGTTCTTGTCGAACAATAGCAGCATCTCCTTATGATCCGCGCAGAAATCGAAGATTATCTCTATCGGCATGATCTCATTTAACGTTATCAGACGGTCCTTGTATTCGTCAATGAGCTTGTCAAGTATTGCGTCGAGGACATCCTCTTTTGAATCGAAGTTGCGGTAAAATGTTTTCCTTACAAGCTTGGATTCGAGTGCTATCTGCTTGACTGTTATCTCCTCGTACGGATGGTCTTCCATTAGTTTCAGGAGCGCTTTGCATATCTCTGCCTTTGATCTGAGCGCAGAAGGGTTCGTTGAATCGTTCACAATAGTTACCTCCCAAAAGTGACACACAAAATACAAGTTCGTGTATCTTTTTTGTTTTGTGTTGACATTTCGATAAACCTATTATATCATGTTTTTAGAAGTTACACAAGTGTGTAAAGTTATACTTTTGTGTAACTTTAAAGTAGCCCAAAAGGAGAAAGCTATGATAAGTATAAGAAATATAGTGAAGAAGTACAGGTCGGGAAGTGAGGAAATAGCAGCGCTCGGCGGCATGGATCGTCCGACAAGCGGAGAGATACTTATTGGCGGCGAGGATATATCGAAGTTTTCCGAGAAAAAGCTCACGGACTACCGCAGGAAGAACGTCGGCTTCGTGTTCCAGTTCTATAATCTTGTTGAAAACCTGACCGCCTATGAGAATGTCGGTATTGCGGCTGATCTCAACGGCAATTCCGATAAGGCAGCCGAAGCACTTATAGACGTTGGACTTGAAAAGCGGATGAAGAGTTTTCCGAATCAGCTATCCGGAGGCGAAATGCAGAGGGTTGCGATAGCAAGAGCTGTTGCAAAATCCCCGAAGCTGCTGCTATGTGACGAGCCTACGGGAGCGCTTGATGTGGCAACGGGAGATATGATCTTCGGGCTTTTGAAGAAATACTCGCGGAACAATGAAACAGCCGTGGTCGTGGTAACTCACAACCCCGAGGTCGCTAAGATAGCCGATCACGTCATTCGCCTGTGCGATGGAAAGATAGTAGCGGATGAAAACCGCTGTAAGCAGGATAGTGAAGCCAAAGCAGTATGATAGGGAGGAGACAGCGATGAAGTTTTTGTTTCGGAAAATGATCCGCAGCGTCAGACAGTTCAAGCTGCAATTTGTGTCTGTGTTTCTGCTTGCTATGCTTTCTGTCGTGATTTATAGTGGACTTGAAGGTATCTGGAGAGGTATTGATTACGAATTCGATTCATTTGCCAATGAGACTGCTCTTGCCGATGAATGGGTATCTGCGGCTTATTTTACAAGTGATGATGTAACTGCCATAGAAAATATGAAAGGTGTGTCGGGAGTATCACAGAGACTTCGCATAACTGTATCGTCTCCCTCCGATGACGGCAGTGACACCTACCTGAGTCTTGATACTGTCGGGGATGAGAGCATATCCTCGATGAAGCTCATAAGCGGAAAAAAGTATGATAAGACTATTACGGACAGCGTCTGGCTCGACCGAGACTATGCCAAAGAAAACGGTATTTTCGCCGGAAAGACGATAGATATATCATACAATGGAAATACTGTGCGCGCAACGGTAGCGGGCGTTGTTATGTCTGCCGAAAAAACTCATTATATCGGTACTGCCGATAATTATATCCCCGAGCACAATAAATATGGCTATGGCTTTATGAGCAACGATATGCGCGAAAAGCTCGGATCACAGATAACCTGCAACCTGCTTGAGATAAAGAGCAGCGGCAGCGATGTCAAGGTAAATATCAACGAGCTTCTTGGCGAAAGATTTATCTCCTATTATGACAGAGACACTCTTTTTGACGTATCATTCGTAAGCGGTCAGGCGGAAAATCTCAAAAGAGTATCAATTATTTTCTCGTCGCTGTTTATACTGCTTTCCGTGCTTTCGATGCGTACCACGATAAAGCGTTTGCTGGATGCACAGTCCTCGGATATAACCACGCTAAAATCGCTGGGATTTTCAAACAGAAAACTGACATTATACTACTCACTCTACGGACTGCTCGTAAGCGTTCTGGGGACGGTGTCAGGCTATTTTATGTCTTTCCCGTTTTCAAAACTGATACAGAGATCGCAGAAGAAGCTGATCTCTCTGCCGGAGTGGGAGATCAGGCACACCATAGGCTCACTGATAGTTGTACTGCTCATTATTGCCCTGTCCCTGCTGACCTCTGTGCTTGCCGCAAGGAAGGCACTTATCGGTTTGCCAGCCGAGTCCTCGAATAACAAGTCTGTCCATGCAAAGCCGCTGCTTATCGAGAGGGGAGGGAAGATCTGGAACAGGCTGAGCTTCGGCATGAAGTGGACACTCAGAGATGCGTCCGTGCACAAATCTCGTATCATGCTCGGGATCATAAGCGTATGCGGCAGCTTTATGCTGCTCATGATCGGCTCGGGAACGCCTGATTCCATAAAAGCCTTTACTGCGAAAAGTTATTCAGAGGAATTTGTCTACGACTACAAGTTGACGCTCAATACATCAAATACGCCGGAGCAGACAGCATCGCTCAAAAACGAACTGAACGGTCAGCTTATACAGAATGTTCAGAGCAGAATTACTCTTGAAGGCGAAAGAAAAACGTGTTTTAAGCCTGTTACTATTTTTTCGGACGGGAATTATATCGGTCTCAGAACGCGCGACGGAAGCGAACTTAACGAAAACGGTGTATATGTCACCGAGGGTATTGCCGATTCGCTCGGAATAAAGACAGGCGATAAGATAGCGCTTTTTACCTCATTTTCAGCCAGAAGCTTTGATTTCACCGTGGACGGTATCATTCCGTCAGGTATGCCGCAGACACTTTATATAGGGTCGCAGCGCTGGACGGACGCGGGAGCAGCATTCAGACCTTCACATTTGCTCTGCGGTCCGGTGGACGATCCCGACAGTCTCGGAAACGATGTGCGGATCTCACAGCTTATCACCAGCAAGCAGCAGGAGGATAACCTCAAAGATTTCAGCTCCGAGACGGCGACTGTGTTTATGCTGATGAAGATAATTGCGTTTGCGCTCGTTGTGATAGTGCTTTATAACCTCAGTATCCTCAGCTTTATTGAAAGAATTAAAGAGTATAACACATTCAGGGTTCTTGGATTCCATTTCAGAGAGATATGCCGGCTCGCATCATTAGAGAACGTCATTATCCTCGTCATCGGAACGCTTGCGGGAATACCGTCCGGACTACGATTTCTTGAGCTTTACTGTGCGAACTTTTCAAACGATACGCTGAAGATATATCCCGTTATCAAGACGACAAGCCTTGTTATCGTATTCTGCATAGTGGCAGTTTGCACAGTTGCGACAATCGTACTGCTTTCGCGCAGGATAAGAAAAATCGACATGGTGCAGGCTTTGAAAGAATAGATTTACGTAGTCTCCCTGTGAGTGAACCGGTATTTTATATCTGATTCAGTTTTGAACTGATATAGAGATTGAAAAACAGTTCTGATTATGGTATAATTATTAATGTAAACTATCTGCATTGTTACTCCAACAAAGTGAATTAGTCGAGGATACAGAAAGGATCATATGAAAATGAACGATAGCAAAGCAATAGCAAAAACGATAGTACAAGCTGCCATAATAATGACGATTTTCTCCTGCCTATTTTGCGGATGCAATAACAAAGATAATTCAGATAATAAACACTCAGATACGAGTGGTCAGACAGAATATATCGCACAGGATAAAGAAGCTGTCGGATACTATAAACGTATCGGGATCTCTAAAAACGGCGAGACATTTGAAGAAATGAAAGAATCACTCGATATAATGAAAAAGGGCTATCTTGTTTTGAATGACGATGGTACTGCTTTCTTTGATCTTGACGGAGAGATAACAGAGTATACTTTTGATAAGCAGAATTTTTATTCGATCAATGATTCAGAAAAGATCAATGGATTCTCATATACTTATATAGGCGGAAGGCTTGTTGTTAATGACGGAACAACTGTAACTCAGTATTTAAGGCTCACAGATGAAGAACTTGAAGCTTACCTTTCATTGAAGAAAGAATAGAATAACATACAAATCTGAATGAGAATTAAATCTTGAATGGGCTGTTTGATGATAGACCTGACAAAGAGTGCAGAAAAAGTCGGGACAAATATCCTTTCAAGTGATATAATGTGTTTGAACGGAATGAGGTGACCGCTATGAAAGGCTGGATCGAAGGATTTCAGGCTTCCATTGACTATATTGAGCACAACCTGCTTAATGAACTGGATATTGAGGGGATCGCTAAGAAAGCTGCATTATCTTCCTTCTACTATCAGCGGATATTCGGCGCTCTGTGCGGTATGACCGTCGGCGAATACATCCGCGCGCGCCGGATGACGGCAGCAGCACAGGAACTGGCTTGCTCTGATCGTAAGGTGATCGACATTGCCGTGAAGTACGGTTATGATTCACCCGATAGCTTTGCAAAAGCCTTTCAGCGATTTCATGGAATAACTCCGGCGCAGGCAAGAGAAACCGGCTCGAATTTACGGTCATTCGCTCCGCTGCATATCAAAATATCACTGGAGGGCGGAAATATGTTGGATTATCGTATCGTTGAAAAAGCACCGTTTACGGTCGTTGGTATCAAAAAGAGGTTCAATGCCGAAACGAGCTACCGTGAAGTTCCGGAATTCTGGAACGAATGGAGCTCGGACATGAAAGGCTTGAAAGGAACGTTCGGCGTTTGCTCGGATATGGACGGAAAAAACTTTGACTACTGGATAGCAGACCTGTATCTGCCGTGGGAGGATATTCCCGAAGGCTGCGGAACATACCAGATCCCCGGCGGTCTTTGGGCGCTGTTCCCATGCAAAGGAGCTCTGCCTGAAAGCTTGCAGAAGGTCAATTCACAGATATGGTCGGAGTGGCTGCCTTCTTTGCATGGCTACGTACTGGCAGGCAATTATTCGCTGGAATTCTATCTGCCGCCTGCTGATGATCCTGCTGAAACGGTCGCCTATATCTGTATCCCTTTGAAAAAATCTAAGAGGTGATAATATGAAGCAAGGCTCGGGATTCAGTCTTTTGCAGCCTGTCGGAGCGAACGCGGAATATCGCAGACTGCCGGATAATGTAATACACGATATTGGTCTTGATGAATTCTGTCAGGCGATCTCGCAGGATCCCAAGGAACGCAGAATGATAGCCAATGTGCTTTCGGACATTTCGCCGGATCCTTCTACTGCGCTCTACCGCCGGCAAATCTTCAGTGATATACTCCGGCTGCCTGAACTAAGAAAAAACATGCTGGAGTTGTTCAGCAAGATACAGTTCATGCGCGATTTTTCCTCTATGCACAAGACCTTCGATGAAGAACTCGGATTGTGGCATCTCTTTCACCGTCTTGACGAGCTGGACAGCTACATTAAAATTGTTGAGACTATGCGTGACTGTATTTCCGATGAGAGGATAAGTTCCGAGGGACTTATCGCGCTGAGAGACTACATCAGTGCGCTCTATGAGGATGCATTTTTTGCTGATATGAAGAAAGACATCGCTGCATTGAAGATAAAGGCATCTGATGTTAAGAGCGTTACTCTCGGTATCAATGTCAACGAGCGCTTTGAAGCAGTCAGCATGGGACTTGTCTCGGTCAACAGCAAGCCTTTCAAAAAGTCGGGAATAGTAAGCAATTTTGCGGACGCTATCGCCTCTAAGGATAAGCTGAACGATACCTCGGAATGGAACGGCGATATGCACTATCACCTCATCGACAAAGAAAACAGTAACAATGTTGGTGCTTTTATCGAAAAGCTCGGCGGCTTCACTGCTGTTCGCAGCAATCCGTTCGTTGACGCGAATACTCGTTCAACAGTCGTGAAAACTCCCGATGGTGACGGAACGGGCAATTCTACTTTCTATCTCGAAAATATCATAAATAAAATGCTCAGCTCCCTTGTCAGGAAACTGAGCGATACGCTTGGCAAGTATGCAAATGTAGCTATATTGGACATTACCGGATTGGTCCCGGAATTTGTATATTACATCAGATGTGCGGAGTTTATCAGCGGTCTAATGGAAAAGGGCTGTGCATTCTGCGAGCCGCAGCCGGTCGCTGATGGTGAGAATCTCATGGAGGCAAAGGGCTTCTATAATCTTAAACTCGCAATGAACATGGAGAATGTCAGCGGGATCGTGACAAATGATCTTACCTTCGATCAGAAGCATACTGTCTATATACTTACAGGTGCAAACCGAGGCGGAAAGACTACAATAACACAAGCTGTCGGTCAGCTGTTCGTTATGGCGCAGGGAGGTCTTTTAGTTCCTGCGGACAGCTTCCGGTATGTTCCATGTGACTGCATCTACACTCATTTCCCGGCTGACGAGGATAAGACAATGGATCTTGGGAGACTTGGAGAGGAATGCGTTCGTTTCAAGGATATGTTCTCTCAGTCTACAAGCAGAAGTCTCCTGCTGCTGAACGAGACCTTTTCCACGACCTCTTTTGAGGAGGGCTACTATATCGCAAAAGATTCCGTGAAAGCGATCCTTACCAAAGCGGTGCGGACTATCTACAATACTCATATGCACAAGCTTGGTGAGGACACCGATGAGCTTAACCGTGAAAGCTCCGGCGCAGGAGCCTCATCGCTCATCATGCGTACTGAGAATGGAGAGCGTTCCTTCAAGGTGGCTCTTGCACAGCCTGAGGGCTCATCATATGCAAAGGATATTGCCGAAAAGTACGGCGTGACCTATGATATGCTCGTCAACGGATCATGAAAATGAAGTTTTCCCATAGTCCAATGACCAAACTCAATGACACATTATGAATAGTTTCGCCCTCCTTCGGGAGGGCGATTTGCTTAGACTGTAAGTTGAATTTCTATGTTAAAGTCGGGATATTTCATATAACAGTGTCAGGGATCGCAGCTTTATATACAGCTATCACATACAGTTCAAGGCTATCGTTTCGCCTGTCATATATCACATTATCTACAACCGGTATCAAGTGAAAAAAGCCTTTGTGATTAGTACAGTAAACACAGTAAGAACCGTCATTCAGTTCAAGCTCTCCTACGGTCGTATCCACATGATCCTTCGTTTTATAGATGCCGTGTTCTGCCATATACCGTCCGAAAACAGCTTCGTCATTATATGTTTCAAATCCGAGCTCCTGTGCAAGAGCAGTGAGCTCTGCCTTGACAATGCTATACTTTTTACCTGTAAGCTTCGTCATTGTTCTCACAACGCAGCTCCTGCTTTCATCGCTTGGATTATAGTATTCAAAATTCATTATTAACACCTCTAATCATGCTTATACTTTTGCGCTACGCTTCTAAGAACCATTGAAGTTTTCTGCTGCCAGCACCGGGGCGGTCTGGATTCATGTCCATATCATTATCCTCTATTTCTATATAGTTTTATTCAAGCCTGCTCGCTGCTTTAATGCATTCTCTAACAGCAACAGATCAGAAAATATGTGAATCGTCTGCGGGCGTAGGGGATTGTTATACTGATTCATTCCGCATTATGTGTCACGTACTTCCCTAACTTATATATTAACAGAAAATTATGTCATTTTCAAGTTACAAATGAATGAGCGCAGATTTTTTATGGTTATTTCCGATTCATGTGTTATACTAATGCAATGATACGACGATTTTTATAATATCTCTTGACTAAAATGCGATAATATGGTATAATTAACCATAGTTAGACTTTAAAGTTACGGAAACATGAGTTATTAGATGAGAGCAGCTATGCATTATATGAACTGGACAAAATTATGCTCTTTATATTCGTAAGAATGAAAGGCGGCTGATATTATGAACCAATTTACCTACTCCGAAAAAATCAGATCAGCTCTTGAATGTCAGCAGCAGCCGCTTGCGGTATTCAGATTCGTTGATAACAGTGTTGTCACTGTTCTTGTTTCGGACGGTTTTTGCGACCTCTTTGGATATACTGACCGTGAGCAGGCTGTCTGGGATATGGATCATGATATGTATAGAGACACACATCCTGACGACAGGCAAAGAATAGGCAAAGCTGCTTTACAATTTGCAACAGGTGATGATAATGCTGAGTATGATGCTGTTTTCAGGACAAAGGCAGGTGTGGATTCGGATTATCATGTGATCCATGCACACGGGAAGCATTTTTTCTCGGAAACAGGTGAGCGCCTTGCACATATCTGGTATATGGATGAGGGTACCTATATCGAAGGCGATGAGTCTGCCGGAAACGGTATGAATCGTGTTATAAACAGCGTTCTTCATGAGGAAAGTATCCTCAGAACTGCAAATTATGATATACTGACAGGGCTCCCGAATCTTACTTACTTTTTCAAGCGCTGTGAAGCCTGTAAAGAGGGGATGCTGCGTGAAGGAAAAATGGTCAGTCTTCTGTATATAGATCTTAATGGAATGAAATACTATAATTCCCATTATGGTTTCGCAGAAGGTGACAGACTGCTGAAGTCTGTTGCGGATATTCTTGCCCGTATCTTCGGACATGAGGACTGCTGCCATATCTCTGCTGACCGCTTTGCTGTTTCATCGACAGAGGAAGGGCTTGAAGAGCGTATCGGGCTTTTCTTCAGTGAATTAAGCAGTGCGGAACACCATCTTCCGGCAAGAGTGGGTATCTATCTGGTCTCTGTTGAGGATGTTCCGGTCAGCACAGCTTATGACAGGGCTAAAATGGCTTGCGATGAAGTCAGCAAATCTGAGGCTTCCTGCTTCAATTATTATACCAAGGATCTGAGCGAGATCAATAATAAACGGCGCTATATTCAGTCAAACATAGATAGAGCGATCAGCGAAAAATGGATACAGGTTTATTACCAGCCGATCGTTCGTGCGCTCAATTCCAAGGTGTGTGAAGAAGAATCACTGGCAAGATGGATAGATCCGGAAAAGGGATTCTTGTCTCCTGCTGATTTTATCCCATATCTTGAAGAATCCGGGCAGATATATAAACTGGATCTGTATGTGCTCGAACAGGTTCTGGAAAAGATGAAAAATCAGGAGAAAGCCGGATTGACTTTGGTCCCGCATTCTATCAATCTTTCCCGTTCGGATTTCGGTTCCTGCGATATTGTTGAAGAGATAAGGAAGCGTGTTGATGATGCAGGTATCCGGAGAGATATGATAACCGTTGAGATCACTGAGAGCGTTATTGGCGGAAGTCTCGAATTTATGAAAGGACAGGTCGCACGTTTTCAGCAGCTTGGTTTCCCTGTATGGCTTGACGATTTCGGAAGCGGATATTCGTCGCTTGAGGTAGTGCAGAGCATCCGCTTTGACTTATTGAAATTTGATATGAGCTTTATGCGCCGGCTCGATGAGAGCGACAGCGCAAGAGTCGTTCTGACCGAGCTGATGAAAATGGCGGCTTCACTGAAGGTCAGCACAGTATGCGAGGGAGTTGAAAAGGAAGAACAGATACGTTTCCTTCAGGAGATAGGATGCTCCAAGCTTCAGGGCTTTTATTTTTGTAAACCTATATCCTATGAGGCTCTCCTTGAAAGATACAGGAACAATAAACAGATCGGTTATGAAGATCCGGATGCCTCGGACTATTTCGAGACGATCGGCAGCATCAATCTTTACGATCTGGAAATGGTCGCCAGCCAGGAGGAAGACTCTCTGCGTCATTCCTTTAATTCTATTCCGGTCGGCATCGTTGAGATAAGAGGTAGAACAGCACGTTTTTTGCGGTGCAATGCTTCATACCGTCAGTTTATGAACCGCTTTTTCGGTATGGATACGCATTATATGTCACATAAGTTCACAGAATTCAGCGACACATTCTGGGACTATGTTGCGAAGAAGTGCAGCGAGCGCAAAGGTCTGACCTTCTTCGATCTGAAGCTTCCCGACGGATTTGTTCTGCACGCTTTTTCACGCTGGATAGATACAAACATGAAAACAGGCGATACAGCAGTTGTCGTTGCAATTCTTTCGATACAGGATCCGAAGGAAGACCTCCCGATCGAACGTATCCTTTCTGTCATTGAGCCGTTTGGTAAGCATATGCTCGGCGGTCTGTTCGTATACAAGGCTGATGACAGCGAGAAGCTGATGTATGCAAACAAAGCTGTCTGCAATATTTTCGGCTGTGATAGCTTGGAGGATTTCAAGGCATATTCAGGCTTTACATTCCGCGGTATGATACATCCGGACGATTACGCCGTTGTATCTGATTCGATCAGGAAGCAGATGAGTGAAGAGCATTCCGAACAGGATTTTGTAGAATTCAGGATCATACGCAAGGACGGTGAGATACGCTGGGTAAACTATTACGGACAGCATCTTGAAGTCGAGAACGATAATGGCTATTATATTGTTTTCTTTACCGACAATACGGATATGCATCAGCAGGCAGAATCGGATAAGGCTCTCCATTCGGCTGTTATCGAAGCACTTACCAAAGGATACGATTCAGTATGGCTCATTAACGATATAGAGACACAGCAGTTTGAGCTTTATCGTATAGATCAGGAAATGGTCCACCTTATGCCTGCACATATGGCAGTTAAGCTAAAGAAGTTCTCGGAAGCCTTTGCTTTCTATTCAAAGCTGGTATATGAGGAGGACAAGCAGCAGTTCCTGGACGGAGTATCGCTTGAAAACATCGTCAGGAATACGGATAATAAGCTTATTTATTCAGTGCCGTTCCGCCGAGTATTTGAAAACGGTATACGCTATTACCGCGTTGAGTTTTCAAAGCTTAATCTGCCGGGAGGTAAAACCGGCATCGTTACCGGATTCAGAAATGTGGATGAAGAGGTAAATAAAGAATTGCAGATACAGCAGTCTCTCCATGAACGTTCCGCAATTATTGAAGCTCTTACACGCAGCTATGATTCGGTATGGTTTATCAAGGATATGGCAACTCAGCAGTTTGAGCTGTTCCGTGTTGATAATGAGATGGTCCATCTTATCCCGACACAGGAAGCCGTAAAACTCAAAAGATATTATGATGCCTTCGTATTTTACTCTAAGCTTGTTCATGAAGAGGATCGTCAGCGCTTCCTTGAAGCTGTAACTCCTGAGAAGATCATCTCGAATACGGAAGGGAAGCCGATCTATTCTGTTCCGTTCCGCCGGGTTTTTGAAGACAGGATTCGTTTCTATCGGGTAGAATTTGCCAGAATAGATACTGGCAACGGAAACATCAATATCGTGACCGGTTTTAAAAATGTAGACGATGAGATCAAAACAGATCACACAATATAAGACGTTCATCAGAATACGATAAAGCCGCAGCTTATGCCGATCCCGGCAATACCTAAAACTAAACAGAGAATCAGCGGGAGCTTTATTTACGCGGCTGCTTGGGGTGCATCTGCTGAGAAAATGAATGATGACGCTTTGAAAAAAGCATATTACAGGGAACCGGGGATATAAATTTCTGTTCAATATCTTCTGAGCTAAATTGAATAAACCGAGGTGGTCTTATGGATGAAAAAGCGACCTATATATCATATGTTATTACCGAGATTTTCTGTGTGCTCTTTTCGGTAGGAATTATTGTCAAGGCGAACAAGAATGTAGGTACAGACCTTCAGATGCGTTATTTCAGAGGAATGAACCTGTTTTTCATCATTTATCTGATAAGTGACAGCTTCTGGGCACTCGGACAAGGAGGTCTCATACCGTTCAGCAGGACACTCAATAAGCTGACGAACGCTTCCGGACTCATAGCGGTTGAGCTTCTTGCACTTTTGTGGTGTATATTCGTTATTTACCGTCTCGATCAGAATAAATCGAAGAAAATGAAGAAGTTTATTCTAACGTTTTATTTTGTTGCGGCTGTGGACATTGCGATCACAATAGCTTCTATTTTTAACGGCTTTTATTTCTATGTCGATGATGATGACATATTTCAGTTTGCAAACGGCTATGCTCTCCATATCGTCCTGATTTTTATCCAGCTTTTCGGAAGCGGCATATTCTCGTATGTTCAGAGCTTTTCAAATCAGCAGGTCAAGCTCAGAAAGGAATACCGATTGCCGCTCCTGTTTATAATAGTTCCGTCTGTTTCGGCTGTATTTGAGGGCTTTCTGCCGCTAACTCCCATCGTTTCACTCGGAACGTTCCTGCCCATACACTTTGCATTTCTTGAGATACAGAACAGTGAGATATATTCTGATGCCCTCACCGGTCTGAACAATCGCAGGCGCTTGGAGATATTTCTTCAGGATATGATCCACAATTCATCAGAGGAAAACAAGTTCCGGCTTCATATAATAGACGTCAACGATTTCAAGCTTGTAAATGACAAGTTCGGTCACATTGTCGGTGACAGGACTCTTCAGCTCGTTGCGGATGCCCTGCACAATGTCTCGGACCGTATGCACGGCTTTTGTGCGAGGTACGGCGGTGATGAGTTTGTACTGATAACCAAGGATGATACGGAAATACATACTGAGATACAGAATGAGGTCAACTCTCTGCGCGAGAAGTGTGCAGACCTCATCCCTATGATATCGGTATGCACCGGCTGTGCGACTTGCTCCTCCGGAGCTATGACTGCTACACAGCTCATAGCACAGGCGGATGAAGAATTGTATGTCAAAAAGAATATATATCACGGAAAAGGCAATAGATGATTTCTATAACGAAAAACATAAGTGCTGAATAACAAACTTAGGCTGATGCATAGTTGACTGCATCAGCCTTTTTTATACCTGTTTGTGATTTTATTATTCCAGCTTGATTATCTGTAATTTAGTGTGTCCTCAATAACCGCCGTCAGGCGGTTATTGCCCCGAACTTTGTTCGGGAAACGCAAATTCTTTATAATTTGGGAATTTGCGTGGCACACTAATTGATGTCAAGTTCACTTTGCCCTAAAGGGAAAAACAAAGTGCAAGAAAAATACTTTCATCCCATTATTTTTCTTGCACTTTGACAACTCAAAAATGCCTTCTAAAATCTATAATAAGGCACTTTTTGAGTTGTTGAGCAGACATTAATTTACATGAAGCAGTTCATGTATTTTGTCCTTCATAACAAAGTCATAGAGATCGCCGAGTATACGGTTATCCTGTGAGCACTTAACAGAGCTTTCTCTGTCTGAGCGGTAAAGTCCCTCGCCGCGTTTTTCGCGGTGTCTGTGAGATATATAGGGCTGACCTGCGCCGCTGATGCAGCCTCCTCTGCAAGCCATTACCTCAATAAGATCATATTTCAGTTCGCCGTTCTTTACACCCTCAATAAGCTTGCTTGCGTTTGCAAGACCGCTTACTACTGCTATATGGAGTTCACGATCGCCATAAGGGATGACAGCTTCCTTAACATCCTCCATACCTCTTACACCAACATACTCGATCTGTGCAAGAGTTTTTCTTGAATTGTCATTGGCAACTTTCCTGAGAACAGCTTCTGTAACACCGCCTGTAACACCGAAAATAACGCCTGCACCGGATGCGGTACCGAACGGCATATCAACTGATTCAGGCTCGATCTCATTGAACATGATGCCTGATTCCTTGATCATCTTTATAAGTTCCTGTGTTGTGATAACGTCATTTGTAACTGAATCAAATTCTTTGCGTTTTGCCTCAAACTTCTTGGCTGTGCACGGCATGAGGGCGAAATGATAGTGCTTTGTCTTGCCCTCGGGAAGCTTATCTTTGTAGTATTCCTTCACTACTGCTGAGAACATACTCATCGGTGAGCGGCAGGTCGATATATTAGGAAGCATTTCAGGGTACTTCTTCTCAACATAGCTTACCCATGCAGGACAGCATGAGGTCAGAAGCGGAAGAGTGCCGCCTTTTTCTATTCTCTCAACAAATTCGCCTGCCTCTTCGATAACTGTAAGATCAGCGCCCGTTGCTGTATCGAATACCTTGTCAACACCGATACGGTGAAGAACTGCTGTTATCTTGCCCATAGTATTGTCGCCGATCTCAAGACCAAGCTCTCTGCCTATGCCTACACGAACGGCAGGTGCGATCTCGCACGTTACAAATACCTCAGGATCATCTATCATATCGAGTACCTTAGATGTATCATCACGGACAATTATCGCGCCCGTTGGACAATGAGCTGCACACTGACCGCAGTTTACACAGAGCGACTCAGCGATAGGCTTATTGAAGGCTGTGCTGATAGCAGCATTTGAGCCTCTGTGAGCGAAGTCGATAGCGCCGACCTTCTGTATCTCGTTGCATTCACGAACACAGTCACCGCAAAGGATACACTTGCTTGAATCGCGGATAATGCTCGGTGAAGAATCATCAATGACCTTATCTGTCTTATCGTTATTGAAGCGCACACTGGTTATGCCGAACTGTACAGCAAGCTCCTGAAGTGTACATTTGCCGCTGTTTTCACAGGTCGTACAGTCGCGGCAGTGACTTGCAAGAAGAAGCTCAAGGATACTCTTGCGGTATCTGCGAAGTCTTGCTGTATTTGTCTTTATTATCATGCCGCTGCGCGGAACAGTCGAACAGGCAGCCATCATCCTGCCCTTTTCGTCCTCGACCATGCACATACGGCAGGCACCGTAAATGGAAAGGTCGGAATGATAGCAGAATACGGGAAGCTTTATGCCGCTCTTGCTGATGACTTCAAGGAGGTTTCTTTCTCCCTCTATTTTGACGAGTTTTCCGTCTATCTCAATGAAATTTTCTAACTGCATATTATACCTCCTCCTTGACTGCGCCGAATGAACAGTTGCTCAGACAAGCGCCGCATTTGATACACTTATCCTGATCTATTACATATGGAGTTTTTATCTTTCCGTCGATAGCATTTACAGGACAGTTCCTTGCACACTTTGAACATCCCTTACACTTCTCTGCATCAATAACATAGCGCTTCAGCTTGCTGCAGGCACCGGCAGGACAGCGCTTCTGATAAATATGTGCTTCATATTCCTTGCGGAAGTTCCTGATAGTTGAGATAACAGGGGAGGGGGCTGTTTTTCCGAGTCCGCAGAGAGCTGTGTTTGAAATAGTATCTGCAAGCTCTTCAAGAAGCTCGATGTCTCCGTCCTGACCGTTGCCGGCTGTGATTCGCTCAAGTATCTCAAGCATACGTTTTGTACCCTCACGGCACGGAACACATTTGCCGCATGACTCATTCTGTGTGAAGTTCATGAAGAAACGTGCTATCTCGACCATACAGGTCTTGTCGTCCATAACAACAAGTCCGCCGGAACCTATCATCGCACCAACGCTTTTGAGAGAATCAAAATCAAGCGGAACATCAAGATCCTTCTCTGTAAGACAGCCGCCGGAAGGTCCGCCGATCTGTACTGCCTTGAATTTTGTATCGCCCTTCATACCGCCGCCGATGTCAAAAATAACTTCGCGCAGGGTTGTGCCCATAGGCACTTCGATAAGTCCGGTATTTCTGATAGTACCTGTAAGAGCAAATGCCTTTGTTCCGGGACTGTTTTCAGGTCCGATAGCCTTGTACCATGCTGCGCCTTTGTTGATTATCATAGGCACGTTTGCATATGTCTCAACGTTGTTGAGGTTAGTAGGCTTGTCGAAAAGTCCGTGTTCAACTGTACGCGGAGGCTTTACACGGGGCATACCTCTTTTGCCCTCGATAGAAGCTGTAAGTGCTGAGCCTTCGCCGCATACGAATGCTCCTGCGCCGCGGTTGATATGTACGTGGAAGCTTTTACCTGAACCGAGGATGTCATCACCGAGTATGCCAAGCTCCTCAGCCTGTGCGATAGCCGTTCTGAGACGCTCGACTGCAAGCGGATACTCTGCACGGACGTAGATATATCCCTCAGATGAACCGATAGCTATACCGGCTATCATCATACCTTCGAGAAGTCTGTGCGGGTCGCCTTCCATAATGGAGCGGTCCATGAATGCACCGGGGTCGCCCTCATCACCGTTGCAGACGATATACTTAGGCTCTTCCTTCTGCTTTGCACATGAAGCCCACTTTCTGCCGGCAGGGAAGCCGCCGCCTCCGCGACCTCTGAGGTTGGATTCAGATACCTCGTTGATGATGGCATCGGGAGTTACATCAAAAAGACACTTTTCGAGTGCTGAATAGCCGCCGAGCGCGATATATTCGCGGATAGAGGATGCATTGATATGACCGCATGATTCGAGAACAACACGGGTCTGCTTTTTATAGAACGGGATCTCTTCCTGCTTGGGATAAAGTTCGTTATTCTGCTTGTAGACAAGTCGCTCTATCATTTCGCCGCCGAGGATAGTCTTTTCAATTATCTCCTCACAGTCATCTAACTTTACTTTTGTGTAAAGCCAGCCCTGCGGCTCTATGCGAACGAGAGGCCCCATTTCGCAGAATCCGTGACATCCGCTCTTCTTCATTCCGACAGAATCGCCGTGGGGTTCTTCTGCAAGTTCAACGTCAACATTGATACCCTTCTCTTCAAGGAGTTTTTTCAGCTTATCGAAAATATTCAGCGATCCGCCTGCTACACAGCCTGTGCCGCCGCATACAAGTATCTTCTTCTTTTCAGCATCGAGAGCCTTTTTACAGACAGATCTGAGCGCTGTGAGCTCTTCTCTTGATTTGAGTTTATTCATTTGCAGCAGCCTCCTTTGCTCTGAGTTCGTTAAGCAGCTCGACAGCCTTTTCGGGAGTCATAGCAGGGTAAGTCTCACCATTTACTGTGAGAACGGGTGCAAGTCCGCAAGCACCGAGACATGATACGGTCTCAACTGTGAACATGAGGTCGTCGGTAGTCTTTTTTTCTTCGCTTAGTCCAAGCTCTTCGCGGAGCTTGTTAAGTATCGGAAGTGAACCTCTTACGTGACAGGCTGTACCGTCACAGCAGCGGATAACATACTTGCCCTTTGGATCAAGCGAAAAGTTCTCATAGAATGTTGCAACGCCGTAAAGACGGGCTTCACCTACGTTAATTGCCTTTGCGATATGAGGGAATATCTCCTCAGGGAGATAATGATAATATTCCTGAACATCCTGTAATATAGCAATAGTTGAAAGCTCTTCGGCAGGATATTTTGCGAGGATACTATCTACTACTGTAAAATCGAAATCCTTTTTCATACTTTCTCCTTACTCATAATGTATTCATCAATAGCTTTAGCGGCAGTTTTGCCTGCTCCCATTGCGGATATGACTGTGGCTGCTCCTGTTACCGCATCACCGCCTGCGTATACGCCCTGCCGTGATGTGAGACCGTCCTCAGTGACGATGATGCCGCCGCGTTCATTGACTTCAAGACCGCTTGTTGTATTCTTGATAAGCGGGTTAGGCGATGTACCGATAGACATGATAACTGTGTCAACATCGAGTACGAATTCGCTTCCCTCAACAGGTACAGGGCGGCGTCTGCCTCTTTCGTCAGGCTCGCCAAGCTCCATTCTGATGCACTTCATACCTGTTACGAAGCCGTTCTTTGGATCGTGCGGATCATCAGGATTTTCATAGCCGAGAATCTCCACAGGATTATTGAGCAGACGGAAGTCAATGCCCTCTTCCATTGCGTGTTCGACCTCTTCCTTACGTGCAGGGAGCTCTTCCATTGAGCGCCGGTAAACGATATAAACGTGCTCCGCTCCGAGCCTGAGAGCCGTTCTTGCAGCGTCCATTGCAACGTTTCCGCCGCCGACAACAGCTGCGTTTCCGCCCTTCATTATGGGAGTTTCGGGCTCTTCAAGATAAGCCTTCATAAGATTGCTTCTCGTGAGGAATTCGTTAGCTGAGTATACACCCTTATAGCTCTCGCCGGGAATACCCATGAAGTTCGGCAGACCTGCGCCCGAGCCGATAAATACAGCTTCAAATCCCATATCGAAAAGTTCGTCGACAGTGAGTGTTTTGCCGATGATAACGTTTGTCTCTATATCAACCCCGAGAGTTTTGAGAGTATCAACTTCCTTTGCAACTATCGACTTAGGAAGTCTGAATTCGGGGATACCATATACAAGTACACCGCCTGCTGTGTGCAGAGCTTCGTATACAGTCACCTTATAGCCCTTCTTAGCGAGGTCTCCTGCACAGGTAAGTCCCGATGGACCTGAACCTACAACAGCAACCTTGTGTCCGTTGGATACGACATCTGAAGATACATTTCCGGTGTGTGCATTATGCCAGTCTGCTACAAAACGCTCAAGTCTGCCGATACCAACAGGCTCCCCCTTTACTCCTTTTACGCACCTGCTCTCGCACTGAGTTTCCTGTGGACATACTCTTCCGCATACAGCAGGCAGACTTGATGTCTGACTGATGATCTTGTATGCTTCCTCAAATTCGCCCTGCTTGACTTTTGAGATGAACTCGGGGATATGTATACTTACCGGACATCCTTTTACGCATGGCATATTCTTACAGTTAAGGCAGCGCTCAGCCTCGTCTATGGCAGTATCCTCTGTGTATCCGAGAGCAACTTCACTGAAATTATGCGCTCTCACCTGAGGCTCCTGAGTGGGCATCGGATTTTTGTTAAGCGACATATTAGGCATTTCAGTTCACCCCCTTTAAGAGATTGCAAGCTTTATCATAGGCGTGACGCTCATACTCAGCGTACATTCTGCCTCTTGAGATTGCTTCATCGAAATCGACTTCATATCCGTTGAAATCAGGACCGTCAACGCAGGCGAACTTCGTGACTTTTTTTCCGTCCTGATCAAGTGTAAGACGGCAGCCGCCGCACATACCTGTTCCGTCGATCATTATTGGATTCATCGACACTGTTACCGGCACATCGAACGGCTTTGCAACGGTAACGACGAACTTCATCATAATAAGCGGTCCGATAGTGATTATCATATCGAATTTCTCTCCGGCTTCGAGGTATTCCTTCAAAGGGAGAGTTACATTACCATGACGGGCATATGAACCGTTATCAGTCATGATCGTAAGTCTGTCAGAGCAAGCTCTGAACTCATCCTCAAGGATAAGCAAGTCCTTGTTCCGGAAACCGATAATACTTGTTACCTCAGCACCAAGTCTGTGAAATTCCTGAGCGACAGGCATTGCGATAGCGCAGCCAACACCGCCTCCGACTATACAGACCTTCCTGATGCCCTCGGTATGTGTGGCAACTCCAAGAGGACCTGCGAAGTCCTGGATATATTCGCCCTCGTTTTTGCTGTCAAGGATTTTTGTGGTTTTGCCGACTATCTGGAAAATTATCTTTACTGTACCGTTTTCCGCATCGGTACCTGCAACTGTGAGCGGGATACGCTCGCCGTTTTCGTCAACGCGCAGTATTATGAACTGTCCCGGTTTAGCCTTTGCAGCAACCAGCGGAGCATATATCTCCATCTGTGTAACTGTCGGATTAAGACGCTTTTTAGATACTATCCTATACATTTTTCACTCCGTTAAAATACTTTTTAAGCCCGGCTTTTATGAAGCCATTAGGCTTTGTTAATGCAGTTTTTACAGCCTATATTATTCTATCACAATTAAAATGACCCGTGAATAACCAAAATAGTATAGCGGTTATATCATTTGAGCAAATCAACCTATATTTCTATGCTTCTGATAACATTTCTCACACAGTCGGCACTGTTGTGGAGCTGCTTTATCTCATGGTCTGTCAGAGGAAGCATTACCTTGCCCTGTACGCCCTTTCCGCCGATGATATTGAGGATGCTGAGACAGATGTCATCAAGTCCGTATTCACCATGGAGCATAGTGGAGACTGTCATTGTTGTGTCGATACCTGTGAGAAGGCACTTGCATATATAGCACACTGAGGTCGAAACTGCATAGAAAGTTGCTCCTTTGCGCTCGATAACGCTTGCACCTGATTTGCGTACGTATTCTTCAACAGCATTGTGGTCGAAAACAGGCATTACAGCATCAATACCATTTACAGATTCGTGGAACTTCTCTATTGGTATATTTGAGATATTTGCAGCAGACCACGGGATAAATGAAGAGTCTCCGTGTTCACCGAGAACATATGCGTGAACGTTGCGCTGATTTATCTTGTAGTATTCTGAAAGTCTTGTACGAAGCCTTGAAGTATCAAGAATAGTTCCGGAACCAATTATATTATGATCCGGGATACCTGAACATTTACAGAAAACGTATGTCATAACGTCAACAGGATTGCTTACGATAAGGTAATTTGTCTCTCCCGCGTATCTTGTTATCTCAGGGATGATGCTCTTGAGGACGTTGACGTTAGTCTGGGCGAGTTCAAGCCTTGACTGTCCCGGTTTGCGAGCGATACCGGATGTGATGATAACTATGTCAGAGCCTGCTGCATCTGCGTATGAGCCTGCATATACAGTAAACGGGTTGCAGAACGGTGAGCCCTGTCTTATGTCGAGAGCTTCACCGAGTGCCTTCTCATTGTTTATATCTATCATCACTATCTCGGAAGCTGCTCCGAGAAGCGAAAGCGCATAGGCTATTGTAGAGCCGACGCTGCCTGTTCCGATTATCGTTATTTTGTTCATAAAAGCACCTCTTTTTTGTATTTCCTTTTTGATATCATAAGTTCATCAAGAAAAGCGTTGTCTGTCTTGGTGAGAGAATAATTCTCGCTGCGAATGAAGAAATCAACACTCTCCCTTGACATTCCCGCAACATCTTTCTGGATGAGTTTATACTTTTTCAATGTCTCGTGCGATAGCGGCGGTATTATCATATATGTGCCGCTGTTGCGTGAAACAAGCTCAGTCTGAGCCATACTGTCGCTGACATATATTATTTTTCCGGGGAGATCATCGCTGACACTGCGCAGCTGTGATTCGCTTACATCAGGTACGAAATTCTTTGACTGACGCACCTCAAAGAAAGGATCAAGGTCATCACTTGTCAGCTTGTCGCATTCCGCAAGAAACGAATCCTCTGCAAATACTGCAACACATCTTGCCTTACAAAGTGTTTCGGCAGCAAGTGAATGGAGATCAAAGAACTTACGGAAATTATTTTCATATTTTCTGTCGCAGCGGATTATACCTATGTGACATTCGCTGTATATAATTTTATTTATTATATCCTCAGTATCGGTTTCGATGTAATTGAATTCTATATTCTTTTTGTCATTGTACTTATTGAGGAACATAGTAAAAGCTTCTGAAATGTAATCAGCCCATGTGACAGCCAATGACATACGAACAGAATGGCTCGTTACCTTATTGCAGTAGTTCTCGATAAAGTCGGTCTGCCGTTTAATTTCCTCAGCATAGCGAAAAATCAGTTCGCCGTCGTGAGTTGCTACCATTCCTTTCCGCGTTCTGTTAAAGAGCTGGATATTCATTTCATCTTCAAGAGAAATTATCATCTTGCTCAGATTCGGCTGACTGAGGTACAGCTTTTCTGCCGCTTTTACTACTGACCCCTCTCTGCATACTTCAAGAGCATACAAAAGGAATTTATGATTTATCATGTTCTATTCTCCTAAAAATAGCATACTTTTACACGCTTGCCCATTGCTTTGAGACTTTCCGAAAGTCTTTGCACGAGCTGCATTTTAACATTGAAATTGATAGGGAGTTCAGCACCCTGATGTGCCGGATTAACTGCTCTGCCTACGTAAAAATTTATATCTGTTGCCTCTTCAAAAAGCAAGCGGCTTATCTGTGCAGCGCCGTTGTTATTATGCTCCCACTCCTCATAGAGGTGATTTTCAGAAATGTGGTCCTCGGCATATTCAATTACCTTGCTGATAGTTATAACGCCCTCGGTAACAAGGTCTGCACCCTCAATCTCAGCCGTAGGAGGAACATCCTTGCTGGTAAATGTAAGGTTAGTCTTTATCGGCTTGCCGAGCCACTTTGCAGCGATCGATGCAGTTGTACCTCCGCAGATGATGTGCTTTCCGCTCTTCGAGAAAAACAGGCTCATCATCCTGCCGCAGTCATCGCGGTTTGATGGCGGACCAAAGAGGATATTCATCGGAACTCGCTTTCGTATCCTTACCACACAGGCAGAAGTATCATCGCCCGGTCTTTCACCGTAGAGCCGGTAGCATTCCTCAACAAGCATGGTAGAAAGTGTCTTTGCAGTATACCCGACAGATACCAAGCCCTCCATGTATTCAGCGATGTCTTTATGCTTCCAGCCAAAGTTGAACGCTGAGCCTATGCCCGCATGAGAGCAGCCGTCGCTCATGGAAATAAAAACGTCGTTCTCTTTTATCTGCAATACGGAATTATATATTTTCTTTCCGCCTATATTCAGCTCTGTTTCGGGGTATTTCACAGTATCGCCGTTTCGGATGAATATTATATGAGGATTATCATACTGTATCAGTTCGGCTATATTATCCTTTTTCAGGTTAATGATAGTGAAGGTAGAGTAGGCGACACCTCTCAGCTTGTCAACGGGAAGTGTATCTGCGATAGTTTCGACACATTCTTCTATCGGCAGCCCCTCTGCTATCATAGTTGAGATTATCTTTGAGGTTAGAGTTGAAAGAATGCTTGCCTTCACGCCGCTTCCAAGGCCGTCCGCAAGCACTATAACTGACCTTCCGTCCGGCTTTTCGATGACCTCAACGTGGTCGCCGCAAAGCTGCTCACCGTAATGATTGAGGCTTTTCCAGCCAATTTCTGCACAAAGTTCATTCATCGGAAATCGACTCCTTCAGCTTTGAAAGCGCGATCTTTGTTTCAGCAGCGGTTTCGCCAAGCAGTGAAGCGATTTCCTGCACTATCCTCATCTGTTTTTCGACAACTTTATCCGCAACTTCGATAGTCTGACGGGTAATGTCCTCTTTTTTCTCACGCTGCTCCTCTTCAAATGTAACATCATGCATGAGACATATAAGCAGACCGCTTCCTTTATCTGGCACGATAGTCTGCTCTATATATCTGTTGTATTCTGCAAGATATGTACGCGAATTGTATATACCCTGTCCGGTGTTCTGCACTTCAAGGAAAGGTATCGGATCAAGTATTCTCACGACCTGTTCACCGAGGATGTCGCTCGCATAGCGTATATTCACGATATTCTGTGCAGCCTGATTTATCTGCTGAACTTCGAGCATATCGTTGAGAACTATTATGCCGTTAGGGGTATTGCGTGAGATAAGGTCGGAGAAATTCTCGGCTTTTTCCTTTAGAAACGGCAGACACATTGATATTTCAGCCTTACCCTGATAAATGGCTATCGCCTTTTCGCGGCAGCTGTTATAGCCGCAGCTTCCGCAGTTGAGTTCCTGTCCGGGATCATTTTTCCCCATCTGACGAAGTATGTCCTTTATCTCGCTCTCATTCGGGATATTATTTCGCTGTGGGATATATGCGAAGCTTTTGTGCATCTGAGCAGGCTCTGGCTGACAGACATCGAAATCCTCTTTGCCTGCATATGCCGATACAGCCTTATATGATTGTATCGGAGCTTTATGATGCTTCTCCATTACAGGACCGCCTATACAGCTTCCTGCACAGGCTGACATCTCAATAAAGCAGCTGTGGATATTCCCGTCCTCTATATCACGAAGAGCATTTATGCAGTTTTCTATACCGTCTATCGCAAGATAGGTGTAATACGGCTCGTTGCAGGACATGGTTTTAAGTATTCCGCCTGTTGTCGGAAAAAATCTTGCCTTGCTCCTGTTATCGGGGATAGTCCCGTATTCAAGCTTTATATCCTCGGCTTTGAGCCAGCTTGAGAGCTCCTCAAAAGTCAGTACAGCGTCAACTATATCGCCGTAAGCCTCTGCTTCATCTTTTTTAGAAACACAAGGCCCTATGAAAACAGTTTTAGCTTCCGGCATTCTTCGCTTTATATCGGCGCAGTGTGCCTGCATGGGTGACATCACATCTGCAAGATAGGGGAGAAGATTCGGGAAATATTTCTGTATCAGAAGATTTACCGAATGACAGCATGATGAAATAAGTATATCCCTTTTTTCTTCATGGAGCAGCCGTTCATATTCGTTCTTTACAAGTGTTGCGCCTAAAGCAGTTTCCTCGGCATCATAAAATCCGAGCTTTTTCAGTGCGGCTCTGATATTTTCTATGCCGCAGCCGTCATAATTTGCGATGAACGAAGGTGCTAAGCTCGCCACAACAGGTGCTTCGCCCATGAGCAATACCTTGACCTTTTCGGTGCTGTCAGCAATCTCCTTCGCATTCTGTGGACAGACTACAAAGCACTGTCCGCAGAGTATACATTCTTCACTGATGATATGCGCCTGATTTCCTGAAAAACGAATGGATTTTACAGGACAGTGGCGGATACACTTATAGCAGTTCTTGCAGTTTGACTTTTTTAAAGTGAGTGAATGTGCCATTTACTTCACCAGCCTTGACCTTACCTCTGTATCAAAGAATCGACAGACAGTATCAGGAGATACAGAGAAGAACTCCTTATCTATCGTAACACATACGCCCTGCTGACATTTACCCATACAAAAGCTGCCGCAGAGCTCGATGTCGTTTTCAAGCTGTTCGTCAGCTATCAGCTGCTGAAGCTTCTCAACTACTATCCTTGAACCCTTGATATGGCAGGACGAGCCTATGCATATTGTGATTTTCATATTTTACCTCCATTACTGCTGACCAGACTATGCACATGGTCGAGCAGGAATTGTCTTTTATTTCCGAAATAACCTGCTGAAAGAGATATTGATGCAAACGGGAGCCATTTTACTATTTCCTCAGAGGCTATGGAATATTTGTCATAAACCGTATCGAGGTAGTATCTTACTGCCTGATTGTTTCCGTCTGCAAGGAGAGATATGCAGGTCGCGGCGTGACCGTAACAGACATCCCCCTGAGACGCATATTCCCAGTCGATGATATACGGCGTTCCGTCTCTTGTAATGACTATATTCTGCGGTGTAAGTTCTCCGTGAAGGAGTTCGTCCTTCTGCGGAAGTGAATCCAGAAGAGCGGTAAGTTCATTCAGCTCTTGCTCACTAAGCTCGCATTTTTCGAGCCTGTCTGAGATAAACTCCTTCAAAAGCCTGATCGAAGCCTTCTTCTGGGAAATACTATACTGCAAATCAGCTATTATCTCTGAAAACTCCTCGCATTTTTCAGGGGAGGTGTTTATCATATCCGCAAGAGATCTGCCGGATATATATTCAAAAACAATAGCAGTTTTTCCGTTGATCTCAGCTACCTGCCGGACCTTCGGAACATTCAGCCCGATTGAACGCATAAGAGACTGGATATAAGCTTCACGGTATATCTCAGGCTGAGAATACCCGTTTTCAAATACCTTTACAGAACAGCTTCCGTCGCGGTAAATGGTCTTATTGTTTCTTACAGCGATTATACGGTCGAGATTCATTGACATTCCTCGCTTTCCATGTATCAGTCATAAAGCATCACATCTTTGTTATTTTTTTAACATCCATATTCATATGTTAACCTTTGTTAATATTATATCAAGGAAATGCTCACATTGGAATAACCAAAAAAGTATATCTATGTTATCATTATTGATATGTATGTATTCAATTTATGAATACAGCAAAAAAATAAGAGCGGCATATGCCGCTCTGAGAGTATGGGAATCAATGTTAATTTATTAATATCACTTGTTTACAGCCTTAAAGGTATCTGCGCTTTGATTTGCAGAGCTCAGTAATGAAAAGATTGTCGAGATCCGAAAGATTATAGTCATTCCGATAAATCAGTACATCCTTATATACCTTATCATTGTCGGGACATTCGCGCTGAACAAGTCCGAAGCGTTCTATTGTTCTGTCAGTGATAGGGGATACCCACATGAATGTTTCGTTATTCTCCGAGAGCAATTCAAACTGACTTCCTCTTTCAAAAACAAATATGCGCCTTTTTATAGTATCTGCGAGTTCCTCATGCATTACTTCCGATAATGAAAGCGAAGGAACATATGGGTCGGCATGAGCTATTTCAATATAATCTGAAAGATCGCTGAAATGTATCTCATCAAGACCTGCAAGCGGACATTTTTTTCCCATTATAAGTACATATCTGAATTCAGAAACTACCTCGTAATGAAGTCCCTTATCATCGAAGAGTGTCTTGAAGTACTTATCATAATTTGCAGCGTATCGCACTATTCCGAGTTTATATTCCGAGGAGAGGACATTTTTTATGGCAAGCGAAGAATTAGTCTCCTTGTAAAAAACCTCCGTCTCTTCTTTGCCGATGAGATTGGAAAAATTTACAAATGCGTCTGAGATATATGTAGCTCTTGGAGTACAGACAGAAAACTTGCGCTTCTGCTTTTTGCCTTCACGGTATATTTTTTCAACATCGCTTATCTGAGAAAGTATCCGTTTAGCATAGCCGATAAATTCATCGCCTTCAGGAGTCAGCGTCATACCTTTACGTGTACGCTCAAATATAGTTATACCGAGATCTGCTTCGAGCTCCTTTATTGAACGGCTGAGATTCGGCTGTGCAATGATAAGCAGCTCTGACGCCTTATTGATAGAACCTGTGTTGGCAACTTCCACAGCATATTTCATATGAAGTACATTCACAGTGATCCCTCCGAATAATATATTGTAAGTATTATAACACAGATTTCAAGAAATAGCAACAGACAATGAAAAGAAAACTATGTATAGATAAACAAATATCTTAGAAAAACCTCCGCGATTTCTCTTGGCTGCTTTGCATAAGGTTGCTTTTCAAAAGTCAGGTATCTGATTGGGATCTAAAGTTTTATCAGTTTATGTCCGAGCTGTACTTGCATTTTGCTATGAAAACACAGCTGCTTTATTGAGCGGCGGCTCGCATTCATGAATGTTAGTAATATTAAGCAGAGGAATATCAATGTCCTGAGTTTCGTGATGCTGGACTGTCACTTCAGCCGTGACTGCTCCCCATATTTCACCTTCCGGAAGGAAGAATCTGTTATACAGCGCAACAAACCAGCAGAACTGCATATCTGCTTCACAGCAGGTCATAATGAATCTTCCGACAGCAAATACATTGTTCGGAAGCTCGGGGCGTGAAGCTATCATTGCTTTGAATTTTACAGTTTTACCATCGTACTTCTTAGCGTCATTCATAATATCGCTGTACCATATTGCATAATCATCGTCTTTGATAACAATAGTGGGGGACTCGATATTGAACGGCAATGGATCCTCAATATCGTCAGCGATCATCATTCCGTTATCGGCTTCATAGTAAATCAGTGATCTTCTGTTTATTGACCTGATGATTTTATGAAGTTCGTTTACATCAGCCCTGTTTGCATAGCGGTTGAATATCACAACGTCACTAACATTGACTTTATCCACGATAAGGCTTTTGTAGTTCTGAGCATATATTGAGAACGAAGAAGCATCTGCTATGAATACTGTCTGAAATATCTTCCAGTTTTCAGGTTTGTTCAGCAGTAAGTCGGTAAGATGCCACATACCGTTATACTCGATTACGATAATATCCGCATCACATTCATCTGCAAGGTTGGTCAATACCTGTTCGTCAAGGTCTGATTTTTCTTCGAGCACATGGAGAGTAACTCGCTTATCGCTGAACCTTGTGAAATCATATTCCTCAAATCCTTCTTCACACAGAAGAAGCAATATATTATCGTTACTGCCGAATTTTTCATCTGAGATAGTTTTCTGGATGAACTGCGTCTTTCCGGCTTCAAGGAATCCGAGAAAAAAATAGACGGGTATCACTTTATTGCTCATATATTATTTATGCAGTTACAAGGCAGCTTTCGAGTTTTTTCAGTATATCTGCCTTTTTATAGCCTTTTCCTATGAACACGAGCTGATTGATACGGTCGCCGTACTTATCATCCCAATCGTCTTTAAGGTCCGGATAGTTTTCAAACATAGCGTCGAGCTCCTCTTGCGGACACGAAGCAAGCCACTCGTTAAGCTCTGTCACGCTGGCATTTCGTCCAGCCTGTTCAAAGAGCTGTATATGCACATCATCGTCCGCAAACCAGACATAGCCTTTGGTACGGATAAGCTCACCGGGATATTCGTCAACAAAATCCATAAACTTGTCACGGTCAAAGGGGCGTACCTCCTCATAAACAAAAGAAGTTATGCCGTATTCGTCCATACAAGCCTCTTTATCGTTTGGCTCGTTGGTGTTGAGTGCTCGCTGAATTGAGGATGATGCAAGCACAGCGTGATAGTCAAAATCCTTTCCGTGCAGTATTTTGTCGGTATCGACCTCGCTGTTTGTGCAGGGGATTATTTCTGCTTCTGACTGTATGTCACGGATAGCCTTTGTGACCTCTTCGATCTGCTCATCATTAAGGAGATCAGTCTTGTTCAGCACGATAAGGTTACAGAATTCGATCTGGTCAATGATAAGGTTGATGATGTCGCCCTCTTCGGTATCATTTTCCATTGAAAGTTCGCGGAGGAACTCGCGGTAGATACGGTCTGCGTCCACAACTGACACGACTGAACTAATATAAACATTTGTATCGGGGGTGTCCTCAGTGTAGACAACGAATGAAGCTGCTATATTCGAAGGCTCACTAATTCCGGAAGCTTCAACAAATACAGCTTCGATACCTGGCAGCTTTGAGATACGCTCTATCTCAGCGATGAACTCATCACGGAGTGTGCAGCAGATACAGCCGTTCTGAAGCTCGACCATTTCAACGGAGGAAATGCGGTCGCGGTTTTTGTTGAGCAGAGCTGCATCTATGTTGACGCTGCCCATATCATTTACGATAAGGGCTATTTTACGCTGTTCCTGTTTGAGAAGGTTCTGCATGAGGGTGGTCTTTCCCGAACCGAGATAACCGGTTATAAGTATTACAGGGATCTTTTTATTTGACATTTTAAGTACTCCTTTAACGCTAAATTGAAAATGATAATCATTTTCAATTTATAATTATATCTGCAAGAGTATAGTTTGTCAATAAAAGAACCATATTTTTCAAACATTAAACATATTACGTGCGCGACTTATACGCTTCAAATAAGCGTTTATTTCCGATGTTCATCGTACCGAAGCTGTCAGGACAGCATATGACTTCGCCGCATCTTTTCATTATTTCCAGAGCTTTCCGGACACTTTCGTCGCTTATCGGTTCAAACGCTTTTTCAATGACAAGTTCTGACGCAAGACTCTTTGCAACAGGGTACTCAATATCGTTTTCGTGTATAATACCTGCGGCAAATGCTATGCCCTGACGCTGCAAACGCCGGTAAGTATCAATACCGCTGCCGCCGCCGGCAATAACGAATATCTGAGGCGCTCCTGTGACTTTAGCAGCCTCTGCTGTACCGAATTCAGGCAGGAATGAGCCGCTTGTAATATCGTACAATTCACTGACGTAATCGCCTTTGAATATCTCCTCGGGAGTTCCGATCCTGTCAGCCTTATTATTTTTTATGCAGAGTATCTTATCGGAAAATCGCTGTGCGAGATCAAGTTCGTGAAGAGTCTGTACAACTGTGATATTTCTGCTTCGCACAAGCTCTCGAAGAATACTTAGCAGGCGCAGCTTATTATTTATGTCGAGAAAGGAAGTCGGCTCGTCAAGTATGAGGACATCCGGCTGCTGTGCAATAGCCCGCGCGAGCATTACCGTCTGGCGCTGACCGTCGCTTATACAGCGTATATCCGTATCTGAAAGATATGTCACTCCGGTGAGCTCCATTGCTTCCTGAACGATATTTCTATCGTTCTCAGCAAGGATACCAAGTCTTCCGGTATATGGGTACCGACCTGTTGAGACAACGTCCTCGCAGGTCATCTTTTCTGCGGTGATTCGCTCAGTCAGGCACACTGAGAGCTTCTGTGCGATGTCATGTGCGCTCATTGCTGATATGTCAGTACCGGCTATACTGACTGTACCGGAAATGAAAGGCAGCTGTGCGGCAATGCTTTTCAGTATAGTTGATTTGCCGGCACCGTTCGGACCGATAATTGTAAGTATCTCGCCTCTGCTGACTTCAAATTCAAGGCCGCTCACAATTACTTTCTTCCCGTAGCCAACAGACAGTTTCTTTGAACTCAGAATAGTACCGCTCATTCACGCACTTCCTTTCTGATTCCTGCGGCTGAGCATTGCCATAATGACAACAGGTGCTCCGAATACAGCTGTGACAGTGCTTATGCTGATTTCGACAGGGGCAAAGAGCATACGCGCGATAAGGTCGCAGCCGAGACAGAATACTGCTCCTCCAATAAATGAAGCGGGAATAATTATGATAGGCTTTGCAGTTCCGAATGCGTTCTTAACAAGGTGAGGAACGGCTATGCCAACAAATGAAACAGGTCCTGCAAAAGCCGTAACACAGGCAGAAAGTATACTTGAAAGAAGTATCAGTGCTGTGCGGAAGAGTTTAATGTTCACGCCCATATTCTTAGCGTAGTTCTCGCCGAGCTGATAGGCACTCATGGGCTTTGAGAGCATAAATGCTGCCGCAGAAGCTGCAATTACGATCACTGCGATGACCTTTACGTTGTCCATGCTGATACCGGAAAAGCTTCCCATAGACCAGTTGTGGA
Organism: Ruminococcus flavefaciens; assembly: GCA_015067005.1. Taxonomy (GTDB): domain Bacteria; phylum Bacillota; class Clostridia; order Oscillospirales; family Ruminococcaceae; genus Ruminococcus; species Ruminococcus flavefaciens_AA. Next base: position 86,693 of record SVNH01000005.1, read on the forward strand.
GGTTGACAATGTTCGCATCATCTGCAAAGGTGACAGCAAGCTCGGTCAGAGCTGAGCAAATGTAGCCTATCATCACTCCGGCGATTATAAGCTGTGCCATATTCTTCACCTTACCGGAAAGCAGGAGTATAGCGACCATTGAGATCATAGAGCCGACAAAAGCGGCTCCTACCATTTCTGCTGAATTCATCAGTATCCCGTATTTCATAGTGAACATCATCGAAAGTGCGACAGTCAGCTTTGCACCGGAGGATATTCCAAGAACGTAAGGTCCGGCTATCGGATTGTTGAAGTAACTCTGAAGCAGAAATCCGGACACTGAAAGCGCTCCGCCAAGAAGTGCGGCAGCGAGTGTACGAGGCAGACGTATTTCCCTTACTATTGTCTTTGCTGAGCTATTGCTGCTTCCTGTGAATGCTCCGATAACGTCATTCAGTGAAAGCTTTGCGCTTCCCACAGCAAGTTCAAGGATTAAGAAAACTGCCGCAAGCAGTAAAAGCACAATAAAACAGATCATCCAGCGAATAACTCTTTTTCTGTTCATATCTTACCTCATTTCAGCTTGTGCAGATAAGTCAGCTCTGTACTTTCTGCTTTATCCTTAAAAACTGCGTTAAGGTCGCATATCATATCCGCAGCGCCTGTGGTCTGCTGGAACATATTCTGTCCGGTACACCAGACATTGCCCTCTTTGACAGCCTTGAAATCCGCAAGTATGCTGCTCTTTCCGATAAGCTGGTCTATGCTGTCTATCTCACCGTCAATCGTGCTGTTGTATATGAGTATATCGGCATCGTGAGCCAGCTTGTAGAATGTCTCGGTCTGAATGTTCATCGTGGACAGTGCATTATCGTCAACATTCAGGTCGGCTGCGGTGAATATATACCTTCCGCCTGCGAGGTCTATCATCTTTGCAACGTAGTCCGAAGGCTTCCTTATGTTGAAGTAGCCGTTCGATGTCACATAAAAGAATGCGGCAGTCTTGTGTTCGGAATCAGGTATATCATCGACTTTCAATTCCTCAAACGCCTTTGTTTTTTCTATGAACAGATTTTCGGCTGTTTCATAGTCTCCCGTGATGAGGCCGTAGAGTTTCATCCACTCCATTCTTCCGAGAGGGTGAGTCTCATAGCTTGAACGCTCGACCATAACAGGTATGCCGAAGGACTCGATCTGCTCCTTGACCTTTGGTGTGTGGTATATCATGGTGGATTCAAGAGCGAGCCCGCACTTTTCAGCGACGAGCGTCTCGTAGTCCGGAGAACTGTACTTCCCGATATACTCAATTTTACCGGACTCAACTGCCTCACTGATTACAGGAAGGCTCCAGCTATCGGCGTTTGTGGAAGTCATAGTGACATTGCCAAGCTTGCCTATGCTGTCAAACAGATCCATTGAGGATGTCGCAGCGACGTAAATATTATCGACCGGCTGTTTTATAACAGTCATTCCGGAAGTGTCATCGGGAACGCTTTCATCCTCCGGCACAATGAGGAACTTGTCGCCGTTTATATCCACGAGAGAGCAGCCATTCTCGCAATAGTCAACGCTGAATTGCTCAGCGTATTTCAGCTCCATGCTGCCCTTGACAGACATATCCGCCGTGTCTTTTTTCTTCTCACAGCCTGTAACGAACAGCAGACCTGCTGCCGTTACAAGCGAAACCAAACGTATTATCCGCATTTTTTGACAGTTGAGGAATCAAATCTGAGTGTGTAATCTATCATGTGTGGTTCACTCATAGCAGTGGTCTCAGCACTTACAGGCATATTGTAATCAAAACCTGTAACGGGTATCTCGAATACTGAATGACCGCCCGTGATGACCGGAGCATATTCTTTTTCCTGTACGACCATTTTATCATAGTTGTCGCTGCTCCATGCGATCTTCGCAAGAGCTTTGCCGTCCTTGACCGTGAGCTCTGCCGGTGACTGAACAGATGCTCTGCCTGAACCTCCTTCAATCTTCACCTCAACGGTATAATCTCCGTCCGCAAGACCGAGCTGCTCTGCGGAGGTGTACCTGCTTTCAGCGAAAGCTTCGTCCGGAAGCGAATCTGCACGGAATACAAGAGTGCGTCCGTACCATTCCTGCTTCTTTGCACTGAGTGATGCACACTGTATCCCCTTGTCGAGAGCCTCGACCGGCACTCTGAATACCGACTGTCCGCTCTCATTAGAAGTATAGGTGATGCGCTCACTCTCAGGAGCATTTCCGGCTTCTTCTTCCGTGCCCATAAACAGCGCATCATAGGACTTGCTTGCGATGATAATATCTGCGGACATACTTCCGTTATCTACATAGAGAATACAGTCAGCTATCTTGAACATTGACGAACTGGAATCAACGGAAATATTGTACTTTCCGTCTTTAAGAGCATCGCCGCTGACAGCATTCATTCCCTCATATCCGACTGTGTTCTGCGGAGCAGTTTCATGTTCTGTCTGTGCTGCTGTGGAAGTGGTCGCAGCTGATGTTGATGAAGCTTCTGATGATGCGGCTGTTGTCTGAACAGCCTTTTCAGACGATGATGATGTACTGCTGCCGCATGATGTGAGTGCAAGAGCGGCAAGGAGTGAAATTGCTATAATAGTTTTTTTCATATTTACCTCTTATATCAAAATCGGGCAGCGTAAACTGCCCGAAAAAATTTACTTTATTGAATCAATAGCCTTCTGAGCGTGTTCAACGTAGAGCTTTCTGATCGCCTCGTTTTCTCCGAGACCTCTTATCAGACACTTTACTTCATAGCCCTCAGCTTCAAATACCGACTTCCACGAATCCTCATCGCCGCCAGCCATATCGTTGTTTGCGTGGTCGCCTGCAACTACCATAAGAGGTTCAAGCACGACCTTTTCGTATCCGCCTGCTTTGACCTTGGCAAGAACATCCTCAACGGAAGGCTCAGCCTCAACTGTGCCTACGAAATAATTCTTGTGACCGTTTGAAGTGAGGAGATCCTGCATTTTTGCGTATACACTATTGGAAGTAGCCTCTGTACCATGTCCCATGAAGCAGATAGCAGTCTTTCCGTCATCGTATTCCTTAGTCCAGTCAACGATAGCGTTCATAACGCGTTTGAAGTCGTCATCGCTTGTGAGAAGAGGATCACCGATTGCGACCTTCTCAAAGGCATCGGAATAATTAGCGATCTCTGCTTTTACATCGTTGTATTCAAGACCGTTCATGAGGTGTGTAGGCTGAACAACGAGCTTCTTTACCTTATTGGAAACTGCTCTGTCGAGGGCTTCCTTAACGTCGTCGATGACTTCATTATCGCGGCGCTTAACGTGGTCGATGATTATATTAGCTGTGAAGCCGCGGCGTACAGAAAAATCGGAGAATGCGTCCTCAAGTGACTGCTCGATAGCACCTATTGTAAGGCGGCGGCTGTCGTTGAAGCTTGTGCCGAAGCTGAGAACAAGAAGCTCGTTCTCACCGATGTTGTCCTGATTTCTTGGGTTATCGAGGGAAGCATCGCCGGTATCGTAGTTCTCCTCTTCTTCCTCTTCAGGCTCTGAAGCTGCCGAATTTGAGGCTTTGGTAGTCTTTGCAGCAGTTGTCGCTGCTGTTGTTGCCTCAGTAGATGCTGCTGTTGAAGCAGCAGTAGTTGCAGCCTTCTTGCTTTCAGAAGAACTGTCGGAACTTCCGCAGGCTGTGAACGAAGCAGTTACGACTGCAAGTCCCATTAAAAGTGCGATTGTTTTTTTCATAATGATCTTCCTTTCTGAGAAAGGCTTGACCGCAAAACAAAAAAAGCCTCTGCATAGGCAGAAGGCATTGCAGACAGACTCTTCCCTGAGAATCTGCATAACAGTACGATCAATACCTCGTGACCTTGACCTTCCGGTCATGTACCAACAAAACGGCAGGTTTCCTGACTTATGCATCATCACGCCGTACAGCCTTCCCGATCGCTCAGTGACATATTGTACAGCGCTCCGCAATTACAGTGACGAGATCGTGCAGGAACTTCACCTGCTTCCCTTTTACCCTCCTGCAACAGCAAAGCTGTAGGAGGCACCGCTTGAATTATTAAATTGTTGTCTAAAGACATACATATTATAGCATTATTGACCGTTAATTGCAAGTATATGACGAATTTTATACGTTAGCTACAATCGCTCTTCACTTTTTGAAGCCTTTTTTGTCGTCAAGCATATAAAGTAGTGCATTGCAGATAGCAGCCGCTACATTGCTTCCGCCCTTTCGTCCTCTTGCGACTATACACGGTACTCCGCTGTCAATGAGCATTTCCTTTGACTGTACAACATTCACGAAGCCTACCGGCGCACCGATAATGAGCTCCGGTACGAATGAACCTGCGGATATGTGTTCGCAAAGCCGGACGAGAGCTGTCGGGGCATTTCCGACCGCATATATGACAGGTCTGCCGAGTTCTGCGGTTTTATCGACGGATGCTGCTGCCCGTGTTGTACCGTTAGCCTTAGCAGTCCTGACTATGTCCTCATCAGCCATAAAGCACTCACATCCGCAGCCGTGACGTGCCAGTGCCGCCTTGTTTATACCGGCTTTAGCCATGTTCGTGTCCGTAACGATGAGAACTCCGCTGTCCAGCAGCTGAAGAGCCTTTTCTATGACATTTTCAGAAAAATAGAGGTTTTCTGCATAGTCGAAATCAGCGGTAGTGTGTATCGCACGTATCACTACCGGTTTTATCTCCGGCGGTATAGCAGTTACAAGCTCACTTTCGATTATTTCAAAGCTACGCTTTTCGATGTCTGCCGGCAGCACATATTCCAGATTCATACGCCCTCCTCGATTATACGGTAAATAAGCTCCATATTGATGTTATTTCTTACGCTGTCAGCAAGCAGATCAAGCTGAGAATCTCGGTATTCACGCCTGTCGATGCAGCTGCCGGTGTAGTGAAGTCCGCGCCGTTCATACAGAGCCTTTATCAACCTGCCGGAGACCTCCGCGCTGTCGAAAATACCGTGAACATAGCATCCGGCAGCGTTGCCGTTATAAGCACCGCCGCAGGTCGTGAGCGGCGTACCTGTGCTTTCAGTCACGCCCATATGCACCTCGTAGCCATAGAACTCCGCACCCGAAAGAAACGAGAAAAAACCGCTTACATCGCTGAGCGTTCCGCTAACCTGAGACTGCTGTTTGTTAGTGCAGAAAACAGTGTCACATTCGAGCAAACCAAGTCCCTCAATGCTGCCGCCGCATTCGCTGTTATCCGGATCTGAAATAGTCCTTCCCATGATCTGATAGCCGCCGCATATCCCGAACACCGGAGTTCCTGCATAGTCCAGCTTTTTTATAGCCTCCGCGAGACCGCTTTCCGTGAGCCATTTCATATCTGCGATAGTGCTTTTCGTTCCGGGGATCATCAGCATATCCGGCAGACCAAGTTCGCTCGCTCTTGTGACGTAGCGTACCGAAACGCCGTCATACTGGCTAAAAACGTCAAGATCGGAGAAGTTCGAGATCTTCGGAAGGCGGATAACAGCAATGTCGATAACGCCGTCCGCCGACTTTGCATTCAGTTTTTCAGAGAGACTGTCCTCGTCCTCAATATCGCAGCTGATGTAAGGTATCACGCCGGCGACTGTCTTGCCAGAGCGCTCTTGAAGTATGCTTATACCGTCCTGAAATAACGATATATCACCGCGAAACTTGTTTACAACAAGACCTTTTACCTTGCTGAGTTCCTCTTTTTCGAGAAGTTCCAGCGTACCGATAAGCTGTGCAAAAACTCCGCCACGGTCAATGTCTCCGACGAGAAGCACGGGGGACTTCACAAGCTCTGCAAGTCCCATATTCACGATGTCATCCGCTTTGAGGTTCAGCTCAACAGGACTGCCCGCGCCCTCGATGACAATAATATCGTGCTGACTGGAAAGTGCTTTGTAGGCGGTCATGATGTCAGGAATGAGCTCTTTTTTGCGGCGGAAATAGTCGGCTGCGCGCATATTTCCGCGAACTTTTCCGTTGACTATCACCTGCGAGCCGACATCAGTTGTCGGCTTGAGAAGTATCGGATTCGTCAGCGCAGAAGGGGAGATGCCGGCGGCTTCTGCCTGTAAAGCCTGCGCCCTGCCGATCTCAGCACCGTCGGGAGTTATGAAGGAATTCAGCGCCATATTCTGCGATTTGAACGGTGCGACAGAATAGCCGTCCTGCCGGAATATCCTGCAAAGCGCGGCTGTGAGAAAGCTCTTTCCTACGTTGGACATCGTACCTTGAAGCATTATGCTTTTAGCCATTCATGCACCTCCTTAGTGCTTCAATAAGCTGTTTATTTTCGCTGTGAGTTCGCACTGCAATGCGGCAGAAACCGTCCGAAAGTCCGCTGAAATTCGAGCAGTCACGAATAAGTATGCCCCCCGCGAGCAGTTTTTCGGCAAGTCCCTTATCACTTTTGAACAGCAGGAAATTTGCCGCAGAATCGTATACTTTTATGCCGAGCCCTTGCAGTTCCGTGCTCAGAAATGCACGTTCAGAAGCGATATACTCCATTGTTTTGTGAACGTAGTTATTTTCGTTCAAAGCCGTTATACCAGCTTTCTGTGCGACCGACGAAACACTCCAGAACTGACCGCTGTTTCGTATTTTTTCTGCAAGCTCAGTGCTGCCGCATACTGCGTAACCAAGCCTTATTCCCGGCATAGCATACAGCTTTGTGAAGGCTTTGAGAATCACAGAATTCCCGTTCATAAAGTTCCGCAAACTATGTTTTTCACTCTCAGTTACAAAATCCAGAAAACACTCATCGCAGACGAGTACAACATTTGATTCCTGACACTTCTTCGACAGCTTTCCCAGTATCTCCGGCGTGATGAGCCGTCCTGTGGGATTGTTCGGATTACAGATAAAGCACAAATCAAAGCATTTGTCAATGAAAGTTAGAATATCAGCGGTAACGTCAAAGCAGTTTTGCTCACTCAGGTGATACTCAGTTATTTTGCAGCCGACTTCGTAAAGTGCACGGGTATATTCGGTGAAGGTCGGAGCGCACACAAAGGCTTTGCGCGGCTTTAATGCGTGAACAATGCGGAAAATAAGGTCATCCGCACCATTTCCGCAAATAATTCTATCAACACTTATGTCTTCATGCACAGATATTTTTTTCCTGAGTTCTGTGCAGTCGGGATCGGGGTATTTTTCAATCTCAGAAATACTCGCTGCAATTGCTTCTTTTACGCTCTCAGGCATTCCAAGAGGATTGATATTCGCCGAAAAATCGAGGATATTTTTCAGACTGTAAGCGTTTCCGCCGTGCTGTTGTATCATAGAATTCCTCCAAAAATAATGGCTCTGAGCACCGCTGAAATAACGAGCATTATTACTGATGAGCCGTACATAAGGCGGTTTGCGCGGCGTATGTCAGCAGCTTCTATCGGGCGGTCATCATCGCCGATATATGGCTTTTTGTGCAGTTTTCCGAAGTAATATGCGTCGCCAGCAAGCCGAACGTGCAAGGCTCCTGCACAGGCGGATTCAGTCTGTGCAGAATTCGGGCTTGCGTGTTTTCTGCGGTCACGCTTCCAGATGCGAAATGCGTTGCGTCCGTCAAGTCGGCAAACAGGAGCGGCTATGACCATAAGCAGTGCTGTGAGCCTTGACGGGATATAGTTAAGGACATCATCAAGCTTTGCTGCAAACCAGCCTATATCCGCGAATTTCTCGTCCTTATAGCCTATCATCGAATCCATTGTATTCACTGACTTGTAGAAAAATCCGCCGACCGCACCGCCAATTCCCATATAGAAAAGCGGAGCGGTAACGCCGTCCGAAGTATTCTCAGCGACCGTCTCAACCGCTGCACGGATAATGCCGCCGCGGTCAAGAACTGAGGTATCACGCCCTACTATCATTGAGACGGCTTTCCGTGCGCCTTCGGTATTACCGCTATCTGCCGCCCTGAAAACCTTCATACTCTCCCTGCACAGGCACCTTGCGGCAAGCATATAACAGCACAGGATCGTTTCGGCTGCGATTCCGAAATAAACATTCACCCGATAGCAAAAAATGAGTATTAAAAGTGGCGTAACTGTTGACAGAATTATCACAGTCAGTGCGAGGAAAACTCCGCCCAGCCGCAGGTACTTCATTTTTCTGCGGATCAGCTTTTCAAGTCTGCTGATAAGACTGCCGATGAGTTTTATCGGGTGAGGCATTTTATATGGATCACCAATGATACAGTCGAGCACAAATCCCAGTATCAAGGGGAGTGCAGGTAATAGTATTTTCATATTCTCTCCGTTATCTGAAGTTTTGTTCCATCCCATTCACAAACGTAGCCGTGACCGTTTTCGCAGTGCCAGTCAAAATAATCTCTGTGCGGAACAGCAAATTTTTCAAGTATGGACATTATCGTTCCGCCGTGAACGATGAAAGCAATGGACTCATATCGCTCATTCTGACTGACCATTTTTTGATATGCATTTACGCACCGCCTTCGGAAATCAGCAGGCGATTCACCATTGGGAAATGGCAGTTTGCCGCCGCTGTCTATCCACGTCTGATAGGCGGCACTGCTTGAAAGCTCTGCGTAGTTTTTCCTCTCGAAATCACCGAAATCACACTCCCTGAGGTCGCTGCAAACTGCAATTTTCTGTGCCGGGAATAATATCTCAGCCGTCTGGATACAGCGCTTCATGGGACTGCAAATAAGCAGTTCACATTCCGGATATTCAAGCTCGCTGAGTTTGGAGATACCTTCGCTGCAAAGCGGCTCGTCCGTTATGCCGATGTAGCGTTTATCAAGATTCCCGGCTGTCAGACCGTGCCTTATAAAAACTATCCTCATTCGTTTCCACCTTTAATAATATCCGGTATCCCGCAGACTATCCGTATCACTTTTACAGAATTTGCAGCTATGATACAGCCGCAGCGCCCGGCATTTTCGCGCCAGACGCGCTCGCTTTTTTCCATTGGAACGATGCCGCAGCCTATCTCGTCCATAATGATGACTGCGTCCGGATTTGAGCGGCAAAGCTCCTCAGTAAAGGGGAGACACCTATCATCGAGCCGCTTGACGAGTTCGTGATAATTTGTAATGCATCGTGCGGTTATCAGTTCATCAAAAGGGCAGTCAGCGCCGTCAGCAATGTCATTTTCAGCAAGTCCAAATTTTCGCATAGCATAGGCAGTTTTGCCCTGATGAACTCCGCCTGTTATCATTATCATAGCGTCATTATCCTTTCCGAAAATACTACCGCTGCGAGTATCATGATCTCGCACATCTGTAAGAACCAACCGCAGAGATCGCCGGTAACACCGCCAAAATCACGATATGCAGCGAACCTGTGATATACCAGCACAAGTATCGCAGCTGCAAATGCCGCGCTTCCCTCTGCCGGCAGCAGAAATATCATTGCCGCTCCGCTCAGAAAAAGAAAGCATACTTGCATAGCAATCGTTATTTTTCGATGCGCCGGATGTACAAAACTCTGCAAAGTTCCGCTGCTTTTTGCTGATTTGAATGTCACTGCGGTAAGTCCGCTGATAGCTCTTGAAAGTACATATCCGCAGGCGACTACTGAGGCTGTCTCCATGGTTCTCACCTGCGAAAAGAGTGCAGTCTGAATTATGAGATAAAGACACAGCTTCATTACGGCAAATGAACCTATATGCGGATCCGACATTATTTCAAGTCGTTTTTTTCTGTCTGCATATGAAGCTTTTGCATCGTTCACGTCGCAAAAGCCGTCGAGGTGAATGCCGCCGGTCACAAGAACTGGCAGGAAAACAGTGCCTGCCGCAAACAAAAACTGTCCAAGTTGAAGTTCGTCACAGATGTAACGCCAAAGCAGCAGCAGTCCACCGATAACAGCTCCCACAAGCGGGAAAAATCCCAGCGCATAACGGCGGTTTTCCTCTTTCCACTCCACTTTGGGCACGGGTATCCGCGAATACATCAGGAACGCCGAAAGCAGTGATCTTACCATATTTTTTCTCCTTTCAGCACGATAGGTATGCCGTACACACACTCAATAACGTTGTCGGCAAATTCGGCTATTCTGCGGTTGATACAGCCAAGTACGCGGATGTAATCAGCTGTTCCGTCAGTATAAGTGATACCGTCGCTGCCGACCTGATTCGTAACTATTACAAGCTCGGAAACGCTGTCCGCAAGCTGCTTTATCCCGTTGACTATCTTGTCAGCCGGATCGCTTACAGCACAGTCAGAAAACATTTCATTCGCGCAGAGATTTCCCAGACATTCGAGCAGCACTGCACAGTTCTCCGGCAGTGATGATTCGTGAATATCAGTGTACTTCTCGACAGTCTCGAAGCCTTTCCCTGCACGCATTTTCCGGTGACGCTTAATGGCTTCAAAGGCGTCCTCACCGAAAGGCTGCATAGTGGCGATATAGATCTTCCTGCCATGGAATTGTTCGAGCATTTTCTCAGCATAGCTCGATTTACCGCACTTTGAACCGCCTGTTATGAGAGTGGTCATTTTAGTTCCACATACCTTTCTATATTCATGTCATCAAACCTGTGAGAGTTTTTGTAAAGTGCCAGTGCTCCGTCAAGCAGCGGAACAAGCAGCACTCCGCCTGTGCCCTCACCGAGCCGTAGTCCGGCGTTTATCGGAGCAGTCAGTCCACAGTAATTGAGAAGTCCCTCGCCGGCAGGCTCTCCCGAACAATGGCTCGCAAGCATATACTCAGCACATACAGGCTCAACAGTGCAGGCGATCGCAGCAGCTGCTGCGGATATAACGCCGTCAACTATCACGGGTACGCGGTAGTAAGCACCGCCGAGAAAAAGTCCGACTATTGCGGCTATTTCAGCTCCGCCGACCTTCCGGAGCAGTTCAATAGGCTTGTCAGGAGACGGCTGATTGACTTCTATCGCGCGCCTTACGGCATTGATCTTTTTTTGCAGTCCTGACGACGAAAGACCTGCACCTCTTCCGGTGACCTTTTCGGGCGGAAGTCCGAGCAGTACAGATGCAATGGCGGCAGCAGGAGTAGTGTTGCCAATGCCCATTTCTCCGGTAATTATGAGCCTTGTACCGTTTTGGACAAGCTCTCCGGCAACGTCTATTCCCGTAATGAGAGCCGCTTCTGTTTCGGCAGGAGTCATTGCGCTTCCATTGGCTATATTTCGTGTTCCGTGAACTATTTTCCGATGAACGAGTTTCTCGCAGTCAACATCCTGAGCGATACCCACATCGACAGCCACAACATCGACATTGTAAGCTCCTGCGACAGCGTTTATATTCGAGCGCCCCTCAGCAATAGCTCTGGCGCACTCCGCCGTGACTTCCTGTCCGCACTGAGTAACTCCCTCACTGACAACGCCGTGATCTCCGCACATAACGACTGCCGTTCGCTTGGAAATATCAACGTCAGCAGTACCCTGAACAGCGGCTATCTTTTGTACCATTTCTTCGAGCAGACCGAAGCTCCCAAGCGGCTTTGCAATGCTGTTCCAGTGCTGCTTTGCAGCGATATACGCCGATCTGTCAGTCTGAACAATGTGCTTTATCCTGTCCATTTCTCACCCCGTATTCAATACATTTCTTTACAAATCTTTCCGGAACTCCTAAATCAGAATAGAAATAAATATGCGGAAATCCTGCATAAATATTCATTCCGGTATGGCAGCAATCCCAAGTTCTGCCGTCGCTTTTTTCGGCAGTGAAGCCGTTTCCGCAGTTTGTGCTTTCCCAGTAGTGGAATTCATGTGCTTTGAGAGTTCCGCCGCGTTTGCACAGAAGATTGTCCGAGTTTGCATTCATCGTAATATAGCCGAATCTCCGAAGCCTGTCAGTAGGGAACGTATTTCCGTTTATAACGCCAGCCATAGGATAAGAAAAGCCGCTCTTGTCTGTCAGAGTGTCGTGCAGATACATGAATCCTCCGCACTCTGCAATAGTTGGCATACCGCTTGAAATGCACTTTTTTATGCTTTCGAGCATTGATGTATTTGCAGATAATGTTGCTGCATAAAGCTCAGGATAACCGCCGCTGAGGATAAGTCCGTCCGCCTTCGGAACGGCGCTGTCGCTGAGAGGTGAGAAGTAACTTATCTTGCAGCCCATTTTTTCAAGCAGCTCGATATTCTCATGATAGATAAAGCAGAACGCGCTGTCTTTTGCAACTGCGATTGTCGGTGATTCCTGGAAAAATGGCGGCTTCACAGGCTCATATACCGGCAGCGGAACATCACCGGATCTTATCAGTTTATCAATTTCAATGTACTCCTCGGCAAGCTGACCGAGTGCTTCGAGTTTAGTCTGAATGTCAGCTATTTCATCGGCAGTAACAAGTCCGAGGTGTCGGCTCTCGATAGTAATATCGCACTTCGGCAGGCATCCGAAATATTCAGTGCCAAGCTCGCGGCAGAGTTTTTCAGCAAGAGGTATCAGCTTTTCCGGCAGGCAGTCAAAAATGAAGCCTGATATGCGGTTTGGACGGTAGCTGAGAAAGCCGCTCATAACCGCTCCGATCGAGTCGCTCATGCCCTTGCAGTTTATAACGATGACCGCCGGTGTTTCGGTGAGTTCAGACATCGAATGAGCGCTTCCGCAGTTACCGTCATAGAATCCCATGACACCTTCAATGACTGCAATATCGCTTTTGATACTGTATTCACCAAGCAGAGAAAGGAGCGTGTTCCTGTTACAGAAATAGCCGTCGAGGTTATGCGAACTCACACCGATTACCTTCCTGTGAAACATAGGATCTATATAGTCAGGTCCGCACTTGAACGCAGAAACGCTCATATTACGCTGTTTGAGGGCTGCGAGCAAAGCGCAGGTGACAGTAGTTTTTCCGCAGCCGCTTTTAGTTCCGCCAATAATTATACGCTTCATATTAATCTCCCGCTGATGATAAATACTGGATTTTGCGCCTGTAACATAGTGTGGGTGCCGAGTTTTCTTGTGCGTGCGGCAGATACCTGCACAATTTCCGGTAAAACTCCGAAGTGCTCAAAGCACTCAATAGCTTCGTTCAGCGTTTCGAGCGATATTGCTGTAACAACTACGTCAGCGCACGGATTCTTGGCATGAACAGCTTCAAATATACCGCTCATATTTCCCGAACTTCCGCCTATGAACACCTTATCAGGGACAGGCATATCTGCCAGTATTCCGGGACATTCACCCTCTGTGACGCTGATATTGTCGCAGCTGAAAAGACGTGCGTTTTCAATGGTAAGAGCAGCTGCCTCGTGCTTCTTGTCAAAGGCAAAGACTTTTCCGTCAGGGCAGCGATAAGCTGTTTCAAGAGAGACAGAGCCGGTGCCGCATCCGATGTCCCATACAACAGAATCCGACTCGATATTCAGCTTTGAAACGGCTATACAGCGCACTTCCGACTTAGTCATAGGTATTTCGCCGCGAATGAATTTCTCATCATTTATAGCTGAGGGGATGTAATGCAGAGCCTCCTTGTTTTCGGCTATTAGCACAGCGAGCCCTGAGGTATGAACATCCGTGAGTTCGCTTGCTTTTCCGGTAAAGATACACTCATCGCGGTAGCCGAGTTCAGCACCTATAAAGACGTCTGCACTGCCAAGCCCGTACTCGCAGAGCTTCTTGCAAACGTCAGCGGCAGTTATATCTCCGCCAAGCAGGAAAAAGCAGTGCTCGTTCATTTTGACGTTGACAGCAATATTTGAATCCCTGCCGTGGAGTGAAATAAACTTCATTTTTTCGTAGGGGATGCCTACCTTGCTGCAAAGGTATGAAGCTGAGGAAATTCCAGCGATGACCTGAACATCGTGACCTTCAAGAAGAGGCAGCAGCTTTTTTGTGCCGCTGAAAAAACCGCAGTCTCCGGACATAAGAACTGCCGCTGTACTGCAATCGGCGCTGCTCAGTTTTTCTGCTATATCAGTATGTCTATACGTTATGAACACCTCTTTGCCAAGCTTCACAAAGGGCTTCACAATGCGCTTCGCACCAATCAGCAGGTCTGATTCCGCAATAGCTTTTTCAGCAGCTTTTGTGAGAGTGTTTTCGCCGTCCACACCTGTGCCGACTATGTAAATCTTCATTTTCCCAGTTCCTTTTCAATGATATTAATAATTACATCAAAGCTGTATCCCTGTTCAGCAGGACGCGCAATGGTTACCAGTTCAGCGCCGCAAATCCGTGCGGCTTCGGCTTTTTCAGGGTATCCGCCAGTCGCTCCGCTCTCTTTTGTCAGTAGGATTCCTGCCCCACTCTTCCGCAGATGCTCGACATTCTGCCCAGTGCTGAAAGGACCTTTTTCCATTATCACTTTTGCCTTATCATAGCCAAGTTCACAGCACTGACGGAGTATCTCATCTGAGGGCAGAACTCGTACCCAAAGGCGCTCGCGGAAGCCATTCAGACGTGTCAGTTCCGGCAGAGATTTACTGCCAAGTGTGCTGAGTATCGCGCATTCAGTACCGTTTAGCAGCGAGATCATTTCGTCCATATCGTGAACAGTTTTTCCGCAAATTGCCGAGCTTTTCCGCAGCAGTCTCAGATAACGGATCCCCGTTTTTTTACAGGCGCTTCGGATGTTTTCGGTTGCCTCGACGGCATACGGGTGAGTTGCATCAACAACAACCGAATAATTGCTGCTGATGAGCTTTTCCATCTGTGCGGAGTCAAGCTTTCCGCACAGGACGTTTAACTTGTCCGGGAGCAGTCCGGCACCGTAGTCCGTAGCTACTGACACATCGGCGGATATACTGTTTTCAGCGCAATATTCAGCCAGTTCGCGTCCCTCGGTAGTTCCTCCGAATATAAGCAGCCTAAACATTGCGGTATCCCCTCGGAGTCACCATTTTTCCGTTTATCGCCCTTGTTTCTGAATTGCCGATGTAGACCGTTGTGAACATATCAACCGCAGTATCCCGCAGCTGCGAAAGCGTAAGCACACGGCTCTCCTGACCGTCACGTCCTATGTTCCTGACATATCCGCATACTGTATCTCCTGAGCGGTGCTTCAGCACTATGTCGCAGGCTTTTTTCAGATAGTCCGCACGGCTCTTCGATGACGGATTGTAAATAACTATCACCATGTCACACTCAGCTGCACATTCAAGACGTTTTCTTATCTTTTCCGCAGGTGTGAGGAGGTCGGAAAGACTTATCACAGCAAAATCCATAGTCAGCGGTGAACCGAGAACCGCACCGCCGCTGAATGCAGCTGTTACGCCCGGAACTACTACTATCTTCGCATCCGGGTGAGCCGGGCTCAGTTCATAAGCAAGTCCAGCCATACCGAAAAGCTGCGGATCGCCGCTGCAAATGAGGGAAACGGTCTTGTTTCCGGATTCTTTAAGTGCAGCTTCAACGCGATCACGCTCCTGCTTCATACCTGTTGTAAAGTAGTTCTTGTCCGGAAAATACTCCTTGATGAGTTCCGCATACTTTGTATATCCTACGATGAGTTCGCTTCGTTCGATAGCCTGCTGAGCGGCAATAGTCATCCCTTCACGGCTGCCTGCACCGATTCCGACAATGTAAAGCATCACAGCACCTTCCTTTCAAAATCAAGCGTCATTAGCTTTTCTGCCGCTGCAACAGTTACTCCGCCTGCGGCAGTTTTTCTCATTATAAGACGTCCTCCGCTGCATTTTACAGCGCTTCTCTCGCAGACGTTATCAACCCCTGTGATACTCTTCACGAAGTCCGAAGACGTGAAGTCACCGTCAGCTTCCATAAGCATCTGTGCTGTAAAAAAGTGCAGCTTCAAGCCGTATTTTTCGCAAAATCCAAGCAGGCCGGCTTCGTTTGACTTGAGGTCTATCGTAGCCGCACAGATCACTCTTTCAAACGCAATACCAGCGGAATCAAGCGCGGACCTTACTGCACGTTCGATAGTTTCGCAGTTCGTAGCGCGTTTACAGCCGATACCGAGTACAATATTTTTGGGGACAAGTCTCAGTGTCACCGGAAACGGCATTTTGTCATTGCAGCCGACATATATTCCCGTCCGGCAGTCAGTATCAGTGCAGAGCTCCGGCGGTATGTTATCATATCCGCAGTCACTTATAAATCCGATTTTTTCACCGTCAAGAACAGCGCAAGCTATCGCCTTTGCCGCACTCATATCGGTGATGATAAGTCCGTTTGCAGCCGCAAAGCTGTCCGGTGAAAAACGTCCTCCGGTGTCGGTCGCAGTAGTAATGGCAGCCTGTGCACCGAGCACTTCCGCAATTCGTTCCGCAAGAGCGTTCGCACCGCCGATATGTCCGGAGAGTAGAGGAATAACGAACTTTCCGCAGTCATCAATGACAATGATCGCCGGATCGGTCGTTTTTGAGTTCAGATGCGGCGCTGTCGAACGAACTGCTATACCGCAGGCGCATACGAAAACAAGTGCGTCATACTTCTGAAAAATATCAGCAACAAGATCGCCGAGGTCATCGAAGGTATGTGAGTTCTTATCACAGTGGCTGTGGAAACAGAAGCGCTCAGCTTCGAAAAAAGCTGCTGTTTCAGTAAGTCTTGCGGAGAGTTTACGTCCATTTTCTGTGAGTGAAATAACAGCTGCTCTCATTGTTCCTTTGCCTTTCTGAATTCTGTCTCAAAATCCGGAGAATAGAGCTTTGAGAGAGAATGTACATCTCCGAGAAAGTGTCCGACTGTGATAAGCGCAGTCTTGGTTATGCCGTTCTCTTTTGCGGTCTGAGCGAGCGTTGAAACAGTACACCGGCAAACCTTTTCGTCATTCCACGTCGCCTTGTATACTATCGCCGCAGGAGTGTCAGAGCTGTAACCTCCGTTTATAAGCCTCTCTGAAAGCTCCGTGAGCATACCTGCGCTGAGAAATATCACCATAGTTGCATTATGCGCTGAAAGGCTTTCTATGCTCTCGCTTTCAGGCACGGGAGTGCGTCCTGCCATTCGCGTGAGGATAACTGTCTGCGACACGTCAGGGAGAGTGTATTCAGCTTTAAGAGCAGCGGCAGCTCCGCAGAAGGAACTCACTCCCGGACACACATCATAGGCTATATCAAGTGCATCGAGCCTGTCCATCTGCTCGCGTATAGCGCCGTATATAGACGGATCTCCGGTATGAAGGCGTACTGTTGCGAGACCGCTTTTGTCAGCCTTTTCCATTACATCTATGACCTCATCGAGAGTCATCTTAGCGCTGTTATATATTTCGCACCCGTTACGTGCATATCTGAGCAGTTCCGGATTGACGAGCGAACCTGCATATATCACCACATCAGCGGTTTCAAGCAGCGATTTGCCACGAAGAGTTATCAGATCAGCAGCACCGCTGCCTGCACCAACAAAATGTATCATATCATCCCTCCAGCTGACTGATTATTTCATCAGCGTATTCCGTTTTCAGGAGCATATCTTTTTTGTATGAGAATATGACAGCGCCGATCCTTGCGCTGCCCTTTGCTCTTGCCTGTAAATAGCCGTCTATGCGCTTAGTGAGAACGTCAAGCACAGTCTTTGCCGAGCCGTTTTCATATAGAATATCGAGTGCGGCATCAGTCGTAGCGCAGTCTGTAAGCCTGCATAACACAGAATTCTCAACCCCTGCAAGCACTCCGCAGGCGATAAGAGTTTCCATTCGCCCGTCAGCATACGAGGAATGAGTGTTCATTATGCCCGAACCCAGCTTGATCATTTTGCCGATATGACCGCAGATGAGTATGCTGTCAAAACCAAGCGTTATGCCAATGTCTATGGCGTCACCGATGAAGTTGCTGCACATAACACATTGCTCGCTCAGCTGAGGCTTATTCTCGAATATGTATTTTTCACTGTAATTACCGACCGTCAGCAGAAGTGCCTTTTTGCCCTCAGCACGTCGAATATTCGCCTCTGTGCGGATAGTTTCTATTATGGCAGCATTGCTCATCGGCTCTACTATGCCTGTCGTGCCAATTATTGAAATGCCGCCGACTATCCCTATTCGCGGATTAAAAGTTTTAAGTGCAAGCTCTTCGCCGCCCGGTACTGACACAACTACACGGAATCCGCTGCGATATTCGCACATTTCAGCGACTTTCTCAAGTGCCTGAGTTATCATCCTGCGCGGAATGGAATTAATAGCAGATTCGCCGACAGGCTGATCGAGACCGGCTTTAGTGACCTTGCCGACACCTTTTCCGCCTGTTATTTCAATGCCGCTTTCAGTCAATGATACCTCAGCGCAGACCTCAATGCCGTTAGTGATATCCGGATCGTCTCCGCTGTCCTTGATGACCGAGCAGAGGGCTTTTTCGCCGGAGAGTTCACAGCGGTGAACAGGAAGCAGCAGCCTTACGCCTTTGGGAGTGATTATCTCAGTAGTCCCGACAGACTGCCGTGTGAGAAGCATTTCAGCAGCCGCCTGAGCCGCAGCTGCTGCACAGGAACCGGTCGTATAACCGCAGCGGAGTTTTTTAGTACCGCTGTAAATGTAGTTTTCCTCCATACCGTCACCTCACACGATAAATTATGTTTATATTTTAGCATATTTTGAACGATTAGTCAATGATAGAAAAACGACATATGCTCCCGTATCCAGACAGTGGACTTTTTTCCGGAAACAGTGCTGCAAATGGGACAGACACCGGGGGTTTGTCTTTTAGGTGATAGTGATGACGCTTCGAGTTGTAAAACACAATATTCCGTCATAATATTATACTTGCAGCTGATGTCAATATTGTCCATTTTTCCGGAATTGTCAATTTGAATTTTATATAGAATATGGAACAATCAAAAAAAGCATTGACAAAGCTACTACTTCTGAATATAATATAAAACTGAAAATGATTATCATTTTCGTTTGTGATACATCAATGAATAAACGTAATTAAATGAGATATGCAAATGCTGTAAAGCGGGGTGAACTGTTATGTCAGATAAAAGGAAAAAAGTGTTAGCATGGCTTGTGCTTTTTATGTTTGGTCTTGTCATATTCGGTTCAACTGTATTCATAGTGATTCACGCAGACCATGAATGCACAGGTGAGGACTGTTCTGTCTGCATGGAGCTTGCTGAATGTCATAAGACACTGAATGCATTCGGCACTGATGTTGCCGGCACTGTTAAGATCACAGTAATGCTGATCGCAATAGCATTTATCATAAAGGAAATCATTGTTGACAGATCTTATCACACTACCCTTATATCCCTTAAAGTGGAACTTCTGAATTAAAAAAACTAATCGTTAATATGATAGTATAGCTGTGCCTGTTTGTTTAACATGGGATGTGTTTGGCAGTTTGTATGCGACTTGGCACATCCTGTTGCGCGGGGCTATAAATTTTGATTTGGAGGTCAATATATTATGTTTAAAAAAATCAGTACGTTTATGATCGCTCTTTCACTTGCAGCTGTTGGTATTACAGGATGCGGTTCAAAGAGCAGTGAAAGCACATCTCAGAAGAATACTGCTCAGGCTTCGATCGAAACCCAGAAGGAAAATAATGCTGCTGATCCGAAGGATAACAGCAAGGGATCATTCAGCGTCGTATGCACGATCTTCCCTGAATATGACTGGGTAAAGGAGATACTTGGAAAGCATACAGAAAATGCTGAGATCACATATCTTCTCGACAACGGAGTTGATCTTCACAGCTATCAGCCAACTGCTGAGGATATGATGAAGATATCGACCTGCGATCTGTTCATATATGTCGGCGGCGAATCTGATGAATGGGTAGAGGATGCCCTTGATGATGCTGATAACAAGAATATGAAGGTTATCGACCTTATGGATGTTCTCGGAGATTCGGCAAAGGCAGAGGAACTCAAGGAAGGTATGCAGGCTGATGAAGAAGAGCATGATCACGAGGATAATGAGAGTGAGGATCATGAGGAAGAGATCGAATATGATGAACACGTATGGCTCTCTTTGAAAAATGCGAAGGTATTCTGCACTGAGATCGAGAAGAATCTTGAAGCGATAGACTCCGCTAATGCTGCTGACTACAAGGCAAATCTTGCTGCTTACACTAAAGAACTCGATAAGCTTGACAGTTCATTCAAGAAAGCTTTTGATGATTCAAAGCAGAAGACTCTCGTGTTCGGAGACAGATTCCCGTTCCGTTACTTTGTTGAGGATTACGGTCTTGATTATTACGCTGCTTTCATTGGCTGTTCGGCAGAAACAGAAGCAAGCTTTGAGACTATCTCATTCCTTTCAGATAAGGTAAAGGAGCTTGAATGCAAAACTATATATACGCTTGAAAATTCGGATAAGTCCATTGCTGAGACTATTATCAGTACATCAGGAAAAGACGTTGATATAGCTGAACTTAATTCACTTCAGTCAGTATCAAATGATGATATAAAAGATGGCGCAAGCTATCTTTCACTCATGCAGAAGAACTACAATGTTCTGAAAGAAGCACTTGCAAAATAATAATTGATATGTGCAGGAGTATGTTTGCCGCTCCTGCGCTTTCAATGAACGGAGGAAGGAAAATGTCTGCACAAATGGTATGCAGAAATGCTGCTCTTGGATATGAGGGACGTATAGTTGCAGAGAAACTGGATTTCACTATAAACAAAGGTGATTATCTGTGCATCCTCGGCGAGAACGGTTCCGGTAAAAGTACATTGATAAAAGCGATCTTAGGTATCAGACCGCAGGTCAGCGGCGAGATAGCATGGTGCGGCGACATCAAAAAGAATGAAGTAGGCTATCTTCCTCAGCAGACCGTTGTGCAGAAAGATTTTCCTGCTTCTGTTCGTGAGATAGTGCGTTCGGGATGTCTTGCAAAATGCGGGCTCCGTCCATTTTACAGCAGGGCTGAGAAAGAACTTGCTGAAAGCACTATGAAACAGCTTGAAATTGACAAGCTTGCAAAACGCTGCTACCGTGAGATTTCAGGCGGTCAGCAGCAAAGGGTACTGCTTGCAAGGGCACTCTGCGCGACACGCAAAATGCTATTGCTGGATGAACCTGTTACAGGACTTGATCCTAAGGCTCAGACGGAACTCTACGAACTGATAGCCCACCTTAACCGGGAAGGCATAACTATAATCATGGTGTCTCACGATATAGTTTCGGCTGTTAAGTACGCTTCGCATATTCTGCATATCGGAGAAAGAAAACAGCTGTTTTTCGG
This sequence comes from Ruminococcus flavefaciens, assembly GCA_015067005.1. Classification (GTDB taxonomy): domain Bacteria; phylum Bacillota; class Clostridia; order Oscillospirales; family Ruminococcaceae; genus Ruminococcus; species Ruminococcus flavefaciens_AA. The sequence goes on from SVNH01000005.1 coordinate 107,696, forward strand.
GAAAACATCGGATTATTTGAAGAGTCCGCACGGAAAGCTTTTTATAGGATCGGAGATGATAGGAAATGAGTAATATAGAAAAACTGCAATTCTACTTTGGCTTCTCTTATGTACGCTATGCGTTTATCGTAGGAATACTCATTGCACTGTGTTCATCTCTGCTTGGAGTTACCCTTGTGCTAAAAAGGTTTTCGTTCATTGGCGATGGTCTTTCTCATGTTGCTTTCGGAGCAATGTCGTTTGCAGCAACGCTGCCTGTTATGATAAAGAAATACGCTCTTGCTATAAGCGGTGAGGATAAGCTCAGTCCGCGTATGCAGAGCATAGTAAGCTGGATAGCTAAACTGAATGATATGTACATAATCCTGCCTGTTACGCTGATATGTGCAATACTTCTCCTGCGGACAGGTCAGAATACCAAGATCAAGGGGGATGCCGCAGTTGCTATGCTGTCTGTCGGAGCACTTGCGATAGGTTATCTGCTTATGAACCGTTATCCTTCCAGAGCAAATATCAGCGGTGATGTTTGCAGTACACTTTTTGGTTCGACTTCTATCATAACACTGAAACCGGAAGATGTAAGGCTTTGCATAGTGATGTCGGTTATTGTCATAGTAACATATATAATGTTTTACAACAAGATATTTGCTGTCACATTTGATGAGAACTTCACCAATGCGACAGGCGTTAAGGCTGATGCTTACAATCTGCTGATAGCGGTCATAACAGCGCTGATAATAGTGCTTGCAATGAATCTTGTAGGCTCGCTGTTAATATCAGCACTTATAATATTTCCTGCATTGTCTGCGATGAGAGTTTTCAAAAGCTTCCGGAGCGTTATAATATGCTCGGCAGTTGTCTCTGTTTTATGTGCAGCATTCGGGATCATATCATCAATACTTTTTTCAACTCCGGTAGGCTCAACTATTGTTGTAGCTGATCTTGCAGTATTCATATTGTTTTCACTAATATCGGTATTTATCGGTAAACTCAAAAAAAGCTAAAGAGGTGCTATCATGAAAATAAAAAGTTTGATTTCGGTATTATCTGCGTCGCTTGTATTCCTTACGGGATGCGGCAGTACTTCTTCTGCAACAGGCGGAACTATTGAAAGCTATCAGGCAAGTCTTACTGTTGCCGATACGACTGAGTATATGTCTGCTACGATGCCGGACAGCAGTGATGGCGAAATAGATATTGACCTCACCAAGCTTGATGCCAATATGGTCTACGCTCAGGTAGCCGATATGGTGAATAACAGCGATTCTTATCTCGGTAAGACAGTAAAGGTCAAAGGTCCGTTTTCTTACTTTCAGGAAGCGGATGGAAGAGAGTTTTTTGCTGTATTGATAAGTGATGCAACTGCCTGCTGTTCTCAGGGCATAGAGTTTGTTCTTGACGGCAGCTATTCATACCCCGATGACTATCCGTCTATTGGTACTGAAATAACTGTTGTCGGTAAATTCAATTACTATATAGAGGATGATTTTTACACCTATTGTCAGCTGCTGAATGCAGAGATGCAGGTAAATGACAAGCTTACATGGGAAAAGTGATACAATGATAAAAGTCCGTGAGTGATGAACTCCCGGACTTTTATTATAAGCCGTGATTTTCGTATATGGACAAAATTTGTGTTTTATGGTAAAATGGTATCAGTCAGAATATTTGAGAGCGGAGCGTGAATATGAAAACGATAACTGTTGGAATAACAGCCCACGTAGATTCCGGAAAGACCACACTTGCAGAAGCTATGCTTTACAAGAGCGGTAATATGAGAAAACTCGGCAGAGTTGATAACGGGGATTCTGCACTTGATACAGATTCGATCGAAAGAGAAAGAGGTATTACTATATTCGCACATCAGGCTGAGTTTACAGCAGGTGATAAAAGGATAATGCTTCTTGATACTCCCGGTCACGTTGATTTTTCAGCAGAAACAGAACGCGTTATGAGTGTTCTTGACTATGCTGTGCTTGTTATAAGCGGTACAGACGGAGTTCAGAGCCACACTTCAACTTTATGGAAGCTTCTTCGCAAGTATGAAGTTCCGGTGTTCATATTTGTCAACAAAATGGATCTTATTTCTGCCGACAGAAGCGCAGTCCTTGATGAACTTCGCCGGAGACTTTCCACAGACTGCTGTGATTTTTCCGGATCGGATGATGAGATATTTGAGAACACAGCAACCTGTTGTGAGGAACTCATGGAGAAGTATCTTGTCTCCGGAAAACTCAGTGATGCGGACATTGCAAAGGCTGTCTCACAGCGCAGGATATTTCCGTGCTGCTTTGGTTCGGCTCTGAAAATGGACGGGATAGAAGAATTCATCGGTGTACTGAGCAGATTTTCGTCAGAGCCGGAACGTTTGCAGTCTCTCGCATTAAAAGTCTATAAGATCTCATATGATCCTAAGGGAACACGCCTGACTCATCTGAAAGTGAACGGCGGAAGTTTTTCAGTCAGGGACGAGCTTTCATATACAGATCAGGAAGGCAATGAAGTTACCGAAAAGATAAGCTCTATTAGATTCTATTCCGGCGAAAAGTTCCGTACAGCTGAAAGTGCCGGAGCCGGTGAGATATGCGCCGTAACAGGTCTGAAAGGAACATACTCGGGGCAGGGTATAGGCAGCGAAAGGGATTCTGTCAGTGCAATGCTTGAACCTATCATGACGTATAAAGTCAAACTGCCTGAGGGGAGCAGTGTATATGACATCCTTGATGATCTCAGGAGACTTGAGGACGAAGATCCGCAGCTTCATATCGTATGGAACGAACAGCTGAGGGAGATACATATTCAACTTATGGGAGCAGTGCAGCTTGAAGTCCTCGTTCAGCGCATTGAGATGAGGTATGGCTATAAAGTCAGCTTTGAGGACGGTGCTATAACTTACCGTGAGACTATCCGCAGCGCAGTTGAAGGCGTAGGTCATTATGAGCCGCTTAGGCATTATGCAGAGGTGCATCTTCTTATAGAGCCGCTTGAACGCGGAAGAGGACTTGTCTTTGCTTCCGACTGTCCTGAGGATGAACTTGACCGCAACTGGCAGCGTCTTATACTTACTCATCTGAAAGAGAAAACGCATTCGGGAGTTCTTACGGGTTCTCCTGTAACTGATATGAAGTTTACACTGAAGTCCGGACGCGCACACTTGAAGCATACCGAGGGCGGTGACTTCCGTCAGGCTACATACAGGGCGGTACGTCAGGGACTTCGCTCAGCAGAGAGCGTCCTGCTCGAACCATACTATGATTATGAGCTTGAGATACCGTCAGAGTGCGTAGGAAGAGCAATATCTGATCTCCAGCATTTCGGGGCTGAATTTGGTCAGCCTGAAATGTCAGGAGAGATGTCAGTGATAAAAGGCAGCGCACCGGTTTCCGAGATCGGAGCTTACCAGATGGAGGTCATCGGATATACAAGGGGCAGGGGAAGGCTGATATGTACCTTTTCCGGATACCGTGAGTGCCACGATGCTGAGCGCGTGATAGCTGAGATCGGCTATGACTGCGATGGTGATACTGAAAATACAGCTGATTCAGTGTTCTGTTCTCACGGAGCAGGCTATGTCGTTAAGTGGAATGAAGTTCCCGGGCATATGCATCTGCCTTCATGTATGACAAATAAGCTTCCGGAAGAAAAAACGGACTTTGCAAGAATACGCAGTTTCGCCGAGAAGACGGTCTCGGACGAGGAACTGATGGCGATATTTGAGCGCACCTACGGAAAGCTTGACCGTGATCCTCGAAGAGCCTTTAAAAAGACTAAAGCAGTTCAGCCCGATACCTCCAAAGTAAAGCTGCCGGAACATGAAGGACCTGATTATCTGCTTGTTGATGGCTACAATATAATTTTCGCATGGGATGAACTAAAAAATACAGCCGCAGAGAATCTTGATGCAGCAAGGGCAGAGCTGATAAACATGATGTGCAGCTATCAGGGATGTACCGGATATGAGGTAATAATAGTATTTGATGCTTACAAGGTCAAGGGCAAACACCGTGATATTGAAAAGTTTTATAACATCAGCATCGTTTATACCAAAGAGTCCGAAACGGCAGACAGCTATATCGAGCGTGTTTCGCATGAACTCTCAAAGAAGCACAGGGTATTGGTAGCTACCTCTGATGGACTTGAACAGATGATAATACTCGGCAACGGTGCGATGAGAATGACAGCCGCTGAACTCTACATGAGGTATAAGGCTGCCGGAGAAGCTATGAAGGAATACATGAAGTAAGGAACAGTTATAAAAAACTAAGCCCGGAAACTGTAATAACAGCTTACGGGCTTTTGATATATCAGAAATCGTTAATTATTTGATGTGCTTCAAGGAATATACCCTCATATCAAGACGTTTCTCAAATTCATCCAGCGGCAGAGGCTTATCGAATAAGTAGCCCTGAGCAAAATCGCAGTCATTATCCTTCAGCAATTGCAGCTGAGCAGCTGTTTCAACGCCCTCAACGATACATTCAAGACCGAGTTCCTTTGCCATAGCGACAACGTATTTGAACATGACGCTTCTTGCACTGTCCTTGGATTCGCCGTCCATAGGCAGGAAAATCCTGTCAACTTTTAGCACGTTCCACGGAACTACACGGATAAGATTAAGGGAAGAATATCCCATGCCGAAATCGTCAACAGATGTGCATATATTCTGCTTCTGAAGTCCTTCAACGATACGTTTCAGATCCTTGAATTCAACGTCGGTAGTAGTTTCAGTGAGTTCTATTTCTATGTATTCATGAGGTACATTGTGACGGTCGATTATCTCAATAAGGTTATCAAGAAGATTAGGGTTTACGATATGTCTTCTTGAGAGGTTCACAGAAACACGTACAGCCCTTTTGCCTTCATCGAGCCATTTGCGGATATGAGAGCAGACAATGTCCAGCATATGGTAATCAAGCTTGCATATTTCATTCGTCTCTTCAAGGATAGTAATGAATTCCATAGGCGGAACGATCTTGCCTTCATGGAACCAGCGGCAAAGAGCTTCTGCGCCGCAGATCTCACCGGTATTAGTGTTGACCTTTGGCTGATAGAACACATGGAATTCGTTATTCTTCAATGCCTCAGGGAATATCTTCTGGATCCTCTTTGATTTTTCTTTATCAGTAAGTATAATATCCGAGAAGAATATGATATTGCCCTGAGCGGAGTTCCTTGCGATACGCAGCGAATACATGATACTGCTCATTATGTCGTTAGGAACTCTGACTGCATAGCCGTCAGGTATCTGGAAAACACCGGCGCAGCAGGAGATATGAACGGTGCTTCCGCTGCTGTCGACTACAATTATAGCTTCGTTGAGGTATTCAAGCAGATCCGGAAGGTCGCTCTGGTCGCATATACATACGAAAGTATCGCCGCCAAGGCGTGAGACAATACCGCCGTCACCTATTATTTTCTCAATATGGTCGTAGTGACTTTTTAGAACGGTATCGCCGGCAGTTCTGCCGAACTCCTCGTTAACAAAAGAGAAATGGCGAAGATTGTAGTTCAAAGCAACTTTGCCATTGAGTCCTCCCGGCTGACCTTTCCACAATATGTAATTGAAGAATCTGCGTATGTTCTTGAATCCCATATCGTCATTGAAAGCAAGTTCTTCTGCAATTACCTGAAGCCGGTTGCGGCATATAAAGGCAAGAGCAGTCCTCATAGTCAGATCGACCTTGAAGAGCTCTTCTTCGGTGAGAGGAGGTTCATCCTCGGACATATATACGGTCATAGTAGAGATAGACATAAGTCTGTTAACGAAACGGACTGTATGTACTGGTTTATCAGGAATGCCGAGATCGTAGCTTATCATTACCTCGCCTACACCGCGTTTTTCATCGGAAGGGGTGCGGTAAAAATGCGTTATGCCTTTTGAAAGGCGAAACATGGAAGATATCTCATTGAGTAACGACTCTATCTGAGGAATATCCGGCTTCTGATTAACTATCTGAGTTAAAGAAGCAAGTTGCTCGTAAAGCTTGTAAAAGCGAAGCTCTCGTTCAGCGTTCATAATCATCCCTCCAAATCAATATAGTAGATTCATAGATATTATACAACATATACATTGAAAAATCAATAGTTAAAATGTTAAGGATTTGTGATTTGTTATAATTTTAGAATAATATGCTGCTTTGTCTGTGCGGGAATAATTGTATAACTGTCCTCGGAAAAAGATCACAGATCCGCATTAAAGGCTCGGTAATTTCGTTAATGTGTACAAGCATTTAACGCTGAGTTTGTACAATATGTGGTTTAAAAAACATGGCAGCGGAGATTGAATTTTGTCCGGATTTGTGGTATAATGGGAAAAACGGGCTGTGGAGGCGTAATATGAAGGGTATGATCAAACGAAATATCTCACTGCTGACGGCTGCTATTACAGCTGTTCTGCCGTGTACTCGCAATATAGGCGAGGTCGGAGCTGAACTTTCAGTAAGACCTTCGGTTGGACTGATCTCCGGCGATAATCTTGTAATACGTGGCAGCGCTTCTGAAAAGTATCTTGTCTCAGAGCCTGATAGTGCGCTTCCGGCTGTAAAGGAGTCTGCGGAGGATAAAACGGCAGACCTTCCTTCCGTATTCAGCCTTGCAGATAAGGGGAAGATCACATCAGTGAAGGATCAAGGCGGATATGGGTTGTGCTGGGCGATGTCCTCGGCAGCTTGTGTGGAAGCGGACGTTATTGATTTTGTTCCGGATATTGATATTTCCGAGATGCATACAGGCTGTTTTGCAAATTATGATCCGGATGATCCGCAGGGGATTTACAGCAATATCGCAAAGGGTGAGAACGGCTACGATGATTATCCTTCAGAGCTGCTCGATGCCGGCGGTTCATTTATAGAGGTTGTCAACCTCTGGTCGAAATGGCGTGGACCTGTCGCAGAGGATAGGCTGCCTTACGGCGAAACATCGGATATGTCTAATAAAAGGGTGAGAGAACGTCTCATGAATGAGGCGGACTATCACCTCAGCAGTGCTTTTATTTTTGACTTTGATAAAGAGCGCTCTGACAGCGATGAGGTGAACAGGCGCATAAAGCAGATACTTCTCTCAGGAAAGCCTGTTGAAGCGGGTTATTATCAGAACAGCAAGTATATTGACAGGACACACATGGCAGTATACTCACAGAGATCTTCCAGACTTGCCAACCATTCCGTTATAATAATAGGATGGGATGACGATGTACCTGCTTCATGGTTCAAGGATACGCCGCAGGGCAATGGTGCATGGCTGATAAAGAACAGCTGGGGAACGGATTCCGCTAATGACGGATATTACTGGCTTTCTTACTATGATACTTCGCTTTGTGATCTGGCTTATTATACCGTATCTGATAAAGACGATCATCAGTATAATCTGCGCTATAATACATACTATCCCGATCAGAAGCTAAGTGCGGATGATTCGGATGATGAAAATTCACCGGTATATGCAGCGAATGTGTTTGAGGCTTCTGAGACAATGATGATCGAAGCTGTCTCAACTTATTTTGCTGTTCCGGATACATATTATGAGGTCACATTATATACGGATCTCACGGACAGAACTGATCCTGTTTCGGGAACAGCATCGGCTTTAAAGTCTGGAAAATGCGACTTGACAGGCTGCCTGACTATTGATCTTGACGATGCTGTATGCGTATCGGATGGCGAGACGTTCAGCGTTGTTGTGAAATACTATAATGATAACGATAAATACTGTGCACCGGTCGAGGGATGTTTGTTTGCGGATGATAAGGAAACGGGAGAGCGTTCAACTATCCTCAGCAATTATAAGTTTGATATTTTCAGGGATAAAATGGATGCCGGAGTAAGCTATGTGAGCTCAGACCTTAAAGAGTGGACAGACACGCTTGAACTTGCTGAGGTATATGACGATGATACAAAGGAAGCTATATATAATATAATAGTAGATTCCATTTATGAAGGACTGCTTCCGGAAGACACTGCGCTTATGAAGAACGCGGACAACATGAAGGCAAATTTCAGAGAGATATTTGATTCTTCTGATATTGGCATAGCTGTCGGGAATTTTCCGATAGGGGTTCTTGGAAGCGATGTCGGAAAAGTAAGCTTTTCACAGATGTCCGGGCAGGTGAGCCCTGATGTTAAGATAGAATTGAAGAGCAATAATGGTGAACAGGTATACTATTCCGTCAATGACGGCGGATTCAGACCGTATACTGCTCCGATCGCAGTAACAGAGAAGATGTGTATAAAGGCGACTTCGGATAATGTTCACTATTATGAGCATGAGTATTATCCTGCTGTAACACAGATGAGTTCATTAATGTATACTGACACAGAAAAGAGCAGTATATCAGGTGTGCTGAAAAATGTACACAAGAGCGCAAAGCGTACAGATAACGGCGATTACCTTATTGAGCTTTCGCCTTATGCCGAATCAACAGTAATATATGCTTACACAGGTGCGGAAATAGAGGAAAATCAGTACTCGATCAGCAGAAACGCAAAAAGTCAGGAGATACCTGTCGGATATGACGGGATCGATCTGCCGGTAGTTCTGAAAGATGAAAACGGTCATAACAGCGGGATAAGTATACATATAATAAGAAGACCGGTATCATTCGATACGGAAAAAGAGACTGTGACAGTACCGGAAGGCTGCAAATTAAGTATAGGCGAGAAAGAGTTCAGCTCCGGTGACAGTGTGAGCGAATATGCCGGTATGACGCTCAAAGCAAGTATTGACGGAGAAAGCTATGAAGTCAGAGTTCCTGAACGTGCGAAAACTCCCGGTATGGAGATAGACTACCGTAATGAGTACGCCGGCAGCTTTTCAGAGGAACAGGCAAAACGAATCGAAATAGTCTGCGGTGACAAGGAAGAATACTCAGATAAAGACTACGTTTCGGCTTATGGAAGAATGGTCAGGAACGATAAGGGCGAACTCTCGATGCTGGTGATCCCGTCAGAAACCTTTTCTATCAGGGAAAAGAGCAGTGATGAAGCTTTTGCAAGCGAGGCTGTGACTGTAAGTATACCTGCAAGACCTTCCGCACCGGAAAAGCTTCCGAAAATGGTTTACGAGAGATCAAGCGGAATGCCGTCATTCGGCGGTGATAAACCTATTGAAGCGGGACGGATAGTTACATCAGTACCGGTAGACTGCGCTGATGATGGAAGAGAACTTGGTATCACAGATGAACAGCTTTCGTGCCGTCTGCTGGCAGAATATGTGCTTTCGGAGGAAAGTGACGGAAAAGTACAGACGGTCAGCTGGCTTGGTGTACCTTCTCCTGAGGTCGGAGTAGTATCGGCAGCAAGGTATTCAGCCGGTGCGGACTGCTTCGCTTCTGAAGCGGCAACACTAAAGGCATATATGCTTGGCGATGCTAACGGAGATAATAGGATAACGGTCGTAGATGCGACGAGCGTACTGAAAGAATGTGCGATCCTTGCAGGCGGAAGCGGCAAACGTATTGATGAAGATAAAAGGGATGCGGTTGATTACAACAGAGACGGCAGATTAACGGTCGTAGATGCAACTCAGATACTGATGCGCTGTGCTGAACTTGCAAAAAAGGCGGGATAAGCAATGCACAGATCAGATATTAAAGCTGTTGTAGGAGCTGTTCTGGCGATATTGGCAGCACTGGCGGCAGTGATAATTAATTCGGGCACAGATAAAGACGATACGAGCACTAAGTTCAGAGAACTCAGCAGCGCAAATTCTGGAGAGGTCACAGAAACACACAATACCGTCAGCCGGACAACGGAGCGCACTTCTGCTGAAAAGGCGAAACGTACTACTGCCGCCGCAAGTACAACAGTTCATGCTACGGATAAGGCAGATGAGAAAACGACCGAACTGCATATCGACATTAATTCAGCCAGCGCAGACGAATTATGTAAGCTTGACGGCATAGGTCAGGCTAAAGCAGAGGCGATCGTGTCGTACCGTGAAGCTCACGGGCGATTCAATAATATTGAGGAAATAATGCTGGTCAATGGTATAGGAGAGGAGATATTTTCACGAATAGCTGGAAATATATATGTAACTGATCCGGTATACACCGAGCCGCAGACTACGGAGACATCAGAAGCTGAAACAACAGTGACAGCAGCCGAAAGCAGCTCTGAGACAGCTGCTGAGACCACGCACACGCTTACACTTGAAGAGGCAGCACCGATCAACATAAATACGGCTGATACTGCCGAACTTACGCTGCTTCCGCACGTTGATGCAGAGATCGCGGAGAAGATAATTGAACTGCGCGAAAAGATAGGCGGATACAAAAACAGCTATGAATTACTGTATATTGACGAACTTACCCAAAAACAGGTTGCGGAGATTGTCAAATTTGTAACAGTTGGGCAATAGGCATAAAAGAACGGTGCTGAATTTGTGAAATAAGAGTGAAAGTGCTTGTTACCGATTTGTAACATTTTGGTTTTACAGTTTTATATTGTGTGATTATTACCGATAAAATACTGTTGAAAGTATACAAGACGCACAAAAAATATTAAAGAACGATATAAATCATTGACTTTGAACCGAAAATGCTGTATATTTGAAGTACAAAAGCGGTCAATATATTTGCAGATAATTCTGCTTGTATGACTGCCGGATATTACACAGACTTTATAGTCTTGGTAATAGCTGACCTTGAAGGTCGGCAAGCGGCTTTGACCGGCTCGGCTATGCAGAAGTGAGTACATTCATTATGCGGGGGGATGCCGGCGGAAACCGTAAATTTTATCCATTCATATTATGCTTCCAGTGGAGCGTAATATACATATTTAAGGAGGAAAATACCAATGAACACACTTAAGAGAACATTAGCATTAGTTGCTACTCTCGCTATGTCTGCAACAGCTTTCGTAAGCTGTGGTAGCGACGATTCATCATCAAGCAAGAAGGCTTCTACAACAGCTGCTTCAACAGAGGCTGGCTCAGATGCTTCTCAGGCTTCAACAGCTGCTGACGCTTCAGCTGCTTCAACAAAGGCTGCTGATAAACCTTCAAAGGGCAATTCAACAACTCTTGGCGAAGTTAAGCTTGGCAAGGGCGGTTCTGAATTCTCAATCGCTGCTTGGAACGAAGATGACGTTCCTTTCCTTATCGACCTCTGGGCTCAGAACGGCGGCGACAAGGGCAAGGTTAAGTTCACTTCATTCGGCGTAGGCGGTGGAGATGCTTCTGAAAAGTATGACGCTCTCTTCCAGTCTGGTAAGGATCTCGACGTTTACTTCTGCGAAGCTGACTGGGCTCTCAAGTACATCAACGATGATACTAAGACAGCTGCTCTCGAAGACCTCGGCTTCTCAGAAGACAACTTCTCAGACGTTTACTCATACACAACTGAAATCGGTAGAGCTACTGAGGGCGCTAACAAGGGTAAGATGGTTGGTGCTTCATGGCAGGCAGCTGCAGGTGGATTCGCTTACAGAACAGACCTCGCTGAGCAGTACCTCGGCGTTAAGACACCTGAGGAAATGCAGAAGAAGATCAACAACTGGGATAACTTCGTAGCTGCTGCAACAGAAGTTGCTACAAAGACAGACGGTAAGGTTGCTCTTGCTGACTCACTCGGTGGTATGTGGCAGGTATTCGCTGCTAACAGAAAGACTCCTTGGGTTGCTAACGGCAGAGTTGCATTTGACCAGGAGTGCGAGACATTCGCTAAGTATGCTAAGACTCTTTGGGACAACGGTGGTGTAACAAAGAACGGTCAGTGGACAGATTCTTGGATCCCTGCTGGTAAGGACGGTTCAGCAATGGGCTACTTCGTATCAACATGGGGCTTCGGTGAGAAGGCATTCTTCGGTCAGGCTTCATCTGAGTCATACGGTAAGTGGGCAGTTGTTCAGGGTCCTTCAGCTTACTTCTGGGGCGGTACATGGATCGTTGTTAACCCGAAGACAGATAACGCTGAGGAAGCACAGCAGTTCATCTACACAGCTACTGTAAATCCTGAGACAATGAGAAAGCTCGCTCTCGACAAGCCTGAGTACGTAAACAACCGTACAGTAATGCAGACAATCGTTGACAACAACGAGTGCCCGAACGAGTGGGTAACAAAGGATCTTAACGGTCAGAACTACTTCGCAGAGCTCCACGAGAATGCTAAGTCAATCGACCTTAAGGGACTTATCACACCTTACGATGCTACAATCAAGACAAACTTCATCAATGCTGTTCAGAAGGAATACTGCGAGGGCGGTGCTTCTTACGAGGATACAATCTCTAAGGCACTTTCAGATGTACTCACAGCTATCCCTGATCTTGCAAAGTAATCGAAGCTAAAATTTAAGCTAATTTAAATAGTTGCCTATGGGACTTTGTCCTGTGGGCAGCTATTTATAATCTTTTTACTTATCTTATACGAGAGGGTGTGTGCTATGGCATCAGCTGCCCAGAAGCGAATTAAATCGATCAGCTATGCTAAATATGGCTATATGTTCATATTGCCATTTTTTCTTGTTTATTTCTTTTTCCAATTATGGCCTTTGATTAATACTTTTATTGTTGCTTTCCAGGGTAACGGTTCCGAAACAGGTGAAGCCGTTGGCCTTGATAACTTTAAGCATCTTCTTCAGAAGGTTTCATTAACACAGGAAGAGAACCGTAAGGTTCTCGGTATCATCCCTGCTGATGATGACGAAATAGCAGCTCTTACTGCTAAGAAAATGCAGGGTACTATCCACGACGACTTCGTTACAGCGTTCAAGAATACTCTTATTCTGTGGTTCGGTAACTTTATTCCACAGATCCTTCTTTCACTTTCTCTTGCTGTTTGGTTCACTGACGCTAAGCTGAAGATCCCGGGAAAGGGCTTCTTCAAGGTTGTTATGTATATGCCTAATATCATTACAGCCGCTTCAGTCGCCGTATTGTTCATGTCTCTGTGTTCAGAGAGTAAATACGGTGCTGTAAACCAGCTGCTACACAGTATGGGAATCGTTAAGGAACTGGAAGGTCCAGACCGAGACGTTGTAAAATTTGTATCCGGTATATGGCCGGCACGATGCGTTATTATGTTTATCCAGACATGGATGTGGTTCGGTAATACTATGATCATGCTTATGTCTGGTATTATGGGTATCAACCCATCACTGTTTGAAGCTGCAAGTATCGATGGTGCAAGCAGCGGACAGGTCTTCAGAAAGATCACTCTTCCTCTGCTGAGCCCGATCATGGTTTATACACTCGTTACATCTATGATCGGTGGTCTCCAGATGTTCGATATTCCGTTCCTCTATCATGATGGTACAGTTGTCAACAAGGATGTATCAACAGTTGCTGTATTCATTTACAGACATTTCCACACTGGTCAGAAGTATCAGAACTATGGTTATTCTGGTGCTGCTTCAGTTCTCTTGTTTATTGTAACTCTTGCTCTTGGATCTATTACATTCTATATGAATAGAGACGTTGATGCTATCGCTAAGAAGAAACAGCGCAAAGAGCTCCAGAAACAGATGAAACTGCAGAATAAACAGTTTGGAGGTCTGAGCTTATGAGTAGTATGAAGTCTGTTTACGGACAGCCAAAAGATAATTATATGTTCAAGATCAGATTAAAGTCAACTATTCTCTTTATCTGGTGCGTTATTCTTACAATTATCTGTTTGCTTCCTATCTATATTCTTGTTATCAACGCAACTCGTCTTGATACTGATATTGCCGGCGGTCTTACAGTAATTCCTGGCAAGGCTCTTGGTAAGAATATCAAGACAATGCGTGAAGACTTTGGTAATCTGTTCAAGCCTCTTATAGGTTACAGAAACAGTGCCATCATCACAGTATCAGCTACGTTCCTTACCGTATTCTTCTCAGCTTTGACTGCTTACGGTATCCACGTATATGATTTCAAACTTAAGGAAACATCTTACATGATCATTCTCTTTATCATGATGGTTCCTACTCAGGTTACTGCTACCGGATTCCTTAACTTTATGGCTAAGATCGGTCTTACCGATACATACTGGCCGCTTATTCTTCCGGCAGTTGCAGCGCCTGCGGTCGTCTTCTTCATGCGATCCTACATGAAGTCATCGTTCCCGCTCGACATCGTTGAGGCTGCACGTATCGACGGCTCAGGTGAGTTCAGAACTTTCCTGACAATTGCTATTCCAATGATGAAGCCGGCTATCGCTGTTCAGGCGATCTTCGCTTTCGTTGCTAACTGGAATAACTTCTATACACCTTCAATGATCCTCCTTAGCGGTGATCCCGATCAGAAGACACTTCCTATGATGATCTCTGCAATTCAGGCATCCGATAAGACAGGCGACCTCGGTGTTGTTTACACTTGTATCGCACTTAGTATCGTTCCGATCATTATCGCATATGTTCTCCTTTCAAGATTCATCATTGCCGGTGTTGCACTCGGTGGTGTAAAGGAATAATAATATCAAAATCAACAGCACACTTCGGTGTGCTGTTTTTTTGTTTATATGATGTGTAATATTACTGCTTGTACGTGAATAAGATTAAGTGAAGGGAGTGTTAAAATGAAAAAACGTACAAGCTTTGATGTTATAACTGCGTATCTGCCGGAGCGTATCAGAAGAATTATGAGATACGTGAAGAGTGAGGAGCTGAGTTCGATCTCGGAGATCAGACTTCGCTCTGAAAGACCTGTCAGTTTTGTGTACCCGACTGAATGCAGATTCTTAACTTCTGATGGTCAGTTGACACTAAATTATAATAACGATAACTGCATTTCCGCTTCATATCAGGAGATTTTCGCAACTGTCGAATCATTGTGCAAATACTCAGTACATAGCTGCGCAAGAGAGTTGAGCGAGGGCTATTTTACCATTGAGAGCGGCGTCCGGGTCGGGGTTGCCGGATACGTTTCAAGTGAGGGGATAATCCGTGAAGTTTCAGGACTTAATTTCAGGGTAGCCCGCGAGGTCAAGGGCTGTTCGGAGAAGATTTTCAATACCTGCGGCAGCAATTCGAGCGTGTTGATATGCGGCGAAGTCAATTCCGGCAAAACAACTATGCTTCGTGATTTTTGCCGGCTTAACGGCAATGTCTGCAAGACTGTCCTCGTTGATGAGCGCAACGAGGTATCAGCGACTGTTCATGGCATACCTGAGAATGAGGTAGGGTGTATGACAGATGTGCTTGTCGGGTATAAACGTTCTGAAGGGATAACCTCGGCTCTGAGAACTCTCTCTCCTGACATTATTATTTGCGACGAGATCTCAACACAAGCAGATGTCTCAGCAATTCTCTCAGCTCACGGAAGCGGAGTAAGACTTTGTGCGACAATGCACGCCGGCAGCTACGCTGACCTCATGAGAAGAGAAGTCGGAAGAGAGCTTGTTGCGTCCGGAGTTTTTACTCATGCGGTATTTCTGTACGGAAGCGAAAGACCTTCAGCGGTGCGCGGGATAAGGAGTCTCAGAAATGCTTCTTAGACTTACAGCTGCATTGATGTTCGTATCTGCCGGCGGAATGACCGGTATACATTTTTCGTACAAGCTCAAGCTAAAGCGTGAGGTATGCCGTGAAATTGAATATCTTCTGAGGTGCTGCGAGATCTACATCCGGTGCAACGCGATGAATGTTTATGAGATCTCCGGACATCTTCGCCGGGATCCTGAGCTTACACATCTTGAGTTTCTTAGCAGGCTGCCTGAGGAATTTTCTGAAGGAATTAACTTTCACGAAGAGTGGCGCAGAGCGTTAGCTTCTCAGGAAATGCCGGAGGAGGAGAGACAGATCCTTGCTGAATTCGGCGATATACTGGGTACAAGTGACATATCTGGACAGCTTTCAGCAATAGGATCGCTTACTGAGCGTATACGGCAGCTTGAAGCACAGAGAAGAGAGATATGTCTTAAAAAAAGCAGAATGTATCGCAGCATAGGCGTATTGTTTGGCGTTATGGTTGGAATTCTCGTGATATAACGGAGGTAGAAATGGACATTGATCTTATTTTTAAAATTGCCGGCACAGGAATAATAGTTGCGGTGCTGAATCTTGTACTTAAACGTGCTGAGCGTGAAGAGCAGGCTATGATGACAACTCTTGCCGGACTTATAGTAGTTCTTGTCGTTATAGTTCAGGAGATAGGCTCACTTTTCGAGACAGTCAAAACGGTGTTCGGATTATGGTAGAAAACAGCTTTTCAGTGGCTATGTTCTGCATATGCGGAACTTCAATGGCTGTACTTCTGCGGCAATACAGCCGTGAACAGGCAATGCTTGCTGCACTTGCAGCCTGTATAGTCGTACTTGGCGGATTTATAGCGTTTGCAGAGCCGATAATGACGGAGATAAGGGATATTTTCGAGCAGGCTGGCATCTCTGAGAGCTACGTCTCACTTATATTCAAAGCGGCTGCTATATGCTTTATAACGCAGATCACAAGTGAGATATGCAGAGACAGCGGTGAGTCGGCAATAGCGTCCGCGGCTGAGCTCTGGGGGCGTGGGGCGTTGACTTTTATGAGCCTTCCAGTGATAAGAGTGCTTCTTGATATGATCAACAACATGATACAGGTATAGGAATATGAAGAAAATAATTGCGGCGGCAGTATTTGTAGTAATGCTGTTTATATGCGTTCCGGTCAATGCAGCAGCTGACTATACTGAGGAAGAGGCTGAGATCAGCGGGCAGATCAATGACATCCTCAGCGACTATGACATAAATTACGATTACGGTGATATAAGCGAAATGAGTTTCAGCGACATTATCGGTGAGATACACGGCGTAATGTCAGCGAAAGCTTCTGCACCGCTGAAAATGCTTGTAACTATCATCATTCTTGCAGTGTTTACATCTGTTATGCGAAGTGCAGGCGATACTTTTACGGAAGGAAATAAGGGTTCCGGAGTTTATGACATGATATGTGTGATAGCAGCGGTCACAGCTATTACGCCGCAGCTTATGACTGTATATTCGGATTCTATGGATTCTATCCGTATGATAAGCGGATTCATAGCAATATTTGTTCCGCTTTACGCAGGAATAGTCATGGCATCCGGCGGAATAGTGTCCGGAAGTGTTTATAATGCGGCAGTTCTTGGGGCATCTGAGGTCATAGTGGGACTTTCGGGCAGCTATCTCATGCCGGTACTTACAATGACAGCAGTGCTTGCAGTAACAGGGAGTGTATTCCCTAATAAGTCAGTAGATTCGCTTATCGGGATAGTGAAAAAGCTGATAACATGGTGCATAACCATTATAATGTCACTATTCTGCGGATTCGTAACACTAAAAACCACAATTGCCGGAAAGGCTGACGGTGCTGCGACAAAGACTACCAAATTTGTTATCTCAGGCTCAGTGCCGATAGTCGGCGGTGCGGTTTCGGACGCATATTCAACGGTGCGTGGAAGCTTTGAGGTCATTGGAACTACCGTAGGTACAGCAGGTACCATAGCCATACTTCTGATAATGCTTGCACCAACGGCGGAAATACTGTTATTCCGAGCGGTAATGAAGATAGGTACGGCAGTTTCGGAGATGTTTTCTGCCGCGCCGCTTACAAAACTGCTTACAGGTATAGACAGCGGACTTGCTATCGCTCAGAGCGTACTTGTCAGCTATGCGGTGATGTTTATAATATGCACTGCGATACTTATGCAGAATTAGGGAGAGCGCGGTATGGAAGGATTTCAAGGAGCAGTAAAAGCTATCTGTATAGCCTCAGCAGCTGTGTGTCTTATCGAAAGTCTGACTGCCGGAACACGTATGCAGAAGCAGATGAAGTTCCTGCTTGATCTTGTTATGGCAGTTGTGATAATAAGTCCTTTTATAAGCGGAACAGCGGCTTTTGAGATGCCTGAGGTCAGCGGGAGCCGATCCGTTGACACCAGCTATTCTATGCAACTCTATAACAGGACTCTCAGCCGGAAAACTGCACAGAACATTGGTGATGTGCTGTATTCCCAGCTTTCAGCGGCAGGGATAAACTGTGAAAAAATAGATGTTGAGGTTAATATTTCGCCGGATGGCAGCATATCTATTAGTAAGGTCATAGTCATTGCGGACGATAACGATTCCGCAGCCGACATTATAAAGAACTGTCTTGGTGACGATACGGAGGTAATAAATGGAGATACCTGAAAAGCTTGCAAATCTTAAAAAGGACAAGAAAATTATGACCGCCGCCGCAGTTCTTTGTTTATGCGGACTTCTTCTTGTACTTCTTTCGTCTTTGACATCCGGCGGAAAAAAGGAAGTTCCTGATAACGTTGAATTCAGTACAGAGAGCGGGCAGGAGTATTGCTGCGCTACTGAACAGAGGCTTCAGAGCTTTCTCCGGAATATCGACGGTGCAGGTGAAGTGAGGGTATTCCTGAAGGTCGGAGGAGAACAGAGGTATGTTTATGCGACAGAGGGCAGAAAGAGTTCATCAGATAATAAAACAGAGGAGGAAGAGAAGTATGTACTTATAGGCGGCAGCAGCGGAAAAAACGCACTTATTGAGACAATAGACGCTCCTGAGATAGAGGGCGCAGTCATACTATGCAGCGGCGGGAATGATCCGGCAGTACGCGAGCGTATATACAAATCAGCAGCAGCGGCACTTGGCATATCTACATCAAAGATCTATGTAGCAAAACTCAAATGAGAAAGGGAGAAATTTTATGAAAAAGCCAACAATAATCATCGGAAAGAAGCAAATCATCATGACCTGTCTTACACTTATGCTTGCAGTAGCAGTATACATAAACTATGCGACAGCGCCGGCTTCAATGACAAAAAGCGATAAGGACACACCTGTATCACAGGGAGACGACATCACGCATTACGGCGAAACAGAATTTGTGAATGCAGATGCCGCTGCGGCTTGCGATTACTTTGCACAGGCAAGACTTGACAAAATGAACAACCGCGATGAAGCTGTCCAGACACTCCAGACTATCATCGGCGGCGGTGACCTTACTGAAGATGAAAAGGTAGTGAACGCTATCGACGCTGTTCAGGTATCCAAGCTTATCGAATCGGAAGGCACTATCGAATCACTTGTTCGCGCACAGGGATTCGAGGACTGTGTTGCTTACCTTGACGGCGAAACAGCTAAGGTCGTAGTCAAGACAGAGGGACTTGATAAATCGCAGGCAGCCTCGATAAAAGAGATAATTCTTGGCGAAACTGAAGTTCCGGCAGAAAATATAAGAATTTTTGAAGTAAAGTAGTTGAATATTCTGAATTTTTTTGGTATAATATAGAAGCGGGAGTGTAAATACACTTTTAGTTAAATATTTGCACTCAAATACTATGCTACCGGAGGTTCAATATGGAAGTTGTAAAGGAAGCAGTTAAAAGCAAACTTAAAATATCCGAAGATGTTATGATAACCGTTGCAAAGCTTGCAGCGCTTGATGTCAAGGGCGTTGCAAGTCTTGCCGGTGAGATCAGCAAGCTGAAAAAGAACGGTCCTATCAAAATAAAGATGATGGGCGATGTTGCGGCTATCGACATCAGTATCATTATCAAAAATACTGAAAAAGCCTGCGTTGTTGCACAGGACGTTCAGAGCGCAGTAAAGGAAAATGTTCAGAATATGACCGGCGTTGCGGTAGCAAGAGTTAATGTTACGATAAGCGGAGTGGTGTTTGAATGATACGCGGTTATGAAACATCTGATCTTTCCGGCGCAGCTGAAGTATTTAAAGAAACTTTCACCGCTCCTCCGTGGAAGGAAAAATGGAATTCTGAGAACGCCGAGCAAAGAGTATTTGAGCTAATGGACGCTCCTCAGTCTATGGGATATGTATGCGAAGAGGAAGGCAGAATAGTTGCGATAGTTCTCGGAAGAAAACTGACATATCTTCGCGGACCTGAATATGTAATTGATGAATTCTGCGTTCTGCCGGAATTCCAGAATCAGGGCATAGGTACAGAAATGCTCGAATACATACGGGCTGATCTTATTCATCATGGTATTATTGCAATGGTGCTTCTTACAACAAAGGGGTATCCGAGTGAAAAATTCTATCTGAAAAACGGTTTTGAACAGAGTGAAGATATGATCTTCATGTATAATGTTTTTGATAAAATATAAGGAGAGTTTAAATGACAAGACGTGAAATAAGAGACAGCGCATTCAAGCTGGTTTTTGAGCAGCTTCTGCGCGATGATGATATTCAGGAACTCTATGAGATCGCTGAGGAGATCGACGAGATAACTGTAAATGATGAGGTCAAGAAGATCGTTGAGGGCACTATCAGTCACGCTGAAGAGCTCGACGGCATCATCTCAGGTTACAGCAAATCGAGAAGTATTTCCAGAATATCAAAGCTTAATCTTGCAATACTCAGGATCGCACTCTATGAGTCGATATACGATGACAATACCCCGATGAATGCGGCTATCAGCGAAGCTATCAAGCTTTCAATGACCTATACATACCAGGAGGATACTTCGTTTATCAACGGAGTTCTCGGCGCTTTCTCACGCGACCGCAGCAAGGATAATACCGAAAATGAGTGATTTCCTCGGAGTTGATACAAGCAATTATACTACCTCCGTGGCTGTTTTTAACTGCGGGGAAAGAAGTATAACTCAGGAGAAGAGGCTTCTTCCGGTCAGGGAAGGTGAGCTTGGGCTGCGTCAGAGCGATGCGGTCTTTCACCATACTAAGCAGCTTCCGGAAATGGTCGAGAAACTTGCGGAAAAGTACGGTGATCTCTCGCTTGAAGCAGTAGCTGCATCGGTACGTCCGCGAAATATCGAGGGCTCGTATATGCCGTGCTTTCTCTGCGGCGAGGGGCTTGGACGTTCACTTTCAACAGTGAACAAGCTGCCGTTTTACACAACCTCGCATCAGGTTGGACATATCCTTGCAGCGCTGTATTCAGCAGGAAAACTGCCGTATGTGAATGAGCGGTTCATTGCGTTCCACGTAAGCGGCGGAACTACCGATTGTCTTCTGTGTGAGCCGGACGATGATCTGATAATCAAGGTCACAGAGATCGGAACTTCGCTTGATCTCAAAGCCGGACAGGCTGTTGACCGCTGCGGACTTATGCTTGGACTTCGCTTTCCCTGCGGTGCTGAGCTTGAAAAGCTTGCTGAACGATCAGACCAAAAGGTCAAGATCAGACCTGTCATCAAGGACGGAAACTGCTGCCTTTCCGGCGTTGAGAACAAATGCCGTCAGATGACAGAACGCGGGGCTTCACCGGAAGATACAGCGAGATTCTGCCTTGACTTCATAGGTGAGACTATCATCGCTATGACGCTTGCTGCTAAGGAAAAATGCGGAGATCTTCCGCTTGTTTTTGCAGGCGGAGTCATGTCCGATGCCATTATACGCAGAAGTGTGACAGAAAGGTTCACCGGAGCGTCTTTTGCCGCACCTGAGTTTTCCTGTGATAATGCAGCAGGTGTAGCGATATACGGCTGGCTGAAGCAAACAGGGGTGAAAAAATGCCTGTAATTACGGTTTCACAGATCAACAGATATTTAGGCTTCGTACTGAAGGGAGACAAGAACCTTCAGGGAATAATGATAAAAGGCGAGATCTCGAACTGCGTCCGCCATTATCGCAGCGGACATATCTATTTCACACTCAAGGACGACAACAGCGCTGTAAAGGCGGTAATGTTTGCTCAGGCGGCTTCAAGGCTTAAATTCGAGCCCGAGGACGGTATGTCGGTGATAGTGAGCGGCAGTATCGGAGTTTACGAGCGCGACGGTGTTTATCAGATCTATGCAAATGATATAGTGCCGGACGGCGCGGGTGCTGTAAATGCGGCACTTGAACAGCTGAAAAAAAAGCTTGCTGCCGAGGGGATATTCGCTCAGGATCACAAGCGACCTTTGCCGCTTATGCCGCGTAAAATAGGCGTTGTCACGTCGCTTGACGGAGCAGCTGTCAGGGATATTATAAACGTCCTTTCGAGGCGCTATCCGATCGGCAGCATTTATGCAGTAAATGCGCTTGTTCAGGGTGAGGGCGCACCTGATTCAGTGTGCAGGGGCATCCTTAAAGCTGAATCGGCAGGCTGTGACGTGATAATAGTCGGACGAGGCGGAGGTTCAAGCGAGGATCTTGGAGCGTTCAATACCGAAAAGGTAGCCTATGCGATATACAACTGTAAAGTTCCGGTTATTTCGGCAGTAGGTCATGAAACTGACTTCACTATCGCTGACCTTGCAGCTGATATGAGAGCACCGACGCCGTCAGTAGCTGCTGAAATCGCAGCACCTTCGACGGACACGCTCTATGAACGCATAGATGCGCTGACAAGACGTGCTGAAAATAGTGTGTCTGCAAGGCTTGAAAGGGCGAGAGACAGGCTTGCATCCTTGAATGTACGTCTTACAGGACAGTCTCCGGAAAACAGACTAAAGCTCAGCTCAAACCGGATAGAAAACTACACGGAGCGGAATAAACTGGCGTTTTCCCGCTATATAGAGCGTCTTGACAGCAAGCTGTGTCAGAATACAGCACGGCTTGAAAGTCTGAGTCCGCTGAAAGTGCTTTCACGCGGATATTCGCTCGTTTACAGCGGCGATAAGCTGCTGGGCAGTTCGGAGGATATATCAGAAGGCGATCGTGTGAAGATAAGGTTCGGTGACGGCGGCGCGGAGGCTGAAATAATTGATAAATGGTGAAATAATGGAAGAAAAAGTAACTTTTGAGGAAAACCTCGAACGTCTTGGAAAAATAGTTTCTGAGCTTGAAAAAGGCGATATACCGCTCGAAAAGGCGGTTGAACTGTACGGTGAGGGCGTTAAGCTTTCGGCTATGTGCAGAAAGCAGCTTGACGAGGCTCAAATAAAAATAGAGGAGGATAAGGGCGCGTGAGCGTCTGAAATTGAAAAATGAACAGCAATTTTAAGGAAAAGCTCTCGGGATTTGCTAAAATAACTGAGGAGAACCTGAAAAAATATAACGTTCTTACTGAGGAGGCAATGCCTCAGAAGGACCTCATTGAAGCTATGAATTATTCTCTCGAAGCAGGCGGAAAACGCATACGTCCGGTGCTTGTCTACGCATTCTGTGAGGCTTGCGGCGGAAATACTGAGTTGGCTGCTGCACCGGCTGCGGCTATCGAGATGATACATACCTGTTCGCTTATACATGATGATCTTCCGGCTATGGATAACGATGATTACCGCCGCGGAAAGCCTTCATGTCACAAGGCATTCGGAGAAGCTATGGCTATTCTTGCCGGCGATGCGCTAACGGTACTTCCGTTTGCAGTTGTTGCAGATGACGATAAGCTTTCGGCAGATCAGAAGGTAGCGATCATCTCAAAGCTTGCACTCGCTGTCGGAAGAGACGGCATGATCGGCGGTCAGGTCATCGACATACAGAATGAAACACGCACAGATGTTGACGAGGCTAATCTCAGAAATATGTACCGCCACAAGACCGGCGAACTCATAGCTGTATCGTGTGCGATGGGATGTATCTCTGCCGGAGTTACAGATAATAATAAGATAAAAGCTGCAATGGATTACGGATATAAGCTCGGACTTGCCTTCCAGATAATTGACGATATACTTGATGTCACAAGCACTACGGAAGAACTTGGAAAGCCTGTCGGAAGCGATGAGGAACTCAACAAGACTACATTCGTTACGATACACGGTGTGGAGAAGGCTCGTGAGATCGCTGCGGGCATAACCGATGAGGCAATGCTTCTGCTTGAAACATTTGATAACAGCAGTTTCCTGAAAGAACTAACGGAAATGCTTTTAAAGAGGAAAAACTAATGTAAGGAGCTGCGGAGAGTCAGAGCTTCTCCGTAACGTTAAAAATGAAGGAAATTATTAATTCAGAGGACAAGGTCGCATTATCAGAGCTTGTTCTGCCTGATGATCTGAAAGACCTTTCGCTGAAGCAGTGCAAAGGTCTGTGCAGCGATATAAGAAAAATGCTGATCTCTACTGTTTCAAAGAACGGCGGACATCTTGCTTCAAACCTCGGTGTTGTCGAGCTGACTATGGCTATCCACAGGAATTTTAATTCTCCTGAGGATAAGATAATCTGGGATGTCGGTCATCAGGCTTATACTCATAAAATACTTACCGGAAGAGCTGATGAGTTCCCTACTCTTCGTCAGAAAAACGGTATTTCCGGATTTCCGAAGCCGGAAGAATCCGAGCATGATGTATTCATAAGCGGTCACAGCAGTACATCAGTTTCAGTAGCCTGCGGTATTGCAGAGGCTATGAAGCATCAGGGTAAGGATAACTATGCAGTCGCTGTTATCGGTGACGGTGCCATGACAGGCGGTATGTTCTATGAAGCTATGAACAACGGCGGCCGTGAAAAGGACAGGAATCTTATTGTAATTCTGAACGATAATAATATGTCAATCTCCAAAAGTGTAGGCGCTGTCTCAAGATACCTTACCTCGCTCAGAAATACTGAAAAATATATCCGCACAAAGAGGACTGTCGAGAAGGGGCTCGGTAAAATACCGCTCGTCGGTGACGGCGTTACCAAGGGTATCAAGTATGTCAAGGACTCGGTAAAGTATAAGATTCTTGAACAGAGCACCATGTTCGAGGACATGGGATTCATTTATCTCGGACCGGTAAACGGTCATAACCTTGAGGAACTTGAAGAGGTAATACACGTTGCAAAATCCTATCACAGACCTGTGTTCATACACGTCAAGACGCAGAAGGGAAAGGGTTACAGTCCTGCGGAGCAGAACCCCGGTGAATACCACGGTATCTCAAAATTTGATATTGCTACCGGCAATCCGGAGGTCTCAGCTGATGACAGCTATTCCATAACGTTCGGCAAGGAGCTTGTTGAAATAGCAGAGAAGGATGAGCGCATATGTGCGATAACAGCTGCGATGAAATACGGTACAGGCTTGCAGTTCTTCCAGCACAGCTTCCCGGAGAGGTTCTATGATGTCGGCATCGCTGAACAACACGCTGTTACCTTTGCAGGCGGACTTGCATCAATGGGACAGATACCGGTATTTGCGGTTTATTCGACGTTCCTTCAGAGAGCCTACGACCAGCTTATCCATGATGTTGCGATAGGCGGACTTCATGTTGTTCTTTGCATTGACCGTGCAGGCATAGTCGGTGAGGACGGTGAAACTCATCAGGGAATATTCGATGTTCCGATGCTTACATCTATCCCGAATACTGTCATCTATTCGCCGTCATGCTATGATGAACTGAAAATGTGCATGAACAAGGCGATATATACTGATAAAGGCATTGCTGCGGTACGCTATCCGCGCGGTGCTGAATCTGTTGATTTTGATAAGCATTATCTCAGTACAGAACACCTTCTCGTAAGCAATAAGGATTCCTCAACGCTGATGATAGCTTATGGAAGGCTTTATAACGAGGTCTGTCTTGCGAACAGGAAGCTTGCAAAAGACGGCATAAAATGTGATGTTATGAAGCTTACAAAGATATATCCGCTGAATCTCAACATCATAAGAGAGATCGTGGACTATGACAGGATAGTATTCTTTGAAGAAGCTTACGGTGAGGGAAGCATCTCTGAAAAGATCGGAGATATGCTCGCCGAATACGGTTATAAAGGAAATTACAGCAGAAAAACTGCTGAGGGCTTTATAAAACAGGCATCCGTAAAACAGTGCTTTGAAGAGATAGGACTTTCAGCTGACAGAATATATCGTTATATCAGAACGGAGTGCAGTGAGAATGGCAAGGCTTGATGCAGAGCTTGTTTTGCGCGGCATTGCAAGAAGCCGGCAGAGAGCAAAGGAAATGATAGGATCAGGAAGCGTTACCGTAAACGGTAAAACTATTCTGAAAGCCTCTGCTGAGATCTCGCCTGAGGACGAAATAAAGTCATCAGAGCAGGAGATATATGTCGGACGCGGTGCGCTGAAGCTTGAAAAAGCTGCCGCTGAATTCGGACTTGAATTCAGTGGGAAGGTGTGTATCGACATCGGTGCTTCAACGGGCGGTTTCACCGATTATATGCTGAAAAACGGCGCTTCAAGGGTATATGCGGTCGATGTCGGACACGGACAGCTCGCAGAAAGTCTGTGTACTGATGACAGGGTAGTCAACATGGAAGGCACGGACATCCGCAATGTTTCGGCAGAAAGCGTGTCCGGCGGCGCAGACTTCATATGCGCGGATGTTTCATTCATATCGCTGAAACTTATATTGCCTGAGATATACAGGCTTCTCAACGACGGTGCGTGTGCAGCTGTACTTATAAAGCCGCAGTTTGAAGCCGGAAAGAGCGGCATCGGCAAGAACGGCATAGTCAAGGACAGAAAAGTTCATCTGCGTGTTCTCAGCGAAATAGACAGTGCAGCACAAGCCGCAGGATTCATTTGCGAAAAATACACCTATTCCCCTGTCAAAGGCGGAAGCGGTAATATAGAGTATCTCGTGAAGCTCCGACGTTCAGCCGGAGGTCCGGTGATACATGATTTCAGGGAACTTGTGAAAAGTGCCTTTGAAAAGCTTTAAGGAGTTCATATGAAAGCAGTATTGTATCCGAATTTTCAAAAGATAAATGCACTAAATTGTGCCCGTGAGGCGTGTGAGGTGCTCCATTCTGCCGGTATAGAGGTTTCGGTAAGCGGAGAGTTCCGGGCAGATTTTGCCGATAAGGATTTTGTGCTGTTCGAGGATATAGCTGTATCAGCTAAAACGGCTGATTTCGTTATAGCTATCGGCGGCGATGGTACGATACTGCGCTGTGCAAAATTCCTTATGGGAACTGATACAAAGCTTCTTGGGATAAATACAGGTACGCTCGGATTCATGGCTGGTCTTGAAGCGGATCAGCTTGATAAGCTGCGTCTCTTAACTGCCGGCGAATATGAGATCTCACAGCGCATGACGCTTGATATTACCTATCACGGCAACAGGGGCGATGAAGTTTATACGGCTCTCAATGAAGCTTCTGCAAGATCGGGAAGCTTCAGGATATGTGATTTTGAAGTCTATTCTGAAGGGTATCTTGTCGGAAGATACCGTGCGGACGGTGTGCTTTTCAGTACCCCCTCCGGTTCAACTGCCTATGCACTTTCGACCGGCGGACCTATTATAGAACCTGATCTTGAATGTATCGAAATGACGCTGATATGTCCTCATTCGCTGTTCTCACGCGCTACACTGTTTTCTGCGGGAAAACATCTGCGCCTTACTAACAAGTCTGCTAACGGGGACTGTATGGTAGTCAATGTTGACGGCGCTCTCAATATCAAATTGGGTGAGAACGATTCGATCGACATCTGCCGCGGACGCAACAATATCAATTTCATAAACCTTATCGGAAATTCATTCCACGAATCGCTCTGCCGTAAGCTTTGCAGACCGATAAAATAGTTACAGCGGTGATATTTATGAAAAATAAAAGACATGAAGTAATACTTGAGATAATTGAACAGCAGCCTGTTGCAACACAGGAAGCCCTCATGGAGCTTCTTGCAGAGCGCGGTATCAAGACTACTCAGGCTACGCTTTCACGAGATATACAGCAGCTTTCACTTGTTAAGCAAAGGGATGCGGAAGGCGTATACAGGTATGCGCTGCTTCCGGCATCGGCAGTGGAAAAGAGTTTGTTTGCTGAATCGGTCATATCTGTTGACTATGCTATGAATACGATCGTACTTAAATGCCGTGCTGGAATGGCTCAGGGTACTTGTGCAGCGATAGATTCGGTCGAGCATCAGGGGATAGTTGGTACGATAGCCGGTGATGATACTATTTTCATACTCGTTCGCAGTGAAGCTGATGCGAAGAAGCTTTCCAAAAAATTCAAGAGCGAACTCTTTCCGGCTGGGAGGTAATTTCTGAGGAATGTTAAAGGAAATCTACATCAGCAATCTTGCTGTTATAAGGGAAGCAACAATACCGCTGACCGAAAATCTCAACATTTTCACCGGTGAAACAGGTGCAGGTAAGTCGATACTCATAAATGGTATAAACGCTGTTCTTGGTCAGCGATGCTCGAAGGATATTGTAAGATCCGGCTGTGATAAGGCGGTAATAACTGCGCTGTTTACTGAGCTTTCGCCGGAGATATGCAGTAAACTTGACGAACTCGGTATCGCTCACGATGAGGGCGAGATAACTGTCACCCGAGAGATAAGTGCGGACGGCGGAAGTGTTGCAAGGATAAACCACCGGACTGCTTCCGTATCCCTTCTGAAAGAGATCGGCGGAATGCTTATAAATATACACGGTCAGCACGATAACCAGATACTGCTCGACAGTGAAAAGCATCTTGATATACTCGACAGCTTCGGCGGAGATGACACTCTTCTTAACAGCTACCGTGAATCGTTCAGACAGCTTCAGCATACTGCGCGCCGTCTTGGTGAGATAAAAAAGATCGAGCAGACACGTATCGAGCGCAGCCGCTACCTCAATGAGATAGTTGATGACATAGGTGAGCTTGATCTTGCTGAGGACGAGGATGATACAATAGAAAAGGAGTATACCGCCGCTAAGGATTCTGAACGCACTCTTGCAGCAATAAACGGCGCGGTACAGTTTCTGAGCAGCGATGAAGCAGTCGGGGACATGATAGTCTCAGCCGAACGCAGTATAGCGGCTTACACTGAGAATATCCCGGAACTCGATCAGCTTTATGAGAGACTTACAGCGGCTGAGATCGAGATAGCGGATATAGCGTCCGGACTTGAAAAGCTTGCCGATAAGATAGAGCTTGACGGACAGCGCCTCGATTATCTCAGCAATCGTCTCAGCGCTATAAATAAGCTCAAACGCAAATACGCTGAGGACTGTGCAGGGCTTATAAGGCTTTACAATGATGCCTGCCGCGAACTTGGTCAGTTCGATTCTTCCCGCGAGGAGATAGAACGTCTTACGGCTGAACGCGAGCAGCTTCTTCACACTGTGACCGAACGTGCAAAGGCTCTTTATGAGTACCGTGAAAAGGTTGCAGCAAGATTTGTGGAAAGAGTGACTTCCGAGCTTGAATTTCTTAATATGTCCGGCGTTATAATATCCGTAAAGCACGAAAAGGGCAAGCTTACGGTCAATGGCATGGACACTGTTGAGTTCCTTATATCCGCAAATAAGGGAGAAGAGCCTAAACCAATCTCGAAGATAGCTTCCGGCGGCGAACTTTCACGCATCATGCTTGCGATCAAAAGTGTCATCGCAGACAAGGACAGCATCCCGACTATGATTTTTGACGAGATAGACACGGGAGTAAGCGGAAAAGCTGCTCAGAAGATAGGCATAAAGCTTCGCAGTATAGGCAGAGTGAGACAGGTCATCTGTGTTACACATCTTTCGCAGATAGCCGTCATGGCTGATCACCACCTCATGATAGAAAAGGGAGTTGTCGGCGATCGTACTGAGACTAACGTCACTGAACTCGATATGGACGGCAGGATCGCTGAGATCGCGCGTATCATGGGCGGTGAGGATCCGAGCGGGCTTATGCTTGAAAACGCTCGTGCAGAGATAAACAAGGCAATGGAGAATCAGATCATATGAAGATATATTCCACCCGTCACGGTCAGACGGACCATAACAAAAATGAATTGATACTCGGTGCAACAGACGTTCCGCTGAACGATACAGGTATTGAACAGGCAGAGGAACTTGCAGAAAAAATAGCTGAACTCGGTGAAGTTGACCTGATGATAGTATCGCCTATGAAAAGGGCTCAGACAACCGCTGCTGCTATTGCTGAAAAAACCGGTATCCGGATGATAACCGATGAACGTCTGAGGGAATGGAACTACGGTCAGTTTGAACAGAAGTCCCGTTTTACCGAGGGCTTTGCGGAGAACAAGCTTGATTTCGGAGCCCGAATGGGAAAGACGGGAGAATCACTGCTTCAGCTGAGTCACCGTGTTTATGCGGCACTTGACGATATAATTGAAAAATACAACGACAGGAATGTACTGATAGTAAGTCACGGCGGCGTTTGCAGAGTCATCGAGACTTACTTCAATGATATGACAGCAAAAGAATTTGCCGGCTGGTTTATGGGCAACTGCCAGCTGATAGAATATAAAATATGATTTGACCGGAGGATATTATGAAGATAGGTGTAGATTATTATCCCGAACAGTGGGACAGATCATTCTGGGAACAGGATGCAGCACTCATGGCACAGACAGGTGTTAAGGTCGTAAGAATAGGAGAGTTTGCATGGTCGAAGCTTGAACCTAAAGAAGGCGTTTTCGATTTTGAATGGCTTGATAATGCAATATCTGTACTTCAGAGATTCGGAATGGAGATCGTTATCGGAGTTCCGACGAATTGTCCGCCGTTATGGCTTTACGAATCACACCCTGAGATCGTTCAGACAGGCGCTGACGGCAAGCAGATACAGACCGGTATACGCGGACATCGCTGTGTGAATTCGCCTGTATTCATGAACTATGCTAAACGTATAGCAACTCAGCTCGTTCTGCGCTATGCGAATCATCCGTCGGTAGTTGCATGGCAGATAGACAATGAGCTTGAAGCTTCTCAGTGCTGCTGCGATGAATGCAAGGCGCGTTTCAGGAACTGGCTGCTTGATAAATACGGCAGCCTTGAAGAGATAAACGCCGCTTTCGGAACGAGTGTGTGGAGCGGTGAATACAGCAGTATCACTCAGATACAGCCGCCGAACGCCTACCCGAAGGCGTGGCAGAATCCTGCACTCTGCCTCGACTGGTTCAGGTTCACAAGTGAAAGCACAACTGCATTCGTTAAGGAAATAGCACTTACGATGCGGCGTGAAGCACCTAAGATCAAGCTTACCGCAAATACATCTGTCAGTGAGAATACTCCGGATCTGTATAAACTCTTCGACGAGGTGGACTTTGTATCGTTTGATAACTATCCGCCGGCAGAGATTCCGAAAGATACTGAAGAATTCTATTCACACGCATTTTTCCTTGATATGATGCGTGGTGTCAAGGGTAAAAGTTTCTGGGTCATGGAGCAGCTTAGCGGACCTACCGGAAGCTGGTCGCCTATGTCAAGAACTCCGAAGCCTGGCATGATAATGGGCTATTCGCTTCAGGCTCTTGCACACGGTGCGGATACAGTAGTACATTTCCGCTGGAGAACAGCACGTACAGGTGCAGAGATGTACTGGCACGGACTGATAGATCACAGCAATGTTCCGGGAAGAAGATTCTTTGAGTTCGCTGAACTCTGTAAAACAGCTTCAAAGCTTAGCGTAATAGATACTACCGAGCTGGTATCGGATGTTGCGATACTTTATTCTCCCGAAAACAGATTTGCACTCAGATTACAGCAGCAGTCAGAAGGCTTCGATTACCTTGAACAGCTGAGGTATTTCCATGCGGCGTTCTCACGCTACGGTGCAAACATTGATGTCGTCTCGCCTGATTCTGACCTATCAAATTATAAAGTCGTGATAGCGCCTTCGATGTATGTTTATAAGAAGTCGTCAGCTGAGAATATCTACCGCTATGTTATAAATGGCGGAACACTTGTCATGACCAACCGCAGCGGCGTCAAGGACAGTAATAATAACTGTATTATGGAGCCGCTCCCGACTGTTTACAGGGAACTCATCGGCGCTGAGATAACTGAGTATGATCCTGTTGGCAAAAACGAACAGACTATCACTGATTTTGCCGGAAACAAGTTCGTTTGCAGCAAGTGGTGCGATATACTGCGTGTTACAACTGCTAAGGCTTATGCGGAATACAATGATAATTTCTATCGCTGCTGTCCTGCGGTAACTATGAACAGATATTGCAGCGGTGTTGTTTACTACGTTGGTACCATATGCAAAATGGATTTCTATGAAAGCTTTGCGGGAAATATAATGCGTCAGACCGGTATGCCGCGTCTTAAAGGACTTCCTAAGGGAGTAGAGGTAACGACACGTACTAACGGTCTTGATGATTACATTTTCTTTTTCAACAATTCTGAGGAGAATGCTACTATCACTCTTCCTAAGCCGATGTATAGCATTATCGACTCGACAGGCAAGGATAAACTTGAACTCAAGCCGTTTGAAATGGAAATCGTAAGGAAGTGACGGGATGAAGATAGTTTTGCAGAGAGTCACCTCAGCGAGTGTGCGTGTAGACGGTGAATCGTGCGGTGCGATAGACACTGGGTATCTTCTGCTTTTCGGAGCAGGTCACGGTGACAATGAGGAACACTGCCGCCGTCTTGCTGACAAGATACTGAATCTCAGGATATTCTCAGACGAAAACGGAAAGATCAATCTTTCGCTTACGGATGTCGGAGGTTCACTGCTTGTGGTACCTCAGTTCACGCTTTATGCGGATTGCCGTAAGGGAAATCGTCCGAATTTCATACAGGCTGCTAAGCCTGAGGAAGCGGAAAAGCTTTATGAATACTTTGTTGATTACTGCCGCAGTAAGGGATTCAGGACAGAAACAGGCAGATTCGGTGCGGACATGAAAGTCGAGATACACAACGATGGTCCGTTCACACTTGTACTTGAACAGGAATAATTCAGCCTCCGGAGCAGATACTACTCCGGAGGTGATTTTTTTGGTACGTAAACGCGGCGAACACGGAATAGTGATACTCACGGCGATGTTTTTTGTCTTTTTTACAGTTCTCATACTGCATTATTTTTCAATAGCATTTGAGCAGAAATACGTAAGTGCAGCCGATGAGCGTTCAGTGCTGAAAATATGTGTCTCTGAGACGAACGGCACTATCTTCGACCGCAATCTCAGACCGCTGAACAATTCTCAGAAAATATATCAGGCGGTGATAGTTCCGAAGTCTGCTGATAAGGATAAATACATTGATTATGCCCTCGATAAGGAGAAATTCTCCGCAGACTTTGACAATGGCGAACCGTTTGCATTCGGCTGCGCTGAGGATACTCCGGAAAGCGATGCGGTCACTGTATTCAGCCTACCTCAGAGGTATTCGGAAAATCAGCTTGCACAGCATATCATAGGCTATACTTCTGACGGTAAAGGCGTGTCCGGGATAGAGGAAGCTTACAGCAGTATTCTTCACAGCGCGGGCAGTGAGAACAGCGTTTCGTACTCAATAGATGGTTTCGGACGTGTGCTTATGGGCGACGGCAAGAGTATAGTAAGCAGCAAGGCGGACGAGGCTGGAGTGGTTACTTCCATTGACAGTGATGTTCAGCGTATATGCGAGAAATACGGCAAAAGCTGCGGCAGGGGAGCGGTAGTCATAGCGGAAATAGAGACCGGTGACATACTTGGTATGGCAAGCTTTCCTGATTATTTGGCAGATGACCTTGAAAGTGCGATAAAAGACGAGAGAAGTCCGCTGCTAAACCGATGTCTGTGTTCTTACAGCGTTGGTTCGATATTCAAGCTTGTAACAGCCTGCGAGGCTATTGAGGAGGGGAAGAGTTACTACGACTATGAATGCACAGGATGTATAAATGTTGACGGTCAGCGGTTCAATTGTCACCAGCTTGCAGGACACGGTTTGCAGAGTATGTCCAAGGCGATGACGAATTCCTGCAACACGTATTTCATAAGTCTGAGCCGCGAACTTGATGCGAAGAGATTCAGGGAAAAGGCTTACGAACTCGGCTTCGGAAAAGAGACCTATCTCTGCGAAAGCATGATAGGTTCAGCCGGAGTTCTGCCGACTGCAAGACAGCTTGACATACCTGCGGAAATGGCAAATTTTTCATTCGGACAAGGCAAGCTTACTGCGACGCCGCTCCAGATAACGCAGCTTGTCTGCGCGATAGCCGGAGGAGGTCAGATGCCGGTGCTGCGGCTTATAAAGGGTATCACAATAGACGGTAAAACAATCGCAAATGAAAAAACTCCACAGCTGAGCAGAGTATTTGAAAAGCATACAGCTGAACAGCTGCGTCAGATGATGATCTCAGCTATAAGGGACAACAAGGAATCGAATGCACGTTCAGACATCGTATCAGTTGGCGCTAAGACCTCAACAGCCCAGACCGGACGCTTTGGCGATGACGGTGAGGAACTCTGCCACGCATGGATAAGCGGATTTTTTCCGGCTGATTCGCCAAAGTACGCCCTTACTGTGCTTGTTGAGGACGGCGGATATGGAAATAAGTCCGCTGCTCCGATATTCATAAGGATAGCCGAGGAAGTAACAAAGCTTAAAAGATAGACTTTTTTTCTCAAAACCATTGACAATTCTGCGATGCTGCGTTATAATATAGTGGTATGGCAGTGAAGGGACTGACTGTCCGGAAGACGTTTCAGAGAGAAAGCGGCTGGTGAAAGCTTTTACGTCGGGGATAGGTGCTTACCCTGAGCCACTGTGAGAAATCACAGCGTATATCTGCGTTAAGGATGCTGAGGAAAGAACTGCGGTTCTTTTGAATTAGGGTGGTACCACGAGAGCCTTCGTCCCTTTTGGCGGCGGGGCTTTTTGTATTACTTAGTATTATTTTTTTTATTAAAGGAGATATATTTATGCAGTGGACAGGTCTTAACGATCTACGTGAAAAGTATCTTTCGTTCTTCGAGAGCAAGGATCATACGAGAATGGCAAGCGCTTCTCTGGTGCCTCAGGGCGACAAGAGCCTGCTTCTCATCAATTCGGGAATGGCTCCGCTCAAGAAGTTCTTTCTCGGACAGGCAACTCCTCCCAACAAGAGAGTAACTACCTGTCAGAAGTGCATCAGAACTCCCGACATTGAGAGCGTTGGTAAGACTGCACGTCACGGTACATATTTTGAAATGCTCGGAAACTTCTCTTTTGGTGATTACTTTAAGACAGAGGCTATCGAGTGGGCATGGGAGTTCCTTACAAAGACTCTTGCTATTCCTGCTGAAAAGCTCTGGATCACTATTTTTGAGAGTGATGATGAGGCTGAGCAGATCTGGGAAAATAAGATCGGTATCCCTCACGACAGGATAATACGTCTTGGTAAAAAGGACAACTTCTGGGAGCACGGCTCAGGTCCGTGCGGTCCATGCTCTGAGATACACTTCGACCGCGGTGAGGCTTACGGTCCGTTCGAGAATTTCGAGCAGGCAAGCGACTGCGACCGTGTTATCGAGATCTGGAACCTTGTATTCAGCCAGTTCGACAGCGACGGTGAAGGTCACTATGCTGAAATGAAGAACAAGAACATAGATACAGGTATGGGACTTGAGCGTCTTGCCTGTGTTATGCAGGGCGTTGACAACATCTTTGAGGTCGATACCGTTCAGAATATAATGAAGCATATTTCGTCTATCGCAGGCGTTGAGTATAAGAAGGACGCTAAGACTGACGTTTCGCTCCGTGTTATCACTGACCACATCAGAAGCACAACCCTTATGGTCGGCGACGGTATTCTTCCTTCAAATGAAGGACGCGGATATGTCCTCCGCCGTCTCCTGAGAAGAGCTGCACGTCACGGCAGACTTTTAGGTATCACACGTCCGTTCCTTTGCGAGGTGTGCGATACAGTTATCAACGAGAACGAGGGCGCTTATCCTGAACTCGCTGAAAAGCGTGACTACATCAAGAAGATAATCAGCGTTGAGGAAGAGGCTTTTGCGAAGACTATCGACAAGGGTACAGAACTTCTCAACAGCTATACAGACGCACTCAAGGCTGAGGGCAAGAACGTTCTCTCAGGCGATGATGCGTTCAGACTTTCCGATACATACGGCTTCCCGATAGACCTCACAGAAGAGATCTGCGAGGAAAAGGGCTTTACTGTTGACCGCGACCGATTCACTGAGCTTGCAAAGGAACAGCGCGCAAGAGCTAAGGCAGACCACGCTGCAAAGGCAGGTTCTTCATGGGCTGACAACAGCATCAAGGTAGACGCTCCGGCAACAGTCTTCACAGGCTATACAAGTATGAGCGAGAGCGATGCAAAGGTACTTGCAGTCTACAAGGACGGCGTTGAGGTAAACAGTGCCGTTGAGGGCGATGATGTAGTTATCGTACTCGACAAGACTCCTTTCTACGCTGAAAGCGGCGGACAGGTAGGCGATAACGGTACTATCTTTGCCGGCGCAAATATCGCAGCAGTTGCTGATACTATCAAATCAGAGGGACATTTCCTCCACATTGCATCAATCGAGCAGGGATGTATCAGCAAGGGCGACAGCGTTACAGCTATGATAAACAATGAGCGCAGAATGTCGATCATGCGTAATCATACTTCCGCACATCTTCTCCAGAATGCACTCCGCAAGGTGCTCGGAGATCATGTACATCAGGCTGGTCAGCTTGTAAACGAGAAGGCTTGCCGTTTCGATTTCAACCACTTCAGTGCAATGACTGAGGACGAGATAGCAGACGTTGAGAATATCGTAAACGCTTCTATTATGGCAGCTATTCCTGTAACAATGGAGGAAATGCCTATCGAGGAAGCTAAGAAGCTCGGCGCTATGGCACTTTTCGGTGAGAAATACGGCGATACAGTAAGAGTTGTAACAGCCGGAGATTCTATCGAATTCTGCGGCGGTACTCATGTATCAAACGCTTCACAGATCGGACTTTTCAAGATAGTTTCCGAAAGCTCGGTAGCAGCCGGTGTTAGACGTATCGAAGCTGTTACAGGTCTTGGAGTAATGGAACTCCTCAACGGATATAAGAATACTATAACAAAGGCAGCAAAGGCAATAAAGCTTGCAAATCTCAGCGAACTTCCTGAGAAGTGTGCAGCAATGACTGCTGAACTCAAGGAAAAGGATAAGAAGCTTGAAAGCCTCACACAGCAGATGGCTAATGCCAAGACAGCTGCTCTCTTCGATAACGCTAAAGAGGTCGCAGGCGTTAAGCTCGTTTCTGCACGTATGGACGGTTCAACACCTGATGCTCTCCGCAAACTCGGCGACAGTGTAAAGGACAAGAACGAAGCTATTATTGCACTCTTTGCCGGAACTGTCGGCGAAAAGGGAACATTCTACTGCGTATGTACAAAGGATGCTGTATCAGCCGGCGCTAATGCAGGTAAAATTGTACGTGAGATCGCAGCTGTGACCGGCGGCAAGGGCGGCGGTAAGCCGGACGGCGCTATGGCTGGTGCAGGCGATATAACCAAGATAGATGAGGCTCTTTCCAAGTTCGAGAGCGTAGTGTCCGAACTCGTTAAGTAAGCCTGAATAAATTCCGAATTATAAAAACTATTTGTAAAGGAGAATTATTATGGACTGCTTATTCTGCAAGATCATTGACGGAGACATCCCAAGCACAAAGGTTTATGAGGACGATTTCGTATTCGCATTCAAGGACATCGCTCCTATCGCACCTTTCCACTGCCTTATAATCCCTAAGGTACATATCAGCGGTGCAGACCAGATAACCTCTGAGAATTCCGAGGTTATCGCTAAGGTGTTCGAGGCTGCTGCAAAGATCGCAAAGCAGGAGAATATCGAGAGCTTCCGTATTATCAACAACTGCGGTGACGATGCCGGTCAGACTGTTAAGCATATCCACTTCCATATGCTCGCAGGAGTAAAAATGGGCTGGGGACCTGAGTCGCTCGGCAAGACCGAATAAGGAGAAAAGTATATGTCACAGACCTATAAAATGACTATTGCCGGACTTGAAAGGGAACTCATCCGCTGTCCTCTCAATGATAAGATCGACATAGCTGCGTTTATAATGTTCTCTGACGTTGAGCTGACAGTAGCTTGTGCTGAGGAGCTCCTCAAAAAATGCGGAGACTTTGATGTTATTCTTACAGCAGAATCAAAGGGTATTCCTCTCGGCTACGAAATGGCAAGACAGAGCGGCAAGAACTATATCGTTGCGAGAAAATCAGTGAAACTTTATATGACAGATCCGGTAGAGGTATCGGTCAAGTCTATAACCACTGCGAATGTACAGAAGCTTTGCCTTTCTAAGGAAAAGGCAGAAATGCTGAAAGGCAAGCGCGTCCTCATCGTGGACGATGTTATCAGCACCGGTGAATCACTCATCGCGCTTGAAAAACTGACAGAAGCAGCCGGCGGTATTATTTCCGGAAAGGCAGCTGTACTCGCTGAGGGCGATGCGGCTGACAGAAAAGATATAATTTTCCTTGAAAAGCTTCCGCTTTTCTTTAAGTAAGGGATAAATAGTATGAAGCGAAAAATGATTTTAGCTGCGGCAGCATATATGGCGGGATTGTTTTTCGCTTCATTTTTTAGCGGAATTGCTACTGTTATTTTTCTGCTTAGCCTTGCGGCAGCAGTATTATTTACAGGCAGGCTCAATGGTCTGCATCGCTGCGACTATATAATTGCAGCGGTATGCTTTACGGTCGCAGCTGTCTATATAAGTGCGTATACTGCTCTGACTTATGACCGTATAACGTCGCTTGACGGAACTTCCGGCAGTTATAGCGGAGAAGTTACAGCGATAAAGGATTATGAGGGCGGGAAGTCGCAGTATATCCTCAGCGGTACT
Source organism: Ruminococcus flavefaciens (assembly GCA_015067005.1). Lineage (GTDB taxonomy): Bacteria > Bacillota > Clostridia > Oscillospirales > Ruminococcaceae > Ruminococcus > Ruminococcus flavefaciens_AA. The sequence goes on from SVNH01000005.1 coordinate 145,928, forward strand.
TCTGACAGCGGGATTTCAGCAAAGGTCCAGCTTTATACTGATACACTTCAGGTCGGATACGGCGATGTTATAACAGTCGGAAGCTGCGGCTTTTCTATTCCGGAGGGCGATTATCTCTACGACAGCCGGGCGCGTCTCAGGTCGGATGGGGTATATCTTACCCTTGTGTCGCCTGAGAGTATCAGTACAGAGAAAACCAATACCAAAAGACTGCACAATTTCCTGCGTGAGCGCCGTGAACGTACAAGCGATGAATTCAGGCTGAAAATGGGAAGCGCCAGCGGCAGCTTTATGAGCAGTATGCTTTTCGGAAAGGCATCCGGTATAGATGACAGTACGCGCACAGCGCTTTCAAGATGCGGTATAGCGCATATTCTTGCGGTTTCGGGACTTCATGTCTCGATGATCGCATTCATGCTGATGTGGCTGCTCAGAAAGCTTCGTATTAGACGTATACCTGCGTTTGCGGTAATGAATCTGTTCCTTTTTATGCTGGTTGTTGCAGCGGAATCGCCTGTATCAGCAATACGTGCTTCGATAATGCTTGATATGATGTATCTTGCAGCGATTTTCCGCAGACAGAATGATACTTTTACTTCACTATCAGCGGCAGTCCTTCTGATATGTGTATTCAACCCATATGCAATATACAGCAGCGGATTTCTGATCTCTGTTGCCGGAACTTTCGGTATCGGAGTTTTTGCACCTTATATGGTGAAGAATATGCCTGAGGACAGGCTTCTTTGGATATTCCCCCGTGCATTTGTAACAATGCTTTGCACGACACTGTGTATCATGCCTTTCAGTATGAAGTATTTTGACGAGACATCGCTTATCTCGCCTTTTACTAATGTATTCATAGTTCCGCTTTGTACCGCTGCACTTGCGGCTGGTGTACTCTATTTTGTAACAGGAGGAGCAATATCACTTCTTTTGCCGGCTAAGTACATCATTGATATGGTACTGTATATGTCGGATGGAATAGCGCGGCTTGGAAAAACACATTTTTCAGCCGGCAGTGAGCGAATAATAATGATCGCATTTGTACTTGCTTCGGCAGTGGGCGTATTTCAGCTGATATTCCACAGCAGACGTCTTACAGCCTGCCTGACTGCCTGTGCTTGCAGCGTATTGTTCCTGACTTCCGCTTTGTATGGTAGAATTATGTTTGACCGTTTCAATATAGCAGTTCTTGGCAGAGGAAGCAATGCGGCAGTAGTTGTCACATACAAAGGCAGGACGGAGATAATCGACCTGAGCGGACATTATAAGTCTCCGGATTATGTCAGAAAATATCTGATGAGTAATAACATTTCTGATGCTGATATTCTTGTGCTTACGAAGAAGGTACAGTCGCAGTATTCCGCATACGAAAAAGCGTTTGAGTACATAGCTGTTGACGATATATATGTTACAGGTGATATAACTGTATTTGGCGGCAAAATCGAAAAAAGCTGCGGCAGCGAAGGCTTTGCGCTTGAATCGGATGAATACAGTATCCAGTACGCTGACGGAGTGCTTACAGTTGATTTTCGTGACAGTACACTGAACTTTATACCTGCGGACAGATCAGTGGAAAATGTCAGTGGATGCTGTATCTGCTACGGGAATATAAGCAAGAATAGTATCATCAGAGATGCTCCTGATGTGATATACCTTGATGATGAAATTGAAGGAGCATACAATAATTTTGAGATAACGCTGTCTGGCAGCGGAGGGTATAAGGTAAGGAGATTATAATGCCATACACAGATCCAAGGTCGGCGGAAGCAAAGCTTAAAAAAGGCGAGCTGTCGAATCTTTACTATATATGCGGACAGAATGTCACAGAAGTTGAAAAGATAACGAAGAAGATAATCAGGGCTGCTGTCGGCGACAGTGAGGACTTTGCCCTGACACGTATGAAAGGCAAAGAACTCGACTTTTCCGAGTTGTATGATACTGTTCAGATGATGCCGATGATGGCTGAGCATAACTGCATACTTATAAATGATTATAACTGCGAGAAGCCGCGTGAGGATATGCGCGGGCGTTCAGCAGAGGATTATAACAAGAAACTCATTGAGATCGTCAAGGATATTCCGCCGATGACGATAGTGATTTTCAACGTTACGGGCTTTGAGATCAAAACAAAGTATGACAGAAAAACACGCAGTAACGTTATCACTGACAAAAACAAAAAGCTTGCTGATCTTGCAGCAAAAAACGGTGAAGCTGTTATATGTCCGGTAAAGACACCGAATGAACTTGCAAAGGACATCGCGGCAGCAGTTTCAGCGCGCGGAGGTCTCATTTCGCTTGACAACGCCCGCGAGCTTGCAGAGATGTGTCTTTCCGATACTCTTGCTATAAAGAATGAAGTGGATAAGCTTTGTGCCTATGCCGGAAAAAACGAGATAACGCGCGATGTTATCGAGAATATGGTCCACAGACAGAGCAGTGTCAATGTTTTCAAGCTTGCAGATGCTGTTGCTTCAATGAAGCGGAACGAAGCCTTTGAAGCCCTTGATGAGATCATGACTGATAAGGATAACCGCGGATCAGTTCTTGCTAACATAACGACTTCATTTATTGATATGTACCGTGCTGCGTGTGCGAGAGCATCCGGAAAAAGTCCGGAAAGAATGAAGGATGATTTCGGGTATATATGGGGATTCAAGGTCGATAACGCATTCAGAGACAGTTCAAGGATGAGTATAAACAGACTTCGTGCCTGCCTTGTAATACTGCGTGATACAGCACAGAAACTGAATTCATCGTCTTCAGATGAGAAGATAGTTCTTGAGCAGATGGTTACAAAAATGCTCATGACTAAGAATTAACGGAGGAACAGATGTTAAAGATAGATGAGGCTATAATAGTCGAGGGAAAATATGATAAGATAAAGCTATCGTCTGTCGTGGATGCAGTAATAATAGTTACGAACGGTTTCGGCATTTTCAAGGACAAGGAAAAGCTTGAACTGATACGATATTATGCGCGTACTACCGGTATCATAATACTGACTGATTCCGACAGCGCAGGAAGGAAGATACGCGGCTATCTCAAGGGGGCTGTGGACGGAAATATCCGTAATGTATACATCCCTGATGTGTTCGGAAAGGAAAAGCGTAAGGAAAAGCCGTCAGCAGAGGGAAAGCTCGGAGTTGAAGGCATAAACGTCAGGACACTTTCCGAGATATTTGAGAAAGCAGGTATAGCTGCTTCGGAAAGCGGAAAAACAAGTGATATTACTAAGCTTACACTGTTTGAACTCGGTCTCAGCGGAGGCAGACAGAGCAGTTTGCTGCGTAAAAGGTTACAGAAAAAGCTTGGGCTCCCTGAGCTTATGTCTGCATCAGCACTTGTAGAGGTCCTCAGGACTATGATGACAGCTAAAGAGCTTGAAGACTATGTAAAAGCCTGCAAGGAGAATGAAAATGATATATAGCAGTCTGTTGTTCATCTATGGATTTCTGCCTGTATCAATGCTGATATATCATCTTTCCCCCAAAAAGAGTCAGCCGGCGGTCATGCTTGGGCTGAGTGCAGCGTTCAGCGCGATGATAGGCTTGAGATACCTTGCATTTGTAAGTATATACGTCCTGATAAATTATGCGTCTACGAGACTGATAGGACATTACCGCAGCAAAAAAGAAATATCACTGCCAGTGTTCTCATTTGCTGTATTCTGCGACCTTATTTCTCTGTTTGTATTCAGGACTGATCTGTTTTCTGAAGTGAGACTGAGTTTAGGTTTCCCGGAGACGTTCTTCCCGATAGGCATATCATTTCTGGCTCTTTCAGCGATAGGAATGCTTGTTGACGTTTACAGCGGAAAAATCGAAGCCGAACGGAATATTATACTGTTTTCACTGTATATGATATTCTTTCCGCGTCTGATAATGGGACCTATACTGAGATACAATAGTTTCAGGAAAGCAATGGAAGGAAGAAAGACTGATCTTTCGGAAATAGGTGTCGGACTTACGATATTTGTAAAAGGTCTTGCAAAGAAGATAATCGCGGCAGATACTCTTTATCAGCTATATACAGCGGCACACAGCACTTCGCTGAAGGAAATGTCCTCGCTGACAGCATGGCTGGGAATGATAGCTTACGTAATGTGTCTGTACTTTACTCTTTCGGGATTTGCAGATATGGGAACAGGTGTGAGCTACTGCTTTGGCATAAAGATGCCTCAGAGCTTCAACTATCCTCTGTTCAGTACGAAGATCCGCTATTTTGCAGCAAGATGGCACATACAGCTGATACAGTGGATGAGAAGATACGTCACAAAGCCGCTGTTCTCGCGTTTCAGCAATAATGTTCTGCGAAGGCTGATATACATTGGAGTATGGGGGCTGTTCGGCTTCTGGTATACGTTCAGCGCAAACGGATTGATATGGGGACTGCTTTTAGGTGCGGGAATAACTCTTGAAAACAAGTTAAGCAGTGCAAAGCTGCTCAACGTAACAGGGATCATATATACCTTCTTTGCGGTAATGATCTGTTTTGTATTCTTCTCCGGAGAGAGCCTTTCGTATTCGCTTCGCTACATCGGAGTAATGGCAGGCGGCGGTGCAAACTTTGCGGATACATTTTCACTGTATCTGCTGAAATCATACATAGTTGTATTGCTGATAGGTATGTATGCCTCGACAGACCTGTTTAAGAATATGATGATGAGATCCGGCAAGAATAAGGTAAGAACGGCAGTTTCAGTGATCTCGCCGGTAATGGTATTATCACTGCTGATAGTATGTACTGCACTTATATCGTATTCCGGCAGTTCTGAAATGATACTTGTAAGGCTGTGAGGAGGGAACGCAGAATGACAAAATTATCAAGCAGAGTAACTGCGGTATTGGTACTTGCATTTATGGCATTCTTTATGCTCTTCACATTTTTTGGCAAAAAGGAAAATACGTCAGAAAACGAGAACCGACCTCTTGCAGGAAGACCGGGATTCAGCTTGTCAGCGGTTGCGGACGGCATTACGGCTTCTCAGCTTTGTACCTATACTGCCGATCATTTCGCAATGCGCGGTGTATGGATAAAGCTCAATGCAGCTATAAGGGCTGAGGTCGGAGAGGGTATCATCAATGGCGTGTATATCGCTGATGATATGCTTCTTGACGCAAAGGCTTCGGACAGAGCAAGAGCAGACGAAAGTATCAGGGCGCTTAACAGCTTTGCTGAAAGCTATAACGGTGCAATATACGTAGTTGCAGTTCCGACTTCATCCGGAGTATACCGCGAAAAGCTACCTGAGCAGTTCGATACCTACCGCGAAAGTCAGCAGATCAGTGACATCTATGATAAACTCAACCGCAAGATAAAGAGGATAGATGCTTACAATATCCTGAAAATGCTCAATAAGAATTACATCTATTACCGCAGCGATAATAAGTGGACAAGCTATGGAGCATACTGTGTTTACAGAACCGTAATACAGCGTCTTGGGTTTATGCCTACGACATATGATAAATACTCAGTACACCATGCGACCTCAGACTTCCGCGGTGATCTTTACAACCGCAGTCAGTATGACGGTATACGACCGGATATAATTGATTTCTATTCATGCAGCGGCGGTGCCGAGATCGTAAGCTGTACGGGATATTATAACAGCGGAAAAACTGTTGAGAAGCATATATATGACGAAAAGCTGCTTGATATGGATTATATGTATAATGCGTATCTTGGCGAGGAAGTACCGCTTCTGAAGATAACCACAACAGTAAAGAATGAACGAAAGCTTCTCGTGATTAAAGATGATTATGCCGATTGCTTTATACCGTTCCTTACACAGCATTACAGCGAGATAGACGTTGTATCTCCTGAGCTTATAGAAGGCAGGATAAGCGATCACATAAGATTCTCAGACTATGAACAGGTACTCTTTCTGTTCGGTATCGAGAATCTGAGCAAACCGGACATTCTATCAACACTAAGCTAACTAAGAAAGGAGAATTACATGAAGGCACTTATAACAGGAGCAACATCCGGTATCGGAAAAAGTATAGCGAATGAACTCAGCAGAAGAGGCTGGGAGCTGATACTCACCGGCAGAAATGAGGACGCTCTGCGCGAACTTCAGGAAAAACTCGGCAACACCGAGATAATAAGCGCTGATCTTTCAAAGAAGGAGGATGTTTTCAGAGTATACGAATTCTGCCGTGAAAAGAACGTCGATATGCTTGTGAACAATGCCGGATACGGTATATTCGGTGAATTCGACAAGACTGACCTTGAAGACGAGATAAACATGATAAACGTCAACATAACAGCGCTTCATATCCTGACTAAGCTTTTTCTGTGCGACTTCAAAATGCGTGACAGCGGTATTATACTGAATGTAGCGTCTGTTGCAGGCTTCATGACAGGACCTCTTCTATCCTCTTACTATGCTTCAAAGAACTACGTTCTCAGACTTTCGATAGCGATATATGAGGAGCTACGCCGTGCAAAGTCAAATGTCAGCATAACCGTGCTATGTCCGGGACCTGTTGACACAAATTTCAATAACCGTGCAGGGGTTACGTTCAGTGCAAAGCCTATTTCACCGGCATTTGCTGCTGAATACGCTGTAAAGAAGGCGCTTTCACGCAAGCTTTTTGCTATTCCAGGACTGTCTATAAAAGCCTGCGCTATCGGACAAAGATTCATTCCAAGCAAAATTCTTGCCGCACTGACTTACAATGTTCAGAAAGCGAAGGAAAAGACCGGAGACAAAAAATGAGAAGTATAAGTTACAGAGTAGCACTTGGCGGAATAGTATCGGCTTTATGTCTCGTTACGATGTTCCTTGCAGGCGTGATACCCGCATTGTATCTTGTACTGCCGATGGCTGCCGGTATACTCATGATGATAATATCAGCAGAGGTCAGTAAAAGCTGGGCTCTGCTGACGTACATATCGGTAAGTCTGCTTTCAATGTTCATAACGTTTGATAAGGAAGCGGCGCTGATATTCATTATGCTGTTCGGACACTATCCGATACTGCGTCTGTATACCGAGAAGATACCGCTTAAAGGACTGAGAATGGCGCTGAGGACTGCTATATTCAATGTTTGTGTCATTGCATATTATTACGTTACAGTATATATCTTCGGACTTGACCAGATGGCAGATGAACTTTCGGATTACGGCAGATACGGCGCATATGTGATGCTTGGACTTGCCAATATACTTTTTCTGCTTTACGACCTTAATCTTGACAGTATCTATCGCATATACCTGAAACGTCTTGCGCCTAAATTCAAGAAAAACAGATGACCGCACCATACCTTGCTAAGGTATGAGCGGTCATTAATTTTATAGTCATGCGAAATAATTATCGATGTCCTTTTTTGATGCAGCGAGGATGCCGCCGATGTCAGCACCTATTATATCGAGGTTTTCGGCACGGAACATTTTCGTTTCATTGATACCGTAAAAAGTTCCGGCAAGAGACTTTATGTATCCGTAACCGAATTCTTCTGAAAACATCGGACCGCCTGAGGTTGTAACATAGAACAGCTTTTCGGCTTTGCAAAGACCTACCGGAGTTCCTTCATCTGAGTATGTAAAGGTGATACCGCTCACAGTTATCTGTTCGATGTACTGTTTAAGTGCAGCCGGGAAGGAAAGATCCCAGAACGGTGCAGCAATGACGATAATATCCGCATTTGCGAATTGTTTGGCAGGAAGGAAAATATCGTCCGAGTAATCAGCAGAAGCACAGGCTGCATTGCGCTTGCAGATGAATTGTTCATCGACTGCCGGCAGTGACATTTCATGCGGTTTGATTTCGGTAATGCTGCCTTTTAGCTTGCTGAGAAGATATTCAGCGAGCAATGCAGTACGCGAATCGCTTCTCACAGATGAATTGATATAAAGAATGTTCATAGGATCGCCTCCTTTAGTATTTATGAGTATATTTTAACATAATAGGCTGTAAAAGTCAAGATGTCCAGAGGTGTGAATACATAAAAATATTTTGTATTAGCAAAAATAATTGTTGCAATTATACGAATGATAGTGTATAATGTAATAAGGATTACCTGATTGAAAAGAGGCGAGTTATGAAAGTTTTTAAGCGAATAACAGCATTTGCGATGTCATTAGCGCTGACTGGACAGGTTATATTGTCTGATGCAAGCGGTATAATGGTCTCGGAAAAAATATCAGTACCGGATAAGCTTTATTATGCCGACAGCTTCGGAGATGTACTGAGCGGTGCTGAATACACTATAATGGTGCGGCTCAGCGGAAAGCTTATAACAGCGGATAATACCGGCAATGTCATTCAGTGGGAGGACAAAGGCGATAACTCACAGCGCTGGAAAATAGTCAGCTGCCGCAACGGTATGTGCAGTATTCATCCGGCTTCGGACACCTCGCTGGCACTTACCGTTGAAAACGGCGACAGTACAAACGGCAACAATATATACCTCTCTGCTTATGAGGACGTTCCTTCTCAGCATTTTATACTTCACCGTACTGATGATGCTTACTATATAACTGCGGAGTGCTCAGGAAATGCCGCGCTCGATGTATATGACATAAGCTATGATAACGGCGCGAACATTGACCAATGGGACTATTGGCAGGGTGAGGGACAGAAGTTCTATATCCGTCCTGCTGACGGCGACTACTCTCTCATACGTGGCGATATGAATATGGACGGCAAGGTAAATGGCTGCGACAAGATACTCATGGGGCGTTATATTTACGGCGGCGTGAAGAATTCTTCTGTTCCGGAATCATATATAGCTGATATGAATGCGGACGGAGTTTGTGATACTAAGGATTATCAGCTGATAACTGACTATATCCTCGGCAGGGATATTGATATTGAATCCCGGAGCAGGATACCGTATGAAAAGGAAGATACGGCGTATCTGTTTGCGTATTTTCTCGGCAACAGTCCGGAGCAGGAGAGACTTTCTTATGCAGTAAGCCTTGACGGCTATCATTTCAAGGCACTTAACGGAGGACGTGCTGTGTGGAAGTCAGGAGTCGGCACAGAATGTTTGCGAGATCCCTACATATTCAAGGGTGAGGACGGTCTTTACCATATGCTTGCAACGGATATGAAGTCGTCGCTCGGCTGGAACAGTAACCGTAATCTTATAAGTGCGAAGTCTACCGACCTTGTACACTGGTTTGATGAGTCGCTGATCGAGATAGCAAACAAGTATCCGAATATGCAGAATGCCGACAGAGCATGGGCACCGCAGGCTATTTATGACCGTGAAAGGGACTCCTATATGATCTATTTTGCAGCGAGAGTTCCGGGAACTGATGACAGGACGATAATGTACTATGTTTACAGCAAAGACCTTAAAAACCTCGATACTGCACCGCAGCTGCTGTTTGCTCCGCAGAACGGAAACGATGCAATAGATTCGGACATCATCTTTGAAAACGGCAAGTATTATATGTATTACAAAAACGAGACCAACAAGCGTATATATCTTGCGGTATCCGATCATGCAAGCGGTCCTTACAGTGAGATAAAGCAGGTCTCTGAGGGCAATATAGGAGTTGAAGGACCTAATATCTACAAGCTGCTCGGCAGTGATAAGTGGCTGATGATGTCGGATGCTTACGGTAATGGCTATTACGTTATGCAGGAAACGTCTGATCTTGAAAACTTCACAACTGTACCGCGAAGTGAGTACAGTTTCGACTTTACTCCGCGTCATGGGTATGTTATACCAATAAACGGCGATCAGTATAATGCTCTTGTGAGCGCTTTCCCTTCTGACGGACTGAATCAGATAAACACAGGCATCGAGCCTGTGAACATACATATCAATTTAGGTGATGACGCGGTTCTGCCGGACAAGGTTACAGCAGATTACAGTGACGGGGCAAAGACTGGATTCACAGTGAAATGGGATGAAGCAGAGCGTCAGAAGATAGATACTTCCAAGCCCGGAAGGTATAGTGTTACCGGAAAAGTTATATCCTCCTCGGATATTTACAGCGAGCCGTTCATAACTGAACGTGCGGATCCATATATCGTTGACGGCGAGGATGGGTACTACTATTTCACAGCCTCTTATCCGGCTTACGGAAGCGTGGACAAGGGATACGACAGGATAATACTGAGACGAAGCAGAACGGTTGCCGGACTTGCCGAGGCTGAGGAAAAGGTAATATGGAAAGCTCATTCATCGGGCATAATGGCAAAACATATCTGGGCGCCTGAGATGCATAAAATAGGCGGAAAGTGGTATATGTTCTTTGCGGCAGGGGAGAGCGGCAATATCTGGGCGATACGTCCTTACGTTTTGAAATGCGACGGTGATCCGTATACCGGAAACTGGACAGAATGCGGTCAGATGCAGGCATCCTACGGTGATGACGAGTCGTTCATGAATTTCTCACTTGATATGACCTACTTTGAGCATAATGGCAGACATTATGTCATCTGGGCAGAGATAAAAGGCGATTCCTCGCTGTTCATGGCGGAAATAGATCCGGCTGAGCCGTATAAGCTTATCTCGAAACCGATACTTCTCACAAAGCCTGAGTATAACTGGGAACTCGTGAATAACCGCGTCAACGAGGGCGCGGCGGTACTTGTGACGGATGAAAAGGTATATGTATTCTTTTCGGCATCCGGAACAGGTTCGGAGTATTGTGTCGGAAGGCTCGAAGCGGACGCAGATGCAGACCTTATGGACGTAAAAAGCTGGAGAAAAACTGATCATCCGGTGCTTTCAACAGGTGATCTGAACGGAGAATCAGGTCCGGGACACAACTGCTTTGTAGTTGATGAAAACGGTGATCTGCTTATTGTATACCATGCGCGGCCGGAGTCTCATGCTTCCGGAAACTGCGGAACATACAGCAAAGATCCTCTGTATGATCCATGCAGGCATACGCGCATCAAGAGAGTGATATTCAGTGCGGACGGCACTCCTGTTATCAATCTCAGCAAAGAAGCTGAGCTCTCAGCAGCATATAAGACTATAACGGCTGAAATAACGGTTGGATAAACAGAAAAGGGGAATTGGTATGAATTTCAAAAGAATGGTTGGAACAGTAACAGCAGCACTGGTAATGCTGTCGGGCATGACTGTAAAAGTGCCTGAGAAGTCCGCACCTGCGGATGCTGCTATGGTCATAAGTCTTGCACCTGAGAACAGGTACGAGATAAACGGCGGAAAGTTTCAGGGCTGGGGAACGTCTCTTTGCTGGTGGGCAAACAGAGTCGGCTACTCTGACATTCTCGCACAGCAGACTGCTGATCTGTTCTATGGCGATGAAGGTCTGCGAATGAACATCGCAAGATTCAATATCGGAGGCGGCGATGATCCTTCACACACCCACATAACACGCACAGACTCAAATATGCCCGGCTATACAGTTTATAACAACGGCAATGTGACCTATGACTGGAACGCTGACTATAATCAGCGAAATGTTGTCCAGAGGGCGATCAAGGCTTGCGGAGACGATATGATAGTTGAGATGTTCTCAAATTCACCTCCGTATTATATGACCAACAGTGGATGCTCAACCGGCAATAAGGACTCCGGAAAGAATAACCTACGCGACGATCAGTATACAGCATTTGCGGAATATCTTGCCGAGGTATGCGACCATTACGAGAAATACTGGGGAGTTAAGGTGCAGAGTATTGACCCCATGAACGAGCCTTATACTAACTTCTGGGGCGCATTGAGTCAGAAGCAGGAGGGCTGCCACTTCGATCAGGGAGAATCCGAATCCAAGATACTCGTTGAACTGAAAAAGTCTCTTGACAAGCGAGGTCTCAATGACGTTATTATCTGCGGAACAGATGAGACCTCTATCGACACACAGATAGATTGCTTCAACAAGCTTTCCTCTGAGGCAAGGAACATTCTCGGACGTATAGACACCCATACATACAGCGGCACACAGCGTTCAAAGCTGAAGGAGACTGCTCTGGCAAACGGAAAGAATCTCTGGATGAGTGAAGTTGACGGCAGCGGAGTATCTGGTACAAATGCCGGAGAAATGGGCGCAGGACTGTGGCTTGCGGAGCGTATGGTACTTGACTGCAACGAACTCAACTGTTCAGCATGGATACTCTGGCAGGCTATCGACAACCACATCTCCTCAGTAGGCATGAATGGAAACAAGGATAAGGGAATGGTCAATGTAAACGGCGGATTCTGGGGACTTGCAGTAGCCGATCATGATAAGAACGAGATAATTCTTACAAAGAAATACTATTCATTCGGACAGTTTTCGAGATACATCCGTCCGGGTATGACTATGCTTAAATCTTCCGGAAATACAATGGCTGCATTTGACGAAAAAAACGGCAGACTTGTGGTCGTAGCAATCAACAGCGGAAGTTCGGCTCAGGAATTCAACGTTGACCTCTCCGGCTTTGATGAGGTAGGTACATCTGCACAGGCTGTACGTACAAGCAATACCGAAAGCTGGAAGGATATAGGAAATATAGCGATCAGCGGTACATCGCTCAAAACAGACCTTGCACCGCAGTCGATAACAACTTACATCATTGACGGTATGAAGGGCGGTTCGGCACTTGAAAACAAGATAGAGATAAAGCCGGATATGCTCAGCGGAACAGAATCATGGAAGAACATGGAGTCTTCTGATTTCTACAAGGCTTATGACGGCAGCACAGGTACATATTTTGACGGACTTGGTGACGGCTGGACAATGGTGGACCTCGGCAGAAATTACAATATATCAGCTATTGGTTATGCACCGAGAAACGGTTATGAGTATCGTATGGTAGACGGCAGATTCGAGTTCTCAAAAGACGGTGTCAACTGGGAAACGGCTTATACAGTAAGCGGAAAGCCTAATTCCGGAATGAATTACGTTAAGAAATTAGGCTGCGAAAATACGGCAAGGTATGTGCGCTATGCAGTACCGAGCGGAGCGCCTCAGAACGAATACAACAAAGATAGCGTTTATTGCTGCAACATTGCAGAGATAGAGCTTTACGGCACACCGGAAGTCATTAAAGGCGATGTGAACAGCGACGGAGCAGTCGACACAGCAGATATTGTTATGCTTCAGCAGTATCTTTTTGGAAAAATAACGGAGATAAATATGTCGGCAGCTGATCTTTGCAGGGATGATAAACTCAACGGTTATGACATGATACTTCTTCGCAGACTGGTGTTTGCAAAGGCTGTCTGATCCAGTAATATCAAGGTGTTGTATATCACGTACAAAACGAGCGGCAGCTCATTGTGAAACACGCCAAAATTATGAAATTACTGTTAATTTTAGACAGAAGATATTGACAAACGACAACAAATGTGTTAATATATACTTACAGAATATTACTGATGAATTACAGTGAATATTTCATGATCTATTCCTCCTTAGTTATCATACCTCTTGAAAAAGGCTGCGGTATTCCCGCAGTCTTTTTTCGTTTGAGCCGCCGCTTGATCAAGTGCTATTGACAATACCTGTAAATTGAACTATAATTAGTGTGTCCTCAATAACCGCCGTTAGGCGGTTATTGCCCCGAACTTTGTTCGGGGAGCGCAAATTCTTTATAATTTGGGAATTTGCGCGGCACAATAATTGATGTCAAGCTCACTTTGTCTTAAAGGGCAAAACAAAGTGCAAGAATAATTCTTTCATCCCATTATTTTTCTTGCACTTTGACAACTCAAAAATACCTTCTAAAATCTATAATAAGGCACTTTTTGAGTAGTTGAGCAGACATTAATTAGTAATGTGTGATAAATAAATACAGAAACATGAAAAGGAGTGCCAATTAATGGCAACACTAAAAGAAATAAAGATAGGCGAAACAGTAAAGATAAAGAAGCTCAACGTTGACGGTGCATTGAGACAGCATTTTCTTGATATGGGAGTTATTCCCGGAACTGAGATAACTCTCGTAAAATTTGCACCTATGGGCGATCCTATGGAATTAAGGCTTCATGGGTATGAACTCACGCTGAGGCTTGCCGATGCAGAAAAAATAGAAGTATCCGAAAAGATCAATGCTTCCGGTACTTCTTTAAAAGTAGCAAAAGCCCCTAAGACTGCCCATCCGGGACTTGGTGAAGGCGGAAAGTTCCACCCGAAGGGTACGGGAAATCCGCTTCCTGATGGTACAGTAATGCGTTTTGCGCTTGTAGGCAATCAGAACAGCGGTAAGACCACTTTGTTCAACAGACTTACCGGTTCCAAGCAGCACGTAGGTAATTTTCCGGGAGTTACAGTCGACCGCAAGGACGGTGCGATAAAGGGCTATCCTGACACGGTAATAACGGATCTGCCCGGTATATATTCGATGTCACCTTACAGCAATGAGGAGATAGTGTCGCGTAATTTCGTACTTAACGAGAAGCCTCATGCGATAATAAACATAGTAGATTCCACAAATATCGAGCGAAATCTCTATCTTACCATGCAGCTTCTTGAAATGAACATACCTATGGTCGTTGCACTCAACATGATGGACGAGCTGACTGCTAACGGCGGAGGCATAAACGTAAATAAAATGGAAGAGATGCTTGGCGTACCAGTTGTACCAATATCAGCGGCAAAAAACGAGGGAATCGCTGAACTTGTTGAACACGCGGTACATATTGCAAAGTATCAGGAATGTCCGGTGCGTCAGGATATATGCGATAAAACTTCAAACGGCGGCGCTGTTCACAGATGTCTGCACGGAATAAGCCATCTCATAGAAGATCACGCTGAAGTATCAGGACTTCCGCTGCGTTTTGCGGCAAGCAAGGTAGTTGAAGGCGATGAACTCATAATCAAGCAGCTTGTGCTTGACAAAAATGAGGAAGAGCTGATCGGACATATAGTTCTTCAGATGGAGAACGAGAGACAGCTCGACAGAAGTGCTGCGATAGCTGATATGCGTTATAATTTCATATATCGCCTGTGCGGAAGCACGGTCACAAAGCCTACCGAGAGTAAGGAGCATATCCGCAGCCGTAAGATAGATTCGGTTTTGACCGGCAAATACACAGCGATACCTATGTTTATAATTATAATGTCGCTGGTATTCTGGCTGACGTTCAATGTTATCGGAGCATTTTTGCAGGATCTGCTTGAAAGAGGTATAGATTCCCTTACGGAAGCAGCTGATATTGCTCTGACGAATGCAAAAGTCAACAGTACGATACACAGTCTGATAATCGACGGAATATTTTCAGGTGTAGGAAGTGTGCTGAGTTTTCTGCCGATAATCGTAACGCTGTTTTTCTTCCTATCATTTCTTGAGGACAGCGGATACATTGCACGAGTTGCATTCTTTATGGATAAACTTCTGCGAAAGATCGGACTATCCGGAAGAAGCATAGTACCGCTTCTGATAGGCTTCGGATGCTCTGTTCCTGCTGTTATGGCTACGAGGACGCTATCAAGTGAACGTGACAGAAAAATGACCATAATCCTTACGCCGTTCATGAGCTGTACAGCAAAGCTTCCGATATATGCATTCTTCGTAAACGCATTTTTCGATGAATACCGTGCGCTGATAATGATAGGGCTATATCTTCTTGGTATATTTACCGGAATAATAGCAGCTATGATATACAAGCTTACGATATTCCGCAGCGAGGCAGTACCATTTGTAATGGAGCTTCCGAATTACCGTTTGCCGGGTGCCGGAAACGTAGCACAGCTTTTGTGGGAAAAGGCAAAGGACTTCCTGCAAAGAGCATTTTCTGTTATCCTTATAGCCACAGTTATAGTATGGTTCCTGCAAAGATTCGATATGCAGCTGAATATGGCTGATAATGCCGAGGTGAGCATACTTGCAGCCGCAGCGAGCATCTTCGTACCGATAATGAAGCCGCTCGGACTTGGTGACTGGCGCATACTTGTTTCGCTTGTCAGTGGATTCATAGCAAAAGAAAGTGTCGTTTCGACAATGGAGATACTTTACGGTGAAGGCGTAGAAAATGTGATGTCGCCGCTTGCAGCAGCTTCAATGCTCGTATTCTCGCTGCTTTATACTCCGTGCGTAGCAGCAATTGCAGCTGTCAGGAGGGAACTCGGCGGCAAATGGGCATTTGCACTTGCAGCGGTACAATGTGTTATAGCTTGGGTAGCTGCGTTTGGCATCAGATTGATCGGATTAATGATAGGAGCAGGCTGATGAATGCGATCGACGTTATACTTATAATTCTGATAGCATTGGCGATAATATGGGCATTGAGAGTATGTATACGCAATAAGAAAAACGGAAAATGCTGCGGTGATTGTTCGTATTGCTCAGGTTGCAGTAAAGAGGAGGATAAATGGCATGAGTTATAATTTTTATGGCTGGGAAACAGCTTTAGTGCCTGCTGTCAGTGACGAATTCAAGGGTGTTGAAACACCTCAGCAGCTTTATGATATACTCACAGGTATATGGTGCGAATACACCTGTGCACCTCGCTTGCGAAGCGGATGGAGCAAGGATAATATCACTCTCGGACAGTGCTCGATAACTGCATTTTTAGTGCAGGACATCTTTGGCGGAAAGGTCTGTGGAATATTGCGTCCCGGCGGAAACTATCATTGCTATAATGTGGTAGGTGATTCTGTATTTGACCTTACGAGTGAGCAGTTCGGGGATGAAAAGCTTGATTACAGCGATAATCCTGAGCAGTTCCGGGAAATACACTTTGTCAAAGCAGAGAAGCGTGAAAGGTATGAGTATCTTCGCAGTGAACTGAAAAAGTATCTTGCAAAGTGACAGAATATATAGTTAATAAACATCCCCCGGCAGAGCCGGGGGTTTTTCCGTAAACGCCCCATAGGGGCTCAGAATACAAGCCACGCCTGAA
>SVNH01000006.1:0-158008 GCA_015067005.1 Ruminococcus flavefaciens
TCATTTGGTATAATTTTTCTGTAGGAGTGATATTGTGAATAAGAATCTTGAATTGTTCCTGACCTTTATGAAGATCGGAGCATTTACCTTTGGCGGCGGTTATGCGATGATACCGCTGATACAGAAGGAAGTTTGCGAAAACAAAAAATGGCTGAATGAAAAGGATATCACCGATATTGTTGCAATCTCTGAGTCAACGCCCGGACCGATCGCTATCAATGCCGCAACCTTTGTAGGATATAAGACATCGGGTTTTCTCGGTGCGTGTATGGCTACTATCGGAGTTGTCCTGCCATCGTTTCTTATCATTTCGCTTATCTCCATGATATTGACACATTTTCAGAGCATCAGACCGGTAAGGTATGCTTTTATGGGTATCCGTGCAGCCGTGCTTGCACTGATACTGAAGGCACTGTGGATGATGTTTAATCAGGTGAAGAAGAAAAAGAAACCGTTTTCCTATGCGATCATGGGACTTTCTCTTGTACTGACTGCTTTTCTGAAAATTGATGCTGTCTTTGTCATTATCGGCTGCGGCTTGTTTGGTTTGATTTGGTCGCTTTTGAGCAGAAAGGAGCAAAGCAATGGTACTGATTAAACTGTTTCTTGCCTTTCTGAAAATAGGTGCGTTCACATTCGGCGGCGGATATGCAATGATCGCAATGATACAGGCGGAAGCAGAACGTCAGGGCTGGCTGACACAAGAGGAACTTGTCGATTTTGTGGCTTTGAGTGAAAGCACACCCGGACCGCTTGCAGTGAATATGGCTACATTTGTAGGGATGAGAACTTGTGGTGTGCTCGGAGCAATCATCGCAACACTTGGTATTGTTCTGCCGTCATTTATCATTATACTCATCATTGCAAAGTTTTTTGAGAAGTATAAGAAAAGCAAGGCTGTCGGCGGTATCATGTCTGGATTGAAGCCTGCCGTAGTCGGAATGATCGGAGCCGCATTTATAACTGTCGCGAGAACTGTGTTTTTTCCTTCAGGTGTCAGCGTATCGGCTTTTTCAGATGTAAGTTTCTGGGTATTTCTCGGATTATTCGCCGTTACAGCCGCGCTTGCGTTCAAAAAGGTTCACCCGATCAAGATCATTATTCTGTCTGCGGTGATAGGGGTAGGTGCAGGGTACGGAATGGGTTTATAATAGAATTTAGAAAAACATATTGACATTTTTCTATGTGTATGATATAATATAGAAAATCTTCGATATGAGGTGAGGACGTGGAGCTTTCAAACAAGCAGATCACTGTGATATTCAAAGCCCTGTGCGATGAAAACAGAGTGCAGATATTCAGAATCCTGCAAAACGGCGAACTATGCGCTTGTCATCTCCTTTAGGATAGACTCGTTTCCTTATTAAATGGTATGGTGACAGGAGTTCTGTTCAGACATATATCCTGCAATATCTGATCGAATGTCCTTGGCATGAAGGTGCTGTTCACACCCAAAACAGGCTTTCCTCCGTTTCTTGCAATACCCGACGCAAGTGCAGCAGCGGTCTCTTCAGCAATGCCCACATCAAAGAATTGCCCCTTGAACTGCCTGCGTTTATCCGCATCAAAGCCCATAATCCCCGGAGTAGCGGCATTTACGCCGCATACC
Source organism: Ruminococcus flavefaciens (assembly GCA_015067005.1). GTDB lineage: Bacteria > Bacillota > Clostridia > Oscillospirales > Ruminococcaceae > Ruminococcus > Ruminococcus flavefaciens_AA. Next base: position 1,610 of record SVNH01000006.1, read on the forward strand.
GCTCTGTCTTTTTATTTTCTCTGTATGATAATTTCCGGTAATGGAGCCGTAGTTCTCCCCACTCCAGTCCCATTTGCCCTCGCCTGTTTCGGTATCGAAGGGCATATGCCAGTGCCATTCTTCTCTGTTTTCCTCGGCAGGCCTATATCCCTTGCCCTTCTGCGTTACGATATGTACAGCGACAGGTCTGACCGAACCCTTTACACTTCTGAACGCATCTATAAGCTGTTCAAGATTATTCCCTTCCTTTACAAAAACATAGTCAAGCCCCATTGCGGTAAACAGGTTCGTTTCGGCTTTTCCGTTCCCATCGCGCAGAGCTTTCAGATTTTTGTACATACCGCCGTGGATTTCAGCTATAGACATATCGTTGTCGTTCACTACGATGATAAGATTGGTATTCATCTCACCAGCAAAGTCGATGCCTTCAAGCGCCTCGCCGCCGCTGAGCGAGCCGTCCTATCACTGCGATCACGTTTTCATTTCTGCCCATAAGGTCTCTGCCCTTGGCGAGCCCTGCCGCAAGGCTCACGGAGGTCGATGTATGCCCTATATTGAAAAAGTCATGTTCGCTCTCAGCAGGCTGCGTATATCCCGAAATATCCCCGAAGTGAGCAGCATCGGTGAAGGCAAGCCGCCTTCCGGTGAGCATTTTGTGAGTATAGCACTGGTGTGAAACATCAAATACCATCTTGTCTGCCGGTGAATCAAAAACATAATGAAGCGCTATCGTTGCTTCGACCATGCCGAAATTCGGACCGAAATGCCCTCCACACTTTGAAAGTCGGTTCATAAGAGCTTCTCTGACTTCTCCGGAGAGCTGCTTCAGCTCGCTGATGTTTAGTTTTTTCAGATCCTTGAGACTGTCTATCATATTGAGTATATCATAAATAACATTTTACCTCATTTCATTTTATAAACTAATATTTTACCGACAGACCATCGGGGTGTTCGCCTGACCGATCTCTTTCGGGCATACAGGACAGATATGACATATCGTCAGCGTTCGCTTCCTTTTCGCGTGCGAATATGATCTTATAAGCTGATGCATTCAAAACCAATGCCCCTGTCCATGCGCATATCTCGGCGTAAGCAGTTGCCTTGAAACCTGTCTGACCGATAAGCAATGATATCGTGCCTATACGCAGTACCATTTCTGCGATACCCGATATCATTGGAACAAGCGGAAAGCCCATACCCTGTACCGCATTGCGGAATACAAACAGCATATCGACCGCAAACAGCATTGCACCGCATATAGGAAGAAATTCTGCGGCGTAGGTTATTTGCTCTCTGCCCGAAAGAAGCCGTGAGGCAAGCCACTCGGGGAAAAACGTCATTACCGTACCAAGCACTGCATAGGCTGTCAGCGCAATGAAAAGGCAGACCTTCAGTCCCTCGCCTATTCTGTCAAAACGCTTTGCGCCGAAATTCTGACCAGTGTACGCCGACATTGCAAATCCCGCTGTACAGGCAGGCTGCATGAACATATTGATGTACTTGCTGCACGCCGAATATGCCGACGTAAAAGCCACTCCGAGTCCGTTTACATAATACTGCACCGCCATACAGCCTATCGCGGTTATTGAATTCATCAGCGCCATAGGCACTCCGTTTTTCATCAGCTGTCCATATAAAGCACCGTCAGGCTTGAAGTCGCCATCCTGCTTTTTCAGAAAATCAATACTGCGCAGCTTTTGCAGACATACCGTACCCGATATTATTTGCGAGACTACGGTTGCAGCCGCAGCACCCCATACACCCGTATGCAGAACAAGTATAAAAAAGCTGTCCATCGTGATGTTGAGAAGCGAAGAAACAACTATAGCCCTGAGAGGTGTTTTGCTGTCTCCGAGCGAACGGAGAATGCCCGCACTCATATTGTAGAATATCGTTGACGAAAGTCCGCCGAACAATATGTAGCCGTAAGTCAGACTGTCACCGATTATGCTTTTGTCCGTCTGCATGAGTTTCAGGACAGGATACAAAAAAGCTATACTGAGTATCGTTAGTATACCCGTTATCATTGCTGCGAGACGTACCATAGCAGACATGGTGCGGCGAAGCTCCGAGAAATTCTTTTCACCGTATCTCTGAGCGATAAGCACCGAAAAGCCGTTCGCAAGCCCCATAGAAAACCCGATTATCAAAAAGCACAGCGAACCCATGTTTCCTACTGCCGCAAGTGCGTTGTCACCCAATCCTCTGCCGACGATAGCCGTGTCCGCAAATGAGTAGAACTGCTGTAACATTCCCGTTGCAAGCATCGGGAAGAAAAAACGCAATATCGCACGGCTTGGTTTTCCCTGAGTAAAATCAATATTTCCGCTCATATACACAACAACTCCTTTTTACTCTCTCAGATCATACCACTATTATACGATTGTCAATAATAATTTTCTATCTATTCTATTGATTTTTTGTCGAAACTATGGTATAGTTAAGCTATGCGGGGGTGATGCTGTGAATACAAACAGAGAACTCAATTATCGTCTTTATATTCAGACGGAAGAGGACTTCCGGCGAACAGAAATACGAAGTGAATTTGCAAGATATGATGACATAAAAAACGGCGACATCGAAAAGGTGCGCAAAAACATCATCGAGATAAAGGCGCACTACTACGAGGGCAAAGGTATGCTTTCTGACAGTCTTCTTAAAAACAATCAGTATCATTTGGCTATCGGTGTAGGGATAATAGCGCGTGTATGCATAGACGGCGGCATGAAGCACAATATCGCTTATACGCTGAGCGATATTTATATCCGCCGAGCGGACAAATGCCGTGAGCCGCAGGATATCATTGAGCTTACAGGAACTATGATGCTCGATTTTGCAGGACGTATGGCAGATATACGAAAGGAGAAAGGAGTATCGCTCCATGTCCGCAGAACGGTCGATTACATTTATAATAATCTCCATAAACCGCTGACTCTGAAAAAAGCGGCGGAACATGAACATCTCGACCCAAGCTATCTTTCAAAGCTGTTCGCAATGGAAATGGGGATACCGATAAAGGCGTATATCCTCAAAGCGAAAATAATGACTGCACAGAATATTCTGATATTCTCTGATTTTTCTATCGCCAACATCGCAGACTCGCTCGGTTTTTCATCACAAAGCGCATTTACGGCGGCTTTCCGCAAGATCACGGGACTGACTCCGCTGCAATACCGCAACAGATATAGTGAAGAATACTCTCTGCGGAAAGGGTAAGACACGATACAGCACCAAATAAAACAGCCGTCTGTAAGAAAAAGGCCATACAGACGGCTGTTGTTGTCAGCGTTACACACCTATCGAATCCGTGTATATCGGAATATCCGATTCGGCTTTTTTCACGGCTTCTTCAAGCGTTAGCCCGTAGAAATTGCCTGCGGAGAAATTTCTTCCCGAGCGCATCTATTTCTGCAAGCTTTTTCCACCTGCACAAGATTGGAAAACTCCGCACCTACCGCATAAGCCTCGGCCCCAAGAGCCTTGACTTCTTCAAGCACCTTAGCACAGTTTTCCGCTTTTCTTGCGTGAAGAATCAGGTTGCAGCCTATACCTCTTGCGGCACCTGTGATAAGCGCCCATTTCCCATTTACGTCAACCATTGAAGTCCTCCTTCATCTTCTCTGCTGCTTCGATAACTCTGTCGCACCATTTATCGAATTCCTCATCATCACGCTGACATTCCGGATGAGCGAGAACATACTCGACAGTTTGCCTTATTCCCTCACGCGCGCTGATTTCCGCACTGAACGATGGAACTAGCTTCTTCACCTTTGAGTTGTCGAACACCACCGAACATGCCTTGTCTCCGATAAGGCTTCCGGTAAAATCGTAGTCTTTCCCGAGCACTGCGAGCGTTTCGGACGACACATAGTAAGGCTTCAGCTGAACACCAAGTGTGTCTGCTATATAGCCGTATATCTCGTTCCAGCTCACGCTCTCGTCCGATGTGATGTGAAAAGTCTCTCCTATCGCCGCAGGGTTGCCGATAAGCCCTGCATACGCCTTGGCAAAGTCGCTGTTATGAGTTATCGTCCAGATCGAAGTCCCGTCGCCGTGGATTATCACGGGCTTGCCGTCTCTGATACGCTTTATGACCTGCCAGCTGCCGTTTTTGCCGTGAACTCCGAGGGGTACGCTGCGCTCATCGTAAGTGTGACTCGGGCGCACTATCGTTACGGGGAAGCCGTCCTCGCGGTAACGTGTGAGCAGGTATTCCTCGCAAGCCTTTTTATTGCGCGAATATTCCCAGTAGGGGTTCGTTTCCTCGGTGATCTTATAGCCCTGCATAGGCTTTCTATATGCTGATGCAGAGCTTATGTATATGAACTGCTTTGTTTTTCTGTTAAACAGCCTGAAATCACGTTCAAGCTGCGAGGGCACGAAGCCGATGAACTCGCCTACACAGTCGAACTCCATACCGCCGAGCTTTTCTGCGGCAGACTTTTCGTCGCTGATGTCACAGTTTATCACCCTGACATTTTCGGGCAATGCGGCATTTCTGTTCCCGCGGTTGAGCAGCCACAGCTCGTTGCCGCGCAGTGCGAGAAACCGTGTTATCGCCATGCTGATAGTCCCCGTTCCGCCGATAAACAGTATTTTCATAGCTCCTCCTTACAGTACGGTATGTGCGGCTATTTTGTATATCTCGGCAACATCGTGCTTGTCAAGCTGAACAAATCCGCCTGTTTTGCCGTCACCAATGCCGAATTTCTCAACAAGCACAGGTATATCTTCCTCCTTTGCCCCGAGCTCCGAGAAGTTTATCGGCATACCAATACTTTTAAGAAATACACGGAACCTGTGTATACTTTCAAGAGCAGTGGCTTCGGGATCTTCATAATTCATCTGACAGCCGAAAACACGGGTCGCCATCTGACAGAACCGCATTACATTATGACCGTGTACATACTCCATCCACGCAGGCATTATCACGGCAAGTCCGGCGCCGTGAGCCACATCGTACAATCCAGAAAGCTCATGTTCAAGTCCGTGGCTGTTCCAGTCCTGCTGTCTGCCCACGCCGCAGATATTTGTGTGTGCGACTGTTCCTGCCCACATGATATTGGCACGGGCTTCATAGTTATTCGGGTCAGCGATAACGCGGGGTGTTTCTTTCAGCATAGTCAGCAGAACAGCTTCGCAAAGGCGGTCGGTGATCTCAACCTCTTCCGTGTTTGTGAAATAGCGCTCGAAAACGTGTGCCATAATGTCTGTTGCTCCGCAGGCAGTCTGATATGCAGGCAGAGTCTGCGTCAGGGAAGGATCCATTATCGAGAACTTCGGGCGCAGCAGATCTGAGCCTGTTCCTCGCTTGAGCATACCGTCCTCTTTGGTGACAACGGAATCTCCCGAACCTTCGCTCCCGGCCGCGGCGATAGTAAGAACTGTTGCGACAGGCAGAGCTTTTTCGACGGGCTTGCCGCAGTACATATCCCAGAAATCGCCGTTATAAGGCACGCCTATCGCTATGGCTTTTGACGAGTCTATGACCGAACCGCCGCCTACTGCCAGAATAAAGTCAACATCCTCGGCTCTGCACAGTTCTATACCCTTATAAACAAGAGTATCACGGGGATTCGGCTTAACACCGCCAAGCTCGCAGTATTCTACACCTGCATTTTCAAGCGATTTTTTTACGATGTCGATAAGTCCCGACTTTACAGCCGAGCCGCCTCCGTAGTGTATAAGTACCTTGTTTCCGCCGTACTTCTTAACAAAATTCCCTGCTTCGGCTGCACGTCCTTTTCCGAATACAAATTCTGTCGGGCTGTAAAAATTGAAGTTTTCCATAAAGATTTTCCTCCTTTGATTTATGATCTCTGAAATACGAGTGTGTATTATTACTGTGGTTCGCTGCAAAGATATGCGAGTACAAAAACTGTTGGTGAGTTCCAGTATATAGTGATCTCATTGAGCGAGTAGCTTGCTGTATCGTCCGCATAGCACTTCATGGGCGGAGTTCCATCGGGTATGACCTTTCTTGCAAACAGGTCGGAAAGATGTTTGTTGGGACCTCCCGCTATCATTCCCGGTATGCATTCCTCTATGCCGTCAGCAAAAGCGGGACGAAGATGAGGATAATTACACCTGAACTCTCCTATCCCCGTGATATAGCTTATGCCGAGAGCATTGCACCGAGAAGACAATGAATATGACTGTTCGCATATTCGCGGCAGGTATGGTCGCCGAAAATAACATCTGTTATTGCAAATATCATAGCTTTTTTCATAAGTATCATATTGCTGCCACAGCGCAGGTAATAGAATGCCTTCGAGACTTTGTCAAAAACATCATCATATACATCATTTCCGATACAGAACACTGAGGATGTTTTGCCTCCTGCATATACAAAGTATCTTCCGTTTTCTGTCAGCTCCGAAAAATCGGCAATATATACGTTGTCACCCGATGCATCGTCCGGTCCGACAGATAACGTATTCCCTGAATAACGAACATTTCTGTTTAGATCCATAACTGTAAAGCTGTCACATTCAAACGGAATAACGGCTTTCTTCGTGCCTGATGGGAGATATCCCGCCTGATCGACAAAAATACCGAACGGTGTGGTACGGGGAATAAGCACAGTCATTTCAAAATATTTTCTGTTCGTAATATCACCTGCCTTCGTATATCCTTATGTTATTATATCAGTTGAACAATGAAATCATCTATCAATTCTATTGTGTATTTGTCAAAAAATGGTGTTTTTGAGATTTTTCAATGTATTTTTAAGTGTTAGGTAGTAATACAAGAGTAAATAGTAGTGAAACAAAAATTGTTCATATATGGCAGCTTATAGTTATATGTTTTTGATCAGGACGAAATTGACAATGAGGAAAATAGCAAGAAGACTATTATCGTTTCAAGGAAATACTCTTTTGCTTCTTCATGGTCCGTCCAGACCTCACGCCTGCCGTTGCATACGGTAGTTGCCTTACGTGACTTCGGCATTGCCAATTCGGGTATTGCTAACATTTGAAGCACCTCCAATTTCATAATAACCATATTATAGCCTATGATGTTTTTGGAGTCCAGCCCTGCGGAGAAATTGTAACCATTCTTGTGCAGGGCGCAGCAATTTCAGAAACAAATCCGTTGCAGTTTCACGATTCCTCGCTTGGCACATGAACGGCGAGCCATCTGATGAACATATCAATCCTCCAAATCGCATAAATCTGTTCCTCGATCTCCTGAAAATCCTTTAGGTAGGTATCATCATTTTTCGTAACTCTGAGTTTCATCTGATTGACATTGTTGTTGATGCGCCATCCGAGGGCGCTGCTCTTGAAGCTCTTGATAGAGTTACCGAAAAATGAGAAGACGATTATCCCAACGCTATGAATCCAAAATTAGTCAGCTCGACAATGCGATACAGCTCCTCTTCATGGACAGGGCAAACGGAAAGATTACAGATGAGCGTTACGATATGCTTTCAGCCAACTTTGAAAAGGAGCAGTCCGAGCTTAAAGCGAAGCTCAATGCTCTTGATTCACAGCTTGACGAAATGAAAGTGCGAGAGAAGTGTGTCAGAGACTTCATTAACAACGCAAAGCAGTACACGGAGATACACAGGCTCACTACCGAGATACTGAAAACATTCATCTGTCGCATTGAAGTCTACGAGAAGGCGGTCAAGCATTCAAGGACTTGTGGTAATCGAGTCGTGATCTACTTCACATTCTCGGCTGACAAGGCAATAATGATTGACAGAATAATAAACGAAAACGGCGATATACTGGTACTTTAACAACGAAAATCTCCGAGGGTCACCTCCCTCGGAGAAAACATAAATATCAATTGTTCGTTAAGAAACGTGAGATAAGTGTAGTGATATGATTTTTTATAACGTAAGCCCCCTTTTGAATGTTTACTTAGTAGGTATATTCAGACGAAGCATAGCTTCGTCTACCATCACAATAGCCTTACAGCTTCATACTCTTCTGAAGACTCGTTATAGGCAGAACGACCTGTTTTTTGAGCACAAAATACATCAACGCCATAAATACGGAGATAACGAGCATAACGCTTACTACTACCACAATAAGGAAGTGTATAAGCGTCGTGCGGATACCGTCCATAGAAAGGTCTGCGCCTGCAAGCGCCACAGGGTTGCCCTGACTCATATATCGGGTAATAGGCTGAAGCCAAGTAGCCCTGAACGTCATAATAGGCATAATAGAGCTTTTCCTCAGGGGCCTTTGTGAATGCCCTGAACGCAGCGTCCTTGCCGCCTTGCATATACTCTTCTTTCTCGCCGAGCTCACAGGAACCTTCCTCATCTGCGTCCCATATATATCAGTCCGTCTTCTGTGGAGATACAGACATAATAGTATTTCAGGTCAGTCTGCTTCTGTACGGTATTGAAATAGCGGCTGACTTCCTCGTAGTATTCATCTTTCTCAAGTGTCTGCGCATAATGTGAGATACGGTCTCCGTCTATATACTCGGCAGCTGCCCTGGCATAGCCGAATTCCTGGTGCTGTGTCTGAGTAATATATTCCTTTACGTACTGTACCCCGACATTAACAGAGGTGACAACTATCAGTGCGGCACCTATGACCATCAGCCATCTGATGACCGATGAACTCAGTTTATGCTTTTCTTCAACATATGCACCTGCCTTTTGCTGTGAATTTATCCGATTTTCCACTTTCTTTATACTACGCGCTATTGCAAATCGTAATAACGATTTGCAATAGCCGTCTTTGACGGCGGGCGGCGCACAGCGCCGTTAAGTGCTGCGTTATACGCCCTCTTTCAAAGCCGCTATGTGGCTTTGATGGCTGCTCCGCAGCCTGCAAACCACAACTATGTTGTGGTTTGCAATAGAGGGCAGTATATAAGTAGTCTCTCCTCAAGTCATGATGAAAAATGATGCTTTCTGAGAGTGCTGGTTATTGAGGAAAGACTAAATATCGTAATGGATTATCTGCGTAGTGAATCATGATTACGCTTGACTTAACCATATCTCAGCATACTTTACTGCATGATCCTTCCAAGGTTTCCGGGGACCTATATAATGAATAATGGCAGGATGAGACAGGGCTTCATCATGGAATATATCGTCGGTTCCGACAATATGTTCTCTTAGAAATTTCATATCAGACACAGTATCATCGGGAAACACATTAAACCGCTTATTCAGGAACCGGACGTTCCCTCCGCAGCTATAATTTATAATATCCTGATCCAGATAGGGAAAAAATTTTGACTTCCCCAATTCCTTCATTCGGCTAGTTATATTGTCTTTTCTTAGCCGTTTCAGATTCATCAGAAGCACGCCTGAATTGACATAGCTGCCGAAAGGAAGGCTGTGATCTGTCACAAAACCATATTGCCGCTTATCAAGACACAGCCGATCGGTAACTCCCATAATATACGCATCCTGTATGTCTGACTTGAATATATCCATCACATCTCCGCAGACAGCTATATCCGCATCAAGGTACAGGCATTCATCATCTTCCAGAAGATCGGGGAGTAGCATACGATAAAACGGTGTTTGATTTGATACACTTAGGAAGTTGTCGCCCTCATTCAAATGAAATCGGAATTCATATTCCTTTTCCGGGTATAAGAAGCACGGCTCACAAACTCCCCGCGTAATTGCTGTTTCACGCAGCAGTTGGATTTCCTTTTCTGTCACATCAGGATTCAGAAGAAAAGCAAACTGTATCTTTTCAGGATTCGCTGTATGCTGAAGCAGGGACCTGACACAGATACAGACATACTCCACATAGGGTCTGTTCATGGAAAAACATATCTTTTTTGCGTTCATTTCTATCAATTTCCTTTCTTTCTAAATTTTCATGAGAAGTGTATTGATACCAACCGTGTTATAATAGGATATATCTTTAGTAAGCATGCCTATCATTCGTATTCCGATATTCTTACACGGATCATCAGGTGAGAACTGATTCATACGCTCGACAGGATCAAAAGCCACGCAGTCATCCCGGATTCGGATGGTGAGATCACCGTTTTTAATGACAGTTCTGATGTCAATGCAGTGTGGTTTTTTATCAGTAAATCCATGCGTAACGATATTGCCTGCCATCTCTTCTATACAAAGACCTGCGATCTTGCTGTCATGGGACGACATTCCCTTTTCTCCGCAAAAAAAGATGATTTTCTCAGAAATATGAATAACCTCGTTCATGTTTTTGACAGAAAACTCCATTTTCTGATCCTCCGAAGCACCGAAGTCACTGTTCAACCAGAGCCATGACTTTTTTCGGATTCCAATGAACGCAATCACCAGAAGCAGTGTTAGCTCTGCTAATGGAAAAGCGAGCCAGACCGCATCTGCTCCAATGACAGAAACGCCTAAAGCCGAATAGAGACCGATGATCAGGTTTTCTGCTACGGATGCAATATTAACAAAACTCTTCTCATCTTGGATCTGGTAGCATTTCAAAAGCAGATTCAGAACAGTGTTACATACTAAGAATGACGGAAAAATAAGAAGCATACGACGAGCGATAGCCCACGCAGGATCGCCTTGCGTGAAGAACAGTGCAGGGATCAGGTTTGAGCAAGCCATTATCAGTATCATAAGTCCTGCTGATATGAAGACTCCCACTTTCATAGCATAGCGGAATGTATCCAGATAGCCTTTTCTGTCCTCTTCGCCATAGCTTATTGCAGCTAATGTCATGAAGGCAGCAGCGCATCCCATAGGTACTGCGCCGGCGAAAGAGCATACAGAATTCTGCACATTGATGACTGCAACAGCATCAGTTCCTATGGCGTTCATCATACAGCGGTTCATAATGTATGATTTTGCTGTGCATCCGACAGTAAACATTAGATTTGGCATTCCGGTCATAAAAGCCTCGGGAAGCACACTTAAATGCAGGGATTTCAAATCCAAGTACATGGTTCTTTTTTTGTCAAAAAAGCCAAATAACATAAACGCGGATGATAGTAAATAGCTTACGGAAGAAGCAAATCCCATACCCCATAGACCCATTCCCAATACAGGAACCAGCAGGATATCCAGTGCAATATTTGATGCAACCATAATTCCTATCCCAATATAGGATCTTGTTTTATCATTATTAAGTGGAAGAAAAAACAAAAGGATACCGGAGAGCACTTGCCCGATGATACCATAGGAATATCCTGCTATGTAGGATGCTGTGAGGGAAACTGTCTCACCCTTTGCACCAAGAAAAGCAGCCAGCGGCTTAGAAAAAATGTTGCTTGAAACCGATACGGCAAAAGCAAACGCCCCTAATGTAACGACCGCGGTCGAGAACAGCGATGCAACCCGCTTTTTATCACCGCACCCTATGGCTTTTCCGCACACGATCTGTACTCCGGTTGTTATCACATAAGCAATGCCTAAAACTGTGGAGACTGGTACAAATAATCCTATGGCTGCCAGACCTTCTGTTCCAATATATCTACCTGTGATAACAGAATCGATCATGGTGTTGATTGCTGCTACCAACACACTGATAATCTGAACGGGGAGAACGCGGAAATACGATTTTTTAATGATATTTGATATACTTCCTGACATTTTCAATACACCTCGACTATTTCACTAAGATTTACCGAAGCAACTCATTGCTTCACGATAGGCATCTGGGTTTCCGATATCAAAGGCTCTTCCTTTTGGTAAAAATCCTATCAATCCGCCTTTGTGGCATACCTTTACCAGAGCGTTTGTCAGATTAATTTCTCTTCCGTCAGATGCATCACCTGACTGAATCTCTGTTTCGAGTGCATCATATACTTCAGGTGTGATGATATACTGACCAAATGTAGCGTAATAATTCTTTTCTTCAAATTTATCACAAACGCCCAAATATTTCTTAGCATATAGTGTCTCAGGCTTTTCCACCATATTATCAACCAGCATTAAGGATCTGTTTTTTGTAATCCACTTTCCGTGAATCACTCCGTAATCCGTAACTTTATTGAGAGGTATTTCTGAAATACTGATCACTGTCCTGCCGCTTTGGGTATATGCATCCATGACCTGTTTGCAACAGCTTTTATCAATAAAAGACTGATAAACAAAATCACCTAGGAGCAAAAGTACAGGATCATTGTCGGCAAATGATCTTGTTAGCCAGACAGCGTGACCAAAGCCCTTTCTTTCGGTCTGGATCACAAAAGATATATGCTTTCGTATCTCTGCGATCCTGGCTGCCATCAATTGTTTTTCAGGTGAAAGTAAATTCAGCATTTCCGCATCTAAGGGGGCAAATAAATGTTCTATGTCTTTTATATCGTCTTTTCCAACAACTAATGCAATTTCCCTGATACCAGAAGCAATGACTCTATCAAGCAAAATCAGTAATAAAGGTTTGAGAATTCCATCCGTATCCACTAATGGCATCAGGCTTTTCTTCAGAACCCTTGTCGCCGGAAACAATCTTGTGCCCAATCCAGCTAATGGTATGACCGCTTTTGTAACTTGTCTTGCCTGAGTAATGGTATGCTTGTAAGAAGGCATTCTTTTTTCATCCCATAAATACTTTCTTAATGCTTCACTTTCTTTCTCTCCCTTTGCTAAAAACTGCACGGAACCATCTCCCTGCGAACCAACACCTTTTCCACCGTAAACCCATTTTTTAATATTCGGGTCATTTAGGACAGAATGAAGTATAGGTGCTTTCAATTCAGGGGAAATGGGCATAACCATTTCATCAAAAACTTTCTGTGCTTCATCCATTAGTTTTCCGAGTTCCTCAGGATTTCCCTCTTCAATATAACGAACTGCCGCAGAAATGATCTGTTTATTCCTTTCTCCAAGTGCTTGCTGAACTTTTTCTGCGAATTCACTTTCAGCAAACGGATAGGCGCTGTTTAAGTCTGTCAGGATTTTGATTGTATCCTTTGAAGACATAAGGTTTGCAATCACCAAATGAAAAGTCGCTCCCACCTTCAACGGTTCAATCCCAACTTCCATGCCATCAAATTCCATCAGCATAGGACCGGCCCTATAAGCACAGGATTGATCCATACGGCCGCAGTGAGAGCCGGCACGCTGTTCTCCTATGAAAGCAGCCTCAATTTCATCCGTGATACTCATATTCAAATGATATAATCGGTTAAAAGCTCTTGAAATAAGCACACATATCGCAGCCGAAGATGATAGCCCACTTTTCATTGGCAAATCTCTTTTCACAATGGTTATTTTGGCACCGCCGATTGCGTAATTCTCACACATATAAGAGACGACACCTGCAACATAAGAAAAGAAGCCACCTTGCTGTGCTGCCAAAAGCAGCTTTTCTGAATCCATTTCGCATGTCCAGAACTCGTTTTCTTGCAATTCAGGGGAACTCTCCATGATAAACAAATCGGCTTTTTCCGCCATTGCATAGATTCCCATTTCTGTACTTGTTACAATGGCAAGTCCTTTTTCAATGTCGTGATTGATCGTCCTGTACATTCCTGCCCAATCCGAATGTTCTCCAAACAGACATAATCTGCCAGGAACAAACAGGTTTATCATTTCTTCTGGTATTTGCTTTTCCATATCTGTTAACCTCATTTGCTGTTCAGCCGATCTTTACTGCACTTCTCAGCACGCATCCATAAACCGCATGTTTCTGTCTGTAAAATCGCGTAGTCCATACCATCAACAAAACAATGATTTGTTTCCTGATTCCGCAAAACTCAAAACGATTCAGCGGCTCTGAGAAAGGTACAAAACCAGCCGTTACAGTGACCAAGCGCAAGTCGTAATTTGCGAGCGTGATTCGTCAAATGTCCAGCAATCAGAATCAGATTGTCGATCACTGTCCGAATTCTTCTGTGCTTGATTGCATCGTGACGAACCGGCATATCCTTTCCCTTCATTGCTGCTGTTCCGATGATGCGCAGGATGTTGTAAGCGATCATTGTAAGCTTCAGGATCAGCGCATTCGTCTCGAACTTACCGCTGGGCATGTGCTCGATTCCCATATCCATCTTGATTTCATGGTGATACTGTTCACAGACAGCATGATTGTGGCATAGTTCGATCAATTCATCATCAGATACGCCGAGTGATGTCCAGTACATATTGATTTCTGTTTCCAGGAACAGCATTTCCTGTCCGTCTGCGGATGTTGTTCGTTCGGTGATTTCACAGGCCATACGAATGGCAAATTTACCTTCCTTTTCCGTCTAAAAATAACGCCATGTACTGCCGATATATACACTTTCCCGTCTCTGGGATGCTGTACATTCTGACAGACGGATTCCAGTTCCTCTGCGATTGCATAACGATCTTCACGGCGAAAATTGTGCTTGATCAGGAATTTCAGCTGCGGATCATGCTGATATTCCCATCGAGGATCTGCGTATCCATCAAAGTGCCGGTCTGATCCATTCGATTGCGAAGTGATGATTCCGATGGGATGCCGTATGCAATTCCGAGAGAAATCTTGTAGAATTCTTCGTCTGCAGAAATTCATTGACATTCTCAAAATCTGATTTTCCAAGCTACAGCAGTCCAATCATGGTCAGAAGAATATCACCGTTTTTAATCTGCAGCTGAGAACTCTTATCCTTTCTCATGCGGTTGGCTTTTTTATCAAATTTGACTTGCCGAGCACCTATCCCGCGAGCGATAGTCCGCTTGGTGTGCTCAGTCTTTCATTGCTGACAACATACTCGATTTTCCGCATTCGAAATCTCACCCTTCAGATGCTGTTTGAACAGCGTAGTTTCCACCTCTATTATAACATATTTACGCGTTTTATACAGCTTTTTACGGTGTGAGTTTTTCGAAATCAGGTTTTTATAATCAACAGTAAGTTTTAGTATCTTCTATTATTGTCAAAACAAGATGGCGTAAAAAACAATAAGTCATAGTTAAGAAAATACTACCAACACAACGATTTTTCGCAAAATTATTGATTTGTCGATACGAGCAAAAATGCCGTAACCGGATATACCTATACACTTAAATTATACCCCAAATTCCTACGTATGTCAAGAAACGAATAAGCGATTTTGTCAGTTAGGTAGAATGAACATAAAGACTATTTCGGGGGAATTAAGATGAATAAAGGAACAGATATAAACGCAGGTACGAACGCTGGGAGTGCCATATTTCTATGGAAAGAGATGATAATGGAAAGCGCGTGTTCAGGTCATTTTATGGCAAGAGCCTTGAGGAAGCCGAAGCCATGCTTTGACCTACTCAGGCTTCTGCTCCATTTCCCTTTTGGCAGGGTGCTGTACGGTCAGTCCCCAGCACTTCAGATACTCGCCGATGGTACGAATGGGCATAATAATCCCATATCTCTGCTGAATCAGCTCACGCACATTGTTCCGTGTCCACAGGCAACCTTTGAGTTTCAGCTGATCCGGAGTTCCATCTGCAAGAATGAAAAATATCTCCTTTTCCTATTTAGGTGTAAGATGGCGCTTTTCGCCTTTCTTTCGACCGCGCGTCTTGAACTTGATAGCTGATAGTCCACCTTCATCATATTGTCTGAACAGGTTGCGTTATCGATGAATGGTTCGACGTACCTGACGTACTTACAATATCCGATGTCGCAGGATAACAGGCTACACTTCTAATGCTGTTGACCATTGGATCGTGAAAGGCAGCCTGCGCTAGGTTATTGTACAGACAGGTATCATCACTTGCCGTGATTGGCTAATCGACTTCTACTGTGGCGATGGATATAACATCGTGAAAAAGGTTGATAAGCATAGGAAATTGCTGCCAAAACTATTGATTTAATAGCCATTCTGTGATATATATAAAAAAATTTACTGCACAAAGGAGGAGATTCTATGTCTAAGGTAATCAACATCAACGGTAAAAAGGAAACTCGAATATCGTAATGGAACCTGAGTCGGCAAAACGCAGGCTCAGCCAAGGGGTGAACGAAACGTTCTATGCTTATATACCAGCCCTAATTCAAGGCAGGTGCAGAACGGTTCGTTCAGTACCCAACAGGCGTTTCCAAAATGGCAGCACTTTCAAATCATCCGTATCGGAAGGTATGAGCTGACAGAACGATTCGTTCGTTCAGTAGATGAGGGCACGAAATGTGACTCCATAAAATGGGGACTCGACTATTGTAACGGTAGCTGAATCGTCAAACTGAAAGGGGGAAGAATAAAATGCTGGACAAATAAATCCCTATATGCTATACTTTTAGTATCTAAAACGAAATTGATTATAAGGTGATAATATGTACTATGGCAAAATGACAAATGAGCTTGAGAGACTATATGATGAATATAGAAAAAAATGGGGCTGTGATCCAAGTGGATACGAAAATGCTGAGTACGGCATCGATGAATATAGAGAATATGTTTCTGATATAAAAAAAGCCTTAAAGCTGGGGATTGAATTGCCGGATTTATATCCACATGATGATGAGTTTTAATACCAACTTAACCGCCTCACCTGAGGGCGGTTTTCTTACACCCTGAAAGCACCTATGACCTACATTTATGCTCGTCATAGGTGCTATTTTATTTAAAGGAGAAAGTTAAAATGAACAATGTAGATCATATGAGAAACACAAACGAAAGAATAACAGGAGGAACGAATGAGATATACAGAAATGTTCAGAAACGAACCGGACGTGCTGACTGTTCCCGAGGCAGCAAAGCTGCTCCGCATTGGAAAGAATCAGGCTTACGAGCTCGTGAAAAATGGAAGTCTCGGAGCGATAAGGCTGGGCAAGAAGATAATTATTCCGAAGCCCGCTCTTGTTGACTTCTGCCGAAACGAGAGAAACTATTTAGTGCTTCTGCCGAAATGAGGTGAAAGGTATGGATTTTTCGGGAGAAGTGTGGTATTGTTGTCGTGACGAAAGTCACGATAAGGAACGATTTGGGAATTGAAAGGAGAATGCTGATGAAAAGAATAACGGGACATTTAGCCGAGAAGCACGGCAAATGGTACGCCGTAATAAACCTGTATGACGCCGACGGAAAGCGCCGCGAAAAGTGGCGCTCCCTCGACCTCGAAGCCAAGAAAGGCACAAAAACTGAAGCCAACCACCGTATGAACGAAGTGCTGGAGCAGTACAATCTCGGCGACCAGTACCTGCACGAAGGTATGTCGAGAGCCGACAAGGAACGCAACCGCATAGCTAATATGCGAGTTGAGGACTACCTTGCGGAGTGGCTTGAGTCCTACAAAGGCAACATAACAAAATCAACGTACACAAGCTACAAACGGTATATGGACGTACACATGATACCGTTCTTCAAGAAGATGAAGATAAAGGTCAAGGAGATCACAGGCGACGAGATAAACGAATACTACGCTTATCTTCGCGGCAGAGGTATGAAAGGTACTTCTTGTCAGCGGCACCACTCGCTCCTGCACCTTGCATTCAAATCTGCTATGAAGCGCCGTATCATTCCGACAAATCCCGTTGATCAGGCAGACCGCCCTAAGTCGATACAGTTCATCGGCAGCTACTATAACGCTGAGGAGATAAAGCAGCTCATCGACTGCACAAAGAACGATCCGCTGCACATCGTCATCATTATAGCCGCCTATTACGGACTGCGCCGCAGCGAGGTCATCGGGCTGAAATGGTCGGCGGTGGACTTCGTAGGCAAGACCATAAGCATCAAGCATAAGGTGTTGCAGGACGAGGACGGAGTTGCTGGCTACGACGTAATGAAAACGAAATCGTCGTACAGAACGCTTCCGCTGATACCGGTAGTCGAGCAGGCACTCATCGCCGAGCGTGAACATCAGGCTGAGATGAAGAAAGCCTTTGGCAGAGGCTACTGCAAGAAGTACGAGGACTACATCTGTGTGGACGCTGTGGGAGAGCTGATACGTCCCAACTATGTGTCAGACCATTTCCCGATAGTGCTCCGGAAAAACGGTCTGCGTAAGATACGATTCCATGATCTGCGGCACAGTTGTGCCAGTCTGCTCCTTGCAAACGGAGTGCAGATGAAGCTGATACAGGAATGGCTGGGCCATAGCGACATAAGTACAACGAGCAACGTGTACAGTCATGTGGACAGCGAAAGCAAGAAGATGAGTGCGGAGGCGATAGCTAAAGCGCTCTCGGAGTAAATAAAAGCCTCTGAACGGTTATGTTCAGAGGCACAAAAACTATGATAATTCTAATCGCCGCAGAATCTCACGATAAATCTTTTCATCATCATAAATTAGATAATTGTAATTCGGCACGATAGGACGCAAGTTGATCTCTAAGTTGATTTCATCAATAAAGTCGTCCATTGATTTACAGGTTGAAGTCAAAGCTACTTCATCAGAATTAGGATGTACCTTAATATCCGCAAGATCAGTTTCCAAATGCCAAATTGATTCTTGCTGACCATAAAAGGTGAAATCTTTACAGCCAGCAACGATCAAAGAAAGTACCTGCTTTCTGATAAAATCAATATCGTGAATATGTTCGACTATCATAAAACATGTGATTGTACCATTTTTTAAATCCATAACGCCGCGTTCAATATCTAATCCCCAAAAATTGGAACCTAACATTTCAGTTGCTGACATATTATCACCTCTGAAATAATGATGAAAAGATAGTAAAAATCGACATCAAATAAATGATGTCGATTGGCTTGGCGCAGTGGGTGGGATTCGAACCCACGTCCCTCAAGGGGCATCATGATTTCGAGTCATGTCCGTTATGACCACTTCGATACCACTGCACAAATTACTATAATATTATATCACAAGAGCTACGAAAAATCAAGAGCGGAGAAATAAAATAATAGTTATAACCAAATAATATCAATATCTTTAAGTAAAAACGAGACTCATAACAAATTTATCCCCTTCGATTGAAGCGTCTATACTTCCGCCGAGGAGTTCAGTAAACTGTTTTGCAATAGCAAGACCAAGACCAGTATTTCCTTTAGTACGTGAAATATCAGTTGTATAGAACTCATCGAAAACATGATCTATACTGATTTCCTCAGAGCCGAGAGTATTCTCAAAAACTATCCTGATAGAATCCGAATCAATAACGCTTATTGAAAGGTCTCCCGCACTGTGTTTAAGAGCGTTGCCGATAAGATTATCGAAAATACGCATGAGCATATTGCGGTTTGAGGCGATTTTCAGCCTGTGCTTATCACAGTTGAATATGACCTTTCTGCCGCGGCAGGAATAGTCGTCATAGTAATGCACTATCGACTCTTCAAGAACGCCGATGAGATCAATTTCAGAAAGCTGAGGTTTTTTTCCGCTTGAAACGATCTGTGAAAGTTCAAAGAAGGAATTAATAAGCTCTTCGAGTCTTATCAGTCTTTTATGAATGATCTCAAGTTCGCGTTTCTTCTCATCTTCTGAGATGTTGCTGTTGCGTATGAGATCCATGTATCCCATAGCTGATGTAAGCGGAGTACGCAGATCATGAGAAATATTAGTCATCATCTGTTCGAGGGTATGGTTTTTCTGTTTATACTCTGCTCTTATGGTACGTGTTTCCTTCAGAAGAGAGTTTATCTCATTGATAAGTTTTTTCTCGGCACCTCTCTGAGAATGAAGAAGCACATTAGTATCCTTGTGGCTAACATCGCGCATTTGTACGATGATACTCCTGAGCTCTTTCATATGAACAAAGCAGAGGAACAGAAGTATGCACACAGCCGCTGCGAGTATTATAGTTAGTTTTAGCAAAATCTGTTCCTCCTGATAAACAGTTATCTTATCTCAGCCTTTTTAAAAGAGAAATAGCTGGTTGAAATAAAGAATGCAAATATCACAAAGCACAGCAGATATACCCTGTAAAGGTATGTATCTGAAGGCTCATGCAGAACATTATACATTGAAGATGAAAGCTCATATTCCGCATACTTATCGTCCACTTTTGCCAGTGAGCCATAAAGCGCAAACACAAGTTGACAAATAAGTATAAATGGTATGGCCAGTCCATTATAAAAAGAGGCTTTCCGGCATATAAAAGCCAATCCGATGACTATTCCTGCAAGAGCCATGATTATAGGGAACTGATACATATACACTTCAAATGTCTCAGTAATTGTAAGGCAGCTTTTTCCGTTAAAAATGACGCCTGCTGCATGAAATGCAAGATCATTCAAAAGTGTGAAAGCAGCACAGGCAAACAATGTGAAGCCTACTTTTGAGAAATAGTACCTGTTTCTGCTTATTGCAGAGGAAAGTGTATTCTTAACGCTTCCTGCTGAAAAATCAGATGTTATTATCACGAACGCCAGAACTACAAAAGCATAGTAAAGGTTCACATTCTGAGAAAGGTAATCCCTTTCAAGGCAGTAATCATCGCACGAAAGCATATATTCACGCAAAGCATAAAGGCTCATACTATTATACTCTTCTGCCGGTATCTTTGACAGAATATTTGAAGCATCACTGTGACCGAAACCTATATTCAGTATCATTCCGGGAGCGACCTGAAAAAGCGAAATCGCCATAAAAAACGCCGTTACCAGAATTATTATGTATGCCGACTTTCCTCTAACCAATCTATAAAGATCAGATCTGCATATATTTATCATCACGAACCCTCCCCTACAAGCTTCTTGAAATAGTCCTCAAGTGAAACGCCGGATTCAAATATTTCCCAAACATCAACATCATTATTGATAAGTGTTCGGTTAACAATATCCGGTCTTACATTTTCCTCGTAGATCCTGAGTTCTCTGTTATCTATCACCTTATAGTCAGACAGCCCGAGCTTATCCTCTATTACTGTAACAGCACGTTTTATATTTTCTGATCTCAGAACGATACATCTGCTGCATTCAAGATCAAGCTCCTGTTTTGTTGACTCTTTGATCACCTTTCCGTTGTCAATAAAAAGGAAGCGGTTCGCAACAGCATAGAGTTCCGAAAGAATGTGGCTCGAAATGATAAGCGTTATACCGCGCTCTGTATTCAGCTTCCTGAATGTCGTTCTGAGCTCACTTATTGCGATCGGATCAAGTCCGTTGATCGGCTCATCAAGTATCATAAGATCAGGCGCATCGAGCATCGCAAAGGCGATTCCGAGACGCTGCTTCATTCCAAGCGAAAACTTCCTGAATTTTTTATTCTTATTCTCTGTCAGCCCGACCATTTTTAGTGCCTCGTCGATCTGACCACGGTCAGTGATCCCCTTCTGGCAGGAATAGTAGCAAAGGTTCTGATAGGCTGTAAGATTACCGAAAAATGCAGGATTCTCGATAAGCGAGCCTATTCTCCTCACTTCATTTGCCGCCTCAGCACCGGTCTTTCCGAACAGCTCGAATTCTCCGCTTGTCTTGTAGGTCAGACCGGTCAGCAATTTCATAATAGTAGTCTTACCTGCTCCGTTGCGACCGATAAGTCCATATATATCCTCGCGGTAAACGGTCATATCAGCCGCATCGAGCGCTGTGCAGTTCTTATACTTTTTGGTAAGCTTATTAGTCCTTACTACGATCTCGCGCATATAATGTGACTCCCCTTTGCATCGTTTTCAGTTTATAGTCACATTATAACATCTAATCATAAAAAAACACTTAAACTAATTCTTAAATATTCCTAAAAACTTTATGAAAGCTTTTTCAGACGATAGCCTATGCCCCAAACTGTTTCGATATATTCCTCGTCCGGATCGAATTCCTTCAGCTTTTTACGCAGCTTGCTTATATGGACGTTCAAAGTATTATCATCGGCTGAATTCTCATAGTCCCATACAATATCGTAGATCATGCTCTTAGTGCAGGTACGGTCGGGATTATCCATGAGAAGCTTCAGCAATGCGAACTCATGCTTTGAAAGCTCTAAATTGCGTCCTTTTACTGTTACGCTGAAATCATTTTTATTCAGCACAAGATTCTTATATGTAAGCTGCTCGGCAGCTGCACGTTCATTGGACTTTCTGAGTCTTGCGGCAATTCGCGCAAGGAGCTCATCGTTATTGAACGGCTTCGTTACATAGTCATCCGCACCGAGTTCAAAAAGCTCAACCTTCTTGCCGACCTCATGAACAGCACTTATTACTATTACCGGCACATTGTATTTGGCTTTCAGTTCACTGATGACTTCCTCACCGCTTTTCCCCGGAAGCATGAGATCAAGAAGTATCAGGTCAATGCCGCTGCCGTTTACGAGAAGCCCCTCAGTACCCGAATATGCGCTGATTGTATTATATCCGTTCTGTCTGAGGAGTATCATCAGCATATCGTTGATACCAACGTCGTCCTCAATTATCAGAATTTTGTTGCTCAAATCAAATTCCTCCCTGTATCATGAATGATGTCTTATAATATTATAGAATAAAATCCAGATTATGTCAAGAAATCCGCAATTTCTTCCTCAGCTCCGGAAAGCGCAGTATAAGTAAAAAAGCCGGTTTATTGCAAACCGGCTTCTTTATTATTCAGTATTTAAGATCATTTGCCGTCAATATCAGCATATCCGACCTGACCGTTATACTTGTTCACCATATCCTTCAGAGCTGTGATAACTGAACCGTTTATCTTAGTGGACTTCTTAACGATAGCAGCCTTGAACTGGAATGTATGCTTTCCAACAGGAGTGCTCTGCTTGGAGTTGAGCTTATCCATTGCTTCATTGACCATATCCATTACAGATTCCTTAGTAACCGACTTGTTATCGCCCTTGATAGCAATTACAAATTCATCAGAACCTGTACGATAGATCTTGCCGCCTCTTACAGTCTGCTTCAGCTGATCCACTGTTCTGACGAGCAGCCAGTCGCCTATATCGTTTCCGTACTGCGAGTTAACTCCGCTGAAATCAGCGATGTTGAACATTGCGAAGAAGTAAGGTGTATCGCTGCTAACCTTCATTTCATCTGCGTCCATTGAGAACGAGATACGGTTGTTTACATCTGTAAGAACATCCTTGAACATAGCAGTATAAAGCGATTCCTTAGTCTTGTTGTTCTTAACGATAGTGGAAGCGAGCTTCTGGCTTACCTTCTGCTGCTTTCTTGTGATGAAGCTGAATACTATCATGAGACCGATGAGGATGATAGCAAAGATTATCATGTATACTCTGAGGTCATAGGTAAGTGAGTAAACCTCTTCTCTTGTATCATCGAGCATGAGCAGCCAGCCGTACTCAGGAATATATGAGTAAATGGATACGTACTTCTTGCCGTCCTTCTTATACTCGAAATCGCCGTCCTCAGCTTGTTTTGTACCTGCGTATTTCGCACAGATATCCTGTATGTCCTGATTCTCGGCAGGCTTATACATAAGATCCTTGTCATCGTTAAAGACGTATCTTCCGTCATTAACGTTGACCATGCTGTAAGATGAGTTTTCGATTCCCTTGATAGAAAGCGAATTGAGTTTATTGATAAGCTGCTCGGTGTAAATACCAAGACCAACGAAGCCGATAGGCTCGCCTGCGTCGTTATATACAGCCTTATACATTGATACGATCTGCTTACTTGTAGCCGGTGAAAGGATCATGCCGGTATTATAAACGTCATTGCCTGCTTCAAGCATAGCGTCCTGAAGCTGTTTGAGTTCCTTTTCCTTAGTGTCCTTAGGTCTTGTGGTCATGCCGACTGTCTTAGGATTTGTATGAGCGAGACAGTGAGTTTCCCACGAACCGATCCAAAGACCTTCAAGGTTATCTATCTCACCGGAGAAAGCCTCAGTGTAAGCCTGAGCTGCTGCGATAAGTTCGCTGCTGCCGGAATCACTGAGAATATCAGTAGACTGTCCGAGCGCATTCTGTCTTTCGAGAAGCTTCTTGACCTCATAACCTTCACTGAAATATGTAAGTGTCTTTTCAGCGTTTTCAACATAGTTGAGAATGATAGAAGCACGCTCATCAGTAATGGTCTGCATATGTTCGATAGCATTCTTCTTGGTAGTTTTTGTAATAGTTGCTGTCATTATAGTTGAAAGTACGATCATAAGCACAAGCTGTATTATGAGCGCAACACTCAAAGCCGATATTTTCTTAGAACCATTCATGTTATTTTCTTCCTTTCATAGCTTATTTATTGAAAAAACCAAATCGTTTTTTCTTGGATGTTATCCGGTCGATCTCTTCGTCATCGTCTGAAGCAGCTCTCAACAGACTATTCACTCTGTTTTTCAGAAGATCGCTGCTCGAATTATTACTTGTTGCAGTTACAACTTCCTCTTCGTCTTCATCGTCTTCATCATCGACCTGCTGAGCAGCCGGCTGCGGCTGAGCCTTCGGAAGCGGATTAACAGGAGGCGGAGGTGCTGCCGGCTGATTTACCGGCGGCGGAGTTACTGGCTGTGCTGGTGCTCTGTTGAAGCCATTGCCCATTATTACCGGACCGTTATTCCCGCCGCGCATCATAGGCGGTTCAGGAACAACTCCCGGATTTGAAGCAAACATTCCAACATCAGTGATCCTTATCATTCTGTCAGGCATCAGCAGTACACAGTTAGCGTTTTCCGGATGCAGCGAAAGAATATAGCCGATACAGTTATTACACGGCAGCATCTGCATTCTTGTCTGAGTAGCTATAAGCACGAGCTCATCAATAATATTTTCTCCTGCATCAAGCATACTCTGAACAGCTTCTACCTCAGCGTGTACTCCCATTACACCCGGTGCATTAAGACGGCTTACACCTGTAAACACTCTTCCGGATCTTGTTCTGATAGCACAAACAGTATCATCAGGTGATACGAAATGATTTGATTCAAGTACCCTGATCGCAATAGTATGTGCTGCATTGATAGTATCATTAGTGTTCATTTGTGCTTTCACCCCTGCGTTCTTATACTTTAAATAAGTGCTTTATATTATTGTACACCTATTCTCCGAATACTTCTACCGAATTGTTTGTAGAGTTGATTGAAATACTATTAAATATAATTAGTAAATTTGTGACTTATTTTCTTTTTTAAACTAATGGCTAATTCTTTTGAAATATTTCGTCTTGTGTATATATTAATAATAGCAAATTTTTAAGCTTTTGTCAATGAAAGTTGTTTGATTGTCGATAATTTTGGCTGGTTACACAAATAAACCATATCAAAAATAACAAAAAGTCCAAATTTTAAATTTTGCTTATATAAGTTAAAACTTGATTCGCTTTAAGTCCGGAATTTGGTATAATATATTAGATTAATCACATTTTCTACACATAGCCACATTCCAGACAAACGTTATGTTAACTTTTCGTAAAATTTGACCACAAACTATGGAAATTTACGAAAAGTGTGTTATAATATAGTCAGACAAACAAATACGACTCATTCGGTGAATTAATATGAATATCAAACCGATCGCTGTGATCGCTCTTTCTGGTATTGCCGCAGCAGCTTATGCAAGAGCTTCCAGAATCGAATGCAAGTGTCCAGACGATCACAACGAAGCAGCAGAAATTGCTGCATCCGGATTCACTCTTTTGTCGGATGTGATACCGGAAGCTATATTCGATATAAGATATTACTCAGCTTACAATTTTGTAGGCGAAAGAATAAACGGTTACGAACAGCCTGCCGCACTCCTTACTAACGAAGCTGCATCAGCACTGAAAAAGGTCAGCGATGATCTTTCAGGCAAAGGATATATGCTGAAAATATTCGATGCATACCGTCCGCAGAAAGCAGTGGATCACTTCGTTAAATGGGCTGAAAATGTCTCAGATACAAGGATGAAGAAAATCTTTTATCCTGATATTGACAAGTCTTTACTGATAAAAGAAGGCTACATCGCATCTACTTCAAGTCACAGCCGCGGAAGTGCAGTAGACCTCACACTCGTGGATATGAACACCGGTAAAGAGTTGGATATGGGAAGTCCTTTCGACTTCTTCGGTAAGATCTCACATCCGGATTTCAAAGGCGTGTCCGAAAAGCAGTACAGCAACCGTATGCTTCTTCGAGAAGCAATGACCAAGCAGAATTTTATGCCGCTTAATGAAGAATGGTGGCATTTCACTCTTCATAATGAACCCTTCCCCGTCACCTATTTCACCTTCCCTGTAAACGAAAATATGGTAAAATAAGGCGCAAGCATTAAAGTCTCCCGAACTATGCGGGAGACTTTAATGCTTTTATTCATATATCGAAATTATGAACTTTTCTTAAACTTTTCTACAAACCTCTTGATTTTTATGGAAATAGTGATAAAATAGTATTAACGGAAGGCATATAAAATAAGTGCACGTCCAGCACAATGAACGCGTATGTATAATGTCTAACCGCATATGCTTGATATATCGGCACTGCAGCCGCGAACTGCGGACAGTCCCGCATTAATATCATTATCGAAATCATAGTCCCCGTGTTACAACCTCTTCGGCACGGGGACTTTCCCTTTGTACTATTGACATCACTGCACAAAATGTGATAAAATACTTTTGTGAGACTTTTCTCGATTTTTTACACCTTCAGGAGTGATGCCATATGTCAAAATCAACTAAGCCCAAAATATTCATCGTAGTTTTTGCAATACTTCTGCTCTTTGCAACAGCGCTTTCAGGCTACTGTTACAGCGTTTTCCGGGTACCTCCGGTAACCGACTGTGAGCTTCAGGAGCATGGCATCGACAACGCTTCAAAGCTGCTTATAGTCGCTCATCCGGATGACGACATCCTCTGGGGAGGCGCTCACCTTATGGAAAAGGGCTATTTTGTAGTTGTCGTTACAAATAAGACCAACTTAAAGCGTAAAAAGGAGTTTTATAACGTCCTCGAAGCAAGCGGAAACGATGGTATCATCCTCGCCCACCCCGATAAGACCTTCGGCAAAAAGGACAGCTGGGACAGAAGCCGAGAAGGTATCCAGCGTGATCTCGAAAAAATAATCCGCTATAAGCACTGGGATCTGATCGTTACCCATAACGTTGAAGGCGAATACGGTCACATCCACCACAAAATGACTCATAGCTTTGTCAGAGACATTTACAGGAAGTATTCAGATGAACTGAATACCAAGCTTTATTTCTTCGGAAAATATTACAATAAGACCGATATTCTCGATGTTCAGGATTCAATGCCGCGCATTACCGAGGAACAGCTTAAATTCAAGGAAGATATGCTGAAGCTCTATACTTCCCAGAAAAACACTATCGCTATGTTCAACCAGATGAATCCATTTGAAGAATGGACTCTTTATGATGGTTCAGAAAACGGTTAATGCAAAGCGTCTGCAAAAGGGGTTACCTTCCCTTGCAGGCGCTTTTTTGTTTTGTTAATTTTAGGTTATTTTTTCTAAATCTCTTTACTATTGTTGACATTTGTGGTATAATGTAATGTAGCCGCGGCCCTTCCGCACTACGAAACAATCGCAAGCAATACCGTATATTTCTGTACATCAATCATTGACTGCTGCAATAACAGCAGTCACCCACTATGGAGGAATCATGGATAAGAGTGAATACCAGAAAACTATTGATTATATCTTCGCTCTGATCGAAAGCGGTATGATCAAAAACGGCGATCAGCTGCCAACAGAAAGGAGCTTTTCCGAAAGGCTCGGAATCAGCAGGAATTCCATACGCGAAGCTCTGAGAACTCTCGAAAACCTCGGTCTTGTCGAATGCCGTCAGGGTTCAGGAACTTACCTTACAGATCATGTTTCTGAGACCTTTACTAAAACTATCAACATCATGCTCATGCTAAAGCATACAACCAAAGCCGAAATATGCACTTTCCGCAGACATATGGAAAAAGCCATTTGCAGTTATATCATATCCAGCGGATGCAGCAAGGAGCATCAGGACACTATATCCTCGTCACTTGCAAAGCTGCTCGATGCCGATGATATACACTCCCTCGTTCAGGCTGATACGGAATTCCACTACACTCTGATAAACGCTACTGAAAACAGTTTCATGACCACTATCATGGAATCAGTCAGCGACGTTTACAGAAAGTGGATAGACGAAATGCAGACACTGTGTCCCGAAGAACTGCGTCCGGAACTCATTGATTGCCACAAGAAAATAGCAGAAGGTATACTCAGCGGCGATTACAATGCCTGTGTTAAAGCCATTGACAGGCATTATGATATAGTAGACAGTATAAGTCCGCTTTGATTTTCCACGTTCCAGGAGGAAGCTTAATGAACCCCATTGAGGAGACCATTGCCGGTAAATTCGGCAAACAGATATGGTCGCGCTTCAACAAGAGCATAAATACATACGAACTGATCCAGCCCGGCGATAAGATCGCCGTTTGTATTTCCGGCGGCAAGGATTCAATGCTCATGTCCCTTTGCATAAAAAGATTCCAGCGATTCAGCAAAATACCGTTTGAGGTAGAATTTCTCGTTATGGATCCCGGATATGCCCCCGAAAACCGTCAAAAAATAGAGAGCAATCTCAGTCTTCTCGGTATAGAAGCAAGGATACTCGATACCAATATTTTCACATCCATTGAAAAAGAAAACAGTAATCCATGCTTTCTCTGCGCCCGCCTGAGACGAGGCTGGCTCTACAAGTCCGCGCAGGAGCTCGGATGCAATAAAATAGCCCTCGGACACCACTTTGACGATGTTGTTGAGACTATCCTTATGGGGATGCTCTATGGCTCTCAGATGCAGACCATGCTTCCGAAGCTTCATAGTGAAAATTATGCCGGTATGCAGCTGATACGTCCGCTTTATCTTGTCCGCGAAAAAGACATAATCGGCTGGGCTGAATACAATAACCTCGAATTCATACGCTGTGCCTGCCGCATGACAGAAAACCTTTCAAATGAAACCAAAGTCTCGAAGCGTCAGGAGATAAAAGACCTTCTTAAAGATCTGAGAACAGTCAATCCGGCTGTTGATATGAACATTTTCCGCAGCGCAGAAAATGTCAATCTCAGGAAACTGATCTCCTACCATTCCGGCAGCGAATACCACCATTTTCTCGATGACTACTCAGAAGGCATAAGCGTCCGCGGAACTAAATCAGGCGAAAAACAAAAGAAGTCAACATAAACAAATCAAAGGAGCTGATCAAATATGATCTCTATCAAGCAAGAAGACTTCAACGACAATTACGAATTATTTGTAAAACTATGCGAAATAACATCAGAACCTCTGAAGCTCGTCAAGGAAGGCTCTTCTGACCTCATCGTCATGAACGCAGAGGCTTTCGACAGAAGACGCAAAATGCTCGATCTTCGTGAAAAGCTCCTCAGATATAACGATGATGAACCTCTCGGTACAAAAGGCATCTCACTCGAAGAACTCGGAAAATATATAAATGAACTCGAAAGCGATAAATCAAAATAACTTCTGTGTTCATAATTATTTCACAGCGATGAAAATTTGATGAAATCACAGTCATAATTATTGACATATCGCCAATTATCAATTATAATGGTATCAACGCCGAAGTTACCGGCGTACATGATATATTTTATTTACAGGAGGATTTGAAAAATGGGAATTTTTGGAAGATTAAGCGATCTGCTCAGATCCAATGTCAACGATCTTATTGACAGAGCTGAAGATCCTGAAAAAATGGTAAAGCAGATAATCATTGATATGCAGACAGAGCTTACTAAAGCTACTCAGAATTACGGTAAGGCTAAGGCAAGCGAACGTCTCGCTGAAAAGAGATACCTCGAAGCTAAGAAGCAGTCTGAAAACTGGGAGAACAAGGCTAAGGCTGCTCTCTCTCAGGGTAAGGAAGACCTCGCTAAGCAGGCTCTGGCTAAGAAAGTCAAAGCAGATGAGGACGTTGCTAACTACAAGCAGATGTATGAGTCAATCTCAGACCAGACCGAAGCTATCGGCAGTCAGGTAGAGGTACTCAAGGCTAAGCTCGAAGAAGCTAAGAGCCGTCAGGCTATGCTCATCGCACGTTCACAGATGGCTGACACTCAGAAGAGCCTCGCAAAATCAGCAGGCGGTTTCGATGGCAATTCAGCACTCGAAAAATTCAACAAGATGGAAGAAAAGATCGAGCGCAAGGAAGCTGAAGCTGCTGCTTTCTCAGAAATAGCAGGCACCGATAACGACCTTAACGATACCTTCGAGAAGATCGAGGCTGACGCTAAAGTCGATGCCGAACTCGCAAGACTTATGGCTGAAATGAACGGCTCTTCTGCCGCTGCTCCAGCCGATGACCAGTAATTATAAAGGATTATTATTATGAGCCGCAAAGATACTCAATACAACTCACCAAAATACATCAAGGATTCACTTCCTTTACTTGCAGCGATCTTTCTCGCTATATCTTCTGTCGTTTATATAATGTTCAGAAGCTGGAGCAATAAGCTCTATTCAGAGCGCTGGAAGGATTATGAAGACTGCGGAATCTGAACCGCATTTGCTTCAAAAAAATTCAGCTCCCGTTCTTCGGGAGCTGTTTTGTTCAGGATTCTTCTTTCTTGATCCTGAAAATTACACGGAGAAGTCCGGAAATAAACTTAGGACTCTTTATCACAACTACTTTCATATGTATCCCTCCTTTGTATAGTTTATTATATTCAGCGGGAGTTTTTTTGTGAGTAGTTTTCATCAAAATATGTCAGGAGATAATTATGGATTACAAATACAAAACTAAAATGGTGTGCTCTCAGGAGATCAGATTCAATATCGAAGGCAACGTTATCACCAATGTTTCTTTCATCGGAGGATGTAACGGCAACCTTAAAGCCATATCCAAACTCGTCGACGGCATGACTGTTGAGGAGATCGAAGCTAAGCTTAAAGGCAATACCTGCGGAAGCCGTCCGACTTCCTGCGCCGATCAACTCTGTCTTGCTATCCGCGAAGCCTATGATTCAGCTAACAAGTAACATATAAAAGCCCTGCATATGAGTATTACACATATGCAGGGCTTTTGATATGACTGCTGTTATCATGCGTTTGAAGGCATCTTCAATTTACCGGAAGTTATCAGCTTCTTGATCTCTTCATAAGGCTGAGGTTTACTGAAATAATATCCCTGAACCTTGTCACAGCCGATAGATTCAAGGAACTTGAACTGTTCCGCTGTTTCAACGCCTTCAGTAAGTGAATTCATTCCAAGCTGCTTTGTAAGGTCAACAACATTTTTGAGAATAGTTTTGGTCTTTGCGTTATCATCAAATCCGGAGAGGAACTTCATATCTATCTTCATAACATCGAAATTATAGTCCTTGAGGACATTGAGCGATGAATAACCGCTTCCGAAATCATCAAGCCAAATACTGTAACCGGATTCATGCAGCTTCTTTGTTGCATTTTGCAGGAAATTCTGCTGCTCAGTAAGTGCGCTCTCGGTTATTTCGACATCAAGGTAAGACTTCGGAACTTTGTACTTATCCGCCATTTTTCCAAGATAGCCGACTATATCGCAAAGTTCAAAATCAAGACGCGAGAAGTTCAGCGATACCGGTACAAAAGGCTCATTATTGTCAACAGCATTACGATAATCACGGCAAACATTTTCGATTATACACATATCAAGTTTATGTATCTGCCGGTACTCTTCGAGAACATCAATGAACATCGCCGGCGGAAGAAGTCCGTAATTAGGCTCCTTCCATCTTGCAAGCGCTTCAAATCCGCATATAGTGCCGTCCTTAGTAGATACAACAGGCTGATAATAAACCTTGATACAATCGTTTTCGATAGCATTGTCGATATTATTGACAATGTACTGCTTGAGTGTGAAGCGTTCTTCGAGAGTTTTATCATACAGACAGAAACTGCGTCCGAAATGCTTCTTGATATTATTGCAGGCGAATCTTGCTCGATCGCAGGCATGACTTACATCGCTCTCGTTTCCTAATGGTTTATATGCACCGCATTTCAGCGAAAGCTGTACCTCTCCCTGAAGATGGTGTATCGACTCAGAAAGCATCTCAATTATGTCCATACTGCCTTCGCTCTGTGTCAGAACCACAAAATGGTCATCGGAATAACGTGCAACAAGCGAGCCCTTAAAGCTGTTATTGATCTCATGCGCGAATTTGATAAGGAGTTCATTTCCGGCGTAGAAGCCATACTTATCATTATACGACTTAAAATTCTCAATATCAAAGAACAGGAAAATTACCCTTTCCTTATCGGTCGTTACATAATTCAGCAGCTTCTCTGCCTCGCTGCGGAAATACACCATATTGTGAATTCCGGTAAGTTCATCCTCAACAGATATGCGGCTGAGATATGTGTTCATTTCCTCAAGGTTCTCGTCCTTCTGCGCCTGAGACAAGGTCTTATTATAGTTTGCTATACAGAACAGCAGCGTTGACAGCCACATCGTAAATCCGTTGATCTTGATACCGTCACCGAGACCGGTCTCAACTGTTGAGAAGTCCACAACACCGGTGAATTTTCCGACTGTGCTGAGATCTATCATTCCGCTTATTCTGTAATAGAATATGAGGTATGAAACTGTGAGGACAATGAATCCCCATATCGGTCGCCACACAAGCAGACATATAACGAATAATTCCATAGTCAGGAATGTGAGCATCTGCTCGCCCTTAGCATAGCCGTTTACCGATATAATTATACCGAAATTTATGCACACGAATGAGAACACATACATTACAGAAAGGCTCTGCCACTTTCTGTCTTCACTGCCTCTCATAAGCAATACAGAGAATATCATCATCAGTATCGCTGCGGAAAGAAGTATGATGTAGTTTACGAGATCCGCAAGCTTTTTGCCGCTTCCGTTATACTTCG
The DNA here is from genome assembly GCA_015067005.1 of Ruminococcus flavefaciens. Lineage (GTDB taxonomy): Bacteria > Bacillota > Clostridia > Oscillospirales > Ruminococcaceae > Ruminococcus > Ruminococcus flavefaciens_AA. The sequence continues at coordinate 34,124 of SVNH01000006.1, forward strand.
ACAGCATCCAGACCTCAAACACTGCAACCGCCGCACACATTATCATAACTAAAAATGCTATCCATTTATGCTTGTGCTTCTTAGTCAATGCGCGTATCGCATAAAGCAGCATCAGAATTCCAGAACTCAGCAGCAGCACATAATTCGAGTAATACTTTTCCGTAAGAGTCCAGATCTGACTTTGAAGGTTCTTTTCAAAGATAGTGCGGGTCATTCGCAGTATCATCCATATTTCAAGCACTATTACGACAATAGACATATATATGCTTGCTTTCATATTGGTCATATAAAAATATTCCCTGACATACTTGCTCTGTTTATCAACGCCGAGCCAGCTTTTCAATTTCCTAAGCATCTGATCCTCCCCTCAGCTGTAATGATCTAAAATAATAAAACAGCTGTATCAAGCTATTCTTAGAGATATTTCTTTCATAATGCTCCTATATGTGAACGTGGAACATAGTATATATAAATTATACCAAAAAGCTTTTATAATGTCAATGATTTTTAAGTAAATTGGTTATAATTTTAAATGTATTATCACACAAAAAAACAGCCGCATTTTAACTGCGGCTGTTCATAAAATGATTATTTTTCCTCTTTTTCAGTCTTTATAAGAGTTCCGTTGATCTTCTCAACCAATTCTGAGATCTCACCGATAGACTGATGAATAACACCTGAACTTTCGTTCGTAACATTAACATTGTCATCAAGTACACTGAATGCAGAAATAGTCATTTCAAGGATACTGATAAGCTGCTTAACGCTGTCGCCGTCCATTGTAGGATTCTCATTGCAGAATGTAACAACGTTCTGAAGCAGATCCTTAACAACTGTTGCTCTCTCGCTCGTTGCAGATGTAGAATCGCCGATGGTGTTCATATTCTTGCTGATAGCAGCTACTTCTTCCTTCAGTTTGTTTGAAAGCTCAAGACACTCTGCTGTGATCTCAGCAAGCTGTTCATGCTGCTTTGCAAGTTCTGAATGTCTTGCAATGAGAACTGACTTAGCATAGATCACACAGTTTTCAGGAGTATTAAGTCCTCGTGAAATAGCGATAGCCATACTACGACAGGTATCGTATCCACAGGCACGGCAGTCATAATGCTTATCTGCATCAGTTAACTTGCCCATCTTCTCATAGATCGGTTCAAGCTGTTTCTCGCTCGGAACAGGTGAAGGCATAGTGCCCTTGTAGGTTCTTACGAAATCTGCGATCCTGAGTTCCTCATCAAATCTTTTGAAGAGTTTATCCTCTCCTCTGCCCATGATACCGCCTGACTTACGTCTGCGCTTAGCTTCGTTCTCAATTGATCTCATTGTAGCCATCATGTCGAAGATAGTCTGATTTGTAGCAGTAGCCGGTCCGCCGTTACAACCTGCATCGCACGAAAGAACATCGAACACCTGCGGGTGCTTGGACTCAGGCATTTTGCCATACATATCTATCTCTTTATATACCTTGTAGAGACCTTCTGAGGTTGCTATATTGAGTTCCTCATCATGTGCCCAGAGGTTATCGCGGAGTCCGCCCGGACGTGGATATACAGAACCGAGCTGTCCCTGCTGATCGTCGAATTTATACTCAAAATCGTCGATCGGGTTTATCGGTATATTAATGTCATTTCTGTCGAAATAGTTCATAAGCTTCTTGAAGGTAACGTTATACTCAACAAGACCTGTCTCGTCGAATTCGCTCTTCTTTGCGATACAAGGTGAAAGGAATGCAATAGGGTTGTTTCTTCTGAGATACTGCTTTATGTATATAGCTCCGCAGGCAACAGGGCTGTGTACCGGTGAAAGGTTTGAAAGCAGCTTAGGCTGATACTTTTCAATATAGTTTACGATAGCAGGACATGGCTGTGTAATGATATTGCCGACCTTGCTCTGCTCAAGCATTCTCAGATGCACCCATGTACAGATATCTGCACCAAGTGAAACATCGTAAACAGAACATCCCTGGCTCTTGAACCAATCAAGGATACCCTTCCACTTATTCGGAAATACTGTCTTGATAGCCGGAGAAGCCATGATAATCATCTTCTCCTTGACTACTCTTGACATACACTCCTCTGTATCATCAACATAGTCTCTTGCTCCATGCTGACAAACCTTTACACATTCGCCGCAGGCAATACACTTATTCGGATCAACTGATGTTATGAATCTTCCGTCTTCAAGTCTTTTCGTGATATTGGCTTCCGGTGCAGGACAGCATCTCACACACGCATTACATCCATCACATTTTTCAGGTCTTACAATTACTAATTCATTCATAATACATTCTTACCCCTCTGATGATCTTTGATATTGAAAGAACACATAGCAATATACCAGTATTCCGGGTTTATTTCTTGCCGCCGAGTGCACTTGCCTGTGCTGCAAGAGCCGCAAGGTCTATCTTTCCGCCTTTTTTCTCCTTTGGCTCTTCAGCTTTTGCCTCTTCCGGCTTTTGCTCTTCCACTGGTGCTTCTGCCGGTGCTTCGACAGGTTCTGTCACCTTACTGCCAGATGTCTCATGAACATTCTTGTCTTTTTTGCCGCCGATAGCTTCAGCCATCTGCTTCAGCTTATCGAGCTCGCTTCTCTTTTTCAGTCTCTCCTCAGCTTCCTCTTCACGGTCCTTAAGCGCATTGCGTTTAGGTGCTTCCGGAATTTCCGGCGCATACGACTCCGGCTCTCTGAACACAGGAACTCCGCCTTCTCTGAGGGTATTGCTGACAGAGAAGAGTCTTTCCTCAGCATCGCTTATATCACCGAGACCTGTATCAACGAAAGCTTCGAGAGTTGTTCTCAGCTGCGACATCTGAGCGCCAAGCTTTGTAACGTCATCAAGCATAATAGCCTTTAGATTATTGGAAGAAACGTTCATCTCTTCCGCTTTATTCTTAGCCTCTGCCAGTTTTAAAGCAGCCGTTCTCTCAGCCTCATATATGATCTGGGCAGCCTCGTCATTAGCATCAGCTATTGCAAGCTCAGCAGCTTTTTTAGCTTCATCATTGAGGTTTTCAGCCTCTCTCTTTGCATTATTAACGAGCATATCAGCCGATTTCTGCGCTTCGATGAACACCTGACTGAGTGAAGCCGGATTATTTCCCGACTCATATCCTGCAAGCTTATCATTTGCTGCTTTAAGCTGCTCTTTGAGTTCTTCGATAGAGGCGTTAAGATCAGCGACCTTCTGTTCAAAGCCTTTATTCTCTTCCTCAGTTGCCTTTAACTTGGTCGTGAGAGTCTCATTCTGCACCTGCACCTGAGTAAGCTTAGCCCTTTCCCCTGCCATAACTGTTTCGTTAGCCTTTTCAGCATCCGTACCTTTTTTATAAGCATCGAGAAGAAGCTTAGTCTCTCTGAGTTCATTCTTCATATCGTAGACCTGTGAATAAAGGTACTCAAGTCTGCGTATGACCTCTGTTTTATCATATCCACCGAAGGTCACAGTTTTTATGAATCTTGCCTCTGCCATATCAATTCCTCCTGCGGCACTGATTTTGGTACAAAAAACTACGCAAATCCAGCGCTCTCTACTGTTTGTATTTATAAGTTCAATTATACATCATTTTAACGCCAAAGTCAATATAAGAATTATACAAATTACTCAGGCATTTTATGTATATTGCACATTATTTTACAAAATACATCCAAAATAAAAAACGTTTCCTGACAATTTTCACAGGAAACGCATAGTTTTTTACCAGTCACCGTTATTATCTTTGATAAGCCTCTGAACTTCCTCATTATCATAAAGTCCGAGGTCAAAGAGACGGTTTATCTGTTTATTTGTTATTCTTCCGCTGTCGGAATGAACATACTGTCCATGCTGACGCACTTTGCCATCCCACGAATCTATGATCTTCAGCCAGCCGCCGCGTCCGAGAGCAGTTTCAGGGTATTTTGATTTCGGGAAAAACTTCTTGGCGAGCATTATCGCACATTTATTGTGATTGGTATAGCTGCAAGAATAGGTGTCGCCATCCGGAGACATCCAGCCCAGCTTGAAATCAGGATCGTTCTTATAGTACATCTCTTCAAGCTTCAGAGGGCACTCTTTATCGCTTTCGATAACCTTAAGGAAACAATAATCGCCATTGTCAAAGTTGAAATAACCGCCGTTTCCGTCAAGCACTATCGGAAGCTGTTCTTCTGTAACGAAATCCGCAAAATCAGTTTTTGCAAGTTTTTCCATTGTGTCGATATATTCATAGCAATACAGACCTGTCGGTGATCTGAATACAGCGTACTTTTTCAACTTTGCTCACCTCGTTTCGCAGTAATATCCCCAAATTCAGCCAACACTTTCATTTTAACATCTATCTAAGGATTTGTCAAACTATATTTAACTTACAGAAACCATTACAAATTGGCTATATTGCACAAAAAGCTGCCGGAACAACGTTCCGGCAGCCAATTGAACTATTGTATCAGATGTCAACAACAGTGTTGATCATGTTACCGCCGTTCAGCTTAGCATTTCTGAGTGCTGTATCAAGCTTAACGAGCAGTGAGTTTACGTTGAGGCAGTCGCCCGGGAGGTAGTGGTAAACACTTCCTGAAGCCGGAAGCTGTACTGTAAGGTTAAGCACATCGTAAGGACTGCTGATAACAGCGTGGATATTCTGAACGATACCCATTGCCTGGCTCTCTGAGATCTCCTTATTGAATACGAAGCAGAACTCATTACCTGTGATGTTATAGATCTCGGCAACTGAACCGAACTCACTTTTAAGTCTGTCTGCAACTGCGATAAGATACTCATCACCGAAATCATAACCGTAGTTATCGTTTATGCTGCGGAAGTTATCCATATCGAATACAGCGATGTTGAAACGATCAGACTCAAGTCTCTCGGTAATATCGTTATCAAGAGCATAACGGTTCTTCATACCTGTAAGGATGTTCATAACAGCAAGGTCGCTTGCCTTCTGACGTGTAGTCTTGAGCTTAGCGTCAACCTCACGGAGGCTCTTCTCACGCTCTTCGAGCTCAAGTCTTGCCTTCTTAGCCATTCTTGCGATGAACATGATAGCAATTTCACCAACGATAAGGAGAAGGAACATAGCAGCTTCAACTGAAACGAAAGCTGTTACAGTCTTTCTTGACTCCTTGGATGCGTCCTGGTTAGCGATGTCGATAGTAGCTTCGAGCATTTCTGAAGCAGTGATCTGAAGCGGATAAATATCCTGAATGTAGAGGTTGTTCATGTTTCCGCTGAAAGCGCTTGTGCCAAGCTGCTGACCGTTTGCATCTACCTTATTGAACATCTCACGGAAGGTGACAAGTCTGTCATTGTAAGTTGTGATGAATGACTTAGCGTGATTGAATCGACGAACAAGGTCATCGGATTTGCCTTCGAGTTCATCGAAGTCGTCCATAGCATCGTAGATGTTATCGAATGCTCGCTGAGTATCCTCAGCAAGAGCAGTAGCATCACCGATGCCGGCAACGATCTGAAGAACGTTACCATTGATGTACTTAAGTTCTGAGTTGATTCGGTTAACGCAGTTCATAGTACCTGAAGTCTTTTGTGAAATAGCACGGTTTTTGTTTGAAAGATATCCCACGAGCGCCATGTTTGCCAAAACGACTACCGCAAGAAGAATCGCACCAAATGTATACGCTCTGGACTGATATCGAGCATTATTTCTATCTTTAGCCATAATTACTTACCTCCATTAATAGTTCTCTGGGTGGAGAAGAAGCTGAACGTAAGTATCGTTCAAGTTATCGGCATTTACGTAAGTAACTCCGGTATCAAGAGTCTTCGGAAGGCTGTCATCATTAATAGCTTTCTTAGCAAATCTTACTCCAACGTATCCCATATTGTAAGGGTTCTGAATGATAGTACCGTCAAGAACACCTGTCTTGAGATAATCAAGCTCCTTCTGGTCTGAGTTGAATCCTATTACGAACACCTTATCTGCCATATCGAGTTCTTCAACTGCTCGGCAAACGCCAAGTGTAGTATTTGTATTTGTAGCATAGAAACAGATAACGTTACAATCTCTTGCGCTGAGAATCTTCATTGCCTCTTCATAAGCAGCATCAATACTTGAACATCTCTCACCTTCGATGAAGAACTTCGAGAACATATCAGAGATCTGTTCCTGAGTGAGATCCATCTTTGAAAGATCAACACCATCAGCTGCCATCTGACGCTGAACCTCAGATGCAGTAGATTCCTTGAAGCCCTGAATACGCTTATCAGCTGTTGCAGCTGTATGACCTATAATAGCAACAGCGCCGCGTCCGAGACGTGCAACATCGGTGATCTGAACGTCACCGCGATCCATAACCGCTCTTACTGTATTACTGAGAAGAACTCCATCAGCAGCGTAACGTGCAGCAACAGAACCGCCGTCTATATCGGACGAACTGATACATGAAATAACATTCGGGTAATCTGTTTTTGAGTTGATATTGATGATCTTGATTCCTGCGTCATCAGCCTTCTTGAATGCCTCATCAAGTTCAGCATTTCCGTTAGGAGCGATGATGATAGCATCAACGTCTTCCTTGATCGCATCATTGATAGCCTCTACCTGTGATGCGAAATCATTATCTCCTGAAGCTGCTGTATAGATGATATCATAACCGAGCTCATCACCGGCTGCTTCCGAGCCTTTTTTAACGTCATCCCAGAAAGATACGCTCTTGTTCTTGGTGATAACAGCTATCTTGCCCTTAGTGCTTCCGCCGCCCGGCTTGCCGCAGCTTGTAGTCATCAGAACTGACATACTAACTGTGCAGAGGGCAAGAGAACTAAGAATCATTTTTTTGCCTTTGTTCATAAAAACATAACCTCCTTAAAGTATTTTAAGCCACTTACGAAGAGCCGTAGCGATCATGTGCTTACGATCGCCGGCACAACCGTGAACTCAAACTGCTTTCTATTTAGCTTATTTAATTCTATCACATATTCAGCAGAATTTCAACACAATTCCAAAAATATTTCATTCACACTTTTACCAATAATTTTTATGAGAATATATGCAAGTTCAACTATTTTATACCATTTTTTAATATTTTCTTTGATATTACTCTTTGTATATAAAATTGTGCATAAATTTCGCCATTTTTTATGTCGCTTCTATAATCCCCTATTTATTGCCCTATCGCAAATACACCAGTATACTTCGAGTTAAAAAAACTGCCTAAAAATAATATTTTTAACACTTTGATACTTGACAACTATTATAAAAGATGATATACTATTCGTGATAGCAATGTGTAAATATTCGCGTAATTGTATTATCATACTTTTTATACCTACAAAATATTATGTCAGGAGGGTAATTTATGCAGTGCGAGAAATGTGAAGCTCAAGTCGATCCACGACTTGTCTCGTGCCCCAATTGCGGTGCGCCGGTCCCGCAGAATATAGAGGGATTTGAAAATACTATGGAATTCCAGCAGGAACTGCGTTCGATCGTTGTCAACCACGGTCCTTACGGTGTTATCAAACAGAACCGCTTCGTCGGCCTTCTCAACGACTATATTCCTGATTACAGCAAAGAACGCAGACTACTTATTAATATGTATAGAATGGGCGTTCTCAAGCTTATGCTCAAAGAACCTAACCGCGAGATCTCTATAATGCGAGCAAAAAGCTTTATGCTCGGAGATGCTTTTCTCTCCGAAAATGCTACCGAATTCGTACTTGCCTGCTATACATATATGCTCGGCTGGCCTTATGAATCAACTCTGAAAGTTCTCCCGCCTGACGAAAACGGCGAGGAACAGCCGGTCGAAGAAGCACCCAAGAAACGTGCAGCAAGCATTGATGATATGGTGTTCACTCCGCGTAACGCCTTCAGATACCGTCTCAGCAGCAATATCGTTATCCCGGATGGTTTCACAAAACTCGAAGCTTTCTGCTTCGATAAATTCGGTTCCCTCAGAACGATCCAGCTTCCGCAGTCGCTGCTCGCTATCGGTGAGTATGCTTTCTCAGGATGCAAGCGTCTGAGAGGTCTCGATCTTCCTGAATCACTGAGAATTATCAAACAGGGCGCATTCAGCCAGTGTGCAAAGCTTGTGGTAGTCAAGATCCCTAAGGGCGTAATGGAGATCGAAGACAGCACCTTCTCTTTCTGCACAAGCCTCGAAGTTATCGAGATACCGGATACAGTCAGCAGCATAGGCGCTGAAGCTTTCTCAGGCTGCGATAAGCTGAGAAAACTCTTCCTTCCAGAGAGCGTTAAATTCATCGACATCAATGCGTTCTCCTACTGCCCTAACTTAACTATTCATTGCATAGAGAATTCTTACGTTCATAAATACTGCCTTGTAAACGGTCTCAGCGTTAAACTCGTTACCTCATCGGCAGAAGTTTGAGTTCCAGTAATTAACGAAAGGATGAATTCAGATGGTTGAACTCGAAATCGGTCAGGAAGTTGAAATGGAATACGGAGGGAGCGCTAAGGTTCTCAGCGTTATCGGCAGCGGCGGTCAGGGTACTGTTTATCTTGTAAGATTCAACGGTATGAAATGGGCGCTGAAATGGTACGACATCGACAAGATGAAAAAACCAAAGGTGTTCCGCAAAAACCTTCAGAATAATATCAATGACGGTCCGCCAAGCAATAAATTTCTCTGGCCCAAATATCTGACTAAAGAAACCGAGGACGGTACTTTCGGTTATATAATGGATCTGAAACCCGATGGCTTTGATTCATTTGTTGATATCCTCAATACATATAAACTTGAGATCGATCCTCTTACAGGTCACGCTGTGAAGAGACCTGTCAAATTCAACAGTCTCTCAGCTATGGTGACAGCTGTTATCAACATTGTAAACGCTTTCCGTCAGCTCCACAGATCCGGTAAGAGCTATCAGGATCTTAACGACGGAGGCTTCTTCATCAATGTGAATACAGGCGCTGTTCTCGTCTGCGACTGCGATAATATCGCTCCGGACGGCAGCAACTTCGGTATCGGCGGTAAGCCCGGCTATATGGCTCCTGAGGTCGTAAGAGGCATCGCTCAGCCGAATGTTCAGACTGATAAATACTCACTTGCAGTTGTACTCTTCAAGCTTCTCTTCAGAGGAGATCCTATGGAGGGCGAAAAGGTAGTCAGAGACGTTTGTCTCACCGAATCCTCAGAACTTAAACACTATGGTCAGAATGCAGTTTTTGTATATGATCCGAACGATTCCTCAAACCGTCCGGTAAGAGGTATCCACGATAACGTTATCAAGTTCTGGAGGATCTATCCGGATTATATCAAGGACGCTTTCATACGCTCATTTACCACTGGTATCACTGAGCCTGCAAAGCGTATCATAGAGAACGAATGGCAGAAGCTTTTCATCCGTCTCCGCTCTGAAATAATCATGTGCGGCTGCGGCAGAACAAACTTCTCATCAATGTTCGTTCAGCCGAATGATAAAACATTCAAATGCCCGAAATGCGGAATGGAATTTGCTTCCCTCGGATTCAGCGACCGCGATTACCGTATGCCGCTCTACCTCGGATGTAAGTTCTATGATTGCGAGATCAGCGCAGATTCAGACGATTTCACAAAGATAGCCGGCGAACTTGTTGAGAACAAGCTCAAGCCCGGTGTTCTCGGAATCAAGAACTGCTCTGAAAGAAAATGGCGAGCAAAAATGCCTGACGGCGTATTTTATGATATTGCCCCCGGAAAGGGATTCCCTGTTTGGCAAGGTCTTGAAATAGACTTTGGCGAAATCAAGGCACAGATATAATCCGCTGTTGAGTTATCAAACCTATACAGCTTATCGAAAGGATGTATTTAATTATGAGTAACGAAAACATGACAGAGCCAGTAGTAAACGAGAATAAGAACGTTTCAGGTCTCGATGATTTCGAGCCGGCTTCAGCTCCTGAGAATACAGCTCCTGCTGCTGATAGTCTCCTCGATTTCGATGACGATCCGCTCAGCGCTACCGGTGTTTCAAGAAAAAGCCTTGTTATCTTCTTCCTGATAGATACTTCGGGAAGTATGAAAGGCAAGAAAATGGGTGAGCTCAATACCGTTATGGAAGAACTTATCCCTGAGATCAGAAGAGTCGGCGAAGCTGATACAGAAGTTAAGGTAGCAGTTCTTACATTCTCTACCGAAGTAAGATGGATGTATTCAACCCCTATCGCTATCGAAGACTTTGAATGGGCAAGACTCCGTGCAAGCGGCGTTACCAGCATGGGCGCTGCATTCAAGGAACTCTCTCTCAGAATGTCCCGCAACAGCTACCTCAATTCACCTTCGCTTTCATTCGCACCTGTTATCTTCCTTATGACCGACGGCTACCCATCAGATGATTATAAGGAAGGTCTTAAAGAACTCCAGTCCAACAGCTGGTATAAGTTCGGTCTTAAAGCCGCTCTCGGTATCGGTGAAGAGGCTAACGATGACGTTCTCGCTGAATTCACAGGCAGCAAGGATACAGTTGTCCACGCTTATTCAGGTACACAGCTCGCTCAGATGATCAAGATCATTGCTGTTACTTCCGCTCAGATCGGCAGTAAGAGTATGACACTTTCCGATGACAACGGCCGTGAGATCGGCGAAGAAGACGTTTTCTCTGCTAAGCAGAAGCTCCTCGGTCAGCAGATCCAGGAACTCGTAAACAACAAGGTAGAAGAAAGCGACGTTCCTTTCGATACAGGCTGGTAATATACTCTGTTCCAACAATGCAATACTATAACACAGTATATTTCTACTAATCGGAAGGAGGACTGAGTAAAGATGTTCAACGGTTTCAGCCACTCGGTCAAAGGTGCAAGCCACGACAAATCTGGCCTTGTATGTCAGGATAGTTCTTCACATAAGGTCACTGACCGTTACGCTATCGCCGTCGTTGCCGACGGTCACGGAAGCAAGAAACACTTCCGCAGCGATAAGGGATCTAAATTCGCTGTTGAAGCCACTATCGAGGCTATCGACACTTACTTCGAGGATTACGATCAGTTCGTAAGTAACTTCCCCTCAAACCACAAAATGATCATCAAAAATATCCAGAAACAGGCTATTTTCAACTGGAATAAAAAGGTAAATGCTCACCTCTTGGATAATCCGGTAACAGATGAAGAAAAAAGCAAGTTCACCCCTGAGGAATTTGAGGCTATCCCGCCCGAATCCTACTACGGTTCAACTCTCATCGCCGGCATCGCCGCTAAGGACTTCACCTTCGGCATCCAGATCGGCGACGGAAGCCTTGTTGCTATTTTTGATGACGGTGAAGCTATTATGCCAATGGAATATAACGAAGCCGCTCCGGCTAACGTTACCGCTTCTATGTGCAACTCGAACGCTGCCTCAATGTTCAGCGGATTCTACGTGGAGAACAAGAAGCTTATCGCTATGTATGCTTCTACTGATGGTCTTTACACCTCTTTCGGCAGCGAGCGCGACTTCCTTGATTATCATACTATAATCACAAGTCAGCTTGCAAATATCGAGAATTTCAAAACAGTTATCATCAATAATCTCACTAAACGTTCACATTTCGGTACAGAGGACGATATTTCCCTCTCCTGCGTTTATGATACCGATATTATAGATACTCAGATGGATCTGATCGTATCAAAGGTAGAGGAGAATAAAAAACGTGCCGCAGCAAGAAAAGCTGAGCTTCTTACCAAAAAGATCGATAATTTTGAATAACTATGCAAATAACGGTTCGTAATACCGTTTAACCGTGAGATCTGCGGAATTTCCTCTTTGCTCATAGCAGCCGCAGCTTCTCCGGAATAAATAAGGCGCTGTTCACAGCGTAATATAAATGAAAGGGAAAAGTGGTGTTTGTTTATGGAAATTAGTGCTTTCTACAATACTGCAAAAAATTTCGCAAACAAGATCAAATCCGAAAGACCAGATATGGTTTCTGATCCGGACGCTTGCCTCTGCCTTATTATAGCAGATACAGACGAGATCTTCTCAGGCGTTACTACAATAGGCGTTAACGACGAAGGAAATGTTGTTACAGTTCCTGCTGAGAATATTGCCGTTATGTCTGTTATTGCAAACGGTAAGGCTAAAGCAAGACAGATGATAATCATTACATTTGATGATAACAGCTTCTTTGAGCCAAGTCAGGACGCTCTGACTATGCTCGTTAAATCCGGAGCTGAAAACAGCAGCTGTCAGATCGTTACCTCTCCTGAGGAATCTGCTACTGCTGCAAGTATGTGCAATTATACTCCTGATTTTCTCAGCGATTATGATGATGCAACTTCATCACCTCTCGGTGCTCCGGCTGACTTCGCTGCCGGCTTCGATGTTGATGAATCAAATCCATTCAATGCTCAGAATTCAAACGGCGCAGCTCAGAACGGTGCTCAGTCCGGCGAAGGTCCTAAGTTCCTCTATGAGACAGCTGCTGATGCTCAGCAGCAGGGCGCAAGCGGTTTCGTAAATCCACAGCAGAGCGGCTATCCGCAACAGGCTGGTTATCCACAGCAGAGCGGTTACCCTCAGCAGAGCGGTTACCCTCAGCAGAGCGGCTATCCGCAGCAGGGCGGCTTCCAGCAGCAGGGCGGTTATCCACAGCAGGGCGGCTATCCGCAGCAGGGCGGTTACCCTCAGCAGGGCAGCTTCCCGCAGCAGGGCGGCTATCCTCAACAGGGCGGTTACCCTCAGCAGGGCGGATATCAGCAGCAGGGCGGTTTCCCTCAGCCTAATCCTTACATGGGCGCAGGTACACATACCTCAGTTTACCAGAACGGCGGAGTTAATGCTGCTCCTTACACTCAGGGCTACGGCGGTTCACATTCTGTACACGTTGGCGGCGCTGCACCTCTCCGCAGCAACTACCAGCAGAGCAGTGTAATGCTTTCAAAGACAAGCGGCGGTGCTTTCAAGAAGAGACTTAACAGCTTCCTTGATGATGATTCCGATGTAGACGCTGAAACAGCTGAGATCGCTGCAAACGCTGCAACAGCCGGCGCTACTGACCTTGAAGACGGTCCTATGTCCAAGAACGATATGCTCAAACAGGCTAAGGATAAAAAGAAAATCGCTAAGGCTAATCTGAAAAGTAAGTTTTGATCTATGATTATCTTGCAAGTTTTTTTCTGTTCACTCAGTAAGCACTTGCATTGATAACTCTTGATAAGATACGGATATACCGCGTTTTATCAGCTATCACATTAGCCAATTCCAAGCACAGTAGATTTTTTATTATGCACATTCTTAAAAAAGTTGTTTTTTAGTGCCATTCATGCTTGCATTTTTATTTGATGTGTGTTATAATATAAAATGTAGCTATTGCTTTTGAACTAACTAAACTACAACATGAGACTTGTACATAAAATTTAACAAGCACTGTTTAGTATATTAAAATGTCAAGGAAGGGTTATTTTATGACTTATTTGCTAAATATTGATGAGGCTATTGACAGAAAATTTCTTGTGACTAAAAGCATTAAGGGACAGGCTGAAGCAGGCACTATAATCCATGTTATGGATGCTGAAAAGGTTTCTAATTCCCTTCTCGTCGCTTATCGCGTTTCACGTTTCAATGGTAAATTCCACGATTTTCAGGACTATAACGCTAAATTCGATGACGTAAATCAGTTCTGCAAGTGGGCTCAGCCGGATAACTTCATTGCAAGAAATTATGAAAGTTTCAGCATTAAGGACATCCAGCACTACATAAAGGTCAAGAACAGAACATTCTTCTCGTTCTGTCTGCCTCTTATTCTTCTTGCAGCTATCGTTATCTGGGCACTCGCTTTTGTCCTTCTCGATGGTGTTATCAAATTTGTACTCGGCGGCGCACTTACTGTCGTTGCAATTTTCTTTGTTTTCTCTTTATTCAAATCACAGAAGAAAAAAGAAAAAATGCGAATGTACAAAAAGATCAGCAGCGGCTGGGGCGTTGTTATCGAATAGTTTTAAGCCATATGAGTTTTCTCATATGGCTTTGTTTTTTAGTTTCGGTAAGTTAACAAACGTGATATGATCTTATTATTGTGGTATAATATATCAAGTTGATAGGTTATATATACAAGGAGAATGATCATGGAAAAACGTTTTATATACGCTGATAACGCTGCAACTACGGCTGTTTCGGAGGAAGTCCTCGAATCTATGCTTCCCTATTTCCGCGAAGACTATGGCAACGCTTCAAGCATCTACAAGCTCGGAAGAGATGCTCAGAAAGCAGTCGAGACAGCCCGCGAAAAAGTCGCAAATGCTATCGGTGCTGATCCGCGCGAGATATTCTTCACAAGCTGCGGAAGCGAATCTGATAACTGGGCAATAAAAGGTACAGCAGACCTCATGGCAGGCAAAGGCAAAAAACACATAATCACTTCTGTCTTTGAGCATCACGCTGTTCTGCATACTACGGAATATCTTGAAAAACACGGTTTTGAAGTAACATACATACCGGTAAGCGATAAGGGATTGATCGACCCGCAGGACATTAAAAATGCCATCCGCGAAGATACTGCTCTCGTTACTATAATGTATGCAAATAACGAGATCGGTACTATTCAGCCAATAGACGAGATAGCTGCGATATGCCGCGAAAAAGGCGTACTCTTCCACACAGACGCTGTTCAGGCAGTCGGTCACGTAAACATTGATGTCCACAAGCAAGGGATAGATATGCTGTCGCTTTCAGGTCACAAGATCCACGCACAAAAAGGTATCGGCGCACTTTATGTCCGCAAAGGCATAAACCTTCCGAATCTGATACACGGCGGCGGTCAGGAACGCGGCAAACGCGCCGGAACAGAAAATGTTCCAGCAATTGTAGGTCTTGGAACTGCCATTGAGATCGCCACACGCGATATTGATGCAAAAAACGCTGTCATAACACCACTCCGCAACAAGCTCATTGACGGCATACTGAAACTGCCTTACACACGTCTTAACGGTGATAGAGATAAGCGCCTCCCCGGCAATCTCAACATATCTATCGAAGGTATCGAGGGCGAATCACTGCTGCTTATGCTGGATATGAACGGCATCTGCGCTTCGTCAGGTTCAGCCTGCACATCGGGGTCACTTGATCCCTCACACGTTCTGCTTTCGATCGGTCTGAAGCATGAGGTCGCTCACGGATCAATGAGGCTTTCTATCGAAGAAAACATCACCGATGAAGATGTCGATTATATACTTGAAGTAGTTCCGAAAGTTGTAGAGCGTCTTCGCAGTATGTCTCCTGTGTGGGAAAAAATGATGAAGGGCGAAAAATACGAATAAGGAGAATAATTATGTTATATAGTGAAAAGGTACTCGATCATTTTTCAAATCCAAGAAACGTCGGAGAAATTGAGGATGCCGACGGCATCGGTGAGATCGGCAACGCCAAATGCGGCGACATTATGAAAATGTATCTGAAAATCGACAACAACATAATTACCGATGTAAAATTCAAAACATTCGGATGCGGTGCTGCTGTTGCAACATCCTCAATGGCAACCGAACTTATCAAGGGAAAGTCTATCGACGATGCGCTGAAACTCACAAACAAGGCTGTTGTGGAGGCTCTCGACGGTCTGCCGGCTGTAAAAGTACACTGCTCTGTACTCGCTGAACAAGCTGTACGCGCTGCGCTTTCCGATTACTATACCCGTCAGGGAATAGATCCGCTTCCGATAGTCGGCGAGATCAAAGAACCGGAGGAATGATCTGATCGGATACCTCGCACCAAATGCTTCCCTTATTGGGGTAAATAACTTTTTTTGGTGATTGAAATTAGCTGGGCGTTTGCGTAATTGCCCCACATCACAAACACACATTCTGTCAAGACCGCCATTTATGGCGCTTGCCTTGGTCTTGACTGTATCTGAAAATGTGAAATGATTCAGATACAATGCTGTGAGCGCAAGCAGATTAACGTTTTCTTACAAAGTGAGCGAGTAAAACGAGTGCCCCCGTGGAAGGGGGCGCAGGCTCTGCGCTGGGTTTGTAGTATAATATGCAATTGCGAACGCCGGATGCGTATTAAACCACCATAATATTTATTTTCCCCCCTTATTTTACGTACAGCATTAAACATTTTTATGCAAAGTTTCACTTTTATAGCAGGAATCTACTGGACAAACTATAATAATTGTGGTATAATTATTATATATAATTGATCGTGAAGCGTTCAGTTCAAAAGCTGTATTAAGATCAGAAAGGAAGCACCATGGATTTTCAGGAATTTGTTGCCGGTTTTCATACAATGACCAGTATAATGTCCGTTGAAAAGAAAAACAGCGGATATGGCGATATAAGAATAGTAGCCGGAAATAAAAAGTTTGTGAATATGCTGGAAAATCTGTATCATTCAGAAACTGTTCAAGCAGGCACAAGAAAATTCATACCGAACTCATTGTATACCGATTTTCTTTCAAAAGACCTCAATCTTGAGGATCTGTGCTATCGTTCTGCCATTCTGAAACAGCCTATCCATACCTATGTTCACCCCAGCGGCTACGAATACTGGTTCAATATATACGTAATGCCGATCGACCATGAAGACGGCGATTTGTGTTACTGTACATATTCCTTTGAACAATGTGAACTTGCCAACATAGACCTGAAAACTACATACTTCATGGATACATCTGCTGATGTGCTTAAAACCTGCATAAAACTGCACGATACCAAAGACTTCGAGCAGACTATGGCTGAGATAATCAAGGATGTACGTGTTATCTGCGATGCGGAAGTATGTACCATAATGCTTGTGAATTTCAGTGCCGGCACCTGCAAGGTTCTCGCAACTAATGTCAGAGAGGGCAGCACCCTCAAAAGAGTTACTCAGTTTAAGAATATCAATTTCTACGATATTGTGGCTTCATGGATAGATACTATCGGAGAGAGCGATTGCCTCATTATAAAGAACGAACAGGATATGAAGTATATCAGCGAGGTCAATAATCCGTGGTACTTAACGCTTGAAGAAGCCGGTGTTGACAGTGTTGTAATGTTTCCGCTGAGATATAACAACGAGGTCCTCGGCTATATATGGGCTACCAATTTCGATACAAAAAACACTATGCGTATCAAGGAAACTCTTGAACTCACGACCTTCTTCCTTTCATCTGAGATTGCAAGCTATAAGCTTATGCAGCGTCTTGAACTCATCAGCTATACCGATCTGCTCACCGGCGTTAAAAACCGCAACGCCATGAACAACAGGATATGTGATATAATTTCAGGGGCAGAAAAGCTTTCGGAACAATTCGGAGTTATATTCGCCGATCTTAACGGTCTGAAGCGCGTGAACGACAGCAGCGGACACTCTGCCGGTGACCTGCTTCTGAAAAAAGCTGCACTTCACCTTCAGGAAGCCTTCAACGGCAATGATATTTACCGCGCCGGCGGCGATGAGTTTATGATAATAGTGTCTGATTGTACTGAAGAAGAATTCAACGAAAAGGTTCTTGCATTGAAAGAGAGTTCAAAGGATCCGGATAATGTCTGCTTCGCTATCGGAAGCTATTACGACCGCTCAGGCAGTGACATACGCGGCGCTATGCGTAAAGCCGATGAGAATATGTATAAGGATAAGGAATACTATTATTACGAATTCCCAGATAGAAAAAACAGATAAAAAAACTCCCTTAACCGGGAGTTTTTTTATATTCACACTTTGATCTGATCGGCTGGAATAAGCGAAGGATCAAACATTACTTCGGAATGATTATCGAGTACAAGCTCCTTTTCTACGAGTTCGCCGGAAGCCCTGTCATAGGCATTCTTATATATCTTGGAAACTCTGAAGAACTTGTCGCCTTCCTTCCGGAAGTGGTGACCTTCCTCGCTTATCTTGTAGGTATTTGGGAACTCCCTTTCGCTGCGGAGTTCAATATTCAGATTTTCCTCATCGCACCACGCAAGCAGCTGAACATTCTGAGCGGTATTGTTTCTGAATCTGTAATCAATATAATTATAATTCACTGAAGTACCCGAACTGAACGGAACTCTCTTTCCCTCATCGGGAGCAAGAGCATCAGAATGCTGGTGGAATTCCGTTACTTCAAGCGGACTGTGAAGTATAGTTCTATGGATAGTATTGCTGAGATTGCAAAGACCGCCGCCGATACCGGGGATAAGCTTTCCCTGCACGATAACTCTGCCGTCCTTGAAGCCGCGGCGCTTGGTAGTCTTTCCGACAGTGTGCCAGAATGAAAAGGTCTCACCCGGACGTATAATAGTACCATTTATCTTTTTGCAGGCAAGACGTATATTCACAGCCTTGTTCAGCTGAAGAGTGAGGTCAATACCGGGAGCGCGTTTTATAAGATGTGATTCCTGATGATAAACTACATTAGGGAGCTTTCTTCTGAATCTGGTTTCAGCATAATTTGTTTTATTCAGGAAATTCTGAATATGTCTTATGCATATGCCTTTCTGCTCAGAAATAGCATAACAGGTAGGGTTTATATCACAGAATAATTTATCCTTGTTCCAGAACATTTTTACCTTCCTTTTTAACATAAATATCGCCGAGACGGCTTCTGTAAGTCTTATTCCTGCGGTAGAACCACAGAATAAGCTTTTCGATGTATCTTTTTTTGCCGATGCGTTTTTCCTCAGGCAGCTGGATATAATGTACAAGAATACTCGGTATGCCGCACCGGTTAGCGCCGATTATGTCGATAAAGATCTGATCGCCTATACATACGGCTTCGTCTTTACTTACTCCGAGCATATCAAGTGCTTTCAGATAGCTTGCAGGCTCCGGCTTATCCGCATCACAGATGTAAAGCGTGTCGATATTCTTTATAAATCTGAGGACGCGCTCTTCATCGTTGTTTGTGAGCAGTATCGTTTTCAGACCTGCCTTATGTATAGTTCTGAACAGCTCGTCCACTTCAGGAGTAGAATCATCACCATGATGAACGAGAGTATTATCAAGATCGAATATTACTGCGCTGAAGCCTTTTGCGCGGAGTTTTTCATAGTCGATCGAGAATACGCTTTTTGTATAAGCGCATGGGTAAAAGCGTTTAAACATAAGCCGGCTCTCCGCAGCGGCTGCTGATATAATCGCATACCTTGTCTATCTGTTCAGCAAAAGTCCCCTCAAACTGATTCTCAAAGAAGGCACTTCCGATAGTGAAAGCACAAGGTGAGATCGCTGCCAGCTCATCAAGCCTTCTGAAGCTGTCAACACTTCCGGCTATACATATAGGAGCATTTACCTCTTCAACGATACGTCTGTTGAGTTCAAAAGCATCGCCTGTGTACCTGTAACCAAGAAGGTCTATACCGTAAACGCCCTTATCAACATACGACTTTGCTTCTGCGACCATACTCTCTATGCTTCCGCTGAGAACAGACGGTCTGCCGGCTATTTCGCCGACAAACGGCATATACTTGATATTATTCGCCTTGCAGATCTCATTAACCTTATCTGAATATATAGTTCCCATAAGTATATCGCATCCGCATTCAACAGCAAGCTGAGCACCTTCGATACACTTATCCTCTGTGTATGCAACAACTTCAAGAACCGTCGTTTTTCCGCATTCCTTCATATATCTGTAAAGAGCCTTCATTTTCTCAGGCGGAAGGGATTCTTCCTTGAAGCCCCAGTATTCAGCTTTTGAATCCTTACATTTATCGAAGATCTCATATGCATCGTCAACAGTTCTGTCATTGTATGTAAGCATAACGATAAGGATGGGTTTGTTTTTCATAATCTCACCGACCTGTTAAGAATGTATTGATGTGCTAAATCAATTCTGTATTCTATTATCACCGCAGAAATCCCTCCGTGCGATCCGGAAGCTTTGATATGTCAGTATTTACGCAGCATAGTTCCCTTTATAAATTTCTTTTTGAATGCGTATTAACTTAGATCCACTGCTGTCATAGCAAAATGATTCTGGGCATTAACAATTAATTATATCATAATTTTCAAAACTTGTCAAATATTGTCATTAAACCACTGCTGAAAGCAGAAATATGTCCGATGATTCCGAAAATAACAACTTGATAATGACAAAACTCAGGATATGTGTTATAATATAATCTGACATCTCAAAACAGGGAGTTCCAGATGAATAAATATAAAAAACTTGCATTTAATACTGTCATATTTGCGATTGGAAGCTTCAGCTCGAAGATTTTTTCCCTTCTGCTGAACAATCTCTACACAAAGCATTTCAGTCCTTCGGGCTTCTATACTAAAACACTGCTCGATACGCTTCTGCTTTTTCTGCTTCCGATATTCACTTTCTCAATAACAGAGGCAGTAGTCCGCTACGGTCTCGACAATAACTACGACAAAAAACAGGTATTCACGACCGGTGCAGCAGTTACTGTTTTCGGACTTTCTGGAATGCTGCTTGCAGCGCCGTTTCTGCATTTGCTGCCGTTCTTGAAACAAATAAGCGGATATACGCTCCTGTTGATAATATACGTATGTGCTTCGGCGGCAAGGGCACTATGTTCGCAGTTCGTGCGCGCAAACGGTCAGGTGAAGCTGTTCTCGCTTGACGGCATCCTGACTACCATGACGCTTTTCATTTTCAGCCTTGTATTCATCTCAGGCATGGAACTCGGCGTTAAAGGCTTTATGATCTCGGGAATACTCTCAGATACCTGCTCGGCAATATTCCTGTTCTTTGCTGCAAAACTAAAGACATATTTCAGCCTCAACAGCTTCAGCAAGGATTTCGCTGCGGTAATGCTGAGATTCTCGCTTCCGCTCGTTCCGACTACAATAATGTGGACATTCACAGGCTTCTCCGATCAGATATTCATCGGAAATATGCACAGCGATAAGGTGTTCATAGGCGAGGATGCTGCCGGTATATATTCAGCAGCAACAAAGGTGCCGAATCTTATGTCAATGGTCGCAACCGTGTTCTTTCAGGCATGGAATATGTCCGCGATAATGGAAAACGACTCCAGAGACCGCAACCGCTTTTACGAGAAGGTCTACTCGTCCTTTGAGGCGCTTATGTTCATCGGTGCAGCCGGACTGATCGTACTGCTCAAACCACTTTCTGCAATACTTATCAATTACAGTACCTACCCCGAATACTCAACCGCTTACAGATACACTCCCCTTCTTATCGCCGCTTCAGTTTTCACCTGTATGTCACTGTTTCTGAACGGCATTTATACTGCTACCAACCACACTAAAAACGCATTCGTAAGCATAGCGGCAGTCTGCGGAATAAACATAGTTCTGAACTACTGCCTGATACCGGAATGGGGCATACAGGGCGCTGCTCTTGCGACATTCCTCAGTTATCTGCTCTGCTACTGCATAAGAATGATAGATGCACGTTACTACGTACCATTTGATTTTTCACCGCTGAAAAATGCTGTTAATACAGCCCTTCTTCTTGCAATGTGCTGGCTGATGATAAAGCAGCCCGCCTGCTATATGCTTTTCATAATCATTACAGCCTGTGGAGTAACGGTACTCAATTTCCGTCCCATGCTGATAACTTTCAACAAGCTGCTCAAGCGCGGCTAAGGAGTAATTCATGACTAAAATTGATCTTATTACAGGTATTCTCGGTTCGGGCAAGACAACATTCCTCGTAGGCTATGCCAGACACCTGATAAACAACGGCGAACGTATCGCTATACTGGAAAATGATTTCGGTGCAGTTAATGTGGATATGCTTATGCTCAGTGAATTGAAGGGGGCTAACTGTCAGCTGGAAATGGTATCGGGCGGAGGAGATCACGACTGTCATAAACGCCGCTTTAAAACTCAGCTGATAGCACTCGGAATGCAGCACTTCGACCGCGTTATCATCGAACCTTCCGGTATTTTTGACATGGACGAATTCTTCGATATTATCCATGAGCCTCCGCTTGATTGCTGGTTTGAAACAGGCAGTATCATAACGATAGCCGATGCGTGTATGGAGGATGAACTCAGCGGACAAATGGAGTATCTGCTCGCTTCCGAAGCTGCCTGCTGCGGAAAGCTGCTGCTCAGCAAGACCGAGCAGCTTAAAGGCGAGACTGTATCTCAGGCAGCTGAACGTGTTATCGCTCACTTGAACAAAGCGCTTTCAGAAATTAAATGCGACCGCAGATTCACTGCAAAGGATGTGCTTGCTGACGGCTTGAAGGATCTTACTGACGCTGATTATGATATATTGTCAAAAGCCGGATACCGCGGTTCATCCTACGTTAAAAAGTACCTGCCCGAAGAGATAAGCAGTGCAGTTCATTACTTCATGAACATACGTATTGCGGACGATAAAGTGCGCGAATTACTGGAAGCGATCTTCTCTGACAATAACTGCGGCAGAATATACCGCATCAAGGGCGCACTGCCCTCGTCCGAAGGCGGCTGGCTCAGGATAAATGCTGCCAATGAAAAAATAGAAATAACACAAATCGACGAGGGACAATCCGTTCTGATAGTCATAGGGGATAATGTTGACAAAAACGCAGTTGACGGACACATACGTCCACTTAACACCGATCCCGAATACGTCTGCGTATAAACACAAAAAGGCTGCCTGACTTTAATACGCTGTCAGGCAGCCCGTTTTTTATAATGTTATAAACGAATCCTTTACCGTTTCGCAGACTTCTGCAAAAAAGCCCTTATTTCTCAGATCTGCGGAACACCTTTCTGCTGATTTTACATCGCTGAAAATTCCGAACACTGCCGAGCCGCTACCTGTCATGCAGGAATTCAAAGCCCCGTGAGAATTCATTATGCCGCATATATCACCGACCTCCGGAAGCTTTACCGCCTGTTCAAACAGGTTTCCGATGAACTGCGGAGCTTTATCAGAGAAATTGCGGAGTGCCTCAACAAGTTCTGACGTTTTCGGATGGACAGGCGATTTCAGCGCATCTATACGCGCATAAGCCTCTCCCGTTGATACTCCCTGCTCCCCTTTTGCAATGACAAGTATGCGTCCGGAATAATCCGGCAGCGGAGTTATCTCCTCGCCAATGCCTCCGACATAAGCTGTTCCGCCCGTAAAGAAAAACGGAACGTCCGCGCCAAGCTTCTTGCCCATTACCGCAAGCTCAGCGGGAACAAATACATTTCCGGCAAGAGAATTGAGACAGTAAAGCACTGCTGCTGCATCGGTGCTTCCGCCGCCCATACCAGCCTGTGACGGTATCCCCTTCCTGATATGTATGCTGCATCCTGAGGACATATCCGCAGTCTCAAAGAATAGCTTTGCGGCTTTATGAGCAATATTGCGCTCATCACATGGTATCGGATCTGATTTTGCAAAAGAATCAGGCAGTTCACACGAAATACTTATTCCGCTCTCAGCAAGTTCGACTGTAACCTCATCGTACATTCCAACGGTCTGAAAAACGCTTTCGATAAGGTGATAGCCGTTATCAAGTCTGCCTGTGACATCCAGTGCAAGGTTTATCTTGGCAGCTGTCTTAATTCTCATGTTTCTCAGCCTCTAACTTTTTCAGGAATTTCTCAATACGCTTCATAGCCTCCATAAGGTGCTTTAGCGAATAAGCATAGGAAATACGCATATAGCCCTCGCCGGAATCACCGAACGCGCTTCCGGGAACTGCTGCGACCTTCTCCTCATAGAGCAATCTTTCACAGAATTCCTCACTCGTAAGACCTGTGGATTTTATACACGGAAATACATAGAACGCCCCCTCAGGATCGAAACAGGTCAGTCCGAGACGATTGAATTCGCTGACAAGGAATTTACGGCGTATGTTGTATTCGTCAACCATTTTTGCTATCTCGTCATCGCAGGATTCAAGAGCCTCAACAGCTGCATTCTGGCTGATATACGGACTGCACATTATACCATACTGATGTATCTTTGCTATCTGCGAGATTATCGGCTCAGGCGCAGTAACATAGCCAAGTCTCCAGCCTGTCATAGCATAAGCCTTAGAGAAGCCGTTTACATAAATGGTACGCTCACGCATATCCTCAAGCTCTATTATAGATACGTGCTTTCTGCCGTATGTAAGCTCAGAATATATCTCATCTGAAAGCACCATGATATTGGTATCGCGCAGAAAATCCGCAATAGGTTTGAGATCCTCGCGTGTCATAACAGCGCCGGTAGGATTGTTCGGGAACGGCAGTATGAGCAGCTTAGTGCGCTCAGTTACCTTGTCGCGGAAGTCCTCAACTGTAAGCTTGAAATTATTCTCAATACGTGTAGGTACTGATACAGCCTTACCGCCTGCGAGTTCAACGAGCGGAGCATAACACACAAAACACGGCTCTACTACAAGCACTTCATCCCCCGGATCGAGTATACCGCGCAGAGCGAGGTCGATAGCCTCTGAACCGCCGACAGTGACGATTATCTCGGAAGCCGGATCGTACTCAACGCCGTGCTTTTTGTTAATGCGCTGCGAAATGGCATTTCTCAGCGGTTCAAGTCCCTTGTTAGGACCGTATACGATGTGCTTGCGTTCAAGCACCTGAATTGCAGCTTTTCTTATCACCCATGGTGTCGAGAAATCAGGCTCGCCTACTCCGAGCGAGATAACGTCCTTCATAGTGCCGGCAATATCGAAGAATTTTCGTATGCCGGAAGGCTTTATGTTCCTGATCTTATTTGATAAGACCTTGTCATAATCTATCACGATCAGCCGAGTCCCCTTTCATCCGGTTCTTCACCGTCGATGAAGATTCCTTTTTCCTTGTATTTTTTGAGGATAAAGTGTGTGGAGGTTGAAAGTATGCCGTCGATAGTAGCAAGTCTTTCCGAGACGAAAAATGCAACATCCTTGAGATTAGAGCCCTTGACCTCAACTGCAAGGTCGTAAGCACCGGATGACATAAGGCTTACGCTCTCGACCTCATCATACATCATGATAGTCTTTGCTATGTCATCGAAACCGCAGTCGCGCTGAGGTGTGACTTTGAGCTCGATAGTCGCATGAACTGTGGACTTATCATATTTATCTTCATCGAGGATAACGCTGTAACCTCTGATTATCCCCTGATCTTCGAGTTCCTGTATCTCATCAGAAGCTTCTTCCGGAGATATTCCGAGTATCTCACCGAGCGCTTCATTGGATATACGGGCGTTCTGCTGTAAAATTTTAACGATGTCGTTCATAATAACAAAACTTCCTTTCATATTATTTCTTAGTCTATTTTAACGAAGTACGGCTTGCGGTCCTTGAAATATGCAAGGTGTCTGAATCCTGCGGCTGAGGCTATCTCAGCGCCTTCCGCAACGTTTGCACCAATGTCCTCAACGGTATGTGAATCAGAACCTATCGTAAGTATCTCACCGCCGAGTTCGCGGAACATCTTAACATATTTCAGATCCGGGAATGCCGCTCCGAAACCCTGACGAAGCCCTGATGTGTTTATCTCGATACCCTTGCCGTTCTGAATGAGCATCCGAAAGCTTTCCTCAATAATGTCATCGAACCGGCTTATATCGGCTTCTATACCGTTTCGCTGCTTCATATAGCGCAGGCAGTATGTAAGGTGTCCGATAACATCGAACAGACCTGTGCGGCAGAGATCATTGACCTCTT
Source organism: Ruminococcus flavefaciens (assembly GCA_015067005.1). GTDB lineage: Bacteria > Bacillota > Clostridia > Oscillospirales > Ruminococcaceae > Ruminococcus > Ruminococcus flavefaciens_AA. Next base: position 59,530 of record SVNH01000006.1, read on the forward strand.
TGAAGTAGCGTTCAAGAAGAGCGTATATCTCGTTCATAGAAAGCTTTTCGTAGTCTATGAAGTAGAAGTCCTTCTCGCCGAGCACCTGATGTACAGAGCCTATAATGAAATCAACTCTTTTATCGGCGTTCACTTTCTGAGCAGCTTCAACATCATGAAGTATCTGTCCGAGTTCAACACCGCATATCATATTAAGCTTACCGTTATATTTCTCTTTAAGCGCGGTTACTGCCGCGACGGAGCTTTCAAAATCTAAAGCGTAATCGAAGCTTTCGCAGAGTTCCCATTCATCGGGACTGTAATGCTCCTTAGTGTACCATGCATTACATTCACAGTGGTCAGTTATCGCATAGGCAGCAAGACCTATCTCCGCGGCACGAGCTGCACAAAGTTCAATATCCGCCTCTGAATCCACGGAAAACTGAGTATGAGTGTGACAGTCAATAAGAGTCATATATTCACCTCTTGAGATCAATGTATTCTATTATTATATCACATCGGGAGTTAATTTTCCACTGTTTTTACAAATTTGTAAGATTAAAAAATAAAATTAATGATAGGTCTTTATTTTTTTATAATAGTATGTTATAATTAATGCGTCCGCAATAAACGCATTATGGCGGTTATTGCCGCGAACTATGTTCGGGGAGCGCAAATTGCTTGAAAAACAGAGAATTTGTGCATCGCACTGATTGATGTCAAGCTCATTTTGTCCTGAAGGACAAAACAAAGTGCAGGAAAAATCATCATTATTTTAGTTTTTTCTGCACTTTGACAGCTCAAAAATGCCTTTCTAAATCTGTATAAAGGCATTTTTGAATTGTTGAGCAGACATTGATTATAACAGACATTGCAGCTTTGATTCTATTGCTGCATAAGATCAAACGGAGGTATTTTTTATGAGAGCAGTCGTAACTGTAATAGGCAAGGATACTGTCGGTATTCTTCACAAGGTAAGCGGTATCTGTGCAGAATACAACGTAAACGTTATCGAAGTAACACAGAGCGTACTTCAGGATATGTTCGCAATGATTATGCTCGTTGACATCTCTTCTATCAACACTGATTTTGCAAAGCTCGTTGGAAGCATGGATTCCCTCGGAAAGCAGCTCGGGCTTTCCATACACACAATGCATGAGGATATTTTCAACTCAATGCACACAGTTTGATCTATAACTGAAAGGAAGTTCGTTAATGCTTAACGCTTATAATATTCTCGAAACAATTAGAATGATACAGGATGAATACCTCGATATACGTACTATCACTATGGGTATCTCTCTCCTCGATTGTATCGACACTGATATTGATAAAGCCTGCGAAAAGGTTTATAACAAAATAGTCTCAAAGGCTGGAAATCTTGTAAAGATCGGTCAGCAGATCGAAACTGAATACGGTATCCCGATCGTAAACAAGAGAATTTCCGTAACCCCTATTGCTATGCTCTGCGCTGCTTGTCCGAACGGCGATCCGGTAAAGTTCGCAAAGGCACTCCAGAAGGCTGCTGATACCTGCGGAGTAAACTTCATAGGCGGCTACTCTGCCCTCGTACATAAGGGATTCAGCGCCGGTGATATGGCTCTCATAAAGTCTATCCCGGAGGCTCTCGATGTTACTCAGAATATCTGTTCATCTGTAAATATAGGCTCAACGAAGTCCGGTATAAACATGGACGCTGTTAAGATCATGGGACAGATCGTGAAGCAGTCCGCTGAAAGAACTGCCGACCGAGACTGCATAGGTCCTGCTAAGCTCGTTGTATTCTGCAATGCCGTTGAGGATAATCCGTTCATGGCTGGTGCATTCCACGGTGTCGGTGAGCCTGACTGTGAAATACACGTTGGTGTATCAGGTCCGGGCGTTGTACGCGCAGCACTTACAAAGTACCCCGACGCTTCTATTGATGAACTCGCAGATGTCATCAAAAAGACTGCTTTCAAGATCACTCGTATGGGACAACTCGTCGGTGCAAGAGCCTCTGAACTTCTCGGTGTTCCTTTCGGTATCGTTGACCTTTCACTCGCTCCTACTCCGGCTGTTGGCGACAGCGTTGCTCATATCCTTGAGGAAATGGGACTTGAAATGTGTGGAACTCACGGTACTACTGCCTGCCTTGCAATGCTTAACGATGCTGTCAAGAAGGGCGGAGTAATGGCATCTTCGACAGTCGGCGGACTTTCAGGTGCATTCATTCCTGTTTCAGAGGATGCAGGTATGATAGACGCAGCTGTTGCAGGTGTACTCAGTCTTGAGAAACTCGAAGCTATGACCGCTGTTTGCTCAGTTGGTCTCGATATGATAGTTGTTCCCGGCGAGATCTCACCGGAGACTATTTCCGCTATTATAGCCGATGAAGCTGCTATCGGCATGGTAAATTCCAAGACCACAGCAGTACGTCTTATCCCTGCTATCGGAAAGAAGGAGGGTGAAACTCTCGAATTCGGCGGACTTCTCGGAAGCGGTCCTGTAATGCCGGTAAGAGAGAAATCACCTGCAAAATTCATCAACCGCGGCGGACGTATCCCTGCACCAATGCAGAGCCTCAAAAACTAACGGGTTGTCCCCGATCAATGCAATAACCAAACGGGCGAACATCGTTCGCCCTTGCTTTTATAAGGAGAAGCTATGGAGATAATAAAGGCTGATATTTCATTTTTTGAAGCAGTTAAGCGGATAACTCACGATACTATAAATGCAGTATATCCCCACTATTATCCCGACGGCGCAGTGAGATTTTTCCTTGATTATCATAACAAAGACAGCATCATAAATGATATTGAAGCCGGAAAGGTGTTCATACTGCTTGATGACGGTGTTCCCGCCGGAACAGTAACGATAAACGCCAACGACATCGGACGCTTTTTCGTCCTTCCTGAATATCAGGGACGCGGCTTTGGCAGTAAGCTGCTGCGTTTCGCTGAGAATATAGTCTTTTCTGAATATGACGAAGCAGTCCTGAGTTCATCTTTTCCAGCTAAACAGATATATCTCAGCAAAGGCTACGTTCCTACTGATTACCACATACTGGATGCCTTCGGAGATCATCTCTGCTTCGATAATATGAAAAAGAAAAAAGAGGTCTTTGAACGTGAAACTTAATGAACTCCCATCTCTGTTCGGGATAAGCAGCGTTTATGATATATCTCCGTTCGGAACAGGTCACATAAATTCAACATATCATGTCGTTTCTGCCGGCGGTGAATACATTCTCCAGTCCATAAACAGGAATGTGTTTCATGATCCGGGAAGTGTAATGAACAACATTTCACTGATCGTTAAGGCTTTTGCCGATACCGGAAGCGACATCGGCATTCCGGAATATCTGTCCGCAAACGGCAGAAACTACGCAGTCTGTAATGGTGAGTTCTGGCGTATGTACCGCTATATAAAAGCCTCACACGTCACTGAAAACAGCGACTTTTTATCCGGCTGCGCTTTCGGAAGCTTCATCAGGATAACTGACGGTCTGAAGCTTCAGCCCGTCATTGAGGGCTATCACGATATTGATCACTATTTCAAACGCTTCATACAATTGTCCAAAAGTAAAAATACTGATGCCGCGGTCATACAAAAACTCAGCAGCATCAACGATACGTTAAAAAGCATTTTCAGCAGCGGCATCCCGCTGCGCTGTATTCACGGCGATGCTAAAGCAGACAATGTTATAACCGGCGATAAATGCACAATAATAGATCTTGACACCGCTATGCAGGGATTCGCTGCGCTCGATTACGGCGACCTGATACGGTCGGTCTGCCGCAGCGGAAATGCTTCACCTGAGCGCATAAGCCGTATCACTCAAGGCTTCGCAAAAGGGCTCGGAGGCGTACTTACAGCCAGCGAGATAGATTCGCTGTATTATGGCATACTCTGGGTCACCGCAGAGCTTGCCATCCGCTACCTCACGGACTACATCAGCGGTGAACGCTACTTCCGTGACAAAACTCCGGAAGAATGTCTCAAACGTTCAGACGAGCTGCTGAGACAGCTCGATATGTTTACTTCAAATGGCAGCGAAATAAAAAATATCATACAAGTTTCATTCAGTAAAACGATTTACGGAGGGGATCATGCAGTTCAAAGCTTCTGAGACTGCCATTGCGGTCAAAAAAGTAACCGATATGTTCGGTATCGAAATAATAGCAGATCAGAAACGCTTCTGTGCAGCTTTCAGTGATCTTGCGCCAAAGCTTTCAAAGGAAAACAAAGCGTTTTACGTCGCACTGAGCGAAAACTTGGGTAAACTCTATCTTAGAGAAAATGAGAACGTGCTCTCAGGCGATAAGCTGCCGGAAACCGTCATAAGACTCGCCGTGAGTTCGATAGGCGAATACCTAAACGAAGAAAAAGCCGAAATGGTTGCTTACAGCATCGCCTACGCCCTTGGCTGGGATATTGAAAACAGTGCTCCTGCTCAGCCCTCCGAAACATCTACCGGAACAGTCATAGAGGAACTGTTCAGAAAAGCCGATAACGGCGATAACGATGCCTGCTATAACCTCGGCGAGTGCTTTTACTACGGACGCGGTGTCAGACAGGACAGAAAAAAAGCTGTCGAATGGTACACAAAGGCTGCATCGCGCGGAGATTGCAGCTCGCAGAAGAAACTCGCTGCCTGCTGGCATAACGGTACAGGCACTGAATGCGACCTCTCAAAGGCTGCTTACTGGTACAAAGAAGCCGCTGAACAGGGGGATTACGATTCGCAGAAAGCACTTGTAATGTGCTTCCGCGTCGGAGGTGCAAACCTCGCTCCGGACGAAGAAAGAGCCGAAAAATACGCAGCTCGCTACGGTATTGAAGAGACAGCGGACAGCAATATCGGTATACTTATGAAAGAAGCTGCCAGAGGCGATCCGGATGCCCAGTTTTCACTCGGCAACTGCTATTTTATCGGCATAGAGACCAGCATCGACTATGAACGTGCAGTAATGTGGTACAAAAAGGCTGCGGAACAGAACTACATCCCGGCTGTGTTCAATCTTGCCTTTTGCTTGGCTTCGGGTAAAGGAGTTCAGCAGAATTCCAAAGAGGCTGTGATGCTTTACAAAAAAGCTGCCTCTGCCGGAGACGAGGATGCTATGAACAATCTTGCGGGACACTATTTCCGCGGAGACGGTGTTGATGAGGATCTGAAAACTGCGGCTAAGCTATGGTTAAAAGCTGCTATCGCCGGTCACGCAAGAGCACAGTATAACTACGGCGAATGCAAATTCAACGGCTGGGGTGTACAGAAAAACCGTACAGAAGCTGCTTCATGGTACAAAAAAGCAGCATCTCAGTCCGATCCGGACGCGCAGTATTCTCTCGGCTGGTGCAGCGAACACGGTGAAGGGCTCTCGAAAGATTATACCCTTGCCAAAAGGATGTATGAGTATTCCGCTCAGCAGGGCAATCACCATGCCATGAAAGCTCTCGGTTACCTCTATGCTAACGGTATATGCAGCGACAGAGATTATGCTAAGGCTGTCGAATACTTTGAGCCTGCCGCAGCCCGCGGTGATAAGGATTCCGCAAAAATGCTGGTATATTGCCTGAAATACGGCGGATACAACCTTATGGGCGATATTGACCAAGCCCGGAAGATCGCTGACAGATACGATATAAACTTCAATGAAATATAAGAACTCCGCTGAACTGTAAGGCAATTGTCCAATTACAGTTCAGCGGAGTTTTTTTACATATCGCCGCTCTTTACATTGATAGCGTCCTCAGTTGTTGTTATATCTCCGGTAAGTCCGCACCAACCGCAGGTTATTCGCTCCTCCTTATTCCAGCAGGAAAGCTTCCCGCAGCGTCCGCACTGTACAAATTCCTTTGATTTACAGTATGGACAGCCATTGAACTCATTGGTCGGAATAAGATTTCCTGTGATCCTGGTCTTGTCATATCCCTCATGAGCGGCACGTTTTTCGTCCAGAGGGAACGCCCATGTCCTGAACCAATCGCCGTTCATCTTCTCTATCCTGACACCGTAAGTACGTTTAGCTTCCGGACATTTCATTAGTATAACTTTTGCCTCCATATTAATTATCCTTTCTCAAAGAATTACGGTATTCCGAGGGCGACAGATCCTCGCACGAACGGAATTGGCGCACAAAATAGTTGTATGAAGAATAGCCGCATTTACGTGCTATTTCAGTAACAGTCAGATCGGTATTGGTGAGTAACTCCTTCGCATTTTCAATGCGGAATTCTATCATTTCCTCGATAATACTCTTATTGAAATACGACTTGTATATTTTCTGGAGATAACTCTTGCTGAGATAGAGGCTCTCGGCTATCTCACTGATATTCCACGGAAGCTCAGGATTCTTCATTATCCTGCTGCGAAGCATACAAAGCTTTTCAAACTGAGGATTCGCCGAACTCTCAGAAGTATTGAAGCTGTATATCTTATTGATAGATGACTTATAGAAAGCTTCAGATGCACTGATCTTCTTGGCAGATCCAAAGCTGAAAACTCCGATCGAAAAATCATAGTTGGAATTCTCCGAATGCTCCTTTTTTATCAAAGCCGAAACCGAACTGAATATCATCTCCGGACGTTCAGCACCAGCAGTAAGGACACAGAAAGTGTTTTCATTCCAGACTCCGCACAGCTCGTTTCCCAACACAATTTTCGTGAGCATCTCAGCAAACGACCTCATTATCGAAAGACATTTCTCTTCACCGCTGCGATAGTAGGTCTTCTGTATCGCCGGAAGCTCTATCGAAAGGAACTCGTAATTCTCTTGTTCTCCGCTTTCGGGAACACGTTTCACAAATTCTTTCTCAAAACCATTTCTGCTGAGCAGACCGGTATTGCTATCGTAAAGAAGAGCGTGTGTAGTTCTCGCAAGAGAATTGCTCATCATCGACTTCAGCCGGACGTGTTCAAGCGCCACATTCACGTAGTTTATCCACTGCATGAACAGACTGCTGTAAGCAGAGGGCTTCTTTCCGAACGATACCGCTGTATAGCCGAAAAAGTTGTTGTTATAGTGCAGAGGTGAAATGTAGTATGCAGTCGGATAGGGGCGTTCGCTTGCGGAATATGGCAATATATCGTTGGAACTGAAATCAACATTTTGCGGATACTCACGGAAAACAGACGATTTTGAATATACCGTCTGCATATCATCACCGGGCAAAAAATCGAGTTCAGTATTTGCCGAAGCCGGCATGAACATAGAATCTATATACTTTTTTGTAAGGCATACATTCAGGTGCGACATCTGGTAAAGGTAATATGTATGATTATCAAGCTTATCCGCAAAGGTCTTTATATCCGAAGAATTGGTTATGTCAAAGAGCATATCGCCGTAGAGAAGATAGGTCTCAAAGCGCGAATTTATGGTATTCATACGCGTAGCATTATGCCGCAGGTGAGGATCATCGTGGCATCCGCAGCTCCTTCCGAGACGCAGCATACCATTCTCGTTCGGTACCTTTCTGCATATCTTGCCGGTAATTATACGGTATAAGCGCCTTACAGCCTCTGCCCCAAGCTGAAAATTCGGGCGGCTGTAACTCGTTATTGAAGGTACAGCACGATATCCCTCCTCAGAAGCATCGTAACCGGTTATCGCAATGTCTTCCGGTACTCTTATACCAGCCGCTGTCAGGGCATTTGTAAGGCGTATAGCCATTACGTCGTTGCCGCAGACAACTGCTTCCGGACGATCTAATTCTCCGGAAATGATCTTTTTTGCATAATTATCGGCGGCTTCGTGCCAGAAATCGCCGTACTCAATATATGTACGGTCAAAGAAAAGCCCATGCTTTTTCATTGAATCCTTATAGCCTTCAAGACGTTCCTCTGCATTATATGTTTTTTGCGGTCCTGTAAGACAGTATACCTTTTTGCAGCCGTGAACATCAATGAGATGATCCGTTATTTCCTCAAAGGCACTTCTGTCATCAACGGAAGTAGTCTCGAAGCTTTTGTGATCGGCATAATCAAGAAGCATTACCGGTTTACCGGAACGTCTGAGAAGCTGCTCTATGTATTCTCTTATTTCATCACCGCAGAACGAATTGCGGTCGTAGATGAAGCCGTCTATCCTGCTGGAGAGTATAAGACTGAAAATAGCCCTTTCCGCATCTTTATGTACCGAACTGTAAGAAAAATTATACAACGGTGCGATAACAGCCACATCACAGTTGGACTTGAACGCCTGCGATATGATACCGCGCATGATCTCGGACTGAAAATCTATGTGACAGTCAGTTACTATTGCACCGATAAGAAGTCTGTTTTTCATAAAGCCCTTTCTTGCTGACAAGTATTGGATAAGATTATAGTTTATATAGATTATTGTATCATAACACATTGTCTATTGCAAGATGATTTTGCATATTTTATTCTTTTTATTATTGTATAAAAAATACCGAGCCTGTATTTCAGACCCGGTAATTCATTTTATTGCATATACAGAAAGCTTAAAGCATTTTCAGTATCGTTCCGGTGTTAAGAAGCTGTAATACGCCAAACAGTACACCTACACCTATTCCCAGCATTATCAGTGCCATGAACAGTATATTTACCGGTTTCACACCTCCGGCAGAAATTACGTGTTCAGCGGGGATAGTATCATGATTATTGAGCTCCTTCAAATGCCTCAGTGACTTCATCGTATACCTGTAATACAGCCAGTTTCCGAACAAGCCGAACAATATGCTGACTACAAAGCTTGCCACACTGAAATATGAATCAAGGAGCTCCAGCGATGATTGATGATCGAGTATCGCCGAGATAGTAGCTTCTGTATTTTCATCAGAAGCGACATTCTTTCCAAGCCATAGTATCCATGTAGGCATATTGAAGCATATCGAAAGCAGTGCTGAGAATAGTCCCCAGCCCCACATTTTTCTGTTTGCAAAGTAAAAATACGGGAACAGTAGACACGAAAGATTGAACGAGACTTTAGAGCCAAGATCCTTCATCCGCTTGAATATCGGGATGTAATACAGCGTATTCGAGCCAACGAACTGCGATACCTCTTTCAGACTTGCTCCTCCGAGGTCTTCTTCCGGATTGAATCCGAGATAAGCGCGGAAATTTTCAAGATTGATTTCAACGTGCGGCACATTCTGGTCTTCTGTTTGTGTTCCGGAAGGCTTCTCAGCCGGATCATTATTTCCCAACTCAGCACCGCATCTTTCGCACTTTTCATTCTGCGGACTGTTCGGGAAATGGCACGATGTACACATCTTAAAAACAGCCTGCGTCTTCTTTTCCTCACTGATACTCGCTTCAGAGCGCCATTTTTTCTTCTCTGCATGGAAATCAATGTTGGCACACCTATTAGTAAGCTTATAACATTCCCTGTGGTGAGGCGAACCGCACTCAGGACAAACAACTATATCATCGTCCTCATTGAACACTTTTCCGCAGGCGACACATTTTTCACCAATGAAGTGCATAGTTTACCTCCCCTTTCAAAAATATCAGTATATTCCGTGAACGACGATCACTTCACATATATTATACCACTTTTATGCAGTTGAATCAAGCTTTTTTATAAAATATTTGAAGAATTTGTCGTATCACGGCGCTGTAAACGCATTTGCTTCCTCAATACAGAAGCGTAAATATTGACTTTTCCGGCAGTATGGTGTATAATCAGATGAGAAACGGAGATGAATCATATGAGGTCAAAAGGCACGAAAACAATAGCCGAAAACAGAAAAGCAAGACACGACTACTTCGTGCTTGAAACCTATGAGGCAGGTATTGAACTTGTCGGCACAGAAGTCAAGTCGATCCGTCTTGGCGGAGTTAATCTTAAAGACAGCTGGTGCTCGATAGATAACGGCGAGATATTCGTAAGAGGTATGCACATATCCCCCTACGAAAAAGGCAATATCTTCAACCGCGATCCGCTCAGGCTCCGCAAACTTCTTATGCATAAACGCGAGATAAACAAGCTTTACGGTACTCTGAAGCAGGAAGGTCTCTCACTGATACCGCTGAGCCTTTATTTCAAGGACTCAAAGGTAAAAGTGCAGGTAGGTCTTTGCAAGGGTAAGAAGCTTTATGATAAACGCGCGGACATCGCAAAGCGTGACGCTAAACGCGAAATAGACCGCAATATGAAGGCAAAAAATCAGTAAAATAAGCACCGCACAAAGCATCAGGCGTATTTGTGCGGTTTTGCTTAAAGGAGGGAATGCACTGTGTTGATGCCGGAGCCGCTGAAAAAAGGCGATAAGGCTGCTATAATAAGTCTTTCAAGCGGTATGCTCGGAGAGGAATACTGCGTTCATACTCAGAAGCGCGGAGCAGAGATATTGCGTCAGCTTGGTCTTGAAGCAGTATTCACAGAAAACGCTCTCAAGGGAACAGAATTCATAAAAAGACATCCTGAGAAGCGTGCAGCCGACCTTAAAGCCGCATTCCTCGATGATTCGATAAAATGTATAATAACCTCTATCGGCGGAATTGATACATTCCGAACTATTCCATATCTGATGGAGGATGAGGAGTTCAAAAAAGCTGTGCATCAGCACCCGAAGTTCTTCCTCGGTTTCTCGGACACAACACACAACCATTTTATGCTTCACCGACTTGGCTTGCAAACCTTCTACGGTCAGGCGTTTATGTGCGATATAGCTGAGCTTTCCGGCGATATGCTGCCTTATTCAAAGGCTCAGTTTCAAAGCTGCTTTGATTCGTATCACGGACGCAGGATAACGCCTTCTCCGGTCTGGTATGACGACAGAGAGGATTTTTCGGAAGCTGCGACCGGTACTATGCCTGCATCACACAATGAAACCCACGGATATGAGCTTTTACAGGGCAGAGCTGTATTTGAGGGCAAGCTGCTCGGCGGATGCATTGATAGTATGGGAGAGATGCTTCTTGCCGGAAATATTGAACGGCTCGGAGATATGCTGAGCCGGGAGTTTAAGGATTATCCGCAGCTTAAAGAGGATTTTGAAAGGCAAGCTGAGATAATACGCAGATATAATATCTTTCCTTCAGCAGATGAGTGGCGCGACAAGATATTTTTTGCGGAAACAAGCGAATTAGCACCGTCTCCGGAAACTCTCAGGATGTATCTTGAGGCTTTCAGAAAAGCGGGCATTTTTGAAAGCCTCAGCGGAATAATAGTCGGAAAGCCGATCAATGAGCAGTTTTATGAGGAATATAAGACTGTATGGCGCGAGGTCGTTAACAATGCCGAGCTCCCTATCCTCTACAACGTCAACATAGGTCATTCTTCACCGAGAGCTATACTGCCATACGGCGCTGTTGCGCGTGTTGACGCAGATGCTCAGGTCATCACTCTTCTGTAAAGGAGCTGCTATGATAAGAGAGATAGTTCACAGCGACCTCAAAGGTCTTCTGAAATTGTATATGCACCTGCACGATAATCCCTTTCCGGAGTTGGACAGCCGTGTGCTGGGAGTATGGGAAAGTATTATCAGCGACAGCAGTCACCACATAATCGTCGCAGAGGAGGACGGCATGATAGTCTCCTCCTGCGTGTGCGTCATCATACCTAATCTCACAAGAGCTCAGCGTCCGTACGCTCTTGTGGAGAATGTTGTAACACACCCGGATTACCGCAAGAGAGGACTGGCAACAGCCTGCCTGAATTTCGCAAAGGATATAGCTATACGCGAGAACTGTACAAGACTTATGCTTATGACCGGATCTAAGGAGCAGTCTACCCTTGATTTTTACGAACGTGCAGGCTATGATCCGAATGATAAGAAAGCATTTGTACAGTGGCTGATAGAAAGATGATCCGACAGCCTGCGACTGTTTTTTCTGCTGTTTAGTCCTTGACAACACAGAATAATTGATGTATAATATATGTTACGCTGATATAGATTCTTGCTGTTTCTTTATCCCTCGTTTATGGGGGCGTAAAGGTTTCGACGGGGATTCTGAAGTATGATAAGCGAGCGGAGCACGGCGTGATCTCCATAACCGACGCCACGTTTAAATATAAACGCAAGAAATAACATTACAGTTTCTAGAAATAGCGAACTGGTAGCTGCTTAAGTCAGCTTCTGTCCAACGGATGAGTACCACGGCTTCCGCTTGGGCATTGATCAGTGGTGAACGAATCTGAGGAGTGTCCGTGCCTCAGGTTTGTATACGGACTACTCTGGCTTTCAGCCCGTTTACCGGCGGTCAGTCAGGGGAATTTTAATAGGTAAAATACGCTCGTAGAAAGTTGTATGGATGGGTTTTCGGACGCGAGTTCAATTCTCGCCGCCTCCACCAGCACAGAGACTGTGCCCCCTTCCGTGAGGGCACTCGTTTTACTCGTTCACTCTTTGCGAAGCGGCACTCAGTTGTGCCGTGAATATCATTGTTGAAAGTTCGCTCAGCAGCGGACTTTTTTATTTATCAAGTATATGAATATAAAAAAGCCATAAAGAAATAATTTTCTTCATGGCTTTTAATGTTTTATTCTGCTTCAGACTCCGGATCTTCTCCGTCGAAGCTTTCAACTTCTATACTGTCAGAACCGGTCGGCGGTGCTGAAATTGGAGCTTCCTCGTCCTTAGTGACTACAATTGCTGCGTCCTTATCAGAAAGCTCGTTCATCTCCTCTTCAGCCTCACATATAGCGGCTTTGAGTATTTCCTCCATATTCTTCAGCCTGTCGTAGTCGATCACTCCGGCACAGGTAACGTCATCGCCGCTGCCGCGTCTTGTCATTTCCGGAAGAAACATAGCAAGCTGACGCACTGCCTCATCCTGACCATTCTCCGAGAATGTCAGAGCAAGTCCGCGATAGAAGCCGAAAAGCTGGTTCTCGCTCCAATAGGAATTTTCAATTCCGTCCGTTCCGAGGAAGATCACCGGCGGAATATTATCCTTCGGGAAATACACGAATCTTGCGGAAAATGCTGCGTCTTCCTGACACATAGATGTAGTGACATTATCATGGCAGCGAGGATCCTTCGGTATCGGCTCATAGACCTCTCCGTCCTCGTTTATAGCCACACAGCTTCCGTCGCCGATCTGGGCACAAAATGCAAAATCCTCGGTAACTACCGCAAATGCAAGAGTTGTACCATATGCCTCGATATAGCGTCCTGAAAGATAACGCTCACGGTAATAATCAAACTGTTCCGGAATACGGTCAAGTTCCTCCTGCGAAAACGGCTCAAAGCGGAAATCTTCTTCAGCATTGCTGTGCCAGCGCGAAACTATACTTTTCCAAAGCTGGAAAAAAAGTTCATCCCTCTCGTCTTCATTATTGAGGTCAGCATCAGTATCCTTGAGATTTCTCAGGAACTCATCAACGCAGCTCTGGGCACAGTCAACTGCATATTCTGAACCGCGGTCTGTTCTGAGGTAGCAAAGACTTCCATGACCGTCAGCTGTTGCGGCAAAGGAGTATCTGCTGTTAGTGACATTAAGTGAACTATCCTGACAGACTATTCCCTTTTTTATGTGGTTCTCACCAATACAACTATACGAAAAAGAAGAATAACTCTTCATAGGATCACCTTACCAGTCTGATTCATCCCAGTCAGCTGTACCTGCATCGTCAATTGCTTCCTGAGTCTGATCTACAACGTCACTTGCAAGCTTCTTGCTTATTTCAACAGGATCAGTATCGCTGTCAACTGTACTTGAATGGCTTGCGAAAACACTGGTGATAACACTTGCTTTTTCTATCATAAGACGAAGCTGGTCTTTATTCTTTACGTCAAGAACTGTCTCTGAACTTCCTGAGAAACGCGCAAGAACGTCCTTATCAGAGTCCTCACCGATAGCGAATGCTATCTTTATGGCACGTTTGAACCAGTTATTTGACTGGAGACCGCTAAGACCGCCCTCCCAGTTATCAGTCGGACCGCCGTCACTGAAAAGGAGTATTACAGGCGGATAAGCACCTGCTGAGGTCTGAAGGAACTCATTTCTTGAAAGCTTCTTGTCAAGTTCCTTGAATGCTGCTCCCATATCAGTAACGCCGCAGGCTTCAAACGAATTGAAGCGATAGCCTTCCGGTGAGATCGGTTCGGGAGTGATCCAGCGAGCACCTGTTGAAAATTCAAGAACAGCGATCTTGATCTCAGCATCATCACTTTCATCGCTGATTTCCTGAAGAGTCTGCATAACTTCTTCGAGTGCTGACTCAACTTGTCCAATTTTGCTGCCCTGCATACTTCCGGAAGTATCAATGACATAAAACAATGTCATGACCTTTCTTACCGCAGGTGCGTAATCATCTAATCCGGGCATAATTCCGTCCTCCATATATTTATTATTACAATTTCAAAATGAAAATCTAATCAAATATATTTTACAACATATATGCAGTTTTGTCAAGTTTCAGTACAAATATAAAATAGAATTGCCCGCCGTATCAACGGCGGGCATGATATTATGCAAGTGGGTTAGGCATTGGTGCAGCAGCATGGTCGATATAGTTTTCAGGCTTTGAAACCTCAACCTCGACCTTGTTGTAAATATCCATACCTGTTCCGGCAGGAATAAGCTTACCAATGATAACATTTTCTTTAAGTCCGAGAAGCTTATCGCTCTTGCCTCTGATAGCAGCGTCTGTGAGAGCCTTTGTTGTTTCCTGGAAGGAAGCAGCCGACATAAAGCTGTCTGAGTTAGAGGAAGCCTTTGTGATACCCTGAAGTACCGGACTTACCTGAACGAGCTGGAGATCATACTCGCCAGCATCAATTCTTGCCTGTATCTCAGCATTGATAGCGTCGATCTCCTTACGGTCAACAAGAGTTCCCGGAAGCAGATAGCTGCTGCCAGTCTCCTCGACCTTTACCTTGCGGAGCATCTGACGTACAATAACTTCGATGTGCTTATCATTGATGTCAACACCCTGTAAACGGTAAACCTTCTGAACTTCATTGATGATGTAGTTCTGAACAGCCTGAGTTCCGAGGATATTGAGAATATCAGCAGGATAGATGTTACCTTCTGTAAGACGTGTTCCCTTTTCTATACTCTCGCCTTCCTGAACTCTGATCTTGAAGTTGTAAGGGATCATATAGCTTTCGGATTCACCTGTTTCATCGTTATTAACGATGATATTTCTTGTTGTCTTGACCTCTTCAATGTGGATCTTACCTGAGATCCTTGAAAGGATCGCAGCACCCTTAGGACGTCTGCTCTCGAAGAGTTCCTCAACACGAGGAAGACCCTGTGTAATATCTTCAGCATCGGCAGAAGCAACACCGCCGGTATGGAAGGTTCTCATTGTAAGCTGTGTACCAGGCTCACCGATGGACTGTGCAGCTATTACGCCGACAGCTTCACCGACTGATACAACATTATTGTGTGCAAGGTTAGCGCCGTAGCACTTAGCGCATACGCCGTATCTTGCCTTACAAGTGAGGACTGAACGGATCTTTATCTTCTCAACGCCTGCCTCAACTATCTTCTTGGCATCAGCATCGTTGATGAGTTTATTGCGTGAAACAATGAGTTCACCGTTTTCATCGCGGAGATCCTCTGAGAGGTATCTGCCGACAAGTCTCTCTGCAAACGGCTCTACGATCTCGTTGCCGTTCTTGATCTCGTATACTTCGATACCGTCAGTAGTGCCGCAGTCATCCTCACGAATGATAACGTCCTGAGAAACGTCAACAAGACGACGTGTAAGGTAACCGGAGTCAGCGGTACGGAGCGCAGTATCGGCAAGTCCCTTACGAGCGCCTCGTGAAGCGATGAAGTATTCGAGGATGTTAAGACCTTCACGGTAGTTAGCTCTGATCGGGATCTCGATAACGCCGCCTGAGGTGTTAGCGATAAGTCCACGCATACCTGCAAGCTGACGGATCTGTGAGATACTACCACGCGCACCGGAGTCTGCCATCATCCAGATAGGATTGTATCTGTCGAAGTTTGCCTTCAGGGCAGCTGTAACCTGATCGTTGGTATCTGTCCAGAGAGAGATGATCTTCTTGGACTTCTCCTGAGCAGAGATATAACCGTATTCGTATTCTGTTGTGATCTGAGCGACCTCTTCGTCTGCCTTTGCGAGGATCTCCTTCTTCTGCGGAGGGATGGATGCATCGCATACAGCAACTGTAAGAGCAGCTCTTGTTGAATATTTGTAGCCGAGAGCCTTGATACGGTCAAGAACCTCGGAGGTCGTTGTTGTGCCGTGGATCTTGATGCAGCGCTCGATGATGTCGGAAAGCTGCTTCTTGCCAACGAGGAATGCGATCTCGAGATCAAACTGCTTATCAGAGTTTGTTCTGTCAACATAGCCAAGGTTCTGAGGAATGTTCTCATTGAAGATAAGTCTGCCGACAGTAGCGTCGATGATCTTTGATACCTTCTTATCTCCTACGTCCTTTGTGATCTTGACCTTGATATTTGCGTGGAGTGAAACGTCATGCTCATTATAAGCCATGAGAGCCTCATTCACATCGCGGAATACCTTGCCCTCGCCGGGTTCGCCCGGCTTATCCATTGTGAGGTAATAAGAACCGAGTACCATATCCTGTGAAGGAACGGCAACAGGCTTACCGTCTGAAGGCTTGAGAAGGTTGTTTGCAGCAAGCATTAGGAAACGAGCTTCTGCCTGTGCTTCTGCTGAAAGCGGAAGATGTACAGCCATCTGGTCGCCGTCGAAGTCAGCGTTGAACGCGGAGCATACGAGCGGATGAAGCTTGATAGCTCTGCCCTCTACGAGGATAGGCTCGAATGCCTGGATACCAAGTCTGTGAAGCGTGGGGGCACGGTTGAGCATTACAGGATGATCCTTGATAACGTCCTCAAGAGCGTCCCATACCTTATTGTCTGCACGGTCGATGAGCTTTCTTGCAGACTTTATGTTAGCAATTGCCTTTTTATCAACAAGTCTCTTCAATACGAAAGGCTTGAAGAGTTCGAGAGCCATTTCCTTCGGAAGACCGCACTGATACATCTTGAGCTCAGGTCCTACGACGATAACTGAACGTCCTGAGTAGTCAACACGCTTACCGAGAAGGTTCTGACGGAAACGTCCCTGCTTACCCTTGAGCATATCAGAAAGTGACTTGAGCGCACGGTTGCTCGGACCTGTAACAGGTCTGCCGTGTCTGCCGTTATCTATGAGAGCATCGACAGCTTCCTGAAGCATTCTCTTTTCGTTTCTTACGATGATGTCAGGAGCATCGAGTTCAAGCATTCTCTTGAGACGGTTGTTTCTGTTGATAACACGTCTGTAAAGATCATTGAGGTCGGATGTTGCATAACGTCCGCCGTCGAGCATTATCATAGGACGAATATCCGGTGGGATAACCGGTACTACTGTGAGTATCATCCACTCTGGCTTATTGCCGGAGAGACGGAAAGCCTCAATGATCTGGAGTCTCTTAAGGAGCTTCACCTTCTTCTGTCCGGAAGGAAGTCCGACGAGTTCAGCCTTGAGATCATCAGCAACGATCTCGATATTATTTCTCCAGTCGATGTCCTCAAGAGCGGCAAATTTCTGACACTCTTCGCATTCACACTCGGTAGGCTTGTTGAAACAGCTTACCTTGTTGCTGCCGATAGACACCTTGCCCATCTCGATGAGACGGTTCTTATGAGTATCATATCTTGCCGGATCATACTCGTTGAGAAGCTTCTTGATAGCCTCAGCGCCCATTTCAGCCTTGAAATCATCGCCGTACTTTTCACGGTAGGAAATGTATTCCTTCTCTGAGAGAAGCTGCTTCTTTACAAGCTCGGTATTGCCCGGATCAATTACGATATACTTTGTGAAATAGAGTATTTCCTCAAGTCTCTTCTGAGAGATCTCAAGCACCTGTCCGATACGGGAAGGTGTACCCTTGAAGTACCATATATGGGAAACCGGAGCAGCAAGCTCGATATGTCCCATTCTTTCACGTCTTACTCTTGCTCTTGTAACTTCAACGCCGCAGCGGTCGCAGACCTTGCCCTTGAAGCGTATCTTCTTGAACTTACCGCAGTGACATTCCCAGTCCTTGGTTGGTCCGAAGATCCTTTCGCAGAAAAGACCGTCGCGCTCAGGCTTCTGTGTTCTGTAATTTATAGTCTCAGGTCTTTCAACAACGCCGTGTGACCAGCTTCTTATCTGCTCAGGCGACGCAAGACCGATCTTTATAGATTCAAAAGTATTAAATTCCAAACTGCTACCTCCTGCACATAGCTTGAAGACCGCGGCAGATCAGCGTTATCACGCTGATGCCGGATCAGTTTTATGTTTCAGATCAGACCTCGTCGGATGAGTCATCGACATCCATGCTGTCGAAGAATACCTCATCACCGTCAAGATTGAGTTCATCTTCATCGTCATCGAATGAGAAATCATCGCCGTCTTCATCGGAAGCGAAGCTGTCATCTTCGTCCTCATCGCCGTCGAGCGAATATCCTGCACCTTCGATGTCATCATCTGAGTAGCTTGTAATATCGTCAGTTTCCTCATCAGCGAAGTGATCGCCGCGGTGGATAGGCTCATCATCATCGAAATTCTGCTTGAGATCTATCTCGTTCTGATTGATGTCGAGAACCTTGACATCAAGACAGAGAGACTGCATTTCCTTAATGAGTACCTTGAAGGATTCAGGGATGCCCGGAGTAGGAACATTCTGTCCTTTGACGATAGCTTCGTAGGTATTTACACGTCCGATAGTATCGTCTGACTTAACAGTGAGGATCTCCTGAAGTGTATAAGCAGCGCCGTAAGCTTCGAGCGCCCAAACTTCCATTTCTCCGAAACGCTGTCCGCCGAACTGTGCCTTACCGCCGAGAGGCTGCTGTGTAACGAGAGCATAAGGACCAACTGAACGTGCGTGGATCTTATCATCAACAAGGTGGTGGAGTTTAAGGTAATACATATATCCGACTGTTACGCGGTTATCGAACTTTTCACCTGTACGTCCGTCATAGAGTGTGAACTTACAATCCTCTGTGAATTCAAGGGCATTAGGATTGATAACCTTATCCATTGCCTTGAGTTCAAACATATCATTCTGATGCTCCTTTGCATGAGCGTCAGCCATTTTGAAGCATTCACGGATGTCATCTTCGTGAGCGCCATCGAATACAGGAGTCATGATATGCCAGCCAAGAGCCTTACAAGCCATACCGAGGTGTACTTCAAGTACCTGTCCGATATTCATTCGTGAAGGAACGCCGAGAGGGTTGAGAACGATGTCGAGCGGAGTACCGTCTGGGAGGAACGGCATATCCTCTTCTGGAAGGATACGTGAAACGACACCCTTGTTACCGTGACGGCCAGCCATCTTATCGCCGACTGTGATCTTTCTCTTCTGTGCGATATAGCAGATTACACGCATATTTACGCCTGCACTGAGTTCATCGCAGTTTTCTCTTGTGAATACCTTAACGTCTACGATAACACCTGATTCACCGTGAGGTACTTTAAGTGAGTTATCGCGTACCTCTCTTGCCTTCTCACCAAAAATAGCGCGGAGAAGTCTTTCTTCAGCGGTGAGCTCTGTCTCACCCTTAGGAGTTACCTTACCAACGAGAATATCGCCGGAATTAACTTCCGAACCGATGCGTATGATACCGTTTTCATCGAGGTTTGCAAGAGCATCATCGCCGACATTCGGGATGTCGCGTGTGATCTCTTCCGGTCCGAGCTTGGTATCGCGGCATTCGATCTCGTATTCTTCTATATGAACTGATGTGAATACATCTTCTCTTACGAGACGCTCGTTAAGGAGAACAGCGTCCTCGTAGTTGTAGCCTTCCCATGTCATGAAGCCGATGAGAGCATTCTTACCGAGTGAGATCTCTCCGTCAGCAGTAGCAGGACCGTCTGCGAGCACCTGTCCCTTCTTGATCTCTTCACCGACAGTAACGATAGGTCTCTGATTTACGCAGGTACCCTGGTTTGAACGCTTGAACTTGATGAGTTCGTACTTGTGTTCGATACCTTCGGAGTCGATCATGTGGATCTTATCAGCATCAACATAAGTGATCTTTCCATCGTATTCAGAAACAACACATACGCCTGAGTCAACAGCTGCCTTGTACTCCATACCGGTACCGACGAAAGGTCTTTCTGTCTTGAGGAGCGGAACTGCCTGACGCTGCATATTAGAGCCCATGAGAGCACGGTTAGCGTCATCGTTTTCGAGGAACGGGATCATTGATGTAGCGACTGATACGACCATCTTAGGAGATACATCCATGTAGTCGACCTTTTCGCGCTCACATTCAAGGATCTGTTCACGGTAACGTGCGTTTACACGAGGTCTTGCGAATTTGCCGTCTTCTGTGAGAGGTTCGTTAGCCTGAGCAACAATGAAGTTATCCTCAGTATCAGCTGTCATGTAGACAACCTCATTTGTAACAACGCCTGTTGCCTTGTCAACCTTGCGGTAAGGGGCTTCGATGAAGCCGTATTCATTAATTCTTGCAAATGTAGCAAGATATGAGATAAGTCCGATGTTAGGACCTTCAGGGGTCTCGATAGGACACATTCTTCCATAGTGGCTGTAATGTACGTCACGTACCTCGAATCCGGCACGGTCTCTTGAAAGACCTCCCGGACCAAGCGCTGAAAGACGTCTCTTATGAGTAAGTTCAGCAAGCGGGTTATTCTGATCCATGAACTGTGAAAGCGGTGAGGAGCAGAAGAATTCCTTCATTGCTGAGGAAATAGGTCTGATATTGATAAGAGTCTGAGGAGTGAGAGTGTTCACATCCTGAGACTGGATATTCATTCTTTCACGGATACCTCTTTCCATACGTGCATAGCCGATACGGAACTGGTTCTGGAGAAGCTCTCCGACTGAACGGATACGTCTGTTTCCGAGGTGGTCGATGTCGTCAACAGTACCCACGCCCTCGCAGAGGTTGAGGAAGTAGCTGATAGTTGCGAAAATATCATCGAGAATGATGTGCTTAGGAACGAGATCGTCAGCGCGCTTCTTGATGTTCTCTTCAAGCTCATCAGCGTCTGCGGAGGTATCAAGTATCTCCTTGAGCACCTTGTAGGATACCTTTTCGTTGATGTCGTACTTTTCAGTATCGAAGTCAACATAGCCCTTGATGTCGACCATGCCGTTGCCGATGATCTTTGCGATCTTTTCTACCATACGGATAGAAGTCTCGCCGCGGTCATCAGTAAAGTACTCCTTAGCTTCTACCTTTACGAATGCGTAGTATACACCAGCCTGCTCGATCTCGCAAGCCTTGTCATAGGAAACTGTCTCGCCCTCATCAGCCATGATCTCGCCGGTATTCGGGTTGATAACAGGCTCAGCAAGGAGATGTCCTGCAAGACGTGAAGCTATGCCGAGTTTCTTGTTGTATTTGTATCTTCCGAAGCGGCAGAGATCATATCTCTTAGCATCGAAGAAGAGGTTGTTGAGGTGGGTAACAGCACTCTCGACCGTCGGAGGCTCGCCCGGACGGAGTTTTTTGTAAACGTCGATAAGGGCGTCCGAGTTATTCTTGGTCTGATCCTTCTGGAGGATAGTCTGCTTGAGGCGGTCATCCTCGCCGAAGAGCTCGTATATCTCTTCATCAGAGCCAACACCGAGAGCACGGATGAATGTAGTTATCGGGATCTTTCTGTTCTTATCTATACGAACATAAACTACATCATTCGAGTCCATTTCGTATTCGAGCCATGCACCTCTGTTAGGGATAACAGTTGTATTGAAGAGATCCTTACCAGTCTTATCCTTCTCGAAAGCGTAATAAACGCCAGGGGAACGAACGAGCTGTGATACGATAACTCGCTCAGCACCGTTTATGACAAAGGTTCCGCTGTCAGTCATAAGCGGGAAATCACCCATATAGATCTCGCTTTCGCTTACCGCACCTGTCTCCTTATTATAAAGAGCAGCGGTCGCTCTCATAGCTACCTGATAAGTAGCTCCGCGGGATTTACATTCTGCGAGAGTGTATTTGGGAGTATCGTCGAAGCGGTAATCCTTGAAATTGAGCACGAGATTTCCGTTATAGTCAGTTATAGCGGTCATATCGCGGAAAACTTCTCTGAGTCCCTCTTCTCTGAACCATTTGTATGAGTTCTTCTGAACCTCGATAAGGTTAGGCATTTCGAGGGGCTCGGTAATCTTACCGAAGCTCATTCTGACGTTTTTTCCCAGCTGCTTAGGTGTTACATTCACCATAGGCGAAACCTCCTTATTTTTGCTTACTTGCGGCTGCATATCAAAGGCATAGCTGCCGCAAGAAATAATTACCATTTGTAATTGAAGAAAAATTTTCGCTAAACTATTGACATATAGCATCCAGTGTGTTATAATATTTTGATAATAGCGACATTTTTCCATATTGATACATTATATTATTATAATACAGTTTTACCGCCTTGTCAAGCGGTTTTGCGACGATTTATAGAAAACGCCGGATTTCAAAATGAAGTCCGGCGTTTTTTTGGTTTGTTTTACTTTCGCTCAGAATACTGTACCCTCTGCACTGCCTATATTCACAACAAAATCTTTTATCAGCGGCATAACTCCATCCGGCTCCACTGTCCTTACAGTATTGTCGGGAAGCTTTACATTCCAGCTGCTCTTGGTAAGATTCCTGAGTGCAAGCTTGCTTGGATCCTTTTTATTGCGTACTATCTCTGCAACGATCTCATGGAAATCGCCCTCTGTTTCACGCACCTGTCCGTCGTAGAGCTTTACTCCGCCGAACGCAGGCACTTCAAAGCGCTTGAACTTTATGCCGCCGCGGCACGTAAGCGGACCGCCGCAGTACATACAGCTGGCGGTATACCCCTCAGAAATGAAGGTCTCCTTTCCGCAGTGAGGACAAGCCACTACCTCACTTCTCATGCGTACAAACGCATCGAGCCATGTACGCTCGATAACGCGGTCATAAGGCGGCTTAACAGATTCGTTGCCGAACGATTTTATAAATAATTCGCGGATATATTCGGGATATATCTTCCAGAAGCGCAAAGTATTCGTGTTCAGCTGATTGTTGGCAGCATTACGGTCGTCATCAGGATCAAGCACGAATACCGGATCACTGCCGTAAAACTTCTTTTCGAGCTCAGGAGTCATACAAGGCGGAGTCGAATACTTTCCTTCAAGAGGATGCTCAACAAACAGCATACGGAACAGTATCACGGCAAGTGAGAAACGGTCCGAGCGCTTGTCAGGCGCTCCGCCAAGAACTACTTCCGGAGCCATATAGCGTTGTTTTCCGGCTATGCCAAAATTCACTCCACGTTCAGAAACGTTATCGTTATCACAGATAAGCACGTCTCCGCTTGTAGGATTTATAAAGAAATTTCCGTTATTCAGATCCTGATAGCTGTAACCGTCATTGTGGAGCGCACGGAAGCCCTCTATAATGTTTATTGCCGCATTGCATCTTGCGGTGATACTTGAAAATTTAGCTTTCATGCAGCGCTTTTTCGGATCCCAGATGAGAAAACGTGTAAGCTCCTCATATCCCTGCGGACGAAGCTGCATAATGTAGCCAAATGTACCGTCTATCCATTCCGACAGCTCCTCAGGCCACAAAAAAGCCTTTGTGGGAGCACCTTTGCGGATATTCGCTTCAAGATTAGCGTAAAACTGCTTAGGATCCTTCATCTTCTCAACGGTAGACTTATGGTACCATTTAAGTGCCATTTCCTTGCCGCCGAAATTTATGCGGTATACGTTTCCCTGTCCGCCGCCGCCCAAAAATTCAAGGACTGTAAATTCGCTGCCGCTTAAAGTCTTTCCTTTAAAGCCATTTTTAAGTTCTGACATATCAATTCTCCTTATATAAGCTGCCCCGAACTTAGTCCGGGGCTAAAAATATCATCTTTTCTTACTTTCTTACAGTCTGTGTGCAGAACCAGTCGCACCATGTTTTGTAATAGTTAGCGTAAACATGAACGCCGTCACCTGTTGCATCGCCTCTGAGATTACCATCAGCATCATCAAACACAGGGTTCACATCTATATAGAATATGCTCTTATAGTCAGCGAACTGCGACAGTGAAGCATTCAGATAGTTTATTCTCTCGTTTGAGATCGCATCATTCTGAGCACCGGCTGTTACATGAAGATTTGCCACAATATAGAGCAGCGCATCCGGCTGAGCCTGTCTTATGGTATTAATGAGGTTTCCGTAAGCCTTGACTGTATAATCAAAGTTGTTGCCGACTTCATTGATTCCCAGCATTACGTATATCTTCCCGTATTTTTTCTGACCAAGAAATCCTGCGATAGTATTGCCGTTCACAGTCTGCGAATCTATCTTATAAGCTGCAAGACCTACATCACAGAAGTAATCAGCGTTTTTCAGAGTACCATAGTCTCTGAGACCTACTGTACGCGAATCGCCTATAAACAGAGCATCGCTGAAATACGAAGCGTCACTCTGTACATATTGGAACTGATTTGCCGCAGCTGCTGTTTCAGTCTCTGTTGCAGCTGTTGACTGTGCATCAGGATCAGCCGGAACTGCAACAGTTGAAGCTGCACCGGCATCAGTGCCAGCCTGAGTACCGTTCTGAGTTGTTGCAGTTTCAGCAGACTGCGTCGGAACATTGACAGTTATCGGCGGAAGCGATTCAGTTTTTTTCTTTTCAGCGCTTGAGTTCCAGATCTGCTTATATATAAACGGCGAAGCTACCAGACAGGTAACGAGTAATATCGCCGTATACGTGCATTGTTTGAATCTGTTCATTTTCTGCTATCTCCTCTGTCAGAATCTGAAATACATGAACGGATCGTTCATTCCCTTATACATACAATAGACTGCTCCCCAGAAAACTGCAAGCAGTGCAAGCGAGCACACCAATGTTCCCTTCATTTTCTTATATATGAAAGCCGGTATCCTTGTTGAGAATATCACTCCGGCGATAAAGAAATTCTTGTATGTACCCCAGTATTTTGAATAGTCTCCGCTCATTACGGAGCTGTCATCGTGCTTGACGAACGGTATCAGTCTGCGGAAATAAATACCGAGCTGCTCAAAGTCAGTCACCGCAAAGATCAGCCATGTCAGCGGTATTATCAGCATCATATAAGCATGACCGATTATCTTATACTTATTCAGGAACTTACCTGTCCAGAATTTTTCCGTCATGATTATACCGAACAGCACCATTCCCCACAGAACAAAATTCCAGCTTGCACCGTGCCACAGACCGGTAAAGAGCCATACAACGAAGGTATTGAACACCATTCGCTTAGGACCTTTGCGGTTGCCGCCGAGCGGTATATAGATGTAGTCTCTGAACCATGAGCCGAGAGTCATATGCCATCTGCGCCAGAATTCCGTCATAGTCACGGAGATATAAGGGTGATCGAAGTTTTTGGGGAGTTCAAAGCCCATTATTCGACCAAGACCGATGGCCATGAGCGAATATCCCCAGAAGTCGAAGCAAAGCTGGAACGAATAGGCTATAATTCCCATCCATGCGAGCCTTGTGGATATATTATTGTAGCCGATCATCGTAATATCGCTCCACAGACCGCCTATCTGATTGGCAATAAGCACCTTGTAGCCAAGACCTATCGTGAATGTTTTCAGACCATCCTCGACCTTCTTTATGCTGTGAGTACGGTTTCTCAGCTGATATGCAACTGTTTCGTAAGTTACGATAGGACCTGCTATAAGCTGAGGGAACATACTTATATATGCACCGTAATTGATAAAATTCTTTTCCGCCCTTGCTTTACGTCGATAAACGTCGATAAGATAAGAAACGTTCTGGAAGGTATAAAAACTGATACCTATCGGAAGGATTATGTCCTTCACTGTGAGACTTGTCTTGAAAACGGTATTCATGTTTTCTGCGCCGAAAGCCCAGTATTTGAAAAATATGAGCCACCAGAAATTGAAGGCTATACCGAAAGTCAGCCATAGCTTCTTGAAATGCCGCGAAGACTCGATAAACTGGGCAACTATGAAATCAAGCAACACAGTCAGCAGGAACAGGAAGATGTAAATCGGCTTTTTAACTCCAAGGCTGTAAAAAACAACGCTGCCTGAAAATATTATTAAATTTTTATACTGTGCAGGTACGAGCGCATACGCTGTCATAAATACAGGAAGGAATATAAATATAAATTCCAGACTGCTGAATACCATCTGACCACCCTTTATTTCTTTTCTGAGCGTTCAACCGCCTTCGATTCTCTTGTTCTACAATAACGCTTCACACCATATGAAGCCTTAATTTCAAAAAAGCACTACTTAATTACATTTTACACGTATTTCACCAGAATGTCAATAACTTTGCAAATTTGTAGCAATTTGTAATAATTGCCGCAATTATCCATGCAGTACATTTTCAATATATACAAAAAGTCCGCAGACTTTTCATCTGCGGACTATCTTTTTTATTAGCCGTCTACTTTTTCACACGGAAATACAGTTATAAGTTTAAGTGAATATTTCTGAATAATGAGCGCATCGTTCGGGGTAACGCCCTTATTGCCGTCAACGTCTGCATTGACCTCACCGTCAGAAGTAATATGATCCTCGCTTGTTCCTTCTGTACCATACTTTAACGGGTTAAGGCAAGCCTGCATTACCATTACAGTATCTGCCATATCTATCGAGCCGTCACAGTTAGCATCGCCCTTTAAAATATCTCCCATTGCGTACTTATCGAGTTTAATTACGACCTCATTGTTTTCATTTCCCTTCTTGAATGAGAAACGTGCATTCGGGAAATCCTCAGGCATCCTGTAATTCGTCGGAACAGCTACAATATCAACAGAGAAGAGAGCGTCTTTAATGTCGCTGAACTTGAACTCAGAAAGATCCACGTTTTTCGGAGAAGTACCGGACATAGCAGTAACATCGCCGTAGTAAGCGCCTCCGCCGGAATTCGACATACATGAGATCTTGTACTTAACGCCGGAAATACTCTTTCCTGTAACAGAATCAACAATGCTTATAGTTGCTTTCGGATCAGCTTCCGGATCTGTATCAGGCTGAGTATCAGGCTGAGTATCAGGCTGAGTAGATGGCTGCGGATCATCCTTAGGAGTATATGTCTTACCGCCGTTAAGATTGCTCTTTTCGCCGGAAGCATAGAATGCAGCTACATTTGTACCCTTCTGACCGAGATTCTTCTGGTGGTCAAGACCGATGTATGTTCCGCCGTCAGTCTGCCAGAGTGATTTCTCAAACAGACCATACTTATCCTCATCCCAGTTCTGGAACATTGAATCAAGAAGTCCGCCGGTATCGCCGGAGTTAGGATTGAGGCACCAGAATGTGTGATTGATGTGATTCTTTATCATATAATCACGGAGAAGCTCCATCCACTTCTGGTTTTTGTCACCGTCCATAAATCCGCCCCATTCGCCGATGAGAAGAGGAGCGATATCCTTATCGTTGATGTAAGCCCATGTATCATACCAGTAATCGTCAAGAAGAGTCTGCTCATTGAACTCCTTCTTGAACCATGACTGAGGATGTACAGACGGACCATAGTCATGCGGTGAATATACTATCTGACTTGACTTAGGAAGTACCGGATATTTCGCAACCTCGCGGAGATTTCCTCCCCACCAGCCGGGATTCCAGCGTTCTTCACCCGGCTTTGGATCGTATTTATCAGGAGTATCCCAGTCATAGCCCTTATCGAACATAGGCGACTGCTCTATACCCTCAACAAGGATAAGCGCATTCGGATTGACCTTGAGGATAGATTTTGCACATTCCTCAGCGGAATACTTCCAGTTGTTCTTATCGGTAGAATTGTCCCATTTAGCGCTTGAAACAGGGAATCCATCATCATCGTATCCGCGCTTGCCGTGCGGCTCGTTTTTAAGGTCATAAGCAAGGATAGTATCATCGTTTGCATACTTTTCAGCCAGCCATGTGATAGAATCCTTCCAGTCATCCCATGTTATTTTTTCCCCGGAGAAATGACCGGTAGCCATATTATCACAATCTTCTGCATTCTCATCATAGTACCAGAGATTGTAGTTATGACCGGAATTGTGTGATGCCGGGCTGTGAACGTCTATAAGAGCTTTGATGCCATATTTCTTGCACTTTGTCATAATGACATCAAATATCTCCATCGAATTCTTGATCGTCTTGCCGTCCTCGAGAACGAAATCCTTGTTGATATTACCGTACTTTCCGGCAGGAGTTATAGTTCCGTCCTCACCTTCAACATCCTTCGGAGGATTGTAGGAAGCCTGTACTGAACTAACCTTAAGCGGCGCATCGTTCATCCATGAAAGCAGAAGCTCAGTGGAGATAGGGAAACGAATGATGTTTATTCCGTGATCCGCAACGCTCTGAAGCAGATCGTCAACATCACGCGAATAAAGTCCGTGCGGAATATTCTCTGTACAATTCAGTCCGAACCAGTTGGCACCTGTGAGCCATACCTGATGACCGTCCTTGTCATAAAGTCCGCTTCCGACAGCGTGGAGCCAGTCATCGTTGCAGTCATCAGCAGCTTTCGCCGTTGAAGCCGGTGCCGGCACGAATGATGGAGCAGTTCCGGTAACAGCCAGAACGCCGGCAGCTGCAAGAGCAGCCGCAGTTAATTTGAATTTCTTCATTTTTAAATCCCTCTCTATTTAAAAATTTTTATAACGTATTATTTGATTGGCAGACTGTCTACCAGAGAAAGTGTGAATTTCTGTATCACGAGTGCGTCATTTGGTGTAACGCCGCTCTTTCCGTCAACATCCGCATTCTTCTCGCCGTCAGGAGTCATACGGTCATCGCTTGAACCTTCAACGCCGTACTTCTGAGGATTAAGACAAGCCTGCATTACCATTACGACATCCGACATATCTACCGCGCCATCGTTATTAGCATCGCCGTATTTAGCAGCCTTACCCTGTGTAGTATCAGTCGGCTTATCTGTGTCCGGTTCAGTCACCGGATCAGTAGCAGCAGACGAAGAAACTTCAATGATAGTACCGTTTCCGGTTTTTCCGCCGTCAATGTTGCTGCCCTCTGTCGAAGCGTAGTTAGCATAGAAATCGTTCAGTGAGATACCGTTCTTTCCGAGCGGAGTCTGGTGGTCGAGACCGATGAACTTCTTTGAGTCAAGGGTTTTCCAGATAGTAGGATAGTAATAGGTGTCATATTTTAACTGATCCCACTGTATGTCAGTATATCCGGTAATGTTACCGTCAGCATCCTGCTTTGTGCTGAAAATGATATTTTTCCAGAGTCCGCCGGTATCGCCGGAGTCGTCATTGAGGCACCAGAAGGTATGGTTTATGTGGTGTTTTATCATATAATCACGGATAAGACCGAGCCACCTTGCGTTTTGTTCAAATTCAGTGAGCGTGGTCGCATCACAGGTGAGCAGCTTTTCGTCATCAACTGTGTCAGGTATCCTTCCGCCCCATTCACCGATGAGAAGCGGAGCGATGTCCTCTTCAACGAGGTATGCCCATGTATCACGCCAGTAATCATCGAGAAGAGTATCGGTAGTGAAATTCTTTTTGAACCATGTCTGTTCGCTTACTACCGGACCGTAATCGTGAGGAGAATAAACTATCTGTGATGTACCTGATTCAGGAATTACAGGATATTTTCTTACGCCGCGGAGATTTCCGCCCCACCATGCGCCGTGACCTTCAAAGCCTTCAACACCTTCGATGAGGATGAGCGCATTCGGATTCTTTTCAAGGATAGCATCAGCGCAGTCCTGAGCAGCCTGCTTCCAGTTGTTAGGCTTATTTGAATTATCCCAGATAGCGTCTACCGGAGCGCCGCCGTAAGTGCTGTGCGGTTCATTTTTCAGGTCGAAGCCTATGAGAGTATCGTCATTCTTGTAGTAATCTGCACACCATGCAAGAGTTTCGATCCACACATCAGTAGTTACCTCAACAGTCTTGCCGTCTCTGCCCTTAAAAGACTTACCGTACCAGAGACCGTAGTTATGACCTGCGTTGTTTGATTCAGGACTGTGGATGTCGATGAATGCCTTGATACCGTACTGCTTGCACTTTTTGAGCAGAACATCGAAAAGCTGCTGACTGTTTGCGATGCTTCCGTCAGGATTGATGAGATCAATGTTAAAAGGATAGCTTGGGCTATTATTTGGCTTTATACTCTTTATCGGATCAGGATCTCCTATCATCCAGTTGTAGAGAAGCTCTGTTGAAACAGGAAGTCTGAGAACATTAACTCCGTGATCTGCTATATCCCTGACAAGATCGTCGATGTCGCCGCTCCAGATATAGTGCGGTGAGCTTTCAGTACAGTTGAAACCGAACCAGTTTGCGCCTGTAAGCCATACCTCATTTCCGTTCATATCATAGAGGCGGCTGCCCTCAGCGTGGAGCCAGTCATCGTTTGTGTCATCGAGCGCATATGCAGTTGTAGACGGTTCTGTACCTACTGCCGGTGCCGCAGCAGTAAGCGCTATTGCGCCCGCCATTACAAAAGCAGATGCTGTTTTTGTAATTTTTTTCATAAAAAAGTTCCCCTCTCACAGTACGTTTTTGTTGCGTACATATAATCAATTTTATTTTATCATCTGTCATGGCAAATGTCAAGTAATTTCGGAAAATTAACTGCTTGAACTCTTAATGTTTATAGTATATACTTATTATGTATATATAGAGCGTGATAATTGATCTGCCTGAGAAAAAATTTACAAAAAACTGTTGCACTCCGGCTTTGTGCGGCGTATGTGTATAGTGAAAGCAGATCTGCCGATGAAAGGAGGAGAATAATGAACGACAGCGACATATTGCGTCTTATACGTGAATCGCCGGCGAAAGGTCACCGAGCGCTGTTTAACGAATACTATAACTACGTCCGGGCGATCACTCTCCGGATACTCAGAAACTACGGCTCAGAGGACGACATCAACGACTGTGTTATCGACACCTTTACCGATATACTTCTCAACGTTGACAGCGGCAGAGAAGGAAGTCTCAAAGCCTATATCGGCACTACCGCCAAAAACAAGGCAATAAGCCTCCAGCGTTCGCTGAAACGCAGGAACGCCGGAAGCTTTCCCCTCGATGATGATACCATGAATAATATCCCTTCAACCGAAAACATCGAGGAAGCTTCAGAACGTTCCGAGGTCACGCAAAGACTTATTGAAGAGATACGTCTTCTCGGAAAGCCGGATTCAGATATTATCATACACAAGTATTTCTACGACCGCAATTCGCGCGAAATAGGCTCGATACTCGGTCTATCCCCGGCAGCAGTCAGAATGAAATGCTCTCGTGCAATGAAAAAGCTAAGAAAAGCTATGACCGATCTTCAGTGAAAGGAGATTTGCTATGAAAAACAAAAGAAAAGTTGAAGATATACTTCACAGCGTCAGCGATGATGAAATAGAAAAGATCACATCAGAGTATCCGGACGCTGATAAGAAAAAAATGAACGCTATCTATCGTGAGATAGAACGCCGTGTTGAGACCGGAAATGATGATTTCTCAGGTGATTCTGTAAGCGGCGTTGAACGCTACAACAGAAATATCGTTGTCCGCAGAGCCGCCACAATAGCAGCCTGCCTCGCCTTTGTTGCAGCCGGTACAGGTACGATATACGCTCTCAGCCGCAGTTCAAAAACTGTCAGCGACTCCAATTACGCTGCAACTGAAACTATCAGCACCGATACCTCAAACACCGAAGCCCTCAACAGCCAGTTAAAAGAGGAAATGACTAAAGTGCAGAAGAATATCGAAGATGCATCTAAAAGCATCGAAGATTCTTATGTTAAGTCAGACATTCCGGACGATATAACCAAGGAATGGCTTCTGAAGCGCTG
Organism: Ruminococcus flavefaciens; assembly: GCA_015067005.1. GTDB lineage: Bacteria > Bacillota > Clostridia > Oscillospirales > Ruminococcaceae > Ruminococcus > Ruminococcus flavefaciens_AA. Next base: position 91,164 of record SVNH01000006.1, read on the forward strand.
TCAGAATTCCGAAAATAATTTCAAAAAGTGCTATATGGAGACTATGGAGAAGAGCGGATTAGGTCTTTGTGTAAGGGCGCGTGATAACGAAAAGGGTATAATGTATGAGCATTACAGTGAATCATATATAACTGACTACGCCTATAACGGCAAACGCATCTCCCTGTGGAGCGCGCCTGATAAACAGCCTGATATTGTCGAAAACCCGGTTGAAAACCTTACGACTTTCGCTTACAGCGATTTTCTGAATGACTTAAATCTATGGTCAATAGAGGGCAGAGAAGAATACCTCGGAAGGCAGTGCGCTGTAATTCTGTACAGTTCAAAGCTGACCGGTGCTGACGGCGAAAGCCGGAACAAGACTGAATACTGCATCGACCTCGAAACAGGTATAATCCTGAGAGCAGCAGTTATTGAAGGTGATATCAAAGAGTACACAATGGAAACCTTCAAGTTCTATGTTGATGATGATGCAACTATGATACCAACCCCGCAGGATATAAAGAAGATGATCGCTGACGGCGGATATGTTCCCGAAGAAGGTCTCAGTCTTGATTTCCTTGACAAAGAGCCTTTGCAGTCTGCAACGAAAGCAGCGTCAAAAGCTTCCGAAGCAGACCTCTCCAAGGACGAGATCTATGACCTCTGTATGAACGCTCAGGAGCACTATGACAATCTCGCCGCTTCATATCTTTACGAATGCCACAGCTCGATCCGTCATCCGGACGCTGATAATCCGAAAGTTTCATATTATCATATCACAGCCGATATGACCGTTGATAACAAAGCAGGTACTCTCTGGGCAAAGCGCACAATGGAAACAAGCTATGATAACGATCCCACACTCAACAAGTCAGTTGAGGAATACTTCAAGCACAAGGGCACTACCGTCAGTGCAACCATAGATACAGAAAACGATTGGAGTTCAAAGTATTATCACCTTACTCACGATGCCACTGTTGACACTGACTCCGCATACGGCTATTGCCCGGTAGATACGTTCTTCACTCCCGATCATCTGACCAAAGCCTTATTAGAAGACAGAAGTAACTGGCTCATCGTTAAAAAGGATATTATCGCCGACAGATACTGTGTTCAGCTCAACGGAAGCAATGACAGCTACGGCAATTTCAACATTTGGGTAGACACAGAGACAGGCGTTTGGCTCAGATACACATTGGACTCTCCAAATACTGCCGATACAGACAGATCATATGCTACGTTTGAGATCAACAGTATCGAATTCAACACAGATCAGAGCAAAATATATACCGCTGCACAGTTCAAGAAGGATATTGAAGGCTATACCTGTCCCGATGCTTACGGCAATACAAGTCTTGATTTTCTCGATGAATAACGCTATATATGCAAAAAGCGCACCATTAGGTGCGCTTTTAATTATGCCAAGCCGTTCTGCTGTTTTGCAGCTGTGAGGGTATTTTTCATGAGCATTGCTATCGTCATAGGTCCTACGCCGCCCGGTACAGGAGTAATATAGGAAGCCTTCTTCTCTGCTGATTCATACTCGACATCTCCGCAGAGTTTTCCGTCATCGAGACGATTCATACCAACGTCGATAACTACTGCGCCTTCCTTTATCATATCTCCGGTAACGAAATTAGCACGTCCGACTGCTACTACAAGTATATCAGCGCCGAGACACACTTCCTTGAGATTCTGTGTTTTTGAATGGCATACAGTTACTGTGCCGCTCTCATGAAGAAGAAGCATTGCCATTGGCTTGCCTACTATGTTGCTGCGTCCGATTACTACGCACTGCTTGCCTGCGATCTTAGTACCTGTGCTCTCGATAAGACGCATAACACCAGCCGGTGTGCATGGCAGGAACGCATAATCGCCTATCATTATCTTACCTACGTTTACAGGGTGGAAAGCATCAACATCCTTATCAGGTGAAATAGCATTGATAACTGTTTTTTCGTCGATATGCTTCGGAAGTGGAAGCTGAACGAGTATACCGTTCACCTTGTCATCACGGTTAAGTACATTCACAAGATCAAGGAGCTGTTCCTGAGTTGTGTTTTCATCAAGCGCATATTCATATGACTGGAAGCCGACTGCCTCGCAAGCCTTCTTCTTATTATTTACATAAACTCTTGAAGCCGGATTGTTTCCGACAATAACTACCGCAAGACCTACTTTAAGTCCTTTTTCCTCACGAAGCTTTGCAGCCTCTTCCTTGACTTCCTGTTTAACGCTGGCTGATACAGCCTTTCCGTCTATAATCTGTGACATAATCATTCTCCTTTTTCACTGTCATTTTGCGGCTCTTCTTCCGCATCGCTTACTTTTCCATCCTCAGCAGTTTCAGCGGCTTCACTTTTATTTTCCTCATCCGCTTCCGCTGCTTCACCAACGTTTTCATCTGCATCCTCATCGTCCTCAGACTTGTCCGATGCATCATCATCCTTGCCGATAATGCTGTCATAATCGTCGTCATCATCATCGTCATATACAGGAATATCCTCGTCCTCATCATCGTCAGCAGAATAGATGTCCTCAACCGGCATACCCATACGCTTTCTGCGGCTTTCCTCGATAAGTCTGTGGGATTCCTCTGAACCGACGTAAAGCTGGAATGATTCCGGATCACGTCTGTATTTGCTGTATATCACAAGCTGGAGTATGACTGAAGCTACTACCAGAACTATCGAAAGGAGCTGTGATATTCTGAGGTTGCTGTCACCGATATAGAGACTGTCTGTACGAAGTCCCTCTACGAAAGCTCTTTCAATTCCGTACCAGCTGAGATACATCAGGAATATCTGTCCGTCATATTTTCTGTGCTTTGAATACCATGAAAGGATGATGAATCCGAGTATACACCAGAGCGATTCATAAAGGAAGCACGGATGTACTGTCTTTTCCCACATCATAGTTGCCTGATCGTGTGCATACATCGAGCCGCCTTCCTGAGTTTCACGGATAATGGTATTCTGTATCTCGCCGCCTGTCATTCCGAAGAAGCTGCTGGTATTAGTACCGAAAGCTTCCTGATTTACGAAGTTGCCCCATCTTCCGACACCCTGTCCGATAAGGAAGCCGAGAACTGTTATATCGAGCATAGGCAGCTTTCTTACCTTGCGTATCTTACACATGAGCAGTCCGACCAGTAAAGCGCCTATGATACCTCCATAGATAGCAAGTCCGCCGCTCCGGATATTGACAGCAGATTTTAAAGTCTCACCGAAGCTGTCTTTTTTGAATTCGCTGAAATTGAATAAAACGTAGTAAAGTCTTGCACCTATGATACCGCCGAGAACGCCGCCTATAACAGCATCAACAGCTCTGTCTGAATCAAGACCGAATCTTTTCATCTTCGGGAAGCAATACAGAAGTGCAAGGAGAAGTCCTGTTGTTATTAGTATGCCATACCACTGTATTGCAAGACCGCCAACTGTAAAGGCTGTTGGATCAATATGGAATCTCCAGCCAAGTTCAGGGAAATAGATTTCCGTTGTATCTTTGATCCTATCAACTGTCATTGCTTTCACATCCCTTCTATAACCGACATTACAAGCTTATCACGCTTCAGTTCAGTTTTCATGAACTCAAGAACGTCATCACAGTTCATTTCTGAAAGCACAGTAATAGCATCATAAGGTCCTGTTTCTTCCATATGTGAATTCATCATAAGATTTGCGACCGATTCAACATTGTTGAGCTCCCTTACGAGCATTCCGTAAGTTGATTTCTTGATACGCTGGAAGTCCTTTTCACATATGCCTTCCTTTATCATGCGGTCAACTTCATCAGCCAGCGAATCTCTTACGACCGCCGGAGAATCTGATTCACCGCTGAATATAACGGTAAAGTAGCCATCGCCGGTAAATATTTCAGTGCCGAAGCTTGAATTGATTATGCCATCCTTGAGAAGTCTCTGATACATATCGGATGAAGCATCGGAAAGTATCGAAGCTGCTATCGAAGCCTGCATCGACTTTACAAGTCTTTCCTCACTGCGGCAGTCGGTGCATTTATAGCCGATATTGAATATTGAAGCGCCGACAGGCTGCTTTTCGATGAGTTCCTTCTGAACTATCGTATCGGGCTCTTCAGGGAATACTGTTTCAAGCCCCTTATCCTCACATGGCTTCAGGCATTCATCGCATATTGCAAGAACTTCGTCCGCACTGATATTGCCTGCAATAGAAAGCACCATATTATTGAGGTTATAGAATGTATGATAACACTTGTAGAGGAGATCAGCGTCTATCTGAGCGATACTCTCAACAGTACCGGCAATGTCTATCTTGACCGGGTGCTCGTGATACATACATCTCAGCATATTGAAAAATACACGCCATTCCGGATTATCATTGGTCATTTTTATCTCCTGACCTATTATACCCTGCTCTTTATCGACCGTCGCCTGTGTGAAGTAAGGCTTCTGAACGAAATCGAGGAGTATTCTCAGCGATTCCTGATAATTTTTTGAGCAGCTGAAAAGATAAGCAGTCTTGTCGAATGAGGTGAAAGCGTTTCCGGAAGCGCCGGTCTTGGCATAAAGCTCAAAAACATCGCAGTCCTCATTCTCAAAAAGCTTATGCTCGAGGAAATGTGCAATTCCTTCCGGAACTGTGGTGTAATCCTTATCGCCCTTCTGACGGAACATAGTATTAATAGAGCCGTATTTAGTACCGAAAAGCGCTTCAACGCTGCTGAAGCCTTTCATTTCGCATATATAGATGTCCAGACCGCTGCTATGCTTGACATGGATACAGCTGTCGCCGGTTTTCGGGCTTGTTATAACTTCCTTTACCATTAAGCCTTTCCCCCTTTATCAAGCATAAGATATACACTGTCAAGACGAAGCGTTTTAGCTGCTTCGATTATGCGTTCCTTTGTAACATTGCTGTAATCCTCAAACTGCTCCTGAGGTGATTTAATTTTGCCGTCGCAGAAGCGTTCAAAATACCAGCCCGAATATGAAGCCTGTGTGTCGCCGACCTGAGTAAGGGCGTTATCAAGGCTGAGGAGCGCACTCTGTATCTCTTCGTCAGTAACATTGCCGCTGCGTATCTCATCAAGCTGACGGAGTATCTCCGCCTTTGACTTTTCGATGTTATCGCGTTCAACTCCGATGTCTACCATGAGAGTTCCCTTCGGGCTCGTATAACGGCAGGCACAGTAATAACAAAGGCTCATTTTTTCACGCACATTCAGAAACAGCTTTGATACCGGAGTTTCACCGAAGATAGTGCTGAGCATTTTCAGTGCAAATATATCATCCGAATCGCTCTTGAAGTTCATTACCATCTTGCACTGAAGAACATCATATTCATCAGATACCGTAACAGTTTCAGGCTTTGCAGGACTGATCCGGCAAAACTCTATTCTGCCGGAATTTCTGCTGATACCCGCAAAGCTTTCTCTGAACATTTCAAGCACCTTCGGTTCTTCCTCAGGAGCGATGTAGTATATCTCAATCTGAGCTGTTTCAAGAAGTCTGCGGTAAGCCTTGTAAGCCTCAGCTGAGGTGATAGCGCTTGCAGCCTCTTTAGTACCGTAGCACGAAAACTCAGCCGGTTCGCCGCTGAACGCTATCTCTGCCGCTCTTGAAAGTGCGTATCCGCGCTTGTTATTGAGTTCCGCGTCAATACGGTCAAGAAGGTCCTTTTTCGTGATTGCAAATGATTCAGCATCGAATTCGCCGTTTTCGGCATTCGGCTCAAAGATACATCCGCGTATCGTATCGAGCATTTCAGCGTTTACATCCTCGCCGTCGATAGCATATTTATTAACTATCCACGAAGAAGTAAGCCCCAGTATCTGAACATCGCCTCTTTTTCTTGAAAAGGTACTCAAAGCAGCACCATAGAGCGAAGAAAGCTTCTCGTTCAGCAATGCAAGAGTTTTATACTTGCTGCTCGATGATGACAGAACTCCCACGCCCAGCGCGTTAGCCGTGGCTGACTCGCCTGAAAGCTCTGTGATGAACCTTACCGTCAGAGAACCTGTTTTGAACTTCTCGTCGATTATCGAGGAAAATCCGATATTTCCGGCAAGTTCGGTCCTTTTATATCTCATTATATATTTACACTCCTGTTCGGTAGAATAGTATACTTATACATTATAACACATTTATAATAAAATTACCATACTTTTTTAAATATTGTTCAGAGTTTGAGTCCCCGCCATTCAGTCATACCTCTTCTACTGCGCTTGACCTGTGCCCTTATGTAGCGGAATGTATAGTCCTCGCCGCGCTCTGCAAGCATAGTAAGAAGGAATTCCAGCTTTGCAGCGGTCTCAGCTTCGATGATACGTCTGTGCTTTGCTCTCATGAAGTAGTCAAGCGGCATATGATCGGTATAGCGTTCCTTGTTGTAGATCTTTGAAGCCGCCACTCTGTCGCAGAACATCTCAAAAATATACACATCCGGCATCCTCACCGGTTCAAGTTTCTTTGTGACAGTGCTGTAATCGGTCCAGTACTCAAAGTGGTGACGATTCCTGCCCTTATGGTGCATCCATGCCTTAGAATAGCCTGTTACCTCACGTTCTTTTTCGTTCGGACTGCGCTCGCCCTGAAAATACAGCACCCCCGGTATGAACTCAGTCGGTGAGAATTTAGAAAGATCGTGAACAAGTCCGCGGCGTATGATACCGGCTTTGAAGCAGTGCTCCATGACCTTGTGACGATGTCTGATTATAGTAAACAGATGTCCTTTCAGGTTATCAAACATTCAATCTGCCTCCGTTAAGGTCAAGAACGCTGTTCTTGATGATAAGTTTTCCGCTGATTATGCGTCTTCCCTCGGAATAGGAAGGGTTCGCAAGCTTTTTCACCATGAGTTCAACAGATACCTCTGCCATTTTCCTTATATCGACTTCCATTGTAGTTATAGCCGGAACGCTTATACTCGAAACGGTATAGTTATCATAACCAACTACTGATACATCTTCGGGAACACGAACTCCCTTTGATTTAAGTGCAGCTATAACGCGGAATGCTGTTTCATCACAGTTGCATACAAACGCTGTCGGCATTTCTGACGGGAAATTGATCTTGGTATATAGTATTCCGCGGTCGTCACGGTCATCGAGAGTCCACTCGCGGTGATACTCAAGACCGTTCTCGATGAGACATTTGAGATAGCCGAGAAATCTGTCGTTGATACTGCTTGTTGCGTTGAAATTCCCGAAGAATCCGATCTTTTTGTGTCCCATATTGACAAGATGATCGGTAAGGATATAGCTTCCGTTGAAGCTGTCGGAATTGACCGAATCAACGTCATAGCGGCTGTCGTAGAAATCAACGAACACTACCGGAACATCAACTCTGCTGAGCATTTCGATATACGGACGGTGTACTTGTCCGATAACGATAACGCCGTCCGCCTTTTTCTCGGTAAGCATATTCGGAAGAGTGCCGTTATTTTCGTTCTCGGCAGTAACACATTCATAAACCGTGAACACATTCATCTGCGAAAGCTTATTTGAGATATTAACGGTCAATTCCCAGTAAAAGGTACCTCTCGGACCTACAAAGCGTTCCGAAGTCAGGATACCAACACTCTTTCCGATGCTGTTCGGCAGTATAGTTTTTTTCTTGCTGCTGCGTGTATTTGAAGGCTTATACCCCATTTTCTCAGCAACCTCACATATTTTACGCCTCATGCTGTCACTTACGCCGTCGCGTCCGGCAAGAGCATTTGAGACAGTTACCACACTTACACCGAGTTTTTCGGCTATATCAAGCATTTTTACTCCGTTTTTCATGTTTCACCTCAAGCTGTATATCATCAATATAATAATTTTCATAAAATCACCTTAATATTATATCATGCTTTAAGTAATAAATAAAGTCCGCCAGACTAAATTTGTGCAATTTAGCGAAATTGCCGTCTCGTTTATATGCAATATGACGACAAACTGCAACTGAATCGAAAAATCCCGTCAGGATCACGGCAAAAAATGACCGGGGCTGTAATCAAGCCCCGGCAGCACTTATAGATCATTCATGGAAATAATAGTCCAGCAGCATACTGACGACCATAGAATATGATTCCATACCGTCTTCTCTGCCGTTCATCTTGATGTTAGTATCAATAGCAGTGTCCGACACTCTGCTGACGGTCTCGGTTGAGATTATCTCCTTTTTCTTATTCTTTTCCCAGTAGTCATCCGGCAAAAATCTGAACCAGTCCGCTCTCACCTTATCAGATATTTCATCGGTAAGCGGATAAGCCTCGCTTATCTCGTTGTCATATATCTGATTATGTACGTATTCCAGTGCCGAAAGATAGCCTGAATACCTGAACTCGATCTCATCGCTGCTTATACAGGCTATATATCCTATGAAATTCGCTTCATCCTCCTGCATGATGCCTTTGAGGTGTGCATATTCATGGCAGATAGTATCCGGAAGGTTAGTGCGAATCATAACGTCGTTATAGTTCGCTTCAAGTGAGAACGGGAAATATATACCGGAAAGTCCTGCCTGGCTCATAAAATACGAGAAAAATATCGGCTTAGCCTTTGGATAATACCCGGAAAGCTGCGGATAATCCTCTGCAATGCGCTTCATAGCGCTGCGGGCTTCCTTATCAACATCACAGGTAATATAAAAGCGGTCGTCCTCATCGCGCGGCACTTCCTCCGCAAGAGAATTCGTTTTCTTTATAAGAGCACCGTAAAGCTGTATAAGTTCCTCACGCGGATGTTCCTTGTGATCGAGATAGCGCTCTGAAAAAGGTGTACACTGATACATAATAAAGCAGTTCATAGTCTCGGTCGCAAATATATAAGCAGATACCCAAAGCACTGTCAGCACGGCTATCCCGGCAACTTTTCTGCGGTGCTTCTTCATTGCGATAAACATTATTACAGCCGCGGGAAGTCCTGCCGCTATCAATAGTATAAACAGAACTATCATGACCTCGCCAACTGAAAACGGTGCTAAGCCGCTTATAAACGAGAAAATATTGCTGATCACCGGGAATATGTTCCGGACATAGAAGTCTGAAAAGCTGCGGCTGCACCGCGCAATGACGTTCAGCAGCAGCATGAGCAGCATTATTCCAAGCGGTATAATGTAACGTATTTTCAGGACCGTTTTTCTCATAATGCCGCCTCCATTCTTACTGTTCCTGCAATTCCTTGATCTTATCGCGCAGATATGCTGCGTGCTCGAATTCAAGCAGCTTTGCAGCGTTTTTCATCTCAACGGTAAGCTTGTCGATAAGCTGTCTGCGTTCTGCTGCCGACATTTTTTTCTTACCGGTCTTGGCTTCAAGCTTGTTCTTCGAGGTTATCTCCAGAACATCCCGCACTCCCTTGATAATAGTCTTAGGCACGATGCCGTGTTCCTCGTTATAGGCTATCTGAAGCGCTCTGCGTCGCTCTGTCTCGTTGATAGCACGTTCCATAGAGCCGGTAACAGAATCTGCGTACATTATTACCTTGCCCTCAGCATTACGTGCAGCACGTCCGATAGTCTGGATAAGAGATGTTTCGCTTCTCAGGAAGCCCTCCTTATCCGCATCAAGAATAGCGATAAGGCTTACCTCAGGAATATCAAGTCCCTCTCTGAGAAGATTGATACCCACAAGCACATCGAAAACTCCGTTTCGCAGATCCTTGATTATCTCCATACGCTCAATAGTATCAATATCATGATGCAGATAACGCACCTTCACACCGAGGTTTTCGTAATAGCCTGTAAGATCCTCAGCCATTTTCTTTGTGAGAGTAGTAACGAGCACCCTCTCATCCTTCGCGGCTCTGGTATTGATCTCAGAAAGCAGATCATCGACCTGCCCCTGTGTAGGCTTAACGATTATCTCAGGATCAACAAGTCCGGTAGGACGGATGACCTGTTCTACAATAGTATCGGTCTTTTCACGCTCTATCTGTCCCGGAGTAGCACTGACATATATCGCCTGATTGATATGTGCGTTGAACTCGTCAAAGTTCAGCGGACGGTTATCCATAGCGCTCGGCAGACGGAATCCGTAATCCACAAGAGTGGTCTTGCGCGCACGATCTCCGGCGTACATAGCCCTGACCTGCGGAAGAGTAACATGGCTCTCATCGACAATGAGCAGAAAATCCTCCGGAAAGTGATCGAGCAAGGTCTGCGGAGTGCTTCCCGGCGGTCTGCCGGCAAGTATACGCGAATAGTTTTCAACTCCGCTGCAATAGCCTACCTCACGCAGCATCTCCATGTCGTAATGTGTACGCTGCTCGATGCGCTGAGCCTCTATCAGCTTATTGTTTTTCTGGAAATAATCTATACGTTCAGCAAGTTCACGGTCTATCTCCTTCAGTGCGCTTTCCATTTTATCATCGCCGACAATATAGTGAGAAGCCGGAAATATAGCCGCGTGTGAAACTACTCCCTTAACCTCGCCTGTAACTACATTGATTTCAGAAATGCGGTCTATCTCGTCACCGAAATACTCTACTCTTACCGCGGTATCGCTCGACATCGCCGGAAATATCTCAACAACATCTCCGCGCACTCTGAAACGATTACGCTCAAACGCAATATCGTTTCTCTCGTAACGGATACGCACAAGTTCCTCAATAAGCTGATCGCGCGGCTTCTCAGCGCCCTGACGTATCGAGACTACCATTGAGCGGTATTCGTCCGGACTTCCCAGCGAATAAATGCACGAAACGCTCGCAACTATTATGACATCCCTGCGCTCGGCAAGGGCGGTAGTAGCGGAGTGACGCAATTTATCTATCTCGTCATTTATCGAGGAATCCTTTTCAATGTAGCTGTCAGTGCTCGGAACATAAGCCTCAGGCTGATAATAATCGTAATACGAAACGAAGTATTCGACTGAATTTTCCGGGAAGAACTCCCTGAATTCCGAGCAAAGCTGCGCTGCAAGTATCTTATTGTGTGCGAGGACTATCGTCGGCTTGTTCACTTTTGCTATGACATTTGCCATAGTGAAAGTCTTACCGGAACCGGTAACGCCAAGCAGTATCTGTTCCTTTTTGCCCTCGTTGAGACCGTCTACAAGCTGCTCTATCGCCTTTGGCTGGTCTCCCGCCGGAGCATATTCTGAATGGAGTACAAAATGATCCATAGTACCTCCTAATCATAGCATAGTTTTATGGTTATTTCAATGGAAAATACTGTTACCGGTCACCTTTCAAGATAGGGTTTAAGGTACTGTCCGGTATAGGACTGCGGACACTCTGCAACTTCCTCAGGAGTACCCTCGGCAACTATCATTCCGCCGCCGTCGCCGCCCTCAGGACCGAGGTCGATGATGTGGTCAGCGACCTTGATAACATTGAGATTATGCTCGATGACGAGAACGGTATTTCCCTGATCGGTAAGCTTCTGCAATACCTGTATAAGCCGGTGTACATCCGCATTATGCAGACCGGTAGTCGGCTCGTCGAGGATGTAGATAGTTTTACCTGTCGCACGTTTTGAGAGTTCCGTTGAAAGCTTTACTCGCTGCGCCTCGCCTCCCGAAAGAGTAGTCGCCGGCTGACCTATCTTGATATATCCGAGGCCTACATCCTGCAAGGTTTTCAGCTTACGGGCGATTTTAGGGATGTGCTCAAAGAATTCCACACCCTCATCAACAGTCATTTCAAGAACATCGTAGATAGACTTGCCCTTGTAATGTACCTCAAGCGTTTCGCGGTTATAGCGCTTACCCTTGCAGACCTCGCAGGGAACGTAAATATCCGGAAGGAAGTGCATTTCGATCTTGATTATACCGTCGCCCTCACAGGATTCACAGCGTCCGCCCTTGACATTGAAGGAGAAACGTCCGCTTGAATAGCCTTTCGCCTTAGCATCGGCAGTTTTTGAAAAGAGCTCGCGTATATCGCCGAAAACTCCGGTATAAGTTGCAGGATTCGAGCGCGGAGTACGTCCTATCGGGGACTGATCTATGCAGATGACCTTATCAAGCGCCTCGATACCCTCAATAGCCTTGAAAGCGCCGCTGCGTACTTTTGCTCTGTTTAGCTTTGCCGCAAGATGCTTATAGATTATCTCATTTACAAGGCTCGATTTTCCTGAGCCTGAAACTCCTGTAACGCATATAAGCTTGCCAAGAGGTATCTTAACATCAATCCCCTTGAGATTATGCTCGGAAGCGCCCTTGACAGTAAGGTAACTGCCGTTTCCCTCGCGGCGCTTATCCGGAAGAGGTATCTTCTTTCTGCCGCTGAGATACTGTCCGGTTATTGAGTTTTTGCACTTCAGAAGCTTATCCACGGTGCCGGCAAAAACTACCTCTCCGCCGTTGACGCCTGCTCCCGGACCAATATCAACGATGTAATCCGCCGCAAGCATGGTATCATCGTCATGCTCGACTACTATCAGAGTATTGCCAAGATCGCGCAGACGCTTCAATGTTGCGATAAGCTTATCGTTATCGCGCTGATGCAGACCGATACTCGGCTCATCGAGGATATACAGCACTCCTACAAGCGAAGAGCCTATCTGCGTTGCAAGGCGTATGCGCTGACTTTCGCCGCCGGAAAGGGTTCCGGATGCGCGTGAAAGCGTGAGGTATTCCAGTCCGACGCTGCCAAGAAAATTCAGACGTTCCTTTATCTCCTTTATTATGCGCTCACCAACAAAGCTATCATGCTTTGAAAGCTTTATTGCATTGAAAAAGTCGATAGCCTTGCTGACCGAAAGGTCGGTAAGGTCACTTATATTCTTACCTCCGACAGTTACCGCAAGATACTCGTCTCTGAGACGTTTACCTTTGCATACCGGACACTCGACCTCGCTCATATATTCTTCAATGTCGTTCCTTGACCACTCGCTCGAAGTCTCACGGTAACGGCGTTCAAGGTTATTGACAACTCCCTCGAACGGCGAATTGTAAACTCCGCCTCCAAGCGACTTAGGTCTGCGGAGTTCAAGAGCCTCATCCCCGGTTCCATAGAGAAAGAGATCAAGCTGTTCCTTTTTGAGTTTTTTGACCGGAACATCTATCGGAACACCGTATTTCTCAGAAATAGCCTTATAGTACATCGTAGAAATAGAGGTCTCATCGAGACTGTTCCAGCCGGATGCGTTAATAGCGCCCTCCATTATAGACAGATCCTTGTTCGGTACAACAAGTTCCGGATCAATATGGCGGAACACTCCCAGTCCGGTACACTTCGGACAAGCACCTGTCGGATTGTTGAATGAAAACATTACAGGTTCAAGTTCACCAATACTGATATTATGCTCAGGGCAGGCGTAATTCTGGGAAAATATCATTTTCTCTCCGCCAATGACATCTACCGCAGCAAGTCCTTCCGTAAGCTTGAACACAGTTTCGAGACTGTCTGTTATACGCGATTCTATACCTTCCTTGATAATGATACGGTCAACAACTATTTCAATATCGTGCTTTTTGTTCTTATCAAGCTTTATGTCCTCAGTGAGTTCGTACATTATACCGTCAATTATGACACGTACAAAACCTGATTTTCTTGCGCTTTCGAGTTCCTTGACATACTGTCCCTTGCGGCCTCTGACGATAGGTGCAAGAAGCTGAAGACGTGTTCCCATTGGAAGTGCCATGATCGTATCGACCATCTGGTCTATGCTCTGCTGTGAGATCTCCCGTCCGCAGATCGGACAATGCGGTATACCTATCCTCGCATAAAGAAGCCTGAGATAATCGTATATCTCAGTAACTGTTCCGACCGTTGAGCGAGGATTCTTTGATGTAGTTTTCTGGTCTATGGATATAGCAGGAGAAAGTCCTTCTATGCTGTCTACATCAGGCTTTTCCATTTGTCCGAGGAACATTCTCGCATAAGAGGAAAGGCTTTCGACGTATCTTCGCTGACCATCCGCATATATCGTATCGAAGGCAAGTGAGGATTTTCCCGAACCGGAAAGTCCCGTCATAACTATAAGTTTATCACGTGGGATCTCAAGATCAATATTTTTGAGGTTATTCTCTCTTGCACCCTTTATTATTATTTTATCAGTCATTATTTTCACCCAGTTCCGTTTACAGATCAATATACATCTATTATAACACAATAATTTAATAAAATAAATAGCATTTTGTATTGCAGAACATATTTTCTTGTTTTAATCAAAAAAATACCGAGCCCCTGACCTGAGGCTCGGCAGCTAACTATTCCTGATAACGCCCTTCACGCAGCAGCTGAAGCAGTTTCAACATATGTTTCTGCTGTTGTATCACAAGTCTCCGAGGACTGTGCTGAGGCTGATGTTACCATAATATTGCTGAATTTCATAACAAGCTTGTTATTGGGCATATCAAATCCCGAGAGATTGCCCTCACTGTCAACAGACAGCGTATAATCGCCGCCTTCAAGTGAACCGCTTATACGCAAAGCATCATCCTTTTCTTCGCCCTTCAGTTCAGCTTGAGCTGCATTATCGTCAACAGCCTTTATAAGGTTAAGCATCATGGATTTCACCGGGACCGCCGACTGCGGAACCGAAAACGTAAGTCCCTTATACGAGGCGCTCACATTGCCCTCGTTGAAATCAAGTCTTACTCCGCTGAGTGTATTAGGTGCAGAAAACTCGATATTCCAGTCACCCTCACCCGATCGCTGCACTATACCTTCTGCCTGAAGCTTATCAATAGTGATCGAAACATCTCCGGTAAATCCGGAAGAAAGTCCGTTCCTGCGGACAGAATCGTTCTTCATCGGCACTGAACAGGAAACTGCACAAAGCGACATCACTATTGCCGCCGCAAATGTAATAAGTCTTTTCATATTGATTCTCCATTCTGAAATCATAGTATTGAACAGACTTTATACTTCCATGGCTGGCAATATAATGTATATCCGGTGCAGAGATCACCTATCAGCCCTGTTTTTCTTCTTTTCCTTTAGTATCCTGAAAGAATCAGATATGCAGTCAACAATATCACGCGGCAGCATTGCTTCCTGACCGCGTTTCTCAGCGGCAGCATCTCCTGCAAGACCATGCATATAAACTCCTGCACAAGCGCTGTCATAGATACCTATGCCCTGTGCTGCAATAGCACCTATCATTCCGGCAAGAATATCTCCGCTTCCGCCGACGCTCATTCCGGGATTACCATTATGGTTAACAGCGGTTGTATGGCTGTTTGCAACAACTGTACCCGCACCTTTGAGCGCTACGATAATGCCATACTGCTCAGCGTATTTCTCAGCGACCACAAGACGGTTTTCATTGACCATACCGGTATCACAATTGAGCAGCCTTGCCATTTCTCCGACGTGCGGCGTGATAATAACGTTTGTCTGCTTCTTCAATAGTATATCTATGTCCGAAGCAATGCAATTTATTCCATCTGCATCAATAATTACCGGACATTTCGCGTTTTCTGTTACCAATTTCGTTATTTCTATCGTATCCGGAGTAACGCCCATGCCGCAGCCTATAACTATCGCGCTTGCTTTTTCCATAGCTTCAAGAAGAGGTTTCTTGCTGCTGTCATAGAGCATATAACCGTAATCATCGCTTTCAAGTTCAATATAGGTAGCTTCGGGAACAAGAGCCGCAACTGTATCTATACACTTCTCAACAGAGGCTACTCTTACCAGACCTGCTCCTGTTCTGAGTGCTCCCATAGCCGCGAATGCCGCTGCACCTCTCATAGAGGAGCTGCCTGCGATAACAAGCACAGTACCGAACATTCCCTTATGTGAATCGCGTTCACGATTAGGCGGAAAAGAGGCAAGATGATTTCTCTCTATCCTATAATACTTGCGTTCCCCTTCAATAGCTTCAACAGCCTTGCAAGGTATGCCTATATCCGCAACCGTTATCTTTCCGCAGTATTTTTTCAGTGGGAACTGCGTCATGCCTGTTTTCAGGAAGCCGAAGGTAACTGTTTCATCAGCCTTGAAAATATCGTGCGATACAGTACCTGTCGAGCAGTTTCCGCCGCTCGGAACGTCAACAGCGATACGGTAAGCGCCGGAACCAATATTGAATATCCCTGCACACTCGCTGTCAAGCTGACCGTGAAAGCCTGTTCCGAAAACGCCGTCTACGATGACATAGGCGCGAAGCACGGCATTTTTGACCTGTCTCATGCGCTGCTGTTCCTTCTGCATAATATCATCAAGCGGACTTGAAGCACCTTCGCGGTCGCTCTCACGATTCTGAGGAATGGACATATAGTCGAGTTCAGCTGCTTCAAGTGCAGCCTCAACATTCTCGCTCCTGTAACCTTCAAGGAACTCGACTCTGTCTTTCGGAAGCCTGTCATACATCTCGGCAGCAAGGTCTGAGACCGGCTTTCCGCCGACACTTATAATAGTTATCCTGTAACCGCGGTAAACGAGATTATTTGCTGCGGCAAAGCAATCGCCGCCGTTATTGCCCTTGCCCGCAAGAAAGACGATGGTCTTTTCCTCGGGTGAGATATGTGGTTCTTTGCGGCAATACTCATCAATAACACTTGCCAGAGCCTTTCCGGCATTCTCCATGAGCGTTTTTCTTGAAACTCCGATCCCCTCTGAACGCTCTTCGATCTTCCGCATTTGTTTTGGCGATACTATCTGCATTAAAAACACCTCCGTCAGCCTGATAATTATTCACAGATCACTGCTGTTTATGCCTGAGTTTCGGCGGCAGCGATCTTGTCAAACACTCAAGTATATTCTGATCCGGCACAAAAACAAGTCTTGTTTTGCCGTAATACTGATGATTGAAATCCGCATAGTATTCATGTGAAGCGATATTGTCCGAAGCGAAAATGACCGTCATATCCTTGGTCTCTTCCATTTCGTCATTATATTTTCCGAAATCGCTGAATGTCCTGACATCGACCGTAAGCATCTCAACGCGCTTCTTCTTTGCGATTATCTTTGCAACATCAAGATCACCGTTAGTGAAAGCATACTCGTATTCGATATACGTTCCCTGAACTATGAAATATGTGCCATATCCCGAAGCGGCTGCAAGGATCATCCCCAGAAAAGCCAGAAGCGGCTTATCAAGCTGAAGGAACGACAGCAGAGCCATCGCAATAGTAAGAAGTATTCCGAGTAAAATTAGTATTATCCTGCGTTTTTTGTCAGCCGAGGTCTCATTTTTCTTCACAAGCTGTTCAGCAAAAGTATCCATTTATACAACTCCGTTCGTCAATTTCTCAGTCTACATTATATAATATCACATTTTTTGCAAAATTTCAATAAAACCTCTTGATTTTTTTTTGATTGTTGTATATAATAGGTTTATAACCCGATGACTGAGAGAGTAAGTCCGCAGTATGTCTCCAGAGAGGAACGGTCAGGTGAAAGCGTTCCGGCAGAAAACGAACCGAAGTTCACTCACGAGGGGTATAGTTGAAGGTAGACGGTGCTTGTCCGCATTTCACGGCAGTGCTTCATACTTGTAGACTGTAACGTAGGTCTGCGTTAAAGACAAGAGAGTGTCGGCTCTCCTGACCAAAGGTGGTATAAAAGCAAGGTTATCAAGTCTTGTCCTTTTGGACAGGGCTTTTTTTAATTCGGAATTAGAAATGCGGAATGCAGAATTATATTAGCTTCCATTTCGTGCTCCTATCGCAGCATAGCGATAGCTTGATTCCGAATTCCGAACTCCGAATTCCGAATTATTTTATGAGGTGAAAAAATGAAAGAACAGTTGGAAAAAATCGAAGCACTCGCTAAACAGGAACTCGCTTCCTGCACCGAGATCAAGGCGCTTGACGACCTGAGGATCAAATTCCTCGGAAAAAAAGGCGAACTCACTGCTATATTAAAGCAGATGGGCAAGCTTTCAGCAGAAGAAAGACCTGTTATAGGTCAGCTCGCAAACAAGGTGCGTTCAGACATCGAGGAAGCCCTCAGTTCAAAACTCAACGCCCTTAAATCCGAGGCGCAGTCCGCTAAACTCAAAGAGGAAACTATTGATGTTACTCTTCCCGGAAAACACGCTCCTTTCGGTAAACTCCACCCACTTACAAAGGTCGAGAACGAGATACGCGAGATCTTCATGGGCATGGGATTCGACATAGCTGACGGTCCTGAGATCGACGACGATTACCACGTATTTGAGGCACTTAACCTTCCGCCCGATCACCCTGCAAGAGATACTCAGGATACTTTCTATATCGAAAACACAAACGAAACTATACTTCTCCGTACACAGACTTCTTCAGTTCAGGTACACGTTATGGAGAATCAGAAGCCGCCTATCCGTATCATCTCTCCGGGAAGAGTTTTCCGTTCAGATGCTGTGGACGCTACTCACTCCCCTCTCTTCCACCAGATAGAAGGCCTCGTTATCGACAAGGGCATAACGATGTCCGACCTCAAGGGCACTCTTGAAATGCTCATGAAAAAGCTCTACGGCAAGGACTGCAAGCTTCGTTTCCGTCCGCACCACTTCCCGTTCACCGAGCCAAGCTGCGAAGTAGACATCAGCTGCTTCAACTGCGGCGGCAAGGGATGCTCGATGTGCAAGGATGAAGGCTACATCGAACTCCTCGGTGCAGGTATGGTACACCCTAAAGTCCTCGAAAACTGCGGAATTGATCCGGAAGTTTACTCTGGCTTCGCATTCGGTCTCGGACTTGAACGTATGGTCATGGGACGCTACGACATCAACGACCTCCGTCTCCTCTATGAGAACGATGTCCGCTTCCTCGAACAGTTCTGATGAATATTTCAGTCAGCAGCATTTTGCTTGCAGCCAGACGTGTGCATCATCGCAGTTACAGAGGCGGAGGACTTTCCACAGCCGGACTGGTGACGATACTGATATTTCTGGCTGTATGCGGTCTTATAGTGTATTTCTATATACGTGCAAAGAAAAACTGGATGATGAAGGAACTCGGATTCGATTCCGAAGCAGACTATAAGGACTTCAAGCAAAGCTGTCCGGTTAACTACCATAACAGATTCTGTATGTCGGATGAGTGGGTACTGAACGAGAATACATTCAAGATATACTCTGTGGACGATGTGATCGACGTTTCTGCGCTTAGCAGCGTCAATTCGTCAAAGAACACAATTACCAGATGCGGCATACTTATCAGATACAAGGGCGGCACTGATAAATTTATTACAAGTAATAATGCTGACAGGGAAAAACTGCTCTCAGTCATCAGAAACTACCTTAACAGCAGAGGAAACGTTACTTTGTTCACCTAAATTAATCGAAAGGAATTATGATATGAACTTATCTATGAAATGGCTCGGCGACTATGTTAAAGCCGATATGCCGATAAAGGATTTTTGCCACGCTCTCACAATGAGCGGCTCAAAGGTAGAGTGCTATGAGGAAGAGGGAAAGAATATCTCCAAGGTAGTAGTTGGTAAGATACTCTCCAAAAGACCTCACGAAAATGCGGATGCACTCTTTGTATGTCAGGTAGACATCGGTGAGGATGCTCCTATCCAGATAGTTACTAACGCCAAGAACGTAAAAGAGGGAGACCTCGTTCCTGTTGCGCTCGACGGCGCTGTACTCCCTGAGGGCAAGATAAAGAAGTGCAAGATGCGCGGGGTTGAAAGCTTTGGTATGTTCTGCGGACTTGATACTCTCGGTCTTACTGCTCACGACTTCCCTTACGCTGATCCTGAGGGCGTTTTCGTTATTGAAGAGGAATGCTCTCTCGGTCAGGACATCCACTCTGCTATCGGTCTCGATGATACTTCCGTTGAGTTTGAGATAACCTCAAACCGTCCGGACTGTCTCAGCGTTATCGGTCTTGCAAGAGAGACTGCCGCTACCTACGGCACTGAGTTCAAAGTAAAGGCTCCTGAATTCAAGGGTGTTGACGGTGATGTAAACAGCTATCTTAAAGTTGACATCCACAATGCCGAGAAGTGTCCGCGTTACTGTGCAGGTATCGTAAAGAACGTAAAAATAGGACCTTCACCACGCTGGATGAGAGAGAGACTCCGTGCAAGCGGCGTTCGTCCCATAAACAATTTCGTTGACATCACAAACTACGTTATGCTTGAATACGGTCAGCCTATGCACGCTTTCGACCTCCGCTATGTTGAGGGCGCTCACATCAATGTCCGCAATGCTCAGAACGGCGAAAAGATCATGACTCTCGACGGCGTTGAGCGTGAACTCACTTCCGATATGCTCGTTATCGCTGACGAAAAGAAGCCAGTTGCTGTTGCCGGCGTTATGGGCGGTGAATACAGCGGTATCATGGACGACACAACTACCGTTGTATTTGAGTCCGCTTACTTCGAGCCTTCACAGGTACGCCAGACCTCAAAGAAGCTCAAGCTCAAGTCCGATGCGTCCTCACGCTATGAAAAGGGCGTTGATCCGACTATCTCAATGACTTGTCTCAAACGTGCATTTGAACTTGTTGAACTCCTCGATGCAGGTGAAGTCGTAAATACTGTAATTGACTGCAACAAGTCAGATTTCAAGCCTTCTGAGGTAGTTTTCGATCCTCAGTGGATAAACAATTTCCTCGGCACTGACATCTCCGAAGACGATATGAAGGAATATCTCAGCCGTCTTGAATTCACCTTCGCTGACGGCAAGGTGATCGCTCCTTCATTCCGTATAGACATCGGCTGCAAGGCTGATATTGCTGAGGAGGTTGCTCGTATCTACGGCTACAACAACATCCCTTCAACTGATTTCCGCGGCGTTGCAAGAGCAGAATTCACAGAGGAACAGAAATTCGTCCGCACACTCAGAAACGCTGCTGTATCTCTCGGCGGATATGAGATCGCAACCTACTCATTCGTTTCGCCTAAGTATTTCGACAAAATACGTCTCCCTGAGAACAGCAGTCTCCGCAACGTTGTACGTATCGTGAACCCTCTCGGCGAGGACACAAGCGTTATGCGTACATCCACTATACCTTCAATGCTCGATGTTCTCTCGTTCAACTACAATAACCGCAACGAGAAGGCTTGCCTCTTCGAGATCTCAAAGGAATACCTCCCGGCAAAGGAATATAAGCCGTTCATAAACGGCGATACACTCGCTAACAGCGGTGATCAGAAGCACAAGTATGAGTATTCTCTCCCGGATGAGCCGCAGAGACTTACTATCGGTATGTACGGCGGCGACGCTGACTTCTATCTCCTCAAGGGAATGGTTGAACAGCTTCTTGATGAACTCAAAATAAACGATGTTGAATACGTCCGTGCCTGCGATTCTGACGCTTTCGATGAGAAGTGCGCTCTTCACCCCGGCAGAAGCGCAGTTATCCTCAAGGACGGCTCACCGCTCGCAATTATCGGTGAGGTACACCCAGAGGTACAGGAGAAGTACGAGATCGGCGTAAAGACATACGTTGCAAAGCTAAATATCCCTGAACTCATGGAAGCCGCTGCAAACAAGATAACATACCAGCCGCTCCCGAAATTCCCGGCTACTACCCGCGACCTCAGCCTTGTGTGCGATGAGGATACCCCTGCCTCAGCGCTCGAAAAGGCTATCAAGGAAGCTATCGGAAAGATACTCGAAAAAGTAACTCTCTTCGATGTTTACCGCAGCGATGATATGAAAAAGAACAGCAAGAAGAGTATCGCTTACTCGATCTCTATGCGTTCACACGACGGCACTCTCACCGATGAACAGGCAGATGCTGCTATGAAACGTGCAATAAAGGCTCTCAATGCGATCGGCGCTGAACTCAGAGCATAAGCCATGATCGCCCAGATAATCAGCAGACTCATCGTACTTTTTATGCTGATCTGCATTTACAACATCATGTCCGGCGCAGGCAAGAAAGACAAAAAGCGCGTTCTAATATGGAGCGGACTCTTTCTCCTTACCTGCGGAGCAATTGCGGTTCTTTACCTTATAGCTTCAAAGTAACTATAAATCATCAATTAAGGGGCATATCAAACGCCCCTTAATTTTTTATATTTAATTTGAAAAAGCTATTGACAAACCTCATTTACAGTGATATAATATATTTCGTTGATTAATAATTCACTTTAAAGCGTTACAGTATAAAGCTTTAAACCTGTAACGCAATAAAAGGAGCGGTACTTATGAAAGAAATTTCCAAATTACTCGATTACAGACCTGACATCAAGGTCGTTGATGCAACTCTCAGAGACGGAGGTCTCGTTAATGACTTCTTCTTTACTGATGAATTTATAAAAAGCCTCTATAATGCCAATCTCCGCGCCGGAGTTGACTATATGGAATTCGGATACAAGGGCGACCGTGAAATGTTCGATGAAACAAAATTCGGTGCCTGCAAATTCTGCGACGATGATTTCATCCGTTCTATCGTCGGCGAGAACAATACCGACCTCAAGATCGCTGTTATGGCTGATGTAGGACGCTGCAATTACAAAAACGATATTCACGACCGCGCAGAAAGTCCGGTTGACCTCATCCGCGTTGCAACCTATCTCCACCAGATCCCGACTGCTGTTGACATGATCGAGGACGCAAAGAAAAAGGGCTATGAGGTAAGCTGCAATATCATGGCTATCTCAACTGCTCAGGAAGCCGACATCAAGGTAGCTCTCGATATTCTCGGCAAGTCGCCTGTTGACGTTATCTACATCGTTGACAGCTTCGGCTCGATCTATCCGGAACAGATGGCTCGGATCGCTGACCTCTACTGTGAATATGCAGAAAAATACAATAAGAAAATCGGTATCCACGCCCACGATAACCAGAAACTCGCTTTCGCTAACACTATCGAAGCTGTCGGCGACGGTGTTGACTGGCTTGACGCTACTTACTTATCAATGGGACGCGGCGCAGGAAACTGTGCAATGGAACTTCTCCTCGGTTTCCTCAAGAATCCGAAGTACAATGTGTACCCTGTTCTCCAGTTCATCGAGAAGCATATGAACAAGCTTCGTGAAGAGGGCGTTGTATGGGGGTATGATCTCCAGTACCTCATGACCGGACTTCTCAATCAGCACCCAAGAACTGCTATCCAGTTCACTAAGGAAAACAGAAAGGATTATGCTGAATTCTATAAAGAGATCATCGCACAGGAATGAGCTGATATATATAGTAAGCACCCGCACTTATGTGTGATCTCCATATAGAAGTTTATCAGTAATTTATTGAGGGAACCCCTTTTGAGAAAGTGCCCCCCTAATCGGGTCCGTCCCCTCTGTCCTTCGGACATCTCCCCGCACTGCGGGGAGTCACCCTCCAACTCCCTCCTGAAAACTTTATTCTGGTTTTTTCCGTAATGGTATAAATATAGCCGGAAGTCACAGAGACTTCCGGCTTTGTTATTCTATCCAAAAACGTATACCATTACGGAAAAAACGAAATAAAAGTCTTTGGAAAGGGGGTCGGGGTGACTCCCCACGGGGTGGGGAGATGTCTGCGAAGCAGACAGAGGGGACGGACCCGATTAGGGGGAACCTTTCCTCAGAAAGGTTTGCCCCGATAAGTTGCAGATAAACTTCCATGTGAGTATCGCACACAAGTGCGGGTGCTTTATTACTTTATATTCCAGATATTCTCTGCATAATCGGCAATAGTTCTATCAGAACTAAACTTTCCTGCATTGCACATATTCAGCCACTGCTTCTTTGCGAAAGCTAATCTGTTTCCGGAATAATCACGGTTACAGCGAAGCTTTGTATCAACGTAGCTGACAATATCACCAAGAAGATAATAGTGATCCGGCTTATGCCAGCTTGCACCATCAAGCAGAGCGGTATAGAGTTCACGGAAGTCACCGCTTCCACCGTCAGATACTGTACCGTCGATAAGCGAGGAGACAACTTTCTTTATCATCTTGTTCTCAGCAAACACCTTGCGGCTGTCATAGTCAGGTACGATCTTTTCAAGATCCTCCACCTTTGCGCCGAAGATGTAGTTATTATCCTCGCCTGCCTCCTGAACTATCTCAATATTAGCACCGTCAAAAGTGCCGAGAGTTACAGCGCCATTCAGCATAAGCTTCATATTTCCTGTACCTGAAGCCTCCGTACCTGCTGTTGAGATCTGCTCGGAAACATCTGCTGCTGCGACCAGCTTTTCAGCATAGGAAACATTATAATTCTGAACGAAAACTACTTTTATGAGATCTCTTGTATCCGGATCAGATGACACAATACGTCCGATCTCATTGATATACTTGATTATCGCTTTAGCACGGCGGTAGCCCGGAGCAGACTTCGCACCGAAAATGAATGTAGTCGGCTTGAAATCAGTGAGCGAGCCGTCCTTGATACCGTAATATATCCAGAGTATCGAGAAGGCATTCAGCAGCTGACGCTTATACTCATGCAAGCGCTTTATCTGTATATCAAATATCGAATCATCAGAGATGCTGATTCCGTCATGCGACTTTATAAAGTCTGCAAGCTGAGACTTCTTTACCTGCTTGATGCCGATAAAACGGCGGAGAATGTTTTCATCGTCCACATACTTTTCAAGCTCTTTAAGTCTGCTAAGATCGGTGATCCAGTCATCGCTGCCGAGGAGTTCGGTTATAAGTCCGGAGAGTTCCATGTTACAGAGTGCGAGCCAGCGGCGCTGAGTGATGCCGTTAGTCTCATTGCGGAAGCGCTCGGGACATATACTGTACCAGTCAGCAAGCACCGTATCCTTGAGTATCTGCGTGTGTATCTCCGCAACACCGTTGATGTGGCTTGAAACATAGCAAGCCATATCAGCCATGTGTATGAGTTCGCCCTTTATGATCTTCATGCGGCTGATCTTTTCCTTCGGTTCTCCGGCTGCGTAGAGTTCAGCGATAAGTTCCTCATTAATCTGAATGATTATCTCGTAGATTCGCGGAAGCACCTCCTCAACGAGACCTACCCACCATTTTTCAAGAGCCTCCTGCATAACAGTATGGTTGGTATAGTTGAACACCTTCTTAGCTGCTGCAAGAGCCTTCTCAAAAGTCCAGCCCTCGTTGTCAACAAGCTGACGGATAAGTTCGGGGATAGAAATAACAGGATGCGTATCGTTAAGCTGTATCGAGATATAGTCTGCAAGGTTATCGAGAGTACCGAAACGAGCCTTGTGCTTGCGGAGAATATCAGTCAGTGAAGCACAGCTGAAGAAATACTGCTGCTTCAGACGGAGTTTCTTGCCCTCGTTGGTATCGTCATTCGGATAGAGCACACGCGAGATGTCCTCAGCGTAGATCTTTTCCTTTGAGGCTTCAAGGTAGTCCTGCTTGTTGAAGGTATCGAAGTCGAATTCCTTCACAGGCTCTGCCTGCCAGAGACGGAGAGTGCCTATATTCTCAGTCTTGCAGCCAAATACCGGCATATCGTAAGGTACAGCCTTTACGGTCTGACCGTTATACTCTATCATTACTGTATCTGCATCGCAGCGTTTCGACCACGGATCGCCATATTTTGTCCAGTCGTCGATGTCCTCCTTCTGGAATCCGTCCACGATAGACTGCTTGAAAAGTCCGTACTTATAGCGGATTCCATATCCGTCAAGCGGAAGTCCGAGAGTTGCAGCGCTGTCGAGGAAGCAGGCAGCAAGTCTTCCCAGACCGCCGTTTCCGAGAGCAGCATCCTCTATAACTTCGAGGTCTGCAAGATCAAGACCGAGTTCACTGAATACTGCGTTCACATCATCGTAAATGCCAAGACAGAGCAGATTATTATAAACCGCACGTCCAACGAGGAATTCCATTGAAAGATAAGCCGCACGGCGCTTTGAAAGATGCTCCTGACGCGCATTGTCCCACTGACTGCCGTAGAGTTCCATTATAGTATCGCCGAGTGCTTCATGTATCTGCTGCGGTGCTGCACTCTTTATATCCTTTGGAAGTCTGCCGGTAAATTTCTCTGTAAAAAGCTTTTTTTCCATTTTCTAACTCCATTCTCAATAAATCATCATCTGTTATATGTCTTGTTCAGCCTGCGTATAGTCTTGGCAAGCTCGGGAGTAAAATCCTCCTTCTTTGTGCGGAACTGCCAGTTACAGCCAAGAGTAGACGGTGTATTCATTCTTCCGGACTTAGGGCTGCCGAGGAAGTCCTGTATCTGTGCAACTGCGACCATTGCGACACTTGACCATGCTAAACGCACTACTGCCATAGGTATATCGCTCTTCTTGCGGACATTCAGGTATCTTCTTGCGAATTTCAGCGACTTCTTATCAAGTGTTCCCACCCAGCCGTTTAAGGTCTCATTATCGTGAGTTCCCGTGTAGACAAAGCAGTTTGTAGTCGTAAAATTATGCGGAAGATATTCGTTTGTGCCGTCCGAGAAGCCGAACTGAATGACCTTCATACCGGGATAGCCGCATTTATCGAGCATTTCCCTTACCTCAGGAGTAATAAACCCAAGATTCTCAGCAATAATGTTAAGTTTGCCGAGTTCTTCCTCTGCAAGTCTGAACAGCTCGTAGTCCGGACCTTTCTTCCACTCGCCTATGGTAGCATCCTCATTGCCGAATGGTATAGTGTAATAGCTTTCAAAGCCGCGGAAGTGGTCGATACGCACTATATCATAAAGCTGAGAAGCGTACCTGATACGGTTTATCCACCATTTATACCCGGTCTTTTTGTGATAATCCCAGTCATAGAGCGGATTTCCCCACAGCTGACCTGTCGGAGAGAATTCATCCGGCGGACAGCCGGCAACGCATACCGGACGCCGTTTCCTGTCGAACCAGAAGAGCTTATGCTCAGCCCATGCCTCAACGCTGTCGAGAGCGCAGTATATCGGTATATCGCCGATTATCTCAATATCGTTGTCGTTTGCGTATTTCTTGAGTTCCTTCCATTGTCTGCTGAACTCATACTGAACAAATTTATAGAAGCCTATATCATTCTTTAACTGTTTTTTTGCCTCAGCGACTGCTGCCGGCTTGTGCATGGAGATGTCCTTCTCCCATTCATACCATGCCTTGCCGCCGTTCTGAGATTTCAGTGCCATGAAAAGGGCATATTCCTCCAGCCACGACTTATTATCATCACAGAACACCTTATAATCAGGAAAACGTGAAGGCTTGAAGCGCGAATAGGCTATCCTCAGAACATCAAAGCAGTATTCATAGATCAGGGCATAATCGACCTTATCCGGATCGCTGTCCCATTTGATCGAGGAATACTCATGCTTCTCCAGCAGACCATCACCTTCAAGTATCTCAAAGTCGATGAAATATGGATTTCCTGCATTCACAGAAAATGATTGATAAGGCGAATCACCATAGCTCGTAGGTGAAAGCGGCAGTATCTGCCAGCACTTAACGCCTGCTGAACTCAGGAAATCCACGAATTCAAATGCGTGTTTTCCCATTTTTCCTATGCCGTATTCCGACGGCAGGCTTGAAATATGCATTAATATACAGCTTTTCCTCATAGAAAAAGACTCCCTTTATATATCGTATATTTTTATGATTTCCGCCGATAATTAATGTATACTCAATAACCGGCAGTTTTGCTCAGATGCCATTCTGCCTGAGTTTTTAGGGGAGACAGATATGAAATTCTCACAATACCTTTTTTCGTTTTTAATGGGATATTTCCTTTACAGTCTCGTAGAAATAGTCGGCAGAGGCTACACTCACTGGACGATGTCCCTTACCGGCGGCATAATTCTTGCCGCACTGTATTCAATAAACAGTCTCCGGAGCCTTACACTCTGGAAAAGCTGTTTCATAGGAGCATTGCTTATTACCGCTGTTGAATTTGCTGTTGGCATTTTTGATAATATTATTATGCACTGGGAAGTATGGGATTACTCAGATCTTCCTCTGAATTTCATGGGACAGATCTGTCTGTTTTTTTCACTTTACTGGTTTATTCTTTGTATCCCGGCTTATTATCTGTGCAGGATCATCCGAAAGCGGTTTGAACAGCAGCGCAATTGACTATAAATAGTTATTTATTTTTCACAGTATATCTTAAAAAACAGGCTGTTCCGAATAAATCAGAACAGCCATTAAATTAATAGTTCTTATTTGAATCTGCATTGAAGAAATTATTGCTGCTTTCTGTATAATAGTCATTAGGCTCAAGAGACATAAAATCCTCGTCCTCAATATCAGGAAGTCTTGCGCCGCAGCGTCCGCAGAACTGAAAACGCTCGTTGACCTCTGCATCACACTTAGGACATATTTTGTATCCCCTGATACCGTTAAGTTCATATCTCATTTTCTTGATCCTTCTGCGTCTCTGGTCAATATCTTCGCAAAGGACTCTGAGTTCAGAATTATCACCATCGGGATTTTTATAGTATTTCTTACCGATATCGGTAAAGATCTCAACTATTCTTTCTTCCTCGTAAAGGATCTTTCTTTTGAGATTATTCGCCTCAGAAATATTTTTTGCCTTATCGGAAGCGCCCTTGCTGACGTTGCCGAGTGTGCCGAGAATACCCATATTTCATCACTCCTGTCGGACAATTTTCTCGTAAAACACCATAAATTAATTATACATCATTGTTACGATTTCTGTCAAGCGTTTTCAAAATATTTTTATATCAGCATCCAAAATTTGTACACATCTTACATTTCAGCGATGTCATTTTCGGTAAGCTGAATAACTCCGCTGCGTGTAAGCACATCTGATGCGCGGTCGTTATCATCAACTCTGATAACAAAAGAAACCGATCTGTCAGAAGTTCCGACGAATGAATACAGATATTCAACGTTTACATCAGCCTCGCCGAGAATATCAAGAACTCTGCTCAGCTGACCGGGGGTATCCGGTATCGAGATAGCTACTACCTCTGTAACTGTGACTGCATATGAAGCAGCTTTGAGTATATCAACAGCTTTTTCTGTGTCGTTTGCTATGATCCTGATAATACCGAAATCAGCGGTGTCTGCGAGGCTTAGTGCCCTCAGGTTTACTCCGCTCTCTTTTATCAGCCGCATTGCACCGGCTGCCTGATTAGGTTTATTGTCAACAAAAACTGAGATCTGTTTTACATTTGCCATATCCAGTCCTCCCTCTGTATTAAAATCATATAGCTGCAATATTCAAATATATAGTAGAATAAAAGCACTGCAAAGCGTAGTGAAGCTGTAATTTTTTACAGGAAACAGCGCCCGTCAGGAGCGCTGCGCCTGTAAGCATAACAGCAATCACTTTATTCATTACTTGCTTCCTTTTTCCTCATACATAACGAGTGCTGAGAAGTCCTCAACGTACTCATTTACGTGAGTCTGAGCATCGTGGCACATACCGGCAGTAGTGCTGTACTTTATGTCGATGACCTTAACGCTTTCGATAAACTGATTAAGTTCGTTCTCAAATGTTACGAATTTCTCGTATTTTTCCTGCTCCGGCATAAAGTTAGTTGAAAAGATTTTGACTTTCATAATGATTCCTCCTGTGATATTATTTGATTATTATTATAAAATATAATAAACTTATCAATCGTGCAGCTTACGCTTATCAATAACGCGCACTGCCTTGCCCTCACTTCTCTGAAGTGATTTAGGCGATACAAGATGCACCTTAGGACTAATGCCTATCATAAGCTTCATAGCCTCTGCAAGTGCTCTTTCCTGCTTCTGCATATCCTTTACCTTATCTGAGAGCTGGTTCGGATTCATTTCTACACTTACATCAAGCGTATCCGAATTGTTGATACGGTCTACCTCAATGAGATAGTTCGGTGAATAGCCCTGCTCGATAAGAACTGTCTCTATCTGCGACGGGAATACGTTAACTCCGCGGATTATCATCATATCATCGCTTCTGCCCTTAGGCTTGGACATCTTTATGAGAGTACGTCCGCATGAGCATTTATTCCTGCTGAGAACACAAAGATCGCGGGTGCGGTAACGCAGAAGCGGGAACGCTTCCTTGGTAATGCTTGTGAACACAAGTTCACCAATTTCGCCTTCCGGAAGAACTTCCCCTGTTTCAGGGTCAATGATCTCAGGAATGAAGTTATCCTCATTTATGTGCATTCCGTTCTGCTCTGAGCATTCAAAAGCAACACCAGGACCGCTTGTCTCAGTAAGTCCGTAAATATCATAAGCCTTGAGCCCAAGAGACTTCTCAATAGAACGGCGCATTTCCTCGGTCCACGGCTCAGCACCGAAGATACCTGCTTTCAGCTGAATATCGTCGGGAGTGAGTCCCATATCGTGAAGGGTTTCGCCTATATAAGCAGCATAGGAAGGTGTGCAGCAAAGGATAGTAGCACCGAGATCGCGCATGAATGTGATCTGTCTGTCGGTATTTCCCGATGACATAGGAACTGTAAGGCAGCCTACCTTGTGTGAACCGCCGTTAAGTCCGGCACCTCCGGTAAAGAGTCCGAAACCATAAGCTATCTGGCATATATCATCCTTTGTACCGCCGGCAGCTGTAATAGCTCTCGCAGTACACTCTTCCCACATATCAATATCGTTCTGAGTGTAAAAAGCGACAACACGCTTTCCTGTTGTACCGCTGGTAGAATGTATTCTTACACATTCACTGAGCGGTGTCGCAAGAAGTCCGTAAGGGTAAGCGTCTCTGAGGTCAGATTTGCTCAGAAACGGCAGTTTATGAAGATCGTCAGTACCTTTGATGTCCTCTGGTTTAACGCCCTTTTTGTCCATAAGATCGCGGTAATACTTAACGTTATCGTAAACGTGCTTTACCTGCTTTACAAGACGCTCGTCCTGAAGCTTTTTCATGTCATCTCTCGACATGGTCTCGATCTCTTCATTCCAATATCTTTCCATTGGACTTCTACTCCTTAACATTATCAGATTACGGCATAACAGCCAATTTTTAATTATATTCCCATCCTGTCAGTGATATTCTTGCTATATCACAGCAGAATCGTCAACCTTACTTATTTCCTGCGTTTTTGCCGAGTTCAAAAGCTTTCTTGTTGAGTTCAAGGAACTTAGGAGGAACACACTGTTCAAGTGCCTTCTGCCAGAGCTCTTCCGGATAATCCATGCGTGAAGCAAGAACTCCCATAAGAACTACATTTGAAGCCTTTGCTGTTCCAGCCTGCTCAGCAAGTGAGAGCGCATCAACAGCAACTATCTCTGCACCTGCTGCCTTGATCTTGTCTACAAGTCCCTCAGGATAGCTTGCAGCACCCGTAATAACAGGCATAGGATCTATCTGCTGAGTGGATGTTATGAGCTTTCCGCCCTTTTTGAGGTATGGCAGACATCTTGCAGCTTCAAGAAGTTCAAATGAGATAACAGCGTCTGCCTCACCCTTTTCGATAACAGGTGAATACACCTTATCGCCGTATTTTACGTAAGTTACAACAGAACCGCCGCGCTGGCTCATTCCGTGAACTTCACTGACCTTTACGTCAAATCCCTGTGCAAGAAGCACATTTCCGAGAAGTCTTGAAGCGAGCAGCGAACCCTGTCCGCCTACGCCGACTATCATAACTGATTTAGTTTCCATTTATATTTACTCCTTATTATTCAGCTTTATAAATTATGTCAAGATCACCGTCAACGAAGCCGATGCCGACTGCCCTTGCACCGCTCAGTACATCGAGGTGCTTTCCGTTTTCAAGGTATTCGCTGACCATTTCTCTGAAGAGTTCCTGAGCGTGTTCACTTCCCGTATCATCCTCATCCGAGGTGTCAACAGTGAAAATATCCTCTTCACTGCTCCAGACCTCATCACACGCCCATTCTCCGCTTTCATCGGCAGGATCGAACTCTCCTGCTGCGATAAGCTGTATACCGTAAACATGGTCATCTTCGGATTCCACATAGAGATTGAAGCAGAAAGCCTTTGTAGAATCCGGCATTTCATTATTTTCAAGGAGTGCATCCAGCCAGTGAGCGAACTCCTCATATATATTCATTTGCAGCATATTCTTACCCTTCATCCAATAGCACCGACCTTGCACTGCTCCTGACAGATGCCGCAGCCAACGCACTGTGTATGGTCTATAACAGCCTTGCCGTCTCTCATCGAAATAGCAGGACATCCCAGCTTCATGCACATCTTGCAGCCTACGCACTTATCAGCATCGACCTTGAGCGGAGGATTATGCTTAACGTACTTGAGAAGAGCGCACGGACGGCGTGAGATAATGACAGAAGCCTCATCTGCGGCAAGCTCTTCCTTGATCGCAGCCTCAGTCTCAGCGAGGTGGTAAGGATCAACCACACGCACTCTCTTTATACCGATAGCCTTGCAGAGTTCTTCGAGGTTTACAGCAGCAGCCGGATCGCCTTTAAGATTCTTGCCGGTGGTAGGGTTCTGCTGATGACCTGTCATACCAGTGATAGAGTTATCAAGAATGATAACTGTTGAATTAGAATTATTGTAAGCAATATTTACGAGACCTGTCATACCGCTGTGCATGAAGGTCGAATCGCCGATAACAGCAACTGTCTTATGCTCTGTCTCAGAGCCGCGGGCCTTGTTGAAGCCGTGAAGTCCTGAGATAGAAGCACCCATACAGATAGTAGTATCAACAGCAAAGAGCGGTGCAGCAGCGCCGAGAGTATAGCATCCGATGTCGCCTGAAACTGTGATCTTGTTCTTACTGAGACAGTAGAACAGACCTCTGTGAGGACATCCCGGACACATAACAGGCGGTCTTATCGGGATATTCTCATCAAGAGCAGTGTATTCCTTCTTCTCGCCGA
The DNA here is from genome assembly GCA_015067005.1 of Ruminococcus flavefaciens. Lineage (GTDB taxonomy): Bacteria > Bacillota > Clostridia > Oscillospirales > Ruminococcaceae > Ruminococcus > Ruminococcus flavefaciens_AA. Next base: position 123,595 of record SVNH01000006.1, read on the forward strand.
GAAGCTTCTCAGCGATAACAGACTGCGGAAGCTCACCGATATAACCGAATATTTCCTTGCCCTTAACATTGTTTACACCGATATTGCGGCAGTGTTCCTCGATGATACCATCAAGTTCCTCTATAACGTAAACCTGCTCATACTTAGCAGCAAAATCCTTGATAAGCTTCTCAGGAAGCGGATTTACCATACCAAGCTTGAGCACAGAAGCCTTATCTCCGAGAGCCTCCTTAACGTACTGATAAGCAGCACCGTTAGTGATAACGCCGAATTCAGCCTTATCCGAGATCTCAACACGGTTGAGCGGACATGTCTCAGCATATTCGATAAGCTTCTTTGTACGCTCCTCAACGAAAACGTGTCTGCCCTTTGCATAAGCCGGCATCATAACGAATTTCTGCGGATTTTTCTCATAAGGCTTGAGTTCAAGTTCTTTTCTGTCCTCGATCTCAACGATGCTCTGTGAATGAGCAACCCTTGTTGACATTCTTACGATAAACGGAGCATCAAACTGCTCTGAAAGTTCAAAAGCAAGCTTGACGAATTCCTTACATTCCGTTGAATCGGAAGGTTCGAGCATAGGTACCTTTGAAGCGATAGCATGATGACGGCTGTCCTGCTCATTCTGTGAAGAATGCATACCCTGATCGTCGGCAACTGCGATGACCATACCTGCATTAACGCCTGTATAAGCGGCAGTATAGAGCGGATCAGCTGCAACGTTGAGACCAACGTGCTTCATACCGCAGAAGCTTCTTGCGCCTGCAATAGAAGCGCCGAGAGCAGTCTCCATAGCAACCTTCTCGTTCGGTGCCCATTCTGCGTATACCTCGTCGTATTTAGCGACCTCTTCAGTTATCTCTGTTGAAGGGGTTCCAGGATAGCTTGATACCACGCGGCATCCTGCTTCATAGAGACCTCTTGCGAAAGCCTCGTTACCTAACATAAGTTTCTTCATATTCATGTATTTCCTTTCATGTTATGTTTATCGTATATTGTAAACGACAGGTCATGCCGTTGTTTTTATGCTCAAATAATGTCAGTCAAATATCAGTGCTGCCGTAACAACTGCACTTATAAAACCGGCAGCCGATACAGCAAACGTTATGAAAGCCTCTTTCAGCTTCCATTTTTCAAAAAGCTTTCTGCCGATAACGAACACTGCGATCTCGCCAAGCAGCATTAATATAAACGGTGAGAAGAATAACACACTGTCACGAAATCTTTCTCCTGACGACCGGACTTTATAGTCCATAAAGTCAACTTCAAAATTATTCAGCATTACCCGCAGCGTAAGAAACACTGCTCCGAAATATATCAGATAGACTGATACAAAATATATCAGCTTTCTCATTTATAGTTCTCCAGAAGCCACTTTGCAACGCCGTCATCAGAATTATTCCCGATGACAAAGTCCGCAGCAGCCCTGACCTCTTCCCTTGCGTTGCCGACTGCTATCTTTACATCAGCCTGTTCAAACATAGGAAGGTCATTGAGATTATCTCCGAATGCAACTATCCTGTCAAAGCCGTATCTGCTTCGCAGGAACTTCAGACCGTTAGACTTTGAAGCCTTGTCCGAAAAAATTTCAAGATACCATTCTCCGTTATAAACATCAAGATAGAACGCACTGTCAACGCCGTTTATCCTCTCTATATCGAGCTTTACCGGCAGCAGATCTTCATAAGGACCTGTTGTGGTGTAATACACGGCATATTCATCAGCGCTGTCTATAAGACGTTCAAGCTGTATAAACGGCTTTTTGTATTCATTTTTGCGTGATTCCGCAAAGCTTCTCATGACCTTTGTCGTGAGTGCTGAATAATAGCAGGTCAGAATACCGTCATCTATCCTGTACATAAAGCAATGCACATTATGTCTCTCAAACGCCTTCAGCACCTCAGCCGAAGCCGCCTTCGGGATAAATTCGCTGTTGATATAGCTTTTATCTCTGACATCGTATATGCTGACACCGTTCATTAGCAGACATGGCACATTGATATTCAGCCTTGCAGTTATCGGCACAGCTGAATAAACTGAACGCGCAGTCGCAAAGGTAAAGTATGCGCCGGCGGATATTGCACTGTTCACAGCATCAGCTGTAAACTCCGTGATCGCTGGTTCAGGACTGAGCAGAGTCCCGTCAAGATCAGATATAAAGAGCGTTTTCAAGCAAGATCCACCTCCACAGCAGCAATAAACAGCTACTCACGGTATCATTATAACATATTTTTTAAAAAAAGTGAAGAAGATATTTGGTTTTTCAAGAATATTTGTATGTTCTACACAAATTAAATGCTCCGAAATGTCGATACTGCATAAAGACATTCTGCAAAAAAGAACTGCCTTGTAAACAAGACAGTTCCAATAATATTATTCTGCGCCCTTCATGATACCGTCGAGGATAGCTGTATTCCAGCTGAGAGCGGTCCTGTTGAAGATACCGTAGCTGTCCTTGCCCGAGGATACGCCGTTATCCCAGACGAAGCACTTGATACCATTTGCTTTTGCGGATGAGATATAATAATTGTAATAATCTGCGCGCGTAGCATCATCAGCAGCTGCAACGCATCCGAATTCGCATATCATTACCGGAGTGCCGGCTGCTACGAATTTCTGGCGCAGCTCGGTAAACTTAGCATCAAGCTCTCTTCTGTCCTGATCGCCGAATGTAACGCGCTTTCCTTCGGCAAAATTCCACGGAGCGTAATAATGTATAGAAAGTATGATATTGTCATCCTTAGGCACTACCACATCATTGATAGCAGATGTTTCCGCAGAAGCCGCATAGGATGTGACGATAAGTGTTCTTTCGGCATTATTGCCGCCGGATGCTCTTACAGTATCAACGAAGTCCTGAGCATACTTGTTTACGACCTTTCTTTCAGCAGTTGTACCGCCGCTCCATTCAGCCGAGCTGCCGACTGTTCGCGGCTCATTCATGCCCTCGAAGATCAGTCTGTCGCCGTAGTCGCCGAAAACAGAGCATATCTGCTTCCAGATGTCGATAAGCTTAGCGCGGTCGGACTCATATTCCGCATCAGAAGGGGTAAACCACACATAGTCATCATGGTGCATATTCAATATGACCGTAAGATCCTCTGAATAGGCATAATCCACTACTTCCTTCACGCGCGACATCCATGCGCTGTCTATCGTATTGCCGCTCTCCATATGCTCGCCCCACGTTACAGGTATGCGTATCGCATTGAAGCCGGCATCCTTTACCGCCTTTATCATTTCCTTAGTGGTCGCAGGATTGCCCCATGCTGTCTCCGCGTTGCTGCTCCACGACTTGTAGTCATAGCACTCAAGCGTGTTGCCGAGATTCCAGCCCACTTTAATATCATCAACTATCTGCGAAGCCTTTCTGAATCCGCTTGAAGCCTTCGGCTTATCTCCGGAATCTGTCTTTTTAGGAGCCGGAACCGCTGCCGAACCGTCCCCCTGACTATACTTCACTGTGATAGAATCGAGCTTGACCGAAGGCTGCTCACTCCACCAATACCCCAAAACAATTTCACCATCCTTTGATACAAGGGCTTTCGCCTCATCCGGAACGAACCATGTCAGCGAAAGCGAGGAACTATCGGTATAGACCGCTGTATCACCCGACTGATAGCTGCCGGCTGAAGAACTGTAACCGAATGCTCCCGTAAACTTCCGGAACCCTCCGGAAGAACTAACATTATATATAACAGCTTCAGGAACTGCATTTTCAGGAAGGAATTCTGCTGCCGGAACTCTTATCTTATTATCATCGGCACTGAATTCAACACTTTTCCCTACATCATACGAAACAGTTCCGTCTACCGGTATATCCCTCGTCCTTGTATATTCACAGACAGCGCTTTCTATTCTGATGCTCGTCGAATTGCCCCACCAATAGCCGAACATCACTTCGCCGCCCGCGCTTATACTGCTTCTGATCTCCGCCGGAACATCCCATCTTATCTCGCCGTAGCTGCCCTGCGTAGCCGCTGAGAAGTCCTTCGACTGATACCAGCCTTTTGTAGTAGCCGCGGCGCAGTCCTCATTGACAGAAATGCCGCATCCGCCCTTAAAGGTGCCAATATCGCCGCCGTCAGCTGAATATATAGTAAATATGAACGATGAGACCTCATCGCCTTCTTCTATAAATTCCGAAAGCGGTATCTTCAAAGTATTGCTGCCGTCAGTACGTTCTATCACCTTACCGGCATTATACTGAGAAGAGCATGAAGCCGAAAGAGTTTCAACAGGGCTTATGTGCTGTGTTGTCGGCTCAGCTGTTTCGGCTTCAGTTTTGCCGTTATCAGTAGTTTTAGTTTTTTTGCCGCTCTCAGATGCCGCGGTACTTGTTGAGTAATCAGGACGGTTCGACTTTCTTGAACTGCTGCTCTTGCTTCTGCACCCAACAGAAGCAGAAGCTATCATGGAAGCCGAAAGCACCGCCAGTAGCTTTATAATCTTCATCTTATCCCTTTCCGCGGAATTCACCGCAGCCTTAAATAATTCCGATATTTTCCCAGCATAATAACAATATGATAATTATATCATGATATTATCCGAATTTCAAGCATTTCAGGCAATTGAAAATGCGAACATTATGCTAACTTATTAAAAGAAATACATATATCTTCTTCCGGCATACTTGTACTTTGCTCTGAATATCATGTTACAAAGCATTTTTCAAGGAGGTTCTCCATATGGATCTGAAAATGAACAAAGAAAATTTACCGGCTGCGATAAGCGTATACGAAGGTATACAGGAACAGAGCATCGACCTCGATTATATTCTTCCGGACTACTATCCGGATATTTTCAGGATAGTACGCTGCGAGGCTGTACCTGTTATCACAGGCTGGAACATCAACGGCGATAAGCTTTCCTATGAGCTGCGCTGCGACATCAATATCCTCTACTGCGGCGAAGGCGACAGCGTTATCCGCTCTGTAACTCAGTTCCAGACCTATCAGCGTTCGATTGATCTCGAACGCCCCTGCGAACAGCCGACTGTAAGTCTTATCCCCAAAGCAGACCACATCAATTTCCGTGCCGTCAACAAAAGGCGTTTCGATCTCCACGGCGCAGTATCTATCAAGGTTTCCGTAAGCTGTGAAACGTCTCAGGAGGTCATCTCCTATGTCTCGGGAATGAATCTTCAGCTGAAAACAACTCCCATGACTTTTGCCGCACAAAAATCAGTAACAGAAAAGCAACTGCACTTATCAGAAGAAACGGAGCTCTCACCTGCACAGCCTGCTGTTGCGAACATAGTAAGCTGCCGGAGCAAGGTCACGGATTGCGAGAAGAAAATGATCTCGGGAAAGCTGCTCGTCAAGGGAGAACTCGGCATAGATCTGCTCTATTCCTATGGCAGCGACGGTTCAGGCGCTCTCGAAGCGATGAATTTCTCACTTCCTTACAGTCAGGTCATAGACATTGACACGATCGACGACAACTACGAATGCAGGGTAACTCCGGAAATCATATCCTGCGAGATAACTCCGGCTGCCGGAAAGGACGGCGAAAACCGTATACTCCGCTGCGAAGCTGATCTCCGCCTTATATGCAGCGCTGTAAGGACTTCCACAGTAATGGTCGGAACAGACGCTTATTCAACTGTATATCCCTGCGAGGTTACACTTTCGGACATAGATGCCGAACAACTACCGACTGTATATAACGAGAGTTTCCGCCACACAGCACGTCTCGCTGAAGGTGACAGCGTTCCCGAAACTATCTACTCCATGTGGGTGACTCCCAAAAACATCAACACACGTCTTCTCGAAGACGGAAAATCGCTTGTTATCAGCGGTATGCTCACATATTCAATGGCAGTCCGCGATAATTCCGGAATGATCTCCATGCCCGACAAGGACGAGACCTTCGAGGAAACTATCACTATCGGTGATGATATGAGCAATTCCGCTGTTACAGCAGAAATCACACCAAATGACGTCTCCTATACTATTTCATCAGACGGCATTCTGACTGCAAAAGCTGAAATGTCCGCAAGAATATCAGTAACTCCCTCCGCAGCGGTCAAAGCAATAACCGATATAACCGTTGACGACAGTGTACGCAAATCCCGCGACGGAGATTACGCGATAAAGCTCTATTTCGGAGTTTCCGGCGAAGATGTATGGAGCATCGCAAAGCGTTACAGCACCTGTGTTTCAGCAATAATGGAAGAGAACGATCTCGAAGGGGATCACCTCGAAAACGGCGGTATGCTGCTAATACCGATAGTAACATGACCGGTAATCCTCAGTGCAAGCATTCCCCGCTAAAGAAATACTAATAAGGAGCAAGATATGGTTAAAGATATATACAGCAATATCGCTGAACGTACAGGCGGCGATATTTACATAGGCGTTGTCGGCCCTGTAAGAACAGGCAAATCAACTTTTATCAAGCGTTTTATGGAATCGCTCGTTATCCCGAATATCAGCAGTGAATTCAAGCGTGAACGCGCCCTCGATGAGCTTCCGCAGTCCGCTGCCGGCAAAACTATCATGACTACTGAACCTAAATTCATCCCGGAAGAAGCAGTCGAGATAAACCTCGGTGACGGCGCGGTATTCAACGTCCGCCTCATCGACTGCGTAGGCTATATTGTGCCGAGTTCGCTCGGATATATCGAAAATGAACAGCCGCGCATGGTAATGACCTCGTGGTTCGATGAGGAAATACCATTCAACATGGCTGCCGAAATAGGCACACAGAAGGTCATCACCGACCACTCCACGATCGGTCTGGTCATCACAACCGACGGCTCTATCTCGGACATTCCCCGTGCAGAGTACGAAGAATGTGAAGAACGTGTTATCCGTGAACTGAAAGAACTCGGGAAGCCGTTTGTAGTCATCATGAACACTGTTGATCCCGCTCTGCCGGAGGTACAGAAACTCGCAGCCGAACTCACAGAGCGCTACGATACAAAGGTCATTCCGGTAAACTGTCTCGATCTCGGCGAAGAGGACATCCGCAACATTATCCGCGAGATACTCTTCTCTTTCCCGATACGTGAGATCAACATCCGCACTTCCCGCTGGATAAATTCGCTTGAAAAAGGTCACTGGCTGAAATCAGAGATACTCGACTGCATCCGCGAGGCTGCAAAGAACATCAAACTCGTCCGCGAGGCTGCTTCGGCTGCCGAAGCTATGGCTCAGTGTCCGCACGTTGTAAGCGCCGCGATAACGTCCATCGACCTCGGAAAAGGCTCTGTCACTATGACCGCCGACCTCGACAGCAACCTTTTCTACAAGATACTCGGCGAAACAACAGGTATCGAGATCGAAAGTGAAAGCGACCTAATGCCGCTGCTTATGGAACTGAATGACATCCGCAGGAAATATCAGCGCATCGAACCGGCACTTGCCGAAGTTGAAGCTACCGGCTACGGTATCGTAATGCCGGAACTCGAAGAACTTACTCTCGAAGAGCCGAAAATAATCCGTCAGGGCGGAAAATACGGCGTAAAGCTGAAAGCCTCCGCGCCTTCCATACACCTGATGAAAGCGAATATAAACACCACTGTCAGTCCTATCGTCGGCACTGAAAGGCAATCCGAGGAGCTTGTGATGTATCTCCTTGACGGCTTCGACGACGATCCGACAAAAATCTGGGAATCTAATATCTTCGGAAAGTCCCTGCACGATCTCGTCAACGAGGGACTTCACAATAAGCTTTACAAAATGCCTGTTGAGGCGCGTCTGAAATTACAGGAAACTCTCGAACGCGTTATCAACGACGGCTGCTCAGGTCTTATCTGCTTTATACTGTGACAAAAAAGGAGTACCGCAGGGTACTCCTTTATAAAAACATAAAGTCAATAGTGGATATTATACTTAATATCCAACAAGGTAATATGTCGTAAATTTAGTAAGCATAAATCACAATTTGTTAAAGCTGATTAACGATAATATCGTCAACCCCCTTATGAGCTGATGCACTACAGGATGCTGTAGCTTTGGCTTTCGCGTATGCATCGCCATAAGAACTTGCACCTATAATCATTCTACTTTGAACGCCGTCACCATAAATAATAATTATTTCATATTTTTCAAATGCCATAATAATACCTCCTTAATCATTTTACTGCTTTTCCCATTTTGGTGAATGTGGCATATCCTGCCTTCCTTATGGATGACAATTGCATTTTCCCGGAACAAACGGCGTCTGATTAGGCATATGACCGTGTTCTGTATATGCTATTTTACCCTGTTTACCGCACCATTGACAAATTGATTTACAAAGCTGTTCCATAAATTGTATTAATAATCCTCATCGCTATTATTATCAGTTCCGTTTGATTTAGAGTCATACCATTTCTGAGCCCCATCTATACAATCCTGATTACCGCTCTTCATCGCCTGATTTGCCAATGAATCCCCAAGTTTGTTTATGGCATTCTTAGTCTTTTCTCTGTGTTCCTCATCCTTTACGCAGTTATATCCAACCGCACCTGCCGCAGCAATTCCTAACAGTGTTAACAACATAATCATCACTCCTTTAAATTGTAAGTTTTTTACACTTTGCACCTATTTAGGTGCAATTTTATTATAGCATATGTATATAATAAAGTCAATATATTTTGCACTTGTTTGGGTGCAAAACTTTTTACGGAGGATTTGTATATTATGAACAAAGAGATCGAAAAAGCAGTCGGCAACAACATCCGCGTATTGCGTGAAAAAGCCGGTATCACGCAGGAAATGCTCTCTGCTCGCTTACAGGTGAACGGCTGCGACATAACCCGCAGTGCCCTCGCAAAGATAGAGGTCGGGCAGCGTCACCTTTACCCTGATGAGATAATCCTGCTAAAAGAAATCCTCAAAGCGAGCTATGATGATATTTTCAGAGTAAAATAAAAGGCTGTACCTTCGGGTACAGCCTCAATTTTTCATGTATAAAACAAAAGACCTACCGTTTTCACGATAGGTCTTTGGTGCGAGTAATGGGACTTGAACCCATACGTCTCTCGACACACGCCCCTCAAACGTGCCTGTCTGCCTATTCCAGCACACTCGCATTTGCAGCCTCACCTGACTGCCTTAATATTATATCAGATAAATCCGGGTTTGTCAAGCGTTTTTTCTGAATTTTTTCAAAAATATTTTCTCAGCAGAAGCAATACCACGAATTTACGGCATTTTCGGCGATGATTTTTTTATTCTGAGTTCCTTAAAAAACGCCGAAAGCATATCCGCGCACTCCTTTTCCATAACTCCGCCGGTAACATTCGGACGGTAATTATAAGGGAGCTCAAACATTTTCTGCACAGAAACTGCCGAACCACTTTTGTGATCGTAAGCCCCGAAGATAACATCGTCTATGCGCGAATTTATGATAGCGCCGCAGCACATCGGACACGGTTCAAGTGTGACGTATATCGCACACTCCGGCAGACGCCAGCCTCCGAGAGTTCTGCAAGCCATATCTATTGCTATTATTTCAGCGTGTGCGAGAGCGTTTTTAGCGCCCTCGCGCATATTTCTTCCCTCGCCGACGATCTCACCGGTAGTTTTTTTTACGACTACCGCTCCTACCGGCACTTCGCCTTCATCGTAAGCCTGCTTCGCCAGAAACAAGGCTCTTTCCATATATTTACTTATTTCCAATCAGAACACCACACCAATGACCATTTCAAGTATACAAAGCATTACAACAGCTGCAAACGGAAAGCTTTTTGCGGCAATAACACCACGGTTAAGAGGAGAGACCTCCGATTTGTATACAGCGATAAAATGCAGCTTTCTGCCCTTTCTTCTGCGTACAATGTAAATGAAGCCGGAAACAGCAACTCCTGCAACAAGTGCAGCTATCATAAAAACATTTCGCTTCAGGAGCATACTCGGAGTATTCTCGTTTTCAAACATAATAAGTGCGAACGTATACGCCTTATAAATTATGTTTATAATAAAAGCAGTCATAATAGTACCGCTTCTGAGCATACTTACAGCAGCAAGCAGTGATATGAGAAATGTTGCAGGTATCTCGCTTGGAGTGTCGGCAAGAAGACAGGCAGCCACTGTTGTAACAGCTATTGCGAATCTGTCGCCGAATTGTCTCAGCGCGGCAAAAATAGGACCATGCAGGAAGACTTCATATACAGCCGGAAATACTACAAGCGTAAAGAGGGCGTATACTACAAATTCGCGCTGTCCCCAGAGGGAAACATCAGCATTTGCCGATTTGAATAATGTATATATCTCCTTTGTATCGCTCGAATAAGCAGTCGGAAGACAGACTACCGTACAAGCCACAAGTGCCATACCAACAGAGTTTACTATCTCAGCCGTACTGTTCACATGGCTCATATAACCGACGCTTAAAGGCATTTTCAGTTTCAGCTGTATGTATATTACCGGAATGATTATCTTCAGTGCCGAAGCAAGCAGAAGCACCTCAACAACCCCTGTAACATTTCCATAAACTGCGGCACTTAGCATACTTGCATGAACATTTATGCCAAAGCACCTGAAAAGCGGAGCAAGAAGCCTGTTCGCGGAATTATCAATAACTATGAATATGAGCATAGCAATTCCCAGAACATACATAACTCTGTTGATTATTTTTTTCTCAACAGCTTCCGGAGAGCGTTTCTCGAAGCCGCGGCTGTCGTTAAATACCTTTTCCTTTTTATTCCCCTCAAAGCGGAAGGCATGACGATTATCTTTGTTTTTACGCCATTTTTTGAATTTTTCGTTATAGGAGCTGTTCTGTGTAGAGTAGTCGAAATCTTCAACAACATCCAGTACGTCCTTCCTGACATCATTTGAAGTATCGGTCATTCGTCTTCCCCCCTTTCAGAATTTCTCATACTAATATTATCACATTTACATATATGCGATGTTATGATTTTCGAAGATTTTTCTAAACTTTTTGTAAATTCGTATACATATTTGATTTATTGTTTGATTTTCACGCAATCTGTTGCTATTTTTATAACGGTATGTTATAATAAATGTATGCACAATACGGTTCTGAAAGGAGTCTGCTATGGAATTCGTTGCTGTTATCGCAGTTGTGACAGTCGTATTGCTTATAGTCGGTTTCAAACCGATAACGCTCGCTATGCTCGCTGCCGCGCTCATTCTGCTCGGAATTGCAGCAATGGCTCTCTTTTTCGTATACTTTTTAATAAGAATGTTATTTGCGCGTTCTCACAAGGCTGAATTTAGCCGTATAGACAAAAGCCCCTACAATCGCTTCAACGCCGCATACTACATCATCGACGGCAAGGAGTACCCGAATGTTTTTCCCTCTGAGGGCATAAAAGAGAACAAACTCTACAAAAGCAGCGGTTCATACAAAGTCTTGCTCGACAGACGCGGCAAATATGTCTTTGACAGATTTTCAATAACCACCTGCATAGCCGGTTTCATCTTCTGCATAGTCGTACTGCCGGCAGCAGTATTTCTGATGCTCAGATTACTTTGATGGAGGTAAATATGGAAGAACATATCTGCGGCAACACCCCAATACACAAGGACTTAATTGAAAAAATATCCAGTGTCATGCCGGATGAATCAGCTCTTTATGAAGCAGCCGAGCTTCTGAAAGTATTCGGTGATCCTACAAGGATACGTATTATATTTGTACTCTGCCAGAGCGAAATGTGCGTTTGTGACATAGCAAAGGTACTTGGCATGACACAGTCCGCTATATCTCACCAGCTGAGAGTTCTGAAACAGGCGCGTCTCGTAAGCTCACGCCGCGAGGGCAAGACCATATTCTATTCACTATGCGATGACCACGTTCAGACTATTTTCTATCACGCTATGGAACACGTTATGGAATAAACTGTTTTCAATTTGCCGAGGATCAAAATAGTCAAAAATAAAAATAAATTCAGCCGTTGTCTTATTCACCGGAAAATCATTGACATATTTTCAAAAATAGTATATAATAATTATGTTGTATTTATTTGCATAATATTACTATGGCAGTATATGCAGCTTTGTTTTACATCATTACGGGCAGAAATATATCATCCCGTTATATAAATATGATAACTGAAACAAATTATGGACGCTGTGCGTCCGCTATGTTTTGCGAGTCTGTTCCCGGACTCTTGATCAATATATTTAAATGAATAAAATAATGCGGCATTTACCGCCTTGTAGTAGTAAAGATTTATGATACAAACTATAAATTTTACACAAAAGGAGGTAATGCACTGTATGAACTTGACTCTCGCTATTGTACTGATCATCGTTGCTTTGGCAGCAGGCGCTGCTGTTGCCGGTTTTCTCGCTTACAGCAAGGGCGTCAATGCCGGTATAGAAAAGCGTAAGCTTCAGGCAGAATCTATCGTTGGTTCAGCTGAACAGCAGGCAGAGCGCATCATAGAAGATGCCGAAAAGGATGCGGATAATAAAAAGAAAAGCGCTCTTATCGAAGCCAAGGACGAGATCCACAAACTCCGCAGCGACGCGGATAAAGAAATCAAGGATCGCAGAGCAGAGCTGTCACGTCAGGAAAGACGTATGCAGCAAAAAGAAGAAAATCTCGATAAAAAAACCGATAACCTCGAGAAAAAAGAGGATGTTCTCAACCAGAAGATCAAATCTGCCGATGAAAAACTCAAGGAAGCTGAAACTATTAAGAAAAGTCAGCTCGATGTCCTCGAAAGGATCTCTGAGTTCACTAAGGATCAGGCTAAGGAATACATAATCTCAAAGCTTGAGGACGACCTCGTTCATGAAAAAGCAGTCAAGATCGCTGCTTACGATCAGCAGATCAAGGACGAATGTCAGGAAAAGGCAAGAAGCTATATCTCACTCGCTATCGCTAAGGTAGCCGCAGATCAGGTCTCAGAAGCTGCCGTTTCCGTCGTTCCTCTCCCTAATGACGAAATGAAGGGACGTATCATCGGTCGTGAAGGCCGTAACATCCGTACCCTTGAAACCCTCACAGGTGTTGACCTCATCATCGACGATACACCGGAAGCTATCACTCTCTCCTGCTTCGATCAGATCCGCCGTGAGGTCGCAAGGATCGCTCTCGAAAAGCTTATCGCTGACGGACGTATCCACCCGACACGTATCGAGGAAATGGTCGATAAGGCTCGCCGTGAGGTAGAATACCGTATCAAGCAGGAAGGCGAACGCGCAGTTATCGAAACCAATGTTCACGGTCTTAACCACGAACTTATCAAACTCATAGGAAGACTTAAATTCCGTACAAGCTACCGTCAGAATGTCCTCGATCACTCGATCGAAGTCGCAAAGCTCTGCGGTGTGCTCGCATCAGAACTCGGTGTTGACGCCAACCTCGCAAGACGTGCCGGTCTTCTCCACGATATTGGTAAAGCCCTTACCGCCGAGATCGAAGGCTCTCATGTACAGATAGGCGTTGACGTTTGTAAGAAATACAACGAGAATCCTATTATCATCCACGCTGTTGAGGCTCACCACAACGACGTAGAGCCAAGAACAGTTATAGCCTGCATCGTACAGGCAGCCGACGCTATCTCAGCTGCAAGACCTGCCGCAAGAAGCGAAAATTACGAAAGCTACATCAAACGTCTCCAGAAACTCGAAGAGATATGCAACTCCTACGAGGGCGTTGAGAAATGCTTTGCTGTACAGGCTGGCCGTGAGGTCAGGATCATGGTCGTTCCGGAAGTCATCAACGATGAGAAAATGGTTCTCGTCGCAAGACAGATCTCTCAGCAGATCGAGAATGAAATGGATTATCCAGGACAGATCAAGGTCAACCTTATTCGTGAGAGCAGAGTTACAGATTACGCAAAATAACGTCTTTTTTACGGCTGCTGAGGTACTTCTCAGCAGCTGTTTTTATCTCCAAAACTATAAAGGAAGGTCATTGCTATGGCTAAAACTATTTTCAAATCCTCGGAAAAATCAAATTTTATCCTGAATATGACCGAGGATCAATACGCTAAGCTGGCAACATTCGGTCTGCTTACTGCACTCTTTGCTGTTCCTCTCGCAAATATCATACCGGAAGTACAGAAAACAGTAACCTATTCCGCTTCGGCAGTAGGTCTTGCTGTTTCAGGCGTTATCTGCATGATACTTGCTATGATAGCACTTATAAAAAAATACGTGAACGGAAGCATAATACTTCCGGCTATACTTTTTGCGGGTATCCTCGGCTGGGGCACTGTATCCTTCTACAACGGCTATGACAGAACAGTCGGATTCTACGGCTTCCCACAGCGCGGCGAAGGTCTGCTCGCTATTATATTCTATTTCTGCTTCTTTATTACAGCCGCTTCGATAAAACGTAAGAAAGCCGTAAACACGCTTCTTATCGCACTTTCTGCGCTTGGAGCAGTCAATTCCTTATTCTCGGTCATCCAGATAACCACAAAGGAATTCATCTACTACTCATACACCGATATTGCTGTATCCGTACAGACTATCGCTCCGGACGGAATGTCGCAGTCACCGATATTCCTTTCAATGGTGCTTTGTCTGTCGCTCGCAGCCTCACTCACTCTAAGTGCTGCACATGAAAATAAGGTCATCCGCATAGGAGCTTCCATAAGTGCTGCTCTCAGCGGATTCGTAATGATATTTACAAGAACTCTCGCCGGATGGTGCGGACTTATCCTCGGCATTCTCGCCGGTATCATCGCACTTTTCGCTTCCAAAAAGCCGAAGGCAAGACTTCTCTCTGTCGCAGCAGTTATCGCAGCAGCAGGACTGAGCTTCGGCATATGTGCAACTGTAAAATCAGGCGACTACAACGGCTATCACCTTTTCGACGGCAACATCCTCTGGGAGGACGATGCGTTCCAGAGAGCATCTGCAAGCGGTCTTTACAACCCTAAATCGGTAGAAATCGACGACACCTATGATGTTTACACATACATAAATGAAAAAACAATGAAGATCATCAAGGATAATAAGCTTTACGGAACAGGTCCTGAACAGCTTGTATATCCTCAGCTTTATACCTACGGATACCGCTCAGCTAACTCGTCAATAAGCGATATTGCAACGGTAAACGTCGGAACATTCGACAAGGTCTACAACGAGTACCTCTACACTGCCGCAACACGCGGAGTGCCTTCGCTGATACTTCTTATAGGTCTCCTGCTTCTGACAGCAGCTTCGGCTTATAAGAAATTCCGCAAGGGCGGAGATATTAACGATACCGCAGTATTTCTCATTCTGATATGCGGTATACTTATGTTCTTCATAACTTGCAGCAACATAACATATTCGCCTGTATTCTGGACTTTCGCAGGTCTTGCCTGTGCTCAGTTCAGCGGCAAAAATGAAAATACATCCAAGGAAATCAAAGCCGACAAGAAAAATAATAAGGCAGTATCCAACAAGTAAGCATAGGCTAACAAAAAGCTATTGATTTTTATTACAGTTATGGTAAAATGTAATTAATAAGGATACGTCCTTAAAATTATGGAGGTGCAATAATTATGGCATACATTATTTCTGACGAATGCATCAGCTGTGGCGCTTGCGCTGCTGAGTGTCCTGTTGGCGCTATTTCTGAAGGCGACGGAAAGTACGTTATCGACGCTGACGCTTGCGTTGAGTGCGGTGCTTGTGCTGGCGTTTGCCCTGTTTCAGCTCCTGCAGCAGAATGATCACTTTTTGATCCGGAAGAAATATACAGTCCTCTTTATGAGGACTGTTTTTTCGTTTATATGACTAATTACTACTTGACATATCGCTATGATTTATGCTATACTATATAAGATGTATTTTTATTTTCGGAGGTCTCAGATATGAGAAAATTCAGACTTACAGCACTTATTCTCGCAGCTGCAATGGCTGTTACACCATTAGTTGGTTGCAGCAGCAGTAGTTCAGCAAGCAGCAGCAGTTCAACAAATTATAAAATTTACGAAAGAAATGATCTCATCGCTTCAAGTGAGGTCAAGGGTGAAGCAAATAAAGAGGTCGAAGCTAACAAAACCGTATTCAAGCTCAATAAGGTCATCGACGCTGCTTCCCTCACTGACGAAAATGAGCACTATGTCTACTTCGACATAACTATCAATAACACAACAGATACCGAATACGAGCTCAGCACCCTCAACAATTTCTACATACTGCTCCCGGATAACCGCGAACTGTCCGCAGCTATCAGAACTCAGGTATTTGCTATACAGAATTTCGATGATACCAAATATTCCCAGAGCCCTTTCAAAGTTCCTGCAAACAGTTCATTCAGCGGTATCGTAGGAGGCTTCGTTATCCCTGAAGATCCTAAGAAAGGCTTCACACTTGCTTTCTTCCCTACCCGTGAAGATGCAAGAGACAAGGAAACAGTTATTAAGGTAAATGTAACCGAAAAGGACGTTATCGAAGTACCAAGCGATCTTCTTAAAAAGTGATCCGTCTCCCCGGCTTTCCAGCCGGGGATTTTCTGTTTCCTGACCATATATGTACGAATTCGCCGCGAAAGCCTAAAAACAGGACTGCGATATATGTACCTCCGCCCAGAATGAGCGCCGCTGCAAATGCCGCTATCATGCCATAAGCTGCAAATAATCCGGATGCAAGATAAGCCGCTCCGCCGCACATTGCTCCGGCATATCCGACCTTCAGAAAAGGCGCTGCCTCAAGCCTCAGACCGCTCTCGCGCAGGTATATGACCACAGAAACCGCCAGTATCACCAGATATGACACTGATGTTGCAGCAGCTGCACCGTCAACGCCCCAAAGCGGTATAAACGCCAGATTTCCGGCAAGCTTCACAAAAGTTCCAAGAATCATGATCTTCAGCGGAAGTCCTGCCCTGCCTATCGCCTGAAGCATACTGAAAAGCGGAAAAGATACACACAGACACACCATTGCCGGCATCAGCATTCTCAGTGAGGATATACATATCGCTGCCTCATCGGTCTGATTCGGAAAGAGGATACCAAGCACCTGAGGAGCTGTAACTCCCAGTCCTATCGCTGACGGTACTGCTATTATCTCAGCTATCAGCAGCGCCTGTATGCTCCCGCGGCGGAATCCAGCTTTATCGTTTACTTCTCTTGCAGAAGCAATACAGGTAAGCGCACCTTTTCCAAGCATATTCGTGATTGAGGGTACAAGGTTGAATACAGTCAGGGCAATTCCCGAAAAAGAGCCGTAAACGAACCGCGGCACTTCATCAGCAGATACGCCCTCAAACATTCCGTTGTAACCACCGGTATGTGAAAGGATTCCGATTATAGTCCACATATCTATCAGCGCTGTGAAATTTGTTACGACTGCACTTGCACCGACAGGCAAAGCCTCGCGGATGAGTTTCTTCGCTATGATACGCCTTCCTTCGAGACATTTCTCACCTTCCGGAAGATGTCCGGAAAACAGCCGTGTTATCCATAAATATGCTGCCGCTCCAAGTGATGATAAGGTCACACCGAGAATACCGGCAGCTGCAGCAAGTGCGCGTATATCCGTCACCCACGGAAAACGGCTCATGAAAAACTCACTGTTATCGGTGACAAAACGACAAAGGAAAAGTCCTGCAAAGACCTTGACAAAGCCCTCTGCGACCTGCGAAAGCGCAGTCGGGAGCATATTCCCCATTCCCTCATAGTATCCCCTCTCGACCGCCGTTATGCACCCGAAAAGCACTGCCGGTGCTATCATGATTATTGAGGCAGCCCCCTCTGTACTGCCGACAGAATATATGCTGAAAGGTACTGCAAACGTCGCCAGCAGAAGACTCGCCGGAACTCCTGCAATTGAAAACAACACTAACGCAACACGTCTTATCCTAAGCGCATTTGAATACATTCCAAGCGCGGCACTCGAAGCAACGAGCTTCGCAACAGCTGACGTTATACCGGTTACGATAAGCGCATAAAACGGCATGAACAAGCTGTAAGCGCAGCTGAAATAACTCATACCCACTCCGCCAAGCATATTCGTGAGCGGTATCTTAAAAACCGCTCCAAGAACCTTTGCTGCTATCGCTGAAGCCATAAGTATCAGCGAGCCTTTCAGAAATGTCTGCTTTTTCATGTTCTCCTCCGGTCGCAGCCGCCCCTGATCTGAAATATCATAAAATGAGCAGCATAAAATTAGATTTTCAAGAAAATATATGTTGCAGAATCAAGAAATATGTGGTATAATATAGGATAGGCATTTGTTATTTCAGCGGCTGTATCTTTCGCCGCCGCATACATATTGATTTGAAAGGCTGGTATATATAATGGAATATAAATTTTCCGATAAAGTGACCGGACTTCAGGCGTCCGCGATCCGTGAAATCCTCAAATTCACATCTGATCCGGAAGTTATTTCATTCGCTGCCGGAAATCCTGCTCCTGAAGCTTTTCCGACAGAGAGGATCGCTGAGATCTCAGCTGAGCTTCTCCGCGATGATCCGGTACTCGCTCTCCAGTATAACATAACCGAAGGCTATACTCCGCTGAGAGACTTTCTCAAAAGCTGGATGACCGAAAAGAACTGCTTCCACAAGGAATTTGATGAGCTCATCGTTACATCCGGCGGTCAGCAGGCAAACGAGCTCTCATGCAAGGTACTCCTCAACGAAGGCGATACCCTCCTCTGTGAATCTCCGAGCTTTATCGGTTCACTGAACGCTTTCCGTTCATATAATGTAAATCTCGTGGGCGTTGATATGGAAGCAGACGGCATTGACCTCGAAAAACTGGAAAATGCTTTAAAAACTGAGAAGAATGTCAAGATACTCTACCTTATCCCGAACTTCCAGAACCCGACAGGCAGAACTATGTCACTTGCCAAGAGAAAGGCAGTATACGAGCTCGCCTGCAAGTATGACTTCATTATCCTCGAAGACGATCCTTACGGCGAACTCAGATTCGCCGGCGAGAATGTCCCTACTATAAAAAGTCTCGATACAGAGGGAAGGGTTATCTACTCAAGCACATTCTCAAAAATCATATCATCCGGTTTCAGAACCGGTTTCGTTTCCGCACCTGCTCCTATCATCCAGAAAATGATCGTCTGCAAGCAGGTATCCGATGTTCACTCGAATATCTGGGCACAGGTAGTCTCACACCGCTTCATGACTACTGTTGACCGTGAAGCCCACTTCCGCAAGCTGCGCGACATCTACCGCAAAAAATGCGATCTCATGTGCAGCTATATCGAAAACGGATTCTCTAAGGATATTACTTATATCAAACCTCAGGGCGGTCTCTTTATCTGGTGCACACTCCCGGATAGCTGCGATATGAACGCTTTCTGCACTAAGGCTGTTAAGGATTACAAGGTCGCAGTAGTTCCCGGCAATTCATTCAGTATCCGTCAGGACGAGGTAAGCAAGTCATTCAGACTTAACTACTCAACTCCTACTAACGAACAGATCGAAAAGGGTATGGACATCCTCGCTCGCATGACACGCGAAATGCTCGGATAAGCCAGTCCCATAAATATAAATTACAACCGAAAGGAATCAAATACTATGCCAAACAATATCACAGGCAGATATTCTGTCACTCAGAAATACCTCATGACAAGAGGTCAGGCTATCAACTTCCCTGCTAAATTCTTCAATACCAATTTCAAGAAAGATGAAATTTTCGGCGTTGTTGTAGACATCCCGATGGCTTCGGATATTCTTACAACTATGGTGTGCTTCATCAACGGTGCAGCTAACCTCTATTTCAACAACGGCGGCGAGTATACAGGAGCTTCACAGAAATACCTCAGCCTTGTTCAGGCTACTCATGCCCTCGTTTCAAATGCAGGTCAGCTTCTTCCGAAGGCTCAGAAGACAACTAAGTTTGATCTCCCGACAGACCGTTCAAACAACGTATTCCTTCTCACAAAAGGCGGAGTATACAAGGTTGAGATCAAAGCAGGCGTTATTCCTGAGAGCGAGCCTGAAAAGCGTAATGTATATGTACTCTATCAGCGTGTTCTCAACGAGCTCAGAAACTGTCAGCTCAAAGACGACGCTGAGAAGCGTAAAGCAGCAAAGTAAGGGGCAGCCTAAATGGAAGATAAGAAACTCATTTTCAGTGCTATCCAGCCTACCGGAACTTTTACCCTCGGAAACTATATCGGAGCAGTACGCAACTGGGCACCGCTCCAGAATGACTATAACTGCATCTACTGCGTTGCTGATATGCACGCTATCACTGTTAAACAGGAGCCTGCAAAGCTTCGCCAGAACACTCTCAATTCCTATGCGCTCCTTATGGCTTGCGGCATAGATCCTGAGAAGTCCATACTCTTCATACAGAGCCACGCTGTAACTCACGCTGCACTCAACTGGATTCTCTGCTGCAATACTCAGTTCGGTGAGCTTTCAAGAATGACTCAGTTCAAGGACAAGAGCCAGAAACACCCTGACGACATTAACGCAGGTCTCTTCACATACCCTTCGCTCATGGCTGCTGATATTCTCGCTTACAATGCGGATTTTGTACCTGTCGGCGTTGACCAGAAGCAGCATCTCGAACTCGCAAGAAATATCGCTCAGCGCTTCAATCAGCGCTATGGCGACTTCTTCACTCTGCCTGAGCCTTATATCATAGATGTCGGCGCAAAGGTAATGTCTCTTCAGGAGCCTACCAAGAAGATGTCTAAATCCGACGAGAATCCGAATGCCTGCATTCTCATCCTCGATGACAAGGATACTATCATCCGCAAGTTCAAACGCGCTGTTACTGACAGCGAAGCAGAGGTATGCTACCGCGAAGGTAAGGACGGCATAAATAACCTCATGACCATCTACTCAGCTGTTACCGGCAAGGATTACGCTGCTATCGAAGCAGAATTCGCAGGCAAGGGCTATGGAGATTTCAAGATAGCTGTCGGCGAGGCTGTTGCCGATCATCTTGAACCTGTCAGAACAGAATTTGCAAAGCTCAGCGCGGATAAGGCTTTCCTCAAGCAGTGCTACACTGAAGGTGCTCAGAAAGCAATGCGTTATTCACAGCGCATCGTTTCTAAAGCATACCACAAAGTTGGTTTTGTTGACAGGGGTTAAAGCGCTATATATCTAACAAAACCGCATTTTTACAGTATATTATACAAACAGTCTCTGTTTGTAGGAAATTATTTTGCCAAATTGACAAAAATTCAAAATACGGGTTGCAATTTCCCGAAATATAGGGTATTATATTACTTGGCCCGTCATTATGGGAGAGTTTTTCTTATGGTTGAATATCAGCAGAAAAAACATTACTCGATAGATGATCTTCTCGAGATCGTCAAGCTTCTCCGCGGCGAGGGCGGATGTCCCTGGGACAGAGAACAAACTCACGCTTCTATCAAAAGTGACTTCATCGAGGAAACCTGTGAAGTCATCGAAGCTATTGATCTCAACGATCCTGAACTTTTGCGCGAAGAGTTGGGAGATGTTCTGCTTCAGGTCGTTTTTCACTGCCGCATAGAAGAGGAAAACGGCTCGTTCGTGTTCGATGATGTCTGCGACGAAGTATGTAAGAAACTTATTATAAGGCATCCTCATGTTTTCGGTGATGTTTCAGTGGACGGTACTGATGAGGTACTCAAAAACTGGGACGCTATCAAAATGAAAACAAAAAATCAGGAAACATACACAGATACCCTCACAAGCGTTGCAAAATCACTTCCTGCTCTTATGAGAGCGCAGAAAGTCGGTAAACGCGCAATGCGTGCAGGTATGGATTTCCGCTGTGCTGAGGACGCTGTTGCTTGTATAAGCGCCGAAAAATCAGAACTCGATAACGCTATCGCAAACAGAGACAGCGCCAATATCGAGGAAGAAATAGGCGATCTGCTGTTCTCTTGCGTCAATGCAGCAAGACACCTCGGCGTAGACGCTGAACAGGCTTTGAAAAATGCTACGGAAAAATTTATCAAACGCTTTTCAATTACAGAAGAACTCACTGTTAAAGATAAGCTCGACATGAAGGATCTCCCGATAGAGGAACTTGATGTTTATTGGGCAAAAGCTAAACATATTATTGATTCGGAGGAAAATTAAAATGACTAAAACAGAACTTATCAACGCTATCGCTGATAAAGCAGGCTGCACAAAGAAGGACGCTGCTTCCGCTCTCGAGGCTACTCTTGCTTCTATCCATGAGTCTCTCGAAAATGGCGAGAAGGTTTCTATCACAGGCTTCGGTACATTCGAGGTTCGTGAGAGAGGCGAAAAGACCTGCATCAACCCAAGAACTAAGAAGCCAATGGTTTGCCCGCCAAGCAAGGCACCAGCATTCAAGGCAGGAAGAGCTCTCAAGGAAGCTGTTAATAAGTAATCAATAAATCTTTCAGGGGCGGTATTCCGCCCCTTTATTCTTATGAAGGGAGTATTTTCATGCGACTTGATAAATATCTCAAAGTAACACGTCTCATAAAGCGGCGCACTATCGCTAACGAGGCTTGTGATGCCGAAAAAATCGTCGTAAACGGCAAGACAGCCCGCGCAAGCTATGATGTCAAGGTAGGCGATATAATTGAAATAAACATGGGTACACGCCCTCTGAAGGTGAAGGTCTTAAACGTGACCGAACACGCTACCAAAGATAATGCCGCTGATAATTATACTGTCATAGAATAAACAAATACGGAACGTTCAGAATTCCGCACAATAATTCTCTGCTTACTAAAAACAGCCCTGCATGAGCAGGGCTGTTTTGCTTATTACTTTGTATTCTGGAGATCCCAGCGGAAAGAAATGAACTTTGCCGCCTTTGTATTGTCAAGCATATTGTTGTATTCAAGTTTTGACATATCAAGATAACGATAATTGGTCTTTTCATCCTTGTTGCCTGAAAATATACCTTTGAGCTTATACATCGTACCGCCGGCACCTCTTTGCACAACAGCGCCGAGGCTGTGGTTCGATCTCATAAATGCAATAATATCCGCAGCAGTAGTTATACGCTTATCGCAAACGTTATACACTCCGGCAAACGAAATATTATCAGCACCTTTCAGGTAGCTCAGAATAAAGTCTACCAGATTGTGTACACAGCACATCTGGAAGCCGTACTGTCCCTTTCCTGAAACGAACTTTACACCATCTTTCGGATCGGTTATCTTAGACATAAGGTTATCAATGAAATCGTGCGTATACACCGGTGAATACCTTATGATGCAGCACATAACTCTATAATTGCCGTCCTCATCCTTATGGTGTGACATTTCCGAGAAAAGAGCTTTTTCTGATGAGAATTTCATATCAGCATAATTGCTTGTCGGTTTAAGTTCGCCGTCTTCTCTGATCGGCTCTCTTGTTTTCGGGAATTCATACACCTTATCGGTACTAAGAAGCACTACCTTCTTCACACTATCGCACATCATAGCGTATCTGTAAAGAAATTTATCGCACTGTTTAGACTGACGCATTTCAGCCTCACCGATTATAGGACCAAGATCGTTGTCAACTGTACAAGCTGCATGGACAAGTATGTCTATTTTATTGTTATCAAAAATCTCCGCAAATGCGTTTTTGTCGTCAGGAGCGGCCTGAATGAACGAGTAATGAAGTTTACCTTCATTATAAATACCCGGTTCTTTATCAACTGCTATAACAGCAAACCCCTTTTTCAGGAGTCCTGAGCATATGTGTTGACCTATGAGACCGCAGCCGCCGGTTACAAGTACTGTATCCATTAGCATTGCCTCCTTTAATGAAATTACTAATGCTTCATTTGGTCCTGAGAAACTGCTGTTCAAAGTGAACAAATAACTCCGGCAGGAACGGAATACGCAGCATAACTGCTGCAACCACATGTTCAGCGAGCGTTCAGGATCTCTCATACTACTTCCGCAGAAACCATATTTTCATCCGGATAGTGGACTGATCCGGACATACTGCGGCAAATATTTTTCAAATTCTGCACAAAGCAGAATATGAACAGCTTATCGTTAATACTTCATTACCGTATATCCGGCATTGAATACTGTATATCTTACTGATCTGAAATGCTATTATTTATATCCTCAATGTATTTTTCGACAACGGGAGCAATAGACTCATAAGTTTCATTCCACGGAACACCTCTCGTAGTTTTTCTCAGTTCTGTATCGAGAAGTTCACCGCAGTCCTTGGAAACGCCCTTAGAGAGATCGAATACAGGATCTTCTTCAGCAATACGATCCATTTCGTCCTTCATATCAAGCATTTCCTGTGTCCAGCCATAATCGTCAATAAAGGTAGAATCAGCGATGCTGCGAGCCTCTTTATTGATAAGCACAAAGCGTTTGCAGTCAAGGAACTTAGCAACGCCTTCAGGGTTCTGTCCGCCGTTCACGAAAGCGTATGCTTCCATGCCAACGGGGATATACTGTGCATCGGCTTTTGGATCTTTAGGCATAGGAACAAAGAAAGCATCTTCACCATAGGTAGCCTTCCACTGTTCCGGTTTGTAGTAAAGTTCATATAGTCCGACAGGATAGAACAGCAGACTGCCCTCTCCTATATGCTGCGGGAATACGTTCCAGCCGGAAGCTTCACCAACAGCCACGTAACCCTTCTGATAAAGGTCATACATCCAGTTCTGGACACGTTCCATTGCGGGATCACCGACATTTGATTTGAGTTTGCCGTCCTCGATACCTACTGCCGGAACACCGATAGTATTTATAAGACCGAACTCGAACCACCAACCGTCGATACCATAATGATTGCTGTCAGAACCGACGAATTTTTCAAGCATTCCTTCAAATGCATCCCAATCCCACTTTCCTTTTCTGTAAAGATCGGCAGGATCTTCAAGACCAGCTTCCTGCATGGTCTTTCTGTTATAGATACAAGCAACATTGGAACCTGTCACCTGAGTTATAGCAAGATAGTGCTTGCCGCCCCAGAGGAGTTCATCATTAGCCGTCTTAACGTCCTTCCAAAGGACTGAATCGAAGTCGATATAATCGTCTGCCGGAACGAACCAGCTGTTATCGTTAAGAGCGCCTCTTGGAAAAGCGTCAAGATTGCCGCCGTAGAAAAAATCCACACCCTCACCGCTGCTTATGCTCTTAGCAAGCTTATCATAGAGCAGATCGGATTTTGTGCAGGCAATATACTCGATCTCTCCGCCATATATCTCCTTGAACAGGGCGAGATCCGGCGGAGTGTATTTTCCGGAATTAACGTCCGGATTAATATCCCAGTTGGAGAGCCACTTTATCTTTTTATTTTCAATTTCACCTTTAAGCAGATCTTCATTTTCAGCAATTTCAAACAGCTTGGTTCTTTTTTCCTCATCCATGATAATATCCGTTGAAGAGGAGGAATCCTTGCTGCTGCAAGCAGTTGCAGCAAATGTAGCAGTAGTGATCAGAACAGCCGAAAGAAAAGCTTTTAATTTTCTCATTAGCTTAACTCCTTTTGGAATTTTCTCGTTCGAGAAAGCAAGATATTAATTCACACACTTTTCTATATTATATCATTTTTTCATAGGCTGTGTCAATATCTATTTTACATAGAAAAAACACGTATTTATAGTCAGAATATCAAAATTGTGGATTTTAAATACAGTATTTTATTAATATATAATTCGTTTTTACTTTTTAACGAATTGTCAATAATTCATCAGCCTTTGTTACGGCAATTCTTACCTGTTCTCCGGAACTCACAGCTTTCCCGCATACTGCATACAGCACACCCTTTTGCCCCTTTATTCACAGGCTTATCCGATATGCCAATAATAGCTGTTACCGACTTTGAAGGTATCAGCAGGCAGTTATCAGTAACAGTAAGTCCAATTCGTCTCTGCGCGTTCAGAAACAGGAGGAAATCGCGCTGTATATCCAGCGGAAGATCGCCGTATCCGGGGCTGAACCGCCATGTACGGTAAGGCGCATCTATCTCCGAGAATATTTCCTTCTCAGCAATATCACACGCCTGTTCAACAGCCGCACTGCAAAGACAGTCGATAGCCAGTGATTCCGCCATATTGCTTATAGCTGCCCTGCGGATAAGCTTATCAGCCTCGGCAGAGAGCGTTACAGCCATGAGCACAGCTTTGCTGCACCCCTCGATGTGCTTACGGACAGAGTTTCCGGTCAGAGGTGAACTCATCCCCTCAACGTGAACGCCGTCCTCAGCGAATGAAATAGCAGCTTCACGATAAACATAATTCGGGCGCACAGTTTCCCGCACAAGCTTCTCGCAGCGGTCAAGCATAGCTTCAATGCTGCCGTCCGGTGCGCCGTTTATGCCCATATACCGCGCTGCTTCGTCCTTAGAAATGCTGCTTAGGGAGATCATGTTCTGATTATTCCGGAGACTGCCTCGCTTATTTTACGTGCAACGTAGGCATTGTTCATTGTATACAAATGTATGCCGTCAACTCCGCTTGCAGCGAGGTCTACTATCTGATTTACGGCATAAGCGATGCCGGCATCACGGAGCGCTTCCGGACTATGCTCGAATTTCTGCATGATCTTTACAAATTTCTTCGGAAGACTTGCGCCGCAGGTCGTTACCATCCTCTCGATCTGATTCTTATTTACAACAGGCATGATACCTGCCTCGATAGGCACATTTATACCCGCTGCCCTTGCTTTCCAGAGGAACTCATAAAACGACGAATTATCAAAGAAAAGCTGGCTGATAAGATGATCTGCGCCGGCTTCGACCTTTCGTTTCAGGTTAAGTATATCCACTTCGAGTGAGGAAGCATCAGGATGACACTCCGGATAGCAAGCGCCTGCAATGTCAAAATTACCCTGAGAACGGATAAACTCGATCAGATCACTTGCATACTTGAACTCCTTCTTTGGCGGTATATCAGGATTTATGTCGCCGCGCAGAGCAAGGATATTCTCGATTCCGCGGTCCTTTATCTCTGTAAGAGTACCGGTTATCTCCTCGCGTGTATAGTTGATACACGGAAGATGTATCATAGGTACAACGCCGTTATTCTTGATTTTTGATGCTATATCACAGGCAAGTGCATTATTGCTGCTTCCGCCCGCACTGAAAGTAACGCTTATAAAATCAGGTCTGAGGTCGCGGAGCTCATCAAGTGTATTGTAGATAACGTCAATAGAGCTTGTCTTTTTAGGCGGAAAGACTTCAAAAGAGAAAACCATCCTGTCCTTGAACATTTCTTTTACGTGCATAGTTATACCTCCAATCAGTCGATGGACCAGTCGATCTCCCCCATGCCATTAGCATGAAGGAACTCATTTGCCTTTGAAAAATGTCTGCACCCGAAGAAACCGTTATAAGCGGAAAGCGGGCTCGGATGTGCGGCTTTGAGTACAAGATGCTGTTTATTTGTAACGAACTCAGCCTTACGCTTGGCATCTCCGCCCCAGAGCATAAACACCATAGGCTTCTCACGCTCATTAAGCAGCCTGATAACGTCAGTTGTAAAGTTCTCCCAGCCTATGCCATGATGACTTCTAGCCTGATCCGCACGTACTGTAAGCACTGAATTCAAGAGCAATACGCCTTGTTCAGCCCATTTGGTCAATTCTCCGTGCTTACCGAGATTATCAATACCGACATCGTCCCTTATCTCCTTGAATATATTCACAAGTGAAGGCGGCGGTGTTATACCGCTTCTGACTGAGAAGCTCAGTCCATGCGCCTGACCTGCCCCGTGGTAAGGATCCTGACCGATTATTACGCACTTTACGTCGCTGTATGACGTATATTTCAGCGCATTGAAAATATCGTACATATTCGGATAAATGCGCTGTGTACGGTATTCGTTGATAAGTATCTGACGAAGTTTCAGGTAATACTCCTTCGCAAATTCTTCCTTAAGCAGTTCATCCCACTCATTATTAAAATGTACCATAGAATCTCCTTTTGCAGCAACTAATAAAGGGCGACTAATGCCGCCCTCAGTCAATAGTGTCAATTGAACACAGTGTCTTCGTAATACTTGAATTTCACAAGGGTATTCCTCTTATATGTAAGCGACCCCTGCTGATTGAACGGAACACGCTCATATGCCTGAGGTGAGCATTCTATCTTCAGCTTGTGACCTTTCCGAGTTACAAAAACAAGTTCATAATATTCATCTTCGATGCGTTCACGTCCGGTACTTTCGATAATACGCAGACGATCATCACTCTTCCTTATGAGTGTAGCCATAACAACAGTCGGCTCGGACTTACTTTTCTGAACAGGCTCTGCGGCAGGTCTTCCGCGTGTCGGAGCGCCTTTATACGAAAAATTATTGCTGTTCTCGCCCTCTTCCTCAAGAAAAACAGAGAGAAGTCTTCTGAAGGAGCTTTTACCGCTGAACAGGAGTATAACTATAATGAGAATAACAGCTATCGCGCCGAGCATAATTAGCAAATTTTTTAGCTGTGGTGTCATTTAGAGAATTCCTTTCCATAAACTATTAGCATTATTATTATAATATATTCTGCAAACTTTTGCAAGATATATTTGCAAATTTTTATGATTTATGATATAATTAATAAAAACTCCGGAGGCTAATATGCAAAAAATACTTGGTCATATGCGAAAAGCTATTCAGGAATATGACATGATACACGACGGAGATCGAATCTGTGTAGGAGTATCAGGCGGCAAGGACAGCGTTGTTCTGCTTTATGGGCTCGCTCAGCTGAGAAAATTTATAGGCATAAGCTACGAACTGACAGCTGTAACTCTTGATCCTGTTTTTGGTGGCAACCGCTGCGATTACAGCGAGATCACAAGACTATGCGAGTCTTTAGGTGTTGAGCATAAGGTCATAATAACTGAGATCGGCAGCATTGTTTTTGACATCCGCAAGGAAAAGCATCCTTGCAGTCTATGCTCGCACTTGAGACGAGGTGCGCTGCACGATGAAGCAGTGTCGCTCAACTGCAATAAAATCGCTCTCGGTCACAATTACGATGATGCTGTCGAAACCTTTATCATGAACCTCTTCAACGAGGGACGAATCGGCTGTTTTTCCCCTGTAACTCATCTCGAAAAAAAGGATCTTTACATGATACGTCCGCTGCTGCTGGCTACTGAACGCGAGATAAAACGTGCAGCAAATCGTGCATCACTTCCGATAGTAAAGTCAGTCTGTCCCGCAGACGGTCACACTAACCGTCAGCGTACAAAGGAATTCCTCAGGGAAATGGAACGCTCCGATCACGGCTTTAAAGACCGCATATTCGGAGCGATGCGACGTGCTGATATTGACGGCATGGGCGGTGTTAATTACAATCCGCCGATCCGTAAAGACGTATATTAAAAAAAGGCTCTCCATATGGAGAGCCTTAATTATTTCAGTGAATTGCGACTAAATAATTAGTCTTCCTTCTTTCTGAGTACAAATGCAGTACCAACAGCGAGTGCAAGACCAGCAGCAGCTACGCCTACACCAGCAACACCTGTCGGAGGTGCGTCTGTTGCCTTAGCAGTAGTTGTTATTGTTGTAGAACCAGCACCAGATGTTGTTGTAGCAGCACCTGTTGTGTCTGCCTGTGTATCAGCCTGTGTATCAGCCTCTGTATCTGGCTCTGTATCTGGCTCTGTATCTGGCTCAGTTGGTCTCTCTACTACCTTGATAGCACCGTTTGTGATAGCGCCGTCTTCTGTGAAGAAGTATCTCTCCATGCACTGACCGTCTACATCATCATTAAGGTTTGTAAATGTATCATTTGAGAACTGTGAGAAGAAGAAATCGTCGATACCGATCGGGTATACGTCGCCAGCCTTAGCATCCTCAGGAAGCTTGAACTCAACTGTGAACATTACACCGTCGCCGCCGTCCTCAGACTGTGCCATTGTAGCAGCCCAGATCTGACCAGCAGCCTCAGCGCCTTCAGCATTTGAACCCTTGCTGAGAACTGATGGGTTGAACATGATTCCAGGAGCTGGAAGAGCAGCGCCAACCTTAGCACCGTTTGTTTCATCAGTAAGAGCAAGACGGCAGTCGAAGTTTACGTGCCAGCTGAATGAGCTGTACTTCTTATCAGCACCAGCCATTGTGAAGCTAACTGTTACAGGCTGATCGATCTCATCCTCGTATACTTCGATTGTATCGATTTTGAGTGCTGGCTTAGCAGCGTCATCCTTAGCAACCCATGCATTATAAGCATCATCAGTAGCCTCAGGAGCAACTGAAGCGATGTTTGTCTTGAATGTTTCAGCTCCACCGTAAGCTACTGGCTCGTTATCGCCGAGGAAGCTTGCAGATGAAGACATAGCTGTTGCTGAAACAGCAACTGAAGTAACAGCGAGTGCTGCAAAAATGCTCTTTAAAGTATTCTTTCTCATTTTTAATTCTTTCCTTTCAGATATAATTTTTATGTTACCTGCCGCCGAAACGGCAGGTAAAAAACTAATTGGATTATTCCTCTGTCTGTGGCTCTTCCGGCTTTACACCGCTGATTGTATTCCACATTGCTTCGTGGTTGTTCTGATACTCTTCAGTACCAATAAGCATTGCTGCTCTGAGGATGTAAGAAGCATCAGTTGTCTGATATCTTCTGTACTTTGTGGTTTCAACTCTGTCGTTCTTACCAACTCTCCAAGGAGCTGCGAAGCTATTTTCAACCTTTGCATCAGCGAGGAATGCTGCAAAGTTGTCGTAGATACCTGATGGATCATCAACAAAATTGCTTTCCTCATCAACCTTCTTAGCTAATACGCTATTTGAAAGCTGGATTGCGAGAGGATCTGCGCCCTGCTTGTTGAGTGCGCCTACATACTTAAATGTGAGTGTTGCATCAACAGTTGTAAGTCTTCCATCGAGGTTAGCATCGCCCTTAAGACCGATGTAAGCCTTGATTGTAAGAGGCTTGCCGTTCTTATCGAGGAGCTGCTTGTTAGAACCGATCATTCTCTTGCCGCCAGGGTTATTGTCTCTGATAGCATGAGCTGAGACAACCGGAACATCATATTCAAACTGCTTTGACTGAGCCTTAGCAACGTCAAAGAGTTTATCAGGTGTGTTTTCTTCAGCAAATGTAATATCGCTAAGCTGGATAGACTGAACGAATACATCATCTGGCTGCTCGCCATATGGCATCAGATCGCCAGTTTCTTCGTCAACAACACAGATCTGAGTGTGCTTGTAAGCCTTTACGCTTCTGATCTGGTCAATAGCAAATTCCTTATCGATTTCTGTGTAGAAACCGTAATCAGCATCCATCTCGAAGTAGTAGCTTACTACCTCAGTTGTAGCCGGCTCTGTTACTGGATCAGTTACTGGATCTGTTACTGGATCTGTTACTGGATCTGTTACTGGATCTGTTACTGGATCTGTTACAGGATCTGTTACTGGATCTGTTACAGGATCTGTTACAGGATCTGTTACTGGATCAGTTACTGGGTCAGTTACAGGATCTGTTACCGGATCTGTTACTGGGTCTGTCACAGGATCAGTTACAGGGTCTGTCACTGGGTCTGTTACAGGATCAGTTACTGGGTCTGTTACAGGATCAGTTACTGGGTCTGTTACAGGGTCAGTTACAGGATCTGTTACTGGGTCAGTTACAGGATCTGTTACTGGGTCTGTTACAGGATCAGTTACAGGATCTGTTACTGGATCTGTTACTGGGTCTGTTACAGGATCTGTTACTGGATCAGTTACAGGATCTGTCACTGGGTCTGTCACAGGATCTGTTACTGGGTCAGTTACAGGCTGTGTATCCTTCTGCTTAACTGTTACAAAACGTGTTACGTCGAATGAAACAGTTGCACCAGAATCAGCGAGAGCAGTTGCATCAACGCCGAGGTCGATCTTCTTGATTGACTTTACGAATTCAACATCTTCAACGTTTTCTTCGTAATAGGTCTTAACTTCTTTCTCTTCAGCATCTGGAACATAGAATGAAAGGCTATAAACTCCGTTATTAGCTGAAGCTACAAAGCCTTCAGTTGAGCTGTCAACAAGAGCAGCAAGATCGTTTGCTGTTATGTCGAGTGTATAATCACTGTGCTTTGCAACATAGTTTGAAGCCTTAGTGAAAGCGTTAGCAACCTTTGAGTTTGCAGCGATAGCTGTTGCTGAAGCTGGGATCTTCTTGCTGATATTGTGATTTGCAAGTCTCTTGTTGATCTCAGCAATGATTGTCTCTTCATCAGCAAAGAAAGTATCAGCACCCTCATTGTATGTGTAGCTGTCAGCCTTGTCGATTGCTCTGAGAGCCTTGTTTACTGCATTCACATACTTGTTGATCTGCTTATCAACGTCCTTCTTAGCAGAATCCTTGTCTGCCTCAGGAACATTTGCTTCAATTGCATTATATGCTATTGTCTTGAACTCGCCAAGCTTTGTCTTAGCATACTCAAGTGAAGCCTTTGGACCATATGTCTCATTAGTGTTTGTGTCTGTGTACTCAAAGATCACCGGTATCTTCTTGCCAGCGTCAAGCTTTGAAGTCTTGATAGTAACCTTAACAGTACCGTCGATCTTAACTGACTCGAAATCAATTGTCTCGATTGCAGGAACGTTGTACTTATCAGCAAGCTTCTTTGCAAGTTCACCGAGAGAATTCTGAACGTTCTTGTTAAGTGCCTTAGCTACGTCCTTAACGTCAGCAGTAACAATGATATCGTTAGTCTTAGTATCAATTGTTACCTTTCCGTTTGAAACGCTTGAAGCGAGTGCATTAGCGACATCCTTATACTGTCCGCCCATCTTAGCAACGTATTCAACAGCCTTAGCAGCGTTGAAACTGAAGCTGGTCTTACCATCGCTTACGAATGAGTCGAGTATGCTTGAAGCCTTAGCATTCCATGTTGACTGAACGCCCTCTTCCGGTACTACCTGTTCAGGATCAATCCAAAGCAGCTTTTCAATAGTGATAGCTTTATCATTATCAGCGCCCTTAATCGAAACATTTGAACTCGGAACCGCAGGCTTTACTTCAGCAAAAGAACTGAAATTCAAGCACTGTGTGAGAGCGAGCGGAACAGCAGATGCTGCGGCTGCAACTCTTTTGAATAATGAATTCTTCATTGTTCTATACCTCTCTATCATATTATTGTCCCCTGCCGTTATTATGTACAAAAACTGCAAATAGGGCGTAATTTCGGGGATGCTTTCTGTAAATACATATAGCTTGCCCAGAAATTCATAACTACATTTTATCACATAACTATCAATAAGTCAAGAAATAATGTGTATTTTTTTCAAAAATTATTGACGATTAATCATTACTATTTTTGTGCTTATTTCACAAGCAATCGCCTGTTCGCTTAAATAATACAGTGTTTATTGTTAATATTGCAGTAAACGCAGTATTATCGGCTTAGATTCATTATATCAGATCATTTCATACAAGTCAATCTGTAAATTCTGGCAAGAAAAAAAGCAGATCCGAAGATCTGCTTTTTTTGCTATTTTGTTGGATTACTTCTTGCCCTTTATATTCTTACCAGCAGTAGCCTTAACCCATAAGTCATATCTGGTCGAATCTGTCGGCTCTTCATTATTATGAGCTGCCTTTTCCTGATTGTAGAGCTGGATCCAGTTAAGGATCATAGAAGCATCTGTTACATTGAATCTTCTGCCGTTCTTCTTGGTGTTCCAGTTGTTTACATCGTATTCGTTCTGGTCTACGTCAGCGAGGAATGCAGAGAGTTCTTCAAGATCAGAATCTGTGCCTTCATCAACTCTGGTGTTCAGACGGAACTTATACGGAGCATCCGGATCTGTCCTCATTGCAGGATCGTTGAGTGACTTAACATACTTAAATGTATATGTTGCATCAACTACCGTCAATCTGTTATCGAGGTTTGCATCACCCTTGACACCAATGTATACTGTTGCGCATACCGGCTTGCCATCCTTGGTTACAAGAGCAGTTTCGCCAATATAGATCGGAACTTCATACTTGAATGTCTTGCTCTTACTATCGTAAGTGCTTGCAGGTGTTGCACCATTGAAGTTTACGTCATTAATATCAATATCTTCGCCGAGAACCTTAACAACTTCCTTACCGTCAACTATCTCAACAACCTTGAGAGACTTGAGCATATTCTTGGAGAATCCAAGACCTGTGCTTACGCCGTCATCGTGGCTGAAATAGTAACCCTTCTCGAGTTCGTAAGACTCAGCATAAATCTGAGGTTCTGTTACAGGATCTGTTACAGGATCTGTTACAGGATCTGTTACAGGATCTGTTACTGGATCAGTTACAGGATCTGTTACAGGATCTGTCACTGGATCAGTTACTGGATCTGTCACTGGATCTGTTACTGGATCAGTTACTGGATCTGTCA
This sequence comes from Ruminococcus flavefaciens, assembly GCA_015067005.1. Lineage (GTDB taxonomy): Bacteria > Bacillota > Clostridia > Oscillospirales > Ruminococcaceae > Ruminococcus > Ruminococcus flavefaciens_AA. Next base: position 157,657 of record SVNH01000006.1, read on the forward strand.
CTGGATCTGTTACAGGATCTGTCACTGGATCAGTTACAGGATCTGTTACTGGATCAGTTACAGGATCTGTCACTGGATCTGTTACTGGATCAGTTACTGGATCTGTCACTGGATCTGTCACTGGATCTGTTACAGGATCTGTTACTGGATCTGTCACTGGATCTGTCACTGGATCAGTTACAGGATCTGTTACTGGATCAGTTACAGGATCTGTCACTGGATCTGTTACAGGATCTGTCACTGGATCAGTTACTGGATCAGTTACAGGATCTGTCACTGGATCTGTCACTGGATCTGTCACTGGATCAGTTACAGGATCTGTTACTGGATCAGTTACAGGATCTGTCACTGG
>SVNH01000006.1:158108-158278 GCA_015067005.1 Ruminococcus flavefaciens
GGATCTGTCACTGGATCTGTCACTGGATCAGTTACAGGATCTGTTACTGGATCAGTTACAGGATCTGTCACTGGATCAGTTACTGGATCTGTTACTGGATCAGTTACAGGATCTGTTATAGGTTCCTTAACTATGATTGCACCGTCAAATGTAAGTACTCTGTCAGTTAT
>SVNH01000026.1 GCA_015067005.1 Ruminococcus flavefaciens
AAGCGTTCTATGATATTCTAAGCTCCGTAGCCAAGAAGTATGAGTTTGAATATCCCGAAGATAAAATGATAGAGCTATCCAAGCGCATTAAGGTTATTGTTGATGATAAGGCAAGATATACTGATTGGGCAACTCGTGAGGATATCAAAGCTAATCTGCAAGTCGATCTAATTCTTCTTCTTGATGAATTCGATTATCCTCCGGTTACCATTGATGATGTGTACAAGGAAGTCCTGGAACAGGCGGAAAACTTCAAAAAATACAGTAAGTGAATACAGATACTTGCACTCGCAGAACAGAAACACTGTTCTGTGGGTGCTTTTTTTATATCATGATTCATCTGAATGTTTTTTTCACGTTTTCCGTGCAAGTCCTGTGCAAGTGCCGTGCAAGCGCAAGTCCTCCAAAAAGATATATAATGGTTTCAGGTTCAGGAGATAGCGACAATATCTCAGAGCCGACTACAACATTTATATATGGAGGGTATCGCATGAAAAGATACAACAATTTCCTGATCGTGGGCATCGACCACAGCTACGGGAACATCAAGACCGCCAACACGGTCACACCGACAGGCATCACCAAGCTTGATGCCGCACCGACCTTCACAAAGAACACTCTGTAACAGGGGTGGAACAAGATATGTATCTCTCATTCGGCGAGAAATTTACAGACTGTTTCTTCTTCCAAAGCTACTGTGATTACATTTTTATGTTTATTGAATTCTAATAGTGTGAAATAATAAGGATATTTTTAACAATAATTAGTGGCGCACACTAAATGTGAGCGCCACTTCTTGCCCTATTCGATTTGATTTATCTTTACTACGATAAGAGTATGCTACACCCCTTTCCAAAGACTTTTATTTCGTTTTTTTCGCAATGGTATAAAAATTCCGGAAGTAATATAAACTTCCGGTTTTTCATTTTTATGTTAGTAAGTATACCATTGCGAAAAAAAACAAGCTTAAAGTTTTCGGGAGGGAGTTTGAGGGTGACTCCCCGCAGTGCGGGGAGATGTCCGAAGGACAGAGGGGACGGACCCGATTAGGGGGGCCCTTTCTCAAAAGGGGTTCCCTCAATAATTACTGATAAACAGCCATATATGCAACACTATTATGGCTGTTTGTTTATTTGAGGAATAATGGTAGTATAGAACCGATAGCCATGATGAGTGCAAGGACAGCCATGATTATTCTCAGGCGGGTTTTGCGCGGATCGGAAGCTTTTTTGCTGGTGTTGTTCTTGTTCTGATTCTGATTAGCCATTCATATCACCTCTCAGTGTCTTTTTTTCGTGCGCTTTTTGCGGTTAGGGATGTAGTCCTTGTACACTTCGGACTTGTTTCTGCTGCCGTATGCGGCTTTTCTGCGGTCGAATACAGGCTTGTCCTTTGGACGCGGACGGCTGTAATGTCCCCGTGACGAAGTGCCGGTGCAGAGTTTTACTGTTACCTGCTGACCGTTTATCTTCATCGGATTGGTAGATTCGATTATGTAATCGGTATCGGAAGCCGGAACCTCAACAGTGGTATGGTCGTCAAAGATGTCGATCTTGCCGAAATCCTTTCCGGACATCCCGGTAGCGTCAACGAGAGCGCCGAGGATGAAATTCGGAGCGATACGGCGGTTTCTGCCGATATTAATGTCTATCTTGACCGTCTTAGCGGAACTGCCGCGGCGGTTTTTGAGCGGATGTGCGCGTTCAAATTCCGGAATGGAATCAATATCCTCCTGAATGATGCGGTCGATAAGTCGAGCGGCGGCTTCACGCGCGTCAATGCCCATAGAAGCGAGACGGTCAATAGCCGAATAAGCGCTGTGATGAGCCTCGATCGACGTAATATCACGTATCATGGCTTCCTGCCTCATAGCGAGGATGCCTTCCTTATCCGGAAGCGGTAGCTCGGTTATCTCGGCGTTTATGTACTTCGAGATGTCGCGGAGTTCATGGAACTGTTTTCTGCCGCTGATGAGAGTATAAGCAGTACCGGTCTTGCCTGCACGTCCGGTACGTCCGATGCGGTGTATATAATACTCGTTATCCTGCGGAAGATCGTAGTTGAAAACGGTGTCGATACCGCTTACGTCGATACCTCTTGCTGCAACATCCGTCGCAACGAGTATCTCGCAGGCTTTGTTTTTGAAACTGTTCATGACCTGAGTACGCTGAGCCTGCTTCATATCGCCGTGCAGACCGGCTGCACGGAAGCCGTGCTTCTGGAGCTCCTCGGTCAGCTGATCGACCATAGCCCTCGTATTGCAGAACACCATGCATGATGAAGGGGAGTAGGCTTTGAGCAGAAGGCGCAGAGCGTCAGTTTTTCTGCCCATAGCGACCTCAAAGTAATACTGCTCGATGAGGTCAACGGTCTTCTGTGCGGATTTTATCTTGACGTGTACCGGATCGCGCTGGAATTTCTCAGTGATCGCCATTATCTCTTTTGGCATGGTAGCAGAGAAGAGGACGGTCTGTCTGTCCTCGGGCACACCTGAGAGTATCGACTCGATGTCCTCGCGGAAGCCCATATTAAGCATTTCGTCGGCTTCATCGAGGATCACGCAGCGGAGGTTTTCAAGCTTGAGGGTACGTCTTCTGATGTGATCCATAACACGTCCGGGAGTACCGATGACGATGTTCGCACCGCGTTTGAGTTCAAATATCTGTTTTTCCATGCTTGCGCCGCCGTAGACAGCACAAGGTCTGACGATACGCTTGAAATGCGCGAATTTCTTTATTTCGCCGTGAGCCTGAAGTGCGAGTTCTCTGGTCGGGCAGAGTATCAGCACTGTGACTGCGTTCTTATTGGAATCGTTGATACTTTCAACGGCAGGTATGCCGAAAGCAGCGGTCTTGCCGGTACCCGTGTTAGAGCGTCCGACAACATCATGTCCCTGAAGCAGAAGAGGGATACTTTTTTCCTGAATTTCTGTCATTTCTGAGAATCCCAGTTCATCTACCGCATTGAGTATTTCCTGAGAAAGATTAAGTTCGTTGAATCGCATTGATTATCCTTTCAATTGTTATCATATAAGTCTGTCTACTATTATATCATCATTTACACTCTGCGTCAAGACTGAAAACAGCTTTGAGGCAATGAAAAGCGCCCTTGCATCAAGAGCGCTGAGTTGTGTTCTGTACTTGTTTAACCGGCAAGACGTCCCTTTACAGGCGTTGTATCGAGCATCATATAGAGGTTGGTGAGGAGTTCGGAATAGCACGGCGGCGAGAGGTGTATGCCGTCGCCGGAGGAAGAACCGGCTTTGAGGTCGAGAGTATCCGGATCTGCGAGGACTGCATAAGCGTCAAAGTAGAATATCCTGTCGGAATTGGCATTGGAAACGGCAGTCCTGAGCGCGGTATTATATGAACGTATCATGTCGTTGGTCGTAAGCGAAGCGATAGACGGATCAATAGGCGTTATGCCAGCGATGACGATGTTTATATCAGGAACGCGCTCGACTATCTGCTTTGCAACATCGAGGTATTTTGTAGAGAATGTATTGGCATCACCTGTCTTGAGGTCATTCATGCCGAGCGACATATAGAGAAGCTTTGGCTTGACAGCCTCGACTGCATCAATTGTGCCGAGAGTGCCCGCCGGAGTATCGAAGGTAAAGTAATCGAGATTCCACATTGAGACCGATGACTGCGTAAGGCAGTGCTCGTGGGGAACAAAATTGTAAACGTTGAAGCCGTGGCATATCGAATCGCCGTAAACGTAGATATTGTCCTGATAGGCATTGACGTTCGGGGAAGCCGTACCCTTCGGGATAGTTGCATCTTCCGGGGAAGCGCCCTGAGGAAGCACCTTATCCGGTGCATTTGTGATGACCGGCGGAGCGGTAGCCTGTTCAGTAGTAGTGACAGTAGTCACGGCAGTCGGAACAGCAGTTGTCTGGACATTAGTGGCTGAGACTTTTGTCTGCGGAACAGGTTCCGATATAGTTTCTGTTTCTCTGCCGCATGATACAGCTGAGAAAAGAAGTGCAGCAGTGATACCGCTTAAAGCAGTGTATTTTATCAATGAGCCTAAACTGGCGTTCATAATATCAGCTCCAACATTGAAATATATAACAGAATAATTCTATCACATTGAAGCAAAAAAGTAAAGTGATTTTTTAAATTCGTCAAACTGGTGCATTATTATTGACAATTCAGGGATATGATAGTATAATAATAAGGTATGCAAACATGATTTGCAGATGCTAATTCAGAATCGTTCGGGAGGAACATTATGGAAAATGTCAGGATAACCGATCTTTACGATCTCAGCCATACTATCGCGGCTGATTATCTCAGAAAATTTGAGTATCCGTGGGAGGCTTTAAAGGGGATAAGCCAGCTTATCATCGAACTCGGCAGTAAACTGAGTCCGGAAGAATACGATAACCCTTCGGAAAACGTGTGGATACATAAAACAGCAAAGGTGTTTCCGAGTGCTTACATCGGTGCGCCGTGTATCATAGGACCTGAAACAGAGGTGCGTCACTGTGCATTCATCCGCGGAAGCGCACTTGTTGGTGCAGGGTGTGTTGTCGGAAACTCGGTCGAACTCAAAAACGTCATTATTTTCGACAGCGTACAGACACCGCATTACAATTATGTAGGTGACAGTATACTCGGATATAAGTCGCATATGGGCGCAGGCTCGATAACCTCGAATGTGAAGTCCGACAAGACCAATGTTGTGATAAAGTCGGAGGGTGAGGAGCTCGTTACGGGCATAAAGAAGATAGGCGCAATGCTCGGCGATTTCGTTGAGGTCGGCTGTAACAGCGTACTCAATCCCGGAACCGTTATCGGTCCGCACTCTAATATTTATCCTACAAGCTGCGTTAGGGGAGTAGTACCGCCGGAGAGTATCTGGAAAACAGGCGGAGTAGTGGTAAAGAAGTCAAAATAAAGCATATTATAAAGCCGCTGTCGGAATTTTACCGGCAGCGGCTGTTTTTTCGGGAGTCAATCACCGAATTCGGCTATGTAAGGGAGATTCCTGTAATACTCACCGTAATCAAGACCGTAACCTATCACAAAGAGGTCGGGTATAGTGAAGAGCGAAAGATCGGCTTTGAGAGGTACGATTCGGCGTTCAGGCTTGTCGAGAAGGGTTATAACGTGCAGCGAGAGCGGTTTACGCGATTTAATAAGTCTCAGAACATCCGTGAGAGTTCTGCCGGTATCAATAATATCCTCGACCATGATTACATGATAGCCGGTAACATCGTGCTTGAGGTCCATAGTTATCTTGACAACCCCCGATGAATCTGTGCTCTCGTAGTAGCTTTTTGCCGCCATGAAGTCTATCTCACATGGTACACTGACTGTCCTTGCGAGGTCGGCAAGAAAAATGAATGAGCCTTTGAGGATGCTCACAAGCAGTACAGGTCTGCCGTCGTAGATGCTGTCAATAAATTTACCGGCTTCTGAGATCCTTTCGCTGATCTCTTCGGCGGTTATTACAGTGCGTTTTACCTTGCTCATATAGTCCTTAGCTGATGAATGATCCATAATTAAGAGTCCTTTCGAGTTTATACTGACATTGTAACACATAAACTCTGAAATAGCAACTGCCTGCGGATAAGTTTTTTACGAAAAATATTGAAAAATCAGCCGGAATGTGGTAAAATTAAAATGTATATATTAACGCAAGCGCAGATCGGAGAGGAATATGGAAAATTTAATTGAGATAAGCGGCAGCATGACTGCCGGCATAAACTTTGCGATGCAGCAGAATTACGTGCCAGTATTCCGCAGACTTATCGTCAGGAACAAGTCCGCGGACGAAATAAAGAACGTCAGTCTCAGGATAACGTTCCAGCCGGAGTTTGCTAAAACCTATGAAACAGCCCCGGTCGATCTTCTGCCGGATCAGCCTGTTGAATTCACACCGGTAAAAATAGTAATTGATCCGGAGTATCTTTTCACATTGACTGAAAAGCTTGTAGCAAACGCTACTGTTGAGGCTGTCAGCGGCGGAGAGGTCTTAGGCTCGCAGACTCTGAACATAGAACTTCTTGCCTACGATCAGTGGACAGGCGCTAATTTTATGCCGGAAATGGCTGCTGCGTTCATGACACCTAATCACCCGAAGGTGCAGGAGATAATTTCCGCAGCAAGTCTGTATCTGCAAAAATGGTGCGGCGATCCTGCGTTTACAGGCTATCAGTCGTGCAACCCAAACATCGTAAAGCAGCAGATGGGCGCGATATATGCGGCTTTGCAGGAAGCCAACATCGCCTATACGATGCCGCCTGCAAGCTACGAAAACGCTCAGCGCATACGTATGCCTGATGCTGTACTTGAAACTAAGTCCGGAACCTGCCTCGATCTCTCGGTGCTTTACTGTACCTGCCTCGAAGCGGTAGGACTGAATCCGCTGCTCGTTCTGGTCAAGGGACACGCTTTTGCGGCTTGCTGGCTCGATAATGAGACCTTCCCGGACTGCCTCCAGTTCGATATGACTGCCCTCACGAAGCGTATCGCACACGGTATCGACGCGATATGTGCCGTTGAGTGTACCGATCTTGTAGCCGGAAAACAGGTCGGATTTGACGATTCCGAGAAACACGCTGCGGCAAATCTCAGCGAGCAGTCCGAGTTCTACTTTGCGATCGACGTAAGACGTACCCGTGCAAGCGGCATACGTCCGGTACCTTCAAGAATTGCTGATAACGGCACCTTCAAGGCTGTTGACTACGGTGAGCGCAAGGATTCCGAGATAACCTCAGCCCCGAACGAGCTTGAACTCCGCGCACAGGGAGAATTACAGGGCAGAGAGGTCACAAAGCAGGTGATATGGGAGCGCAAGCTTCTCGACCTCAGTCTGAGGAACAGTCTGCTGAACTTCCGTCCGAACGCTATGAGCGTACAGATAATGACGGATTCGCTCGGCTCACTTGAGGACGAGATGTCCAAGGGCGAGGAGTTCCGCGTTATGCCTGCACCAAACGATATGTCGCTGAAAATAGCCGACAGCAAGATATACGAAATGGAAAACGACCGCGACCGTATCTCCGAGATCGCGGCAACTGAATTCAAGAGCCGCCGCCTGAGATCCTTCCTTGATGAGAGCGAGCTCGACAAGATAATGAAGAAGCTTCACCGTCAGGCGAAGGTAAGTCTTGAGGAAAACGGCGTAAATACGATATATCTCGCCCTCGGATTTCTCCGCTGGTATGAGACTGATAAGAGTGAAAAGCCGCGTTATGCGCCGCTTGTGTTAGTACCTGTTGACATTACGCGCAAGGTGCAGGAAAAAGCTTACAATATATGTATCCGCGATGAGGATACTCAGGTAAATATCACCCTCCTTGAAATGCTGCGGCAGATATTCGGCATCGACATCAAGGGACTTGATCCTGTTCCCGAGGACGAGAACGGTGTTGACCTTGACCTCATTTTCAGTACGATACGTCAGGGGATAATGGCTCAGAGCCGCTGGGACATCGAGGAATATGCGTTTATCGGACAGTTCTCGTTCAACCGCTTCATAATGTGGAACGACATCCGCAACCGTGCCGATGAACTTGCTGCAAACAAGGTCGTGGCAAGCCTTATCTCAGGCAAAACGGAGTGGCAGGGCGATGACATCTCAATATCTCCGCTTGAACTCGATAACAACGTCTCACCGACTGAACTTGCAGTACCGCTCAGTGCCGATTCATCGCAGCTTGCGGCGGTTTATGCTGCTTCGCAGGGCAAGAGTTTCGTACTCCACGGACCTCCCGGAAGCGGTAAGTCGCAGACAATAACAAATATGATAGCAAGTGCGCTGTACCACGGAAAGTCGGTACTTTTCGTGGCTGAAAAAATGGCAGCGCTGTCTGTTGTTGAAAAGCGTCTTGACAAGGTAGGTCTCGGACCGTTCTGCCTTGAGCTCCACTCGAATAAGGCTCAGAAAAGGGCTGTACTGAAACAGCTTGACGACACTCTCAATGTCGGCAGGATAAAGCATCCGCAGGAGTACAAGGCTCAGGCTGAGAAAATAACTCAGCTTCGCAGTGAACTCAACGGTACTATGGAAGAGATACACAAGGTACGCAGCTTCGGATTCTCACTCTATGACGCTGTTGTCCGCTATGAGCAGAACAGGGATAACGGCGGTAAATTCGCCTTTGATTCAAGTCATATCGCAGCTATGAACGAGACATCGTATTCTCAGTGGCGCGAAACTCTTGAAACCCTTGCAGCTGCCGGAAGAGAATTCGGCGATGTTACAGCAACTCCGCTCGGTGTATGCACACTCGATTCGTGTACCCCTCAGACAAGAGACGAGATCGCTGCAAAGCTTGGCGAATTCAAGTCTGCGCTCGCAAAGGTCGAATCTGACAACGAAAAAATATACTCATTCTGCGGCAGCGGAAGTCTCACTTATCCGCAGTGCAAGGCAGCTGCCGAGGTGCTTTCAGCAGCTTCGGGCGAGGGGAATATCATTGCTGCGATAGTCAGCGGAAGCAGCTGGGAAAATGTGAAAACTCCGGCTGAGAACCTCATAGCGTCCGGCAGGGAGATGAAGCAGCTCAAAGCGGAGGTGCTCGAAAAGTTCGAGACATCCGTCCTCGCATTCGACAGCAGCGGAGCACTCGTCAACTGGAAGACCGCTCAGAGCAAATGGATGCTGCCGAAATTCTTCAAAAGCCGCAAACTCGTCAGCGAGCTCAATGCTCATGCAAAGTCGGGAGGCACGGTAACAAAGGGGAATATCGTTGAATATTACGAGAAACTCAACCGTCTCGGTGAATTCAGCCGCTCGGTCAAGGAGGCTCCGGCTGAAATTACGTCTGTCTTTGGCGGATTGTGGCTTGGTGAGGAAACTGACTGGGATATGCTTGCAAAGTCGGCGGCTCTTTCTGCTGATGTCCGCGGACGCATAGAGGCTTCACCGCTCAGTGCCGAGCAGAAAAAGGCGATTGCAGAAAAGATCGCTTCCGGATTCTCGGATAGTTCCGCGAAAGCCGCTAACCGTGAACTTACTGATAAGATAACAGCCGATCATTCTGCGCTCGACAGCATCGTTTCAACTCTCGAAAGTGAATACTCATTCCGTCCGGATAAGCTTATTTCGGGCGATAACTGGTGCGGATTCGCAGCAGATAAGGCGGATGCAGTCATCGGAGCACTTCCGCGTCTCAAGGAGTGGACAGGCATCGTTAGTATCTGCAATAAGCTCCGAAGCTTCGGCATTGGATGTGTTGCGGACGCTTACCTCGACGGCAATGTCCCGACAGAACAGCTTCTCAGTGCATTCGACTGCGACCTCAGCCGTGCAGCTATCTCAGCTGTAATATCGGGAAGTCCGGTGCTTTCAGGCTTTCAGGGCACTCTCTTTGAGGATACTATCCGCCGATTCGGAGAGGTGCTCAACAGCTTCAGTACACTCACTATGCAGGAACTTGTTGCTGAGCTTTCAGCGAAGATACCGGCTGCGGGGGAAGCTGCCGGCAGTTCCGAGATCGGAATCCTTCAGAAGGCTATCAAGAGCAACGGCAGGATGATGTCGATACGAAAGCTTTTCGACAGCATACCGAATCTTCTTCGCAGGATGTGTCCGGTAATGCTGATGAGCCCTATATCTGTGGCACAGTATATAGATCCTTCCTACCCGAAATTCGACCTTGTAATTTTCGATGAGGCTTCACAGCTACCGACCTGTGAGGCAGTCGGTGCGATCGCAAGAGGCGAGAACGTCATAGTAGTCGGTGATCCCAAGCAGCTTCCGCCGACAAGCTTTTTCAGTTCAAATCAGGTCGATGAGGAGAACTATGAGAAGGAAGACCTCGAAAGCGTACTCGATGACTGCCTTGCACTTTCAATGCCGCAGAAGCATCTTCTCTGGCACTACCGCTCGCGTCATGAAAGTCTCATAGCTTACAGCAACGCGAAGTATTACGAGAATAAGCTGTTCACATTCCCGTCGCCTGACGATCAGGTGTCTGAGGTCAGCTGGGTACACGTTGACGGATACTACGACAAGGGCTCGACCAAGACGAACAAGGCTGAGGCTAAAGCTATCGTTGAGGAGATCTCGCGCAGACTTCGTGATCCTCAGCTGAGAAAGCTGAGTATCGGCGTTGTGACATTCAGCCATCCGCAGCAGAACCTCGTTGACGATATGCTCATGGAAGCCTTCCGCAGCGAGCCGGAACTTGAAACATTTGCGAATGAACAGTATGAGCCGATACTTATCAAGAACCTCGAAAACGTACAGGGTGATGAGCGTGATGTTATCATGTTCTCGATCGGATACGGTTCGGACAAGGAAGGCAAGGTGTCAATGAACTTCGGTCCGCTCAATCGTGACGGCGGCTGGAGACGTCTCAATGTTGCGATCTCGCGTTCAAAGTGTCAGATGATAGTTTACTCGGTAATATCGCCGGATCAGATAGATCTTTCACGCACTCGTTCCGAAGGCGTTGAGGGACTTAAAGGCTTCCTCGAATTTGCAGCTAAGGGACGCAGCGCTCTTGCTGTCCGCGGAGGCGCTCAGACAGCTTCAAACGGCTTCGGTGAGGCTGTTGCCGCTGAACTTGAAAAGAACGGTTATAAGGCAAAATGCAGCGTAGGCTGTTCCGATTACAAGATAGATGTTGCGGTATGCGATCCGGAGACTCCGGACAGGTACATACTCGGAATCAACTGCGGAAGTGCTGCTAATTACCGCAACGGCACCGCAAGCGACCGCACACTTTCACAGCCGTCAGTTCTGAAAGGTCTGGGCTGGAATGTGATGAATGTCTATATTCTTGATTGGCTCGATAACAGGGAAAGAGTGATTGAAAAGATAAAGGATGCCATACAGAATGCGCTCGAAGCAAAACACGCTCCTAAAAAGGACGAGCCTGCACCTCAGAAGCCTAAGCAGGAGGTAGTTTTTGAACAGGAACAGCAGACCTCGCTCTCGGAAAGCTTCGATAAGTACGAGACCTTCAAGGTCAAGGCATATGGCGTTTCCGAGAATTTCAGCGAAGCGGGACTTGCCAAGATAACCGGCTGTGTAAATGACATACTGGCTGTTGAAGCGCCTGTAAGCAGAAACGTACTTGCAAAGAAGGTATTTGCCTGCTGGGGAATAACACGTCCGGGCGCAGCTATGAAGAAAACTCTTGATGCAGCTGTTGCTAATGCGAAGTATACATCCGTTAAGAGCGGCGAGACCGAATTCATGTGGCTGCCGGATCAGATCCCCGAAAGCTATGATAAGTGCAGGACTGTGTATCAGGAAGGCGAAAAGCGTGACATCACCGACATTCCGCCGCATGAGATAGCCGCAGGCATCAGGCTGATACTTGAACGCCAGATAGCTATGCAGCGTGAAGACCTCATCCGCGAGACTGCTCATGCTTTTGGCTTTTCAAGGGTAACTCCTGCGATAGAAACAGCGGTATCACTCGGTATACGTGAGGCTAAAAGCCGCGGAAACGTAGTATTCGGCGAAGACGGCAAAATAACATATACTGAGAAGTGAAAACATAGACAAGGAGAATAATGTGAAACGATTACAGATTCTTATAGGCAAGATAATAGTAAAACTGCTGCGGCTCATGCACCGCAATGCCGGAAATCTTCCGGGAATAGTCCTGTGGCATCTTTCGGGACATAAGGCGGTCTCGATGTTTGACGTTAAATGCCCGATCATAGCGATAACCGGTACAAACGGCAAGACCTCAGTTACAAACTGTATCGCTCAGCTTTTTGAGAAGAGCGGGAAAAAGCTTATAATCAACCGCGAGGGAAACAATCTCGATACCGGTATATGCTCGCTGCTTCTCAGGAACTGCGATATGAAGGGCAGAGTAAAGGCTGATCTCATGGTGCTTGAGACCGATGAATCCCATGTGCCGGTAGTATATTCGCAGCTGAAGCTCGATACGCTCGTGGTGCTCGATTTCTTCCGCGATCAGCTCGACCGAAACGGCGAAATGGAAACACTTATCCAGAAGATAAACGGCTTCTGCAAGACCTTTGAGGGCAATCTCATACTCAATGGCGATGATCCGAACACTGCGCGTCTGGGCAAGGCAAATCCCGGAAACAAAAATGTTAAATACTTCCGCGCAGAACGCTATCCGTTTGCAACTGATAAGATCTTCGAGGCCTCCGAGGGACGTTTCTGTCCATTCTGCGGAGAGCCGCTCAGCTACGAGTATTACCAGTATTCTCACATCGGAAAATTCCGCTGCGGCAGCTGCGGTTTCGGTGACTATGATGCGTATGTAACGGCAAGCGGCATCGACCTTTCAAAGCCTGTGTTTACTGTTGACGGTCAAACATATTCGCCGCGTCTGAACAGCATTTATAATGTGTATAATATGACGGCTGTTGCGGCTGTCGCAAAGCTTTACGGCATCGACCAGAAAATAACCGATGAGGTCATATCGAAATACACCGTCAAGAACGGACGCATGGAAAATTTCATGCTCGGCAAGAATAAGGCTACACTGAATCTTGCGAAGAATCCTGTCGGTGCAAATATGACGCTCCGTGTCATGAACGAAATGGAAGGCGAGAAGGAGCTGTTGTTCGTCCTGAACGATAACGTTGCGGACGGTCTTGATGTATCGTGGATATGGGACATCAATTTCAGTGTATTCGAGCGCGTTTCAAGAGTAGTCACATCCGGCAAAAGAGCCTACGATATAGCAGTAAGAATTAAGTGCTCAGGCTATGACCAGTCAAAGATAGTAGTCCGCCCCGACCTCGATGAAGCAGTCGAGGAACTCGCTTCAACCTCCGGAAGAAAGTTCGTGATCGCAAATTATACGGCAGTCCAGCCGACGCGGGCAGCGCTCAGACGCTATGCCGAAAAGCACGGAGGTGAGAGCAAATGAAAAAAGTAAAGATACTTCATATGTATGCGGATATGCTCGATCTCTACGGCGACAGCGGCAATATGGAAATAATCCGCTACCGTTGCGGTATGCGAGGTATAGAGTGTCAGGTCGATTCCTACTCGATAGATTCGGAAATGCCGGATTTTTCGTCCTATGACCTTATCTACATCGGAGGCGGTGCAGACCTCGAACAGCAGCACATCTCCGCCGACCTAATGAAGTGCCGCGAGGGTATAATAAAGGCTTACAGCAGCGGAACTTTCATGTTTCTCATCTGCGGAGGCTATCAGCTTATGGGCAAATTCTACCGCGATGCCGACGGAAACGAGATAAAAGGTCTCGGATTGTTCGATTACCATACAGTCGCACCGCAAAGCCGTAAAATGCGCTGTATAGGCAATATCGTGCTGCGTACCAATATCACCGGCAAGCCTGTTGAGGTAGTGGGATTCGAGAACCACGGCGGACAGACTCATGGAGTAAAGACACCGTTCGGAGAGGTGCTTTACGGTAACGGAAACTGTGCCGGAAGCAAGGCGGAGGGCTACATCGAGAAGAATGTCATCGCAACATATCTTCACGGTCCATGTCTTTCAAAGAATCCGGAGATCGCTGACTACATGATCGGATACTGCATCAACAGGGGACAGGCTGAGCATATCACGCTCGAACCCCTCGATGACACACTTGAAAAGAAATGTCGCAGCGTAATGCTGAAACGTCTGCTGAATGAATGAAGCTATGCCGGATGTCACTCATGATGTGGGAGACATCCGGATTTTTTTACCTTAGTAACAGGAATATTTTTTCTGAAACGTCCATATATATAGGAATACAAGGAAACGAAAAATTTTTTTGAAAAAATTTTCAAAAAACGCTTGACAAACAATAAGTCCTGTGCTATAATATATAAGTCGTCAGGCGCAGAACTGATGATAAAAGCGTGGGGGTTTAGCTCAGCTGGGAGAGCATCTGCCTTACAAGCAGAGGGTCACAGGTTCGAGCCCTGTAGTCCCCACC
>SVNH01000007.1 GCA_015067005.1 Ruminococcus flavefaciens
AGGAGTTTTTCTTTCAAGCCTTATAGCTTTAAGCTCTTTTGAACCCCCAGTCAAACTGGGGGTTTTCTAATTACAATGAAAAGGCACTGACAATACATTGTCAGTGCCTAAATTTTATCTCTTCACAAAATACTCTTCGTACCAGACAAGGAATGTATAGATAGTCCATACCTTGCGCCAGTAATCGGAATTACCTCCGACATATTCGTTGTATATTGCCTTTATTTCGTCAACGTTGAAGAATTCACCGGCTATATCACTATTGAACTTCGCTCTTACATCAGCATTGTAACGCTCATCTGCAAGCCATATGCGTATAGGTACTATAAATCCAAGCTTCTTTCGGAACGCGATCTCCTCAGGCAGTACCTTAGCTGCTGCTGTTCTGAACGCTACCTTATTCTGCTCTGCATTTACCTTATACTCAGACGGCATTCTTGAAGCTATGTCGAAAATACGTCTGTCTGTAAGCGGCATTCTTATTTCAAGTCCGGCTGCTGTACTCATTTTGTCTACATTAAGATAAATGTCGCCTTCAAGCCATATCTGTATGTCAACATCAGACATCTTTGTAAGCGGATCAAGTCCTTCGTTTTCCTCGTAGATACGCTTGACTGTGTTGATCGGAAGTACAGACGGATCATAGTTTTTAAGAATGCGCTGCTTTTCTTCCTCGTTCATTATATTTGTATTTCCAACGTAGAAGTTCTTGAGATTATCGCCGTATCTTTCAGCGTTGCGGTACATATTATATCCGCCGAAGAATTCATCCGCGCCCTCACCTGAGTAGCCCAGCTTCGTATGCTTTGCTGTTGAGAGACAGCCAAGTGTGAATACTATCGCAGAAGCGTCTCCGAGCGGCTGCTCCATATTGTACATAACATAGGGCACAACGTTAAAGAAGTCCTCAGGCTGTATATTTGCAACTGAGTGTTCTACACCAAGCAGCTGTGCTGTTTTGGCTGCAACACGGGATTCGTCAAATCGCTCCTCATCGTAACCGCATGAATCTGCACGTTTTGCATCGCTCATCGCAAGTACATACGAAGAATCAACACCGCCGGAAAGGAATGATTCGGCTACTTCGCCTTCTTCCTTGACTTCTGTCATGATATGAGTAAGAGTTGAGTGTATCTCATCTGCCCAGTCTTCAAGCGACTTTGTGTTATCCGGCTTGAATTCAGGTCTCCAGTAGCGGTGAAGTTCAAGCTTGCCGTCCCTGAAAGAGAGCCAGTGTCCGGGCATGAGTTTTTTCAGTCCCTTGAAGAATGTATCCTCGCCGGCAACATATGTCAGTGACATATAGATCTGAAGCATTGAGGTATTAAGTTCCTTTTTGAAGCCTTCCTGCTGCATGATCTTTCTTATTGACAGGCTTGCAAGAAGTCTGCCGTCAGCGGTCTGGTAATAGTAGAACGGCTTGGTTCCGAACTGATCGCGTACACAGAACATCTCGCCTGTTGCGTCGTCAACAAGTGAAAATGCAAACATTCCGTATAAGTGGTCTGCAATGTCATGTCCCCATTTTTCGTATGCCTTTACTATTATTGCTTTTTCACGCTCTTCACGGCTTATTGCTGTACTCACGCCGAGTTCACTGCAAAGTGACTTCCAGTTACGGATATGTCCCCTATACTCACAGATGCTTACCATGTTCTATACTCCTTTACAAAATCATATCTCTTCATGATTAAGCGGTCGATTCATAAGATGTGTAAGTGCAAGCCTTACATCGCCGCCTTTAAATAGGACCTCGTTGAGCTGTTCGGTTATAGGCATCTCAACACCGAGTCTCCTTGAAAGATCATATGCAGCTTTACAGCAGAAATATCCCTCTACTGTGCCAACTCTCTCGACTGCTTCCTGCGGAGACACGCCCTGACCTATCAGGATGCCTGCTCTTCTGTTACGGCTGTGCATACTTGTACAGGTAACGATAAGATCACCTATTCCTGTCAGTCCGCTGAATGTTGTTGCATTAGCACCAAATGCCTTTCCGAGACGGGCTATCTCATGGATACCGCGTGTCATAAGGGCTGCCTTGGTATTGTCACCATAGCCCATACCGTCGCATATTCCTACACAGAGTGCGATTATATTTTTCAGTGCTCCGCCGATCTCACATCCCTTAACGTCATTATTAAGGTATATTCTCAGTGAGCTGCTGTTTGCAAGCTGCTTCTGTACGTACTCTGCCGCTTCATGATTATCAGAAGCAGCAACGATAGTAGTAGGTATGCACCGTGCCACTTCTTCTGCGTGAGAAGGTCCTGAGAGTACAACAAGCTTATCCGTCTTAACTTCTTCCGAGATGACCTGACTGAGCGTTTTCAGCGAACCTTCTTCAAGTCCCTTGCCCGTGTTTACAACTACCATATGATCGTCAACATAAGGTGCTGCAAGCTTTGCAACATCACGTACAAATGATGAAGGTATACCGAATATGAGCATATCACAGCCCTTTATGCAGGAAATGTCACTCGTGAGAGTTATGCTCTCTGATACAGGTACTCCCGGAAGCTTCTGAACGTGTTCGCCGTGCTTTCTTATATCGTCTATTTCCGACTGAAACTTAGACCATACTGTTACCCTATGACCTCCGCAGTTTTCAGCCATTATTGCAAGACTAAGTCCAAATCCGCCGGAACCGAGAATAGTAATTTTTGCCATGATCTTCCACCCTTTCTCAATTGATAATGCCTCTTGTATGGAACGTGAATTTATTCTCCGTGCCATTTCTGAGACGCTCAATATTGCTTCTGTGCATCCATATCACTATTGCTGCTATCGGAATCGACATCATCATGTAAATGAAGCTTCTTCCGAACGAATTGTTGTTTACTATCCATGACATGAGCAGTGTTGAAAGCGGACAATATAATGCACTAATCATTGATGCAAGTGATACATATTTTGTAAGTGTAAGTATTACCACAAATATAGCAAGCAGTGCAAGAAATACCTTGAAGTCTATAACAAGGAATGAAGCAACACCTACAAGCACTCCCTTTCCGCCCTTGAAATCATAGTATATCGGGAAAATATGTCCGATAACTGCAAACAGACCTGCTATATAGCCGATATAATGTGTATCATTTCCAGGCGCAAGACCGGCATCGAGCAGACTGCAAAAAAGTCTTGCTATACCAACTGCCACAACACCCTTTGCAAGGTCTCCGATAAGCGTAAGCAGCGCACACGTCTTGCCGGCACACCTGAGAGTATTTGTAAGGCCGGCATTCTTGCTGCCCATATTACGGATGTCTCTGCCCTTCATAAGTTTTACCACAATTATCGAAAAATTGCAGCTGCCAAGAAAATATCCTGCTGATGCTGCTATTATCAGCGCCATAAATACTCTCATTATTTATCATTCCCTCCGCGTTCACGGACGATGAAACGAACCGGCGTTCCTTCAAGTCCGAATGTTGAACGTATCTGATTTTCAATATATCTTCTGTATGAAAAATGGAAAAGGTCTGCTCTGTTTACAAATGTTACAAATGTCGGCGGTTTAGTCGATGGCTGCGTCATGTAGTAGATCTTTAGTCTCCTGCCCTTATCTGACGGCGGCTGAACTCTTGTTGTTGCATATGCAAGAACGTCATTGAGCATACCTGTTGATATTCTCATGCTGTTCTGCTCGTATGTATATTTTATGAGCTCATAAAGCTTGTTTATTCGCTGACCGGTCTTTGCTGAAATAAATACAAACGGAACATATGACATGAAGCTGAAATCATTTTCAAGCTTTGTACGATACTCCTGCATGGTCTTGTCGTTCTTTTCAACAAGATCCCACTTGTTCACAGCTACTACGCAAGCTTTTCCCTGCTCATGTGCATATCCTGCGACCTTAGAATCCTGCTCTGTAAAGCCCTCTGCGGCATCAAGCATTATTACGCATACATCAGCACGGTCAACTGCCATATAAGCTCTGAGAACGCTGTAATGCTCGATTTTCTCAGTAACTTTGGATTTCTTTCTGATACCGGCTGTGTCTATGAATACAAACTTGCCGTATTCGTTCTCGGTCACTGTATCCGTTGAATCACGGGTAGTTCCTGCAATATCCGATACGATAACCCTCTCCTCACCTGCTATCTTGTTGATAAGTGAGGACTTGCCTGCATTAGGCTTTCCTATGACTGCTACCTTGATAACATCCGATTCGTACTCTGTCTCATCTGATGCAGGTAGATAATCATATATCACATCAAGCATATCACCTGTACCGTGTCCGTGTACGGACGAGATCGGATAAGGATCACCAAGTCCGAGATTATAGAACTCGTAGAGCTCCATCGGCGGTTCACCAAGATTATCACACTTATTTACTGCGAGCACTATGGGCTTTCCGCTCTTCAGAAGCATCTGCGCTACTGCATAATCATCGGCTGTAACACCGCAGCGTATATCAGTAACAAAGACTATAACATCAGCTTTCTCAATAGCAAGCTCGGACTGCCTTCTCATCTGTGAAAGTATAACATCATCGCTGTCCGGCTCGATTCCTCCGGTATCTACGACCATGAATTCTTTGCCGCGCCACTCACATTTTGAGTAAATCCGATCTCTGGTTACTCCGGGCGTATCCTCTACTATTGACAGCCTCTGACCAATAAGCTTGTTGAATAATGTTGATTTGCCTACATTAGGTCTTCCAACTACCGCTACTATTGGTATCGACATATCTCACATCTCCTTTCTGTATTCATTGTTATCGTCATTAAGACGTTATTTTCATTGTTAATATTCAATGCCCATAATGGCATCAAGAAGCTCATATCCATCGCTGTTAGTCGATTTTATCCTTACACCGAGCGTTTCCTCCACAACAGGAACTCTTATATCGTCAAGGAAAATATCGCTGTCTCGCCTCAGCATTGAAGACGGCAAAAGCAGCTCTTCTCCAAGTTCTTTTCCCTTTAGCTGTGCCATAAGGTCCTGCGCTGTTATAAGTCCGGATACAGTTATCGTTTCACCAAAAAAATCGTTGCGTATGCGATACACGTTACATTTCAGTTCGGGAAACTTATTTTCAGCAGCCTTGGCGAGTGTATTTATAGTACCGTAAGCTGAATAACCTGTTGCTATCGAAACGATGCGGTTTTCGCCTTCCCACTCAGCCATATCAAGTGCCTGATAGAACTCGTCCATAAGTGAACGAAGCATACCGACTCCGTTTTCGTACTGAGGATAGTCC
This sequence comes from Ruminococcus flavefaciens, assembly GCA_015067005.1. Taxonomy (GTDB): domain Bacteria; phylum Bacillota; class Clostridia; order Oscillospirales; family Ruminococcaceae; genus Ruminococcus; species Ruminococcus flavefaciens_AA. The sequence continues at coordinate 5,207 of SVNH01000007.1, forward strand.
TCATAGACCTCCGCTGGCGGGATAGGTCTCCCAGCAATAAGGTAAAACTCATCCGAAGGAAACACGGTGCGTGTTCCGAATTTCTCAAGAAATTCCTTCTGAAAAGATTCGATTATATCGATCGTTTCACCTGCACCCTCGGGAGTAAATGTTTCCAGCGGATAAAGTCCTTCACGGAATTTTGTTACGCCGACCGGTACTACTGCCATACTGGTGATATTGGGCATGAGTTCACCGAGATCACGCAGCGAACGTCTTAACTCATCACCGTCGTTAAGTCCCGGACAGCACACTATCTGGCAATTAAGCTTGATTCCGTTCTTTGCAAGCTGCCATATAAATTTAAGCTTCTCCCCTGCAAAACGATTGTGCATCATTTTTACACGAAGTTCCGGATTGGTTGTATGGACTGACACATTGATATTGAGTTTCATCTCTATGATACGGTCAATATCTTCCTGTTTCAGATTGGTAAGAGTTACATAATTTCCCTGAAGAAACGATAATCTCGCATCATCGTCCTTGAAATACAACGTTTCACGCATTCCGGGCGGCATCTGATCAATAAAGCAGAATACACATTTATTGCTGCATGACTGCTTACTGTCCATGAGAAAAGTCTCGAATTCAAGTCCGAGATCATCGTATTCATCCTTTTCAATGTGAAACTCAAATTCCTCACCGTGTCTCACTATTTCAAGTGTTACACTTGTTTCAGCAGCGTAATACATATAGTCAAGGACATCTTTTACACCGTGTCCATTGATCTTTGATAGCAGATCTCCCTCTGCTAAACCAACTTTTGCAGCCGGAGATCCGGGAATTATACTATTGATCTTAACCATATTCTCTTCTCCAGCCGATATGTGCATACGTAACCGTTAATTACAAAAAGGAGAGAAGGATTTCTCCTCCTCTCCTTCTCATAGTTCATGTTAAAAGACGATTATTCAGCGTCAAGTTTAAGGACCTCAACGCCCTTATAGAAACCGCAGTTCTTGCAAACCTTATGCGGAGCCTTATATGCGCCGCAGTTGTCGCACTTTGACATTGCAGGTGCTTCAAGTTTCCATACTGCAGAACGTCTCTTATCACGTCTTGCCTTGGAAGTTTTTCTCTTCGGTACAGCCATTATGGCACCTCCTTCAAACGAGCTTCACAGCTCAATTATTCAGACAATTGCATTCAGATTCATTAAGATCACAGCCGCATATCATACAAAGCCCCTTGCAGTCTTCTCTGCAAAGTATCTTTGTAGGCAGCTGAAGCAAAAGATCTGTAACAGCAATATCATTCAGTTCAATGCTCTCGCTCTCAGCAACGATATACTCATCATTATCGCGGCTGACTGAAGGAACTACAATATGACTGAACTCATAATGATAGTCCTTTTCAAACTCTTTAAGACATCTGTCGCAGGTATTCAGGAGTGAAAAATCGACTGAATACTCAAGATAAACTACATCAGCTTTATTGTAAATACGTCCCTTGGCCTCTATCGGCGACGAGAAATCGTAACCGTGGATCTCCGAAAGTTCGCCTTTCTGAATCGTGTAAGCGATGTCTTTTGATTCTCCGACAATACTAAAAAGTTGTTTTAAATTGATCTTCATATTAAAATCCTTCTGAGCATCACAAGTTATATTATACACCAAACTACAAGATATGTCAATAGTCCGGCGTAAAAAAGCTTAAATTTTTCCTGTATTACTTAATGAACTGCTTTACACTTGCAGGAAGCTCAGAATCATCAGCTGAAACAGTGAATACTACTGTTGCTTCATCGCCTGTGAGCTTGTCCAGCTTCTCAAAAAGATTTCCGAGGGCATCGTAGTCTCTGCCGCCGATCTTGAGGATACCGTCAACGAAAACATCCTTGATGTCATAGTTGCCAGCGAGCATACCAGCTACGAAGCCATAGAATGCATCATATCCCTCGATAGCAAACTTCTCAACATCACACCATCTTACTCTGAAGCTGATAGAACGTCTGATGTTATCGCCCTTTTCGATGCAAACGAGGTTGCCGTTTGTGGATTTTACAGTATCATTGATCTGGTCGATGAGGATCTTAGTCTTTCCAGTACCCTTTTTACCTGTAATAAGTTTAATCATAATTTACTCCTTCCATTGCCTTTTGAGGCAGTGTAAAAATTTTGCTTTGTAAAAGTTTCCTGCAAGTGCTGGGAACTATTTATGCAGAAGCCGGCTATCAGCCAAGCTTAGCTTCGAGAGCAGCCTTTGCACCTTCATATCCCGGCTTGCCGAGAAGTGCAAACATATTTGACTTGTAGCTTTCAACACCAGGCTGATTGAACGGATTTACACCAAGCACATAGCCTGAAATTGCACAAGCCTTTTCAAAGAAATAGATCATGTATCCAACATTCTCTTCTGTTGTATCATCAAGTTCGAGAATGATATTCGGTACTCCGCCCTCTGTATGAGCGAGAACAGTTCCCTCAAATGCCTTTCTGTTTACAACAGACATATTCTGATTTGTGAGGAAGTTAAGACCGTCAAGGTTCTCAGCATCAGGCTCAAGGAAGAGGTCGGTCTTAGGCTTCTTGATGTCAACAACAGTCTCGAAGAGAACTCTTGCGCCGTCCTGGATGTACTGTCCCATAGAGTGGAGATCAGTTGAGAATACAGCGGATGATGGGAAGATACCCTTATTGTCCTTGCCTTCGCTTTCGCCGAAGAGCTGCTTGTACCACTCTGACATCATTACGAAGCTTGGATCATATGAAACGAGCATTTCAACAGACTTACCCTTTCTGTAAAGGATATTTCTGAGTGCTGCATACTTATAGCAGTCGTTATTGTCAAAATCAGCGCAGAAATCAGCCTGAGCCTTCGCTGCACCCTTCATGAGAGCATCAATGTCGCAGCCGGCAACAGCGATTGGAAGAAGTCCAACAGCTGTAAGAACTGAGAAACGTCCGCCAACATCGTCCGGAATAACAAAAGTTTCGTAACCTTCTGTATCTGAAAGGCTCTTGAGAGTGCCTCTTGCCTTATCAGTTGTAGCGAAGATCCTCTCCTTTGCGCCGTCCTTGCCGTACTTGTCCTCTACCATCTTCTTGAAGATACGGAAAGCAAGTGCAGGCTCGGTAGTTGTACCGGACTTTGAAATTACGTTTACAGAGAAATCCTTACCGTCGCAGAGTGCGATGATCTCATTGAGATATGCAGGATTGATGCTGTTTCCAACGTAATAGATATCAGGTGTATCCTTCTTAATATTGTTATAAAGTGGCGATTTGAGGAGCTCGATAGCAGCTCTTGCGCCAAGATATGAACCGCCGATACCGATCACGATGAGAATATCAGAATTCTTCTTGATCTTTTCAGCAGCGGCTTTAATACGTGCAAATTCATCCTTATCATAGTTTGTAGGGAGCTCTACCCAGCCAAGGAAATCATTTCCGAGACCGGTTTTATTATGAAGAGCATCAGCAGCAGCCTCTACCTGAGACTTGATACCTGCAAGCTCATCAGAATTAACATAGTCCTTCAGATACTTTGTGTTGAGTTTTAATGACATTGAAAATTACCTCCAATAGCACGAAAGCCGTGCAAATATAATTTACCATCTTTATGATACTATATTTTTAAGATTTTTTCAAGTCTCTTTGAGGCAATATTTATATATTTGTGTATTTACACCAATAACATCAAGATTCATTCTATCAATTTTGACAACATTTTCTTCAAAACATAACAGTAATTCATCGCTTTTACATCTTCACACGCGATAATGTCTGATTCATAAACGAGCGTCTTGCCGTTGAAAAATGCTGCACTGCCTACCCTTTGTCCCCTGTACACCGGTGCATTCACATAATCAGGCAATACAACTACCGTTTTAAGTTCGCCAGAATTGCGCGGTATGACAAGTGAACTCTGCTCCTCTATCTTCATCATTACCGCTGACTGCTCCCCGTTCCGTACTTTCAGAGGTGCAAGCATCTCATCCGGAAACATCGTAACAGTTACCTTGTAGTCGCTGAATCCTTTGTTACAGAGTTTCTTTGCAAGCTTTTCAGCATAATCGTAATCCTTGCCTCCAAGAACAACTGCTATATAACAAGTACCGTCCTCAGACCTGCCGCCCTCCGCAAAGCAATAGCCTGCTTGTTCAGAATGACACGCCTTGAATCCGATATGCTTATCATACGTCCGTGAAAGTGAGTTCTCATTTACAAGTTCATAGGTATCATTCCTGATAAAATCACGCCAGATAGCAAAATAATCCGTCATAAAGCTGTACTTAGACAATTCAGCACACACCAATGCTATATCATTAGCAGTAGTATTCTCGCGTTCGTCATAGTATCCATACGGCGAGTAAAAAGAGGTGTCCCTTAGTCCAAGGTCGAAAGCCTCAGTATTCATGCGTATCACAAAATCTTCAATAGTGCCCTCTGACCTCTCAGCAAGTACAGTCAGGGCATCATTGGCATTGCCGACAGCTACCGACTTTATCAGCTCATCAACAGTCATGGTATCTCCCGGCTGAAGCCATACGACTGAGCCTTTCGTACCGGCTACGCTCTGAGAAGCAGTCAATTCATCAGCAAGGCTATACTTTCCTGAATCAATATCCTCTGCGATAAGCAAAAGCGACATTAATTTGGACATATAACCGGCATTACGCGGCAGATCAGGATTCTGCGAATCAAGTACACTTCGCGTATCCGCTTCTATCAGTATATAAGATACATCAGTATCCACCTCTGTACCCATGCCGGCACCTATGAGAATACTTGCAGAAGCAACCGAAAATAACAGCGCTATAATCACGATCAACCGTTTCATAATTTCACCTCGTGACAATATATGTCCGGAAGCACTGAAATATACGAAAATAGGGAGCAGCTGCGCAACTGCTCCCATTATATCGACGTTTAACCGTTAAACCATTAATTCTTGATAGTAGTTATTATGTACCTATCCGAGTTATTTCCGGAAATTGTATAATTACCGGAAACCGGTACTCTCACCGGCGTTGAATCTCCAAGTGAAACAACGCTGTAAATCTCATAATTAACCCCGTTTAAATTGTAGGCTAAGGCATTGTCAAAAGTATAATTTTTCAAAAAATCAAGGTATTCCTCAAGGCAGAACCCTTTCTCTGCCATGATTGATGAATGCACCGGTCCGACATAACGGAGGTGCCAAGGACAGTAATCCTGTGATGTCTTGTCCTTTTTTCCCTGAGGATATCTTAAAATGAAGCCGTACTTTGCACAATTATTCACTACCCAGCTTTGTGTATCACTTCCATCATATGAAATGATACCGCCCATACCATTGAGTGCAAGGTCAATAGTATTTCCTGTTGCTGATTCAGGAAATTTCTTCGGGCAGGCAGAACCCGCCTCAGTATATGTTGCTGTTGTACCATAGACAATAAAATCCGAAAGAGTTGTAGCGCTGTTATAATCGGTCATCATCCTGTTGAAAGCATCAGCAGCTTCACGGTCAAGCTTGATGTCCGTACTCATAATAGTATAAAACTCATTCTTCTCATTTGCAAGCGTTACCATACCTGAAACATTAGTCTCGACAGCAGGATGTGCTGCATCAACTAAAGCTAATGTTCCGGCTGAAAGCCGCGATGATGGCAGACTCAGCTCTGAATAGCCCAAGTTCTGCACTCCTTTGAAGGATGTTGCAGTCTCTGCTTCGTTGCCAAGCTGCTGCTGTCTCTCGGTCTGCTGCTCTACATACTGTGCCGAGCCAGATTTAAAGTTACCGCTTACGACCAGGTTTGCATTTGGCTTAAAAAGGTCTCTTCTCGCATGGTCAAGAAGTACACATGAACCCACGATTATAGCCATAGCCAAAGCAACACGTCCCGGTCTAAGACGATTGTTAGCCATTATTTATATCCTCCGATTTTTGTTCACACATAATTTGAGGTTGCCCTCATGTATTTTTTCTTTAATATTTTGTTTTGTTGTTATTTGTTTGTTGTTCTTCCTTTTTCTATTTATCTGAATACGGCACTATATGCCGGTTTGTTTTCGATATTTGATCTGAAAGTTCCGATGTCTGGCGGATACTTTCCCTGTAAACGAAATATAAATTTGAATTACAAAGCAGCGCAAGAAGCTAAGATCTCACAATTCACGTACATTCTGACCACATCAATAATCTCACAGCCTTCACGGTTCTTAATGTGTTCAATTCAGAAGTCCTCCTCGTCATGGAGCCGACATTCCTTCACATATAACCTTCAGCATCATTTCTTATCCGTGCAGTATATCTGAAGTACACTCTGCTGCTGCAGGTACGGTGTTCCGTCAAAGCCAGTGCTCTTCCCACAGAAGCTCATCCTCCAGTGCGGATGGTCTGTAAGCGCTGCCGCTGACCCGTTACATCAGTTATACAGCAATTCAAGTCATTTCAAGAGATATATGCACTAATGGTCAACAAGCCGGATAGATCATATCCGTATCCGTAATATATGAAATCTGGTTTATTGTAAAACAAAAAAGACGCCAATTATTTCCGGTAATGTTCTTTTTACAAATCAAAACAAAATAACTTTTCACCGCCACAAGAGTGATTGCATCCGATGAAGCGCTGCCTTGTATTTTTATATAGCAGCAGTTTATTTCGCTTTGATATGCCATTTAGAACTTAGGGAAAACAATTGCGCCGTAATAATAGCGTATTGCGGATTGTTTCCTTCCTTAGTTCATTCTACACTTTAATATCTATCTCTTTTTCTATTATATTACAATTTTTTCTTAATGTCAACACAATTTTTAAAATCTACATTTTGCACAAACGTCCATCTATCATTTTTACATTTCTTACAATCAGACAATAAAAGGACCTCGATCAGCGATCAAGGCCCTTTTATTAAGAGTAATAGAAGGTTTGCAGACACATTATATCGTGTCTTATATTCAGTGTCCCGTGAATAATAAAACATAAGACGATTTTGCTGCTCGTCTACGGTATGTCGCAGCGACATTATTACGCCGCTGCACCGCGTTAATTGTCAATTCCACTCCATAAAAATGGTACTATCACATACCTTAACAGTCAGCTGCCTAAGCCAACATAAGCAATAGAACCACTCCCGCAGCCACATGATCCCGCAGCGCCTAAACTGCGGCTCTGATCTATGCGATACTGCCTCGTTCTTTATCCATATCCCCCAGATATTGAACAACGACCGGCTGCCTGACAGGTCAGACTCAACGTCCATTTATATTATAGTATTTTTGCCCTGTTCCTGCAATTAACAAAAATATCCTATTTGTGAACGATTTATTTATATCCGATCAGTTATGTGCATTATCGTCTGCTGGTCGTGCGACCATTCAATCTCAGTGCGTTATATTTGATATGCAATATAATCTTGCTGTGTTACAAAAAATCGCCTGCGGTATATCCGCAGGCGATGTGTTTTTACTTGAATACTGCAAGAAGGAATCCTGCTGCAATAGCCGAACCGATTACTCCGGCAACATTAGGTCCCATAGCGTGCATGAGAAGGAAGTTTTTCGGATTAGCTTTCTGTCCTTCCATCTGCGATACTCTTGCTGCCATTGGTACAGCTGATACACCAGCTGATCCAATAAGCGGGTTGATCTTTCCGCCGGAAAGCTTATACATCAGCTTTCCTACAAGAAGTCCGCCGATCGTTGAGAAGCAGAACGCTGTAAGTCCGAGAACTACGATCTTGATGGTCTGCATCGAAAGGAATCTTGTAGCAGCAGTTGTTGCTCCGACTGAGATTCCGAGGAATACTGTTACGATGTTCATAAGTGCATTCTGAACTGTATCAGAAAGTCTTTCTGTAACACCACACTCTCTCCAGAGGTTGCCGAGCATAAGACAGCCTACAAGCGGTGCTGTTGAAGGGAGAAGCAGAATTACGAACATTGCTACGATTATCGGGAAGATTATCTTCTCTGTCTTTGAAACTGTTCTGGACTGCTCCATCTTTACCTGACGCTCTTTCTCTGTTGTGAGAGCTTTCATAATAGGCGGCTGTATCATTGGGATAAGTGCCATGTATGAGTAAGCTGCAATGGCGATAGCGCCAAGAAGATGAGGTGCAAGTCTTGTTGTAAGGAAGATAGCTGTCGGACCGTCAGCACCGCCGATGATACCGATAGAAGCTGCTTCCTGTCCTGTAAAGCCGAGACAAATCGCACCAAAGAATGCGAGGAATACGCCCATCTGTGCAGCTGCTCCAAGAAGAAGGCTCTTAGGATTTGAGATAAGCGGACCAAAATCGGTCATAGCTCCTACGCCCATGAATATGAGTGACGGATATACGCCGGCTTTAACGCCTATGTAAAGTATATCAAGAAGTCCGCCGTGTTTGAGTATCGCACCGTAGCTGTGATAATCTTCATGTTCCGGATCAAGGAAGTTGTCCCAGAGATCAAGATGATAAAGTGCATCGCTTGATCCTTCTCCGAAATATGAAAGGTTTACAAGGAGACATCCGAATGCGATTCCTACAAGAAGAAGCGGCTCGAATTTCTTTTTAATACCAAGATACAGAAGGAGACAGGATATTACTATCATTACCAGATTCTTCCAGCCGCTGTCTACGAAGAAACTCTGGAATCCTGAATCGTTCCATAATGTTTTTAAGGTCTCAATAACGTCCATACCGCGAGCCTCCTTATGCTATAACGACCAGCGGAGCGCCTGTATCTACAACTGAGCCCTTGCTTGTTACGACCTGTGCTACTGTACCGTCCTTAGGAGCAACAATCTCGTTTTCCATTTTCATTGCTTCGAGTATTACAAGTATCTGTCCAGCCTTGACTGTATCGCCCTGCTTTACATCAACGCGGATGATATTTCCGGGCATAGGTGCTTCAACAGTCTCACCTGCTGCGAGGTTAACTGCTGCTGCCGGTGCAGGTGCAGGAGCTGCTGCGGCTGCCGGTGCTGCTGCCGGTGCGGCAGGTGCAGCCGGTGCAGGGGCGAGTGCTTCGTATTCATCAAGAAGGACTGCCTTACCCTGCTCGACCTCAACTTCATATGTTTTTCCGTTAAGAGTAACTTTATACTTCATGGTTATTTGACCTCCTTGATTGAAATAAAGTGAAGCTCATTAAGAGGCTTCTGCATTTTATCCGCAACAATAGCCATTATCATTGCTGCTTCCTTATCCGGAACATCGAAAAGCTTTACATGACCTGCTGAACCGGGTGCAAGCTTCTGCTCAGCAGCAGGCACTGCCTTTACTGCCGGTGCAGCGTTATTTGCAGGTGCAACTGCCGGCTTGCTCTTTTCTTCTTTTGATTTGAAATATGCGCCTGTGCAATAAAGCACTATCATAAGTATAACAAGTCCGGCAAATACTACCGAATAACCGAATACAGCCGTTACTGCTGCTTCGCCTATGCTGAGCTTATCACCTGCTTCAGTAGTTGCTTCTGTTGCCTTTGTTGCTATCTCAGTTACGGCAATAGTTGTATTTTCTACCATATCACCGTCTCCTTACATCTCTTCGATTGTATAAACGGCTTCGTTCTCTTCCTGAGCCTTACGTGCCTTGAGGAAATTGAGTGTCTGGTCAGGATAGCAGATGTAGCTCATTACATCCTCTTCGCTGCGGCAAAGATCACCGAGTGCTACCTTAGCAGCCTTGAACTCCTCGCCTGTTCTCTTCTTATCCTCATCACGGCAATCTACCGGCTGAGCGTCACCGAGCACCTTCTTGCTGAGTTCAGCGTCGATCGGTGCAGGTGCGATACCGTACTCGCCCTTGATGTAGTTCTTGACTTCCTTGGAGATATTCTTGTATCTCTCACCTACCAGAACATTTGTTACAGCCTGATTTCCTACCATCTGTGAAAGAGGTGTTACGAGCGGCGGATAACCGAGATCTGCTCTTACCTTCGGGATCTCAGCAAGTGCTGCATCAAATTTGTCCATTGCGTGCATATCTGTGAGGTTTGCGATCATGTTTGAAAGCATACCGCCCGGAACCTTATATACAAGAGCCTGAGCATCTGTTGCAAGGCTCTTCGGATTGAGCTGTCCGTTATCAATGTACTTCTGCTTGATCGGCTTGAAGTAATCGTTGACCTTGTTGATGATCTCCTCATCAAGTCCGCAGTCGATACCATACTGCTTGAATGCATAGTACATAGTCTCTGTTGAAGGCTGTGATGTACCGCCGGAGAAACATGATGTAGCTGTATCAATAACGTCGATACCGGATTCGATAGCCTTAGTGAGTGTCATATATGCCATACCTGTTGTGCAGTGAGTATGGAGAATGAGAGTCATATCGCCGATAGCGTCCTTGATCCCCTTGATAAGGTGCTCTGCCTCATATGGAGACATAGTGCCAGCCATATCCTTGAGACAGATGGTATCAAAGCCCATATTTTTGAGCTCTTTACACATTTCAATGTACTTGTCTACTGTATGTACCGGGCTCTGGGTATATGATATACAGCCGGAAGCGATAGTTCTGTTATTTGCATACTTCTTTGTAGCATTAAGCGCTGTTTCGATATTTCTGAAATCATTGAGAGCATCAAAGATACGGATAACATCGATACCGTTCTTGATAGAAAGCTCGATAAACTTCTCAACTACATCGTCGTGATAGTGCTTATAACCAAGAAGATTCTGACCTCTCAGGAGCATCTGGAGACGTGTGTTAGGAAGATTCTTTCTGAGATTGCGGAGTCTCTCCCACGGATCTTCGTTGAGATAACGAAGGCAGGAATCAAATGTTGCGCCGCCCCAGCACTCGATCGAGTAGTAGCCAGCCTTGTCCATATCGGCAAGGATACCCTCATAATCAGCATAAGGCAGACGTGTAGCCATAAGTGACTGATTAGCGTCACGCAGAACAGTTTCTGTCAGTTGCACTTTTTTCATGTACAAACCTCCTCAAAATATAAATCTGCATAGCAGATAATTATTAATCTTCTGCTTACTATATATTATAGAAGCAGAAAAGGTCAATTGCACCATTGCAAATAAACCAATCAAAATCAATTATATCACATTACAAAATAAATTTCCATACTTTTTTGAAATTTTTTCTTTTTAATTAATATGCAAAACTATCTGACAAAATCTGCCTTTATTGTCAGATGCGATGTCACAAAATCTGTGCATTCGGAATATAAATAGTGTATACTTCAATAACCGCAAACAAAGGAGTTCTCATTCCAATGCGTAGACACAGAAGACCTCAGAGATCAGAAAAAGCAGTCATAGGCGGTATAATATTCACTGTTATACTCCTTCTGCTTATTGCAGCTGCCGTTAAAGCCGACAAATCGCTCAGACCTGTTGCTGCAATGCAGGCTGAACATTTCGCGAATGCTTCTACAAATGAAATAATCGGTGAGACTGTCTCCGAATACCTTTGCGAAAACAAATTTACATACAGCGATTTCTCTGCGGTTCTTTATGACGAAAGCGGTAAAGCTGTTTCAATTGAAACTATCCCTTACAACATAAATAAAGTACAGTCGGATCTGAGCCTGCGTATCAACAAGGCACTGAGTATTTCCAACGCCCACACAGAAAGGATACCTGTCGGCTCTCTGACAGGCTCTTATATGCTTGTTGGAAAAGGTCCTGAGATAAAGATCAAAGTGTGCCCGGCTGGTTCAGCGGATGTCAAACTAAAAAGCACCTTTGAATCTGCCGGTATAAATCAGACCTGTCATCGTATATCAGCTGTTGTGAATGTACAGCTTCAGTCATCTGTTCCTTTGTACTCCTTCAGCAGCAGTGCAAGCTTTGAATTCCTCATCGCTGAGAATATTCTTGTAGGAAACGTTCCTGAGATCAGCAGATACGCATGGAACAGTATATAAAAACACGTCCCGCATGGGACGTGTTTTGTTTCACGATGCATACTGGCTATTATATAATTCAGAGTAAAAGCCGCCGGTCTTCATCAGTTCTTCGTGACTCCCCTGCTCTATTATATTTCCATGCTTCATAACAAGTATCGTATCTGAATGCTTTATCGTAGAAAGCCTGTGTGCTATTATGAAGCTTGTTCTGCCCTCCATAAGCTTCGTAAATGCTTTCTGGATACGATGCTCGGTTCGCAGATCAATAGAGCTTGTTGCTTCGTCAAGTATCAGCATAGGCGGATCCATTAGCATTATCCTTGCTATACATATAAGCTGTTTCTGTCCCTGAGACAATCCGCTTTCCTCGCTTATGACCGTATCATAGCCGTTGGGAAGCCTTTTTATAAATCCGTGTGCATACACAGCCTTTGCCGCTTCTATCACCTGTTCACGAGTCGCTTCCGGAACTCCGTACGCTATGTTTTCGGCAACAGTTCCTGTAAACACCCATGTATCCTGAAGCACCATTCCAAAACAGCTTCTGAGACTATCGCGCGTTATGCTGTTTATATCGTGACCTGAGATCTTTATGGTTCCTTGTTCAATATCATAAAACCTCAGAAGCAGATTGATTATAGTTGATTTGCCACAGCCGGTAGGTCCTACTATCGCTACTTTCTGTCCGGAAGTCACATTCAGTGTGAAACCCTGTATAAGTCTGATTTCCGGAACATAAGAGAAATACACCTCAGAAAAGCTTATATCACCATTGCACTCAGCAAGGACTTCTTTATCAGAATCGTCCGTAACCTCTTCTTCATCAAGCAGATCAAATACTCTTCCCGCCGATGCAACTGCATTCTGAAGCTCTGCAAATACTCCGGATATTTCATTAAAGGGCTTTGTATACTGATTTGAATATGCAAGAAAACTCGAAAGCTTTCCTACTGACATCTTCCCAACAAAAGCGAAATGTCCGGTCGCTCCGAGCGCTCCAAGAAGTCCGACTGCTGCATATATCAGTCCATTTACAAAACGTGTGGTCGGATTTGTCATCGAACTGAAAAAAGTGGCTTTAAGTCCGACCTTTCCGTACTCCTCGTTCAGACGCGAAAACGCTTCCTCTGCCCGTTCACCGTATACAAATGCGTTAACGAGCTTCTGATTGCCTGCACTTTCCTCTGCAAGTCCTACCATATCTCCGCGCAGGCGCGACTGATGCATATAAGAATCATGTGCCGCACGAGTTATTCTTGAAGCTGCAATAAACGAAAGCGGAGTCATAAATACTACCACAAGTGCTATCTTTACGTTTATCGTCATCATGAATATAAGAGTTCCGACAATTGTAATGATCCCGCTGAAAAACTGCGTGAATCCCTGAAGCAAGCCGTCCGACACTATCTCAATATCATTTATTACACGACTTGTAAGTTCTCCCTTGCTGCGCCTGTCGATGTACCTCAGCGGCACTGCTTCAAGCTTACTGAAAACATCGGTCCTCATGTCGCGGACTGTGAGAAAAGCGAGCTTGTTTGTACATAAACTCATAAGCCACTGAAACAGTGTACTTGAGATAACTACACCTGCAAGCATAATTACTATCCCGCGAAGCTTTGTAAAATCTACATCTCCCCTGCCAAGACAGCAATCAACTGCCTCGCCGATGAATATGGGTACAGACAGCGACAGTGCAACACCTAATGCCGCAAATATCACTGTCATGAAAAAATACGCTTTATACGGTCTGGCATAAGAGAAAACTCGTTTTAATGTCTTTAACATCGGCAAGTGCCCCCCCTGTCGTTCATCTGTGAATTGTATATTTCACGGTATACCGCACAATTTTCAAGGAGCTGTGAATTATTGCCAACTCCTGCTGCCGCTCCATCGTCCATAACTACTATCAGATCAGCATCTTTCAGCGATGTTGTGCGCTGAGAGATCATTACGACCGTAGTTCCGGACATATCGCTCTTCAAAGCCTTTCTCAATGCAAGATCCGTTGCGTAATCAAGCGCACTCATTGAATCGTCAAGTATCAGTATTTCCGGCTTTCCAACTAATGCTCTTGCTATTGAAATACGCTGTTTCTGTCCGCCGGAGAAATTCTTTCCTCCCTGTGAAACTCTTGTATCAAGCCCTTCAGGAAGTCTGCTTACAAATTTCCACGCCTGAGCTGTTTTCAGTGCTGCGATTATCTCTTCATCAGATGCGCCCATTTTGCGCCACTGCATATTCTCACGGACTGTTCCAGAGAATAGTACAGCTTTCTGCGGCACATAGCCTATCTTTCGGCGCAAAGAATCATGTTCCCACTCGCATACATTGACACCCTCGATCATTACCGATCCGGATGTCGCTCTGTAAAAGCATGGGATGAGAGCAGCAAGTGTTGATTTACCGCTGCCTGTACCTCCGATTATTCCGAGAGTTTCTCCCCTGTTGATAGCGAATGAAACGTCCCTGACCGAGCTGTCTCCGGCTGTATCGTAAATAAACGACACATTTCTGAACTCTATCTGAGCAGAATCGTGCTCCCCAGATGTGACATTGCCGTTTTCTTCTGAAGGAATATCTAATACCTCGCTTACCCTCGATGCTGCTGCAAAAGCTTTTGTAAAAGTTACGATAAGATTTGCAAGGACAACAAGTGCAAGAAGTATCTGTGTCATATAGTTTGCAAATGCGGTGAGTTCGCCCTGTGTAAGGCTTCCGGAATCAATTCTTGCTCCGCCGAACCACAATATCGCCACGATGCCAAGATTCATTACCATGAAAGCAAAAGGGTTAAGTATAGCAGAGATCTTGCCAACTGCTATCGAGGATTCTGAAAGATCATCAACAGCTTCCCGAAACTCGTCTATTTCTTCCTGCTGACGCGAAAAAGCACGGATAACACGGGTTCCTTCAAGATTCTCCCTCGTCAGCAGCGAAGCACGGTCAAGTTTTTGCTGGACACGTTTGTACATTGGTACTGTGCGCCGCATTATCACGAATATCACTAATGATATGAGCGGCGCTACCACAAAAAATATCAGCGATAGCTTCAAGTCAATCAGTACAGCCATTGTCGCCGCGCCTATTACAAGAAACGGTGCTCTGACTGCAAGGCGTATAAACATATTAACTCCGTTTTGTACCGTATTTGTATCATTGGTAAGACGGTTGACAAGCGAAGCTGTGCCTATGCTGTCGATGCCGCTGTATGACAGCGAATTTATATGCTTATACATCGCTGCCCGCAGTTCTGTACCGAATCCGTACGCACATCTTGCTGCAAGATACTGGCACGTAAGTGCAAAACCAAGTCCGCAGATTCCAAGCAGAACTATAAGTCCGCTATATCTCAGTATGTAACCGGTATCATCAGCAGCTATTCCGTTATCTATTATTTTCGCCATGACCATCGGCACCATGAGTTCAAATATGGCTTCAAGCAATTTGAACATTGGTCCGAAAACGAGTTCCTTTTTATAGTTTTTTAGGTATTTCAGAAGTTTTTTCATTTTTCTCCTTGTTCTGTCACAATTTTTTCGTATAAAAAATACGCTGCTTCAGTTAATTCTGAAACAGCGTTTGGTTGGTCTGAGTGACGGGACTTGAACCCACGGCCTCTACCACCCCAAGGTAGCGCGCTACCAACTGCGCCACACCCAGACAGTTAATCATTGCAACCAACGATATATATTATATCATTTTGTTCGCAGTTTGTCAATACCTTTTCTGAAAAAGTTTATATGACAAAACACCGGAGCACTTAATTGCTCCGGTGTTATATTACGTATTACTTATTCTCAGCTTCCGGAAGATCTGCTTCGAGGAATTTATGCAGTATTGCTGCTATAAATGCTCCTACGAACGGTCCTACGATGAATACCCAGAGCTGCTTGATAGCATCACCGAGTGAGAATACTGCCGGCCAGAGACTTCTTGCAGGATTTACTGATGTTCCTGTCATGCCAATGCCAAAGATGTGGATAAGCACAAGTGTGAAACCTATTACAAGTCCGCCGAATGAACCGTGCTTTGCTTTCTTGGATGTTACGCCAAGAATTACAAGTACAAATATGAATGTGAGGATGATCTCAACGAGAAGTCCGGCGATTATGCTGCCGTCCACTCCGGCGAGTGTGTTTGCACCCATGCCCCAGTCCTTATCCTTTGCAGCTGTCATATCTTCAATATCTGCTACACCAAAGATAACACGGAGCATTACTGTTCCGAAGAATGAACCTGCACACTGAGATACTACATAACCTGCGAATTCACTTGATGTCATGCCGCCATTGAGGAATACTGCAAGTGATACTGCCGGATTGATGTGACATCCGGATACGTTTCCTACGCAATATGCCATGCCTACGATGACTAATCCGAATGCGAGTGCTGTTGCAATGTAACCGCCGGCGGATGCACATCCGAGGCGCATTGCTGTTCCGCAGCCGAGAAATACAAGTGTGAATGTACCAAAGAACTCAGCTACGAATTTTCTGATTGTTGATGGACTCATTTGTCTGCCTCCTGTTATTATATATTTTTTATCGGATCACCGATCAAATTCATTATAACGTCTAATTCAAAAATTGTCAATATTATTTTTGATTTTCCGCTGTTTTACCTTTAAAAAAGCGACAGCATAATGCATAAAGCACTATCAGAACTGCTCCGGAAATCAATAATAGTGCCTGAACTCTTATAAATGTATCAGTCAGTGAATACAGTGTCTTAGTATACGCTGCAAATACCTGCGGCTGCTTTATCGAGAACGAGTCATAATAGTGCGTCCTTACAAGGTGAATTGCAGGAATTAGTCCTATTATTCCGGAGATTGCAGCTGAAATACCTACCCAGTACAAAACATCGCGCTTACGTTTGTTTACAAGCAGGATCAAGCCTATCATAAGGGCATCAAATACTGCCGCGATGACGGTAAGTGTGGTTTTTCTGCGATAAAACTTTGATATTTTTGAAAGCAATCCATGACTCTGCATAGAATCTACCTTAAATATATCACAGTTGCTGTTTATAGTTTTGTATGCCTGTGTCTTAGTCTCTTTAAGCTTCGTCTCAAACTTTTCGTCCTTCGGGTAGTTCGTCTTATCAGCATAATCGTTGAAAAACTTCTCTATTGAAGCTTCAAGTTCGGGATTAGGTATTGAAGCGTGTGAGTAAGCTCTGCCGCTTTCAAATACTCTGTATGTTGCTTCTATCTGGCTGTCAATTACGTCCCTGACGTATTCTTTGGTAATACTTCCCATGAAAACCTCAGACGGTATACCTGTTGCACTTGCTTTTTCTTTATAGTATTTATCTATCGCTGCATACGACTTTTCATCTATATCTTCCTTTTGAGCCAGTTCAATGGTCTCTTCCGAAGTCAGTCTGACATCTGCCACGATCAGTGCCGACGTTCCAAGCAAGCTGATTATCAGCAGAACGCAAAGTATCACTGAGGGAATATAATTGCTTATCTTCTTCATTTTGCAGTATCCTCCGCCGGTGAATTATAGAACTTCTTTTCGATAAGCTCACATATTACTCCTACACGTTCGTCAGCTGAACCCAGAACATTCTTCTTGCAGGTATAAAGTGTAAGTTTCGTATCCTTTGAAGGTACGACATACTTGCTGTCATTCTTGTTGAACTGTATCTTTTCTTTTACCTTATAAGTAAATACACCATAATTTGTACGTATAGTTATTGCATCGCCCTTTTCAAGGGAAGAAAGATCCGCAAAAAATGTGTCCTCATGAGCACTGATAACCGAATTGCCTTTGTCTCCGGCAATAACAGAGCCTGTTGACTGACAGGCACCGCGTTCAAGAAGCTGTATGTCGCTGCCCCAGTAAACCGGAATTACCACCGAAAACTTTTCACATTGTATCTCTGCATACATCTCTCCATATCGCGGACGTATAAATGTACCGGTATCTGAGGTAGTTCCTGTGTAGTCACTGATTATCTTGTTATCGCGGATTATCAGTCCTGATTTTTCGTCATCAGGATCCGTTTTAAGATCATCCATGAACGCCACATTCAGATAGACCTTCAGCTTATCAACCGGTTTTATCGCAGCAAGCAATAGTATTCCGCAGGTTATCGCCCCGACTATAAACGGGGTTGCGATATGAAGCACAATACTCCTGCTGTTTATCTTTTTATTCATTATTATCTCCGATCGTTTCCTTTTTAAAGCATTTTTTTATCAGCAAGAATATTCCTGCCGCAGCTGCAAGGAACAAAAGTCCGGCAGTTTTGAATACACCTGACCTGTCATAGCCTGTATCTGCTACTATCGCGCCGGCATTCGCCACACCAATGAGTTCGCCGTCCTCGTTTCTCATAGCCACTGAAATAGAATCATCGCTTATTTCATTGATAGTTATATTCATGCCCATTGCTCCGGCTGCTTTCGAGAGTTCATCAACTACATTGATCTTAGTCTCCTGCGGGGCTTGTTTCAGCATACTGCGGTACTCCTCAGGTGTAAGATTATCTATGAACACCTGCTGCTGTGCGGGAGTGAACGTTCTTAAATAAGCCATTTTCTGATCGTATGTCAGCTTTATGAAGTCCGCTGTGCTCATTCTTGTAAAAGTTGAACCGTCCGGCATAGTAAGCACTATTTCGCCGGAATGATCATTCTTCTCCTCCGGCGGAGAGGTTACTATCTGTGTTACCGTTGATCCGTTTATGTCTGTCGTCACTATTATAGATGTAGTCGCAGGAGTTGTAGTAATCTCGGAAGGCGGCAGAGTAGTTACCTGCGGTTCCGGATCCTGCGGACCTGTTGTTACCAGCTGATGTCCTGCCTCATGCAGACGCTCGATAGCCATATCAAAATCATCCGAATCATAAAGCTTAGGATTCTCGTAGTATTTATTATAGCCCTGCTGTATCAGATCTTCAGAATAGCCATAGCTGCGGGCTACTTCTGCTACATCGTCAATAGTAGTCGCAGCGGCTGAAAAAGCATTTCCGATAAGTGAAAATACTGTAACAGCGGCTGCCGTTATATGTATCAGATGTTTCTTGAACATACTTTTGCCTCCATAATTTAATTTATTTTATATTATACCCTCTTTACATTGTATTGTCAAGCATTATGCTCAAAACAGCTTACCAATTTTTGTGCAAATAACAAATAATACCTCTTACAGACAAAATGCCCGAAGCCATTCACACGAACAGCTTCGGGCTTAATAATGCTATTTAGTTGTCGCAGACGCAGTGGTCGTCTCATCGTCAGCTTCTTCAACATAGCTGATCTTTGAATTATTAAGAGCACTCTTCAGCTCATTCATTGCACTGTCTGTTGCCTTGTCATCTGTAATGTGTACAAGCGGCTTGCCTTCAATATCCGCGATCTTATTTACAAATGCTTCAATCTCGATCGTATTGTTTTCGTAGATATACTTGGCACCGGAGACTGTTACATACACATCCTTCTGCGCCTGTTTATCCGTATCCGAGGTTGAATTCCCGGACTTCTTGGATTTTCCGTCACCGTCGCCGTCACCGCTGCCTTTGCCCCACCATCCGAAATGAAGTCCAAGCAGAAATGCAAGCAATGCAAGCAGTATCAGTATTATCAGGAATACAAGGCATCCGCCCTTTTTCTTGACTACTACCTTCTCTTTCGGCGGAGGTGCAGGTCTGCCGCCTTTTTTGTTACCTTTTGGATTTGCCATTTAACATCTTCCTTTCATTTTGAAGTATCAATATAAGTGCAATAAAAGCTTGGATATGCGGCTCTTACGCTGTCCACAGCTGCCTTGACACTTTTTACATCCCTGTAAAGTGCAACATCGCTGTCATAAACGAGTGCACAAAGTATAACGTCATCCTGCTTCAGACCAGCCTTATCAAGTGCTGATACTATGAGCTGATTGGCAGATTCAGAAGTGCTTATCGCAGCACTTCCAAGCATCTGATCGTAATTGCTTATGTATAGCTTTCCCTCATTATTATAGCGGATATTCAATGTTATGACCATTCCCTGCTCATAACCGTGAAGCGCCTCCTGAGTTTCAGCAGCTTTTTTGTCGACATTTTCAGCCATTTCCCACACACGCGCTATCTCAGCGTCTGTTTCTGCTTTGATATCCATCATCTGCTGCTCAACTGCCGCTACACGTTCATCAGCTTCTGCTTTTGCTTCATCGCTGTTTGTCTGAACATTCATCATTACCCAGAACAGCATTATCATTATTACATCAAGCAAAGCTGTAAGTTCAATCACGATACCCTTATTCTTGTGAAAACCGCCCATTATTTATCATCCCCGCGGTTCAGTGCTTTTAAGATCTCAGCGACCGAATCCCTGTCGCTGATGATTATTTCAGACACCCTTTCCTGTCCGTCATTTATGCCGCTGTCTTCCTTTGGCGGATCATATGCAGGGTAAACGACTTCAGCAGGAAGCGGCTTTTCATCCTCACGATTGGTCCTGCTTCTATTTCCGGAAGCATTATTGCGTTCAAGATACAAAGCTACGGTCTTTTCATTGTCCTCGATCTTTGCGGAAATGATGCCGTCCATGAACTTGAAGGCAATTGCAAATATCAGTCCCCAGAACGTAGATGTCAGCGCACCGTAGAAGTTTCCCGTGATATTTGTATCATCAGCTACCAGTCCGAGCAGTGATACTACTGTTCCAAGTATTCCGAGAAGCGGGAATATTCCCGTAAGGTTCACGAATATCGAATAAAGCTTTCCGGTATGATTTCGCATACTCACTATCTCAGTCTCACGTATGACCGAGATGTCGCTCTCAGCTTCCCTTCCCGAAGCGCCGCCATCAGGTACATAGACTGTAAGGTGCATCTTACTGTATAGCTTGTCCGCTGATTCACGCAGTTTGTAGTATATCACGCCGGTAAATACTGCTGCTATGAATATGATGAGGTCATATCCAAAAAAATTCATAAATATTACTGAAAAAAGTTTTTTCATCAGGATTCCTCCTTAATTTAATAATAACACATTTGTCACAAAAATGCAAGAACTTTTTTGAATTTTTGTTAATAAAGCAGAAAGAATATCTTCCTTTTCTCTCTTGACTTTTATCACTGTTTTATGATATAATAATTTAGTTGATTGTCAATCAGCTTCTATTCCTATACTGTGCCGAAGTGGTGGAATGGCAGACACAGCAGACTCAAAATCTGCCGGGAGCGATCTCGTACGGGTTCAAGTCCCGTCTTCGGCACCAGCAGCGGGGAGCCCCCGCTGGCAGCTTCGCGTTTCACTTCTTGTGGAACGCGAATTTTTTCCGCGTACCATACCGCATTTTAATTGTAACACATAAACAGTGTAGAGCCTGCGCCCCCTTCCATGGGAGGCACTCTTTTTTACTCGCTCACTTTGTATGAAAACGATAAAATGTAACAACAGCGTCTCTTTTACGAGACGCTGTTTCTGTATTATATCGACTTTTTTAAATATATCATGTCTACAAGCTGTATTCCGCATTCATATATTGGATGATCGTAATTGTCTGTAAAAAAATTCTTTACGATGCGTGAACGCTGGAATCCGCATTTTTCGTAAAACGGAACAGTTAACGGACTATCACCGGTCCCGACCTGCAATGTATCAAATTCTTGCGAATATATCTCTGAAATATAGTCTATAATCATCCTGCCATAGCCTCTTCCATGAAACTCCGGATATACCGCTATATTCTTGATCTCAAGCGTTCTTCCGCCTTCATCTGTTACTACGCATTCTGCCTTTACGCCGTTATCATCCAACACATACATTGTGCCTCTGTCAATATACTTGTCTATCATTTCTTCCTGTTCATCCGCAAGCAGCAACAATTCCATATACTGACGCTTATTCTCTGTAACTTTCCTTATTATCATTTTCTGCTCCTGTCTCTTCATTATCATATAGACTATCTATCAATCTGCCATATTCCGGAGTTGATTTCCTTAGTCCTGTAAGTGCTTCACGGCGTATAGCGAGCAGTCTTTCGTACAGCTCCGGATCTTTTTCATGCAATTCCTCTTCAAATCTCCTTGTGTGTTCACGTATTACCTTGAATACCTCCGGCTGCTTTGTTTCAATTTCCTGAGCAATAAGGAGTTTTCTCAGCTCAACTGCTTCCTCTATCTGACGCTCGTTCATGTTGAGTTTTTCCGCTATATCACGTATATGTACTCCTATGTGCATAAGCAGTTCCTCCTGATCGAGTTCACTTATACCATGCCATTCTGTTCCCTCGCCTAATACCCGGTTCAGTATCTGCTGAGGATCGCCGTTTGAAGAATTGATGTTTTTAAGCAGCCTCTGCGTATACTTTTCAATCTCCTCATCTGCCATGCTTCCGAATGCCCACTCAAATTCAAGACGGTTGGCTGCCGATTTCCTCGGCTGTGTCTCAGTTTCATATGGAGGTTTTATACCTGCACTCAGAAGCGCAGAGGGTATCGTCCTTCTGCAATAGCCTTCCTCGACCATATCAGCAAGTCCAAGCTGTCTGAAACGGTCATTAAGTGTACCGATATGCGATGCAAAATACAGTTCAACGCCCGAACGTTCGAGAGTTTTGCGAAGCGACTTTATCATATCAGCTGACGTTATATCAATATTACATATCGCTCCGGAATCAATTATTACACATTTCGTGTCTTTCTTAATCGAATCCTCAACGTCCTTTATGAATATGTTGATATTTGCAAAATACAGATTTCCTGAAAAGCGATATATCACCGCTTCTTTCAGCGGAACTGCATAACTGTTGCGTTCAAGACTATGAAAGCCTTCGTGACCTTGTATCACTCCGAGGAATGACCGCTTCGGATCAGCTGTTCGCAGTATTACCGTTACAAACGAGAGTACCACGCCTATCATGACTCCGTATACTGTTCCGAATACAAGAACACCAAGAAATGAACCGATAAATATTAACAGTTCCTTGCGATCCTGACGGTATAATCTCTTTGCAAGATGGAATTCAACAGCACCAAGCAATGCCGATATTACAATAGCTGTCAGTACCGACACCGGCAGATACTGTATAAAGCCTGTTCCGAACATTAGTATAAGCGCCATGCTTACAGATGCAGTTATCGACATTATCTGTGATCTTCCGCCGTATTGCTCGCCCATTGCTGTTCGTGACACAGAACCGTTGACAGGACAGCATCCTGTTAATCCGGCTGATGCATTTCCAAGTGCATACACAAGTATCTCACGGTTATTGTTGATCTTATATCCGTTCTTGTTTGCGTAATTGTTAGAGGCAAGAAGTGTTTCTGCCATAATCACCATAGCTACTGTAAGGCTTGTCGTTATAGAACCGGTAAAGTCCGACATATCGAATTCAGGAAGTTTCCAGACAGGAAGCCCGGTATCTATTGCCGAAAGCGTTGCTGCTCCATGACGTTCTGCAAATCCGGTATATCCCATGACCGCTCCAGCAGCCATTACGAATATAGAAGCCGGAAATCGAGGTGAAACTTTCCTGCATACTAAAAGCACTGCAAGTGCCGAACCTCCTAATAACGTCGATGCTAAACTAAAGCTTTCCCGGCAGGTCATAACTATATGCTTTATTAGTTCAGCTATTTCTCCCCTGCCGCTTGTACCGCCAAGTATCTTTGGTATCTGCATGAATATTATAGTTGTGGATATTCCGCTTATAAAGCCGCCCATTACAGGTGTTGATATGTACGTTACAAGCTTTCCTGCACGAAATATACGGAATACAATCAGCCAGCAGGCTACAAGGATAGTAAGCATAGGTACGAAGCGGACTGCTTCCTCACTTCCGGATTCAATTCCGCGCGATGCAACAAATGCTCCTATCAATGCAGCCGGAGCCGCGTCTACTCCGAATATGAACTGTCTTGAACTCGAAAACAGTCCGAATATCAGTATCGGAAATATAGATCCGTAAAGACCGTATACCGGAGGAAGTCCCGATACCTGAGCATATCCCATTGATATGGGGATAGACACAAGTGCGATTATTATTCCAGTGAAAATATCTATAAATGCCGACTTGTAAGTAATACCTCTCAGTTCCATTTTTTCACCTCCACTTACATGGAAAAATTATACCATATTATTGCGGATATAGCAAGCTGCACGGAAATAAAAAATACTGTCATCAAGTATTTACTTTTGTCCCCTGATATGGTATAATTCTTTTATACTACCTTGAAAGGATACAATAATGAAGAAAAACATCATATTTTCATTTATTCTCGCTTCTTCTCTGCTCACTGCCTGCGGTAAGGATGTTGCTGCCAATGAGAGCGCTGTAACTCCAAATGAGCCAACTTCAGTGACATCTGCAACAGATATTAACGCTTCGGATACAACTGCTGCTGCAACAGAAAGCCCCAAGCAAGCCACTGATGATATGCTCTCAGGTCTTCATGCCGATGAAGCAGATTCTATTGCCAAACTTATCGGAGCTGACTTTGAAAACGCTTCAGTAACCGCTGCATCTGAGACTGCTGCAAACACAACTCCCGAAACAAAGCCAAATAACTCTGCTCCTGCATCTACTCCTGCACCTGCACCTCAGCCTGCCGCTCCTTCTGCTGCTAACGATAATACCGATCCGATCGTACTCAACAGCGGTTCAGGCTCCTGTCATTTAGTTAATACTCCTTTTGATCTCAACGATTATGTAGGTTATGCTGATGACTGCGACAGAACTCCCACTCTCACTTACACGGGCAGTGTTGATCCGAACACAGTCGGAAGCTATCCGCTGACAGCTACCGTCACAGATCATTCCGGAAACAGCGTTACATGGGATCTTACTATCAACGTTGTTAACAGTATTCCGCAGTATACCAGCGATTTTGAACAGATGTCGTTCAGCGATTTCAGAACAAGATACGCCGGAGAAGGCAGAAAATTTGGTATCGACGTTTCTACGTGGCAGGGCAATATTGATTTCAATGCCGTAAAAAATGCCGGCTGCGATTTCGTTATCATCCGTATAGGCTATTACTACGATCATATCGTTACCGACGACTATTTCAGACAGAATCTCAATAACGCAAGAGCTGCCGGTCTGCCGGTAGGTATATACTTCTACACTACCGACAATTCCGAAAGCGGTGTGCGTCAGCACGCAAGATGGATCGCTGATATGCTCGGCGGAACACCTCTCGATTTCCCTGTTGCCTTCGACTGGGAAGAATTCGGCAATTTCCAGCAGTACAGCATGAGTATCAATGACCTCAACAATTATTATCTTGCTTTTGCAGACGAGATGAATAAATGCGGTTACTCCGCTATGCTTTACAGCAGCAAGAATTTCTTTGTAAACTTCTGGAATGAAGCTGTAAAGGCTGCAACGCCTACATGGCTTGCTCATTATGTTGACAGCACCGATTATACCGGAAAATACTCAATATGGCAGGCAAGCTGTGCTGGAAAAATCGACGGTATTGCCGGAAATGTCGATATGAATGTCCTCTATGATCCGCTGCCGCTTTCATAAAGACGTGCAAGCTTTACCAGTAATATAACAATAAAAAGGACTGCTTTTGCAGTCCTTTTTTCATCTTGTCAATAACGTATGCGGAACCAGAAACGTCCTGCAAGAGGAGTAACTTTCCTTATAGCATAGCTATTATTGCTCTTTGAGTTCTTTGTATGTTTCAATATACAATTCGGCAGAAGCTTTCCAGCTATAATCGCAATTCATCGCACGTTTCATCAGTTCGCTCCACGCTGACTTATTGTCGTAATCGCGCTTTGCTCTGCGGATCGCATCAAGCATATCATTAGCATTATATGTTTTGAATGTATAGCCGTTGCCGTCAATGCCGCCGTTATCTCTGACGGTATCACGCAGACCGCCTGTCTCACGTACTATCGGAGCTGTTCCGTATCTCATTGCTATAAGCTGTGCAAGTCCGCACGGTTCGCTCTGAGAAGGCATAAGGAACATATCAGAGCCTGCATATATCCTGCGCGAAAGTTCAGGCACAAATCCGAGTGTAAGTGCAACTCTGCCTTTATAACGTGCCGCCATTTCACGGAAAAACTCTTCATATATACGCTCTCCGCTTCCAAGTACAGCAAACTTTATGCCCATTCCGATTATTTCTTCCATTGCACATCGGATGAGATCAATACCCTTATGATTCACAAATCGGGTAACTATACCTATAATAGGCTCATCTCCGGGTTCAAGCCCCATTTCTTCAATGAGAGCCTTCTTACAGGCTGCCTTGCCTGAAAAATCGTCCGCAGTGTAATTTCCGGCAATTGCAGTATCCTTCTCAGGTGAATAGATCTCAGTGTCAATGCCGTTGAGTATGCCTTTAAGCTTATACTGCTTCGTGACAAGTATTCTGTCGAGACCATGTGCATACCATGGATCAAGTATCTCCCATGCATAACTCGGGCTTACTGTCGTTATCATGTCAGCAGACTCGATAGCACCCTTCATCATATTGATGTAACCATCGTATTCAAGGATATTCGCGTTATACATCGGTATACCCATTACTTCATTGAGTATCTCCTTGCCGTATTTTCCCTGATATTCGATGTTATGAATCGTGAATACATTCTTTATACCGTCATATCCCTGCTGATACTTATAGTAGATGTTATAGTAGACAGGTATAAGCGCAGTCTGCCAGTCATTGCAGTGAATGACATCAGGCTTGAAATCAATATACCTAAGCATCTCAAGCACAGCTCTGTCGAAGAAAACGAATCTCTCGCAGTCATCGTAAAAACCGTAAAGACCATCTCTTGAGAAATAATACTCATTATCAATGAAATAATAAGTTATATCTCCCCACTCTGCTTCAAATATTCCACAATACTGCTTACGCCACGACACATCTACCGTTATATTCTTCACGAAAGTCATCTTTTCGCGCAATTCCGGACTAATGCTTTTATATAGGGGGATAACAACACAGCATTCATGTCCGGCAGCCTGTATTGCTTTTGGCAGCGAACCTACTACATCGGCAAGTCCGCCGGAAGCTGCATAAGGTACAGCTTCACTTGCTGTGAACAGTATTTTCATTATACATCACCGCCGTTAAATCTTTCCGTCCTTACCGATATACAGCGGATATGTGTCTGAACCGGTCAGTACCTTATCGCTGCTTATCTCAACATTCTTATCAGTGATAACAGAAGTAATTGTGCAATTGCTTCCGACCTTGGTGCTCTGAAGAAGTACGCAGTTCTTTATTACTGTACCCTTCGCAACCTTTACGCCTCTGAAGAGTATAGAATTCTCAACAGTACCCTCGATAATGCAGCCGTCGGCAATAAGCGAATTCTTTACGTTTGCCTCAATGCCGTATTTTACAGGACCATTATCGCCTATCTTTGTATATACCGGAAGATTCGACTTGAACAGTGCATTTTTCTTGTTTGCATCAAGAAGAAGCTTATTCGCCTGATAGTAACTCTGAATGCTGTCGATCTTTGTAAAGAAGTCCTTATGTTCATAGCCCATGATCTTGTATTCTTCCTTCTTGCCCTGAAGTATCTCACGGGTAAAACTGGACTGATTACGACTTGCGGCTTCAGATACTATCTTCTTGAGGAAGTCCTTGCTGATTATGAACATCTCAAGCCACATATTGCACTCCCCTGAGATCTGAGGATCAACAAGCACGTCTTTAAGACGGTTGTTCTCATCAAATTCAAGGATAGTAGCGCAGTTGTTCTTTTCACTGTCATAAAGCCCCTTGCTGTAAATAAGGGTAATGTCTGCACCTTCTGCCATATGCTGTTTCAGAACCGGATTGAAGTCGATAGTAGTTATAACATCACAGTTTGACATTATAACATACTTTGCTGATGAATGCTCTACAAAACTCCACACATTATTGAGTGCATCGAGTCTGCCCTTGTAGATGCCGCCTGTCTGGCTGTAAGGCGGAAGAAGATGGAGTCCGCCTTTTTTTCTTGAAAGATCCCAGTCACGTCCTGATCCGAGATGATCGAGGAGTGAACCATAGTTAGACTTAGTTATTACGCCGACTTCCGCTACGCTCGAATTCACCATATTTGAAAGTGGGAAGTCGATAAGTCTGTAACGTCCCCCGAAAGGTATCGAACCCATTGTTCGCTGTTTTGTCAGCTCACTGACATATGAATCATGCATACTTGCAAATATAAGTCCTAATACATTATAATTAACGCTCATAGTAAAACTCCCCCCGATTAGATATTTTCTCCGATAATCTGCTTTGGCTCAACTACCTTATTCTCGGAAACAGTTACATTATGACCTACGACTGCGATACCCCAGTCATCTCTGTTTTCAATTGTCTCAGGACTTGCGCCTATTTTTGCCCCGCCTTCTACTACACAGTCCTCACCTACAATAGCATATTCAACTACTGCTCCGGACTTTATGACAGTTCCCGGCATGATAATGCTGTAATTTACAGTTGCTCCTGCTTCGATAGTAACTCCTGAGAATACCACTGAAAAATCAACTGTTCCGTCAATAGTGCTTCCTTCTGAGATCATGGAGTTTTCGATATTAGCGTTATCACCGATATACTGTGGCGGCATATTATTGTTTCTTGAATAGATCTTCCAGTTAGGATCATAGAGATCAAGCGGTACACTCGGACTGAGAAGATCCATATTTGCTTCCCACAGTGAATCAAGTGTTCCTACGTCCTTCCAGTATCCTTCAAACTCATATGCAAAAAGTCTCTGTTTATCTTTAAGCATGGAAGTGATGATGTCCTTACCAAAGTCCTTTGACCACGGCTCTCCCTTATCACGCAGTGCATTAGCCTCCTGCTCATTCTCTACGAGGTACTTGCGCAGTTTATCCCAGCTGAACACATATATGCCCATGGATGCAAGGGTAGACTTCGGCTCCTTTGGCTTTTCTACAAAATCAGTAACCTGATTCTTGTCATCACAGATCATGATTCCGAAACGTGATGCCTCTGCCTTAGGAACATCAATAACAGAAATAGTGCAATCCGCATTATTTGCAACGTGGAAGTCGACCATCTTGGAATAGTCCATTTTATAAATATGGTCACCGCCAAGCACAACAACGTACTCAGGGTTATATCTCTCTATGAATCTGATATTCTGATAAATAGCATTAGCTGTTCCTTCGTACCACGATGCGCCAGCCTGTGTTTCATACGGTGGAAGTACATGAACACCGCCATTCATCTTATCAAGGTCCCACGGCTGACCATTGCCTATATATTCATTCAGCACAAGCGGCTGATACTGTGTAAGAACTCCTACTGTGTCTATACCTGAATTAGTACAGTTTGAGAGTGGAAAATCTATAAGGCGGTACTTACCACCGTAAGGAACTGCCGGCTTTGCGACATTCCTCGTCAATGCGTACAATCTGCTTCCCTGACCGCCTGCAAGGAGCATTGCAACGACTCTCTTTTTAGTATACATAGTATTCCTCCTAAAATGTTAAGTGTATATCTTGCCTTGATTATTCAGCTTTTGCAGAACTTTTCTTATTTGCAGCTGTTGCAGTTTTCTTCTTGTCTGTTTCTGCTTTATCTGCACTCGCAGTCCTTTTCTTTACTGGTGCATACTTGAGATAGATTACAGACAACGGTGCAAGAGTCATTGAGATACTTTCATCAAATCCGTGCATAGGTACGCTCTCAGATTTGAATGATTTCTCGGTCATACCAGAACCGCCGAACTCAGTTGCGTCAGTGTTGAATACAAGTTTATATTTTCCTTTATACGGAACGCCTATCCTGTAATTGTGGCGTTCAACAGGCACAAAATTGCATACGGCGATAATTTCCTCTCCGTTGTCATCAATACGTCTGAATGCAATTATACTCTGCTTGTAATCGTCATTTGAGATCCAGTTGAAACCGCTCCATGAGTCATCATTCTGCCACATCGGTGAATTCTCATAGTAGAACTTGTTGAGCTTTTCAGAGAAATTAAGAAGATTCCTGTGCGAATCAAATTCCATAAGATTCCAGTCAAGCTGAGTTTTGTAGTTCCACTCGTTCATCTGACCGAACTCCTGTCCCATAAACAGAAGCTTCTTTCCCGGATGTGCCATCATGTAAGCGAGGAATGCACGGTACGATGCGAATTTCTGATCGTATTCGCCCGGCATTTTATTTATCATGGAGCACTTTCCGTATACGACCTCGTCATGTGAGATCGGGAGTATATAGTTCTCGGAAAATGCATAGAAAAACGAGAATGTAAGCTTATCATGGTTGAATGCACGATATATCGGATCAAGCGACATATAACTAAGCATATCGTTCATCCAGCCCATATTCCACTTGAAATTGAAACCAAGTCCGCCAATATCTGTGGGCTTTGTTACAAGCGGCCATGCTGTCGATTCTTCGGCTATCATCAGAGCGTCCGGATGCTTGAGGAATACTGCCTCGTTTAAGTGCTTGAGGAACTCAACAGCCTCAAGGTTCTCGTTGCCGCCGTATATATTTGCAGCCCATTCACCGTCGCGTCTGTCATAATCAAGGTACAGCATTGAAGCCACAGCATCAACTCTGAGACCGTCAATATGGAATTCATCGAACCAGTAATTTGCACTCGATATGAGGAACGAGCATACCTCTGCCTTGCCGTAATCGAATACTCTTGTTCCCCATGCTTTATGCTCCTTCTTGCGGTCATCGGTATACTCATAGCAGCAGGTTCCGTCGAACTCATAAAGTCCGGCTTCATCCTTAGGAAAATGCGCCGGGACCCAGTCGAGGATAATACCGATCCCTTCAGCATGGAACATATCTACCATAGTTCTGAAATCATCCGGTGTTCCGTAACGAGAGGTAGGTGCAAAGTATCCTGTTACCTGATAGCCCCATGAGCCGTCGAACGGGTACTCAGTAAGAGGCATGAACTCAACGTGAGTATATGACATCTTCTTGAGATACGGGATGATTTCCTTTGCAAATGTTACGTAGTCAAGGAACACATCCTCACCGTAGTTCTTCCACGAACTGAGATGCACTTCGTAAATATTGACAGGGCTCTTATAGATGATATTCTTATTCTTTGCTTCATACCACGATGAATCGTTCCATTTATAGCTGCTCTCATAGATCTTGGAAGCAGTTCCCGGACGTGTCTCATAGTGTGAAGCATAAGGATCTGCTTTAAGAAGGATCCTTCCGTCCTTTGCTTCGATACTGTATTTATAAGCATCATACTGGGAAAGATCTGCGATCTGTACTTCCCAGATACCATCTGCGATCAGTTCCATCCTGTTATAGCTTCGGTCCCAGTTATTGAAATCGCCGACGACCGAAACGCTTACCGCATTAGGAGCCCAAACTCTGAAAGTATAAATACGCTTTTTCCCCTTCTTACTTGAATGCACTCCAAAAAATTTATATGCTTCACTATTCTTTCCCTGATAGAAAAGGTAAAGTGGAAAATCATTAGGGTTTGATAAATTATTAACTGCCATAATTCAGCCTCCTTTGCATAATTACATTTTAACAGAATTTACCTAATTATTCAAGCTTTTTCGTAAATCGCGTAAAAATTTCAGACGATACGCTAATTTTGCCCATATGATTTAGTGCATTTTGCCATATTTATTCTAAGCAATCCCCGATCAGGTTTGTTAAAATGCACACATTGCACTATTTTTTAGTTCCTTTTTACGCGCATTCCTATCACTGTTACATCATCCGCACGGGATGCTGCTGTAAAGGTATCGGATTTGGCACAGATGTCGTCTACTATTTTTTTCAGATCACTCTCACTCATAAGCAATTCCTTTATGTAAAGATACTCATTTTCGCTGATACCGTCTGAGCACATTATCAATATATCCCCTTCCTCGAAATCATATTCCCTGCTGAATACCTCCGAGTGTTCATATATACCTATCGGGAAAGTCGGAGAGGATATTTTTATAACACTGTTCCTGTGTCTGATAAGAGTTGATGCCGCTCCTGATTTTATTACGGTAAGTCCGCAGGTATCAAGATCAACTTTTACTGCATCAAGAGTTGCAAAGCTTTCGTCCTGCGATTTTGTCACCATTATTGAATTTATCATCCCGATCGCTGAATTGTAATTCACTCCGCTGCTGACAAGTCTGCGGAACATCTTCACTACTATCTGCGATTCAACTGCTGCTTTTCTTCCAGTGCCCATTCCATCAGAGAGCACTGCATACACCGAGCCTGTACCGTCACTGAAAAAGACTGTCGAATCGCCGTTATCGCCGCTTTTATCCGCACTCCTTGAAGTACAGTATACGTCAACATCGTACTGCGGCTTTTCGTAGATCCTTACGCGTATCTCCTTCCCGGAATTTACCGGCTCTGACACATTCAGAGGTATCCTCAGCTCATCTGATATCAAGTCGCATACTCTCATATAATTCTGCTGCGAATCCTTATAGTCAAAATAGAGTTCAATTATCAGCCGGTCGCGGTCGTTATAGTAAGCTATGACATTATTGTGATCGACTCCGAATTTTCGCAGCTTCACACTGACCGCACTGCTCGTTTTCTCAGAGTATCTAACATCAAGTCTTTTGCTCGCGGCAGCTATCATTTCTTCCATTATCCGCAGCTGTTCAAACATCAGCAGTCTGTTCTCATGGAACCGCGCTTCAAGCATTCTTGCAGTTATACGTTCGCGCATACTGTCATCAAGTGCTGTGCATATCTCGCTCTTATGAAGACATTCATCGAGTTCATGCGGAAAATTCTCTTCTGAATACTCTGCTGATTCTGAGAATCTTCTCAATACACTCAGCGTCAGGGCATTATGTGCCTTCAGGCACGTAAGCCGCTTGAAACAGCCCGCACATATCTTCTCTGTGATACTTTCAGCTGCATTGCCGTGATCTGCATTCTTTGCAAGAAGCTGTGCTATCTTCTCCGATTCTTCACGGACTGTCCCGATAGAATCCGACATGAAACTCATTCGTGTGTGCATAAGCTCAGGCAGCGCTGCACTATCGCAGTCCGGACGTTTTACCCATTTATCCGAGTATAACGGCGCAGCGACCGTGAATATTACTGACGCTGCTATGACGTTTACCATAACGCTTATACTCTGATCTGTAACGCCTGTTATCACCATAAGAACAAACTCTGAGCATGAAAATACAAATGCCGACATCATACTTCCGCGCTTGTTAAAATAACCGGTAAGCATTCCAGCCACTGGCAGAAGCACCACGCTCATACCATGATCAGGCGATGCAAGAAATGCTCCGCAGGCTGTTAATGCAGCGCATAATACGCCGCCAGTCTGCCCATAATAATATGCGCCTGTTATCGTTACTATTACGCCGATAAGAAGTCCGGCATTAACAATCGGTACTTTTACCGAGCAAAGCGCGGCTACTATGATCGTATACACAACTGCATATGCGGTTCCGCGCGATGAACTCAGGTCGATAACTGTCCTGTTTCTAAGACTTTCCATTATCACCACTGCCGAATATGCCGTCAGTCCTGACAGCGAGCCGTAAAACGCATAAAACAGCAGCTTATATACTACCTCGCCTATCAGCGCTGATACTGCTGCTCCGGAAAGAAATATACTCACAGCGGTAGTTATCCCGCAGAATCTCGGTTCTTTTTTCGTATCAAAAAACAGCTTCGTTATCAGTATCATGAGCATTGCTGATATCTTCACTATATTTCTGCCCACATTTTCGCCAAGTATACTATGTACAAGACTTCCAGTCAGCACCGCTGCTGAGTACGGCAGGCTCAACGCGCCGGCAAGAGATATATCCGTAAACGATGCTACTCCCGCAAGCTGAGTTTCCGAAAGAATAAATCCTGACGTTAATGCAAGCACAAATCCGACTGCCGACTCCGCAGCTGTACGCTCTCCGTTGTTTAGTGTATTGATCATTTTATCACCCTGTCTTTTGTTCTTTTCCGATATGCATACTATCGGTATATTACATTATAACACCCTCTTATA
The DNA here is from genome assembly GCA_015067005.1 of Ruminococcus flavefaciens. Taxonomy (GTDB): domain Bacteria; phylum Bacillota; class Clostridia; order Oscillospirales; family Ruminococcaceae; genus Ruminococcus; species Ruminococcus flavefaciens_AA. Next base: position 38,959 of record SVNH01000007.1, read on the forward strand.
ATGAATTTTGTCATTTTTTCTGCTAAAACACATACAGCATTGATAAACTCCCGAAGTTATGTGCTGTTCTTATATATAAATCTTGCCCCTGAGTGTTTCAAAGCACTCAGGGGCATTGTGTTTATTATTTTGCTAAGCTAAACAGGTTTTAAATCAACACTCTTCATAGCTTTCCAACTCTCTACAAAAGCTATAAAATCATTATATATGGTAAATGTCTGCAAGTACCGAAAATCGTATGTTTTCTCCGTCCTTGATCATCATGCACAGCTTATTCATTGCAAAATTCATCTCTTTTTATACACTATAAGCTCAGGCTCTGAGCCGTCAACGCTGTAACTGCATACAAGTATGAAAGTCGTATCAGCTACAACTCCGTAGCATACGCCCATATCTGCAAATTTTATCTGCGTTCCAAGATATATCCTGCTGCCATCCAGAAACTTCACTTTCTCGCCGCTCGGAAGCGGATAAGCAAGATCTACGAATGAACCGGGCAGTTCATATAGCTTTTCTGCCGCAGGTATACCATTGCTTTCAAGAAGTGTATTTATCTCACCGAGCAGTACCTGCTTAAATTCGCTATACTTCTCCCGACCGCCTACACTTATATACTGCGCCGCAACACAGGTACCTCCGAAAGGTCTGCCGCAGGTCTCAGCACATCCCTTACAATTATCGCTATAAGTACATTTATCGCAGTTTGCTCCGCATATCGTTCCCATGCTGTCATCCCCTTTTAATGCTGTAAAAGCTTTCTGAGTTCACAGGTGAATCCCATAAGAGAATCCAGATCAAGACTCTCAAGACGTGTATTTTCATTAAGTCCGGTCGCTCTGAGCGCTTCATATACGCAGTCCTTGGGAATCCCCATTTGCGATGATACTGCATTTGCAGCTGTCTTTCTGCGCTGCGAGAAGCCGCTCTTCACTACCTTGAAAAAGAACTTCTCTTCATCTTCCGGAAGCTTAGGTTCACTGTATGGATCTATTCTTATAACAGCAGAATCAACATTCGGCGCAGGCATGAAGCTTCCTCTTGATACTCCGAAAAGCTGCTTTGCCCTGCCATAATAATTCACGGCAACTGTTATTGCTCCAGATTCGCGTGAACCTACCTCAGCACAAAGTCTCTGCGCTGCTTCCTTCTGCACCATTACTGTTATCGAATCGACCGGCAGTCTACTTTCAAGCAGCAGCATTATTACCGGCGAGGTTATATAGTAAGGCAGATTTGCACACACCGCCGTTCTCAGACCTGCAAATTCTTCATTTATTATCCTGTGAAGATCGCACTTCATAACGTCCGCATTGATTATCTTCACATTATTGAACTCTGCAAGTGTTTCGTCAAGTATCGGAAGAAGCCGCGTATCTATCTCGATAGCTGTGACCTTATCCGCACGTCTGGCAAGTTCAGCTGTGAGTACACCTATGCCCGTTCCTACCTCAAGCACTCCATAGCCTTCGGCTGCATTGCCGTATTCAGCTATCTTAGGACATATATCCGGATTGATTATGAAATTCTGTCCGAGCCCTTTTGAAAAGCTGAACCCGTGGCGTGAGAGTATTTCCTTTACTGTTCCTATGTTGGTAAGATTCATATTTTCACTCCTGTACAGTATGACGCTCTTTCTGTGAAAACTCAGACTGCTTTGCATCATTGAGTTTATTCATATCGTTGACAAGGTAATCAGCAGAACGATAAGCGTGCTGAAAATCCGTGTCTTTGAAATAGAATTTCAGGTCTACATAATCGCCGTCGATCATAATGTCGATCTGCTTTATCTGACGTCCCGGATGCTTCTCTCCGGCATATTTTATGTATTCGTCGATCTCAGAACGCTGCATTTCTCCGCCAATAACATTGATCTTCATAGCACTCTTCCTTTCTTATGCTTATACTCCTTCATTAATGGTGTGTATTACTTCCTCTGCACATTTCATTCCGTCAACAGCTGCGGTTATTATACCGCCGGCATAGCCTGCTCCCTCTCCGCAAGGATAAAGTCCGCGGACTGAAACCGAATTCAGATGCTCATTTCTGTTTATTCTCACGGGAGAACTGCTTCTGCTTTCAACTCCTGTGAGGACAGCATCAGGCGAATCAAATCCCGCTATCTTTTTACCCATTTCTTTAAGACCCTGCCTGAGTGTATCGCATACAAAATCCGGAAGATACTCCTCAGGTGACGCGATCCTTACAGCCGGACGGTACGAGGGGGTTACCTTTCCGAAGCCTTCACAGGAAGTCCTTTCCATAAATGCCCCGACTGTTATCGCAGGTGCGCTGTAATCACTTCCGCCTGCTATAAATGCTTTCTCTTCGATCTCACGCTGGAAATACATTCCGGCAAGCGGATGCTCACTCTTATAATCTGATGTATCTATGTTCACAAGCAATGCACTGTTTGAGTTTTCTGCATCACGCGCAAAACAACTCATACCGTTTACTGCAAGTCGCTTTTCCTCGGATGATGCAGCCATTACATAGCCTCCCGGACACATACAGAATGTGTAAAGAGAACGTCCGTCCGGCAAATGTACCGCAAGCTTGTAATCGGCTGCTTTCAGTGCGGGATGTCCGGCAAAATCGCCGTACATAGCCTTGTCTATGTCCTTACGCAAATGCTCGATACGAACTCCGACTGCAAATACTTTCTGCGAAAGGCTTACTTCATTTTCATAGAGAAGCTCAAACACATCGCGCGCACTGTGTCCTGTTGCAAGAATGACATTATCAGCTTCAATGGTAAATAGTTCAGAATCCCGCTCATAAGTTACTGATACTATCCTGTCATCTGCTGTTTCGTAGCCGCAAAATCTTGCACCGAATTCAACTGTTCCGCCAAGTGATATTACCCTCTCACGCAGTCGCTTTACTACCTCACGCAGTTTATCAGTTCCGATATGAGGCTTTGCAAGATACCGTATTTCTTCAGGTGCTCCGAACTCTACAAGGCGTTCAGTCACCCAGCCTATACGCTTGTCCTTGATGCCTGTTGTCAGTTTTCCGTCGGAAAATGTACCTGCTCCACCCTCTCCGAACTGTACATTGCATTCAGTATCAAGTATGCCTTCATTGCGGAATCTTTCTACCTTTTCACATCTTGTATCAACATCATATCCGCGCTCAAGCACAACAGGTCTCGCACCTGACATGGCAAGCACAAGCGCAGCATACATCCCAGCTGGTCCGAATCCCACAACGACAGGTCTCTTGCATCCGGACTTGACTGGTTCGATATTATAGACGTATTCCTTGACTGCTGCTGCATTTTTAAGACGTTTAAGCAGAGAGGCTTCATTATCCGTTTCTATATCAAGTGACAATACAAAGTGTACATCACTTTTCTTTCTGGCATCTACTGATTTCTTTGAAAGCTTCACGCTTTTTATATGTCCGGCATCTATTCTGAGCTTCCTTGCACATAAAGCTGTAAGGTCAGAGAGGTCTTCATCAAGTGCCGCCTTTATACTGCCTATCCTTATCATTTTCTTTCACCTTTCAAAGATAATGCACAGTTTCTTCCGGCAATTGCTCCGGATGTCCACGCCCATTGCAGATTGTAGCCGCCGCAGTCTCCGACTGTATCCACTATCTCACCGCAGAAATATATCCCCTTTTCACGCCGTGAAGCAAGTCTGCCGTCTATCTCAGATGCGTGTATACCGCCATGTGTAGCCTGTGCGCTCTGCCATGAGGATGTTCCAGTTATACTGAAACCGCACCTCTTTATCAGCTTAGCGACTGCGTTCATACCGTCTCTTCCGATTGATGATATAGGCGTGTTCATATTGATTCCGAGTGCTCGTTTTGCTATATATATCGCAAGATTCTTTGTAAATAAGCCTGTCAGCAGTTCATCCGCGCCAAGCTCCGGGCGCTGTTTCTTTATATCCATGAGATAGTCATATAGCTGTTCGGACGAAAACTCGGGTGCAAGATCAAGACTGAGAGTTAGTTCTCCCTCATGTTCGCTCAGCAGATAAGCCATATTGAATACGCATATGCCCGAAAGAGAATTCTCAGTAAACTGCACTTCTCCGTTTTCTTCACGAAGCAGCTTACCTCTGCTGTATGCCGAAACCTTGCACTTTGCGCGTACACCCTTCAGTCCTTTCAGACTATCCGGCGAAGTCCTCAGAGGTGCGACCGCCGGTACTATCTTACTGACCTTATATCCCTTTTCACGCATAAGCTTTATCATACTGCCATCTGTTCCGCAAGAAGGTGCAGCATATCCGCCGGCGGCTATTATAACACGCTTTGCAGTTACCTTCTCGCCGTTTTCGGCTGTAACTGTGTAAGCGTTCGGTCCGCATTTTATGTCAACCGCTCTGAAGCCGCTGATAACTTCAACACCAAGTGCCGCAAGCCTGATCCTCAGCGCGTTGAGAACCGAAGCCGCACTGTTGCTGTAAGGGTATATTCTTCCCTGCTCATCATAAGAACAAAGAAGTCCAAGCTCCGAGAAAAACTCATCAGCAGACTGACAGCCCTCCATATACTTCACAGCTTCAACTGATCCGTGGTAATTCTTCCCGGTAATACTGCGATTGCTGAGATTACATCTGCCGTTTCCGGTGGAAAGTATCTTCTTACCGATGCGATCAAGCCTTTCACAAATAACAACTCTGAGACGCATATCAGTCTTTTTTGCTTCAATTGCCGCAGCTATGCCTGAAGCACCGCCTCCTATTATCACTATATCAGCCTGCATTCTCACATCACCTTTTTACTTTCATTCCGGCATCAATTCTATTACTGCTACTTCAGGACGATTATTGAATCTTATCGGAAACGGCGAATCACCAAGTCCTGATGTTATAAACATCTGCCCGCCTTTATAATCGAAAAGGCCTTTGTCATAGACCTTCATATCTTTGTCAAGTATCTCCGGAAACCATGCGCCTCCGTCAGGATAGAACACCGGTCCGAGGTCAAACGGAAGCTGTACCATACAGCCGTGAGTATCAGCACAAATCGTAAGGTCAGCACCGAAATGCTCAAACTTTTCAAAATTCGGAATATGAGCGAGAAGTATATTGTATTCATTTTCATCGGTATCGAATTCATTGTGAAGATCAAAGGTGTCGCTGTAATACACATTGTCTATTCCGAAAACTCTTATATTATTCCCTTTCAGCTCTAACTTTTCCGAGCGATAATCAAGAACATGAACTCCGATCGCTTTCAGCTTTTTGATGTAGCTGAGGTCTGTATCATGCTCACCGGACACAAAGTAGACCGGGTATTTGTCATCAACCAGTGACTTTGCAAGTTCGACCGGTATATCACGTATCTCAGCAGAACTGTCACGCGTATACATATCTCCGAGTATGAATACTGCATCCGGTTCTGTGCTTTCTACCTTTTTCAGTATACGTCTGTTGCTTATACTGAGCTTGTGGGCGTGCTGATCGCTTATTACAGCTATCCTTACCGGTTCTTTTATCTTATTTGAGTGGAGCGTTACTGTATTTATCCTTATGGTGTAATTATTGAACCACCATATCAGCAATAATACTGTAAGCACTGCCGCTACTCTGAAAAGGCTGAATTTCTTTTTCTTTTTATTCTTGGCTTTATGTTCGGGCTTGCCTTCCAGAGGTATATTTATCTCTTTTTCATCCATTAGTTTTGTTCCTTAATCTGTTCTTTAACATATACATCAAGCTGATTGAACGGTATCACTATTCCGTTCTCATCGAATACTCTCTTTACTGTTTCTATCATATCATAGCGAACTGTAAAATAATCGGCGTTGTTTGTCCATACAAGTACGTCTATCGAGACCGAACTCTCATTATGCGAGCTCATACGCACGATCGAAGCCGGATTCTTTAGTATCATCTTATTCTCTTCTATTGCTTTGAGTATGAGTTCACGCGCCTTGCCGTAATCAGCAGAATAACTGATCGAAAACTTCATATCTACACGTATTACCGGACTTGATGTGAAATTCACTATCTTGCCGTCCGAGACCTTTCCGTTCGGAATAAATACAGTCTTGTTATCAAACGTAATAAGCTTTGTGTAAAGTATGCTTATTGATTCAACTCTTCCGAGTGAGCCGTCCACTTCAAGAAGATCTCCGGCTACAAACGGCTTCGAGAAAAGTATTATGAATCCGCCGGCAAGATTTGAAAGGCAGTTCTGCAATGCAAGTGATATGGCAAGTCCTGCCGCACCAAATATCGTGATTATCGAAGACATCGGCACCTTCAGCGCAGACAGCACCATTATCATTACATTTACGTAAAGAATTATCTTTATCAGCGACAACAAAAAACTCTTAGCCGCATTGTCTATATTTGAACGCTTCATAGTGCGATTCACGATACGCATTATTACCTTGACCGTTATTATTCCGACTATCATTAAAGTAAGCGCCATAAAAATTGCTGGCAGCGCACTCTTGAATCTGTCCGCTGCGCGTTCAAGTATGCTTGTTGTCTTTTCGACCTGCTCCTGAATCGCAGTTATAGTAGTCGTAGCCGCTGTATTGTCCGATGCATCAGTTACAGCCTCAGTAACAGTCTCTTCAACCAAATCTATCACTCTCCATAGTTGGGATTATTATAAATTCATACACTTTTTATTATAGCAGATTAGTATGCAAAGGTCAATATATTTCCTGATTTATGGGCAAGCAATAATGTTAAATAAATAAAATTAATATCAGGTGTTGCATTTTTCACTGAAATATGATAATATAATTATGTTGTGTCCCAATAGCTCAGTAGGATAGAGCGACTGCCTCCTAAGCAGTAGGCCGGAGGTTCGACTCCTCTTTGGGACGCCAGCACAGTGCCTGTGCCCCCTTCCACGGGGGCACTCGTTTTACTCGTTCACTCTGTACGAAATTGCTACTCTGCTTTCGCTCACGGCACTCTCATCAGTTTTCTTACACACAAACAGCGAAGCCCCCGCGGGCGGACACATTGCCGCTCGTACAGGCTTTTTCGTAATATAAAAGGTCACTGCATTACGCAGTGACCTTAATTCTTTTATTATTTCCAAGTAATCAAGCCATACCAGCTGTGATGATAGCCATTTTGTATACTTCATCAGCTGTACAGCCTCTTGAGAGATCGTTGATAGGAGCATTAAGTCCCTGAAGGATAGGACCGTAAGCCTCAAATCCGCCGAGTCTCTGAGCGATCTTGTAGCCGATGTTACCAGCCTCGATGAGCGGGAAGATGAATGTATTAGCCTGTCCTGCAACCTTTGAGTCAGGGCACTTTGTCTTTGCAACTTCTGCTGAAACTGCTGCATCGAACTGGAATTCGCCGTCGATAACGAGATTTGGATCAAGCTGACGTGCTTCGATAACAGCATCGTGGCTGAGCTGTACTGTACCGCCCTTGCCTGAGCCGTATGTTGAGAAGCTGAGAACTGCTACCTTTGGATCAATGCCGAAGAAATCAGCTGTTCTTGCTGTTTCAACAGCAACCTCTGCAAGCTGTCTTGCAGCTGAGAGTACAACATTACCGTCTTTATCGAGTCTGTCTGAGTAGCTGAGGTTGATAGCACAGTCGCCCATTGCTATCTTCTCTTCCTTACCTTCCTTTTCTCTGAAAAGGATGAATGAAGAACTTACAAGGTTTGAGCCCTTCTTGGTCTTGATTATCTGGAGAGCAGGTCTTACAGTATCAGCTGTTGAATATGTTGCACCTCCGAGAAGAGCATCTGCCTTTCCTGCCTTTACGAGCATTGTTCCGAAGTAGTTAGACTTCTGAAGGAATGAGCGGCACTCATCCTCTGTCATCTTGCCCTTTCTGAGCTCAAACATCTGTGAAACAAGTGCTTCCATCTCAGGATATGTTGCAGGATCGAGTATCTCAGCACCTTCGATATTGAAACCGCCTGCTGATGCTGCGGACTTTACTTCTTCTACGTTTCCGCAGAGGATAACTCCCATAAGACCTTCCTTGAGGAGTCTGTCAGCAGCTGAAAGTATGCGGTTATCGCTGCCCTCAGTGAAAACGATCGTCTTTTTACTTGATTTCAGATTAGCTATAAGCTTGTCAAACATTCCCATGTGTTTAACCTCCAAAAAATATATTATGTTATTATTATATCACACGATGCTGCTGTTTTCAATACCCTGTTTGATTTTTCTTTCAAAATCCGGATATTCAGCTTTATTTCTGATATTTTTTATTCAAATATGAATAGATGCTTTCTGTATGGTCAGGACTGCTGATATAGCTGCAATAGCCGAGAAGCGTGGATGCATCGACATTGGTATATCTGCCGTCGCAGTTAATATCGGCTGCAATAAGCTGTGCCTCTGACAAGCCGGTCTCCTTGTTGTTAGCAAGTTTTGAACAAGCTGTCAGTATCTTTGAAGCATCTGTAACATTCCAGCGCTCATTATTGTCGATGTCTCCGAGTTCACGGTCAGAAACCGCAAATTTTACTCCCTTTGCGGTGTTCTTGTTATATTTGTATTCACGGAAAGGCGGATCTATTTGGGGAGTCTGGAGGACGCCGTATGTGAACAGATCCGTAGTTTTGCCTGTCTGCGGATCAATATCGCCGGAAAATACGAAATCTACGCTATGAACGCCTATCTCAACATCCTTTGCGATATCAATATCAAACTCTGCAAGGCATACAGGTGATTCAAGATCATTTGCGCGTCCAAGCGGCTGTGTAGTCGTTCCGCCTCTATAATATGAAGCGGAGCAGAAGTTTGTATTCTCGATCTGATACACATTGTCTGCAAAGTCACTCGGCTCAGTGTACTGAGTAAAGGGTGAACCGTAGCCTGCTGCCATCGGATCTTTAAGATCAGACAGTGTTATGTACTTATCCTGAGTATTCCATCTTGTGAAAATACCGCCTGTCTGAGCAGTTACATCCTTGAAGTTGACATTAGCTCTGTATTTTATTGTATCAGTATTGATCTTGTTCTGGTTTATATAGCCGTAATTCGATGTAATTGACCAATAGCCGTTCCACGATCTGAGTTTCATTGAAACTGACGGCACGTATGTTGCAAGGTCAACAGCAGATGAAGTCATTGCAGGAACAGAAGCAGCAACAATTACAGAAGCGGATAATATTGATATTAATTTCTTCATTTTTTCTCCTCTTTCATTATTAATTTTGAAAAGATACCTGTCTTTCCTATCGCATACTATTCTAACACATCCAACAACTAAAAGTCAAGTATCATTTTTATGCATATCTATAAATTTTATTCACAATAAGCAAAATATGGCAATTAATTAGCAATGAAATATCTTGACAATTCTTCACTAATATGTTAAAATAACTTCTATAAGCAGCAAAATTGTCCTGTAATGGAGGAATTGAAATGAAAACTGAAGTTATTAATGAAAGTATGAAAACAAGGCGCATAAACCGCGCTGTCGCTATTTCTGCCGATCTGTTCCTTAAACGCGGCATCGACAATGTCAAAATGACTGATATTGCGGATGTCAGCGGTGTCGGCGTTGCTACACTTTATCGCTATTTTGGTACCAAGACTGGTATAACAATAGCTGCAATGACACACCTCTGGAACGAACTCAACAATATGTTCAGCGGCATATTTGAATCGGAAGTATTCAGAAAGCAGACAGGTCTGAAGCAGCTTACCGACCTTATGCGTATGTATATCGTTCTTTATGAGGCTCATAAGGACTTCATGAAGCTGCTCGGCGAGTTCGATCTCATTATGCTCCGTGATAATGTCCCTAAGGATGAGCTTATTGACTACGAACGCTCTATTATCAATTTCTATGAGGTTTACGAATCTGCCTGCAAGGTAGGTATCGCTGACGGTACTATACGTGATGACATCGACTTAAAACTCGTTTATCTCACTTACGGTCACTCGATGATGGAGCTCGGCAAGAAACTCATCCGCGGCGAGATACTCCCTTCCGATAACTTCTCAGAGGGCAGTTCAGAGCTCTCTATGCTTATCGAAATGGCAGCCTCATACATCAGAAAAAAGTGATTTTAGTTCCTGACCGGAAGTTCGCTCCCTAACGGTTGACACTTATAGTATTAAAAACACCCACGCTACATAATGTAACGCGGGTGTTTGTGTTTATATTCAGTAAATAGGCAGAATAAGCATCAGCTTATATTACTTCATGCCGTACTTTTTAAGAAGACTTTCGATTTTCTCGTGAGGATCAATGATCTTTCCGATAGACACATCGTGATTGATAGCTTCAATGAAATATGCGATATACTTGGAAACATCTACCTCATGGAACCATGGTCTGCTGAGAAGCTCAGGTGTTCTGTAAGTAAGGTTTGTACCGAATACGCCGTCGATTATGCCATCCTTATAAGCCTTGTCAAACTTGTCCAGACCATTAGTGAAAATAGCATATGTAGCGTAAGCAAAGATCCTGCCAGCCTTTTTCTCCTTAAGAGCATATGCAAGATCAAGCATAGATTCGCCGGATGAGATAATATCATCAGAAACGAAGATGTCCTTGCCTTCAACAGGATTTCCGAGGTATTCATGTGCAACGATAGGATTGCGTCCATTGACGATTGTTGAATAGTCACGGCGCTTGTAGAACATTCCCATTTCAACGCCAAGAACAGAAGCATAGTACATATTTCTGTTGAGTGCGCCCTCGTCAGGACTTACTACCATAAAGTTTTCCTTATTGAAATTGATGTCCTTGATGTCCTTGAGCATTGCCTTGAGCACCTGATATGTAGGCATTACATTATCAAATCCCATAAGCGGAACTGCGTTCTGAACGCGAGGATCGTGAGCGTCAAATGTTACGATATTAGATACGCCCATTGCCTCAAGCTCCTGAAGTGCACAAGCACAGTCAAGTGACTCACGGTAGCTTCTTCTGTGCTGTCTGCCGCCATAGAGAATAGGCATTATTACAGTTATACGGTGTGCCTTGCCGCTTGCTGCCTGAATGATCCTCTTCAGATCCTGGAAATGATCGTCAGGAGACATTGCATTCTGCATACCGAAATAATCATACTTTATATTATAATTTCCGACATCAACGATGATGAAGAGATCCTTTCCGCGGATAGTAGACTTGATAAGTCCCTTACCATCGCCGGATGAAAATCTCGGGCACTCGCTCTCCAGCAGGAAAGTATCAACATTGATACCGCCCTTGCCAGCCCAGTCAACGAGATAGCTGTCGATCTTGTCACCGAGTTCGGTAACGCTGTTCATAGCAATGATTCCGATGGGGGCAACATTAGAGCTGCTGCCGAATAAAATTTCACTTGAAGCTGTCATAAGCATTTTCACCGCGCTGTCAGAGCAGCTGCGGTACTCCTTTCAGAATTTTAGTTACTTCCGCATCCGGCGGATGCATGATTTGGATCGGACTTCGTTCACTTGCAGAAATTGTCGATATACCTGTCAATATCGCTGGCGATAATCTCCTTTGCAACATCTGCGTGATCAATCTCATTAACTGCTGTCGTTTTATTTTCAAGTTCCTTATAAACTGTGAAGAAATGAGTCATCTCATCGAAAACGTGTTTCGGCAACTGCTCAATATCCATATAGACATTATAGTTCGGATCATCGAACGGAATGGCAATGATCTTGTCATCGCGGTGTCCGTTATCGAGCATTCTGATAACGCCGATAGGATAGCACCTTACAAGAGTCATAGGCATGAGCTTTTCGGAACACAGAACAAGAACATCAAGCGGGTCATTATCGTCAGAATACGTTCTTGGTATAAAGCCGTAATTCGCCGGATAATGTGTCGAGGTATGAAGGATGCGGTCCATTTTTATGAGACCTGTTTCCTTATCCAGTTCATACTTGATCTTGCTGCCTTTTCCGATCTCGATAACTGCATAGAACTCATCTGGATTGATTCTTTTCGGACTGATATTATGCCAAATATTCATAGAATTCCTCCGCAGCATTTACCGGTAAGTTTTCCGGTAGGATTCCGGATCCCCGTCTTGATGACAGAGTTATCCCTCACTAATTAGTATACCATTTTTTTGCGATTTGTCAATAACGGCAGCGAATTTCGTCGATATGATATAAAAACTTGAAAAATGTCGTCAGTTTTTTAAGTCAATACCTCACAAATGATATGCAGAGTATAATTTCGTCGTATAAGTATCGACTGGTTGTAGATTATGCTCCTGTTATACTAAACGGAGAATTAAATTAACAGAATGTTAATAATCTGATAAAGAATTGTACTTAAATTCTATTGATTTTTTACTTCAAATATTGTATAATATAGATAATCGTTTTACCGGCATGGGGATATTACGATTTGCCGGATCATGTTTCACGTTATACGAAAAGGGGTGCAGTCACCAGAATGTCTACCTATAAAGTCGCATTGATAGTCGAGGAAATGGATCAGTCTTACCAGAGTTCTATCCTCAGCGGTATATCTTCAGCAGCTGCTGAGTTCTCGCTCAATATTTCTGTTTTCGTTTCATTCAGCGGCTCTATCAATCCAGATCACGAAAAAGGTGAATTCAATATCTTCAACCTGCCGGATTTCAACGACTTCGACGGCGCTATCCTCCTGACTAACACTCTTGCTCATCAGAATGTCGTAGATGAGATACTTGAACGCATCAAAGCCGCAGGTATCCCTGCTGTCAGTCTCGATAATGATATACCTTACCTTTACCATGTCGGCATAGATAACAGAACTGCTATGTACCGTATAACAGAGCATCTCATCAATGCTCACGGGTTCACAAGGTTTGCGTATATTTCAGGTCCGGATGATAATCCGGAAAGCTGCGACCGTCTGAATGGGTTCCTCGAAGTTCTCCACGAGCATAACCTTTCCATTCCGGATGAGTTCATCTATCGGGGCAGCTTCCGTGCCCCTTCAGGCAGACACGCTGTCGATCACTTTCTTTCCCTCGGCTGCGATCTTCCGGAAGCCATTATCTGTGCCAATGACGTTATGGCCGCTGCCGCTATCAACCGTCTAACCGATGCCGGCTACAAAGTTCCGGACGACATTGCTGTCACAGGATTCGATAATACTTACAACTCACACAACTACCACATTGAGCTTACTACTGTTGACCGTCCGCTCGCGCTCTCGGGCAGACTTGCCTGCAAAATGCTGTTTAACCATTTCAATAATATGCCGCAGGACAGAAGTGTTATCCTGAATATGTCAACACGATTCACGGAAAGCTGCGGCTGTGCTCATAATGCAAACCGTAAGCTTTCAGAGTTCAGGGAACTCAATTACCGCAATTATATGCGCTTTGAGAAATCACAGGACTTTATGTCCGACCTCAATAAGCTTTCTGTTGACCTTATCAGCACCGATTCATTTGAGCAGTTTTTGTCTTATCTGAAGAATTTTACCAAGAAATTCTCTCCTGAGGAATACTACTTCTGCCTTTGTGACAACTGGCTGTGCGATGCTGATATTGACGAGCTGCGTCCAAACAAGGTGAAGTCACTCGGAGACGTTACGGAATTCACCGATGATATACTGGTACCGATCGCTTATATCAACGGAGTTTTTTGCGATGTTCCAAAGATAAAGCGTAAAGAGATCATTCCGCACATCCTCGATAACCAGAAGCCGGGCAGGGTTTATTATCACATTCCCCTGCATTTCGGCGACAGATGTCTCGGATATATGGTCATATGCAACTCAAAACTGCCCCTGCACAATTCAATGTTCGAGACCTTCTGCATAACTCTGAGCAACTCCCTTGAAAACATACGCAAGGTCATAACTCTTGAAAATGCTCTGGAACGTCTCGGCAAGCTGTATGCAACTGATACTTTCTCAGGTATCAATAACCGCAACGGATTTGTACTCGAATCTGAGGACGTTTACCGCCAGTGCGTTGAGGAGCAAAGAGACATTATGCTGATGTTCATTGATCTGGACGGCTTGAAAAAGATCAATGACACTTACGGACACGATACCGGCGACAAGGCTATCTGCTGCATTGCCGATGTGCTTGTAAAATCCTGCGTAAACGGCGAAATATTCTGCCGTTTCGGCGGCGATGAATTTATCGTATTCGCTGCCGACTTTACCGATCTTCAGGCTCAGAAGCTTACAAAAGACATCCAGAACAACATAACAGAAATTAATAACAGCGGTAAGAATCCTTTTACTCTTAGCGCAAGTACCGGTTATGTTATCGCTAAACCTCAGGAGGGTGAAGACATTTTCAATTTCGTTACGGATGCCGATAATGTCATGTACACTCAGAAGCGAAAAAAGAAGCTTTCAAAATACCTGAAAGGTTGATATTAAAATAAGCGTACCGCTAAGCGGTACGCCTATTTATTGCTGTTTATGAGAAATCGTCGATAAGATTGAGTGTGAATCTCTGGATTATCAGAGCATCGTTCGGAGTAAGTCCAGCCTTGCCGTCAACATCTCCGTTGATCTTTCCGATCTCTGTGATACGGTCTTCACTTGTTCCGTCAACATCGTACTTCTTAGGATTGAGAGTACACTGCATTACCATTACCACGTCAGACATATCTACTGAGTCGTCGCAGTTTGCATCGCCCAGAAGTGTGGGCTTGAGTTCTTCTGTTGTTGGCTCTGTCGGAACTTCTGCGTAGTATACCTCAACATTATCAACAGTTATGGTATCTGATTCGCCATAGTAGTAGCCGAATACAACGTTTCCTTCCGGATTAACGATGCTCTTGTCAGGTGTTGCTCCTGCAATACTATCAGGAAGTATCCACATTATCTCGACCTTTTCCTCTGCACCGATAATTGCAGAATTAACAGGATCCTGATACCAGTATTTGCTGCTCTTGTTTGTTGTACCTGTACCTGTTCCATATACGAGCTTATTGATAGGCTTATCTGCTGAGACATCAAAGCGGATAGCATAAGGTCTCATATCAGCTGTTATACCCAGATCCTCATATGAGATCTCAAAATTCTTCTTTGAATCAGCTGTTGCAGTACAGTCAAGAGTCTTCTTCTGCTTGGTCTTTGTTGAACCGGTGTAAGGTATCGTCTTGGTTACAGTATATGTAATTGCAGCACCTGTTATCTTGACAGGATCTTTGCTTGTGATCTCTGTATACTTTGAAGCCTCTTTAGTACCGTACCAGAACTGGAATCCGATAGAATCGCTCGGTCTTGTAGTCTGGCACTCCTGAACCTCAGCCGGAACATCCCAGAGACACTGGATATATTTTCCTGCACCTTCGAGAGTTGTTCCCTCTCCTATTTCTTCCAAGCCAAACTCAACGCCGTCAGCTTCGAGCTCTTCCTTGACCTCAGCGCCCATTTCATTATACCAGTAGCCTGCATTTGCTTTTCCTGATACCTGTGCCTTTGCATATTCAGTATCAGCAGCAGAGCCTTTTTCTACGTTGGTTCCGCAGCCATACATGAACTTATCAATATCATAATCAGATTCAACAGTAACTAAAAGTGATTCGATAGTTACATTGCCGTCAGACGGGATCCCGAAATCGCTGTATTTGAACTTGTGACTGTTGATAGGATCGCCTTCCTCAGGAACGATGCCTTTCTTCTCATAGTATTCATCATCATAGCCAACTGTGAGTTCGTAATCAAGTTCGTCAAGCTGCTTTGAGATAGTAGCGGAAATTGTTGCTGTGCCGTCCTTGTTATCCTTGAACGACCATGTTCCGCTCTTCTTGTTCTTCGTTTCAGGAGTTGAACTTGAACTGCTTGAAGAACCGCTTGAGAAATCAACATCTGTAAGCTTTACAGTATTTGCTACCATGTCTTTCTTTGAATTATCCCAATGAGCAGAATAGTAGCATCTGAACTCAAATGTTCCGCCCGGCTTTGCATTTATCTCAGAAAGATCAATGGTTATCGTGCTGGAAGCTTTATCAAGCTTGCAAGCTGTTCCCTCTACCTTTGAGCCTGCACCGCCTTCCATCCACTCGCCGCTCTTATCGAGTTCGAGCCAATATGGTTTTTCAGCAGTTGAACAGCCAAATCCGTAAGAGAAGCTCTGTCCGGCATAATTGGTGTCAAGTGTGAATGTAACAGAATCCGCACCGTCTTCAGGGATAGTTCCCTTATATACCGATGTATCGTCCATAGTCTGTGAAAGTCCCTTGCAGACTGTGATAGACGATGAATCCGGTACTGAAACTGCATTTACCGGTGCCGAACATACCGGCACCATAGCAGCAGCCATAGTAAGGCTTAAAACAGTAGCTTTGATTCTGTTCCTGAGTTGTTTCTTCATTTCTGATCAATCCTTTCAAATAATAAATAATAATGATATAAGATTTGCCCTCTTTATACAGGCACATTATACCATACATTAAGCCGGCAAATGTTAACAAATTATGAATGACAAGCAAAAATCGTTATAAACAATAAATATCGCAGACATTATTTGTTAATAATTACCATACTTTCCCGGAGGTTTTACATGAAAAAGTTTATTTCGCTCTTATCAATTATTGCTATTGCAGCTGCACCAACGTCCTGCACCAGCAAATCATCTTCCACGGACAGCACTAAAGCTTCAGCTGCTGTAAGTGGCGCATATGACAATTCAAGTGCAGACAAGTATGTCGGTTCATGGAGCAGCGGAAGATGTTCCATAACCGTATATGAAGAAGATGGCAAATACCCGGTAATGATACGTTGGGCTACGAACGCTTCAGATTACAGTGAATGGGAATATTCCTGCACTTACAATGAAGATAAATGCTCTCTGATCTGTGATGGCGGCGCTGTACGCACAGACCGCTTCTTTGACAGCAGCATCGGCGCTGAAAAATCGGAAGTCAGATACACCGATGGTAAGGCAGAATTCACTCTCAGCAACGACAAACTTATATGGAATGACCTCATTGATAATGCAGGAAAAAATATGCTCTTTGAACGATAAATTATTGTAGGCTAAGTTATCTGAACAGTTAAGCCTATCATATCACAAAGACATTTACAACACTTCTGAAAAATGATATAATAGAAGTGACATAGTTTCAAAACAAAAACTCTATTCAAAGTGAGGTAACAGCTATGGAATCATACAGAATAACAGCCGATGAGGCGAAGAAAAGGCTCGAAAACGGAAACATTGAATATGTTAATACTAATAAATCAGTCTGTGACACATCTTTGGAGCAGCTCAAAAAATTCAGTGAGAACGGTCAGCAGCCTTATGCGATAATCATTACCTGTTCAGATTCGAGAGTTGTGCCGGAACTGATATTCTCAGCAGGTATCGGTGACCTTTTCGTCATAAGAGTTGCAGGAAACGTTATCGACTCACACCAGCTCGGCAGTATAGAGTACGCTGCTGAGCACCTCGGCACGGGACTTATCGTTGTACTCGGTCACGACCACTGCGGAGCCGTTGATGCCGCCATGAACCACGAACCCGACGGCTACATCAAGTACATCACAGACGAGATAGTCAAGGCTATCGGCGACGAAAAGGATGAAGTCAAGGCTTGCTGTCTGAACGTCAAGCATAGCTGCGAGATCATCGAGCACAGCTTACAGATACAGAAGGACGAGCGCGAATACGGACTGAAAGTTCTCGGCGCTATCTATCATCTTGAAAGCGGAGAGGTCGAGTTCTTATGATAAGGATAATGTTCGTCTGCCACGGCAATATCTGCCGCTCGCCAATGGCTGAGTTTGTTATGAAAAAGCTGGTATCAGACGCAGGCTGCGGTGACGAGTTTTACATTGCTTCGAGTGCAACAAGTACTGAGGAACTCGGCAATCCTGTCTATCCGCCTGCACGTTCCGAGCTTGCAAATCACGGTATAGGCTGTGCCGGAAAGTACGCCGTACAGCTGAGAAAATCCGACTATGATAAATACGACTATTTCATCGGAATGGACACCGCCAATATCCGCAATATGAATCGCATTTTCGGCAGTGACAAGGACGAAAAAATATACAAGCTCCTCACCTTTGCAGGTCGGGGCGATGATGTTTCAGATCCGTGGTACAGCCGTGATTTTGGTAAAGCTTACGCTGACATTGAGGAAGGCTGCAAGGAACTTCTCGCTCGCCTTATGAAGTGATAAGGTTAAGAATATGCAAACAGAGCGCAAATTTCGCAATAGACTCTGATAATGTGCTGATATACAGATAAGACCGACTGCTTTCGCAATCGGTCTTATCATTTATAATTATATTGTACTATTCACAGTTTTAGAATAGACTTGCTTTTATCGTAATATGAATCGGCTTATCGTCCGATAATGTTTCTGATATTCTGCATTCTTCTGTCCCATGCAGCACTCTGATCGGCGCAGACTTTCATCTCGCCCGAAAGGAATCTAAGCTGTGCAGCAGAAAGATCCTTTTTATACCTTAGCTTATGCTCAAGACTTGCCCAGAAGTCCATTGCAATGGTTCTAAGCTGAACCTCAACCTTGATCGGTCTTTTTTCATGCTCAAGGAATATAGGTACCTCCACTATAAGGTGCAGACTGCGGTAGCCATTCGGCTTAGGATCGCGGATATAATCCTTCTTTTCGATAAGACGTATGTCATCCTGTGCAAGGAAACAATCAGCAAGGTGGTAGATGTCCTGTATAAACGAGCATACAACTCTTACACCTGCAATATCATGTATGCTGCTTTCAATTGCATCGAGATTCTTCGGTATGGATTTGGATTCCATTTTCTTATAAAGACTGCCATAGCTTTTGATTCTCGACTCGATAAACTCTATCGGATTGCTCTCACCATGCAGCGAAAACTGCTCGTTAAGCACCTTGAATTTCGTTTCAACTTCCATTATCGCACATTTATAATACATAAAGAATTGCTGCAAAGATGTCATATCTTTCTCTATTGAACTCAGAAACTGCGACTCTGTCATTTCGGAAGCTACAAAATCCTTTACCGTTTCTATATTATCTGAAATGTACTTTGTATCAATACTGTTCATATTTTTTCAAAACCCTCTAATCTGCGCTTATTAACGCACATACTACTTGATAATTATATCACATGATAGACTGTTTTTCAATAGTTTTTTGTCCGGAAATTATTAATTTATTCTTAATTATTCCAAACAAAAAACAGAGCGACTATTGCCGCCCTGCTTTTTTAGATCAACCTTTATAAATGTACTTTTTGGGTCTTTCCTTAATAATATAATACCATACGTATTCGGTTTTGTCAATAGCCGGCAGAAAAATTAACAATTTGTATACAATATATTTTCTTTGCGTTAAAAACTTTCCCTGCACTTCCCTATTATCCGTTTGAATCACTAAGGCGCTCCCGGAAAAATTCCCGGAGCGCCCTTCGTTTAATGTTTTCTATTCTTTTCTATTTATACCAGGAGAGGTTTTTATGCTTATTCAAATTTTGTTATTATCTTAAGAATGAACTGCTGGATAGCAAGCGCATCTGTAATGTCAAGACCATTCTTGTTTACGTCGCCGTTCTTAACGCCTTCATCCTTGATCCTGTCCTCACTTGTACCATTAACTCCGTATTTAGCCGGATTGAGACAAGCCTGCATTACGATAACTACGTCTGACATATCTACTCCGCCATCACAGTTTGCATCACCGTTAGGCTCAAATGCATCCTCAGTAGTATCAGTTACCGGATCTTTGCTTGAAGGCTCAACAGCGCCATCGTTGTCGTAAACGAGAGTGATAGTGTTATATGTAACGCTTACATCCTCTCCGCTTGATGAGTTAGCGGAAGACTTCCACCAATCCTGGAATTCGATGTATGTATCGTTATAAGTCGCCTTGACTTCGAGGTTCTTATCCTTATTATCAGGATCCGGGATAGTGAATGTGCCGTCCATTTCGACCTCGACATCGCCTGAGCCGTTGTAAGAGAATGACTTGTTGCCCCAGCCGTAGTTAGTACCGTCTGTACCTACGAGCTTGTTAAAGCAGAGACCGCCGCCGCCGCAGTACCATGCAGAGCCTGTGCTGCTGCTTGCTGTGCAGTTAATGATTATTCTCTTGAGCTTCTTATCCTCAAGCGGGATCATAGGTACCTTGTTAGGTGACATATCAAGATCAGCGAAGTTGTATTTAACCTCAGTTTCGTTTATTACAGGCGGAACATAGATCTCAGCATCTGATTCCTTATCTGAGAGGACTACCTGAGCGAAGGAAAGTGCAGGAAGTTCAACTGTTACCTTGTTATCCTTGACATCGTTGTCGATGCTTACAACTCTGATGCCGCTGTCTTCCTGAGTTACAGCGTATACAGTAGCGCTCTTGTACTTGCTTTTTGCCCCTGAAAGGTCGATAGTAGCCTTTTCAGACTTGGTCTCATCCTTGTTGCCGAGAACAACAGTTACCTTTGAATCGTCATCGCCGTTGATAGCAGCGTAAGCATATGACTTTGAAAGATCCTCAGTTGAAGTCTTTAAGAGTGTATCGCCAAATGAGCTTCCCTTTCCGTCATAGTTAGTGTAGAGGTTGATCGCGGACTCTACGAAAGGAGCGGTTGAAAGAGTGCCCCAGTAGGTTGCGAAGTAAACATCGTTATCAGCAAAAGCACCGAGAGCCTCTGCCTCTGCGATACCGGAATGTATCATCTTTCCAGTAACCTTCTCGTTTGCGATGTTGCCGAGGTTATACTCAGAAATAGCGATCTTTGTTCCCGGATAATACTTATCCACTGACTTCTTGAGATTTGCAAGGAACGGGAAGTACTGCTTGCCCCACGGCATGAGCCAGCTGTTCTCTTCGTATTCCGGATCATAAAGGCTTCTTGCAGCCTGAAGAATATCACTGTCGGAATTAAGTCCCTGTGAGTAGTAGTGAACGTCAATTACATCGAGGAGTCTCTTGCCAGCATCCTTTTCAGCCTTAGCCATAGACTCAAGATAATAATCAAGGAACCAGAAGTAATTCGACTTTACAGCCTGCCAATCCTTATCCTCAAAGGTTCCGGTAACAGCGCCGGTAGCCTTATCCTTTATCTCTGAACCGTCACCGCAGTTCATACATGGAAGCATTCCCCAGAAAGCCGGTCCGAATACCTCAGCGTCAGGATCTATCTCCTTGACTACCTTTGCAAGCTCGATCGACTTGGTTATAAGCTCTGTGCTTGATACCTCTTCCGGGTGGAGATACGGATGAGTATCGTTCCAGAGAACAGGCTCGTTATCAAGGCTGTATCCCTGAATTCCTGTTTCAGACTTGGAATTTCCAAGCTTATTGACGATGTAATTTACATACTCGTCCATGTATACCTTATCATCTGTAAGATCAGGCTCAAGTGAAAGCTCGCCATCTTTCTTGAATACTACTTCATTCCAGCGCTTTGAAGGTGCTGTTTCAGCTGCTGAAACATCGCCTGCCTTATCAGCTGCTACATAACCTGCCATCTGAAGTGTTACGAGCTTATAAGGGATATTCTTATCAGCAGCCATTGCAGAGAATTTTCTTACTGCACCAGCAGGTCCGTCAGCGAGATCGCCCTGATTAGTATCAGAACTGTTGTGCCAGTCCTCACCGGCATTTGACCAGTTGGTCTCCCAGTTGTAACCTGTGAAACGGTTACCGCCCTGACGTATGTTATTTACTGTTACCTTCTTCAGACTTGAAGTATCAAATGCATTTACGCCATAGATGTAAGGGCTGATCGACTTCTTTTCGCCTGAAAAATCGACAGATACCTTTGTTGAGTAGCTGCTTTCGCCTTCTGCTGCTACTGCTGGTCCCGGAAGTACTGATGCACTTGAAAGCACACAGATTCCTGCAAGTAATCCTGCAAAGCTTCTTTTAACCATGTTTTTAACTCCTTTTTTGTATCTGTAATGCCTGACAGATACATATTTATTATTCTTCCGCTCTGAACGGCGGTCTTGTCCAGATGTCGATGTCCGGTTCACGGCACGAAAGGAAATGCACCAGAGATTCGGCAAGAGTAAGTATACCGACAAGCGGAATATTATGAACATATCCATATATCGGGAAAGGCTCTCCGCCGGTATTGGCTGTGAGCTGCCACATTATCCCGAAATGCTCAAGGCGGTCAACTATATCGGAAACTATATCCAGTGGTATATCGAGTTTCTTCGAGATACACTCCTTTGTGAGGATGTAGTTGCGTCCGAGGGTTTCGGCATAGCTGATTATTTTGAGCGCATTTTCATCGGAAAGGAAACCGAAAAGCTCCATTATCCTCTGACTTATCGAAAAATAGCTGTTGATCCCTTTTTCGGGGATACGCATGAAGCATATGTACTGCATATCAGGATTGAGTCGGGCAAGTCCCAGCTCATGATCAGTACGCAGATGAGCAAATGTCTCATGTGCAAAAGCCTCAGGGTACTTTATGTTCTCAGGAGCGGTGTTCATATTGTATGCACAAAGCATACTGTAAAACTGCTCCATAACGAACCGCCCCTTGTTCTCAGGAGGAAGCCTTCTTATCTTCTCGGCTGAGGCAGTACCAAGATCAAGCATTCCCGAGTCATCGGTGAGACCAAAAAGCGAATCGAGTGAAACTCCAAGTGTACGTGCAAGTAACGGCAGCAATTCACTGTCGGGGTAGCTGCCCTTCTCCCACTTTGATACCGCCTGCGGAGTGACCATCAGCGCGGCGGCAAGCTGACTTTGTGTAAGCCCTGCCTTTTTGCGGTATTTTATAAGATTCTGACTGAATTTCATATCCATAACAAGAGCGTCCTCTCCGGAAGAAATTCTGCGTTGAATGTCCTGAGCCTGCTGTGCCTTGACCATGTCCTTTTTCATATACTTATAATAACACAGGTACAAGTTGAATTCAAGCAAGGCTTTCTTTGCAGAATTAAACCCATGATTGATTGTTAAACTGTTGGTTGTATCAATTATACCATACGCCACAGCTCATGTAAAGTCCGGCACAAGATTGTTTACAAAAAATTAAAAAGGCTGACTCCGTATCATGCGAAGTCAGCCTTCAATATCAGTTTTGTTTCTTTGGCTTTTTTCCTATCGAAGCCAGCCAAGCTAAAATATCATTGTCCTTAGGGTTATTTGCAAGATATGCGCAATACCTCATCACAAGCGTTGCATCAGTAACATTTATCCTGCCATCAAAGTTAAGATCAGCAGCGATCCATTGTTTATCGTTAAAAGCGCCCGGCTTGTTATTTGCAAGCAATGAAACCTCACGCAGCACCTTAGTAGCATCAATTGTATTGATTCTGCCGTTACCGTCAACATCGCCCAGCGAGTATTCTTTCTCATTTGGCTGTGTCACCGGATCAGTTGGTGGATCTGTCACCGGATCCGTTGGCGGGTCTGTTACCGGAGCAGTTGGCGGCTCTGTTACCGGATCAGTTGGCGGCTCTGTCACCGGATCCGTTGGTGATTCTGTCACCGGATCCGTTGGCGGCTCTGTTACCGGATCAGTTGGCGGCACTGTTACCGGATCCGTTGGCGGATCTGTTACCGGATCAGTTGGCGGATCTGTCACCGGATCAGTTGGCGGATCTGTCACCGGATCAGTTGGCGGATCTGTCACCGGATCAGTTGGAGGCTCTGTCACCGGATCTGTTGGCGGCTCTGTCACCGGATCAGTTGGCGGATCTGTTACCGGATCAGTTGGCGGCTCTGTCACCGGATCTGTTGGCGGATCTGTTACCGGATCTGTTGGCAGATCTGTTACCGGATCAGTTGGCGGTTCTGTCTGTTTTTCACAGATTCTGATATACCCGTTATGGATTCCGTTTTTGAAGAACCATGCTTCCATCAGATCGCTTTTATCATCACTCGGAACATTCTGAAAACAATCGTGCGTATATTCATCCTCGTAATACTCAACACCGATCGGGTATACATCGCCTACTGAAGCGTCAGACGGCAAAACAAAATCGACCGTCCATGCAGCTCCGTCAGAACCATGTCCGCTGCCGCTGTAAATACTAAGGAACAACTGACCTTCCACATATTTTTTACAGTCAAAATCCATATCAGAAAGCGCTTCACATTTCTGTGCAATTTTTCCGGAATTATCCGGCTTTATGGTAAGACGGTCATCATAATAGATGTTAAGTCCAACAGCTGAGTAGCTGTTCTGAGTTCCCTGCATAGTAAACTCGACCGTCTGCACTGAACCTCCTATGGATTCGCTGTACTCGACATCAGCCTGTGTAATATAAAGCTCTGGACGTATCGTTGATTTATCAACGTCAAGTGTAGTAGTAAAGCTGCTGTTGTCATAAGGTATGATCTGGTTACTGTGTGACTTGACAATACTGTAAGTATGTTCTGATGCCACTGCTAAAGCTGAGATTGAAACCGAAGCGGTAATTGCAGCCGCAGTCAATCCTGCAATAAACCTTTTCAAATAATGATTCTTCATTTTTGATTCCTTTCCAAAAATAATATCCCTATCTACAATTTTAACATCATAGCCATTAAATGTCAATAGAAAAAAATTATGCTGCCATTTTCATGACAGCATAATCCCATTTTTTGGAGGACAAATCAATCCTGTAATTCAATTATTGATTCTCACGGAAGAAGTAAGGAAGTGCATCATAGATGTACCATCTTACAAAGCCCCACCAGTGAGTTTTCTTAACTCCGTCGTTACTGCTTGCAACGAGGAAGTAGAAGTTGCCCTGTGAGAAGTCGGATGTGTAGGTGAAGCGCTTTGTATCGTTCTTGAGTGTCGGGATTAGAGTCTGCATATTTCCGTATGCGAGATCCTCATCGCCGGTAGCAGCGAGTACAAAGTAGTCTCTCTGAGTAAATCCGGACTTGTCGATAGCGTTCTGTATACCTTCTGCGCCAAGCCAGCAGTGACCTGAAAGCGGCATAAAGTATGCGATAATATCAAGGTTATTGCAGAAATTGTTCCATGTTGAACCGCCGCCCATTGAGAAGCCGCCGTATGCACGGTGGAATCTTGAAGCCTTGAGTCCATCAAGAGTTGTGTTTTCTGCGTATGTAGAGTATTTACCTTCTACGAACGGTATGATGCTCTGACGCATTTCATCCCATACTGTTCCGGCGCCCATGTTGTTATCAGGTGCAGGACAGCCGTTGAATGTAGGTGTAACAACGATCATCGGTTCGATCTCGCCGTTCTTTATCATCCAGTCGAGTATCTGCTGCATTTTAACATCATTACTGAAGCAGGTATTCTCATTCTCTCCGCCGCCGTGCATGAGGTAGAATACGTTATACTTCTTGGACGAATCATAGCCGTAAGGCGTATAAACATTGAGTGCCTTATTGCCATTGATGCCGGAATAGTATTCCTTGGTCACCTTACCAGCCTCAGGACAGGTCTGTTTCAGGTAATCGTCGTTAGCGTGATACTGGAGATTAGCAACATACTCATAGTTGCTTGTCGGCTTTTCAGGTACCGGGAATTCATCTATCTTGCCGAGTACGAACTCCTGCATGAGAGTTACATCTGTAATATTGAATTCGCCGTCCTGATTAACGTCTGAATTGAGTTCAGCAGCCTTTGTATCGAATTTGCCGTTTATAAGTCCGCGGCGGGCAATTATCATATCGTATCCATTGATACGTCCATCGCCTGTGAGATCGCCAAGAACGCAGCTGACACCCTTAGGTCCCTTTATTTCAGTACCTTCAACAGCACCGATAGCCTCATCTACATAGAAGCTGCTTGAGCCGCTTTCTGTCTCAACATATATCGAGATCTCAGAAGCATCCGCAGGGATAGTATAGCTCGGATTATAAAGCTGTACCCACTCACCTGCTATCGTGCTGCCCTCTGCGATAGTTGAATAGATCATTTCGTCAGAGGAATCCTTATACTGGAGCTTCATGAAGAATTTCTGACTCTTTGCTCCTTCGGTATACATTGCATCAGCACTAAAAGCATAGGTCTCTCCGGGCTTGAATACATTTTTACTAAGAGTCTTGATCGCACCGTTCCATGAAGCCTCTCTGTTTGAAGTGTACAGTGAACCAGTACCGGCATAAGCCATTTCAGTGCTTGCACTTACCTTTGCGCTTCCGCGTCCTGACCAGCTGTTTGTACCGCTCTCAAATGTATCATGGTAATAATAGCCATTGTCATCGGCTTCAAAATTAGTGATCTTACCAGTAAGCTGCTTGCTGCCGTTAGCACCGTTCCAGCTTGTACGGTCATAATCAAAATAGTCAATATCAGCATAACCGCCGGTAGTCTTTGTAGCGTAGCTGTAAATGCCGCTTCTGTAACCGGTGAAGAGTTTAAGGTCATAGGACATACTGAGTTCTTCGCCGATCTTAGTCCAGCTGATACCGTCGTAAGAATAGTAGAAATTAGCCTTGTCAATGTCTCTTGAAGCGCTCTTGTCAGAGCCTACATCAGCAAACTTGAAGTCCACCTTGAGGTATACCTCATCGCCGCTGAGATTAGCCTCTTCAACTATCTTGTTGGAGGTCGTATCTATCGCATCGCCGCTGTTTTTCGACATATATATCTTCTTTGCGCCGCTGTCTGTAACATAAACGCCTACGCAGCCGTACTTGAGCTGGAAAGCTGAAAGTCCGGCGTAGTCGCCTGCCTTCATGTTCTTGGTATCAAGCTTTATCGAGCTGCTGCAAGCCGGTCCCTCTGTACGCATCGTAAGAGTATTTCTTGCATTGAGAAGATGTGAAGCGAGCGTCTTGTTCTTTAATCTGAGATAGCCGGGACGTTCAGTAACTGACCATGCTGAATTGTCAGGATTGTGATTCCACTGCCATTCAAGCGCAAGATTGTTATCAGTGTAATCAAAGCTGTCATCTCCTGCGAGATCAGTACCGGATCCGGAAATATCAAGTGTGAGCGGAGCCTTACCGCTTTCGCCCATTATCGGCCAGTCGTTCTGCCATGTTACAGGAACGAGGACAGGTATACGCCCCACTGAGCCGTGATCCTGGAAAAGCATACCATACCACTTGCCGTCAGGAGTTTCAACTATGCCGCCCTGAGCAACTCCGCTTCCGTAAGAACCTACGCCGGAATCAAGGATGGTCTTGCTCTCGTAAGTTCCGAGAAGATCCTTGCTTCTGTAACAGATCTCAACACGTCCTGTCCCCTGCGGCCATGCTATGATAAATATGTAGTAATAATCCCCTATTTTCTGGATATGTGAACCTTCGCCGGCAACATATCCTGTTATATTTGTCTTAAAGAGAGTCTTATCAACTCCGCCGCTCTTGAAGCCGGTCATATCGGAATTGAGTTCCTTGATCTTGATCTCTCCGCCACCGTAAACGAGGTAATTCCTGCCGTCGTCATCGAAAAGCAGAGAAGCGTCATGATACATACCGTTCAGCTCAACCTTTGACCATTCACCATTTTCAATATCATCGGTCGAGTAGATGTATGACTTGTTAGTGCTGTAACTTCCAAAAAATACGTAAAACTTGCCTGTTTTTTCATTGTAGCGCAGACTTGCTGCCCACTGACCTTTTGCATAGTCATGCTTGCCGTTTTTCAGATTTTCGCCGTCGCCCTCTGCAAGGCGGTCGTAAACATAGCCGCACATCTCCCATGAAACAAGGTCCTTGGACTTCATTATCGGTGCACCGGGGCTGAAATACATCGTCGTGCTGACCATGTAATAAGTATCCCCAACGCGGATAACGTCATCATCAGGAACATCTGACCAGATCACCGGATTGTTGATAACAGACACTGCGGCATCAGCTGTCACGGGCTCCCTCGGAATGTAAACACTTGTCATCACAGCAGCTGCTGAAAGACATACTGCCAATGCTGACTTTATCTTTCTTATATTCATTGGATCTTCCCCCTTTGTGTACAATATATATATTTATTATATTATTATCCCCGCAGTCGCGTCAACTCACATAATGAAGATAAGGTGTACAAAATGCACATCATCCACAATAATATCAATATTTTACGTTGATTATTAAGATTCATTTTGTACACTTTCACATTTTAGTCCGATAAGATGCTGATTTTACACAAAAATCACGGAAGTCATTTGACTTCCGTGACAGTAATTGTATTTTATTTAATTAAAGCGAGTCCAGAAGCTTGAGGATATACTCCTGTATTCTAAGCGCATCCTGTAAGTTCAGACCCTGTATAGTATCAACATCGCCGTTTATGATGCCCTGTGGCTTTATACGTTCGCTGCTCGTACCCTTTTCACCGTATTTTGCAGGATTAAGATATGACTGCATTATCATTACAACATCCGACATATTTACCTCAAAGTCACAGTTTGCATCCCCTCTGATTTTTGATATTTCCGTGCCTGCCTCTTTTACAGTTACCTGACAAGTAAGATTTTTTCCAGTTGAAAGCATAGCGTATATAGTTGCTTCACCTGCTCCGACAGTTGTGATCGAAGCCGTATTCCCCTCGCCCTTTGCTACTTTCACGACCTGAGTATCCGAGGATATCCAAGTTATACTTCCGCTGTAATTAAGAACCGTGATCTTATCTTCATCGCCATTTGTGAGCGTCAAAGAATCCTTATCAAGTCTTAAGCTTTCAGTTACAGGCTCTTCAGAAGTAGGCTCTATCTCATTGCTTACAGTTACCTTGCAGACATATTTGTTTCCATTTATAGATGCAGTAATGTCGCAGCTGCCTTCACCGATAGCTTTTACAGTACCGTCCTTAGCAACTGTTGCAACCTTTGCATCAGATGAAGCAAATGCTACCTTAGCCGGATCAATAGCAGTTTTATTGGAATAAACGGTAAGCTTTTCAAATGCGCCGATATTCATCGAAAGACTCTCCTTGTCGAGAGAATAGGCACTGACAGTTACATCGCATACTGCCTTTGAATCGCCGTAAAGAGCGTAGATAAGGGCATTTCCGTTTCCTACCGGTTTTACGACTCCTTCGATGTCAACGATAGCCACTTCCGGATCAGAGGAAAGCCAAGTTATCTCACCTTCATCGTTTTCCCACAGCTTCAACTGTTCAGTTTTATCAAAGCTGTCAAACCTGAGCGACGGCTTATCAAATCTAAGGTGGACGTTCTCCTTCTCGATTGCAAGATGCGAAAAATCATTAGGCACATACACGTACGCCCCGCCAAGCGAGCCTGCAAATTTCTCAGTCTTCATATTTGC
This sequence comes from Ruminococcus flavefaciens, assembly GCA_015067005.1. Classification (GTDB taxonomy): domain Bacteria; phylum Bacillota; class Clostridia; order Oscillospirales; family Ruminococcaceae; genus Ruminococcus; species Ruminococcus flavefaciens_AA. Next base: position 67,934 of record SVNH01000007.1, read on the forward strand.
TTCTGTTTTTGCGTAAACTCCGGTTGGATCTGCCTTATTATATGCTGCACTCTTAGCTGTCGTATTCAGATAGTATACATTCGTAGTTTTTAAATAACCCCGTTCGTTGCAAATGCCGTATATTGCTCCGCACGAACTTCCAGAGACATTTCCGGAATTATAAATATTAGCTATTTCATGAACATTTGTACTATCGTAATCATCGTAGCCAAATACACCGCCATTATATTCATCACCTGTTACTATTCCGCGGTTATAACAGCTATTCATGGTAAATCTTTCGCTTGTATATCCAAATATACCACCGGCATAATTACCACCTGTTACTTTAGCATAATTAAAACAATTATTGATAGGACCAGATGTAACTCTACCTGATATTCCGCCTGCCCCGAATGCTGATGATATCTCACCATAGCTGGCACAATTCTTAGGATTAACTGTTGAATATCCACAGATTCCGCCGCAGTAAGTATATTTTTTATTGGATCTGATTTCACCGCTGAAAACACAATCAGTAGCGCTTCCTTTTCCACAGATTCCGCCAATATAATATTTATTGGTACTTGTTCCATCTAAACCGCCTGATATTTTTCCGCTGAAATAACAATTCTCGATATTTGCAGCGTATCGGCAGATACCACCTACATTTCCTTCAGTAGTACTTATGGTTGCGTTAACAAAATTGATGTTCATTATTTTTCCGCCCACATTATCAAACATACCATTTTTAGCGGAGTAATAATTATAAATATAATGTCCTTTTCCGTCAAACGTTCCGCTGAAAGTTGTCGATTTACCTATCGGTATCCAGCTGTTCTTTTGGCTGTCTGATTCATTGAGATACAAGTCATTTTCGAGGTAGATAGTCTTGTTTTTAAAATCTTTTTTGCTGGAAGTCGAAAGCACCACAACTCCTGCAAGCTGCTCAGCCGTTGTAAGGTGGAACTCGGTTTCCTCATCGTCATACCATGTAGTATCAGATGTTCCATCCCACACGGTTATCTTAGCTGCTTCCTCAGCCTGAGATACTATCACGCTGCTGTTATCAGATGCAAGCGGAACGTAGCCAACGCTTCCGATCGCACATAGAGCCGCAATTGCTGCTGCGGCTATCTTTCGTGTTTTCATAATAACCCCTCCTGAAATATTATACTTATCTGCATCCCCACAGATAGTTTATTATAAGCATTATACCATATTATTCCAGATTAATAAACAACATTTTGTTAATTTTGTCTTGATATTTTACTATTTTGTATATATCTACAAGACGTGCAGCGATCCTTTGTGTAAGTTGCTTTATACTCTTTCCGTCTGGAAAGCAGCTGAAAATAATACGTTACAATTCAAAGAGCAAAAGCGGCATCGCTTATATGCAATGCCGCTTTTACATACACCTATTCAGTTTGGAGGGGAATTTTTCAGCTTATTATTCAGATCGTTTCAATGATATGAAGCGAAAAGCGCTGTATAATGAGCGCATCATTAGTAGTCAGGACTTCATTGCCGTCAACATCCGCTGCAACTGTGCCTTCCGGCGTTATTCGGTCATCACTTGTACCATTCTCGCCATACTTTGCCGGATTCAGACAAGCCTGCATTACCATTACAACATCTGACATATCTACTTCATTATCGCCGTTGGCATCGCCCTTGACAAAAGTTACACCTTCGGTTGATGTCTCAGTAACAGTTTCATCTGTGGTCTCGACCGGCTCGCTGGTAATAGTACGCGGACTGTATTCCTTTCCGCCGATAGCGAATAGATTATTCCGGAGTTCCTGATCTTCCATCTTGAATGTCTCGCGGTTATAATGTCCGCCGGGTGTTGACCACATTACAGGACAGTGTCCGCACTTATAAGCCTCGTCACATACTGCTGTAAGGAAACGTCTTACTGATTCGGGTTCTTTATTCTTGGTCGGGCATCCGTATTCACCGATAATTACAGGGATTCCCTTATCCGTGAAGTTAGTCTTCATCATGTTCATTTCACTGCGGAGCGATGCATAATCCTGATCGCTGCCCCATGTCGGAGTAGCCTTGCCCCAGTCTGCATCCTCTTCAAGTATTGCGAAGCCTGCCGGCGAGTAATAATGCACCGAAACTGCCATACGGTTCGCCGGATCTGACGGCATCCTGAACAGAGGATCACAAGTACGGTCAATGCCGGTATTATAGCCGGAGATCAGGAGATGTCTCTCGGCGTTATTGCCTCCGGAGCTGCGGATAGTATCAACAAATTTCTGGTTTATCTCGTTGCATAGCGCATAGGATTCAGCCTTGCCTTCAGTACCGCCCCACGGGTTCCAGATGCTTTCCCAGCCAAGTTCCTCATTCTGCGACTCGAACATGAGGTAATCGTCATAATCCTTGAAGCTGTCCGCGATCTGCTCCCACATATGGGTGTAGCGCTTCATGCTCTCAGTCTTATCGTCCGGGAATTTGTTTACCCAGCCGCCGTCCCAGTGGATGTTAATGATAGCATACATACCGCATTCGAGAGTCCAGTCAACTATCTCATGTACACGCGCATCGTAGTCCTTATTGATCGTGTAAGTATCGTCATGCACCATCATATTCGACCATGCAACAGGTATTCTGAGGACACCAAAGCCTTCTTTCGCCATGCCCTCGATCATTTCCTTTGTTACTTCCGGACTTCCCCATGCTGTTTCATAGTTTACAGGCTTGCCCTCGGACCATTTTGCGATCCAGTCCTCTTCATACCAGCTCGGACATGATTCAAGAGTGTTGCCGAGATTTATGCCAATACCCATGTCCTTTACAAGTTCAAGAGTGGATATATCGCGCATTTTCTCCTGAGCTGCCGCTCCCGTCGGAACCGAAAGATCAACACTTGAAACAAGCATGAATACCGCTGTCAGCGATGATACTATCTTCTTTAAATTCATTGAAATACCCCCTGAAAGATTTAACGTTGTTTCATCTACGATAATTATACTTTCACTTTCAAGGATTATCAACTCACAAAGTGTGATAGCAGTGGACAAAAATGCAATTTCTTACATTTTTATCAGATTTCTGTACTTCAATGCAGGTATACCCGTGTTCTGTGTGAACTGACGCTGGAAATACTTATGGTCTATATAGCCGCATTTCTCGGAGATCTCAGCTATGCTCACAGACGTTGTTGCAAGATAGTATTTTGCTTTGGCAATACGTGCATTTATGCAGTCCTGATGAAATGTTACTCCGAAGCAGCTTTTGTAATTCCTGCGGAATGCGTCGATCTTTTCTATCGAGGTATTATCTCTGTCACTCTCGAAGGTCGATTCAACAGATGCGTAAATGCTGTTGCGTATTAACGACATTTCGCCAAACAACTTGTTTTTTCTCTGTGCAGCGAGTTCAAGGTGCTTCTGCTCACATATTTCGTTTGCACTCTGCAATAGTTCATCAAAAGAAGCGTCCTTGCACGGCACGGCACAGCATACAAAAGACGTCACACCTGCATAGTCTGTATAGGCTCTTTCCTGTATAAGTACAGCACTGAGAAGGTCAGCGATCATATCCGCATCAGCCATACTCTGAACAAGACACACAAATTCATCGCTGCCGATACGTCCGGAAATGTCGTGATTCCCACAGAATTTTGATATTGCTTTAGCTGTTCCGAGAATCGCTTCTGTTTTCTGGCTTATTTCCTCCTCACTGAAACGTCTCGGAAACAGATCTGTACGCAGCATAACGAAATACAGCCTTTTACTGCCGTGAACATTCACTGCCTGAAATGCACGGCGGATCCCCTTTTCGTTGGACATTCCCGTGAGAGTGTCTCTGTATTCCGAAACGTTCTGACAGCTCAGCAGATAGCGTATATCGTTTTTCAGGCGCAGGAATTCAAGTCCGATAGATACTGATTTCAGCCAGTGTCTGTAAATATCATCGTAGCTTTCGGGGGTATCATATAATATGGTCATATACCCGAACAGTCTCTGTCCGGAAAACAGCGGAGTAAAATAGCACACCTCCGCACTGCTGTTCATTTCAAAGAACGTATGCAGGTCATGGTGATGCATTTCAAAGGCTTTACTGCCGTCCCAATGAAAAATACTGCGCGAAAACATTATGTCCGAGCCTTCGGATTTAGTATCGTGCCAATCTGAATACAGGCACAGGTAAATATTCTTCTTATTCTGTATCAGCCACTGAAAATCACCGATTATATGTACGAATTCTTCCATATCCCGGCACAGTATCAGTTTCTGTTCCATTGTACTGAACAGATTAAGGTCGTTATAGTTCTTTTTCGACTCCGCAAGTTTCAGTTCGGAAAGCGACTGCTCCTTGTCTATACTGCATGAACAGCTGCTGCCGAATATGATTTCTCCGCGCGGAGCTTTATACTCCGGGATCGGCTCCCCCTCAATGACCGCTCTGAGACGATTTGCCGCAGCTTTTCCGAGGTCTTCACGATTGCGGTGATAGGAAGTAAGCAGCGGATAATAATAAAGTCTTGTATCAGTGTATTCGTAGCTGACGACCGTTATCTGCTGAGGTACATTTATGTTGTTTTCAGCAAAGCAGCGCAGCATACCATACGCCATAACGTCGTTTGCACATATCACCGCCTGAGGCATCGGTATCTCTCCCCTGACGTAGCGTCCTGCAAGCTTCTCGCCTGAATTATACCAGAAGTCACCGTAGTAGACCTTGTTCATATCAGGCTCTATCCCATGCGATCTCAGGGCTTTGAGGTAGCCTTCGACTCTCAGGCGGGAGGTCTCTATCTCCTTCATGCCCGATAAAAACGCAATGTCCGTGAACGAATGGTGCTCTATGAGGTGATCGGTGAGTTCCTCAATGTCCTCAATGTCGCTCGTGTTGATAAGGTCGTAATCAATTCTTTCAAATTCTTCAAGACGAGTTCCGATGCCTACTATCGGTATTCTTTTTCCTTCAAGTATCGCAGCGATCCTGCGGCGTGTATCGCTTTCCACAAACGATTCGCAAAGAAGTATAACTCCGCTTATATCAGATGATCCGAGAAGTTCATATATACGATGCTCACATAACAGATCATCGCCCTCATTGACTATGTTATATATATTTGATAACACAACTGTCGCATAGCCGTTATTCCTGTTTTCAGTTATTATACCTCGCAGCAGTTCCTTTTCTGCGAAGCCGTTGGCTGCTGCCGTTACAACTGCGATTATCGGACTTTTTGAATAATTCATAATACATCCCCTTGTATGTATCAGATTTTCAGTTTGTGTATGCTTATCATTTTAATGTAATTTCTCATTTGAAAAGTGATTCATAGTATTCGGGAGTTCTGTCCGGAAGACAAGTTGTTACATATATCCAGCATATAAGGTCATCATCGAGCTTTTTTATATAGAAGCAATCAAAACTGTTCGCCTCATAAGTATTCACATCTCTTGAAAACTCTTCTTCTCCGAGCTTGACCTTCGTTCTTTCCTGCCATTTCACATCGGCTACGCTGTCTATCCATTTTCTGCAATAGTCGAGTGCATAATCCTCTGTAACGTTCTCGACACCAGGGAATATGATATTAGTATTTACAAAGTAAACAAATATAGCTTCTTTTTGATTACCAAAATATGCATCGCATATTTGCGATTTTTCGCGTCTGTATTCTTCTTCGTCTGTCACCCCTGCCAGATACTCTTCCTTTTCCTCTAAGTTTGGCGAAAAATAATTCATATCTCCGGGAACGCTTATATTGAGTTTGCCGTAATCGTTGACGTAAACGCCGTCCTTGAACGTACCTCTCGTATAATTTGTTCCCTCAGCTGCCGGATCCATGACATTTGTTTCAGTTGGCACATCGAGGACTGTCTCAGGCTCTGTCTTAGGCGTGAAGTCTGCACCATAATTCAGTCCATAGCCCTTCTCAAGCCAGCTCTTACCCGTACCGATCTGGCTTATATCACCATACCACGGTGCAGGCAGCTTGCCTTTAAAGTCAGCACAGCCGCAGAGAACGTCAGATATTCCCTTGCCCTCTGAACCCGGAAGATAGCACATTACAACGCTGTCCCATTCCGAATAATCTGCTTCATCGAGTATTACCTGTCTGCCTGCGATTATACAGGCAACAGTAGGCTTGCCAAGCGCTTTAACTTCGTCGATAGCAGCTCTGTTCTTTTCAAGTCCCAACTTGCCGCAGAGGTTCATATCCTCAGTATCGCCGTTCCACTCGGCATAAGCCTGTTCTCCCACGCAGAGCAGAACAACATCGGCTTCGTTTGCTTTGGCGGAATCTGTTATAACTTCGATCTTATAGTCACCGGCATATCGCTCAAAGGCTTCCTTTATAGTTGTTACCCCCTGAACGTCCTTAACGCTCGGACCGTTCCAGTCCATAGTCCAGCCGCCGCACTGCGACTGTCCGTTATCTGCCGCAGGACCTGCAATATAGACCTTGGCGCCTTCTTTGAGAGGAAGCACATCGTTATCGTTTTTAAGCAGCACAAGGCTCTCCTCGACCAGCTTTTCAGCGACCTTTCTGTATTCAAGTGAACCGGTTTCCTGCTGCTTGGTGACAAGCTTTTCAAGGAGAGGATCATTAAACAATCCTGCATCCTTCTTGACCCTGATTATTCTTGTTACAGCATCATTAACACGTTCTTCGCTTATATCACCGCTGCCGACAGCTTCAACGATTATCTTTTTGGCTTCTTCAAATTTATCTGTCTCCATAAGCATATCAATACCGGCATTGACGCTCTTGATAACCTGTTCCTTATAAGAAGAACCGGTTATATTCTGCACAGAACCCCAGTCACTCACGATAAAGCCCTTGAAGCCCATTTCGTCCTTCAGCTTCATTATGTACTCTTTATTCTCGTGCATCTTCACTCCGTTGAGTGACGAATGACTTATCATTATGGTCTGAACTCCGGCATCTATATGAGCCTTATATACTTTGAGGAGTTCCTCTATCTCATCGTCATCAAGCTGAGCATCGCCGCGGTCGATGAGCATTTTTATATCGCCCTGCTCGCCTGTTCCGTAAACAACATTTCCGTCACCGAAATAGTGCTTTGTACAAGCTACCAGTCCACCGTCGATAAGTCCCTTTGTATAGGCGGTGCTGAGTTTCGTTATAGTTTCAAGATCAGAACCGTAGGACTCATATGTCCTTCCCCAGCGAGGATCAACTGACTGCGCTACACACGGCGAGAAATTCCACAGCATATGGCAAAGCTTCGCTTCGTCAGCCGTAATAAGACCGACCTGATAGGCAAGCTCTTCATCGTTCGCAGCACCTTGTCCGATGTTATGCGGAAAATATACTGCATTCAGGCAGTAATTAACACCGTGTACATCGTCCTGTCCGTATATATACGGGATACCTGCTTTTGAACTTATAGCTGCTCTCTGATAACCGTCAACAGTCTCACGCCATGAAGAAGCATCAATACAGCCGAATGAAGAGAGAATGCTGCCATAGTCATTACTCTTCATCTGCTCCTCAGTAACGTTATATATGGCAGGCTGAACCATCTGATCTGCCTTCTGTTCAATTGTAAGTGTATCAACGATCTCCTCCGGCGTCATAGACGCATACTTCTGAAATTTCGGACCGTGATCGTCACTGTTTACATCCGAAGATGTTTCAGTCTGTGTAACAGCTGTTGTTGTTGTTGAATCCGATGAGCTGCTCTTTCCTGAGCATGACGTTGCAGATATGAGCATCGCCAGCGGGAGTAAAACTGCAAGTACTTTTTTCATTGCTGTATTCCTTTCGTTGTAATTTCATCCTGAATTAATGAACCCAATTTTACATGACATTTTTTGCAAATATTCAGTTACACCGTATAAAACTATTAATTCATACAGTATAAAACTATGTACATTCTACCACACATTGGTGATAATGTCAATTACCGCACAGTTTTTCCGGCGTCCCTCACTAATAAAGCCTTTCAATAGCCTATTATCAGATACAGCACATAATAAAAACATTTACAACATATCTGAAAAGTGCTATAATATGAATAGACGCTATTACTGAATAAGGGGATACAGCTATGCACCATAATCTATTATTCGATCTTGACCAGACTTTGCTTGATTTTCACGCTTCTGAGCATACTGCATTAAAGATCATCATGGAAAGAAATCATCAGGTATTCACAGAAGAACGCTATGATCTCTTTAAACAGGTCAATAAGTCCCTATGGCTTGAATTTGAAAAAGGCAGCATTTCCAAAAATGAACTGTTTGAAACAAGATTCAGACGTCTGTTTGAAGAGTGCGGATGTGATACAGAAACAATGGATCTTCTGAGAATAAACAGTGATTTCATAGATACTATGTCGCAGAATGGTGCAGTGATGACAGGTGCTCTCGGTTTTCTTCAAAAGATCGCAGATGATCTGCCGGATGCAAGTATATATATCATTACAAACGGTGTGACCAGAAATGCTATGGGAAGGATCGCTTCCACAGGACTGCAAAAATATATACGCAAGGTGTTCATAAGCGATGCAATAGGCTTCTCAAAGCCTTCACCTGAATACTTCAAGGCTGTAAAAAATGAGGTCAACGAGCCTGATGACAGTTACCTCGTTATCGGAGATTCTCTTTCCTCCGATATGCTTGGCGCAAAAAATGCAGCTCTTGCAAGCTGCTGGTTTATGCCGGAAGGGAAAATCGAAGAAGCAATTAAAGAATATGAGATCAACTACACTGCTTCGTCCTTTGATGAACTGTATGAAATAATACGCGAATGGGCTTCTGTTTCATAAGCATAATGAAACAATTACACTTTCATCAGGTCTTTTGCAGACATATCCATTTGCTCCGGCAGTTTTTTCAGAATGACTTTGAGCACAGCTTACGATACAAAAAACGACCGTGAATACGGTCTGAAAGTGCTCTGTGCTATCTGCTGCCTTTAAAGCGGAGAGTTCGAGTTTATATGACAAAGGAGTGTTCATTAGCCTATGAGGAAACACTATATTGATAATTTAAGGTGGCTTGCAATTCTGCTTCTTATCCCCTACCACGCTGCAATGGCTTGGAACAGCTGGGAAGAGCCGAATTATATATTCTTCCAAGGCAATAAAATTATAAGCAGTCTGATAGTATTTTTCAGCCCTTACTATATGCCGCTGCTGTTCCTCCTTGCTGGTATCAGTACGAAATATGCACTCAGAAAGCGCACTTACACACAATACATCGCTGAACGTGCAAAGCGTTTATTGATACCACTTTTATCCGGTACTCTGCTGCTTATGCCGGTAATGACATTTGTTGCAGATAAATATAACTCAGGCTATAAAGGTAGTTTTTTCGCCCATTACCGCGTTTTTTTCACTAAGTATACCGATCTGACCGGCGCCGACGGAGGTTTTTCACTCGGACAATTCTGGTTTCTTCTCTATCTGTTCGTTATATCTGTAATTGCTGCCGGAATAATTGCACTAAGGGAAAAATTCTCATCCGGAAGTGCTTCCGCCCCTCACTTCTTACTTGTAATACTGCTCGGACTTCCGCTGCCGCTTCTGAATAATTTATTGTCCATAGGCGGAAAAAGTCTTGCTGAGTATCTTTATATTTTTCTCATCGGATTCTACATTTTTTCGTGGGAAAGTATTATCGGCAAGGTCGCAAAACACAGATATATTATGCTTGCCATAGGGCTATCGTCAAGTATTCTCAACGTGTATCTGTTCTTATGGTCAGATTCGCTATATCCCGTTATAAACGTCATTGCAAAGTTTACCGCAGAATGGTTTATGCTGCTTGCGATAATGGGGATCGGAAAAAGCTGCCTTGATTTTACCGGAAAGATCTCAGGACATATGTCCAGAATATCATTTCCGTTTTTCAGTTTTCATTTTGTATGGATAGTAGTATTCCAGTATATTGCATCAGAAGTTTCGGTAAAAGGTACAGCAGTTCTATACTTCATACCAGTTGCAGCCGCATATCTGCTTACATTCATATGCTGCGAGGTCACACTCAGGATACCTCTGCTATGCACTCTTACAGGCACTAAAACCAATAAGCTTAAAGAGAAATAATATGCCCCCCCGCGCCGGGATATAACGATTTCCCGATAACCGAAAAGGAACTGTCAGACCTGTTCCTTCATTCTTCCGCGAGTTTATACACTATACCGTTATCTCGATCTGATTGCTTTCGATAGCTACAATGCAGCTCTCGTAATAACCGTCACCTGTCATTCGAGGACCGCTTTTTACTCTATATCCCGCCAAACGCAGGCACTCGGTCAGTGAATCAACTTTCTCCCTGCTTCCAACACTGAAAGCTATATGTGCATAGCCTGTCCGTTCTGATGTTTTATCAGTATCAGCTACATCCGGCTTGTTCATCAGTTCAAGCCGTGCGCCGTCATCAAAGCTTATAAAGTAAGACCTGAAGCCTGTCTTTACATTATGATACCCATCATTTGAATGACCATCAAGATATTCTAAGAAAAACTCTCTTGCGGCTTCCAAATCATCCACATACATCGCAATATGTTCTATGCGCATATTTTCCTCCGTGTTTTTTAGCCTTACAGCAATTGTAAGGCTTCGATCATCCTCTGTTCTTACCGGCAGTTGCATTGACCCATAAAGCATATCTGGTTGAATCTGAAGGCTCTGCATTATTATGATTTGCCTTTTCAGTGTTGTAAAGCTTTATCCAGTTAAGAAGCATAGAAGCATCTGTTACATTGAATCTTCTGCCGTTTTTCTTAGTTTTCCAGTTGTTTACATCGTATTCATTCTGGTCTGCGTCTGCAAGGAATGCAGAAAGCTCTTCAAGATCAGAATCTGTGCCGTAATCAATTCTGCTGTTCAGACGTAACTTATACGGTGCATCCGGATCATTTATCAATACAGGATCATTGAGTGCCTTAACATACCTGAGTGTAAATGTAGCATCAGTGACATTCAGTCTGTTATCGAGGTTTGTATCCCCTTTGATACCAATGTATACTGTTGCACATACCGGCTTGCCGTCTTTAGTTACAAGAGGAGTTTTGCCAATATAGATCGGAACTTCATACTTGAATGTCTTATTATTACTATCGTAAGTGTTTGCAGGTGTTGCACCATTGAAGCTTATATCATTAATATCAATATCTTTTCCAAGGACCTTTACAACTTCCTTGCCGTCAGCTTTCTCGACTAACTTGAGAGACTTGAGCATCTTCTTGGAGAAGCCCAGACCGGTACTTACGCCGTCATCGTGGCTGAAATAGTAACCATCTTCAAGTTCATAAGACTCAGCATAGATCGAGGATTCTGTCTCCGGAGCAGTAGTTGTGGCAGGTTTTTTCTCGCCATTAATCCTTATGTAACCGTTGTAGATACCTTTAGTGAATACATAAGTCATCTGAAGCTTGCCGGCATCGTCCTTTGCTGAATTAATGAATGTATCAGTTGCTATGCCGTCATTAACATATGCTAAACCGAATGGATAAAGATCGCCCGGTTCCGCATTTTCAGGAACGATAAAATCAACGGTGAATATGCAGCCTGCACTTAGCAGTTTATCTGTTGATGAAGTTGCATAGAAAACCAGCTGTCCCTCTTCCACCATCGCAGAACCTGTTGTAAAGCCGTTTAATCCATCTCTTGCTGTTATATAATTTCCATTTGAATCTGGCTTAACTTTAAGTCGGGTATCATAAAAAAAGTGAAACTTAATACTGCTTACAGGTTCAGTTGCATCTGTCATACTGAAATAAACTCTCTGAACTTTGCCCTTAGAGTATTCAGGCTCAAGTCCTATCCTATCAAAATAGAGCATTATAGAGCCGTTATAGTTCTTGGGATCTATTTTAGGACAATTCCATTCTGACGGCTGTACCCAGCTTTTGCGGTTATACTCAACTATATTATCATCCTGATAGTTAAACGGATTTTCTGTTTCAGTTTCAGAAACGGCAAAAGAATCGCTGCTTGTTGATGACGTTACTGAATTTGTATCTATAATATTATTTGGAAAACAAGTATTGATCAGTAAAACGATCGCCAAACTCGTTACCACAGTTATTAAACGATTTATAAGCCTCTTTTTCATATTGATCCTCCTAAAATTGAACTTATTGCTTCTCTGATGATTTATGCCAGAAAAAAAATTCGCGTTCCACAAAAAGTGAAACGCGTAAACTCACGCGCAGGATATGTACAGTGTTATCTGTACAAAATTGATTACAGTGCTGTGAGCGATGCAAATTATGTCTTTCTTAAAGTGTGAGCGAATAAAACGAGTGCCCCAGTGGAAGGGGACACAGGCTCTGTGCTGTGTCAACTATATATAATAGATGACAGTGCCGTGAGCGAAAGCAAACTGAGAGCGAAAGCAAACTGACACTTTCATAAAAAATAAGCAGTCCCCGCGAGCGTCAACGTGGAAGCCCGCGGGGACTCCCCGCTGGTGAGACATGAGGGATTTGAACCCTCGACCCTACGCTTAAAAGGCGTATGCTCTACCGACTGAGCTAATGTCTCACAACAAAATTTATTATATCAAATATCCGCTTAAAAGTCAAGACCTTACGAGCAGTTTTACATATAATCATTTTTATACCAACAAATTGCAGCTACACTTGTGTAATATAACGATTTTGAAAAAAGATATTGACTTTTGTTCCTGTACATGATATAATATTTAAGTCGTCAAGATGTGCTTGTAGCTCAGCTGGATAGAGTGACTGGCTACGAACCAGTAGGTCGGGGGTTCGAATCCCTCCAGGCACGCCAAACCCTGTTGTATTTTTCAGCAGGGTTTTTCTTATATCAGAATTGTGAGGTGCAGTTATGAAGAGAAATGACTACATAGGCTGGGATGATTATTTCATGGGCATTGCCATGCTCTCTGCAGAAAGAAGTAAGGATTCAAATACACAGGTCGGTGCCTGTATCGTCAACTCCGAGAATAAGATCGTTTCAGTTGGCTATAATGGTATGCCAACAGGCTGCTCCGATGACGATATGCCGTGGGAACGCTCAGCTGATTCCCCTCTTGATACAAAGTATCCCTACGTCTGCCATGCTGAACTCAACGCTATACTGAACAGTAATATCGGCAACCTTTCAGGCTGTACAGTTTATGTGACTCTCTTCCCGTGCAATGAGTGTGCAAAAGCTATCATACAATCCGGCATAAAGAGAGTAGTTTACTATGACAATAAGTATGCTGATTCTGACAGCACTAAAGCTTCAGCATTCCTCTTTAAAATGTGCGGCGTAACTTTTGAAGAGTATCATCCTAGCGGAAAGACTGTGACGCTTTCCTTATGATCACGCACCAATTCTGTAAATAAATCAAGCCCCGAAGCTATTGCTTCGGGGCTTTGTTATTAATAATGTATCAACTATTTTTTCAGCATTACACAGTCAGTTGCGTATCTGCTTTGCTACAAGGCTCTCTCCGCAGTAGATCTCACGAAGCTTCGGCTTCTCGATCTTGCCGGTAGGATTACGCGGTACATCCGCAAAAATAAGCTTATGAGGTCTCTTGTATCTCGGAAGCTTATGGCAGAACTCGTTGATGTCTTCCTCTGTGCAGGTCATGCCCTCCTTAACAGAGATTATTGCTGCTGCTATCTCTCCGAGACGCTTATCAGGAAGTCCTATTACAGCTACGTCCTTTATAGCCGGATGTGCTCTGAGGAAGTCCTCGATCTGTACCGGATAGAGGTTCTCACCGCCGCTGATAATTACGTCTTTCTTACGGTCAACGAGGTAAATGAAACCGTCCTCATCCTCCTGCGCCATATCTCCGGTAAGCAGCCAGCCGTCCTTGAGTGTGTCAGCTGTTGCCTTTTCATCGCGGTAATAGCAGGTCATAACACCGGGGCCTTTGACGTAAAGCTCACCGACCTCGCCGCGCTGTACTGTTTTTCCGTTTTCGTCTGCTATCTTTACTTCCCAGCCATAGCCAGCCTTGCCGATAGCACCGACCTTGTGTATATTCTCAACTCCGAGATGTACACATCCGGGACCGATAGACTCGCTGAGTCCGTAATTTGTATCGTACTGATGATTCGGGAATATTGCTTTCCAGCGTGATATCAGCGATGGCGGTACAGGCTGAGCGCCTATGTGCATAAGTCTCCACTGATCGAGTTTATACTTGCTGAGGTCAATGTCTCCTCTGTCGATAGCATCAAGTATATCCTGCGCCCACGGTACAAGCAGCCATACTATCGTACAGCCCTCATTTGATACGGCATCGAGTATTACCTTTGGCTTTATGCCCTTGAGGAGAACTGCTTTGCTTCCGGAATAGAGGCTGCCGAACCAGTGCATTTTTGCACCTGTATGATAAAGAGGCGGAATGCAGAGGAATATATCGTCACGAGTCTGTCCGTGATGATTCTGCTCGACCCTTGCCGAATGCATAAGGCTCTCATGATTATGAAGGATAGCCTTCGGAAATCCTGTCGTACCGGATGAGAAATAGATAGCCGCATTATCCTGATCGGTAAGTTCTATTTCAGGCTTTTCACTTGTACAGTTTGCGACAAGGCTGTCATAATGCTCTGCAAATGTCGGACAGCCCTCGCCTACGTAGAAAAGCAAGCGGTTGCGGCTTATCTCATCAGCTATCTCCTCAACACGTCCTATAAATTCAGGTCCGAACATAAGTACATCTACTTCAGCAAGATCGAGACAATATTTTATCTCGTCGGAAGTATAGCGGTAATTAAGCGGAACTGCAAGTGCGCCTGTCTTGAGGATACCAAAATATATAGGAAGCCACTCCAGACAGTTCATAAGCAGGATGCCTACTTTATCGCCCTTATGTACTCCCCTTTCAAGGAGAAGATTTGCGAAACGATTAGCCTTTTCATCAAAAACTTTCCATGTTATCTCACGTCTGTAATGGGATACCGGATCCGGTTCTATCAGTTCATAATCCTTCCATGTAACACGTCTTACCTCACTGATCTCAGGGTTTACTTCGACAAGTGCTACATCACCGCCATAAAGCTCGGCGTTTCTTTCAAGTAATTCAGTAATCGGCATTTATAATAGTTCCTTTCAGAGTTGTCAAATACTGCCGCGTTCAGACGCAGCGCAAAAAACTATTATTATTTTAACACAAAAAAGCGAAAAAGTAAAGCAATTTTGCATATCATTTTTCACAAATCGCAGTCTTAATTTTCAGCACCTTCACCAATATACAGCATTCTCTTCAACAGGCACAGATCATATACATCAAGCTTGTAATTCTCGTTGAGATCCGCTGCTGTCCAGTTTTTCACGCCTTCCTCTTTGCCTTTGAGCAGATATTGCTGGAGAGTGACCACATCCGCCACTGAAACTTCCCCGTCCTCATTGATGTCGCCGTAGATATATGTGCTCGGCTTCCAGAGATCAGTGAGCCAGTTTTTACGCTTTTCAATAAAGCTGCGTACCATCTCCACTGAATCAATAAAGTCCTTACCGCTCGATGAACCGAAAACTGTATAGTCTTTTCCGCCGTAGGTATGCCATTCTGCGTTGCTCATTTCTGCGGAAGAACGTATACTTTCAGCTAACTGCATTATGTAAGGATCATCACCTGATACAAGCTGTGTCAGATAAGGCTCAAAATACTTGAAATAAGCATTTGCAGTACGTCTTACATAACTGGCATTCTTGTAGATTTGTCCGAGCCAGCTGTAACCAGCAACAGGTTTGCCGTCAGCATATCCCAAAACCGGAAAATATGCCGCAAAGAGATTATCCGCCTTGTAGGAATATCCCCTGTTACCGTCGGCATTACTGCGGGACTGAGGAAAATTATCATAAGCAAAATCGTAATCCCACGGAGGTCCGAAATGCAGCTTGCCATCGCCTTTGGTGTCGGATTCCTTCCAGAAGTAGAAGCTTGAATAGGTAGCGTCGATATTCATTGTTATCTCTTCCGTAAGATACGCCTTTATCAGCGAATCAAGATCAATATACTCGGTAAAGTGCTTACCCTTTGCATTATATCCATCCTCTGAATACAATGCATCTTCCATATCCTGTACAAAGCTGCGGATATACTCGACCTGTGCTTTTGAAGCATATTCAGGACCGTCTATCTGTATAGGCTGTCCGCGCGATGTGACAAATCCGCTGTCTGCCTTTGTGCCGTATCTGTTCCACTGCTGGAACTGGAGAAGATAACCGCCCGTGATGTCATCGGGATCGTTGGGAATATCATAGTATTTATAGCTGTTTGCAGTTGAGTCCTTGACACTGTCGGCTCCGACTACCTTACGCGGATACTCATCGAGATCCTTCTCATTGAGCTTTTCTGTTATTTCTTCAAGGTCGGTTATATTCACGCGGTTCTTCTGAACCTGCACCCTTTCACACAGCTGATAAGTTCCGCGATAGGAGCCGTCAGCATAAAGATCTATAAATACAGAATCACCTACAAAATCAATATCAGCCGACTTGCACATTTCTTCGGTGATCTTATTTCTTAACATGGAATGATCCATGTAATTTGAAAGCAATATCCACTTCTTGGCTTTCCCCATGCCGTAAAGATCAGCTTTTTTGGGCAATTTAAGGTTATATGGCTTTTTCTTGCTGTAATCCCAAGATGAATTTCCATGAGAGGAAAGCTTTGCAAACTCGCCGCTGTATTCGGTCTTACCTTCAGCATTGAGCATAAGTACCGTTCCGTTTTCCTCTGAATAATTCAAGTACCTGTAAGTAGTGTCGAGGGTATCAAGTCCGCCGGTCTTAGTCGAAATGTATATACAGCCAAGTTCAGACTGCATTACGTGCAGCTTGCCGCAGTCTGTATCGCCTACCCTCAGCGTGAATTCATCCCCCTCACTGAGTATGGATGTTTTCTCGCCTGACTTCACTTCCTTATCATTGAGATAGATCACATCATCTGCCGTATACTCAATAGTCAAAGAACTGCGGTCCGCTGTTGAGGGCAGGAAAATGTAGTGTGAATCATCCCACTGACTGTAAAACAGGTCTACGTAGTCAAGATCCGTTGAGACCAGAGGTGAAATATCATCAACTCTGAAACTGCTCACCGGTATATCGGCGTATAACTTCTCTGTATCTTCTTCGCCGGCAGTCTTTTCAGCTGCTATAACACTCTGAGCAAGATCAGCGGCACCAGTTTCCGCAGCAAGTGCGGAAAGCGGATTCTGAAGCATGGCCGCCGATATTAAGCCGCTGCATAGAAGCCTAAATATATTCCTTTTATTCATTGTTTTTCACTCCCTGATAGACACTATATCATAATTGTTATTAAAAGTATATCACTTGCAGCGATAATTGTCAAATATAAATATTTTGTCATTAAAGCAGCTGTAATTGTAAATTTTTTGTAAACGCCTATATATAGCCATTTATGGGAATTGACAATAAGCATTCCCTATTGTATTTTTTTATCTTTTATGATAAAATATAGTTATACCAAACAATTTCTATTCAAAAAGGGGGAATCTATATGCCAAAATTCTGCAAGGTCTGTGGAAAAGAAATACTTGACGGCTCTCAGTTCTGTATCGGATGCGGTACTAAAGTTGAACCTGATATTCAGCCTGCACCGGAAGTTATCCAGCCGGCAAATCCACCAGCTGATATATCATCCTCTGCACCAAACAGCATAAACAAATTCTGTAAGAAATGCAATACCCCTCTCGCAGATGACGACGTTTTCTGCTACGTTTGCGGAACTCCGGTAGAATCCCCGCCCCCTGCTCCAGCGCCTCAGAATGCCGTTCAGCCGCCTCCGCCTCAGTTCCAACAACAGCCGCCTCAGTACCAACAGCAGCCTCAGTTCCAGCAGTCTCAAAACAAAGGAAGCAAGGCGCCGATAATAATTGCAGTTATTTCGGCTATTATCGCCGTTGCTGCTATTGCAGTTCTGCTCGTGCTTCTTCTTAAAGGTAAGGGCGACGACAGCTCCGATACCTCCTCGGCAAAATCAACTGCCAGCAGCACGGCTTCTGCCGTCTCAACTGATGCTTCTTCAAGCAATACGACCACCGCCGCAGAAACTGTCTCAACCACTGCAACATCTGCTGCAACGACTACAACTGCGGCAACTACCACAACTGCTCCGGAAACCTCAGTCGTAACAACTGAGCCGACTGAGACCTCACCTGTTCCTTCGCCGCAGGATTACTCTACCTCTGAACGTCCTAACCTTGAAGAATTTGCATGGTTCGATAACTCTGTCGCAAAGGGCAATCCTCCTTCAAATGCTGTATATTATGATGATCTTACGCCTTTTATCGGTGATTGGAAGGGTATCATCATATTCGATATGGACAGAACTCTAAACTCATATTATCAGTGTCTCCTGAACGCAAAACTTGATTACGGTCAGGACAATATCACCCTTACCCTCGACTGGTACAGATATATCCCGGAATTCTCAGAATGGGAAGATATGAGCAGTGTGCCGGATGACGTCCTGAGCGGATATATGTGGGGCGGCGGTATCAAAGTGAACGGCTCGATAGAGGTCGTTATCGACTGCTTCTATGAATGTGACGGCAAGCAGTATGCTATCGGTCAAGTTACTACATATGACGGTTCTAAGGCTTATATCGGTTTGGTACGTCCATAAAAATCGGTAAACAGATGCACAGGCATTCCACAAGGAATGCCTGTTATTTTGTTCAGAAACCGCTGAAAAAAATTTTTTCATTTCCCTCTTGACAAATCTGATTTGTTAGTATATAATATACACAACAAATGTTGCGCAACAGCTGTTGCATAGGAGATGAACATTATGCCGCCTAAAACAAAATTCACTAAAGAAGAAATAATCAGCGCCGCTCTTGAAGTCGTCAGAACTAAAGGCAGCGAAGGTCTTACAGCGCGCGAAGTAGCTGCTGTTCTCGGAGTTTCTACACGTCCAATATTCACTTATTATGCCTCTATGGACGATCTCAGGCGGGATGTCTACATTGCAGCCAAAGACATCCACAAAGAATATATCAGGAACGGATTACAGCAGAAGATACCATTTCTCGGTGTCGGTTTGCAGTATATCGCCTTTGCCAAGGAAGAGCCTGAGCTGTATAAGCTGCTGTACCTCACAAAACCTGACGGAGTAACAGGCGGTGCTATGGAATCGCTGAAAATGTCACAGGACATGGTAAGGGATTCGATAATGAGCATATACAATCTCGACTCCTTCACTGCCGACTGCTACTACCGCGATCTATGGCTGACAGTTTATAGCTTCGCTACGATGATCGTCACAGGTGAATCCGGCTTCACCGAAGAACAGATGAGCGCTGTACTCTCTGAGTTGAGCCTTTCTGTCTGCAAGGCTTATAAGGAAATCCCCGGTCTGCCATACGGCGATTATGATAAAGACGCTATTTTCAGAGAGTTGGTGAAAAAATAATTACAGGACTATCAACTCTGATCAATTTTATAAAAATGAAAGGTAATGTATCATGAACAAAAAATCTACACTCATTATCGCTATGCTTACAGGTGCTTTACTTACAGGCTGCGGCAGTTCAGTAAGCACTGCATCTTCAAATAACTCTTCAACTGCTAAGGCTTCGTCATCCGAAGCTTCCTCGGCTGCTGTTACGACCTCCGAAAACCTCCCGGCAACCTCTGCCCAGCAGAACTCTGAAACTGCCGCTCAGAATACGGAAGACATCGCTCCCTCAGCTGCGACCAAAGCTGCTGTCACAGTTAATACTGAAAACAAAGTCCCTGATCCCAATGCACCTTCTCAGGCTGTCGCAGTCGAAATGCTGAATACAGTCAATTCTGTTGAAAAAATAGCCTCCGGCGGACTTCAGTTCGATGAATCACAGTCTTATACTGATCCTAACGGCAATGTTTACTATAAGTGTACTGAATCAAACTATGATTCAGTACACAGGATAAGCCGGATGATGCATAGATTCCTTACACCTGAATTCATCAGCCGTGATTATTCGTTTATTCTCGATTCTGATGCACCTTTATGCATTGATGTCGACGGCGTTCTGTATGTCCGGAATCAGCCAAGAGGCGCACGCTTCCATTACTCCGGCGGAAAAGTTACGATAGAGAAATCCTTTGAAGGCGGGTACTCTGTTCTGGCTGAATATGATAACTACGGCTCAAAGGAAACTGCCGATCTCCAGATAGTTTTCGCTGACGGACACTGGATGGTCAGCGGACTTACATTAGGGATATAATTTTAAGGCTGCATGAATCATTATCATGCAGCCTTTTTGCCTGCTCCTCATTTATATTACATCGAAACTGTAATCACCGTGTACAGGTATGCTGTCAGCTTCTATCCTTTCAACACTCCCCCATGAGTGATTTTCAAGCGCTTCGATAAGATCATCAATGTCACGCGGAGTTCCTTCCGCTTCCATTTCAACCGAGCCGTCAGGAAGATTTTTAACCCAACCGCTTATGCCAAGTCTGCGCGCTGTATTGCTTGCTTTCCAGCGGAATCCTACTCCCTGAACGTAACCATAGAATTTGATATGTCTGCGTATCTTTTCCATTATGCAGCTCCTGTTCCATTATTATATAATTATTATACCACATTTTTCAGCAGACTTCAATGCCTTCTTACAATCACCTCATCAGGCACTTTTAATTTGACTTTTAATTTTCCATATGATATGATTTATTCTGAATCTGCAATCAACACATATTTTCAAAATCAAACTTAATGATTTCTTAATTTTATATAACGTATTATAGGCGTAAACAAGCACTTTACACACATTTTACACACAATCTTATACAAAAACACCCCTCCGAGGACTGAACCTCAGAGGGGATTTTTGTACTATTTGAGCCACATATCTGCAAGAGCGCAAAACATGGCGTTAGTTGTACGCGGACCGATAATGCCGTCGGCAGGACCGCAGTCGTAGCCGCGAGTGATAAGCGCGAGCTGAAGATCCTTAACGTCTGCGGAGTTGTCCGGACTGAACGTGCGCTTCGAGGGACTTCCGAAGCCGTTGTCTCCTGCGTCCCTGATTATTTGCGGATAATCGAGGTAACACTCATCGACATCAGTATCGCCGGATATGCCTGCAACACGCCCCTTGCCTGACTGCCACATACCGTAGTCGCCGCTGTACGCTGGTTTATCCACATCGTAGTTGGCAACCCATATCGTGAAGCGTTTCTTGATATAGTCAGTCGTGTAGTTAGTCAGGAAGTATGAGGACATATACAGTCCGGCATAGTAGCCTGCATTTTCGAGTTCTGTAAGGAATGCGTTGATGATTGCGCTGACCTTCTCGCGTCCGAGAGCGAATACCTTCTGCTCCTCAACATCGAAGTAAATGGGGTACTCAAACTGCTTGCCCTTGAGTATCTCGATGCAGACAGCAGCTTCACGGCGAGCTTCATCCTCGCTCATCGCGTAGCTGTACCAGTATGCGCCGCAGGGAATTCCAGCTGATTTTGCACCGGCATAATTCCTCTCGAACTTCTTATCCTTCTGGGATGCTTCCCTGCCGTATCCGGCACGAATTATCACGAAATCTGTGTTGACAGCAGACCAGTCAATGTCTCCCTGCCACTCAGAAACGTCGATACCATTTTTAGTCATTTTCATTTTCCTCCTTTTTGGATTTGATTGTTTGCGTACCAAAATAGAAACCGATTATCATCGTGTAAACTGACATAAAAATCTGCGGTTCTATTTCGCCGCATACTGCAAGATATGTAAAAGCGCCGGTCAGCGTGAATGTGACCAGCGTTTTTACGTCTATTAACTTAGCAAGCCTGTCCTTAA
The DNA here is from genome assembly GCA_015067005.1 of Ruminococcus flavefaciens. Lineage (GTDB taxonomy): Bacteria > Bacillota > Clostridia > Oscillospirales > Ruminococcaceae > Ruminococcus > Ruminococcus flavefaciens_AA. Next base: position 89,645 of record SVNH01000007.1, read on the forward strand.
TTTTCATGTTCCAAGTCCTCCAATCTGTGGTTGATGACCTTGATCTGCTCCTCGACTACCGGCAGGCGCTGCGCGAAGTGATTGTGCTCCGCGACACGGTTTTCAAGCTGCTGCAAGCGGTAGTTCGTAAGCTTCGAGCTGACGAGGATACCGCCAAGCGAGCCTCCAAGAGTGCCGACAAGTGAAAGCATTGCGACTATGATGTTTGTGTCCATTACTTTGCCTCATTTCTTTATAAATCATTGTAAAAATAACGTTGCTGAACTCCGTAGTGACGTACACCGTCTATTTCGATATAAGGTTTTACAACTGCACCAAGACCGTCTCCGCGGTTGTCATTAATCATAGATGTTACACTCATCGAATTATCTAAGCCTATGTCTCCATCGCAGTTTTCGGTTGTTATTTCGGTATTGTATGGGAACGAGCGCGCTGCCAAAAAACCAGTTCTTGTAACAACTCCACTACCACTATAATAACTTGTAGCTGTAAAGCGTATTCTATATGGATTATCAGTTTGTTTTTCGACTTCCGATATTTCTGCATATCCTACATACGCCATAAATGTGCGGAGTAGCGTAATATCAGATGTGTTAGCAGCTATCTGAGCCACCTTCGCACTGTCGATTCCGCTGTTCACGGCAGCGAGCTGAAAAGTGGTGAGAGCGTCCTGCTTACTTTCGATTGCATCCACATTATCTTTCAGCGCTTCATCTATGGTGTCTGCGTTATCGTTGAGTTGCTCGATTAATATAGGATCATCTGTGCCGGGCTTAATCAGCCCATAATTAGTTGTCGATGTTGGCATATTTCTGCACATCCTTCCATGTGTATTTTGCTACCTCTCCCCACTTATAGGCGGCAGCTCCACCCCAAGTTCTGAGCGCTCGGAGCGTCATATCACTGAGCTGTGTGTTGATAGCAATGATTTCTTTGTCAGCAGGAGTATCTCCGCTGCTGACTGTTTCAGACATAAACGTTCTGCGTGTGATCGCGCCCTTGAAACTGCCGATCTGGATCTCCATAGTCCTTTGAGCGACAGCGTCAAAGCGCTTGCTGATGATTTCGAGGTTCGAGTAGTAGATGTCAAGGTCGCTATGATACACCGTTATCCTATCGCCTACCTCAAAGCTGTCGAGATCTATATACTGCCTGTACTTTTCGAGGTCTGACAGGTTAGCAAAGCGCACTGTAATGTTGATTTTTGACTGCTTGTGCTCATCGAAATAGGCTTGTGCATCCGCATGGAACTGCTGCACATTTTTTGTGTCATAGTTAAATCGTGCATATCCGTAGATGTGATGCGGTATAGCCTGCGTTGGAACATCAGGATTGCTGATCGTGTAGGTATTTCCGAAGTTGTCCTCTGCTTTCAGAATTGTTATCAGCTGCGAGTCATCTTCCTCGAATTCAATTTCCGTCATGTTGTAGCTGTACATGATAACACCGGATTTTCGGCAGTTCTCCATTTCTGAATTCAACGAAAAATAGTTGCCGTGCCGGTATAGCCTTCCGCCCCAGCGATTGACAAATGCTTGATCTACGCCAAGCAGTGCAGATACTACATTGCAGTTCTGATAGTACGCAGTTGCTGTCTTGACGATGTCTGAAGAGTACGTGAAATCGTTTGAAAAACTGCCGTACCAGCCGTGAGAGAAAAGCCAGTCCAGTGCCGCTTGCCCTTTTAGTGCTGTCGGGCGGCAGTCCTGTATAAGATAGCGTGAAATGTCGTAGAATCGGTGCTGTGCTATTGCTGTGATACGATAGTTTCCGTAACTATCCATTTTTCGCGTTACCTGACGGACACGAAATTCCTCGTTTATCAACTCACCGTGATAGTGTATAGGAATTTTGACTTGCGCCTGCTTTTTCAAATAGCTGAACTTTTGATACTTGTCGCAGTATGTCTCGAAGGTTGCCTCATATGTACCGTTTTCTTCGTGATAGACCTCACAGCTGATAGGTTCGAGGATAGCGTATCCGTTGCCGGACATCTGCTTGTCACGGCTGTCGTATACGTGTATCATAGGGCGCGGAGGCTGTAATTCCATTGTCGGCGGCTGCATTTTCGGAATTAATGGACTGTATATCATGCCGTTATTAGTTACGCCGTCTACACGCCAGAGGATGTCTGGATAGCGTCAAGCTGCTTGATCTCAGCTTCGATTTCGTCAAACTTCTTTGTCTCCTCATCGGTAAATGCTCTGTTCTCGGTCTTGACCGCTTCCAGCATGGAATTGAGGAGAGCCACAAGTCCGGCTCTTCTTTCGATAAAATTTTTCATTATTTTTTCCTCCATTTCGTTATTTGGATATAAAAATAGCGCCTGCGACCGACATTCTTGTCGGTTGCAAACGCTTTTTAACGTATTAGGTGTGCAGTTGACTGCACAGATGGGTATAAGAAAACCGCCTAATTACTTAGACGGTTTAATCGTTATTCGATTCGCCCCATGTGCTTACATGATCCTTGCACTTTTTGCATATTTCCTTGTAGTTAGGCTTGACCTTGAATTCGTTGGGAATATACGACTCGTTCCCGAACATCTCATCAACAACATCGGTTATTACAAGGCAATCACCCGGTTCAATTTCATCATCAATAAGTGGGCATTTGGCCATTTATATCACTCCTTTTCCTTCAAGTGCTTATTTACAGTATCGAGTATCCTATCAGTTCCGGGGTTAAACTCTTTTTTTGGGAATGATGTTCTTATGAGATTTTTGGTAATATTAACATACGTTGCACCTTTATCACCATAATAGTTCTCAAACTCTTCGCCTTCTATAACTTTCGTTACAGAAATTTTCGCGTTTTTTATATACTGTCTTGCACTTTTGAGATTGACATCATGGTTTTCGTCCATTATATGCTTTTTATCAAAGCCAAGACTATCCACGTCGATCTCTCTTGGCGGTATATGAATCTCGCCATTGAAATTTGTTGACTTGAAATCAGCTATAATCTCTTCCTTATGTTCAATTATAGCATCTTTTTCGGATTTGTCAACCTTTTTCTTAGTCTTTGCACCGCCGTTGCTGTAAAGGCGCGGAGTTTTGCCGCCTGCTCCTCTGGAAGAACCTCCGCCTTCATCACCGATCAGGATATGCCGTCCATTTCTGGTGATCCATCCGCGAAGTTCAATTGCCCTTCACTCGTAATCGAGCATTTTCAGCCTGTTCTCATACTCGGTATAGTCAGGCTTGTTCTCAATATAGAGTTCCGGCTCGATGTCAAGTCCGCGCTGTTCGATGTCAATATCTTCTCCGGCTCTGCACTCAACTGAGGTCGCTGCATAACACGGGACCTTATCCTTTATGAGAGACACATGGTCAAGCAGGAAGCCCTTTACATGGCGTATCGGTAATTCATCAGTGCCTCTGCTTTCCATTTCATCCTGTACGTTGTACATTCCGAACGACCAGCCTCTCAGCTTACCCTTACGCGCCATCTCTATTACCGTTTCGTCTGTGATAAGAGTCTCGGCATGAAGACCGATAGCATCCTCTCTAAGAGTAAGTGTATTATCTCTTGTGCTCGCATAGGCGTGTCCCTTGTCATGGTCAAGAGTTACCGTTACTTCTCCGCTGTTCTTGATCGCCTCAGAAAAGGCTCTTTCCTCGATAGTTTCAATGACCTTTCCTCGCGGCGTTATTACAGGGCGTGAACGCTTTCCGGTAACGTTTACGTATCCGCTGATATGCAGACCGTCCGCTCTTACTTCGATTTTCATTCTTTCACTTCCTTTTAGGTATAAAAATAGCACTTGCAACTTAGTTTCAAACTTGTTGCAAATGCTTGTAAGCGGTATTAAAGATCGATGCGAGCCAGTTCAGCACGAAGCTCCAGTATGTGAAGATATTCGCCCATAACGGTCTGCTGCTTTTTCAGAAGCGCCCTGCTGTACATATCTTCCGGCTCTTCTGCAACGTCTTTGAGCAGATAGGCTTCAACTTCCTGCTTGTTATTATAGACTTTCAGTTTCTCATATCGTTCCTTTGTCTGAGCGTACTCAGCTTTCAGCCTGTCCTTCCAGTCATCCATTCCCTCACCTCCTTCAAATGGGCATAAAAAAACCGCCCTCATTGAGAACGGTTTAATTAATTATTTCGAGACTTTTTATTTCAGATTGAAGATAATATTGACCATTTGTTAAGCCAATGATAGGCTCATCGTATCCACTGTCATCCTCTGTCTCATATAAATCAGCGACAGCAATAATTTCATTATCATCACTATCGACAAGCTTAACCTTTTTGCCCAATGCATCATATAAGCTAACCATGTTCAATCTCCTTCAATAGGTGCCGACGGAACTAAATGAGTCCCTTTTTTTGAATAATGAATGGTTGCGCGATGTGTAGGAATATATTTTCCTGTTCTCAAATCACCAAACATTCCGATATTTTCTTTTAGCGAAATAGTCTCTCTAAATTGTCCATCTTGTCCTTTACGGACTTTGCCAGTGAGTGAATAAGTATTAATAATTTTTTGAATTTCCATATTGCTCATTTCAGTATAGCTTGGCATTCTCCCTTCAGCTATACGCTTCAAATACTCAGCCGAGTCTTTCTTATGAGCTAATTGAGCTTTTTTATCAAGCTTTGTGACAATTTTACCGTCAGCAATAGCCTTTTCAAGTTCTTTTTTATTCTTTTCAAAGTCAATTATATCACTTTTCTCAGTTTTGTCAACCTTTTTCGCTGATTTTCCGCCGCTTTTTGAACTGTCTCCGGACTTGCCGCCGTTATTGCCGCCGGTGCTGCCGTTCATTTTGCCGTTTGGAAGCTGTATGTACTCCCTGAGTTCCATACCGTCTGCTCTCTCTTCGCCTGTTTTCAGATTCTTAGTCTGTCCTGTATTCGGCGTGAATACGTCCATTGTCTCGGGATTGAGGAGAACATCCTGCAAGCCAAGCTTAATGAAGTTGAAGCCGAGCGGTTCATAGTCCTCTTCGCGGCGTATTTCATCCACCTGAAGAATGTTATTCCGGACAGCGATCTCGTAAGCATCATAACGTTCCTTTAAGCTGCCGCGTGTGAGTTCCTTCGTGTCGAATGCCCAGTAGTACCCCTGCTCCTTCTCGGATTCCAGCAAAAGAACGTTGTCGAGCTCAGTCTCGATCTGATTGATTATTGATATTACTGCCGCTATAAACTTCTTGTTATCGTCCTCGGTAGCTCCGCCGTCAATGACCGTGTGAGGGAAGCCAAACAGCTTACAGATCTCGATGCTGTTGGTCTTCTTGTTCTCGTTCATCTGGAGTTCTGCCGCCGTTGATGATATAGCCTCGAAGTCTATTCCGTCATTGAGCACAAGTATTTTCTCCCGATTGTCCTCATTGTCGTATACCCGCGCATATCCTTCCTTGATAGATGCAATAGCAGCGTCCGAGAGACGGTTCTTCGACTTCAAAAAGCCGGGCTTACATCCGCCGTTGGAGTTCATCATGTTCTCAAGTTTCAGAGAGTTCCACGCTGCGGACAGTATCGCGGAAGCTTCCTTCTGCAACGGTATATTGGTATAGCCGTCTCTGGTCTTTCTCAGGAGCTTAATGAACTGAAAATCATAGTAAGTGACCGCATTTATCTGCACACGAAACGCCTTGAAGATAGGATCCTGATTACACAGATAACTCACATTGGTGCTGTCGACATAATTCAGGCTTTTTGTATTCAAACCGTCACTGTTGACGTATATCCATGCACCGCCGCCGAGGTAATAGTCCTCGATAGCCGCCTTCCACATATCTACTGTGCTGAGTGTATCGCCGGTATTGCCGTTGAGCAGCTTAATACGCGGATCATCGTATATTTCGGTGACCTCTTCCTCGTCACGCTTGTATAGCTTCACCGGAAGCTGCGAAATCGTATCACCTATCTTGTTGATACAAGCAGATACAGTCGGTATGCTTATCGCTGCCTCTCTGGTGAGTTCTCCAGTAATACCGAAGAATGTCAGTATTGATGTCTCAGCTCCTGACGGAGTATCCGCTCTTATTTCCTGCTTCTTTTTCCTTCTGAAAAGTCCTATTTTGAACACTTCCTTTCATATTATCTGACAGCCGAAGCCCTGATCCATGTTATCGAGAACGTTTACCTGCAAAAGGAACAACGCATTTATAACTGATACTACCATATCGACCTTGCCGGCAGACTTCTTTTTGTTGACATACTGATTGAGGTTAGTATCCTGTGTACAGCGTGAGTTCTCGAAGTTTATCTCAAGCATCTGGTTTTCTTCATACCTGAACTTCTGACTGAGAATATATTCTTTCAGCAGCTTTGTCGGACGATGAAGGGCGCTGGAATGCTGCTTGATCTCAACACATTCGATAGGCTCTTCTCCACTTTCATGTTTCTGAACCGTAGATATAGCATTGTACCGGTCGAAACCTAACTGCACGATCTCCACACCGTATTTCTCCGGAAGTGACTGTATGAACCGCTCAACAAAGCCGTAATCTATGACTTCATCACCGCAGGCGAAGCAGTCACCATTGGAAATAAGTTTATTGTAGTTCACTTTTTCCTTCTGTGATTTCTTTTCTATGCTGTCAGCCGGAATAAAGCCCCACACCTTTACATATATCAGATCCTCGATTTCGTCATATGCTGCCATAGCGACCGAAGTATTATCATCGGTCTGTGACAGATCAAGTCCGATATAGACCTGCCTGCCACTCCAGAATCCATTATCTTTCGGAGCTTTACATAGCCTGACCTTCGTTATATCCACAAAGCCCTCAACTCCGAGTCCCTTGTAGAGAATGTTCATATGCTTGCACAGGAAATTCGGGCGGCTGTTCTCATAAAGGATGGCTTCCTGCCGCTTTTTCAGGAGTTCGGCAAACATATAGTCGTGTGCATAAGCCGCAGGATTTGCCTGATAAAGTGCAATGTCCGAGGTTTGCCAAATATCGCCTGTCTTAAACTCATCGTCCGGTTCATACAGCAGTGAGAAGCGTTTCTCATAGTCGTTCAGACCGTCAAGCGCCTTCTTTGACTTGTCGATTTCATCTATCATTGCATTATTATCGTTCGGATACTGCGTTGATATGATGATACCAAGCTTCTCTCTGAGTGCTATCTGCGATGAGCGCATAGCTTCAATGGGATAATTATCCATATCGCCGCACTCGTCAGCAAGGAACATATTCGCCTGTTTACCGTCAAGCCTGTCCTGAGAATACGCAAGAGGAGTAAACTCTGACTCTGTCAGCTTGCAGCGCACCTCCTTACGCATCAACTTGAATATCTTCTCGTCAGCTATGTAAGGACTTGATTTTATTATCTTCTTTACAGCATTGTGCAGCTCGCTTGACAGCTTCAGGTCAGGAGCTACACTGAAAAAGCGACTGAACTGTGGCTCTGTCAGGAGACCGATAATAAAAATGACCGCAGACGTGAACGTTTTGAAGTTCTTACGTGCGATCTCTAAAAGCCCTGTCTCATAATACCGCAGATTATCACTCCTGCGCTTAGTACAAAACAGAGCATATATAAACAATACTGCATAATCTTCAAGTCCCTCGTACATTGAGTGACCGAGATCCGGGTGCATGATAAGCTTCAGAAGCTTTGTTATCTTCTTCCAGCGTTTCTCGCAGACGTATGCTGCGGCATTTTTACCGTTGACGACAGCGAGCCACTGCTCCGCCTGCCGTTTGACATACCGTCCGACATAGTGATTATCAGACTCTGCACACCACAGAGCATACTTGTATGCCCGGCTGTCCTTTACTATGTCAATTCTCAGTCAGCTCCTTTCTCTGTGCAGTTGACTGCACAAATGGGTATAAGAAAACCGCCTAATTACTTAGACGGTAATCTGTCTTTATTCTGTTCGATAAGGTCATAGATATAGTCAGGAAGAGTACCGTTTTTCCACTGTTCGCGGTGCTGATTTTGGCTTCTATGATTGCAGCCTCCCTTATAGTCAGGATCTTCACGCTGAATAAGATCATCAAACCAACCGCAAATAGGGCATAAATCAAAACTGTCCTTTTCTTCGAAATAGAACTGTCTGCAAACAGGACAAATCAAGTTTTCATCTTTCATTCCTTTACACCTTCTGCTTTCTCGAAACGCTTATAGTATTCAACGCCTTCTCTTGGCTTAAACAAGGTTATTAGCCCTTTGTTAACATTTGCCTTAACATAGTCGTTTTTCTTGACATCATAACGGCAGATATGGCCTTCTTTGGTCTTATAACCTAAGATTTTCTTTCCGTCAGCAGCACTTTCAGCAAGCTCTACGCCCCGCTTTTCATATTGCTCTTTGGTCGTTATACCGTCAGGCTTGTATTCTTCAGCGTGTGTTCTGCCGTTCTGCCAGTGATTATTCAGCTTCTGCTTGCTTGGAAAGCCCTTTTTCCTAAGTTCATTCTTACCAGTAGCAGATACTTCCTCTGGCTTTATTATACCACTTTTCGCGGATTTGTCAATACTCTCGCCTGCTCCGCTGGAAGAACCTCCTCCGTCATCTCCGATCAGGATTTGCCTTCCGTTTTTAGTTATCCAGCCGCGAAGCTCAAGCCTGTGAGTTTCTATATCTATTGCTCTGAGTACGTGCTCGGCATAATCTATGAACCACTCCCTGCTCACCTCTGCTCGTCTCCTTCGTTATCTTCGACATAGTTCATGCCCCTTTCAATCGTTATAGAATGTGAGCCAAGAAACTTATTACTGCTCTTGTAAAAAAGCCAATAATAAACCATTTCCAAAATATCGATGCATAGTTTGTCTTCTTTCCTGCCGTACCAGTTGCGGCAGGATTTTTCATTTCCTGCTCCTGCTCTTCCTTTTCCACTCCTCCCCCTCCTTTCCTTTATCGCTGTGAGTGATTGCTTTTGGTTAGTTTGTCGCATTTACGCGACTGTATCGCTAAAAAAAATTGATGTTGCTTCATCATAATTAAGAGAAAGAACCTCGATAAGTCTATCCGCTTCTCTTATCGTAAAATGAATTGTTCTTCATTTTACGATAAAAAGTAGCCGGATTGATGCCTATATCAGCGGATACACATTCAACATTCTTGCCTTTTTCAACTATCTTTGCTTTTAACTTTTGAACATTAAGCATTGTATCACCTCTTGTCCTTTGTCGCATATATGCGACTTTCTTGATATTATAATACCACGCTCTCAAACGTTTGTCAATACCTTTTCGCACTTTTTGAGATTTTTTTTGTAAAGTTACATTTTCTCTATTGCATTTTTGCGAATATCGTGTTATAATACAAAAAACAGAAAAGTTGGTGATAGATAATGACTATTGGTGAAAGAATAAAGCAACGACGCAAAGAGCTTGGCTTGTCAGTCGATGAACTCGCTGAAATGCTCCATAAAAATCGTGCTACTATATACAGATATGAAAGTAACGAAATTGAAAAGCTTCCAACCACTGTATTAGAACCATTAGCAAAAGCATTAGGTGTTACTCCAGCATACCTTATGGGTTGGGAAATAGAACTCCGAGCTGTTGATCCTTTCGATGAACTTTACGCAAAATACGACAACATCAAGCCCATAAAGATGAAGCGCTTTCCGATGCTGGGCGAGATAGCCTGCGGAGAGCCTGTCTTTGCTGATGAAGATAAGGAACACTATATTATGGCAGATATGGATATCAACGCCGATTTCTGCCTTACCGCAAAGGGCGATAGCATGATTAACGCCCGTATATATGAGGGGGATATCGTTTTTATAAAGGAAATGCCTATGGTTGAAAACGGCGAGATCGCAGCTGTTATCATTGAGGATGAGGCTACGCTCAAACGTGTTTACTATTACAAAGAAGACAACCTGCTCCAGCTCGTTGCTGAGAACCCGAAGTATAAGCCTCTCGTCTATCAGAATGAGGATCTTGACCGCATACGCATCCTCGGCAAGGCGGTCTATTTTATGAGCGCGGTGGAATAAGGAGGTAGCTTATGAACATATACACGATAATAGGCGGAGTAAACGGCGCAGGCAAGAGCAGTCTTTCCGGTGTTCTGACGGCTGAGAACTCAGACCTCGGTATCATCATCGACACCGACAAGCTCAATGCTTCATTCGGCGGCGACCGCATAAAGGGCGGCAAGGCTGCAATAGCTCTGATAGATGACTGTCTCAGCAAACGTATAAACTTCACTCAGGAGACCACTCTCTCAGGCGTGAGAACACTGAAAACCATACAGAAAGCCCGTGAGCTCGATTACTTCATAAGACTTTACTATGTAGGCATCAGCTCCGCAAATGAGAGTATCAAGCGCATTAAGAACCGTGTTGAAAAGGGCGGTCACGATATACCGTCCGCTGACGTTGAAAGACGTTACCTCAAGCGCTTTGATGACCTTGCAAAGGTGCTTCCCTACTGCAACGAGGTCAGATTTTTCGACAACGAGAACGGATTTGCAGAAAAAGCTGAGTACCGCAACGGTCAGCTCATAACCAAAGGCGGAGATATACCGCAGTGGCTCACAGAGCTGAGAAAATATCTGGATAAAGGGGCAGAGATATGAATATAGTAAAATATCCATCTGAGGAAGCCGTAAGCAAGGTAATGGCAGCAGACGAGCCGCTGCTGGTACTCATTTCCTTTAACGGTGAGACTGCCATTATGAGCCAGATAGATGAGGCTATGGAGCATCATATCCTGCTGATGAATGCCGGCTTCAAGGATACCGACATCGACAAGTTCTTCCGCATAGTCCTCGACCGCAGCGGTGCAGACTGGACTTTCATCTGTCCGCCGGACTACAAGGGGATACCATTCAATGATAAGCGCATAGAAGCGTTCTACAAGGACGGCTTTGCGGTAATATCAAACTTCCTGCACTCTATCGGATACCTTGTAGGTATAAATATCCCGAAGCGTTACAGACGGCATCTTGATGTCCTCAGCAATGACACATATTAAAATTCCCCCTGCCAAAAAACAGGAGTTCAAACCATAAAAGAGCTGATACAACATGAATGACATAAACAAAGAAATGCAGTTTTTACTATACCATTCTGATGAAGATGATGTATCAGTAAACGCTGTCATTAAGAATGAAAGCATCTGGATAACACAAAATGCTATGGCGGAGCTGTTTGGCTGCTCTACTGATAACATTTCTCTTCATTTGAAGAATATATATTATGACGGAGAATTAAGTAAAGATTCAACTACCGAGAAATTCTCGGTAGTTCAAAATGAGGGTGGCAGGGACGTTTCAAGAAATATTACTTTTTACAACCTCGACGCTATAATCTCCGTAGGCTACCGTGTGAACTCACACCGTGCTACGCGCTTCCGCATCTGGGCAACTTCTGTCCTTAAAGAATACATGATAAAAGGCTTTGCTATGGACGATGAACGTCTGAAACAAGGTGAAACTGCTTTCGGTAAAGACTACTTCCGCGAACTCCTTGAAAGAGTACGCTCCATTCGTGCCAGTGAGCGCAGAATATGGCAGCAGATAACTGATATTTTCGCCGAGTGCAGCATAGACTACGATAAAAATTCAGATATAACTAAGAAGTTCTATGCAACTATTCAAAACAAGTTTCACTATGCAATAACTGGTCAGACAACTGCGGAGATAGTTTATTTCTCTGCCGACCATGAAAAAGACCACATGGGCTTGACCACATGGAAAAACGCTCCCGAAGGAAGAATACTAAAATCGGATACAACAATAGCCAAGAATTACCTCGAAGCCGACCAGATCAGAAGCCTCGAACGCAGTGTGTCTTCCTATTTTGATTACATCGAAGGTCTTATAGAACGAGAGAATACATTTACCATGCTCGAATTCTCTGAAAGCGTTAACGCTTTCCTGTCTTTCAACAAATACGACATACTCAAGGACCAAGGACAGGTTTCTCACGCTGATGCTGAGAAAAAAGCTCACAGCGAGTATGATATTTTCAATAAAACTCAGAAAATCAAGTCAGACTTCGACAAGGAAATTGATAAAATGCTGAAAAGTAAAGAATAAAATAATCCCCCGCCGGTGCTGGAACACTAACGAGGGATATGGACGTGCTATCACACATCACAACAATGTAATTATAGCACGTCCTTCTTGAAATGTCAAATTTTAGGAAGGTGGATTGAAATATGTTATGTATCAAATGCAAACGTGAACTGCCTGAAAACGCTGCATATTGCAGCTACTGCGGCAAGAAACAGACCGCAAAGCAAACCGTGAAGCAGGCAAAGTATCATAAACGCGAACACGGCACTGGTACGATCCGCTGCGATAAGCGTTACAAAAAGCCGTGGATAGCTGTTGCGCCTGCCAGCAAATACGGACAAGGAAGACAGTACATAGGATGTTACGACACACGCCGTGAAGCTTCGGAGGCTCTGGACGACTTCATCAGGAACGGCAAGCCCACTCTTTACAACGCAACGGTCGGGAATATTTATGAAATGTGGTCTAAAACACATTTTAAGAGCGTTTCCGATTCGGCAGTACAATTATACTCTGTGATGTGGAAACGCTTCTCAGGCGTTCAGGATATGCCAATAAGGGAACTACGTACAGCCCACATACAAGAAATTGTTAATGCAGCGACCTCAAAGAGTTCTTGTGAGATCATCAAGACAATGGCTGTGATGCTCTGCAAGTTTGCTATGGAGAATGATATTGTTGCTAAAAACTATGCGGAATTTGTGAAAATCCCAAAGTTCAAGAAAAAAGAAAAACGCATTTTCACCCGGGAGGAAATCGCCCGGCTCTGGCAGCACTCAAATGATAAGAGAGTCCAGACAGTGCTTGTTATGATCTATACCGGTTTCCGAGTAGGTGAAATACGAGCACTGACCAAGAGTAGTATACACTTACAAGAAGGATACATCGTCGGAGGGGAAAAAACCGAAGCCGGCAGAGATCGCATTGTCCCTATTCCACCGAGCATCCCTGAACTCAGATCCTTCATTGCTGACTGGCTGAGTTCGCCTTCGGAAAAAGTTTTTGATATTACTCCTCAGAAGTTCCGCACTGAGATATTCGATGCAGCTCTGAAGGAGGCAGGAATTGAGTCAAAAGGTCTCACACCACACAGCACTCGTCACACGTTCGCCTCTCTGAGTTCGTCAGCTGGTATCAAGCCTGAGAGTTTGCAGAAGATTATCGGTCACGCTAAGTTTGCCACGACAGCTGACATCTATATACATCAGGATCTCGCCAAGCTGATAGGCGAAATGAAAAAAATTACAAGGTGATTTTACACACAATTTTACACACAATTGAAGCGAAATATCGTCAAATCAGAAATAATGAAAGACGGTATTTCGCCATTTTTGCCTATATGCCGACCACTCCATTTAATGATTTCTTAATAATTGATATGTTAGAATGGATACAGAAAGTGAGGGAGCGCTATGTATCTAAGAATTCTCAAAAAAGATCTGAAGCGGAAAAAAACTCTGAACATTATTCTGCTGCTGTTCGTAATAATGTCATCAATGTTCGCTTCAAGCAGCGTAAACAACATTTTAGCCATTATGGGCGGACTTGATAATTACTTCGACAAAGCCGGTATTGGTGATTACTGTATCATAAGCAAAGCAAATAATGACCTGCTTTCCGATATGCTTGATAATGAACCGGAGGTTAATTCATACCGCTGTGAAGAGCAGCTGATGTCCACAACTGACAAAATACACATCAACGGCAACGAAAACAATACAAGCAGTGAAAACAGATGGTGCTTTTTCATTTCGGTGGACAACTGCAAGCTGAATTTCTTTGATTCAGATAATGACAAGATCGTCACTGTGCCCAAGGGTGAGGTGTATGTCACAACTCCGATGATAAGAGACGGCAAGATCTCTGTCGGTGACGAACTCGAAATATCATTAGGCAGCGGCTCTGTAAAACTGAAAGTTAAGGGAGTTGCCAAGGATGCTTTACTCGGTTCGGAAATAATGAGCAATTCACGATTCATTATGAATCCTGAGGACTACGCAGCCCTGACCTCAGACAAAGAGGCATCTGATAAACAGATAACAAAAATATTCTATATTGATACCGACGATGTGAGCACACTCAAGCAGTCGCTTGCCGGATCAAGTGCATACGCAATATCCTTTGACGGTGACCGTAATATGCTCAAAACTGCTAACATGATAAAAATGTTAGTTGCAATACTTCTTCTCATCGTAAGTTCAAGCCTTATAATACTTTCATTCGTTGTTCTGAAATTCACTATCGGCTTCACTATCGCTGAGGAATTCCGTGAAATAGGCGTTATGAAAGCTATGGGATTCAAAAACAGTTCTATACGCGCACTATATATCACAAAATACTCGGCTATTGCTGCTGTTGGCACAGTTATAGGATATTTTGCAGGACTTCCGCTTGGAAATATCCTGCTTGAAAAAGTCAGCAGCGATATTGTACTTGAATCCAAGAATTCTGTTCTTATAGGTGCTTTCGTTGCAGCAGCAGTGTTCCTCCTTATACTGTGGTTCAGCTGGATAGGCACTTCAAAGATCAAGAAGCTCTCCCCTATTGACGCTGTAAGATGCGGTCAGACTGGTGAACGCTTCAAACGCAAGAGCCTCATGCATCTTGGAAAGAGCCGTCTCGGAACTACCGGTTATCTCGCTGCAAATGATGTTCTGAGCAGTCCTAAGGAATTCAGCATAATCACTATCGTATTCACTCTCTGTGCTATGATGATAATGATGCTCTCGGCTGTTGCAAACACAATGAACAGCAGCAAGCTCGTTTACCTTTTCAGTGTAACCGATAGTGATGTCTATATTGATTACGGTTCGGATATGGTCGATGTTATGAACGGCTCACAGCCGCTCAGCAATGTGCTTGAAAAGGCTGAAAAAGAACTTGCCGATAACGATATGCCGGCAGACGTTTTCATCGAGGTTACTTATAAGCTTTCCGTAACCCACAATGATAAACAATTACTGATGCACTTCACACAATGTAAATCCAGAAATCCCGATACGATAGATACTTCAAAATACGCAATATATGAGGGAAAGTTCCCTGAATACCCTAATGAGATAGCTCTTACTAAAGTATGTGCGGACGAACTGGATGCTGAGATCGGTGATACAATTATGATAGACATTGAAGGAAAAAACGAGGAATTCATTATCTCCGGTTATTTCGATTCAATGAATCAGATGGGGCTCATCGGCAGACTGAATCAGCACATTCAGCTGAGCGATGACAGTATAGCAACTTATTTCAGTTTACAGGCAAGTTTCACTGATTCTCCAAGTAAAAAAGTTAAAAACGAACGCATAGATACCCTTAAAAGCATTCATGGTGATGATAACGTTCAGACCACAAGCGAATTCGTTGCAAGCTGCTTCGGCGTTACAGATACTATCGTTGCATTGAAGAAATTTGTGATAATCCTCTCTGTTATCATTATTCTCCTGATAACAGTTCTGATGGAAAAGTCGTTCATTACCAAAGAAAAGAGCGAGATAGCCCTTATGAAAGCTATCGGTTTCAAAAACAGTTCTGTTATTGCTCAGCACGTTCTGAGATTCTTCATAGTAAGTGTGATCGCTTCGTTTGCAGGTGCTGCTATATCACATCCTATGACAAGTCTTACTATGAAGCCGGTATTTGAAGCGTTCGGTGTAAGAAGCAGTATGAACTACGACTTCTCAGCTGTTGAAACACTGATCTTCTTCCCTGCGATAATCATTGCTGCAACGATCATAGGTACTTTCCTTACCGCCCTCAACACAAGAAGGATCAGATCCTCAGACACCGCTGACATTGAATAAAGGAGTTTTATTATGGAAAATATTCTTGAAGTTAAAGACCTCTGCAAAACATATATCATAAACAAAAAACAGAATAACGTTCTGCGAAATGTGAATTTCACTGTAAAAAAAGGCGAAATGCTCGCTGTTATGGGGCCTTCCGGCTCGGGCAAATCAACTCTGCTCTATACCGTTTCGGGAATGGACAAAATGACAGCCGGAAGCGTTAAATTCTGCGGAAAAGACCTCGATTCACTCTCAGATAACGAGCTCTCAAAGGTGAGGCTTGAAGATATGGGCTTCATTTTCCAGCAGATGTATATGCTGAGGAACCTTTCAGTTATGGACAATATCATACTCCCTGCCGTAAAGTCTGAGAAGATAAAAGAAAGCCGCCGCGAAACAGTCGAGCGCAGCAAGGACATCATGCGTAAACTCGGCATAATCGACGTTGCCGAAAATGATATTAATGAGGTATCGGGCGGTCAGCTGCAAAGAGCCTGCATTTGCAGGAGCATTATAAACCGACCGTCAATGATATTTGCCGATGAGCCTACCGGCGCTCTCAACCGCAGTTCCTCAGACGAGGTTATGGAAGAGATCAGCAGGATAAATGATGAAGGCACTACCGTTATGCTTGTTACTCATGACTCTAAGGTAGCTGCAAAATGCTCCCGTGTGCTCTTTATAGTTGACGGAAATATAAAAGGAGAGTATAATGTTAATAAAGAGAGTTCTCTGCGCGACAGGGAAAGAGGTCTCAATAACTGGCTGATGGAAATGGGTTGGTAATATGGTCGACATACTCCTCGTTGAAGATAACAACGAACTCAGCGGACTGCTGTGCGAGTTCCTGAGAGCAGAAAACTATACGGTAAGCATTGCTGATAACGGCGAAAAAGCCTTGTCTCTGTACGAAAAGTACGGGGCAAGGCTTGTCCTGCTTGATATTAATCTCCCCGGGATGGATGGATTTACCGTCTGCGAAAGGATAAGAGCTAAGGACAACGTTCCGATAATCATTCTTACTGCTCGTTCAGACAAAGACGATAAGCTTAACGGTATCATACTCGGTGCTGATGACTACATCGAAAAACCATACGATATTGATATTCTCCTCGCTAAGATCAAGGGGATATTCTGCCGAAGACTCGCTCTTGATGTCATCAAAGATAATGATATTACGATAAATACGTCTGAACAGTCCGTGAAGATCGGGGAAAGCTACGTGCAGGTGACATCAAAGGAATTTGAACTGCTGAAGCTGCTTATGACAAGCAAAGGACAAACTCTTACTAAGGAGTTTATATTCAACCGCATTTGGGGCAGCGACAGTGAGTCCGAACCGCAGACACTTACCGTACATATCAAGTGGCTGCGCGAAAAGATCGAAAAAGATCCCAAGAATCCCCGGAGAATACTGACCGTATGGGGCAAGGGCTACCGCTGGGGAGACTGATATGCTGAAGTTCGACAAACTTTTCGCCTTGATCGCCGCATTAGCTGTTATCTCAGGCATTGCTGCCGCGTATATTATCAGCAATGACAAACAGAGTTCTTCAAAAAAGTATCTGCTCGAAGTCAGCCGCGTTGAACAGGAAATACGTGCAGGACATGAGGTATCTGCTGACGATCACGACTATATCACTGATATAACTGTTTATTCAGGTCAGAAGGACTTTTTCACCTCAGCTTCAAGCTACGTTATACGCGATATAAACGGTCAGCTTTACCGCATAGACTACTCCGATGATGCAACTTCTGATCACTCCCGGATCCTTATATGTACCGAACTGATAATAGCCGTATCATTTGCTGTTGTCATGCTTATTCTTCTGTATATCCGCAAAAATATCATAAAGCCGTTCAACCACATAAGTGAACTGCCATATGAACTCTCAAAGGGCAATATCACTGCTCCGCTTACTGAAAACAAAAGCCGGTATTTCGGCAAATTCACTTGGGGACTCGATATGCTACGCGAGCAGATCGAGAATTCAAAAGTTCGTGAGATCGAGCATATAAGGAATGAAAAAACACTGCTGCTGTCTCTTTCTCATGATATTAAAACTCCCCTTTCAGCGGTCAAGCTTTACTCCGAGGCAATAGAAAAAGGGCTCTATCCCGATATTGAACGATGCAGAAGCGCCGCAAAAAATATCAGTGAAAAGGTCGATGTCATAGAAAGCTATGTCAAAGACATTATTTCAAATACAAGCAGCAGCGTAATAGATTACGAGATCACTGCCTGTGATGTTTACCAGTCTGATGTAATGGAAAAGGTGCTGAAAAGCTACAAAGACAGATTTGAGGCTAACGGTACTCAGCTGAAAGACCAAGTATCAACCGATTGCCTGCTCCATGTCGATCCCGACAGGCTCGCCGAGGTACTTCAGAATATCCTTGATAATGCTATAAAATACGGTGACGGCAAGCTTATAACTATTACTTACAGCGATGAAGAAAGCTGCCGTCTGATAACCGTTTCAAACAGCGGCTGCACTCTTCCCGAAAGTGAACTTTCCCATATCTTCAACAGCTTCTGGAGAGGCTCAAATACCGGCAGCAAACCAGGCAGCGGTCTTGGTCTTTATATCTGCCGCAAACTCATGAATGATATGCTCGGAGAAGTATTCGCTGAGATCAAAAACGACTATATGTGCATTACAGTAGTTTGTCCAAAGTCATAACAAAAAGCCTCACATTACTGTGAGGCTTCAGTCTGTCAATAAACCACATTTCGATTCTGTTATCAGCGGGCGACGGAACGTCGCCCCTACAAGAAACAACGGTATTTTGGCAAAATGTAGGGGCGGCGTTCCGCCGCCCATGCTGCTTTTTATGTATAATCCGACTTTTTCGACAAGTTGAAGCCTCACATTACTGTGAGGCTTTTCATTATAGTTATTTAAAGTGAAGGTTTTATCTTGAGGATAAACTGCTGAAGTACAAGTGCGTCTGCGAGATCAACACCTGCCTTGCCGTCAACATCACTGTTAAGGTATCCCTGATAAGTGATACGTTCAGGGCTTGTACCGTTATAGCCGTACTTTACAGGATTGAGACTTGCCTGCATTACTATTACTACATCAGACATATTTATCTCGGAATCACCGTTTGAATCGCCTTCCTTAGCCGGAACAGTTCTGTCGATAGATACCATTCCTACCTTATCGTCGATCTTTACGATAACGTTGTATCCGCCCTTGCTGTTTCTCTTCAGGATATTATAATATCCATTATCAGCAAAAACCCTTCTGTTGCGAGGTGATACGAACTGCTCATATTTGCTGCCAAGCTTATTTACATTAAGGCAACAGAGTTCGCGGTAATTAGGAGTCAGCAATTCATTTCCTTCAATATCACAGATACCATATCCCTCAGGACCTGTAACAATGTAAAGCTCTTCCTGCTTCACAACTGTATCATACTTGTTTACAAGCTTAGTTACCTTTGGAATATCTGAGAATGCTTCCTTAGCAAAGAACATATTATATACAGTTATTCCGTTCGGATCAACATCAACATACTGTACTTTTCCGCCTGCCGGAACAAATTCATTTCCTTTGATGTCTATAATACCTGGTACGTATTGATAATAACTGCCTGAGTCAGTTTCAACAGGAGACGCTTTTTTATATGATGCGTAACCGTTGAAGAAGTTTCCTATCCAATAATACTCACCGACCTGATCATATACTACTTTATTATCTTTGTAGTTATATACAACAGACCTGCAAAGTTCAGGCGATTCCGGGAACAGCCAGTTGAAGGTAAGGCACGAATCTACATAAGCGCCGCCGGTCAATGATTCAAATACGTAATTGTTGTCAAGAACATAAACGTCCTCAAGCTTGTCATTTATCACCTTTACATTGTCCGGTGTTCTGACTACAAAGAGATCGTCTGTGATGTAATCAACATTAATATAGGAAGGCTCAGCAATAACACCCTTCTCTACTGTGAATATACCGTACTGATCAACACTATCGTAGGCACATACTGAAAAATATAAAAGATTGTTGTAATAGTCACTTGTGACTCTGCCTTCTATATTATCCCATAATACGTTAAGATCTTCATCGAGAACTGTTGTAGTCTGGCTTGACATATCATAGAACAGGCCGTAAGTTTTGCCGTTTTTGGTATAGTAGTTTTTGTCGTCATTTGATGCGGATTTCAGCTTCTTTACAACGTTACCGCTCTTATTGTAGAAATAGCAGCAGACTTCATTAACATTGTATGCGACAACATTATCGCCGAGTTTTCCAATATAGTTCACATCGTCACAGTGTGCCGAAATGTCAACGAGCCTGTCATCAGTGGTAAGCGCATATCTTACCAGATCATATCCGCCGAGGATGATGTATCTTACATCATTTTGGTTTCTGCCGAACCTGAATGTAGTGCACTCTTCGGATGTTACACCGGGAACAATTACAGAAATGATATTCTTTCCGTTTTCATTATAAACATCAAGCTGATCTCCGTTAAATGAGACGAATCTCATAGGAGAACTCTTTTCGCCGCGGTAGTAGTAATCGCCGCCGAGATAATTGACCTTATCGGAATAATCAACTATTTTATTGCCTTCAAGGTCGATAACAGCAGTCTTGCCGTTCTTTACGAGAAGATTGTAGCCGCTTGATTTAAGATGTCCGTCACGGTCATAATATCCATCTATCTTAGTCATATAATCAATGGATTCTTTATCAAGTACCTTTGCTTCAGGTGTTACGTAGTATATCGAGCCATTATTCTCGATTGTTGCGCCGTGAGCATTATCAAAATAATAATCACGCGCAAACTTTGAAAGTGCCTTGTAATCTGCTTCATCAGTATTCCAATTGCCGGATGGATAATACTCATCAACACCGCAGATATGACTGTATATCGCTGATGTCATACGTCCCTTTGAATCAATGAAATAATCACCCTTCTCAGTATCAACTGCAAAATGCTCGCCGTCTGAGCAGATATAGAAACCGATTATCCCGTTTGTCGGCTCAACGATAACATTTCCCTTAGCGTCCATGAGTCCGGAATAGTTATCAGTAAAACCAGTAGGATCATTCGGCGAATAGGTGTTGTCATCGGATTCGTCGATCATGTAATAACCGCCGCCTATCCAATAGATATTCCTGTAAGTATCGGAGACGATCTTTCCATCATTATCCATCAGCGCATAATCATCGCCAACTGATACAATGGTAACTTCCTCCTCGGTACTGAAACGCAGCTGGCGATCCATAAACGGATTTGAATAGCCCTCAGGTGAAGGACAGATGTAATTATAATTTCCCATAGTTGTGGAAATATAGCTGTATATTCCTCCCGCTGCACTGCTTGCATCAATGTTTTTTACCTGACCTTCACGGTCTACGACTATGAGCTCAGTGTTTGAATCAAGGAATTCAATATTCCCTGTCGTGAAATAAGTTTTGTCGAGCATCTGGATCGATTCATCATATTTAGGCTCTACGATCTCATTGACCTTGTACTCGACTGCATTTGCCGACATAGAACAACTCATCATGAGTGCTGCTGCCGATGTGAAAGCCGCAAGCTTTCGCACTGATCTTTTCATGTGACATCTCCATTCCCCGCTATGCGGATTATTTATTTTAACGGTCCGGCCGTTAAAAACTTATTTATGAATATCGCATTTTTCCGGAATATTATCCGGTGTGTACCAGCCCTTCTCCTTCACGGAGCACTTTTCTCCGGCGATACCGCCGCTCGCTTTACAGTATTCGTATTCAACAACATCCTCCGCCGGATGAAAGCTCTTCTCAGAGCCATTTATACTGCTCATTATCCTGTTCCAGATACCGGCTGGCGATACATAATCATACATTGATATATCGGATGTCTTATCATCCATTCCCACCCAGACTGCCGCTGTATACTGCGGCGTTGATCCGACAAACAGCTTCTCGGTATCTTGTCCGGCTGAGTTATTGACAGTTCCTGTCTTTCCGGCGGCTTCGCATCCGTTTGAAAGCTTCGCTGCACCTGCAATGCCGTCCTCTTTCTCCACATTATAATACAAAAGACGATTCATTATCCACGCCTGCGCCTCTGTGAGTATCTTCTCCCGTGCAGGAACGCTCTCAGCGATAATGTTACCGCTGCCGTCGGTAACTCTGGTATACAGCACAGGCTCGCAGTAGTTTCCTCCGTTAGCAAATATACAGTAAGCAGCTGCAAGTCTTGTAAGCGGAACTCCCTGATCGAAGCATCCCATAACAGTGGTCTGCAGCGTGTTATCCTTATCGGTGAGCGTATCAAAATGAAACTCTTTTTTCAGTACATCAGCACACGCGGATGTTTTCATTTTCTCAGAAAGACGTACAGGAACAGTATTCTTCGACTGCCTGAGCGCATATGTGACAGTTACATCCCCCTCAAAGATACCGTTGTAATTATTGGGATATGGTTCGCCGTCACTGCCGATCATGACAGGCTGATCCGAAACGATCGAAGAAAAATTGATAATACCTTTCCTCAATGCCGGAGCGTACACCGCCAACGGCTTTACAGTTGAACCGATATTGTGAAGGCTCCTGTAAGCCCGGTTATAGGCGTTATTCCCGTTGTTTCCGCCTGCAAGCGCTACTGCGCTGCCGCTGTTATCCAGAACCGCACAGGCTGACTGCGGAAATCCTCCGCCGTTCTTTGAAAACGCCGATGCGTCATAATATACATCGTCAACGATCTTCTGTACCTCAGGCAAGTACGGCGATTCTATCCTAACGCCCTCAGAGTACAGCATACGAAATGCTTCGTCACGATCAATGCCCTTCTGTTTGACCATATCACGCACTATCTCTTCCGTCATCGCGTCAAAATACGCGGAATCAGGTATCCTTGAATATTGTGCTGCTTCAGAAGGAAGCTCCTTATCATCTGAAACTGCAATATCAGCAAGCTTTTTCCATTCATCATCAGTAAGCTTTTCGGCTTTCTTGCTGAAATAGAAGACCGCCGCCTCTCCTGCACCGATAATGTTCTCGCTGAAACGGTATCCATTCAGAGCTTCAAGTGTAGTCTCGATACCTGCTTCCTCAAAGAACACCTCAGCAGCTTCAGGTACGCTTTTAAGCTCATAACCGCCTGCCGGAAGCGTTATCTCACTGCCGTCGCCGCATACCACTTTCGGCATATGATAATCAGGAACGTAAGCTTCTGCGCTTTCTTTACCCTTACCGCAGGAAACCATGAACACGGCAGCTGACAGTGCAATTGCTGCTATTCTCAGTTTCACTCCGAATCCCCCTTTTTCAGTACAAGACGGTAATACGCCGCGCCGAAATTGAACCAGAAGAACGGATTTACAGTAATGATACTGTCATTCACCATTCCCATGAGCATGAAGCCGCACAGACCGGTATAAAGGCAAAGTCCGAACATATCAGTATCTTTTGCCGTGAAAAGAGTCTTTCCGCCTTTGAAAATGAACGATATGAACAGTGCCAGCACTGCTATCAGTGCCGGTATTCCGCAGGTAATAGCGATCTGCAAATACCAGTTATGCGGTTTATCCGTGATTATCTGCGCTGTACCGTGAGTTCTGTAAAGTCCGCAGACATCGTTCTGTACGAACTCGAACGGGAAGTTGCCTGCTCCCCTGCCAATGATCATGGTCTTTTTGAGTATCGGCAGCGAATTCAGCCATATATAGCCGCGTCCGGTAAATGAATTGTAGTATTTCTCATAGGATGTGCCGTTAAAATGTGCGCTCGGCACCTCAGGAAGCAGCGCCGCATTCTGGACTACCATTCTCAGTCCCTTTGTAGTAACAGCAAAATCAATACTCTCCTTGTAGCCGAGATTCATGTGAAGAATGCCTTCAAGAAGATACAGGTCTATCTTTTTTCCGTTGGTGTTATCGCGTACTGATACACTGTTGTAATCATTCGTAACAACGTCAACATCAGTGCGACCTTCATTGGTGACGTTCAGCTTTTCGCCTGTGGCAACAGGAAGATGAATGAGATACTCCGCACCTTCTCCTTTGATCCTTATACTGTAATCCTCAAAGCTTATGCTATCCGGCACAAATGCAGTTTCCTTGCCGGTAAAAGCTCCTGAGTTGCTTGCTTTATCACGTATTGTGCTGACGATATTAACGTCGGAAGCTGCTCCTGCAATGATTATTCCTGCTAAAATGATACATACATATGAAGCCGCTTTCCTGACCTCAAATTTCTTCTTTATTGCCAGAAATACTATCACAAATGCCGCTTCGATCACTGCTGTGTAGAACGCCGCAGTGGAGTTTGAGGACAGCACAGCAAACAGACACATTACTGATACCACCGATGCGCCAAGCATTTTCAAGTCCTTAGCAGCTGCAACATAGTAAAGCGAAACCGGAAAGATGATAGTACAGAATCCGCCGAGGTAATTGGAATTGTAGAACATCAGCACCGATTCGCGGAAGGTATTCCTTATTTTCAGGCTCTCGGCAGCTTCCCTGTATTCAGAAGGTGCTATAATGTATTTCATGAACGGAAGTTCAAGCAGCGGCTTATAAAAATACTCAAATGCCGCCAGTACCGAGATCACACTTATAAGTACGAAAAATGCCTGCCTGTAAAAGCGTTCCTGTTTATCCTCATTTATGTAATTATACCCTGACAAAAAGAGTACGGCATAGGCACTTAGCGCTATTATGCCCTCATATTCTGTAACGCTTCCCCAGAGCGTAACCTCACGTTCACGAGAAAATATTGCCGAAACAACAGCGAACAGCAGATACACTCCCATACATCCTGCCGGAAACAGCACTTTCCTGCTCAGTACCGGACTTTTCCTGTACGGCTCATCCGGAAAAATGCGTCCGCCTATGAAAGCAGATATACATCCGACAGCGATGAGCATTACAGCTAATTCCTTGCAGTATAGGAACCAATCCTGAGTTTTGCCTCCGTTACTGCTGAATATTTCAGCAGACCTGCCGCTGATATTCATGATATGCAGCCTTACTATAAAAGGAACTACAAACACCGCACAGATCAGCACTTTTGCGAATAATGCACGGTATTCAGGCTGCGCCATATTCTTTTTCATATTAACTCCAACCTATACATATTATATATATAATAATTATATCACTATATACATTCTAAATAAAGGGAATTTCAATATTTCTGTGACATTTTTTACTTTTTTGTAGCATTGCACAACGATCATTTATCTGTTTGTGCAATTCGACATATTCACTCCAAAATAAAAATACCGAGCCCAGTATCTCAGGCTCGGTAACTCACTTATTAAGATATGCGATCTTATGTCCGGTTTCTTAAAGTTCAACACCATTCAAACGAAGCAGCTCACGCGCTGTATCAACTGAATCCACACCGCTTTTGTTCTTTACCGGTGCAAATTCCCTGCTTCTGTCTACCTCATACGCAAGGCAGTCGTCCTGAAGCTTTACCATATCCAGCACAAGTGTTTCAAATTTATAGGCATTCGGCTCTTCCGGCACTACCATCCTGCCGGATTCGTCCATATACTTAATCTTCTTGAAAGCACGGTGAAGCGGAAGCTTGACTGAAAGAGTCTTATTAAGCCTGTCCACGCGGAACAGATAATTCAGTATCACTCCGTAATTGTATGAAAGTGTGCCGTCAGCTTCGCGGCTGTTGAGCATCTCATCAGTCATCTCATAGTACTCAACGATCGACGGCTTACCGTCTTCAAGGCACAATACGCCGACCTTCTCTTCAGGAGCTGCTTTCGCTACGACCTTTGCTCCCGACACCTTGCCGGAATCTATAACCGCACCGATAAAGCAGGGATCTGCTATACGCTGCAAAACATTATCAACTGCAAATACATTCAGCCATTCTATCTTGGCATCCTGAACAGCTTTGAGCATACCGGTCTTTGCCATTGAAGCGTACCAGCCGCCGTTTCCGTTCGGAGCGGTCAGTATTTTTCCATTATCAGCAAGCATAAGCTTACCGTTGGTATCTACTGTCGGAAGCTGTTCCTGTATAAAAAACCAAACATTCTCGCTGCTGTAACCGAAATAATTATGCTTCTCGAAGAATTCCCTTGTCTCCTTGTTATTCTCAGCACTTGTCATAATGAAAAGAGGTATATAAGCCCCCGCCATTCTTGTGACATCAAGGAGATTATTTATAAGGCACTCAAAAATATACAGTTCACGCTCAACGCCAATATTGAACATTCCTTTAGGATGATCGAATCCAAGTCTGCTTCCCTGTCCTCCGGCAAGCAATACAGCTCCGACTTTTCCCTCTTTGATCGCTTTGATGCCTATTTCAGTGTAACGGTCACTGTCACTTTGAATTTCACTGAGAGTTTTAGCAAACAACGGCTCAAAACTGCCGCGTTCCTCATTTGTTTCATCAGCACTTAACACTGAAAAATCAAGATCCTCGATCTGCTTCACCATTGAAAGCTGCTGCGCTTCCGGAAGCTTTTTCATATGTGCTGCTATATGCTCCTGACGAAGCATCGTAAGTATCTCTGATGTTTTGTGTTTCATTTTTCCCCTCTTATATAAAGCTGTCCGGAAAGAACAGCAGATTTTCAGTGATCATTAAATCTTCGTCAATATCCCTTTTCTGTATCAGTCAAGATAACTCCAGTAACAATAATGTATTACAATAGCGTTATACATTTTTATTATAACCTTTTTAGCCAGAAAAGTCAAGATATAATAGCATTATTCCCGGCAAAAAATAAAATGGCAGACGCTATTAAGCTGTCTGCCACTTCTCTTATCGCAGCTTTATTTTATTTCCTGCATATCATACGCCATATCATACATATTGTAGCAGCCAAAGCCCTGATATGTATCAACAATACGCTGTGATGCTGTCTTTGCACCCTCAGCATCAGCACCTATAAGTATAGCAAGAAGACTGTTGCCGTATATGGAAACAATATCTCCGCGGCGCAGACACATCTTTATTATCAGGAAAGCCTCCTCAAGAGCTCCGGGCTCGATCGCTCCTTTATCCGGACTGCTGAACGTGAACTTAACAAGATATGCCGGCTTTTCCATACGATTTGTCAGACGCTTCACGAACCTGTAAAGATTAGTGAAGTTTGACTCATGCACGACAAATGCGCCCTTCTGATCGTCAAGAGCGGCAACCTTCGCAAACATCTCAAATCCATCGTCCGAGCCTATTCTCTGAGAGGAAATTATTGCTGTAAGCTCCTTGACAAGAAGCTCATCAGACATAGGCAGTACAAGAATATCCGTTATTCCCTTGCTGATAAGCTCTGACTTATTCTTTTCTGAGCCGTCAAACGTTGCAACAGCACACGGTATACCGCGTTTCTTGAACGTTTTTACAATACTATCTATCTCAGCCCCGGAATAATCCTGCGATACCAGAACACATTCAGTATCAGGCTTAACATCAGGTGACATAGTAAAGCTGTAAGAAATGTTTTCCGTTTCCGGAAGTGCTGCTTTAAGGCGATCACCATTATCGCTGAGGACTACTATATTATACATAAATTCACAACCTTTCTGAACTTGCTGCAATTACAGCGTTATATTAAGTTCCGAATACATCCAAACTTTATTTATCTTATTATATAACATATTAAGAAAAAAATCAATGAATAAATGATGAATTTTTCATTTTTTGCCGGATTTTTAATAAAAATGTTATTCCTGAGCGAAAAATACATGACATTTTTGACGTATTGTCTTATACTGCTTCAATACTACTTTACGTTAAAGCGTTCAATGAGATCATATACTCCGTCCTCTGAAAGCACACCTCGTTTAAGATCCTGCGGTAGGAGTCCTGCCTCATCAGCAGCAAAATCACGCTTCCATGCGGCACTTCCATAATAGTCCGAAAGACTTCTGAGAGCATTCATATCACCATTCTCTGCCTGCTCCATAATGCCCTCATAGTAAGCTACGCGCTTTATCTGTACCTGTAAGGATTCCGGCGTGGTTGGCAGTACCTTCTCAAACGCAAACATTTCCGACAATTCACCGTCAGGATCGTTCGGATCACGGAAGTGCTCATTGTAATACGCGATAATGTGAAAACCGCAGCGGTTGACGTAAAAATGGATATTACGCTTCTCAAAACAGGGCGTAACTGTGTTCCACACTGTTACCTCAGGGTGTATTTCTTCTATCGCGCACCATGCCGCATAGCCTATCCCTTTACTATGCTCTGCCGGTGATACAAACAGCAATTCCAGTTCGCCGTGATCGTATTCAATCTTGATAACAGCGCCGCCGACAGGCTTGCCGTCCTGAATGATACGATATGCCGTTCCAATATCTATTGCCTGAGATATTGTATCATGTGAGATTATCTCGCCGTCTTCCTCAAAATGATCGTCACGCATTCCGAACTCCTCAAGAGCACCATAATTGAACGCTTCCTGATTATCCTTTATGAACTGCTCGCGGTCAGACATTTCAAGCGGCAGTAACCGGAGTTTTGTCACACGCTCCCCTTCTTTCGTCAATTTAAAGGTATTATATCAGATACGATCGTAATTGTCAATAACAGCAGCTATTACTTTTTGTAACGCTTCGATCCGGCTCCCATTTATTCACTTATCCATCACAAAACACGGACGAAATTCCACATTTCTCGACTAAGTTTCCACGTTCACTCCATTTAACTTTCAAACTGCTCCTGTATAATACAGACATAGAAACAAAACCAACACCAACGTATTAAAAGGAGAGTTACTATGAAAAAAATATATATGTATTCATTTATGGCAGCAATGTTCGCAGCAGCAGTTACAGGCTGCGGAAGCAAGACAAATACAGACGGCACCATTACATCAGATAATCAGGTAACTACAAGCATAGCGACAGAAGCTAACGACAGCGTTTCATTAGTACAGCTTTCAAATATTTCAGTAAGCGATGAATCAAGCGATGAAGCTTCTTTCACAAAGCGTGACCTCTCTCAGACAGCAGATACAAGAAATGCTCAGAATATAACAGTATCCGACGGTGAGACTGTAAACATTACCTCTGAGGGTGTGTACGTTATAAGCGGAACAGCTGAGAACTGTACAATAAGAGTTGAGGCTGACAAAAACGCAAAGGTGCAGCTCGTGCTCGACGGTGTAAGCATTACAAACAGCAGCTTCCCTGCAATATATGTGGTTTCTGCGGACAAGGTATTCATCACGACCACTGACAGTGAGAATACTCTTACAGTCAGCGGACAGTTTACCTCAGACGGCGAAACAAATACCGATGCGGTGATCTTCTCAAAGGACGATCTTGTACTCAACGGCACAGGTACACTGAATGTCACTTCATATTACGGAAACGGCATCACTTCCAAGGACGATATGAAGATAACAGGCGGCACATACAACATTAAATCCGCTCTGGACGCCTTTGAAGCAAACGATTCCATATCCGTAAGTGACGGAACCTTTAATATAACTACCAACAAGGATGGCTTCCACTGCGAGAATGATAATACCGAGGGCACGATAACAATATCCGGCGGTACTTTCAGCATAAACGGCAAGAGCGACGGTATACAGGCTTGTGCTCTGCTCCAGATAGACGGCGGCACATTCGACATTACAGCGGCAGAAGGTCTTGAGGCTACATATATACTCATCAATGACGGCGAAATTAATATCTATGCGACCGATGACGGCATAAACGCTTCGGCAGGTACAAACGCTTACGAAACAGCTATCGAGATAAACGGCGGAAACATCAATGTTGAGGTAGGTCAGGGCGACACAGACGCTATCGACTCCAACGGCTCTATCTATGTGAACGGCGGAACGATTAACGTAACTGCGCAGATGTCCTCTTTCGATTACGACATGAACGCTGAATTCAACGGCGGCACTATCATCATCAACGGCACACAGGTTGATTCCATTCCTCAGAGTATGATGGGCGGCGGTATGCGCGGCGGTATGAGCGGTGGCATGAACGGCGGTATGAACGGCGGTATGAGCGGCGGCAGAGGCGGCAGATTCTGAGCAGATTAACGGAGGCGCTCTTTACAAAAGGGCGCTTTTCGTGTATAATATTTACATCAAAACTGCGGAGGTGTGCCATGTCTAAAATACTAATTGCCGATGATGAACCTAATATCGTTACTCTTATAAGTCGTTACGCTCAGCGCGAGGGGCACGATGTCGTACCTGTTTCAGACGGCAGACAAGCAATTGAAGCCTGCAAAACAGAGGATTTCGACCTAATCGTTATGGACGTCATGATGCCGGACACCGACGGCTTTACAGCCTGCAAGAAAATAAAGGAGTTCAAGGACGTTCCCGTGATAATGCTTTCCGCAAGAGGTACGGAATTCGATAAGCTGTTTGGTTTTGAAGTCGGTGTGGACGATTATGTTACGAAGCCGTTCTCCCCTATGGAGTTAATGGCACGTATCAAGGTCATTCTCAGCCGCAAAAAGACTTCCGCGGCTGCAAATACAGCGGAGACAGTAAGCGCTGGCGGGATAATCATAGATACTCTTGGAATGACAGTTACAGTTGACGGTCAAAAGGCTGACCTCACCTCGAAGGAGTATTCCCTGCTCCTGCTTCTTTTGAAGAATAAGGGAATTGTCCTTTCACGCGACAGGATACTGAACGAAGTATGGGGATATGACAGCTTCGGAGTTGACAGGACAGTCGATTGGCAGATAAAGCTGCTGCGAAGCAAATTAGGTCAGTACCGCGACTGTATCAGAACGATACGAGGGGTGGGATATAAATTTGAGGACTAAAACAAGGACCTTCCAGCGCAAGCTGCTGGGCTATTTCATGTTCTTCACCGCTGTTATATTCGCTGTCCTGTGGCTTTTGCAGACAGTTTTCTTACAGCGCTTCTATAACAGCATGGTCATAAAAAATACCATTAAAGCTGCCAACAAGATCGCCTCTCAGAGTGATGCCAGCGATATAACAGATTACATCGACGAGCTTTCGCGGGATAACTCAGTTATTGTTTTCGTCACCGACACTGAGGGAAATATCCTTTACAGCTCCGACGAATACAAGAAAGGGCATATTAACAGGAACGGCGAGTTCTACGGTATAAAAACGGAACTAAAGGGCGAGCGCGTACATTACAGGGAGCTTCCCGAAAACTACGGCGAGTTTCTGAATGAGCTCACCTTCTCTGAAAGCAATAAAGCCGAATTGCTTACGGACGATATTTATGTCTACGGAAGATATATTGATTTCTACGGCAGCGATGACAAAGCTGTACTGTATATCGGAACAACTCTCAATGCGGTAGGTTCGACCGCCAGAATAATACGTATACAGCTTTTATGGGTAACTCTCCTTTCCGTGGTCATAGGCTTTGTGCTTGCATGGTTCATGTCGAGAAGCTTTTCACGTCCCGTTGCACAGCTTACGGAAAAAACGCATAAGCTCGCAGATAAGGAGAGCAATATACCGTTCCGCAAGGGCTTCTGTTCAGAGCTCGATGAGTTGAACGATACCCTTGACAATACATCTGAAAAACTCAGAAAATCACAGGAATTCCAGAATGAACTCCTCGCAAATGTCTCCCATGATCTTCGTACTCCTCTCACTATGATAAAGGGCTACGCCGAAATGATAAGGGACATCTCCCGCGATGACGAAAAGCAGTGCGCTGAGGATGTCGCGGTAATCGTTGAGGAAACCGACAGGCTTACTGCTCTTGTTAACGAGATACTCGAATATTCTGAATTGCAGATGACCGATACACAACTCGCAATGAGTGATGTTGACCTAAGCGAGGTCGTGAATTCAGTTGCGGACAGCTATGAAAATCTGCATTCAAAGTACGGGTATGTCTTTGAACGGAATATATCTGAAAACATACATATACGCGGAAATGCTTCACGCCTTCAAAGAGCAGTGTATAACCTTATGGACAATGCTGTACGTCATGCCGGCGCGGATAAGTGGATAGGCGTAACGCTTAAAACGGAGAATGGAAAAGCAGTCATCAAGATTTCCGACCACGGAAAAGGTATCGCTTCCGATGAGCTTGAACGTATCTGGGATAAATACTACACCAAGCGTCAGCGCGAAGGCAAGGGAGTTTCAGGTCGCGGACTTGCTATCGTAAAGCAGACTGTCGCCCTTCATAACGGTAAGTGCGAAGCTGAATCCGAAATAGGAAAAGGCAGTATATTCAGAATAATTCTGTTTTTATGATGTACTCTATAAAGTGGTTTGATGCTTATCTTAAGGACAGTAGTAAATCAGCATTCCGTTCAGACGGAGTGCTTTTCAAGGATTTAGCCTGGTCAAATATAGCTTCAAAGCGTATATAATAAGCATAACAACAACTGAGAATAAAATAAACATCCCCCGGCAGAACCGGGGGTTTTTCCGTAAACGCCCCATAGGGGCTCAGAATACAAGCCACGCCTGAAAAGGCGTACCAACACGGACGC
>SVNH01000008.1:0-77598 GCA_015067005.1 Ruminococcus flavefaciens
TACTGACCCTGAGCCTTCTCAAAAGCAGTATTAGCATCATCGCCAGCCTTGATGAAGTCCATCATCTTGCCGAAGTTTACGAACTTATAGCCGATGATCTCATTATCCTCATTAAGAGCGATACCAGTGATATAACCGTCAGTGAGTTCGAGGTAACGAGGACCCTTTGCGAGTGTACCATAAGTAGTACCAACCTGTGAACGGAGACCCTTACCGAGGTCTTCAAGACCTGCACCGACAACAAGACCGCCCTCAGAGAAAGCAGACTGTGAACGACCGTAAACGATCTGAAGGAAGAGTTCTCTCATAGCAGTATTGATAGCGTCACAAACGAGATCAGTATTAAGAGCCTCGAGGATAGTTCTGCCAGGGAGGATCTCAGCAGCCATAGCAGCAGAATGAGTCATACCAGAGCATCCGATAGTCTCAACGAGAGCTTCCTGAATAACGCCTTCCTTAACATTGAGAGTAAGCTTACAAGTACCCTGCTGAGGAGCACACCAGCCAATACCGTGTGTAAATCCGGAAATATCCTTGATCTCCTTAGCTTTCACCCACTTAGCTTCCTCTGGGATGGGAGCAGCGCCGTGAGCAACGCCCTGAGCGATAGGGCACATTGTTTCAACTTCGTGCGAATAAATCATTATAAATACTCCTTTCGGTTTTTAGGCAGCGGGAAAACTTTCCTTGCATACTCTAATATTATACTACAAAACCCATTTTTAATCAAGACGAAACGTTAAAATAGTGACAAGCTTTTGTTAGCAAATACTAATATAATGAATACAAGATATATTTCTCATCATCCTCTTGATTTTTTTCCAATGCTGTTTTATAATATTATCATAATCTGTTTTGAGGAGCAATATTATGTCAGTAGATCACATTGAAAAAGCCTGCAAGCTGTTCACCGAAGGGCTGAACTGTTCACAGGCAGTATTCACAGCATTTTCAGACGTTACCGGTATCGACGAAAACACCGCCGCAAGGCTTTCTTCCTCTTTCGGCGGAGGTATGGGACGTATGCGTGAGGTTTGCGGCACCTGCACCGGTATGTTCATGGTGCTCGGACTGCTTTACGGACCATCAATAGGATACGACGACAAGGTCAAAGCCGAACACTATACGCGCATCCAGCAGATCGCTGAACAATTCCGCGAGATACACGGAACTATCATCTGCCGCGACCTTTTAAAAGGTCTGAAGGTCACAAGCACCCCTGTTCCGGACAAGCGCACTGAGAAATATTACAAGGTACGTCCATGCATAAGATTTGTACGCACCGCAGCAGAACTGCTCGACAGGTACATTGCTGAAAATCCGCCCGTCAACAAATAAACATATAATGATAAAGTCCCGATGCGCTCAGACGCTCCGGGACTTATTATTTTCGGGTATATAAAAGCTTTGGTGGTTTAATTCACATATGGCGTTTGTGATGTGGGGCAATTACGCAAACGCCCAGCCAATCCCGACCACCAAAAAAGTTATTCACCCTTATTTTCTTTCATATATGCAGAATGAAAAGCCGAAATCAGAATGCACCTCGCGTTTTATGAGGCGGTACTTTCTGTGGTCGAACGCCGGAAAGCGTACATCTCCCGCGTACTCATCACGAAGCTCGGTAATGTACAGTCTCTCAGCGAATGAAAGTCCTTCACGGTAAACAGATCCACCGCCGCAGATAAACACATCCTTCCCTGCTCTTTCGGCAATTGCTATCGCTTCCGGCAGACTTCCAGCCGTGACAATACCATCTTCGGATATTTTTTTGCTGCGTGAAACGACAATATTCAAGCGTCCGGGCAGCGGTCTGCCTATACTTTCATAAGTCAGCCTGCCCATCACGACTGCTCCGCCCATAGTGATCCTGCGGAAATAAGCCATATCCTCAGGAATTCTCCACGGTATCCTGCCGCCTGCTCCGATAACGCCATTAGCAGCTACCGCTGCAATAATACATATCATTTCTTTTTCAGCCTTTCGAGCAGCTGTGTTACTGTCATGCCAAGTATAGGGTGACGGTAGTAAGGCACAAGCTGTACGACCGGTTCAAGCACGAATGTACGGTTATGCATATCCGGATGCGGCACGATAAGATCAGCATCCGCAATTATCTCCTGATCGTAGAAAATGAGGTCAAGATCGAGGGTGCGAGGTCCCCAGTGTATCTCCCTCTTACGGTCGGCAGCGTTCTCAACAGACTGCATGAATTCAAGAAGTCCATGCGGTGAAAGCATCGTCTCACAGTACACTGCGCCGTTGAGGAAATCGTCCTGTGCTGTATAGCCGTAAGGCTTAGTTACAATGAGTTCCGAACAGCGGACATTCCTTATCTGCGGCGAGGCAACTATCTGCTCGACCGCTTTCTCAATATATCCCCTGCTGTCGCCCATATTTGATCCAAGTGCAATGACAGCTCTGTGCCAGCCGCGGTGTATCTTTACAGATACCGAACGGAAGTCCATTTCGATAGGAGCGTCCGGCTTTCTCACTTCAATATCAACAGCTTTTACAAGGCTGTATTCTCTCAGTATAGCCTCAGCGGCTGTCTGAGCGGCAGTCTCAATGAGCTTGAACACATTGTCGGTCATTACCTTTCCAAGCAGTTCACAGACCTTGCCATAATCAACCGAGCACGACAAGTCGTCACGCATACCGGCTTTTTCAGTTTCAACATAAAGAGCCGCATTCAGAAAAAAATACTGTCCGTTGATATTCTCGTGTTCAAAAACGCCGTGGTGAGCGAAAATCTTAAGATCCTCAATAATTATCTTATCCACGCTTATATCCTTTCATCACAGCCTCGGTCATCCTGACTGCACGAAGATTCTCCCTGACATCGTGTACTCTTACAAATGCCGCTCCCTTCATAACTCCGATAACTGTCGTAGCGACAGTACCTTCTGTACGTTCATCCTTCGGAAGATCAAGAGTAAGCCCGATAAATGATTTCCTTGAAGTTCCGAGCAGAACAGGGTATCCGAACTCATTTACCAGACGATCAAGCTTGTCGATCGCTTCAAGATTGTTTTCAAGTGATTTTGCAAAACAGATACCCGGATCGAGAATTATCTTATCCCTGCCGATGCCTGCTTTCGCAGCTATGTCAAGTGTACCGCGGAGATCATCGAGGAGATCATCCATGAACACCTTATAGTTCTGGTCGCCGCGGTTGTGCATGAGACAGCACGGAAGTCCGCTCTCCGCAATAAGCTTAGCCATTTCACCATTATCATGTTTAAGTCCGCAGATGTCGTTTATAAGATCAGCACCGGCATTTACAGCTTCCTTTGCAACAGCATATTTGTATGTATCTATTGAGATCGGGATGTCGAAATTCTTTTTAACCGCTTCGATCACAGGAACAACTCTGCTTATCTCTTCCTCATCAGTAATGCGCGTAAAGCCCGGACGTGTAGATTCGCCGCCGATGTCGATGATGTCTGCGCCCTCGTTTATCATTTTCTCGGCGTGTCTGAGGGCAGCCTCAACTGTATTGTACTTTCCTCCGTCCGAAAAAGAATCCGGAGTAACGTTAAGTATTCCCATTATATAGCATTTATTTTCCGTATCGAATTCCTTGTTCCCTATTATCATTTTTATACCTCTATTTCCATGTTTTTTCTAACCCAGTTACACTCATCGCAGGCTTTGCACAAAAAGCATTTGCGTGATCTTTTATCAGCTGTAAAAAAGAGCTGTTCAGGTGAATCCTCCGGATTATCCTTGCGGCGGTGATTTGCGATCAGGCTTATTATCTTTTCCGCCATATCCTCAGGACAATCAACATCCGCTAGTATACCGGCAGCTGTGATCTGACCTGCCATTTCATGCGGGATACCGGCAGTTATCTCCTGTATCCTTCCGAGATCATGGAGAAGCGCAGCTGAATACACAATATCCTCGCTGATCTCAACCTTCCTCCGGGTACAAAGTATCATCATGATCCTTGCAACATCAAAGAAATGCTCAATATCATGACGGCAGAATCGGCGGTCTTTTTCAAGTTCTGCCAGCTCTGCGGCAAGCTTTCTGTATTTTTCGTTTCTGAATATCCTGTTGGTGATCTCAAGTTCCATATTGCTGAATGATCCGGCGTACAGCCGAACTCTCCTTAGCTAAAATTTCAACTGATAAAAGAATCTGCGTTCCCCGAATGAAGCTCAGGGCAATACCCGCTTGACATCGTTTATTGATGACACATTAATTATATCACACACCCAAAACAAAATCAAGAGCGACAGCTTTTTCATCAAATTTTGAGTTTTTCAGACAAATATTATTGACATCACGCTATGTATATTTTATAATAAGTATATACTTATACACGAAGTCTTTTATCACTTCTACATGATTCCGGATCACGGATCCCGGATCTTTTAAGTTAAGGGGAATATTAATGAACAGAGCTAAACGCCCTATAATCGGCGTTGTTGCCGCCGAAGCCAATTGTATCGAACAGCGCCAGATACTGAAAGGTATAGTCGAACAAGCGCAAAAACTCGGTTACGATACAGCTGTTATCACAAATGTTTTCAACACGCAGAACGAGGATAGTCCGATGTTCAGCGAAAATGAGGTATATGATCTGATACTGTCCGAAGATATAAGCGCTATTATCATAATCTCGGAATCTTTCGTAAACGAGACTCTGAGGAAAAAGGTCGCTTCATATCTCGCAAGACGCGATATACCTATTATTTCTGTGGGTTCTCTTCACGATGAATTCAAACCGTTCGTATTCAGATCCATAAATACAAGCGACGAAAATGATACCGAGGAAATAACCTCACACCTTATCGAAGAACACGGTTATACCTCTATTGATCTGCTCACCGGATATGACTATGTTGATGTTTCTCACAACCGTGCAGAGGGCTACCGTAAAGCTCTGAAAAAGCACGGTATGCCGGTAGATGAATCAAAAATACATTTTGGTGA
The DNA here is from genome assembly GCA_015067005.1 of Ruminococcus flavefaciens. Classification (GTDB taxonomy): domain Bacteria; phylum Bacillota; class Clostridia; order Oscillospirales; family Ruminococcaceae; genus Ruminococcus; species Ruminococcus flavefaciens_AA. The sequence goes on from SVNH01000008.1 coordinate 4,945, forward strand.
TTTCTGGATGAATTCAGGAAAGGAGCTCGCAGAAAAGTATATCCGCGGAGAACTCCCCATGCCTCAGGCTCTGATATGTGCCAACGACTATATGGCTTTCGGCGTTCTTGACGTATTTGTACGCAATAATATTTCAGTTCCGGATCAGATAGCAGTAGTAGGCTATGAATACATTGATAAGCGTACACTTTATTCGCCGCTCCTTACCACTTATCAGCGCAACCGTACCGAGCTCGGACGCTCTGCAATACACATAATCCACGAAAAGCTAAACTTTAATCTCGACTATGAATTTCTTCCGCCGTCAGGTACCCTTATCAAAGGCGACAGCTGTCCGTGCGGAAGAGATAATACACAGTTCTATCAGGAGCTCGACCTGCTGAAAGCGAAAAAGGACTACGAATTCTGGAATCTTTACAGTTCCCTCGATCAGGAGCTGACTCTGAGCAGAAATCTTGAAGAATTTTCTGCAACTCTCGGAAGCTTCCACTGGCTTCTCAGGAATGCCGCAAATATCATACTTTGTCTGTATTCAAACTGGTATGAAGTGAATTCCCCTGCTTCTGATATTATGACCTGCCGTCCGATAGTCCCGTGGACCGAAAGCGCACCTCTTGAGATCAGCAAATACGACTTCGCTTCCTTCTTTTCGCTCCACTCCGAACCGGCAGTCTATTACTTTGATCCGCTCTACTTCGGAAGCCATCCCCTCGGCTTTATAATCCTCAGATATGATGAGCCCGATACCTACGATGATATTTTCCGCAACTGGATAAAAACTGTGTCCAACAGCCTTGAATTCCTGCGGATGAAGAACGATATACAGTACCTCAGCAAGTGTCAGAACCTTTCAGAGCAGCGCGATACGCTTACCGGTATGTTCAATTCACAAGGCATCAAAAAAGCCTATAATTCTGCTGTTCTCCACGGAGACAAGGAACTCTACATGGTAATGCTGAAGGTTTGCCTTTTCGAGGAATCCTCGTCTCAGTTATCAAACGATAAGCGCATCGACGCTATACTGGACGCTTCAAAGGCAATAAGCAAATTCTGCGGAAATCACGATGTCTGCGGAAGAATAAGTGATAACACTTTCATCTGTCTCGTTCAGAGTAACGCCTCGCCGGATACTCTTTCCGACTGTCTTGCATCTATACTCATCCAGCATAGAAAATATATGGAAAACTTCGGCGTGGATTCGTTCATCTGCACTGCCGAAAAATGCGTTGACAGCTCTTTCAATGATATTATCAGGATATGCAGTGAGAAAGCAGATAAACTTATAAGCTCGATCTCTGAAAGAAGGCTCACAAGCCACTATAACCAGCTTTCAGAAATACGCAATTATGTCTACATGAACCCTATCGAGACATTTGATACGACAGAGCTCCATAAACGTTTTTCGGGAAGCACCGGCTATTTCCGCAGCATTTACAAGCAGTGCTTCGGTTCAAGCTTCCATAAGGACTGCATTTCCGCACGTATCGCAAAAGCAAAGTATCAGCTTTCTACTACTACTCTCAGCGTTATGGAGATCTCGGAAAAATGCGGTTATCTCGACAGCAAATACTTCCTCAGACAGTTCAGTGCATCTGCCGGCATGACACCGATACAATTCAGGAACCTTCTCAAATCCTGAGCATCACTGCCCGGCAGGTCAGCATTCAATCGCCCGCATACGGGCACCATAATTTTTATATATTAAGGTGATAATATGATACCTTTCAACACTCCGCCTTTCACCGGCGATGAAATGGAATACATACGCGAATCAGTTTTCAGCCACAAAATAGGCGGCGACGGAAAATTCACAAAGCTATGTACAAAATGGCTCGAAGAACGCTTCAGCGCTCCCAAGATACTCCTGACAACAAGCTGCTCAAGTGCTCTTGATATGGCTGCTATTTTAAGCGGTTTCAAGCCGGGCGATGAAGTTATACTTCCAAGCTTCACTTTTTCAAGCACAGCAACCTCTATGATACTCGGCGGCGCAGGTCTGGTATTCTGCGATATACGTCCCGATACCATGAACATTGATGAGAACAAGATAGAAGCCGCTATAACAGAGCATACACGCGCTATCGTTGCGGTACACTATGCCGGAACCTCGTGCGAAATGGATACCATAATGAGTATCGCAAGGAAGTACAATCTTCTCGTCATTGAAGATGCCGCTCAGGGAGTAATGAGCAGCTACAAGGGCAAATCACTCGGTACTATCGGGGATTTCGGCTGCTATTCCTTCCATGAGACCAAGAATTACTCAATGGGCGAAGGCGGTGCGATACTCGTCAACAATGACGCTTACATGGAACGCGCTGAGGTCCTGCGTGAAAAGGGCACTAACCGTTCAAAGTTTTTCCGCGGAGAGGTCGATAAATATACATGGGTAGATTTCGGAGACAGCTACCTTCCAAGCGACATAAACGCCGCTTACCTTTACGCTCAGCTCGACCACGCTGATGAGATCTACAACGACCGCATGACTACATATAACGCTTATCTCGAAGCACTGAAGCCTATCGCAGACCGCGGAGATATAGAGCTTCAGCATATTCCGGATCACTGTGTCCACAATGCCCATATGTTCTACCTTAAACTCAGGGATCTTGATGAAAGAACACGTTTCATAAAGTACATGAAGGATAATGAGATATGTGCAGTTTTCCACTATGTTCCGCTGCATTCGGCTCCTGCCGGAAGAAAGTACGGACGTTTCAGCGGTATTGATGAATATACTACCCGCGAAAGCGACCGCCTTGTGCGTCTGCCGATGTATTTCGGTATTTCGCCTGATGACAGGGATAAGGTCATTCAGACCGCCCTTGATTTCTTCAAAAAGTAACTGGTGCGATAATGAAAAAAACTAATCTGTTTACATATGCCGCTTTACAGTTCATGGTAGCTGTTTACGCCTGTGCAGGCATATTCTCAAAGCTTGCCGCGCGGTACAGCTTCCTCAGTCTGAAATTCTGTATGTTCTATGCACTTATGGTCGCTGCACTTTTCGTCTACGCGATAGGCTGGCAGCAGGTCATAAAGCGTGTTGAACTGACAGCGGCTTATTCTGCAAAGGCTGCTGCCGTTATCTGGGGACTTATCTGGGGAACAGTCATATTCCATGAAAGGATAACTCTTCCTAAAATCGCCGGAATAATCCTCGTCTTTGCCGGACTGCTGATATATTTTACCGGAGGCGGACAAAGAAAGGATGATACAGCATGAATGGATGGCCTATCCTTCTAGGTACTTTTATCAGTTCAGTATCTCAGGTAATGCTGAAAAAATCGGCAGGCAAGAAGTATTCCTCACGAATAAGGGAATACCTGAATCCGATCGTCATAACTGCATATGCAATGTTCTTTGCAGCTACTCTTCTTTCTATACTCGCCTATCGCAGCATTGACCTCTCTGCCGGTGCAGTCCTCGAAACATCAGGCTATATTTACATAACTTTATTCGGACTTTTTTTCTTTGGCGAAAAACCTACTAAGCGCAAACTACTCGCACTTCTGCTGATAATAGCCGGAACTATAATTTACACTTTGGGTTAAGGAGATCAGAATGAAATACATAAAACGCAGAAAGGAGTATTTTATTGCACCTGCAATAACGCTCCTTATTCTATGTGTGATATTCATCGCCAAGGGCGTTTACCCATTCGGTGACAGACTAACGCCTTATTACGACATGAATGCACAGTATATCCCTCTTTATACAAGGACTTACGATGTCCTGCACGGAAACGCGCCTGTTTTCTACAACTGGCTGAATGGTTCTTCTGAAAGCTTCATGGCAAATTATTCATGCTATGTTTTCAGTCCGACGAATCTTCTGTTTTATTTTGCAAAGCGCGATTTCATAATGGAATTCATGTCCTTTGTGATAATAGCCAAATTCATGCTGGCTTCGCTTACGATGGCAGTTTACACTAAGAAGACTCATGATCCGCATCCTCTTGTAACTATCGCTGTTTCAATCCTTTATACGTTCAGCGGATACGACCTTCAGTATTACACGAACATTTTCTTCATCGACATAGTTATCATACTGCCGCTGCTCATGCTGTCGCTCGACAGACTTCTCAAAAGCGGTAAGGTGACCGCATACATCGCTATCGCAGCGCTTACCATATCAATAAACTACTATATCAGCTCGATGATATTCATATATATCATCCTCTATTCGCTGGGTGTACTTATTTTTGAAACTAAGGACAAAGAACAGCGCTGCCGCACCTGTGCAAGACTTGGCATATCGACGTTCATAGCCGTGCTCATCTCAGCTGCACTTTCTATCCCCAGTGCGATGAAGCTATCCTCTTCAAACCGCGTGGAATACAATGACAGTACATACTCAAAGCTGCTACGTGTGCGTCATGGGGACTTTGATCCCCAGAAGCTGTTCATGCTTTTCGGTGCGGAAATGGGTATAGCTGCCCTCATTATCACCGTTATCATGTTCAGAAGGAACAAAAAGCCCGTTGAAGGCCGTACAAAGCTCCACATATACCTTATGGCACTCCTGATAATGCCGATTATTTTTGAGAGCACGAACCTCATATGGCACCTCGGCTCCTATATGCACTTCCCTTACCGTTTCGCATTTGTCCTTACTTTCACTGCCGGAGACATCCTCGCAAGATACTTCGTGCTTGCATCTGACAAAGAGCAGCTGATGAAGCCGCGTATAGCTATATTTGACCGTTTCAAGGAAAGCTCGGTAGTGCTCATATCATTTGTTTCTGTTACCGCTATCGGAGTTATGGCTTTCCAAACGAAGAATATCGGCATCGCTGATCTCGATATATATACGCTGTATAAATTCGCATTGATACCGGCAATTATAGCAAGCATCATTGCATTCGGCATATGCGGAAAAAAATTCCGGACTGTATTCATACTTTCAATAGCTGTAATACAGTCAACTGCCGCAGGCTATGGACTTTTAGCCCCGAGCGAATCCAAATTCACAAACGAGTTCCCGATATACTTAAAAAACAACTATGATCTTCCTAAGGATAATGTATCACGCGTCAAGCAGGCATCAATGACAGTATTCGCAAATTACGGCATGGTACTCGGCACCCCTACCTTAGCAGACTGGTCAAACGACGCATCATATGACTATTCAAAAACAATGCGTGATCTCGGTTATTCAAAGTCGTATATCTACCAGTTCGATAACGGCGGAACAACTTTCACGGATGCTCTTCTGAATGTAAAAAAGGCGTTTTCAATGCCTTCTGTTGAGGATCATGTCAGCAAGGAGCTTTACACCTCTCCTGAAAAAACTCCCAGCGCTATAATGTACGACTGCAAATACACACTTCCCTTCGGACTTCTGACCAGTGAAGATTTCATTGAGGCTTCAAACACTTACCCCGACAATACTTTCGATTACCAGAACAAGCTTTATAAAACTCTTACGGGTGACAGCGATGACCTCTTTACTGTGTACAGATACTCAGACATTCTCGATGATGCAGAATGCGAGATGAAGACCAATATCCTTTTCACCTACCCCTATACAGGCACTCTCACTATCCCGAACGAATCCTGCCTCTACATCTGGAAGGACAGACGCGGCGAGGACGACAGAAGCAGTGAGGATGAAAATAAACTGCTCGAATCCTCTATGGACATAAACATAAACGGTGAGCCCTACTACATACCATGCTACGGCAAGGTCGAACTAAACCGTTACCCTCAGAAAAACACAAACGGAAGCGTTCTGCTCGGAACTTACAAAAATGAAACTATAAGAATATCCGCTGTTTCTACTGATGCAGATGTTTCTGATGTATATTTCGGAGTTATGGATCTGAAAAAGCTCGAAAAGCTTTGCAGTTCATTAGCTGATGTCTCAGCCTATGACGTAAGTGCTCACGATTACGACCTTGATATGAAGGTCGATTCGCCAAACGGACGCTATGTCTTTATACCTGTCGAATACGATAAGGACTGGAAGGCTGAGATCAACGGCTCTTCCGCTGAACTCATCCCAGTAATGAACGGTGCTTTCATGGCTCTTGAACTCGGAAATGATGATGCTGACATCCACCTGCACTATACCCCTGTCATGTTCTATAAATGTGCAGTGATAAGCATTGCCGGACTTATACTGTTTGCCGTGTTGATATTCGCATTGAAGAAGGGGCATGATCCGGCAAATGTAAAAGCAGTAAGCCGCACAGCAGGCGTGTTGTTTGCGGTAATTGGCATTGGTGTTCTTGTCGTACTTATAATCATCCCTGCCGCTGCTTATCCCGTATCATTCTTTATCAAATGACACTGTCACAGACATACAGTTATTATACCACTGTTTTAGCTAATTCATTTTCAGTCAACATTTAACTTGACCATTTGTGGTATAATAACATATGACTTAAATACAGAGCATATTGCTTCTGTCAGCGCAAAAAAATCCAGGAAAGGAATAAAACCATGAAACTTATCCCAAGCTTTTCGATCGACCATACTAAAATCGTTCCCGGCATATTTGTCAGCCGTGTGGACACGATCAATGACAGCACAATTACTACCTATGACGTAAGAGTCACAACTCCTAACAAAGAACCGGCTATCGACGTTGCTGCGATGCACTCGCTCGAACATATCATTGCAACCTTTCTCAGAAATGATCCGGAATGGAAAGATGAGATCATTTACTGGGGACCTATGGGCTGCCTGACCGGTTTTTACCTCATTCTCAAAGGCGACCACGCTCCGCAGGAGATCCACGGACTTCTGCTGAAAGCTTTCAGGTCAGTCGATGATGCCAAGATCGTTCCCGGCGCTGAGGAGAAAAACTGCGGAAATTACCTCATGCACAATCTTCCTATGGCAAAATGGTATGCTGCAAAATATGCAGATTACCTCGCCTCAAATTCCGATAACCCCAAAATATTTGAGTATCCTAAGACTGAACGTCTCGTTACAGATGACGGTCAGCAGTTCTTCGATTCGTAATAGTACAGCAATGCTCCCTGAAAGTTCATAAACAACTCCAGGGAGCTGTTTTTACATTTCTCAATTCTGTTTATTTCAAACACAAGTTCAAGGAGGTAAAACCACTATGCAAAATTTTGATTACATGACACCTACCAGACTTATCTTCGGAGAGGACTGTATCAGAAAGCTTCCCGAAGTCATGAGAGCGATCGGTAAAAAGGTCCTGCTCACATACGGCGGCGGAAGCATCAAAAAGATCGGGCTCTACGACAAAGTAAAGGAGCTGCTTGCCGGTTTCGAGATCATTGAGCTTTCCGGAATCCAGCCGAATCCGAAATATGATCCGAGCGTACTGGACGGCGTAAAGCTTTGTAAGGAGCATGATATTGAAGTCATACTTTCAGTCGGCGGCGGAAGCGTTCTCGACTGTTCAAAGGCGATCGCGGCAGGCGCAAAATACGACGGTGATCCGTGGGACCTGATCTCATACAAAGTCAAGGCTCAGGCAGCGCTTCCGATCGTGGACATAATCACTCTTGCAGCAACCGGCAGTGAATACGACTGCGGCGGTGTCATTTCCCGAACAGAGACAAACGACAAGATAGGATATATGGACGAACTGCTTTATCCGGTCGTGTCATTTCTTGATCCTAAGTATACTTTCACTGTGCCCAAAAATCAGACGGCAGCAGGCTGTGCTGATGCTATGAACCATATTATGGAACAGTATTTCTGCGAGGATTCGACGCTCCTGAATGACGGCTTCATGGAAGCAGGACTTAAAAGCCTGATGATAAATACTAAAAAGTGCCTTGAAAATCCCGAAGACTATACCGCAAGAGCAGAAATGATGCTTGTCTGCACTTATGGCTGCAACGGTATTTATTCACTCGGCAACAGCCATTCCGGCTGGCCTTGCCACGGTATGGAACACGCTCTTTCCGCTTATTATGACATAACCCACGGCGAAGGTCTTGCGATCATCACGCCGCACTGGATGAAGCACATCCTCAGTGACAAAACCGTAGGACGTTTCGTGAAATACGGCGTTAATGTGTTCGGCATCGACAGCAACCTTGACAGCTTTGAAATAGCCGAAAAAGCAATTCAGGCTACGTATGACTATTTCAAGTCCATAGGAATACCGATGTCGCTCCGTGAGGTCGGTATCGACGAGAGCCGCATCGACGAAATGGCACATCATGTTGCTGAAAATGAGGGACTTGATAATGCATGGGCACCTCTCACAGAAAAGGATATTGCCGATATATTCAGAGCCTCACTGTGACAGACGCGCAGCAGATGCTTTTATTTAAAAAAGAAAATTTTCAAAAACGCTTGACAAATCTGATCTCATGTGATATAATCCAAACATAAGCTGTGAGGAAGACAAGCAGAGAATTGCCAATGTCAACAGAGAGCCGGCGGTCGGTGTGAGCCGGTGATATGCAATACTATGTATCCCTTCTGAGCCGGAATGCTGAAATCCTTCAGTAAGCGTTCCCGTGATTCTGCGTCAATGAATAGGACTTGCTGGAGTCTGAAGAGGTGTTACGCAATAGCGGCACAATTTGAGTGGTACCGCGGGTAATCAGATCATGATACTCGTCTCAAAGATCAATTCTTTGAGACGAGTTTTTTATTTTTCCGGTGTCCAAAGCACCGGCAGTAGTTCTCAGCGTGCGTTTCATTACCAGCACATAATTTTTTAAGGAGAGACTGTTATGAACGAAATGACAAAATTACAGAATGCAGAAGTTAAGATCAAAGAAGTAGCAGAGCGAATCGCAAGTCTGCGAGAGGACCTCGGTATCTCTGTTGAGGAGATGTCTGCAATAACTGACTGTTCCGCAGAAGAATACAAAAAGCTCGAAGCCGGTGAGCAGGACTTCAGCTTTACGTTCATCTACAAATGTGCAAATACCTTTAATGTTGATATTACTGAGCTTCTCGAAGGCAGCAGTCCTGAGCTTAGCGGTTATACCGTTACAAGAAAAGGCGAGGGTGTTCCGATCGTCCGCAGAAAGGGATTTGCTTACAACCGCCTTGCATCCAAGTTCAAGAACAAAGCTGTCGAGCCGTTCCACGTTGTTATCCCCTACTCCGAGGAAGCACTGTCTCAGCCGCTTCATATGGCAAGCCACGCAGGTCAGGAAATGGACATCGTTCTCAAAGGCACACTGCGTATGACAGTCGGCTCGCATACTGAGATACTCCACGAGGGCGACTGTATTTATTATGACAGCTCCATGCCTCACGATGAGGTCGCACTCGGCGGCGAGGACTGCGAGATATACGCTTTCGTTATGCCTCCGAAGGGTACTACCGGTATGTCCGAATACCATGAGCACGTTGCCGAACACCACCTTACAAATGTTGACAAAGCCGGACTTCTTCATCCGGTCGCTGAAAAATTTGTAAAATGTGAGACCAATGACGCAGGAATACTCAGCGCAGTAAACTTTGAAAATCAGGATAAGTTCAACTTTGCTTATGACATCGTTGACGCTATGGCTGAGAAGTGTCCCGATAAGACCGCTATGATCTACGTTGATGTCAACCACAACGAGCGCCGCTTCACATTCAAGGACATAAAGAAATATTCCTGCCAGACTGCAAACTACTTCAAGTCACTCGGTATCAAAAAGGGCGACCGCGTTATGCTTATCCTGAAGCGCCATTATCAGTTCTGGTTCTCGATCATCGCTCTCCACCGCATCGGCGCACTGGTTATCCCCGCTTCAAATATGCTCAAGGAACACGACCTTGAATACCGCTTCAATTCAGCTGAGGTATCAGCGATCGTCTGCACCTCTGACGGCGATGTGGCTGATGAAGTCGATAAAGCCTGCGCCGTTTCGCCTACACTCAAAACAAAAATAATCGTAAACGGTCAGCGTGAGGGCTGGCATGACTTCAATGAGGAGCTCCCCGCTTACAGCACTCATTTCGAGCGTACTGCTGATACTCCCTGCGGAACTGATCCTATGCTCATCTTTTTCAGTTCGGGTACTTCCGGCAATCCTAAGCTTGTACTCCACAGCTATCAGTATCCGCTCGGTCATTATGTGACTGCACGTTACTGGCAGAATGCCGATCCTAACGGCCTGCACTTCACAATTTCTGACACCGGTTGGGGCAAGGCTCTCTGGGGTAAGCTCTACGGTCAGTGGATGTGCGAGGCTGCTGTATTCGTCTACGATTTCGAGCGTTTCCATGCCGATGATATACTCCCTATGTTCAAGAAGTATAATGTCACAAGCTTCTGTGCGCCTCCGACTATGTACCGTTTCTTCATCAAGGAAGACCTTTCAAAGTATGACCTTTCCACATTGAAATATGCCTGCATCGCAGGTGAGGCTCTCAATCCTGAGGTATTCCACCAGTTCTACCGTGCGACCGGCATCAAGCTTATGGAGGGCTTCGGTCAGACAGAGACAACTCTCTCTATCGCAAACGTTGTTGGTATGGAACCAAAGCCCGGAAGTATGGGCAAGCCGAATCCTCAGTACGATGTGCAGGTGCTCCTGCCTGACGGCACACCTGCAAGCGTTGGTGAAACAGGCGAGATCTGCATAAAGCTCAAAGACAGCAGTGCCAAAGGCTACGGCGTTCCCGGACTTGCACTATGCTACTATGGTGACGAAGAAAACACCGCCGAAACATGGCGTGAGGGCTACTACCATACAGGCGATACTGCATGGGTAGACGAGGACGGCTACTTCTGGTACGTCGGACGTGTCGATGATGTTATCAAGTCCTCAGGCTACCGTATCGGACCATTCGAGATCGAAAGCGTTCTTATGGAATTGCCATATGTACTTGAATGTGCAGTCACAGGCGTTCCCGACGAGATCCGCGGTCAGGTCGTAAAGGCAACGATTGTTCTCACTAAGGGCACAACAGGCTCCGAGGCTCTGGTGCAGGAGATCAAGGACTACGTCAAGAACAGAACTGCACCTTATAAGTATCCGCGAGTTATAGAATTCGTTGAAGAACTCCCGAAGACCGTCGGCAGCGGCAAGATCCGCCGTGCTGCGATCCGCGAAATGGATAAAGCAAAGTATCAGAAATAAAAACAAATAAGACTATTTTACTTGAATAAAAAACAGCGTAAGATCACTCTTACGCTGTTTTAATTTATGACTATGATTTACATTACTGTCGGAGTAAAGCGGATAGCGTCATTGGCAGGCAGCGGCTTACTGAAATAGTAGCCCTGTATCGTATCAGCGCCGAAGTCCTTCAAGCGCAGATACTGCCACTTCTCTTCAACGCCCTCAATGGTCATTTCCTTTTTGAGGTCGTGTACAAGACGTATAACATCGTCGATAAAATGAGCTTTTCCCTCCACAAGGTAGTTGTCAACGAGCGATTTATCAAGCTTTACGACATCCACAGGAATATATGTCAGGTAGATATGTTCAAGCTCATCAGGTCCGGGAGAATGCACAACATAGTTTCCGGAGAGATCACGGTAGCTTCGCAGATAATCAGAAAGATCAAGCTGACTGAATTTCTGATTCAGCGCTTCCAGACGTTCAGCAGGAGACATACTCCGTGAGACGGTAGGATCGCCGTTTCTCGTCTTGACATTATCCTGTATTTTCAGAAGCGAAAACAAAGCCTTATCCGTTGAGGAAAGTTCAGGATCAGTAGCTGTGCCGCAAAGACAGCCGTTTTCAGATACTCGTACATATGCCGCTCCCCTTCGATCTGACGAATAAAAGCACCGTCTCCGAGGAACCATCTGACGTGTTCTTTAAGTCCGCCAAGAACACGCTCGTATTCATCCGGATAGTTCGCTTGAAAAGCAGGAGCGATCAAAAGAGAGATAGGCTTGCCGGCTGCAAGATCAGCCAGAAAAGTTTCAGCATCATCCACATATTCTCTTGCATTGTGCTCACACGCATCAAAGCAGGCACCGCAGCCAACACATCTTTCCGGATCGACATTTATGCGTGAACGTCCTTTTTCGTCAGGTTCAGTAGAGATACAGGCTCCCATAGCACTGCAAACGTCGATACATTTATTACAGCCAACGCAGTTATCATTCGTAAACACCAGTGTTTTTATACCTGCCACCTACATTCACTCCTCTCATGCCAGCTATTGCCATAGTATTTCCATATAAAGGATATGGTCTGTATTGTAATAATTAATAGTTTTATCAGACAAATAACACATTATTATTATTATAACATAATCCAACACAAAAAAATCAATAGATAAATTGTAAAGAATCCTCATTTCTGACCTGTATTGTATTATAATGATAAACATGATATAATGTATTCAGAAGCGCATCGGGGAAAGCATCCAGAATATGCCTATAAATAGCCAATGCAACGTAAGTTAACACGATTGTTAACCTCCGTTGACGGATTTCCAAGCGCAGTTGGTAGACTTCCGGCAGCAGAAATGTTACTATGGATGCATAAGAAAAACCTATCAAGCAGCGATAGGACAGGAGGTTTAATTATGGAATTTAACAATAAACTTTACGAGCTTCGTAAGCAGAAGGGCTTATCACAGGAGGAGCTTGCCAATCGTCTTAATGTATCAAGACAGACCATATCAAAGTGGGAGGTCGGTGATTCTACTCCCGATATGGAAAAACTCGCCGCTATCAGCGACCTGTTCGGTATATCTCTTGACGAACTGGTGCTGGACAAAGCCCCTGAACCCGCAAATACTGCCGCACCGTCTCCGGAAGCGTCTGCCAAATCCGACCTTTACACCGACATAAAGACCCATGTCATAACAGAAGATAACAAGAAAAAAGCTAAAAAAGGTGCAAAGATAGCTCTTATAGTTTTAGGTGCATTTCTGGCAGTTGACGTAATATCATTTGTAGTATACGTAGCATTGAACGGTCTTCCAAAGTAAAAAGCAGCAGGTGCTTCGGCAATAAGAATCACCTGCTTTCGCCGTCTGCGGTGAAGTGTTCATAAAAATGTATTGACGTACACCGGGATCTATGGTAAGATTTGAAATATAAGCCGCAGGCAGACATGAAGTCATGTGCCAGAACTCTGGACTTTACCTGTGGCTTGAAGGAGGAAGATAATGACATTACAGCAATTGAAATACATAATAATGATAGCTGAGACCGGCTCGATAACAATGGCTGCCGAGCGTCTGTTTATAGCGCAGCCAAGCCTTTCAAAGTCAGTCGCAGAGCTTGAAAGAGAAATGGGGATCACTATATTCAACCGCAGCAACAGAGGAGTTTATCTTTCCGAAGAGGGGACAAGATTTCTTTCCTATGCAAGACAGATCGTAGAACAGGCAGAGATCCTTGAAAATGAGTATAAGTCCGCTCCTCCGCCGAACCGTGCGTTTTCGGTATCTTCACAGCATTATGCCTTTGTGGTGAATGCTTTTGTTGAGCTTGTCAGAGAATACGGCAGAGACAAGTATGAGTTCACACTGCGTGAGTTGAAAACCGCTGAAATAATTGAAGATGTCCGCACTCATCGAAGCGATATAGGTGTGTTGTTCCTGAGCCATTTCAACCGCGAGGTTATACGGCATATCCTTCAAAACGAGGAACTGAGATTTGAGACGCTTTTCACTGCTAAGCCTCATGTATTCGTCAGCAGGAGCAATCCTCTTGTGGGCAGAAAGACGGTCACCCTCAGCGACCTAAAGGATTATCCGCGCCTGACTTACGATCAGGGGGTGAAGAATTCCTTCTACTTTGCCGAGGAACTGCATATTACGGCAGACAGCCCTAAAAATATCATAGTTTCAGACAGAGCAACGCTTTTCAATCTCCTTATAGGACTTGACGGATATACAATATCTTCCGGAATACTCAGCGAGGACCTCAACGGCAGCAATATCGTGTCTATCCCGCTTGAAAGCGATGAGGAAATGGAGATAGGCTACATTGTTACCACAGACCGTCCGATCAATGCAATAACGCGCCGGTACCTTGAGCATCTGAGCCGCTACATCGAAAACTACTCTGTCTGACATAGCTTTTAGCTATGGAGACGCATTTCTTTTTGGTATTAACACATTTCTGAAAGACGTGGTATAATAAGACCATAACATTATACCGGAGGAACAGAAATGAAAACTACTATAATCGGATACCCAAGAATAGGAAATCTCCGCGAACTCAAATTCGCAAGTGAAAAATACTTCCGCGGCGAGATAACTGCTGCTGAACTTGAAAAAACTGCCAAAGAAATACGTGCATATGATCTTGAACTTCAGAAGAAAAGCGGGCTCGATATTATACCATCGAACGACTTCTCTTTCTATGACGGAGTGCTGGATACAGCTTTTCTTCTGAATGCTGTTCCGGAAAGATATACAGCTCTCGGACTTTCAAAGCTTGATACATATTTTGCTGCTGCAAGAGGCTATCAGGGCAAAAACGGTGATGTAAAGGCTCTTGCAATGAAAAAGTGGTACAATACCAATTATCATTATATGGTGCCTGAGATTGATGACAGCACAGAGATAAGCCTTACAGGCACAAAGCCTTTTGACCTCTTCAAGGAGGCTCTCGAAAAGGGCGTGAATACCAAGCCTGTCATCATCGGTGCATATACCTTCCTTAAACTCGCAAGATACAAGGGCTGCAAACAGGCAGCGGACTTTGCAGAGCAGACCGCAGCTGCATATTCTGAGATACTCACTAAATTCAATGAACTTGGTGCAGAGTGGGTGCAGTTCGATGAGCCTTCACTTGTCAAGGATATGAGCGCTGAGGATGTTCAGCTTTTCGTATCGCTCTATGAAAAGATACTGCCTGCAAAGGGATATGTCAAAGTCCTTGTGCAGACTTATTTCGGAGATGTTCGTGACTGCTACAACGAGCTTTGCGGACTTGCTGCTGACGGTATCGGACTTGACTTTACCGAGGGCAAAAAATCAATTGAGCTTATAAGCAAAAACGGCTTCCCGAATGATAAAACTCTGTTTGCAGGTGTTGTGAACGGAAAGAATATATGGCGCAATAACTATGCTTCAACTCTTTCTATCATCGACGAACTCAAAAAGCATACATCGGATATAGTTCTGAACACATCGTGCTCGCTCCTGCACGTTCCGTGTACACTTGCCAATGAAACAAAGCTTGATGAGAACTATAAAAAGCACTTTGCATACGCTGAGGAAAAGCTCGCTGAACTTGAAGAGATAAGGAAAATCATCGCTTCTGAGCAGCCGCTCACTACCGAGGAATACCGCCGCAATGCCGAACTCCACAGCAAACCTCGTTCCGGCAGGAATGACGCTGTAAGAGAAAAGGTAGCCAAGCTTACTGAAAAGGATTTCGTAAGACTTCCGGAATTTGCTGAGCGTGAACGTATCCAGAAGGAACGCTTCAGGCTTCCGCTCTTCCCGACAACCACTATCG
Organism: Ruminococcus flavefaciens; assembly: GCA_015067005.1. Taxonomy (GTDB): domain Bacteria; phylum Bacillota; class Clostridia; order Oscillospirales; family Ruminococcaceae; genus Ruminococcus; species Ruminococcus flavefaciens_AA. The sequence goes on from SVNH01000008.1 coordinate 20,275, forward strand.
GCTCATTTCCGCAGACTGCTGAGGTCAAGTCAGCCCGAAAGGCTTTCCGCAAGGGTGAGATGTCAGAAAATGACTATGAGAGCTTCATAAAGGATAAGATCGCTGAGTGTATCACACAGCAGGAAGGCATCGGTCTGGACGTTCTCGTTCACGGAGAATTTGAGCGCAATGATATGGTTGAATATTTCGGCGAATGCCTCGACGGATACATCTTCACTGAAAAAGCATGGGTACAGTCATACGGTACACGCTGCGTAAAGCCGCCTGTTGTATGGGGAGACATCTCCCGTGCCAAGCCTATGACAGTAACGTGGTCTGTTTATGCACAGAGCCTTACCGATAAGCCTATGAAGGGTATGCTGACAGGTCCTGTAACTATCCTGAACTGGTCATTCCCTCGTGAGGACATAACACTCAAAGAGAGCGCATTGCAGATAGCTCTTGCTATCCGTGAAGAAGTGCTTGATCTCGAAGCAAACGGCATCAGTATAATACAGGTCGATGAAGCCGCTCTTCGTGAGAAGCTGCCGCTCAGAAAGGCTGACTGGCGTGAGGATTACCTCGATTGGGCTATCCCTGCATTCCGCTGCGTACACAGCGGTGTGAGACCGGAAACTCAGATACACACACATATGTGTTACAGCGAATTTGCTGACATAATACGTGATATTGATGATATGGACGCTGATGTTATCACCTTTGAAGCTTCACGCTCAGATCTTACTATCCTCGATGTACTCAAGGAAAATAAATTCCGAACAGAGGTAGGACCGGGAGTTTACGATATACACTCTCCGCGTGTGCCTTCAAAGGAAGAGATAAAGGCTGCTATCAGCAAGATGAAGGAGCGTATCCCCGCTGAGAAGCTCTGGATCAATCCTGACTGTGGACTTAAAACAAGAGGCAATACCGAAACAGTTCCGAGCCTTATAAACCTCGTGAACGCTGCAAGAGAGGCACGAAATGAAAACTGCTGAATTATTTGAACAGAAGCCGGTGTTTTCGCTGGAGGTCTTCCCGCCTAAGCCGGATTCTGATGAAAGTGTGATATACAGCACCCTTGAAGCACTGTCTGACATACACCCCGATTTCATAAGCGTCACATACGGTGCAGGCGGCGGAAATAACGGCTGCAAGACTATCCAGATAGCTTCGGATATACAGGAAAGATACGGCGTTGAGAGCGTTGCACATCTTCCGTGTATCGGTCTCAGCCGTGAGCAAGCCTGCGAGATACTCGACAGAATGCAGGCTCACGGTATCGAAAACATTCTTGCGCTCCGCGGGGATCGCAGCGATGCCCTGCGCGGTACAGGTGACTTTGCTCATGCAAGCGACCTCATTAGCTTTATAAGGCAACGATATGACTTCAACATCATCGCAGCCTGCTATCCGGAGGTACATCCCGAAAGTACAAGCGCATACGATGATATAAACTGGCTGAAATATAAGGTGGACTGCGGTGCGGATCACCTTATAACACAGCTTTTCCTCGACAATGAATACTTCTATGACTTTTACGACAGAGCGTCTGCGGCTGGTATTGATGTTCCGGTAGAGGCTGGGATAATGCCTGTTACGAACAAGCGTCAGATTGAGCGCATGGTCAAGCTCTGCGGAGTTGAGCTCCCGAAAAAGTTTGTACGTGTTCTTGAAAAATATGAGCATAATGCAACCGCTCTGCGCGATGCCGGCATTGCCTATGCTATCGACCAGATAACCGACCTTATCGCTGATGGAGTTGACGGCATCCATCTCTATACCATGAACGATCCTTATGTTGCCCATAGGATATATGAAGCTGTGGAAAGCCTAATCTCTGTGAGCGCATATGCAGTATAAACTTAAACGTTCAGAGCCATAAAAATGTCTGCACACAGCTGCTTTGGATAAGTAACAGAAAAGCCTGTATTTAGCATAAACTGCTAAATACAGGCTTTTTATTCTGTTCAGACTATGTAAAATCGGGGGACAGCGCCGTAAGCGAATACGTGTATGCTCTGCTAAAAAAGGAAGCGAGCCTACGCGAGCGTCAACGTAGAAGCCCGCAGGTGCTCCCCGCCTGTGTTAGTTGTAAAAAATTGACGACAGTGCCGTGAGCGAGTACGTGTATGCTTTGCTAAAAAAGAAAGCGAGCCTACGCGAGCGTCAACGTGGAAGCCCGCGGGGGCTCCCCGCTGGTACGCCTGACTGGAGTCGAACCAGCGCACACGGCGTCGGAGGCCGCTGCTCTATCCACTGAGCTACAGGCGCATATAAAATGCAGAATTAAACACACAAGAGATATTATAACAGAAAAACTCAGATTTTGCAAGAGGAAACTGAAATTTTTTATTAAGCCTCACAGAAATATTTTTAGTATTCTATGAATATAATTAACCGAAAGGTTATACTAATGAGGTGAGGAAATGACACATCGCAAGAAGAAAAAAATCGCAGGAATTGTAAGACTCTCTATGCTGATCCTGCTGCCTTCAGTGATCGCAGCTTCTGCAAGCTGTATCGGAAGAATTAATCATTTGCTGAAAAACGAAAGCAAAACCGCAGAGGAACAATCGGCTTATGCAGTAACGCGCGAGGACAACACAAAAGCATCCGAATACAAAAAAACTGCTTCCGTTTCTCCGGACGACCTTCTCACCGGCAGTCTTATCCTCTCGGAAGGCTATGGCGTAAACGATGAAACAACGGACACATCTCCCAAAGTTAAGCTGAAAGATCCGACAAAAACCGTTTCAGATAATGCCGGTCCAAAGCCCTACCCTACATCTTGGGGCGACGGCGGTACTATAATCCGCAACACATATCAGCCTTACTCCGGAAACTGCTTTTTCGACCTTGAAAACGGCGGTCAGGTAAACAACAAAAGTGACATCCCTAACGAAACTCTGATCGAAGAAAGCCGCTGTCTGCCTAATTTCGAGATCGGTTCGTCCGACCAGCCGCAGGTACTGATATATCACACGCATACCTCTGAAAGCTTTGAGCCTTATGTCCGCGAAAGCTACGATCCTTCCTTCAACTACCGCACGACTGATGAAACCAAAAATGTAGTCATGGTAGGTGACGCTATACAAGCCGAGCTTGAAGCGCAGGGCTTCAACGTTATACACGTCCGCACTATCCACGATTATCCCTCCTATAATGGCGCCTATGACCGCAGCAGAGCGTCAATACAGCCTATTCTCGAACAATACCCCAGTATAAAAGTAGCGCTTGATATTCACAGGGATGCGATCTCAGGCGAAAATGTTGCCTATCAGCCGTATATAACCGTAGACAATAAAGAGGCTGCACAGATAATGATAATATCCGGCTGTGATGACGGTACTCTTGATATGCCAAATTTCATGAAGAATTTCCACTTTGCCTCATCGCTCCAGCAGCAGCTTGAAAGCGATACCCCCGGACTTACACGTCCTATCTTGTTTGATTACCGGAAATACAATCAGGATCTTACAACAGGAAGTCTGCTTATCGAAGTCGGCTCGCACGGGAATACCCTTGAACAGGTGCAGTATTCCGGACAGCTTTTCGGACGCTCTCTCGCAAGGCTCCTGAAAACTCTGAAAAAGGAGGATTAGCGTTGCATATAAAGAAAAAAACCGCTGCCAGAGCGGTAATACTATACCTTATACTGACAGCCGGTTCGTGGATGTTCATAAATTCATATACTAATTCCTACAACAGGATCACCGGTGAAAAAATAGCACCTGCAAGTGTAACACTAAACGGTGAGAACGCCTCACTGAGCCTTCTTGAACATGATGCCGAAATAGACCTCTCTATGATATGTCCGGAAAGCAAGGTCTATTGTGCCGCGTATATAGCCTCACCTGATGAGATACGCGCTGCTGCGCTTCTTATATCACTTTACAACAGACTTTGAGCGCCTGATGTTATAAAAGTCATTGAGCTCACCCGAATACACAAGAACTGCACCGGGGAAATTCCTGAAATCATCCGGCGTATAAAGGCAGAACGGCTTTTCAAGCGGAATACCGATCTTGTCCATAGTATAAGCTACAAACTGTGAGCACAGGAAGTTCTTTTGCCTGTTCCATTCGATATTCAGATAGACTGTAAGCAGCCCGAGAATATTATAAGAATAAATATTCCTGTTATCGGAAAAATGACGTATAACCCGATAATACGCCTCTTTTTGTTCATGGGTAACAGGCAGCCTGTAAACCTCACAGGGTATTGAACCGAAGCATCCGAGAGTTCCCTTGCCTACTATTTCCTGATTAAAGGTCGCGGGCAGAGGAAATCTTCTGTAAGTCCGGCAGAAGCTGTACATTTCAGAAAGATCAATATCAGCGGAAAGAGAAACATGATTGAATGGCTTTTTAGTAACGAAGCGGAAGAACCTTGCCGGTCTTGTTCCCGTCTGTGCCATTATGATATATATATAATCTTCCAGAATGTATCCCTCCTTTAATAATATTTAGTCAAAGAGATACTTTTTGACGATCAGATAACTGCAACGCTGCAATTATCACATACATTGTAATTATATCATATTTTTGCAAGGATTTCAAGTCCTACATAGAATTTTTTCTGGATCAAGGCGATGATAATATGTATGAACAACATGGTTTGCGCCGTTTATGCTTTATGCTGGTAATGGACGCGGTAATTTTCGCAGCCTGCGGTCTGTTCTTTTTTCTTGGCAGACTGCTGTTCTTTTCCTCGGCGGATAACAGTGAGGATAATGGCATATTCCTTCCTGTTATAATGTATCACAGCATACGCAGCGGAACCCCGGCAGAATACGTAACAAGCCCCGAAGAAGCGGAATCAGACCTGCGCTGGCTGAAAAATAACGGCTACTGCACTGTGAGTGCAAAGCAGCTTTACGATTACACCTGCGGTATCGGAGAACTTCCGGAAAAGCCTGTTATGATAACTCTCGATGACGGCTTCTACAATAATCTTTCCGAATACCTTCCGCTTCTTGAAAAGTACGATATGTGTGCAGTGGTATCGGTCGTCGGAAGGTATACGGACTTCATTGCCCCGGCTGATCCTCATGTATCTGAATATTCCTACCTCACTTGGGAAGACATACGCTGTCTTATTGATTCCGGAAGGATCGAAATAGGCAGCCATACCTATGATATGCATTCGATCAAGGGAGCCCGCCGCGGATGTGCGCGTATCGAGGGCGAATCAGCTGCTGATTATTCAGAAAAGCTTTCAGCCGACATCGGACTTCTGCAAAGCGAAATGCACGAAAATACCGGTATATCACCGATAGTATTCGCATATCCGTTCGGGAGCGTATGCCGTGAGAGCCTTCCCGTCCTGAGAGAAGCCGGCATACTGATCACACTCAATTGCTATGAACGTCCGAATTACATAACCCGCGATCCTGATTGCCTCTACGGTATTTTCCGCTATAACCGCAGCGGTCTGACATCGACCGAAGAATTCATGACACGTATCATGAAACAATAAGCATAACAAAAGCCCTGCTTATGCAGGGCTCAGTCTGTCAATAAACCACAATTCGATTCTGTTATCAGCGGGCGACGGAACGTCGCCCCTACAAGAAACAACGATATTTTGGCAAAATGTAGGGGCGGCGTTCCGCCGCCCATGCTGCTTTTTATGTATAATTCGACTTTTTCGACAAGTTGAGCCCTGCTTATGCAGGGCTCAGCATATAATAAATTATGATAATACCACAAGATCCTCGCCGTCGCGGTCAACACTGCGTTTGCCGGTAGTTGACTGCTGCGACTTTGTAGTCTTTTCCTTTGTGGTCTTTTCCTTAGTAGTTTTTTCTTTTGTAGTCGTTTCCTTGGTAGTTTTCTCTTTTCCTGTTTTTTTGCCGCCTTTATCATACCAGTCATCTTCATCGTCGTAAACGGAATCGCGGTATTCGCCTATAATGTCGCCAAAGAAGTCATCAAAATCGTCGTATCCAAGATTACTCCAGATCTTGTCGTATTTCTTATCCCTGAACTTTTCATATCTTTCAGGTATTTCGCCGGTCTCATAGTATTCTGCGATGATCTCCTTATCGTGATCTGCAAAGTATTTGATCTCCGGAGCTAACTTGACTATCACCGCTACGTAAAGTGCAAAGATAAGTGCTGATATTATAGAAACTATTATCGAGATCACAGCCATTATCCTGCCGGAATTGCCTCTTTTCAGTGCAATGATCGCAAATATCAGTACAACAGGCACTGATATAAAGCTTAATATGCTGCCGAACATGAAGAAATTCACAAGACTTACTATAAGTGCCACAAGTCCTTCACTGAATCCGCTTTTTTTCTGTGTCTGGACTGCCGCACCTCTTACCGGCTGACCTGCATATGCAGGCTGATAACCACCGGTAGTTCCATAGGCATTCTGCCTGCCATGCTGGATGTCCGAAGCGCTGTTTCCGGAACGGTCTCTGCCGCATTCCGGACAGAATCTTGCTGTCTCCGGTTTTAGCTTGCCGCAGTGAGGACAGTATTTCATCTTCGGTGCGTTGTTGTTATTGTTATTGTCCTTGGTTTCATCAACTATATCTGCTGATGTTTCATCAATAAAATCATTAGCCATATGCTGCATCCTTTCGTTGTTTTATCAATCCCATACAAATATTACAAAGTTGTTTCCCAGTTCCAGTTGCGGACCTCAAGCTCGTCAAGATTATATGGTGTTTTCTGGTAAACACAGTAGTTGAGCCAGTTTGTGAACAAGAGGTTCGCTGTACTTCTCCATGAGAATACCGGGATATTATCCGGATCATCATTCGGGAAATAGTTATAAGGCATCTGAATGTCTATCCCCTTGTCGAGGTCACGGCGATACTCATTTGCGATAGTTTCCCTGTCGTATTCAGAGTGTCCGGTAATGAAATACTGTCTGCCGTTCTTGTTTGCGACTATATGGACACCTGAAATATCAGACGAAGTGAGTATCTCAAGCTGATGTACTCTTTCAATGTCCTCTCTGCGTATCTCGGTATTACGTGAGTGAGGAACGTAAAAAATGTCATCGAAGCCTCTTAGCAGCTGACAGTTGCTTATCTCAGCCCTATGAGGGAATATGCCGAACATTTTATGTTCGAGCGGATACTTAGGAACACCGAAGTGGTAATAAAGTCCTGCCTGAGCAGCCCAGCAGATGTAGAGAGTCGAGAATACGTGAGTTTTCGACCATTCCATGATCTCGGTTATCTCACCCCAGTAGTCCACATCCTCATACCTCAGGAGTTCAACCGGCGCACCGGTGATTATCATACCATCGTAACGCTTGTCCTTTACCTCATCAAATGTCTTGTAGAATGCTTCAAGGTGATGGCGGGAAGTATTCCTTGAAACGTGCGAAGCCATCTGGAGCAGTTCAATGTCCACCTGAAGCGGAGTGTTACTGAGAAGTCTCAGCAGCTGACACTCTGTTTCGATCTTTTTGGGCATGATATTGAGTATCATGACCTTCAGCGGACGTATGTCCTGATGCTCGGCTCTTTCATTAGCCATCACAAATATATTTTCTTCTCCAAGCGTTTTGAATGCCGGAAGCTCAGAAGAAATTTTGATCGGCACTTCAAATCGCTCCTTTCTTTCAATTATTATTGTGCTTACAGTTTTCGCAGCCGTTCATAAAGCTGTCGATATTTTCAGCAATACGGCTGTTTTCTGTGAGGAATCTCAGCTTTATCAGCTGTCCGAGTTTATTCTCGTCATCAAGCCTGAATTCACACTTGCTTATCCCCTTCAGGCAGCTCTTGAACAGAACTGATCTTACCAGACCGTCGCAGAGCATAAGGTCGCCGTGAGAATCAAGATCGTATACAACGGTAATTTCGCCCTCATAGGAATAGGCTATAAATCCGATGACCTCTCCCCTGTCGAGCGCCTCGGTTATATGCAGCATGACAACATCGCTGTGTGCCTCGACAAGCTTCTCATAGCCTTCTGTCGAATGCTTTTCCTGTATTTCGAGCATATTACTTCTCCTTGCCGATAGCGTTTCTCATCGCTCTGAGTTCGTCGGCTGTGAGTTCACGCCACTTTCCGGGCGGAAGCATTCCCAGCTTGAGAGGTCCGATACTTACGCGGCGCAGACGCGCAACTTCGAGTCCGACCGCCTCGCACATCTTTCGTATCTGACGGTTTCTGCCCTCTTTTATTGTAATAAGCAGAACAACTCTGCCTGTTTCCTTGGACTTTACAACGACATTAGCCGGAAGAGTTTTTCTTCCGTCGATCACAACGCCTTCAGAGAGGGCTACAAGCTGATCGTCGCTGATGTCGGGACGTACTGTAACGCGGTAGGTCTTTGAGACATGACGGCTCGGGTGCATGATACTGTTAGCAAATTCTCCGTCGTTGGTAAAGAGGAGAAGTCCTTCCGAATTGCGGTCGAGCCTTCCGACCGGATATACTCTCTCCTCAACGTCCTCAAGGAGATCCATAACGCAGCGTCTTTCAAGCTCATCGGAAACAGTCGTAACGTATCCGCGCGGCTTATTCAGCATAATATAGACGAAATTTCTCTTTCGCGGCATCATAAGACGCTCGCCGTCAATAGTAATAAGGTCCTTAAAGCCGCACTTATCTCCCGGCTTTACAGGATGACCATTCAGTTTTACTCTGCCCTGCTGCATCAGTTCCTCAGCTTTTCGGCGGGAACAGTAACCGCAGTCGGCGATCATTTTCTGTATTCTTATCTTTTCCACTTTAACTCCATTTCTTCTCAGAATAAATACTTTCTGAGTTTTGAGATGATCTTCTTCAAAGTGCCCTCATCATCTTCCTTATCGGGCACGTATACATTTATATTTTCAGCTGAAAACAGCGGTATATCCACAATATTCCTGCCCTTGAAGCTTACCCTCAGCGAAGCCGCTTCTTCTCCCTCTTTAACAGGAGCGTAAACGAAGGGCGAAGCGATCAGTCTCAGTGCGAGATCCTCTGCTGAAGCATCAACGACTGTTATACCTGGAATATCGTCTCCGCAGCGAAGCTTCAGCTTATCCGCTTCACCGCCTACCGCATCAAGTTCAGGAAGCTGCTTCACCTCCGGCTTTACAAGTCTTACCTTTCCGAAGCCGAAATCGTAAAGAGACGAGTGATCCTGCCAGTCATTGCGGTCATTGAGCGTAACGCAGATAAGTCTCATACCGCCGCGTTCACACGCTGAAACGAGACATCTTCCGGCTTCGTCAGTGAATCCGGTCTTGACACCGTAAACGCCCTCGCAGGTCGAGAGCAGCTTATTCGTATTTTTTAGCCAGCGCTCATAAGGAGGATTGCCGAAGCAGAGCTTCATGCTCTTCTTTGAGCAAATTTCCCGGAAAACCGGTTGTTTCAGTGCTTCCCTTGCGAGAATTGCCATGTCATAAGCCGAAGAGCCGTGACCTTCGCCCTCAAGTCCGGAAGGCGTTACGAAAAATGTATGTGAAAGACCGAGCGCCCTTGCTTTTTCGTTCATAAGCTCAGCAAAAGCAGGAATGCTGCCTGCGATTCTCACAGCAGCCGCATTTGCGGCATCATTGCCCGAAGGCAGCAGCATACCGCAGCAAAGAGCGTATTTTGTAACAATATCGCCCTCCTGAAGCCCCATAGAAGAGCCTTCGACTTTTATCGCCTCACTGTCAACGACGAAGGGGACATCAAGACCTCCGCTCTCAATGCAAAGCAGAGCAGTCATTATCTTTGTAGTGCTTGCCATAGGAAGCTTTTCGCGGCAGTTCTTTTCATATACTATCTCGCCGGTATCGGCTGAGATGACCACTGCCGCCTTCGCTGAGACCTCCGGCACTTCTGCCCCCTCACAGCGGGCATCCAAAACATACAGCGGCTGAGCTATGATTAGCATTACCGCTGCTATTACTGATAATATCCTTTTTGTCATTCCGCACCTCCGCAGCGTATACTTACGTTTACAGGATATGCGGTATCATGCCGTAATATGTCGGAACAGCGGTATTATTCGCCGTCCTTGTTCTTCCTCTTGCTCATGAAATCAGAGACCTTGTCGATCACCATAGGCACCTTCTCAACTGCAACGCTGATAGGATCATTTGCCGGTGTCATAGGAACCATTTTGGAAGTTCCGTCCGGTGAGATCACAAGGAAGCCCTCCGGCTTGATAGAAACGCCTGCACCTGCACCGCCTCCGAAGAGATTCTTGTCATATTTTGAAGGTATATCAGAACCGCCGGAAGCAAATCCGTATGAGACCTTAGAGACTGGAATGATAGTAGTTCCGTCGTCAAGCTTGATAGGCTCGCCGATAATAGCGTTCACATCAGCCATCTGCTTTATTTTTTCCATTGAGATTCCGAGAATATCGCTGACAGATGAATTATTCATACCCATGTTTTTTTACCTCATTTCAGTATTATTTCTGCACGGCGGCAGCTTTTTTCATTTTGTGATTTTTGAGTTTCTTAGGTATCAGAACTCTGAATAGATATGTTATCAGGAACCATATTCCTGCTATAACCGCTGTTCCAAGACGGAAGCTTACGCTGAACGATGTATCCCATCTTCCCTTGTCCAGACCGAATCCCGGCTGTATATCGACAGTTTTGAAGCGTATGGTGAACAGTCTGCTCAGCTGAGCTATCCCATTATAAATAAGTGTAGTGTATCTGCCGTAGTTCACGGCACATTTGTAAGCGTCCTCATTGGCAATTATGAAGTCGATGTAGAAATTCCGGAACTTGAAGCCCTTGAATATCATGTTGGCAGGGTTCTTTGCCGCAAGCCAGATATTTCCCAGTTTTTCGAGCTTTTCACCGAGAGACTTCTTAGGCTCATCGTCCGCATCGTCATCCCAGTCATCGGATTCCTCAGTAACCTTATTCTTGTGCTTATGCTTTTTCTTCTTTTCCTTCTTTGAAGGCTTTTCGTCAGCCGCAGGAGCGTCCGCAGCAGCCTCCTCACTGATGACATCCGCAGTTTCCTCTGCGGAAGCAGTCTCCTCAGGGGATTCCGCCTCATCGCCTATGTCATCATAGACATCGAAATATTCCTCAGGAAGCTCTGATTCATCAGCCGGTTCCTTCTTCTTCTGAGACTTTTCAGCTTTTTTGCGCTTACGCTTATCCAGAAATCCCTCCTTAGAGGAATCCATAAGGTCAAAGAACCATATCTTGACCTTATACTTCATTTTGCCGTCGATATAGCTGAAATCAACATCGGCAGGTATAACGCATACAACGATGATAATGCCAAGTATCGCAAGTAATATCCAAAGCAGTATCTTGAGTATTATCATCACTGTTGCTCCTTTCTATCAGATGCCGTCCGTATCGGCGGTATCGTTTTCAGTATCAAATTCAGTCAGCATAGGCTGATCCGGCAGAGGCGGAAGATCAGCTATCGAACTAAGCCCGAAGCTTCGGAGGAATACCGGAGTAGTACGGTAAACTATCGGCTTTCCGGGAACATCGAGCCTTCCTGCCTCTTCAACGAGACCTTTCTCAACGAGGTTGTTTATTACCGATGAGCTGTCTATTCCGCGCACATTCTCGACAAATCCCTTTGAAACGGGCTGATTATATGCGATTATCGTAAGAGCCTCAAGAGCGGCATTTGAAAGCGGTGCGGAACGTTTAGTTTCAAGAGCCGCTTTTACCTGCGGTGAAAACTCCTCGCGCGTACACATCTGGTAGCTGCTGTCGAGTTTTTTTATCGTGATACCGCTGCCGCAGTCCTCATAGCGGTCGTTGAGCAGTCTTACCATTGAAGGCAGAGAACCGATGTCCACTCCGCTCGCCTCTGAAAGGCGGTATATCTCGATAGGCTCGCCGCTTGCAAAGAGTATAGCCTCTATTGCTCCGAGTTTCTCTTTGATCTCCAAGTTTTTTTCACTCCGTTCTTTCTTCCCTTGAAGAATATCATCATATTGTCCTCGCTGATAGTGATACGCCCCGATCTTGTGAGTTCGAGAACAGCAAGGAATGTAGCAACTCTTGCCGAGCGGTCGGTAACGCCATCGTAGAGCTTGTCCATATAGACCTCGCCAGTGGAATAGAGCTCCCTCAGAACGTGGACTACCTTTGATATAACTGAAACTATCCTGCGTTTCACCACAGAATTGATCTTGTTTTCGACTCTAAGCTTAGATACTTCATTTCTGATGCTTTTCTGCGAGATCATGCTGTAAGCAACGGCAAGACGTTCCGGCTCATGAACAAGAGTATAGGTCATATCCGCCTTTATCTTCATGGGCTTTCTCACGAAAATATCACCGCCGCAGAAAGCCTCGGCAAGCTTTGCAGCCGCAAGCTTACAGAGCGAATACTCAATAAGAGCACCCTCGAGTTCCTTCTTCATCTGTTCAGCCTCTTCCGGCTGCGGAAGGAGTGAAGCGGTCTTGATATAGATGAGCCGCGCTGCCATTTCGAGGAATTCACCTGCAAGTTCGAGGTCCTGTTCACGCGCCTGATCCATGTAAAGCAGATACTGTTCAAGCAGCTTCGAGATCTCAATATCGCAGATATTCAGTTTATGCTTGTTTATGAGGTTCAGCAGCAGATCAAGAGGGCCTTCAAAGACCTCCAGCTTGAACGATATGCTTTCCATTATCAGCTGCCCCACTTATGCTCAGGGATCTTGACAAGTATGTTCCACATCCAGTCATAGACCTTATCCTGTGCGAGATAAAGCAGATTGTACTTATGCGGGATCAGATCGAGATTGAGTATCAGGATCAAAGCAAGGAATCCCATCTGTATCTCACGGTAGTGCATATACACCCAGCGATCGAACTTATTGCTTGTGAAATAGCGCATAACATTGAAGCCGTCAAGAGGCGGTATCGGTATGAGGTTGAAGATTGCAAGACCGATATTAACTATCATCAGGAACTCCATGAGCAGCATTACGCAGAATGTTGTAGTGATACGGTCATTGAGAAGGTAATCACGATATGCCCGGAAGCCGTCCTCTGTACATAGCATACAGGCTTTGACAAGTCCGGCAGCGAAGGCAGCGATGAGGTTCGAGACAGGTCCTGCGAGCGCAGTAAGAGCCATTCCTCTGCGAGGATTTCTCATTCTTGAAGGATTAACCTCAACCGGCTTAGCCCATCCGAAGCCGGTTAGCAGCATGAGCAGCGAGCCCATCGGATCGAGATGAGCGAACGGTGTCAGCGTTATACGTCCCTGTCTGTCGGCGGTATCATCGCCGTGGAGCTTTGCAACAAGGGCGTGTGCGGACTCATGCAGAGGAAGTACAAGAAGAAGAGTTGCAGCTCTGGCAAAATATTTGATAAAATGTTCTATGTTCATAATTATCCTTTCAAAATGTCACCTATAAATAATAATACAGTTTATATTATACTACATTCTAACAATATTTTCAAGTAATATACGAAAATTTAACCTCTCAAAAAATTTTTTCAAGTTTTTTTCAAAAAACACTTGCTTTTTTTTTAGTTTTGTGTTAGAATAATCATGTTGTATTTTTTCACAAGTTTTTTAAGGAGGTGCAGCCTGATGGCAAAATGTGATATTTGTGGCAAGGGAGTTACTTTCGGTATCAAGGTTTCTCACTCTCACAGAAGAACAAACAGAACATGGAAGCCTAATGTTAAGCGTGTTAAGGCTATCGTCAAGGGTACTCCTTGTCATATCTACGCTTGCTCAAGATGCCTGCGTTCAGGTAAAGTTGAGAGAGCTAACTAATTGTTCAACGAAATAAAGAGCGTTCCGGAAGGAGCGCTCTTATTTTTTTATGCAGAACTGCTCCCCCGTAAAGGAGAGCAGTTGATTTTTTATTTCACATATTCGCTTAAACCATTGATATTTGCTTTTTTGAGCTCATTGGCAATGAGCTGTGCAATTACAGGTGAACCTGTCTCATTGAAGTGAGTTGTATCGAAATGCAGCTTAGCAGCGTTGTCGTAGCCGATAGAATTGTAGTAATTCACCATAGCGCCGTTGACATCAACGTATGGTATCGAATACTTAGCCGCAAGACGCTTGCAGGCATCGGCGTAATCGGTATATGAAGCCACGAATCTGCCGTTTGAATATGCTTTCAGTCCGAGAGTACAGGACATAAGTATCGGAGTTGCTCCCTTAGCCTTAGTATCCTTTATGAACGAAGTCATATACCACTCATATGAGCCGCTTGAAGGATTATCAACATTGCCGCAGAGCGGAGCATATCTGTCTGCATAGGACTTTCCCGCATCGTTTATCGCAAACTGTATAGTCACGAAATCGCCCTGCTTTAGGTTATCAGCAACAGCTGCAAATCTGCCTTCATCGTAGAATTTCTTGGAGCTTCTTCCAGCCATTGCGTGGTTGTAGATGCTCAGACCGTCCGAGAAGAATTCGGGGATATTATAGCCCCAGCCCTGTATAGGACCGCCCTGCTGTGACTGCTTTCGTGCATCGTAGTACATACAGGTCGAATCACCAACAAGATAAAGTGCAGGCTTGCTTGTGTCGATATCCTGACCGTGAGCGTTAGGATCATAGACCTCAGCAACAGGCTCATCAGTAAGAGTTATTGTAAGGTAATCGAAGTTCGGACCGCCGTCGCTGACTGCCGATTCAAATTTGATCTTGTTCTCACCGGCTTTGAGCGGAAGTACAAGTCCGAGCGCATCCCAGTTGGTCCATGCACCGGTCGGCGCAAAGGACTGCATCCAGTAGGTCTGGGTGTCGCCGTTCACGTATACAGCGGTCTTTCTGTCTGCCGCCGAGCCGTTGGCAAAGCGGACATATGCCATATATCTTCCGGCTTCTGCGGCATTGACAGTAAATGTGATACTGCTGCCGAGCTGATTTGCGAGGTCGATATAGCCGGTATTCGAGGTCTTGCCCATTGAAGCATCAGTCTTGGTGTAGCCGGCATTTGTATCCTGAGTCCAGCCGTCAGTCCACTCCTGATCCACTGCGAAATAATAGCCAGCCCACGGATCAGAAGGCTCGGTTACCGGCTCTTCCTCGTATTCGACAGGCGGAAGCTCTTCGAGCAGAAGTGTGCAGCGCTGGATAAACATGGCGTCCTGAAGATTTACGCCGTCATTGCCGACGACATCAGCGTTGATTATGCCTTTATCTGTAATACCGTCCTCTTTTCCGACTCCGTATTTTGCAGGATTGAGGAAATACTGCATTATCATAACAACATCTGACATATCTATCTGACCGTCACAGTTTGCATCGCCGGGACGCTTCTTTATGACATTGCCGTGAGTTACAGGCTCATCAGTTTCGGTAGGAATAGACGGCTCTTCTGTTTCGGTCACCGGCTCATCGGTGACTGGCTCTGTTGTGGGAGCATCCTCTTTAACGACCTCTGCGATCCATTTCTGGCAGTTATGCGAATTGCGCTCCCACTCCTGAACATTAGCACCAGCCGACATCGAAGCACTTGCGACCTCCATTGCACTGCTGTCGCCGGAGCATCTTGTGACGATAGTATAGCTGCCGTCCGTATTCGGGAAGAACCTGAACCACTGGGCGTTTGAGTTGGTATTGGTATAGATGCCTATATTTGTACCGTTATCAGCCTTGCCATAGTCAACATCAAGCAGATAAGTCTGACCGCCGTCAAGCTCAGACCAGATCTCGTAATAATTATAGCCCTTATGTCTGAGGTGCCACGTATTCCAGTCGCCTATGCTGTCCCCGTTCCACTGCTGAACATTTGCACCGGCTTCTGCCTTACCGTCCTTGACTTCGAGGTAAAGTCCGCTGTTTACGTTCTTGAAACGATACTTCACAGAGGTGTCCATTTCGGCAGGCTTAGGTGCAAGACCTGTAAGGTCAGCCATTATCTCGGCTAATTTAACAGCACCCGCCTTGCTCTGGTGGAGATCGTCCGCAGAGCCGTTAGCCTGTATAGCATAGTAGGAAGCCATTCCGTCATAGCCGACAGAAAGACCGAAATCCTGCCACGGTGTGAACAGGTCGAGGACCTTAACATTCTCAGCAGCACCTACCTGATCGAGCTGACCGCCGAACCAGCGTCCGGTAAGCAGCGGACTTCTTGTGAGGTCGCCGCGTCTTCCCTGCTGCTTTACAAGGAGAACTGTCATGCCCTTTGCCTTTGCCTTCTGCGTCATATACGTAACAGTTTCGGCATATTCAGTTTCATTGGAATAGTTCTTATCGTTGATACCGATAGAGATTATGTAATAATCGCCCTTTTTACCGTATGCTTCGATAGGTGCGAACTGACCGCCGTCGAGGAAGCCCTTTGCGAACTGTCCTGATGTTGCCATATTGCGGACTTCATATCCGCTGCCTGCGATCTTGCTCTGGAAGAACTGTCCCCAGCCGTGCTGAGCAGAATCATCCTGATTATAGTAGTTCGCAACGGTGGAATCGCCGCATATCCATACAGTCGGCGGCATCTCACCGGTAGTATTGATCTGTTTTATCTCAATTGCAGATATTGATCTCTCACCGTTCTTGATGCCTGTAACAGCCTGTATATTGAGCTGTCCGTCAGTTACCGGAAGCTTGACTGTTTCAGTTGCATTCAGCCTTGTGAGGTTCATCATCTGGAGCATACCCTCCATTTTGATAGAGGTACGCGGCGCATTGCCGACTGTAACCTTTACCTCATAAAGTCCCTTCGGGAGATCGACATTGAAAGTATTGCCCGTATCATCGGAATTAAATACAACGCAATCGCTGCCGGCACCGCGTCCGCTTGTCGAAGCGTTGGTTACGTTCCATGTCTGAGCGAAACCGTAGCCCCTTGAAGCGTTATAGCCTTCCGAAGCCGATACTCCGGTGTAGCCGCTTTCGGTGCCGCCTCCGCCGAGATCGAATTTCCATTCTGTGGCTGCCGCCGAAGCTTCAAGTCCTGATTTTGCCGGGATCTCGCCTATACCCGCAAACATACCCAGCGACATCGCTGCCGAAACGATACCGCTGACAATTTTTTTGAATCGCATATTAAATCCTCCAGTTCATAAATATCTCACGCTGCCTAAAGCGCTCGAAGATCACGCGAATACATCTGTATAGATTTTACCACAGTTTTACCGCAAAGTCAATAGTATAGCTATACATATTACGATCTTTTTTGTGATATTTTTCTCAAACCTCAAAAACTGTTATCTATTGAAAAATCTCCGCAGATGTGTTATACTTAATTGATACATCATTGCATAAGAGGTGAACACTATGCCTGAAAAACACGTTCATAACGGACACAGAAAACGTCTCAGACAAAAATATCTTTCCAACGGATTCTCAGGTTTTACCGATCAGGAACTCATCGAAATGCTGCTGTTCACTACCATTCCACGCTCCAACACAAGCACTGCGGCAAGCAATCTCCTGAAAGAGTTTGATACGATAGATAATATAATCCACTCAGAGCCATCCGAGCTCCAGAAGGTCGCCGGTATAGGCGCTTCGAGTGCTGATCTGCTGAATACGATCGGCAAAATAGTTGATAAGCTTTCCGAGCAGAAGCTTATGAAGGTCTGCTGCGATCCGCGCGAGGTGATAAAGAATTATGTCAAGGAACGCTTCTGCCGTCTGCCGGCAAATACAGTTTCCCTCGTACTGTGCGATGACTTTCTGAACATAGTCAACACACGTGATTGTCCCGTGGACTGCATCCTGCGCGGAACAGTCACCCTCCGCGGACTGCTCGAGGATATTCTCTTCACAGATGCTTCACACGTCATTATAGCATTCAACCACAAAGACCATATCGCTGTTCCGGAGGACAACGATTACCTCATAACTAATAATATAGCCTCTTCTCTCCAGAAACTCGACATACTTCTTGAGGACGTTCTCGTAATAGGCGAAAACGGCAATATTTTTTCGTTCCGTGAAAGCGGTTCTTTCAGTTTCTGAGATCAGAAAACGGCAGCAGAAAAATAGTATGTTCAGTATTGCGTTCATAACGCAGTTAATATGTATGTCTCCGGGAGGACACCATGAAAATCAGCATTATATCTGCAATTCTTCTTATATTGGGACTTTGCGGTATGATAGGCTCGCTCGCGTGGGTGCTCGGACGCGGCAACCGCAACCGCCTGACAAGGCTCTTCATCAGCTGTCAGGCTTCGATAGTTCTTTGGATAGTCTCCGAGCTGCTCATTCAGTTTTCGGCAACGCAGTCGCAATACTGGAAAAGCTACCTCATAGGCAACGTCGGTATCAGCTGTTTCAGTCCGCTGTGGCTTATGCTTACTGCTGAATACTCCGAAGTTTCACCCAAAGCAAAGAAAAATCTTAGCCTTACTCTGCTCATCTCTTTAGCTTCAATGCTGGTCATCTGCACCAACATGAAGCATCATTTGTACTATTCAGTTTTCGATGAGGGAGATGTGAAATACGGTCCGCTTTTCTACGTTTTCCAGATGATTTACTACATCTGCATAATCTCCGGCTTTGTACTCATCGGACTTAAACACAGAAGCAGACACGAAATGATAAACAAGCAGTCCGTGCTGCTGATACTTTCGTCTGCGATACCGCTTATCATAAACACACTTTCCATTGTAAACGTCTTTCACTCCAAGCTGCGCCTTACGCCGTTTATCTTCGGGCTATCAAGTCTGCTGCTCATCATCGCACTCGGAAGGTACGGTCTCCTCAACATCAACAGCATCGCAATGCGCGAAACTATCGACAACATCGACAGCGGTGTTGTGATCTTCAACACAAACGGCTATATTTCTTATAAAAACAAATACATAGAAGGTCTGCCTTTTCTGAAAGACATCAAGACCTCACAGCAATTCATCAAGGCAGTTTCCGAAGCCGCAGATCAGGGGATACCTGCAAATTTCTCAACTGCGGAGATAAAATGCGGCAACGAGTATTACAGCCTGAAGCAGTCCGACTGCGACAACAAAAACGGAAACCTCGTTGCGCGTACTATCACTATCACCAATGTCACTGAATACCACGAGCATATGATCGCTGAAAAGCAGCTGAGCCTCGAACAGGAACGCACCCGCATCGCTCAGGAAATGCACGATTCAGCCGGACACACCTTCACGATGATAAGTGCCCTTGCAAGACTGCTCCGCTCGGATATGCAGGCGGAGATTCCCGATACATCGGACGTTCTCGAAAAGGTATCCGAGATAGACGGGCTTTCACGGAGCGGTGTCACGCAGCTGCGCTGTACTATCAACAACCTGCGCGATCAGGCATTTATGTCGTCTGTCACCAACGCCATACAGTCCGTGGTAACAGCTATCCGCGGCGTTGAAGTCGAGCTGTGCGTTCAGGGCGAAGAGGACGGGCGGTATCAGTTCTGCATAAGGGAAATGTACGATAACTGCCGCGAAACTATCACCAACGCTCTGCGCTATTCAAACGCGGACAAAATAGACATTATCCTCAAATTCCTCCCAGAACGCATCGAGCTCCACATTCTCGATAACGGCGACGGCTGCGACAGTATCGAGGAGCACAACGGTCTGCACGGGATACGCAGCCGCACGGAAAGTCTCGGCGGCGAAGTGAGATTTATGTCAATGGCAAACGAGGGATTCCATACAAGTATAAGGATACCTGTCAGGGGGGTGCAATCATGATAAAAATACTGCTGGTCGACGACGTGCCTATACTGCGCGCCGGTCTTAAAGCCGTCATCTCAGGGGACAGCGAGCTGAAAGTTGTCGGTGAAGCCTCAAACGGCAAGGAGGCTCTTGAAATGTCCACACGCCTTAAACCCGATGTCGTTCTTATGGATATGCGAATGCCCGATTTCGACGGCAGCTACGGTACAAGGCAGATCAAAACGTGCCTTCCGGGGATAAAGGTACTCGTACTGACGACGTTCGACGATCAGGAAACCGTTGACCGCGCTGTTGCAGCCGGTGCAGACGGCTATATCCTTAAAGAAATGGACAACGACAAGATAGTCAGTTCCATAAAAGCTGTCGCAGGCGGCATCAATGTATTCTGTGACAACATCTTCCAGTCGATAAAGAAAAACGTGGTGCAGTCCGCACCAAAGGACTTCGGACTTACCGAGCGCGAGATAGACTTCATTCGCCTTATCTGCGAAGGTGCTGACAACAAGGAGATCTCAGCAAAGCTCTTCCTCGCTGAGGGAACTGTCCGCAACGGTATTTCCCGTCTGTTGGAAAAACTCAGTCTCAAGGACCGCACACAGCTTGCAGTCTTTGCAATAAAAAACAATATCGTTTAACGTTTCCGCAACACCGCGCCGACCAGCAATGGTCGGCGTTTTTTTATTATAGTGACATTTGTCACTCGCAAAGTGACAGCCGACCTCTTCCAAATTCCGGCAGAATGCGTATAATTAAAGCATAGACTACGGAAAGACAGGTGAACTTCTATGAAAGTGATATTCTACGAAATATACGACTGCGAATATGAACTGCTCAACGACAAACCGGCAATAATAGCTCCTTACTGCACTGACGATTATCTGCTGAAAAAGTACCGCTTCATTCAGCTGCTGGATGGCAGGTGGGTTCACTATATGACTGAACGCGAAATTGTTTATATTAGCAATAATCTCAATGAAAGTATAATCAATTTCAATAATTGTGATGAAATATACCGTTTGTCGGATTCACATAAGCCGGCACCACAACACAAAAATGATCCTGCGAAAATATTATTATTATTCATTATCACTTTTATGGTTTCATATTTAATTTGGTCGGTCGTTAGTTGTATCAATGAGTGTAATGAGTGTAAGAAAGACATTAAAAGTTTTCCAGATTCGTGCCAAGAAAGCCAAGACTAAAAACTCATTCTGAAAGGTCAATGCTATGAAGATACACATCAACACAGATCACGGCACAATATCGCCTTACAGTATATTTCTCCTGCTTTCATTAGCTGCCGGAACTGCTGTTATCATCCGGCTGTGTATCAGGCGCGGGATAACTCTGAGGAAGTCGCTTCTCCTCGCAGCAATGATACCGCCTATGTGCATAAGCTGTGCTGCGGCTTTCGCATTTGTAACATCCGGCGGAAGGATCATCGGATTTGCTTCGATAGGTGCAGCTGCCGGAGTATACATCTCAGCGCTGCTCATCTCGCTCATATGGCAGACTCCCGGCGAAAGAGCGATACTGCTCCAGAACTGCACATTCGCCATGCCGCTGATGTACGGTATAGCAAAGGTCGGCTGCTTCACCGCAGGCTGCTGTCACGGTATCTGCTATGACGGTCTGCTCTGTGTAAGGTACACCGGAAAACGCATCGGCGATATATGTGTATTCCCGGTACAGCTCATGGAATCAGTTGTGTTCATCGCTATATTCATTGCCGGAATGGTATTTCTGAAAAAACACGATATACATTCAGTGCAAAAGGTTGCAATTCTTTCAGCCGCAGCAAAATTTGTCCTTGAATTCCTCAGAAAATCGCACTCCCACAGAGCATTATCCATTGAACAGGCCATCTGCCTGCTGGTAACTATCGTTTGTCTCATCAATATGAAGAAAAGTCAGAAACGTCAGAAGGTCACTGCAAAGTCAGTGACGCAGTAACGAAAGGGTGTGTTTCTATGAAAACAACTGCTATGACAGGCACTTTCAACCGTACTCGAAATGAACGTGCTTCAATGAAAAACAAGAACGTCTTCCAGAGTATGCGCTGCGCCTTTCAGGGAATGCAGGCAGCTTGGAAGGAGGAACGCAATTTCCGCGAATATACCGCTATCTACTCCGTGTTTTTCTTCGCAGGACTTATGCTCGGAGTATCCGCGGCAGAATTCCTGATCGGCTTTGCACTCGTCTGCGGAGTTTTTGCGGCGGAGTACCTCAACACTGCCCTTGAACGTCTCCTCGACACTAAATTCCCCGAAATATCCGCCGATAACAAGTTCATCAAGGACACTGCCGCAGCCGGTGTATTCATCCTTTCGATAGCGTTCTTCGTATCGCAGGCAATTATCCTTATCCCGAAATTTCTGGAGATGATGTGATGAGAATCCTCATTATGTACGCAACCCTGACGCCTGTTGTCATTGCCGGAGCCGCAAATATGCTGTTCACGAAAACTCAGCTCTACCGCTCCCACTGCTCTCCGATAGACGGCGGAAAAAACTTCTCCGACGGCAAGCGTATCTTCGGCGACAATAAAACATGGGCAGGCTTTTTCGGTATGATAGCCGCAACCGCTCTCGCGCAGATAATGTGGGGACTTCTCACAGCATCGTCCGGAGCGATAAGCAGCCGCAACGAACTCTACCACAGCTTTGACAATTCCCTGCTGTTCAACGCCATAGCCGGTGCGATGTTCGGGCTTGCCTACGTCCTCTGCGAGCTGCCGAACAGCTTCATAAAGCGCCGCATAGACATTCAGCCGGGAAAAACCTCACACGGCTTAAAAGGAGCGATTTTCTTCATCATCGACCAGATAGACTCGCTGCTCGGAGTAGTCCTGATTCTGACACTGTTCACAGGTCTCACTATTCCGCAGTACATACAGTATATCGTACTCGGTGCACTGACTCATATCGCGCTGAACCTGATACTTTACGCGGCAAAGATCCGAAAAAATCTATAACGTGAAAGGAGCATTCATATGCTGAAACGACTTAATATCTACTTCCGGGAAATGTATCCTCTGATACCGAGACTTCTGCTCGGCGGAATAGTTTTCTTCGAGATATACTTCATTATCCTCCTCAATAACGGAGTGACGAGTTTCCAGATAAGCGCAGCCGAATTCATCGGCGGCTTTACGGTATTCAGTTTCCTTTGTTGGCTGCGTATCGCTGACGACTTCAAAGACTACGAGCTCGACTGCCGTCTGTTCAGGGAGCGTCCGCTCCCCTCCGGCAGAGTTACGAAAAAGGACCTCGGCATCTTCATCGGTCTGCTCATTGCGGTGACCATTCTGCTGAATGTCTGCTTTATGAACAACATACCGTTCTTCGTATTCCTCTACGTCTACGGAACGCTGATGTCGATGTGGTTCTTCCAGAAGAAAAAGATACAGAAAAGTCTGCCGCTCGCACTCGTCACCCACAATCCCGTGCAGATGATAATGAACATCTACATCATCTCATTCACCTGCATAAAGTACGGTCTGAGCGCATTCACACTGACGACAGTTCTCGCCGCTTTCACGCTGTATTTCCCGGCACTGATATGGGAGGTCTCCCGCAAGATAAAGGCTCCCGAGGACGAGACCGAATACGTCACTTATTCAAAGCTGTTCGGCTACCGCAGGGCAACGAGGTTTGTCCTGATACTCACAATTGTTGACATCATCACGAATTTCCTGCTGGTATACCGACTCAGCTGGCTCTCCGTCATCGCACTCTTTATCAACGTCTGCTGGATGACGTGGAAATTCATCGAATATATGCACGATCCGCACAGGTTCAGACTTGTTGAAAAGGTCGAGCGCTACACATACATTCAGGAGAGCATTATGCTCCTGACAGTCGGAGGATATATCGCTTTTGCGAGGTGAGAAATATGATCGTAACCGCTGAAAATTACACACAGTTCTGCGTTGGTGCAAAGGCTGAAAGGCTGTTTCAGATGAAGCAGCACGGAATGAACGTCCCGGAGCTGTTCTGCGTGACAGATGAGACACATCAAGAGGAAGTCATTGAATATGTACACAGAAAATTTCCCGAAGGAACGCTGTTTTCCGTCCGTTCATCCGCGTCTGCCGAGGACAGTTCATCGTTCTCGTTTGCCGGACAGCTCGATACATTCCTGTTCGTCCCGTCAGACGAGCTCCCAGAGAAAATCAGACTATGCCGTGCGTCTGCCAACAGCGAAAGCGTGACCGAATACCTCCGCATAAGCGGCATACGCCGCACGGATCTTCACATCAATGTCATTGTGCAGGTCATGGTAAACGCTGACTGCTCCGGCGTTATCTTCACCGCGAATCCGCAGGGTATCCTTAGCGAGACCGTCATTACGGTCGGATACGGAACAGGTGACAATGTAGTCGAGGATCGTGTAGCTGTCAACACCTATTACTGTAATCGCTACGACAGCAGCTTTTACGCAGAGCTGCATGATGATGCTCCGAAGCTCGGCAGCGATATTATCACAACGCTGCTGAAGATCGCTGCGGATGTCCGGGAGCAGTTCGACTGCGAATGTGATATTGAGTACGCGGTAAAGGACGGCAAGGTTTTCGTTTTGCAGACAAGACCGATAACGACTCTTCGCCCAGACGGTCACATTATCCTCGACAGCAGCAATATTTCGGAGAGCTATCCCGGTATTTCCTCGCCGATGACTGCCAGCTTGGTCAAGGAAGTTTACAGTCTCGTATTCAGCAGCTGCGTCCGCCGCATAACCCGCAATGACGGAACTGCCGAGCGTCTGGAAAGCGTTCTCGCCAATATGACCGACTCCGCAAACGGCAGGATATATTACCGGATAAGCAGCTGGTACGATGTTATCACAATGCTGCCGTTCAGCAGAAAGATCATTCCGGTATGGCAGGAAATGCTCGGTGTTTCGGACAAAAGTGTTACACGTTCATCTAAGTCCCCGAGCCGTATGACTAAGCTGAGAGTAATGCTGTCGTTCATTCAGCTCATCTCCGCAAACGAGCGGAATATGAAGAAGCTGAACCGGAAATTCGATGAGATGTACCCGGAGTTCAGTGCGCGAATACATCAGACTGACTCCCCTGCCGAGCTCTTCGGCATATACGTTGAACTGAAAAATGCACTCGGCAATTGCTGGGATCTGACGCTGGTAAATGATATGTACTCTTTCATTTTCACCGGTCTGCTCAAACATTCTCTCAGGTGTGAAAACCCGGAAAATACGGCAAATCAGATCATCTGCGGTTCAAATTCGATAGAAAGTATGAAGCCTGTCAGACTTCTGACGGCTATCCGGAAAACGCTCCGTGAAGAGGACAGCTACGAGGAATTCTGTTCAATTTCAACGCAGGAGGAATTCAGGGAATTCGTCTCACGTCCTACACGCTCGGCGCAGATGATAACGGAATTCATCGAGGAATACGGCGACCGCTGCTCGTGTGAACTAAAACTCGAAGCAGCTACCTACCGCACCGATCCGCTGCTTTTTGTTGAGACCGTCTCAACTTTTGCGGACATCACACCGCCTGAAACAGCTGACCGTCCGAAGCTGCACGGTCTCTCTAAGCTTTACGCAAAGAAGGCTTACAACGGTATTCAGCTCCGCGAGAAATCGAGAATGTCGCGCGGCAAGATATTCGGACTTATCCGTGAAATAATCCTTAAATGCGGCAGCGACCTCAGCAGACGCGGTCTCATCGGACAGCATAAGGATGTATTCTATCTGACATTTACCGAGCTTGAACAGGCTGTAAACGGCAAGACCTCCGGTCTGCGCGAACTCATAGCTTCACGAAAGCAGCAATGGAAAGCCTTTGCAGCTATACCGCCGTACACGCGCATTGTTTTCGACCGTGAAGTCTTCGACAAGCACCCGGCGGACTTCGTTTCCGACACCATTCACAGCGATGATACGCTTATCTACGGCACCCCGTGTTCATCCGGGATAGTCGAGGGCGAGGTCGCTCACATCTCCGCTCTCAGCGCTGATACCGATGCTTCCGGAAAGATAATCTTAGCAGATGTCACCGATCCGGGCTGGGTGTATGTCATATCTCAGTCGCTCGGGATAATCTCAAAGCGCGGTTCTCTGCTCTCCCACACCGCTATCATATCACGTGAGCTCAGGAAGCCGGCTGTTGTCGGCGTGGGCAATGCCTGTGACCATCTTCGTGACGGTGACTATGTACGACTGAACGGAATCGACGGCACGGTACAGGTAATACAGCGAGCTGCTTCATAAAGGAGTCTACTATGAAATTCAAGGCAGTCAATTTTGATACTCAGGATAAAAAAAGCGTCCGGCGTTTTCTGCGGTTTCCGGCTAAGCTCTATACGAAAAAGCAGCTGACGCAGGATCCGGCGACCGAAAAAGCTATCCTCAGGGGCAGACATACTCTCAGCCACTATTTTTCCGTATACCCGTTTCTCGTTTACGATGAAAAGCGCAATGTCGCCGGACGCTGCATTCTGACTGTCTATCCCGGCTCAGCTTGCGCGTACATCGGCTTTTTCGAGTGCATAGACAACTCCGCAGCTGCACGATGTATTTTCAGAGCAGCAGAGGCTAAGGCCAAAAAGCTTGGCTGCACTTCACTTGTAGGACCTGTTGATGCTTCATTCTGGATAGGCTACCGTCTCAAAACAAACTGCTTCGATAAGCTGCCCTACACCGGCGAGCCGTATAACCTGCCATATTACGAGCAATTCTTCCTCGAAAACGGGTTCGGCGTCAGCGGTGAATACGTCTCGAACCGCTACGGTAAGATACCGCCGAGCTTCCTGAACAGGAGGAATGTCCGCAGACTTCAGCACTTCACAGAAAACGGCTATTCGATATGCTCCCTTGAAAAGGAGACATTCGACAAGAGCCTACGCGAGATATACCGGCTGCTGATCTCACTGTACAGCGATTTCCAGACCTTCTCACACATCACAGAGGACGAATTCTGTGCGCTGTATCGCTCTATGAGGTTCGCTGCCGACTACCGTATGGTCAAGATAGCTTATCAGAACGGAAGGGCTGTGGGATTTTTTGTCACACTTCCGAATTACGGGAACGCTTCGAGCGGAAGGCTTACTCCCTTAAAGCTCCTTCACATATTAAAGGTGAAAAAAGCGCCCGAGGACTACATTCTCCTGTACCTCGGCACAGAACCGGAGCACCTCGGTCTCGGCAAGGCTCTCTCTGAATGTCTCCTCCGCGAGATATGCAAAAAGCAGGCGTTCTCCGTCGGTGCGCTTATCCGCAAAGGCAAGGTCACCGGAAGCTATTTCAACCAGCTCATAGAAGAGCAGTACACCTACGCGCTGTACGAGAAAAAGCTGTAAGATATACTGCCACACTGTTATCAGCAGTTTCTTTATTACAAACTAAAGCCCCGGAACGATGTCCGGGGCTTTTCATACTTATGTTAAACTAAACTCAGCAAAATCATGCAAGAGCAGCCTTTATTGCATCAACACGGTCTGTCTTTTCCCATGCAACACCGAGATCCTCGCGTCCCATATGACCGTATGCAGCAAGCTGTCTGTACTGCGGCTTTCTGAGCTTGAGCATTTCGATTATAGCTGTCGGACGAAGATCAAACACCTTGCTTACAGCTTCTGAAAGCTTGTCCTCATCAACTTTTCCTGTACCGAATGTATCAACGAGTATTGATATTGGCTTAGCAACGCCGATAGCATATGAAAGCTGTACCTCACACTTGTCAGCAAGACCGGCTGCAACGATATTCTTAGCGATATAACGTGCTGCATAAGCTGCACTGCGGTCAACCTTCGTCGGGTCCTTACCGCTGAATGCTCCGCCGCCGTGACGTGAATATCCGCCGTAGGTATCAACGATGATCTTGCGTCCTGTAAGACCGCTGTCTCCTTGAGGACCGCCGACAACAAAACGTCCTGTCGGGTTGATGAAGAGCTTGGTATTCTCGTCCATAAGGTCAGCCGGGATAACAGCCTTGATAACGAATTCCTCGATGTCCTTGCGTACCTGCTCAAGAGAAATGTCAGCTGAATGCTGTGATGATACTACAACAGCGTCAACTCTTACTGGCTTTCCGTTATCGTACTCAACTGTTACCTGCGATTTTCCGTCCGGACGGAGATAGCGCAGTGTACCGTCCTTTCTGACCTCTGTAAGTTTAAGCGAAAGCTTATGTGCAAGAGAGATCGGGAGCGGCATGAGTTCAGGAGTTTCATTGCAGGCAAAACCGAACATGATACCCTGATCGCCGGCACCGTTTGAAAGTCCGTCATTCTCGTTGTTTTCCTCACGATACTCGAACGCCTCGTTAACGCCCATAGCAATATCAGGCGACTGACCGTCGATAGAAGTGAGAACAGCGCAGGTATGAGCATCAAAGCCATACTTTGCTCTGTCATAGCCGATGTCTGTTACAACCTGACGTGCGATCTTAGGAATATCGACATTAGCAGTAGTTGAGATCTCGCCCATTACCATTATCATACCTGTTGTAACGCAGGTCTCGCAGGCAACTCTGCCTGTTTTGTCCTGTTCAAGGATAGCATCGAGAACTGCATCAGAGATCTGATCGCATATTTTATCGGGATGTCCCTCTGTAACTGATTCTGAAGTGAAAAAGCATTTGCTCATTTAAATAAAACCTCCTGAAAATAATAAAGGCGCACTCCGTAAGAAGTGCGCTGTTTTCCATTGAAAAAACTCCTCATCTTCCGGATAAACCGCAGGATTTAGCACCTTGTCTGAATTAAACAGTCAGGTTGCCGGGCTTCACAGGACCTGTTTCCTCCGCCGCTCTTGATAAGGTTATGAAATAATTATACTACAAAGGTCGGAATTTGTCAATAGTTATTGCCCTCGTGCAACAAATTTTTTCAGAAAAACAAACGAGCCTCCTTTTACGGAAGCTCATCTGCCATGATATAGGGATTATTGGGGATTTAATAATTTAATGTTGGGGTAAACATTAAACTAACATGAAAATCAGCTTCAGGATCTCTCCTTCAGCAATTATATTATATAATATATATGTGTAGATAGTGTGATGAAAAGACAGATATGTTGTTACAAAAAAATCAATATTTTATGAATTAGTATTTATGTGCACCGGTTTGCAGGTAAAACTTTTCCCTCAGCTGCAAGTAATCCCTAAAAAACAAAGAGCCGACCATAACGGTCAGCTCTTTTTATTTTGTTACTCAATTACGTCCTGCGAGCTTATTCTGAACCAGAATGTTGAGCCCTTGCCCTTAGTGCTCCGCACACCGTAATCGTAGTTATGAAGCTTCAGAACAGCCTTTACTATGGAAAGTCCGAGACCTGTTCCGACTACCTCGCGCTTGTGGTTTTCCGAACGATAATACTTGTCGAAAATAAGCTTTATCTTGTCCTCTTCAATGCCTTCGCCGGTATCTTCGACCTCAATGAGAACTCCTTCCGGAGTATTTATCTGCCTTACAAATACCTGTTTATCCTCGCCGGTATAGTTTATGGCATTATTGATGAGGTTATAGATGACCTGCTCTATCTTGCCGACATCACAGCGGACGTTCTTTTCGGTGTCCGGCGTGAATACTATATTATATCCCATTTTTTCCGAGATCCCCTTGAAGCGTCCGATTATCTCACCAAGCTTGCTGCTGATCTCGAATTCAGAGATATTCAGCTTCTGCTTACCGCTTTCAAGCTTTGAGAGGTCAAGGATGTCGTTGACCATGAGTGAAAGGCGGTCGGTCTCATTTATGATTATTTCGAGGTGCTCGTTACGCTTTACAGGATTATCGCCTGAGAGATCACGTATCATTTCCGCATAAGCTTTCAGCATAGTGAGCGGGGTTCTCAGGTCGTGCGAAACATTAGCGATAAGGTCACGCTGCATGGTATCGACTCGTGAAAGCTCCTTTTCCGCATAGGTGAGCATATCCGCGAGCTTTTCAGCTTCGAGGTAGCCCTTGCCGTCAAATCTGGTAGAAAAATCTCCCTTTGCAAGGTTCTCGGCAGATTTTGTGATGTTTGCGATAGGACTTGCGATACGTCTTGAAAGAAACAGCGAGATCACAAACGCAGCAACTATGAGGACTATCGTTATGAGCATGAGCTGTCGCTTTATGATGTAAACAGTCGAGCCGACAGGCACAAGTGCGGAATTCACCAGCAGATAGCCGCTCGGGTTATTCTTGTTGCCGAGTGTACGTCCGTAGAGGAGCATATTGTAGCCGCTGCGAGGATTCTTCATAGTATAGCGGATAGTTCTGTCGCTGCTTTCGAGAATATTCAGAAGATATACGCCTGTTCTGTTTTCCTTGCCGTGTATCAGGCAGTCCCCGAGAGTTTCGACAGAATAGCGTGAGCGCTCATACCTGTCGAATATCTCAACACAGAGGTCGTTATCAAGCGCGATAGACTCTATGCGGCTCTTGAACTCAGCGGCATCTATCGTGCCGTTCTGGAGTTCATCATAGCATTCCGCGATATTATTGGCACTACGCTCGGCAGCGCGTGTCTTCATGCTCTCATAGAAATTTTCAAGGAAAAGTATCTGGAAAGTCCACATGAGGACGAATACCATTATGGTAAACGACACAAAATACATCCATACCTTGAATTTAAGCGGCATACGTCCGCTCGCACTTTTGATTTTACTGAGCAGCTTCAAACTTATAACCCATTCCTCTCAGCGTTACGATGAATTTCCTGTATTCTCCGAGACTGTTCCTGAGCATTTTGATATGTGTATCAACTGTTCTGTCATCGCCGAAGAAATCGTATCCCCATACCTCTTCAAGCAGCTTATCACGGGAAAGCGCGATATTCCTGTTCTTAACAAGATAGAAGAGCAGATCATATTCCTTCGGAGTCATCGAAGCCTTTTCGCCGTTGACATATACCTCTCTGCCGGATATATCGACCTGAAGCCCCTCGAACTCATACTTGTCCTGAACAGCAGCATCCGCAACCTTTGTATTCCGCTTCAGAACTACCTTTACTCTTGCCATGAGCTCCTTAGGTGAGAACGGCTTTACAACATAGTCATCAACACCGATCTCAAAGCCGAAAAGCTTATCATACTCCTCGCCTCTTGCCGAAAGCATGATAACAGGTATGCTCTTGTTCTTATGTATTTCCTTGCAGGCGGAATAGCCGTCAAGACGGGGCATCATAACATCCATTATTATAAGGTCGTAATCATTTTCAAGGCAAAGCTTTACAGCTTCCATACCGTTTTCAGCTTCGGTCACCTCATACCTCTCGAACTCAGCGTATTCACGAACGACCTTTCTGATATTTACCTCATCATCAACAATTAAAATATGCGACATAAATTCACCCTCCATTATAATAACGATTCTGAAAGCACGTTTTTACTTCATTTATTATTATAACATTATATTCCGAAAAAGTGTACATTCTGTGAAGAAATTCTTAAAATTCATGTCAAATTTATAAAATCCGTCTCACAGCAATAAATATTGATTGACTTTTTATGTAAAATTTGCTATAATATATTTGGTTAACACATCATATAAGGAGGTGGTTGAAATAAAATTCAATAATCCGCTCGCAGCAGCATTCGTAATAACTACTGCTACCGTTCTCATACTCGCATACTGCTATCTTTACCCGGAATCCGCTATAACCGCTCTCGTCATCTACATTTCGACCATGATCTTCCTGACATTGATACTCTCTCTCGTCAGCTGGCTTTACAGATCACACAAATCCTCAGTAGATGATACGGATATTGCAGGGATCACACACGATCTCAATTCCGAGATGATCCTCTGGACAGATGACTTTTCCGACGTTTATGTTAATCAGAAGCTCTCAAACCTTATAGGATGCGCCGAAAGACCGGTCGACGGCAAGGAAGTTATACGTCTCGCCTTCGGCATAGAGGACCTCAACAAAGACGCTATCGCCCTCATTACCAGCAAGACTTCCCACGAAGCACGTTTCAAGAACCAGAAGGGCGGTATGATAACTATTGCATGGAGCACCTCCCTTGTCAAAAAGCGCAAGAAGAATTCTCTCTACCTCAGCACCGGCTTCAACCTGACAGATATAAAGAAAATGAAACACAGTCTCGCAAGCGCCAACGACTTCTTCAATTCCTCAATGGAACTTGCCGAGATCGGCGTTGTAATGAGTACAGACCGAAAGAAATTCCGCGCATCACCGGAAATGGTACGTATGCTCGGTCTCAGGAGCAACAGCTTCACACTCAGCGAATTCCGCTCACTCGTTCATCCGAACGACCGCATTCAGTTCGACAGTGCTCTGAGTTCCAAGGACTCTACCGAAGTCCGCAGTGCTGATATGCGTATGCGCTCCGCTGACGGCATCTACCGCTGGTATTCCTACCGCTACAAGTCGATAAAGGGTACAGAGCACACTCTCCCGCTCTTCGGCGGTGCTATCATTGATGTAACTCAGGAACATGAGAAAGACCTCCTCATCGAGCGTCTTGCTTATATAGACGAAGTCACAGAGATCGCAAACCGCAACAAGCTCATGGTAGTCGGTCAGGAGACCTACGAAGCCGCTCAGCTGCTCGATTACTCCTACTGGATAATGGTGCTCGACATTGACCGCTTCCATATCATAAATGATACCTGCGGCTACTCGAACGGTAACTATATCCTCAAGAATTTCGCACATATCCTGTATAAATTCGTCACCCCGGGCGGACTTGCTGCACGTATGAGCGGCGATAACTTCGCTCTTGTGCTGCGCGATTACGGCGATGATGAGCTTCCTGTACGTACCGCAAGAGACATTCAGGAGGAGTTCGCAAAGCTTGCTGTTGATGAATTATCAGCCATAAACCTCAGCTGTTCTGCCGGATATTCCAAACTCCCAGAGGACGGAAAATCCTTCCTTGAAGTCCTCGAACACGCCGAGTTCGCGCTGAAATCCGCCAATAACATTCAGGGCAGCATATGCGGCTATGAGCCAAGTATGCACGATTCTATCATCGGCAATACAGAACTTGAAAAATCACTTGCACTCGCTATCGGAAACAACGAACTGCAGCTGTTCTATCAGCCTAAGATAAACCTCGCTACCGGCAGGATAATGGGCGTTGAAGCCCTTATACGCTGGATCAAGCCGGACGGCACTATCGTAACACCGGATCAGTTCGTCCCTATCGCTGAAAGCTCACATCTTATCGGTAAGATCAGTGAATTCGTACTGAACGAGGGCTGCCGCCAGAATGTCCTGTGGCAGAAAATGGGCTATCCGGAGATAGTTATGTCGATAAACTTCGCTTCGTCCGACTTCTACCAGAAGGATCTGCGCGACAAGGTATTTGAAGCACTCGCAAAATCCGGTCTTGAAGCAAAATGGCTCGAAGTCGAACTCACCGAGACTCTCGCTCTGAGTGACATCGACTTCGCCGTAGATCAGATGAACAAACTCCGCGATCTCGGCGTCAAGCTCGCTATGGACGACTTCGGTACAGGCTACTCATCACTAAGCTACCTCCAGATACTCCCGATCACCCTCCTCAAACTCGACCGCTCGTTCATCACTGACATCGAGCACGATAACATCGCCTACGAGATCGTTTCTGCCGTTATCAGGATCGCAAAATCCAAGAAGATCGAGACCATCGCTGAGGGTATCGAAAACGAGAATCAGGAGGATATTCTCCGCAAAGCCGGATGTGATTACGGTCAGGGCTATCTCTACGGCAAGCCTATGCCGGCTGAAATGCTTCAGGATTTCTTCGAGGAAAACATAAGAAAAACAAATGAAGCAAACAAACGCAGCAAGGAAAAGCCCAAGAAAAACTCAAAGAATCAAAAATGATCAGCCTTCCGGCTGAAATATAACAGCGAAATACTATCACCATCAATGCAGTATATTTTAATGTAAACGGAGGTCAAAAACTATGAAAAGACGAATCGGTATCCTTACAAGCGGCGGTGACTGCCCCGGACTCAATGCTACTATCAGAGGCGTTGCAAAAGCCTGCTATGAGCGCTTCGGCGAGGACAACGTTGAGATAGTAGGTATCTCAAACGGCTACTACGGACTCATCAATAACCTCTGCAAGGATATGCTCCCATCCTCTTTCTCAGGTATCCTTACTCAGGGCGGTACTATCTTCGGTACCAAGCGTCAGCCGTTCAAGATGATGCAGGTCATCGGTGAGGATAACGTGGACAAGGTAAAAAATATGAAGGAGACCTACAAGAAACAGCGTCTCGACTGTCTCCTTACCCTCGGCGGAAACGGTACTCACAAGACCTCAAAGCTTCTCGCAGATGAAGGTCTAAACGTTATCGGTCTCCCCAAGACTATCGACAACGATATTTACGGC
The DNA here is from genome assembly GCA_015067005.1 of Ruminococcus flavefaciens. Taxonomy (GTDB): domain Bacteria; phylum Bacillota; class Clostridia; order Oscillospirales; family Ruminococcaceae; genus Ruminococcus; species Ruminococcus flavefaciens_AA. Next base: position 54,071 of record SVNH01000008.1, read on the forward strand.
ACCGATGTTACTTTCGGATTCCACACAGCCGTTGACATCGCTACTGATGTTATCGACCGTCTTCATACTACCGCTGCAAGCCACTCGCGTATACTCGTATGCGAAATAATGGGAAATAAAGCCGGCTGGCTCACTCTCAACGCCGGTATCGCAGGCGGTGCTGACATCATAATCATTCCAGAGATACCTTACGACATCGACAAGGTTTGCGATGCCGTTATGGCAAGAAGCGCTTCCGGAAAGACATTCTCTATACTCGCTGTGGCTGAGGGTGCTTTCGATGTCGAGGAAGCCAAGATGAAGAAAAAAGAACGTGCCAAGAAACGTGCCGAGGCTGGCATCATCACAGCTACAAGCCGTATCGCTGCCCAGATACAGGCAAACACCGGCATCGAGGCAAGAGTATGTGTTCCCGGACATATGCTCCGCGGCGGCGCTCCAAGTGCTTACGACCGTGTTCTTTCAACTCAGTTCGGAGTTCATGCTGCTTACCTCATCGCTCAGGAAAAATACGGCAGAACCGTCGCTAAGATCGGCAACAAGATCACTCATAACAAACTCGATGACGTTGCCGGCAAAACCAAATTCGTAGACACCGATAACCACCTCGTTATCGCAGCCCGCGACATCGGTGTCTCCTTCGGCGACTGATTTCATAAATTTCAGGCGGACAACCTAAAAGTGTTGCTTATATAGAAATTGATACTTTTATCGGGGCAAACCTTTCTGAGGAAAGGTTCTTCCCCGAACCCTTTTTCAAAAGGGTTTCCCTCAATAATAGGTATTAATCTCCTGTATATGCAGCACTTTCAGAGCGTCCGCCTTAATTCAGGAGACTAATCATTGAAAAAGCGCATTGAATATCTCGACTTTCTTAAAGGTCTCGCAATGATCCTCGTTGTCATCGGACATCTGGTAAGTCAGCTTTACACCACCGAGCCGGAAGTCTACGAGCATAACGTCATTTTTAAGTTCTGCTACTCGTTCCATATGCCGCTGTTTGTATTCATAAGCGGCTGGGTTGCCGGATTGACTGTAAAAAGTGATGTAAAATGGCTGACAAAGCGTCTGCGGAGCATCGGTATCCCATTCATTGCCGCATTCGTGATATGGTGCGGAATACTGCACAGAACGACCTTTCACGATTCCGTTTACCGCACTCCGTTCTGGTATCTGCCGTTCATTCTGATAGCCGATTCTCTGCTGTTTATCGACCGCAAAGCCGGAACTGGAAATATCCTGCTCATTGCATTCATACCTGCGGCATTCGTCGCAGAGCTGCTCATAGCAGACCAGCTGAATGTAACCGGACATCCTGTCCATATGCTGACGCTCATCGAAAACTTCTTCATCTTCTACATACTTGGAGTTAATGCTCCGGCGATACGAAAAAAACTCCCGAAGCTGACCTTCGCAGCGGCTGCGGTCTCACCTTTTCTCTATGCGGCTGCTTTTCCGTTCTACGAACACGGTATCGACAATCAGGTCGAACGTGTACGCGGATTTTCAGGCTTCGATATAGATAAGATACCATTCTGCTTCGGTATCATCGCTGCTGCTAACAAATACATAATGCCGCTCTTCGGTATAGGCTCGGTAATGCTCATAACATGGCTCGTCTACCGGATGCCGTACACAAAGCTCCTCAGAACAGCATTTCAGTTCATCGGAAAGCACACATTGTTCATTTACCTGCTTCACGTTGAATTCTTCTTCTCGCCGACAGGTCATACAGTCCCCGACTGCATCATATCCGGCATCCTCGCGGTAATCTTTCCTGCCGCGATCTCATGTCTGTGGACTTTATCCAAGCGCAGAATTGTTTTGGCAGCGCAACATCATTAGGATGTTTTGCACTAAAAATGAGGTCAAACAATTATATTTCAGTTCAAATCGGAGTAAAAACAAAAAAATAACCTTTTTTTTCTAAAAACGCTTTTCATTATTAGAAATATGTGGTATAATATAATATATTTCTAAATTATCAGGAGGTAATTCTATGTCAGAAATGGAACTTTACGATCTTTGGTGCAGTAATGTTGCAGGTGAACCGGATCTTCTTTCCGAACTCACAAGCATCAAAGAGGATAAAGAGGCTATAAACGACAGATTCTACCGTGATCTCGAATTCGGTACAGGCGGTCTCAGAGGCGTTATCGGCGCCGGTACCAACCGCATGAACGTATTCACAGTAAGACGCGCTACACAGGGCTTTGCCGACTACCTCAATCAGGAGTACAAGAACCCAAGCGTTGCCATATCCTTCGACAGCAGAATAAAATCAGACGTTTTCTCCAAGGCTGCTGCTGAGGTTTTAGCTGCAAACGGTATAAAAGTACATATATACACAGAGCTCATGCCTACCCCATGCCTTTCTTTCGCTGTTCGTCAGCTGAAATGCCAGGGCGGTATCATGATAACAGCAAGCCACAACCCTGCCAAGTACAACGGCTACAAGGTCTACGGCGAGGACGGCTGCCAGATCACTCTCAGAGTTGCTGAGATAATCATTGAAAAGATCAATTCACTCGATATGTTCAGCGATGTCAAGACCTCTTCATTCGATGAGGAACTCGCAAAGGGCAATATCTCTTATATCGGAAACGACGTTATCGAGGCTTTCTATCAGAACGTACTCAACGAAGGCATCAACACTGATCTGTGCGCTTCAAGCGGTCTCAAGGTTGTTTACACACCTCTCAACGGCACCGGCAACAAGCCTGTCCGCGAGATACTCAAGCGCATCGGTATCAGCAATGTCACAGTTGTAAAGGAACAGGAGAATCCTGACGGCAATTTCCCGACCTGTCCTTATCCGAACCCTGAGATCCGCGAGGCTCTTGAGGTCGGTCTGAAATACTGCAAGGAAGTCCAGCCCGATCTTCTCCTTGCTACCGATCCTGACTGCGACCGCGTAGGTATCGCTGTTCCGGACGGCAAGGGCGGTTTCGCACTCTTCTCAGGAAACGAAGTAGGCGCCCTCCTTCTCGAATACATCTGCCAGCAGCGTATCAAGAAGGGTACAATGCCTGAGGATCCTATCGCTGTAAAGACTATCGTTACTACTGACATCGTAAACTACATCGGTGAGGAATACGGTGTTGACATCATAAACGTCCTCACAGGCTTCAAGTTCATCGGCGAGCAGATCGGTATGCTCGAAGCAAAGGGCGAGGAAAAACGCTATATCTTCGGATTCGAGGAAAGCTACGGCTACCTCTCAGGCGGATATGTCCGCGATAAGGACGCTGTAAACGCTTCAATGCTCATCTGCGAAATGGCTGCTTACTACCGCACTCAGGGCATCACTCTTCTTCAGGCCCGTGAGAACCTCTACAAGAAGTACGGCGTGTTCTATCAGACACTTTACAGCTTCGAGTTCGACGGCGAAAGCGGTATGAAGCACATGGGCGAGATCATGAGCAACCTCAGAAATGCTCCACCTGCTGAGATCGGCGGTCTCAAGGTCGTTAAGTTCGAGGACTACAAGGAAAGCACCTGCAAGGACATCGCTACCGGCAATGTCACTCAGCTTACACTTCCGAAATCAAATGTTCTCGCGTTCTACCTCGAAGACGGCTGCAAGGCTATTGTACGTCCTTCCGGTACCGAGCCGAAGATCAAGACTTATCTCACTGCAAAGGCACCTTCCCACGATGCAGCTGTTGAGATCGAGCAGAAAATCTACAAAGACTTCACTCAGAGCATGAAATAATTGCAAGGCGAACTTAGAGTTCGCCTTTTTCCTGTGATGAGATAATAAATATAATAGGAGACTGATATGATAAAAAAGAACTATAAAAACTGGTACGAAGCAGTTAATAATAGTCCATTGTGTGCATTTATAGCAAGTGCGATACTTGCTGTTATCACATTCAGGCTGCTTTATGGCTTCAGAGTTGTCGATCCGACCTACACTGACTGGATCTTCATCGAGGGAGGAGATATGACTCAACACCACTTAGGCTGGTTATTCTTCCGCAAAACTCCATGGAAGTTTCCGATTGGTCTCGTTGATGATGTTACCTGTACCGGTTCTGTTTCGTGTATGTACACAGACTCGATACCTATATTCGCCATATTCTTCAAGATCCTTTCACCTATACTTCCCGAAAATTTCCAGTATATCGGCATATGGGGACTGACCTGCTACATTCTCAACGGCGGACTATCAGCTATTCTCCTGCGAAAATTCCGCAAGAATATCATCTTCACAACAGTAGGATCACTCTTCTATGTTCTTTTCCCGCCATCAATGTTCCGAATCTTCCACCACGATTCGCTCATTGCTATATGGCTCCTGATAATACCGCTAATAATGTGCGTTTACCACGATAAAAAATGGAAGCATAAAGCAACTCCTGTTATAATATGGACAGTCACCGGTATGCTCGCTGTACAGATCCACAGCTACTTCGTACCAATGATATATATGGCTATGGCCGGTTATTTCATCCTCGACATCGGTCATACAAAAAAATGTATCCGTTCACTTTTAGTATTCGCTTCAACAACTGCATTCACGTTACTAACCATGTGGATCATCGGAGCATTCTACGGCGAAGGCAATGTAGAAGAAAACGGTCTCGGTTATTTCAATAGCAACATGAACTGCTTAGTAAACAGCTTCGGTTACTCAAAATTCCTCGTTCCTATGAACGCTATGGATGGACAGTACGAAGGCTTCGGCTATCTTGGCCTCGGCTCGCTGCTCTGCATTTTCTTGGCGCTCGTAACTGTATTCTGTATCTTCGACCGCAAGGAAGGCAAATATACAACTGCCGTCTGGAATGCAGTAAAGAAATACAAATTTGAACTTATCGCATTTGTAACTGTATTCCTTTTGAGCTTCCTATTTGCTATGAGTATCGTCGTAACTCTCAACAGACGCGAGCTCTATACAGTTCATCTCCCAGGCTTTATCTACCACAAGCTCTCGATCTTCCGCGCTTCCGGACGTTTCGTATGGCTCGCCGGACTGCTTCTGATAACCGCCGCTCTCGGCATCGTTTCAAAGCTCGGCAAACACGCGGGATTAATCGCAATAATTATGTGTATGTGCGTTCAGGTACTCGACCTCCGCCCATGGAGAAATAACCTCTACAATCATTACAGCGTTGAAATGAACTACTCCTGCTCTCTCACCAGTGAAAAATGGAACGAGATAGCTGACGGCGCCGATGAGATCATATTTACTCCTCTTCCGCCAAACTACCTCGTTTATCACCAGCTCTACTTCGATTTTGCTCAGCTTGCATATAATAACGACATGGCATTGAGCAGCTTCTACCTTGCAAGATCTGAATACAGAATCCTTGCTGAATACGCCTCTGAGCAGTATGAAGACCTGAAAAACGGTAACGGTCGTGATGACGCACTTTACGTATTCTTCAACAAGGAAGATGTACCGCAGAATGTCAGCGGACTCGAAGTCTATGAACTCGATGGATACATCGCTGCGAGATACAAAGGCTAATAATAGTTAAATAATAAAAAAATAGCACAGTTTCCTTGACTTTCTCTGGGAACTGTGCTATAATTAATTACTGTAATGTATAACGGCACTACTGTCTAAGGGAATTGATGGGCTGCACGGATACAATAATCTGTGAAAGAGGTGACAATCGTGAAAGAGGGAATCCATCCTAACTTTGTTAAGACTACTATTACCTGCCACTGCGGCAACGTGATCGAGACTATGTCCACAAAGGAGAATATCAAGGTTGAAATCTGCTCAAAGTGCCATCCATTCTATACAGGCAAGCAGAAGCTCGTTGATACAGGCGGACGCGTTGACAGATTCAAGAAGCGTTTCAATATGGACAAGTAAGTCATTCAGCCGGTCTATGACCGGCTTTTTGCGTATAAACGCAAGCTTTTACAAATCTATCATTCCGGCACGATTTGTGCTGTCTCTGAATAGGTAACAATATGGATTATTATACAATTTCAGCACCTGCTAAAGATTCATTCATCGAAAAACGTTCCGAGTTTATCGGACATATCGCTCCGGTAGCTACCAACGATGAAGCTGTCGATTTTATAAACTCTATCAAAGCCCAGCACCGTAAAGCAAAGCATAACGTCTACGCATATATTCTCAGGCATGATAACATCTCCCGTTATTCCGATGACGGTGAGCCGCAGGGTACAGGCGGTATGCCTGTGCTTGAAGTCCTGAAAAAGCGCGGACTTACCGATGTATGCGTTGTTGTAACACGTTATTTCGGAGGTATCCTGCTTGGCGGCGGCGGACTCGTCAGAGCATATTCTCATGCAGCATCTCTCGCCTGCAATGCCGCAGATACCATGCATATGTGTCTGTGTCACAGGATCAGAGTAACCGCTGATTACAGCCTTTACGGCAAGATCTCATATCTCCTGCCAAACTACGGCACGGTAGTTCTTGATTCCGATTTCGGCAGCGAGATCTCAATAGAACTGCTCGTCCTCAGCGAGAAGCTCGACGCTCTCAGAGCAGACCTCATCGAGGCTTCTAACGGCGCTGTGACTATTTCCGATGAGGAAGAGCTCTACGGTGACTTTTCAGGTGTGAAAAATTTTTCTTAAAAATAAAGGGTTTTTACATTTTTAAGAGTATAAGTATATTAGTGAGATACAAATCTCAGGTATAATTTTTTGCAGGAGGGATATTATGACAGTTCGTGAACAGATCGAGATAACAGAAGTCGGCATACTGAGTAAATATGCCTGCACAAGTATCGACGAAGCCGGTACTCAGCGCGATGTTCCTGAGGATAAGTGCCCTTACCGCACCGAATTTCAGCGCGACAGAGACCGCATCCTTCACTGCAATTCCTTCCGCAGACTTAAAAGGAAAACTCAGGTATTCCTCTCCCCTGTCGGAGACCACTACCGTACCCGCCTTACTCATACGCTTGAAGTTGCTCAGATAGCGCGTACTATCGCAAGAGGTATGCGTATGAACGAGGATCTCACAGAAGCAATCGCTCTCGGACACGATCTCGGGCACTCGCCCTTCGGTCACTGCGGCGAAAAAACTCTTAATGAGATATGTCCCTATGGCTTCAAGCATTATATGCAGAGTGTGCGCGTAGTCGAAAAGCTCGAAAAAAAGGGCAAGGGACTTAATCTTACTCACGCTGTAAGGAACGGTATCGAGTGCCACACAAACCTCGTTGCGGATACCAAGGAAGGCAATATCGTGCGTCTCGCCGATACTATCGCCTATATCAACCACGATATAGAGGACTCTATCCGCGCAGGCATACTCAAGCCGAACGATCTCCCTATGGACTGCGTAAAAGTCCTCGGCAATACCAAGACAAAGCGCATCACTACACTGATAGCCTCAGTTATTGAGCATGGACCTTATGAGATAGACTTCGCTCCGGAAATAAGAAAGGCTCACGATGCTCTGAAAAGCTTCATGTTTGCTAAGGTATACACAAATCCTGCCGCTAAACAGGAGGAACAGAAAGCAGAACTCCTCGTGAAAAAGCTATATTCCTATTTCATAGAGAACAGCCGCCTTCTTCCGGACGAATACCGCGTTATCATGAAGGAGACCGATGCTGACCGCGCTGTCTGCGACTATATTTCCGGCATGAGCGATGAGTACGCTGTTGACCTTTATACCGAACTCTTCGTGCCAAAGTTCTGGAAATAACGGAGTGCACTATGCCAAGAGATGATGAATTCCTCTACCGCCTGAGAAGTGCTAATCCGATAGAAACGGTAATGGGTTCTTATGTTCACCTTATACGCCGCGGACGCAATTACGTCTGCTCGTGTCCGTTTCACTCGGAAAAAACGCCTTCCTGTACCATTTTCACCGACAGTCAGAGCTTCTACTGCTTCGGATGCGGCGCAGGCGGTGATGTTATAACCTTTACCATGAAGATCGAAAACCTCGATTTCATGGAAGCTGTAAAGCTGCTCGCCCAGCGGTCAGGACTTGAAGTCCCTGAACGCAATAATACCGACAGCCGGCTCGCTCAGCGAAAAACCAAGATCTATGAAATGAACCGCCTTGCGGCAAATTTCTTCTATACAAACCTGATAAAAGGCAAGGATAAGTCCGGGCTGCAGTACTTCGCAAAACGAAAGCTTTCCCCTGCCACTATCAAGAAATACGGTCTGGGCTACGCTTCTGATTCATGGAGCGAACTCAGTACATACCTGCGCTCGAAAGGCTACTCCGATGACGAGATAATCGACGCTTGGCTCGGCGGACGTTCTCAGAAAACCGGCAAAAGCTATGATATGTTCCGCAACCGCGTTATGTTCCCGATCGTTGACCTCAGAGGCAATATCATCGGATTCGGCGGAAGAGTTCTCAATGATTCTCAGCCGAAATACCTGAATACAAGCAAAACCCCCGTATTCGACAAGGGCTCTAACCTCTTCTCAATGAACTTTGCAAAAAATGCCGAGACCAAGCAGATAATCCTCTGCGAAGGCTATATGGACGTTATCGCCGTCAATCAGGCAGGCTTCGAGAATGCCGTTGCAACTCTCGGAACCGCTATAACCCCCGATCAGGCGCGTCTCATCAGCCACTACGCTGAGGAGGTCATCATCGCTTACGACAGCGACGGCGCAGGTCAGAAGGCTACCCAGAAAGCGATAAATCACTTCGCTGACGTTGGTATACGCACAAAGGTCATCCACATGGAGGGCGCTAAGGATCCCGATGAATACATAAAAAAATTCGGCGCTGAAAGGTTCCGTATGCTGCTTGAGGATTCCTTCGATGCGACTGACTTCATGCTCGATAAATGCGAGATAGGTCTTGACCTTTCAACGGAGCTCGGCAGAGTTGAACTGCTCAACCGCGCTTCTAAAGTTCTCGCAGGAATAGAATCACCGCTCGAACGCGAGGTTTATATTTCCCGTACCTCGCAGAAGTGTGAGATACCAGTACAGGTACTCAAGACACACATCGACGATATGCTGCGCCGCAGCAGACGTTCCGAGCAGAAACGCGAATGGCGCAATATACAGTCCGCTGCTACCTATCAGCGCGATGACATAAATCCCGAAGCCGTAAAATACAGGCGCGAGGCTAAAGCCGAAGAATCTATCATCTGCTACCTCCTGAAGCACCCGGAGGAATGCGATGTTATAGAAAAGGAAGTGCCGCCGGAATTATTCGTAACGGCTTTCAATAAAAAAGTATACTCAGCTATGCTCGACATCATGAAAGAGCATGAACACTTCTCTGTATCAATGCTCTCGGACGATTTCACATTCGAGGAAACAGGAAGGATTACCGGTATCGCTGCAAGAAACCGCGAGCATCCGGTCACCGGAGCAGTCTTTGAGGACTGCGCCAATGTTCTGAAGAATTACGCTCCGAAAGATTCAGATAATATGTCTGATGACGATTTGATGGATCTTTTCAAGTCAAAGAAAAAATAGGAGGATGTTATTATGGAAAACAAGAAAAATACGATCGAAGCCCTTATGGAACAGGGTAAAGCCAACGGAAAACTTACCACAAAGGAGATCACCGATGCTCTCGAGGACCTCGATTTCGATGTTGAACAGATCAACACCTTCTATGATAACTGCGAAAATCTCAATATCGAGATCGTAGAGGATATGAATGTTGACGCTGATCTCAAGATCGGTATGGATTCAAATATGACAGATGACCTCGAAATGGCTCTCTCTACTGAGGGTATCGCTATCGACGATCCTGTTAAGATCTACCTCAAGGAGATCGGTCGTGTTCCCCTCCTTTCAACCGAAGAAGAGATCGAACTCGCACAGAGAATGGCTAAAGGCGATCCTTACGCTAAAAAGCGTCTTTCAGAGGCAAATCTTCGTCTTGTAGTATCTATCGCAAAGAAATATGTCGGCAGAGGTATGCAGTTCCTCGATCTCATTCAGGAAGGTAACCTCGGACTTATCAAGGCTGTTGAAAAATTCGATTACACTAAGGGATTCAAGTTCTCGACCTACGCTACATGGTGGATCCGTCAGGCAATAACAAGAGCTATCGCAGATCAGGCAAGAACTATCCGTATACCTGTTCACATGGTTGAGACTATCACAAAAGTCAAGAAGGTATCGAGCCAGCTTCTCCACGAAAATGGTCACGATCCGAGTCCGGAAGAGATCGCGGACAAGCTCGGTATGCCTGTTGACAAGGTACGCGAGATAATGCGCGTTGCTCAGGATCCTGTTTCTCTCGAAACTCCTATCGGTGAGGAAGAGGACAGCCACCTCGGCGACTTCATCCCCGATGATGATGCTCCTGCACCGGCAGAAGCCGCTTCACATACCCTCCTCAAAGAACAGCTCAATGAGGTGCTTTCAACTCTTACCGAGCGTGAAGCAAAGGTACTCAAGCTCAGATTCGGTCTTGAGGACGGAAAATCACGCACTCTTGAAGAGGTAGGTCAGCGCTTCGACGTTACCCGTGAAAGAATACGTCAGATCGAAGCAAAGGCACTCAGAAAGCTTCGTCACCCAAGCAGAAGCAAAAAGGTCAAGGACTTCCTCGACTAAGGCAGCGTGACGCTGCCCCCCTCCACGTTGGCGCTCGTAAACTCGCTCACTTTATCGCCATAGCCTGAATGTATTCGCTAACGGCACAGATCGTGAATGGGTTGCAAGGGAGGACGTTTCCTGATATAGCATAAATATTCGATATTAAAAAAGCCCCTTTACAAAAGGGGCTTTTCTTTATTCGTTATCACACATTGAATCTGAACAGAACGATGTCGCCGTCCTGCATAACGTATTCCTTACCTTCAAGACGTACAAGTCCTTTTTCTTTGGCAGCAGTCATTGAGCCGCACTCCATAAGGTCATCGAATGAGATGACCTCAGCACGGATAAAGCCTTTCTCGAAGTCTGTATGGATCTTTCCGGCTGCCTGAGGTGCTTTAGTACCCTTTGTGATAGTCCATGCGCGGACCTCCTGTTTACCGGCAGTAAGGTAAGAGATAAGACCAAGAAGAGCGTAGCCTTCCTTGATGATACGATTAAGACCTGATACTTCAAGTCCGAGTTCGCTGAGGAACATAGCCTTATCCTCGTCACCCATATCCGAGATCTCAGCTTCTATCTGAGCACATATCGGCAGAACTGCTGAATGCTCCTCTGCGGCAAGTTCACGTACCTTCTGATAGTTCTCATTGGTCTCGATGTTGTTCACGAAGTCGTCTTCACTGAGGTTGGCAGCGTAAATTACCGGCTTTGCTGAGAGAAGCGGAGTTGACTTTATCATTTCGCGCTCATCGTCGGTGAAATCGAAGCCTCTTGCAGACTTGCCGTTTTCGAGGTGCGTTTTGAGTCTTTCAAGGAAGTCTATCTCGGCAAGGTACTTCTTATCGCCCTTTACAGCCTTCTTTGCACGGTCGATACGTCTGTCGATCATTTCTATATCGGAGAAGATGAGTTCGAGATTGATAGTTTCGATGTCGCGCAGAGGATTGATACTTCCGTCAACGTGGATGATATTAGGATCCTCAAAGCAGCGTACAACATGAACGATAGCATCGACCTCGCGGATGTCAGCAAGGAACTTATTTCCCAGACCTTCGCCCTTTGAAGCTCCCTTTACAAGACCTGCGATGTCCACGAATTCAAGTGTTGCAGGAGTGAACTTATCCGGCTCGTACATTTCAGCAAGCTTATCGAGACGTTCATCCGGAACCGAAACGATACCAACATTTTTCTCGATAGTACAGAACGGATAGTTTGCAGACTCAGCGCCTGCATTCGTGAGTGCGTTAAACAGTGTGCTTTTGCCGACATTCGGCAGTCCAACCATACCAAGTTTCATTAATAAAATACCTTTCTTTCTGAATAATATCCTGCTGCTCCGTAATACGGAAACAGATGATGTGCTAATATTTACCGCGCCGTCAGTGGCTGATCTTCTGGTTATTTACCAGTGAGCTTACAGTCGAATTCTGTATCTGGAGGTCGCCGCTTCCTGTACCGATGTCCTTAGGATTTCCGGCAAGAAGCTTCATTGTGACAGCGGAATCAATGATAGCGACATTACCCGAGCCCATAGCGTCGCCGATACCGGTAACATCGTCTCCCTCTGAATCAATGCTTATCTCAGCATTGCGTATCTTTGTGTTCACAGCGCCGTTCACAGAGCCGATGCAGGTATGCTTAGCGGAACGCATCTTCATTTTGATCTTTCCGCCCTTAACAAGAACGCTTCCTTCGCCCTCTTCGAGAACGCCCATACCTACTGCCTGAGCGCCGGTGCATGAGATATTAATGTCGGCAGAGGATGTCACGGAAGCAACCCCCTTGCAGCTTCCTATGCCTGCGACCTTGATGCCTGAGAGGTTTATATCGAGTGAGCAGTCCTCGGAAATATCGACGTTAGCATCGCCGTTGAAGCTTCCGACAGCAAGTCCGTTATGCGCGTAGAGGAAGAGCTTGATCTTTCCTGAACGCAGATTGATGTCCGAATCATCCTCGTTGTAGCCGCCGCCGATACAAAGTGTTTCGACGCTATTTGAGATCACTTCGAGAGTTCCCTGCATATCAATGGTGATGTCGCCGTAGCTGTGATCGTAATCATTTCCGATACCGATGCCCTCAGGAGCGTAGCAGTCAATGGTGAGCGTACCCTTTCCGCATAGCTCAAACTGTGATCCCATAGGCACATAAATGCCGGAATATCCAAGCTTATTGGTCTTGACCACATTCAGCACAAGTCTTGCATACTCACCGACAGAGATGACCGGTCGGCTGTTTCCGCTTGTGATGTTCACGTTCTTGAGTGTCAGCTCACAGCTGTGGTTGTCCATTATAGCAATGTTCATCTTTACAAGCTTTTCCGGATCACCGATGATAGTAGCCTTGCTCTGGTAAATGTGGATATCGGTATACTTTTCAAGTGCAAGCTTGAGGAGGTCTATCTCGCTGTCGTTCTGGGCAGTATATATCTTCTTCATGCCGTCCGGACGTGTTTCGAGATTGGTCTTGATTATCTCGTCCTTGACCTCAGTTGCAATACTGTTGAGGAACAGCGGCTTCGGCTTGGAAGTGTAATATCCCTGAACGAGATCAACTCCGAGACGTATTACCGTTTTTAGTTCCTGAAGAGTTTCAACTCCCTCAGCAAGCGACTGAAGCTGATTATCGTGGCAGAACTCAATAACAGATGTTACGAGCTGCTGCTTTTTCAGATCGTTATGTATGTCGCTGATGAGCGAACGGTCGATCTTAATGTAATCCGGAGCGTAATTCAGCAGATTCGAGCTGTTTGAATAGCCGGTGCCGTAATCGTCGATAGCAAGTGTGGTATGTGTGAATCCGCAGCGCTTTTTCAGGAGTTCAACTCCTTCTGCGGTAGCATCACTGTCCTCGACTATCTCAATGACGGTCTTGGCAATGAGCTCGCCGTAATTGAGGTAAAGTTCGTTGAAATCCTCATCCGTGAGCAGACTGTTCGGCAGACAATTGATGAAAAGCTTTCTGTTCTCAAATACCTGCTGATTATCGCTGAGGAGCTTGAGCGTATTGAACAGAGTAAGCTTCTCGATAGCATAAAGGTTGTTCTGGCTCTCAGCGATCTTGAGTATCTGTGTGGGAGTCATCTTGATATCGCCGGTAGTACGCATCAGAGCCTCATAAGCCACTATCTCTCCGGTTTGAGTTTCAATTATCGGCTGGAGATGATAGGTCAGGAGATTTTCCTGTATGATGCGTGAAAATACCTGTGCATCGCGGTAGGAATCCTTATCGCGGTTATAGTTTTCCTCAGAGAACCAGTTGATAACTCCGCGGCGGAAATTCCTCGCCTCATAGAGTGCGAACTCCGAATAATTCACGAGCATATTGAAATCCGAAGCCTCTTCCGGATAGGAAGAACAGCCGATCGAAAGGCTGAGACTGCTCTTATCGGAAATATCAATGATCTCGCCGAAATCGTCGGTAAGAGTGCAGTGCTGAACAGCCTCATCCATACTGTTGAGAATGTTGTAGATACTCATTTTATCGGTATCACGGAAGAACGCACATATCTCATAATTCGACTTTGAGCCGATAATGATATTGTCGCTGACAAAGCTTTTCAGCACCTCAGCAGCGGAGGTTATACAGCTGTTGGTATTGTCAACGGTAAGATAAGAACCGAGCTTGTCGATACCATTTATGTAAATGGTCGCAAGACATCCATGCTCAACATCCGGAAGCAGATTCCTTATCTTCTGTGAGAAAGACGGGAATGAAGGAAGTCTTGTAACAGGATCATACTCAACAAAGTCACGCTTATCATTTATATCCGAGATCTGACGTGTGAAGTCCTGAACGAATCCGAGCCACTCATCACTGCTCTCGTAGATGTTCATTTTGATGTATCTTGTTACATTGTTTTCAGTGAAACGATAGATATGCTTCTGACCTTCAACAGGATTCTTTGAGATCATTTCGAGAAGGTTGAAGAATTCAAACTCATTGAGTTTTTCCCCGGAACATGAAAGCATACGGCAGGCAGCCTGATCGAAATATGCAGTCTTCTCCTTTGCGATGTAGGTAAAAGCGCCTATATTGCCGACGAACTGCTGAAAGACCTGCCAATCGTGGCTCAATCCCGGAGTTTTTTTACTGAAATCAAAAATACTCATAATTACTCCATATAACGAAAACGCACGTATCAGAGGGTAGTTCGCTGCGTTTTCGTGCTGCACTGTAAACGGCAGGCAGCTTACCGTAGTACGAAATTACACACATTAATTATACCCCATACAAGCAGAAATGTCAATTGCTTTGACTGCAAAAACAGAACATCCTGCTGCTACTGCATACAGCTTTCAGCATAAGCCATAAGGTAAGGCGCTATGCCTTTTGCATCATTTTCAACTATCTGCTCGCTGAGATAGTATCCCGCAGAGCCGTCACGGAAAGGCTCACCGCCAAGACCTGCCATGAGACAGATATTTCCCAGAACCGGCATACCGTCCGGACCGAAATTTATATAGCCCTCACTCACTGCGTCAAAAGCCTTCTTCCCTGCCGCTCCTGTATCAGCACCTACAATTCCCAGACGCGCTGCTTTCATCGCAGAATAGGCAAACAGCAGAGTTCCGCTGCTTTCGGGGTAATTGTCCGCAAGCCCCTTACGTAAAGGAAGCTGCATAAGCATACCTTCCGGTGTCATATTCTCAGCAAGTGAAGCGAGAAGTCCTGCGAGCATAGCTTCGGCAGAGCCCGGCATTATCTCGCAAATATCCGCAAGTCCGGCTGCAAGCCACCCCATTGAACGCAGCCAGAATTCACTTGAAGTCCCCTTCACCTCATCCGCCCACGACATCTTTCCGGATTCGTCAAGACCGTGATAATACAGTCCGGTGACATCATCGCGCATTTTCTCCCTGATGACGGACAGCTGCCTGATTATATCTTCCGCAAGCTGCTTATCGTCCTTCATGACCGCATATTCCGCGGCAAACGGCAGAGCCATATAAACGCCGTCCAGCCATACCTGCTCCGGATAGACCGCCTTGTGCCAGTAATTACCGGATGCTGTCCGCGGCTGACGCAGAAGCTGTCCGTGTATAAGGAGCTCCGCAGCTGCAAGGTACTTTTCCTTGCCTGTATGTCTCCAGAGCCAAAGCAGATTACGTCCGCCGCAGATGTTGTCGAGATTGAAGTCATCGGCGCTGAATGTAGGTATATCACCGTTTTCTGTCACATAAGAATCTGTGAGTTCAGCCGCCTTTTCCGCAAGCCGCTCATCTCCGCCGACCTCGCTGAGCATGATGATCGCCTTTATCATGCAGTTATCAATATAGTTCCACTTGTGCCGTTTTCTGAAAATGATATTCTCCTTGTTCCAGAGAGGCATAAGCGGATCAGAGGGCAGTATCAGCTTTTCGATGTAAGCTTCGGCAGCTGATCTCTGCTTTTCTGTAATATTCATCCTGTCAATCCTCCCGCGGTAATACCGCTGACGAATTTTTTCTGTGCCAGTGCAAATACTCCTATCGAGGGTATAAGTCCTATCACTGACATTGCCAATATTTTGCGCTGTTCATAGCCCTGACCGGTACTGTCCGCAGAAAGTCTCAAAGCAAGTGAAAGAGGGTATTTTTCCACTGAATGTATCATGATGAGCGGTTCGAGGAAATCGTTCATCGTCCAGAGGAACGTGAAAACTGCTATCGAGACAACAGCAGGTCTTATACATGGTAGAAGCACGTAAAACAGCGTTCTGAGAGTACCGCAGCCGTCTATCCTTGCGACTTCATCGTATTCCCTCGGAACTCCCTTGAAAAACTGTATCAATATGAACACGAACATCCCCTCGCAGGCAAACATAGAGGGCGCGATGAGAGGAACGTAGGTGTCAAGCAGACCGAGCCTGCTCCAGAACATATACATCGGCATTACAGTTGCTATCGAAGGCATGAACATCCCTGCCATGAGCATAGCAAAGAAGAAACGCTTCAGCGGGAAATCAAACCGCGCAAAGCCGTAAGCTACAAGCACAGACGATGTTACGGCAAAAACTGTTTTCGGAATGATTATCATGAACGTGTTCATGAAATAATGTCCCATATCATAGGGAGTAACTGTCTGCCAAGCGTTTCTGTAAGACGAGAAGTCTACGCTTTCCGGCATGAACCATACAGACGAAAATATCTCGTCATTGGTCTTGAACGAAGCGCCTATAAGCCAGATAAGCGGGTATATCATCACTATCGCCGTGATAGTCAGCAAAATGTAGAAGGGCAGCCTTTTCATCGCTCATCCCCCTCTCTGCCGTGCCGCAATACAGCAAACATTATCCCAGTTACAGCCGAGATCATCACAAACAGCACCCACGAAAGCGCATTCGCATATCCGACATTCATATCGTTGAACCTGAACATCTCGTCATAGATCATCATACCGACAGTATATGTACTCTTCATAGGTCCGCCGCCTGTGAGCATATACGGCGCGTTGAACTCCTGAAATGCCGCAATAGTCTGAAGCACAAGGTTCACGAAAATGACGTTTTTGAGCTGAGGCAGAGTTATCGAGAAAAATGCCCTTATCCTGCCGCAGCCGTCGACCTTTGCCGCCTCATAGAGTTCAGCGGGTATGGCTTTCAGCGCTGTGAGGAATATTATCATAGTCGAACCGAATTCCCACAGTCTGAGAAGTATTATCACGAATATCGCCTTATCGGGATCGCCGTACCAGTTTACAGGTGAAGCGCCCATTATCCCGAGGAACTGATTCACCAGTCCGCCGGATGTGAAAAGATACTGCCACATTATCACAACAGCAAGATTCGAGCCGAGTATCGAGGGGATGTAGAAAACAGTGCGGTAAATGCCTATCCCGCGTATCTCAGCCGAAAGCAGAAGAGCCGTAAGCAGCGAAAAGACCAGCTTCATCGGAACGAGCAGCGCCGCATATTTCAGCGTTACTCCGACTGACTTTCTGAACGTCTCATCGTGCAGCATCCTGCGGTAGTTCTCAGCGCCGACATACTCAGGCGGACGCACATTATCATATTCTGTAAGTCCGAAAGCAAACGAGCATACGAACGGATACAGCGTAAATAGCAGAAATCCGGCTATAAACGGCGCTATCAGCAGAAGTCCGGTATACCTTCCGACTCCGACCGGATTACTGTAAATGCGTTTTTTCATTTTCTTATTTTCTCCAGATATTCCGTTATCGAATCATAAAGCTGCTCAGCCGCCTCTGAGGTATCACAGTTGCCGTAAGAAACGCTCTCTATCGCGGAATTGCAGAATTCCTTGACGCGCGGAAGCTCCATATAAGGGCTTACCGGCAATGTATCCATAGAGTAAAGCTTAGTATCGTTTTCAATGGCAAGTCCTGTGAGCCTTCCGCTCGCCGCAAGGCTGTCGTAAGCCTTTTGTGAAGCCGGTATCCCGCGTGTTGTACCGAGTATCTCCGCACACTCACTGTTGTTGAGCAGAAAGTCCATGAACGCCGCTGCCTCATCGGGATGCTCTGTATGTGCCGAAACAGCGTAAAGCATCGAGGGCTTGACCATCCAGCCGCTGTTATTGCCGCCGCTGCTGAGAAACTCGCCTGATACCAACTCGCCATCCGGAAGTACCTGCTCATACTTTCCGACAGAGCTTCCCCACTCGCACAGACCTGCAATACGTCCGCTTATAAACTCCGGCGACTGATAAAGTGCCGCATTTCCGTCCTCGCCGCTGCGCTCGCTGACTTTACGGATGATGTGCTCGTCCTCAAGCCTCTTGTAGAAATCGAGAGCAGTTCGCATATCATCCTTTGTGAAGCCGAGCCTGCCGTCAACAGAGATGAACTCCCTGCCCGTAAGCTGCTGAACGTAGACTGCCGCAAGATACCATGCTGTTCCGCCGGACTGTATATCAAGATCGAGCGGATATTTGTCATTTTCGCGGAATTTATCCCCAAGCGCGGTAAGTTCATCCCATGTAGCCGGATATTCCGCCCCAAGACTGCGATAGGTCGCGGAATTGTAAAA
Organism: Ruminococcus flavefaciens; assembly: GCA_015067005.1. Taxonomy (GTDB): domain Bacteria; phylum Bacillota; class Clostridia; order Oscillospirales; family Ruminococcaceae; genus Ruminococcus; species Ruminococcus flavefaciens_AA. The sequence continues at coordinate 72,522 of SVNH01000008.1, forward strand.
AAGACCTCTTCCTGTCATCGAGACAACTGCTCCGTTAAGATGTCCGGACACTCTTCCAAGCGAAAGCACATCCTCATCGAAGCCCGAAAGATCAAGGCTGTCCCTCAGCTCATCCAGATCATAGAAGCCCTTTCCGTCCGGCGACATTGTCACGAGCCAATCGTAGTTTATCTGCATAAGGTCAGGCTCGGTGCCGCCGCTTATCTGAGCCGCGGTCTTTTCGCTCCAGCCGTCCCAGCCGCCGTATTCGGGAACTATCTCTATTTCCGGATGAATGGTATTCCACAGTTCTATCGCCTTGAGGGTAGCTTCATGACGGTCATCACCGCCCCACCACGAAAACCTTATCGTACAGCTGTCAAGACTTCCGTCAGGCGGAGTAACGCTTCCGTCTGATCTTCTTCCGCAGGCGCACATGACCGCTGCACATAACGCCGCTGCTGTTCTAAGAATAAAGCTTTTCACATTCATTCTCCCATTTTTACTATCCAATAGCATAAAAACGTACCGGCAAAAAGCCGGATTCAATAAATATAATGATGTATATATTATACATTATCCGGATAAATAAATCAATAGGGATACCCGATAACAAAAACGTCATAATCTTTTCACAGAACTGTCAATAAGGTGAAAAAAGCTTCACATAACATTTTCAAAAGCTATACAATTACTGCAAATTCATATCACACAGCACGGATATAATAAGACCATAGCCTGAGGGAAGACCTCAGAAACAAAATCTATGACGAAAAGGAATGTGAATTTTATGAATAACCAGTTTGATAACAATTACAATAATTTCAATAATTACTCAGAGGATAACACTTTCAGCTGTGATGCAAATGCCAAGCCGGCAAAGAAGAATCACACTGCTGCAAAGGTGATCGCAGGTATCATGGCAGTCGCACTTATCTCAACAGGTTCGGTAAGCGTTTACAGAGTTTTTGAAAATAAAGACAGTTCCACAAAAGTCATAACACAGTACGTTGAAAAGCCGCTCTCATCATCCTCAAATGCCGCTTACGCTGATCCAATGGGAATGATTGAAAATATCGAGACCTCAAACGATGTTCTTTCTACCGAACAGATAGTTGAAAAGCTTCTTCCATCAGTAGTTGGCATCGAATCAGAGTTCACAGTAACAACCCAGTCCAACGGCGGAATGTTCATGTTCGGCGGCAGCGCACAGCCAAGTACACAGACAGGTACAGCTACCGGCACCGGTGTTGTCATCTCGGAGGACGGATATATCGTGACCAATGCCCATGTTATCTATGATACTGACCACGGTGCAGGTCTTTCCAAGAATATCTCAGTTATACTCAATGACGATACAAAATATGATGCAGAGGTAATCGGTTACGATACCGATCTTGATATTGCAGTGTTAAAGATCAAGGCAGAAGATCTTACAGCTGCTCAGTTCGGCGACAGTGATCAACTCAAGCAGGGCGAATCAGTTGTTGCGATCGGCAACCCTCTCGGATTCCAGCTCAAGAACACTGTAACTACCGGCGTAATTTCAGGTCTCGACAGAGATGTTACTATCAACGACAAGTCCATGACACTTCTCCAGACCGATGCCGCTATCAACTCAGGAAACTCCGGCGGTCCACTCATCAATAAGTACGGTCAGGTTATAGGCATCAACTCATCAAAGATGTCCTCATCATATTCATCAGCTTCGATCGAGAATATCGGATTCGCTATCCCTTCAAACGAGGTCTCAAAGATAGTCAAGGACATCATGGATTACGGCTATGTTACAGGTAAGCCGCAGCTCGGCATAAGCTGTCAGGACGTTGATGAGTATACCGCAGCTAACTTCCGTCTGCCTGTCGGAATCTACGTTACATCCGTTACCGAGGACAGCGCAGCCGAAAAGGCTGGTCTGAAATCAGGTGACGTTATCACAGCCTTCGACGGTCAGGACGTTTCAACCTACGAAGAGCTCAATGCCGAAAAGAACAAGCACAGCGCCGGCGATACAGTAGAGATAACCTTCTCACGCAACGGCGAGGAACAGACTATCGAAGTAACTCTCGATGAAGCTGTTAATAAGGAAAAATAATTCAGGCTGCTATTTACAAATCCTCCCTGATGGTGTATAATATTATTTGAGCAATCGCTCACAATTTTAATACCGGAGGAATTATATATGTATATCACCTGTCTCGATCTCGAAGGAGTTCTTGTACCTGAAATCTGGATCGCTTTTGCTGAAGCAAGCGGAATACCTGAACTCAAAAAGACTACCCGTGACGAACCAGACTATGACAAACTTATGAAATGGCGTCTTGGCATTCTCAAGGAGCATGGGCTCGGTCTCAAGGAGATACAGGAGACTATCGCTAAAATAGATCCTATGGAAGGCGCTAAGGAATTCCTTGATGAACTGCGTTCACTCTGTCAGGTAATCATCATCAGCGACACTTTCTCGGAATTTGCCGCTCCGCTCATGAAAAAGCTCGGTATGCCGACTATATTCTGCAACTCTCTTGAAGTTGCTCCGAACGGCGAGATAACAGGTTTCAAGATGCGCTGTGAACAGTCAAAGCTCACAACCGTGAAGGCACTCCAGTCTATCGGCTTCGAGACTATCGCAAGCGGAGACAGCTATAATGATCTCGCTATGATAAAGGCAAGCAAGGCTGGCTTCCTCTTCAAGAGCACCGATAAGATCAAGGCTGATAACCCTGAGCTCCCTGCTTTCGAGACCTACGCTGAACTCATGGCTGCTATCAAGAAGGCTATGGACTGATCCGGTGTAATGCTATGGGATTCAAATTCACTAAAAGCATAAAGCTCGGTAAATTCCTGAAAATAAACAAAACCAAAAAAGGTGCAAGTGTGACAGTCGGCGGCAAAGACCTGAAAGTCACCGTGAACGATAAAAAGAAAGTCAAGGCTACCCTCACAGGTACTGGGATTTCTTACGATACCACCTTGAAAAACAACAAAAAATAACGAATGATACGTTCCTGCCGGATGGCAGGAACGTATTTCCTTTTCAGTACAGTTTATCCGGCAGCTGCATATAATGTAGTGTACCCTGTTCAGGCTGGACTGCACAGTTCAGGTCAGGGGGGATATTTTTGACAGTATGCAATGTGGAGATGCCGTCTTACACCTACGCTGTAAAAGCCGAAAAGCTTCTGCGCGCAAGAGGGTATCCCTGTGAGATAAAAAGGATCGACCGTCCCGGCAGCAGCACCTGCGGCTTTATGCTATCAATAAGAGGTCACTGCCGTGAGGCTATCGGTATCCTGAAGAATTATTCCGTGCCTTTCACTCAGATCATCGGAGAGGAGTTCGACAATGCCGGTAAACTTCGATAACGCAGCTACAACTTTTCCGAAACCTGAAATGGTCATCCGTGCAGCCTCATACGCTATGGATAAACTCGGAGGAAATGCCGGAAGAGGCGGTCACGCACTGGCAATGAAAAGTGCTGCGGAGGTCTACTCGGCGCGTGAAGTCATCGCAGACTTCTTCGATGCACAGCCTGAGAACGTAGTATTCGCACTGAACTGCACTCACGCACTGAATATGGCTATACAAGGCGTTATGAACGGCGGCGGACACATGATAATAAGCAGTCTGGAACACAATTCGGTCGCAAGACCTGCCGCTGCGCTCGCATCGGCGAAGAAGGCTTCGATGTCCATTGCAAAGGTCTATCCGGAGGATCATCGCACCGTTGAAAGCTTCCAGTCGCTGATACGCAGCGATACAAGGGCGATAGTGTGTACTCTCGCAAGCAATGTTACGGGACAGCTTCTGCCGTGGCGCGACATAGCTGCTCTCTGCCGTGAACGTGATATATGCTTCATTGCCGATGGTGCTCAGGCTTGCGGTGTTACCGATGTAAAGCTTTCAGACGGCATAAATATACTCTGCACAGCCGGTCACAAGGGACTTTACGGTCTTGCCGGAACAGGTCTGCTGATAAGCGACGGCAAATACCCGATAGTACCCATAATACAGGGCGGGACCGGTACAGCTTCATCAAGTCTTGCACAGCCGCTGCTGCTTCCGGAGGCTCTTGAAAGCGGAACTCTCAACCTCAGCGGAATAATGTCTCTTAAAGCAGGTGTGGAATTCGTCAAGCGAATAGGCATCGAAAAAATATACGCTCATGAGAGCAGCCTTTGCCGATCATTCATGAACGAACTGAAAGGCAATGAAAAAATAACGTTCCTGCGCCAGCCGCAGGCTTCGTATGTTCCGATAGTATCATTCACGATCGACGGTATACAGCCGGAAACTGCCGCTGCAAAGCTGTCCTCAGCCGGGTATTATCTGAGAGCCGGCTTCCACTGCGCCGCTCTTGCACACAATTATCTCGGAACAGAAAACGGCACGATAAGATTCGCGCCGTCAGTTTTCAGCAAAAAATCTGACGTTTCCGGACTATGTGAAAAAATAAAATTAATTATACCGGAATAAAAATTATGTGAAAACTATTGAAATTATCTGAATTTGTGGTACAATATTATTATGAGGAATTGTGCAGTCAGCCAAGAGGGATGCTCTCCCTCTGTACATAGATAACGATCATTTGTATATGTGTAGAAATACCAATCCGAAAGGAAGTGAAACGTGTGAACTTAAACGATATTAAGTACGCTTTTCTTAGTATCCTCAGCACCCTGAAATTCATTGATGTTGTGGACGTTGCTATCCTCGCCTACTTCATTTTCATATTGCTCAAACTCATACGTGAAACAAGAGCCGGTCAGCTTGTAAAAGGTATCGTCCTCCTCGTTGCAGGTTATTTCCTCAGCGAATTCTTCGGACTTAAAACCGTTACATACATTCTGAAAAAAACTCTCGACATCGGTCTCATCGCTATGATAATCCTCTTCCAGCCAGAACTCAGACGTGTTCTTGAAAAGGCAGGACGTACAAAATTCGATGTGCGTATGCTCGGTCTCGGTCAGAGCAGCGATGAAAAAACTCAGATGTGGAACCCCGCTATCGTAGCTGTTTGTGATTCATGCGTCGAGCTTTCAGCTACCATGACAGGCGCTCTGATAGTCATTGAACGTGAGGTGCGTCTCGGTGAACAGAT
>SVNH01000008.1:77698-119256 GCA_015067005.1 Ruminococcus flavefaciens
TCATGCGTCGAGCTTTCAGCTACCATGACAGGCGCTCTGATAGTCATTGAACGTGAGGTGCGTCTCGGTGAACAGATTGAAACAGGTACTATCCTGAACGCAACTCCCAGCAAGGAAGTGCTCGGAAATATCTTCTATCCCAAAACCCCGCTCCACGACGGCGCTGTCATCATCCGCGACGGTATCATACTCGCCGCAGCCTGCTTCCTACCGAAGCCGCAGAAGGATGAACAGATCAACAAGCGCCTCGGTTCACGCCACAGAGCTGCAATAGGTATGAGTGAAAATTCCGATGCTGTTGTTATCGTTGTTTCCGAGGAAACAGGTCAGATCTCAGTGGCTATGAACGGCGTTCTCACAAGAGATTACACCCACGATAAGCTGAAATCGCTCCTTGAAAAGGAGATCTATTCTCCGCAATCGGATATTTCTATCCCCGCAAAGAAGCTGCTCTCCTCCCACTCTGAAAGGAGGAAAAAAGATTGATAATTCTTAAAAATCTCAGAAAAAAGATCGTGAAAGGTGCTAAAGATAACCTTGCATTGGCAATATACTCGGTTATTATCGCTATACTGCTGTGGTTCGTTATCTCAATGACCTTCTACCCTTCCGTTCCAAAGACACTGACCAACGTTAAGCTCAGTCTCGACATCAGCGGAACTTCTGCTGCCGACAGCGGTCTGAGCGTCATATCATGCGATGTCGATACCGTAAACGTAAGGATAAAGGGCAGCCGTACACAGGTCGGTACTATGACTTCCGACAGCCTTACCGCTTATATTGATGCGGAAAATATCACTTCTGTCGGCAAGAAAACACTCAATATAAAGGTCAAGGGCGGAAATGGTATCAGCTATGAGGTCGATTCCATATCACCTTCAACTGCCAATGTAGTATTTGATAAGTACGACACTCAGGAGTTCCCTGTATATGCCAAAACTCCGAACATAACCCTCGCTGAGGGCAAGACTATCGACACCGATGAATACTCGAAGGAGATCGACATCGTTTCGATAACAGGTCCTTCAGAGCAGCTCGATAAGATCTCGAAATGCTATGCTGTTTCGGCTAAGGCAGAAACGCTCTCAGCTTCATATACCGTTCCAAGTGATACTATCGAGCTCTTTACAGAAGACGGCTCGCTCATAGACCAGTCGATGCTTACCTTCAATAAAACAAGCTTCCTGATAAAAGTTCCGGTGCTTACGCAGAAAACTGTGGATCTCGCTGTTGTGCTCAAAAAAGCACCTTCCAACTTCAACACCAACTGGCTCATGAACCGCTTGTCGCTTTCTACGGATACGCTTACAATCGCTTCTGCAAGTTCTCAGGCAGATCTGCCTAAGAGCCTTGAAATAGGCATAATCAACCTCAGTGATGTAACTCTCGATTACTCGGCTACCTTCGATGTGGGAAAGGTGCTCGAAAAGGCAGGGCTCAAGAATCTCAGCAATACCTCTTATGTTACTGTCACTTTTGACAGTTCCGGTCTTGCTAAACGAGACTTCACGATAAGCAATGAGAACATCCACCTGAGCAATAAGCCTTCAAGCAATTATGAGTATTCTGTACTGTCGAACAGTCTGAATATAACCGTTATCGGTCCTGAGGACGTTCTGAAGGATCTCACTCCGAATGACTTCATCGCAGAGGCTGACCTCCTTGCAAGTGAAGCTTCTCTTTCAAGTGACTCTGATGTTTCTCAGTATTCAGCTGATGTTACAATATCATGTTCAGATCACAACAACGTCTGGGCAATAACTAAATCCAAGATCAATATCCAGAAATCCCCTAAGACCGATGAGATCTCATAATGCCGCACTAATCTGCCGGACATACGTCCGGCAGTTTGCAAATTATCAATAAGGGCTGTCTGACTATTGCCGGACAGCCCTGTTCTATCTCAAAGCAGCTGTCCGGAAGACGTTCGGCGTCCGCAGCTATTCAAGGGTACAAGTACCACTCCGGACAACGCTTCTTTTCTGCCGCTTACATTATTCTATGCTGAAACAGCCGAAAGGTACAATGAAAATTCTTACAGCCGGCAGATATATTATTGTCATTTTTGTCAGCATTATGTAATCTTTATAATAATTGCGTAATCGCAGTTATTCCAATCTGTCTTATAACTGAAAACTCTCTGTTATTGCAAATCCGGCGCAGATGAAGTATAATAAAAGCGTAAACAAAACAACTGTAATGATACCTCCAAAGACGATCAGCGGCTGCACACCGCTAAGATCTCATACACACCTTTCAGAGTATAAAAAAAGCAGGGGCAGCCCAATAGGGCTGTCCTTGCTGTTTAATGGGGATTATTTTTTCTTTTTAAGCAGAAACATCATTCCGCTGAATGGCGTTAGGTTCATTCTGATACTGTTTCCGGAATACTCATAATCCGATTTTCCCTCGGGAGTTGTTCCGCTGTATTTTTGACTATCCGAATCAAGCAGCAGTTCGACTTCAAGATCGCTGCCAATATTCACGCAATAGTCAGCCTGATACCAGTCTGAGAGGTTGAGCACTGCAAGAATATCGCCGTCTGCACTCTTTCTGCGAATCGCATAGACGCATCTTTCAGTTGAGTTGCAGTCCTCCCAAGCAAAATTAGTTGGATCGTAGTCATAGTGCAATGCGTTGTATTTCAGGTATATCCTGTTGAGTTCGATGATGTATTCCCTGAACGAATCATGCAGCGGGTATTTAAGCATATCCCAGTCCTGCTGACGTTTGCAGTCCCATTCACGCAGCTGTGCGAATTCGCTGCCCATGAAATTGAGTTTTTTTCCGGGATGCGCTATCATGTACATATAAAGTGCTCTTGCCTGAGGAAATTTCTCAGGATACTGTCCGTTCATCTTCTGGGCGATAGTTGCCTTTCCGTGTACGACCTCATCATGTGAAAGCGGAAGGATGAACTTCTCATTGTAAAAATACAGCATTGAAAATGTAAGCTTGTGATAATCGCGGGTACGGTAGATCGGTGCGCTCTGGAAATATTCAAGCGTATCGTGCATCCAGCCTAAATCCCACTTATAATCGAAACCAAGACCTCCATCGAAAACCGGTGCCGTTATCTTGGGATACGATGACGAATCCTCAGCTGCTAATATTGCCGAGGGGTGACGCGCTTTAAGTCCGCTGTTCATTGATCTGAGAAAGCCTATCGCTTTGAGGTTTTCGCCGCGACCCTCTTCACCGTTCCAGTAGATCATATTGCGGATAGCGTCCATACGCAGACCGTCAAAGTGATAAACGCTCAGCCAGTAATTCGCAGCGGATTGCAGAAACGACTGCACCTCGCCCTTTGAATGTATGAAGTTGCGGCTTCCCCACTCATTATAGCCAATATCGTCGGTAGGATGCTCATAGAGCTTAGTGCCGTCGTACTCCGTAAGTGCATAATGGTCAACGGCAAAATGCACCGGCACGAAGTCTATGATAACGCCGATATTGCGTCTGTGGCACTTGTCAACAAACTCCATTAGCTGCTGCGGTGTACCGTATCTTGCAGTCGGGGCAAAGAAGCCCGTACTCTGATACCCCCATGATTCATCGCAGGGATGCTCGCTCAGCGGCATGAGTTCGATGAAGTTATAACCGCAGCCGCAAACGTAGTCTATAAGCATATCCGCAATTTCGGAGTAGGTATACCAGCCCTCTTCGTCCTCATCGGACTTTCTGCGCCACGAACCTAAGTGAACCTCGTATATATTCATGGGCTTATCACGGCAGTCGGTACGCTTTTCGAGCCACTCCGCATCCCCGAACTCAAAGCCCTCTATGCTGCGGATAACAGAACAGGTTCCGGGGCGCAGTTCCATACCGAATCCATAGGGATCGCAGTGGTCGATAAACTTCCCGGATCTGTCGTAGATACGGTATTTATAGCGCATACCCTCTTCAGCTTCAGGAACCTCGATCTCATACGACCTGCCGTCCCTGACCGGCTGCATAGGTATCTCTTCATCCCAGCCGGTGAAGTCGCCGATAAGTGAAACTTTAAGTGCATTCGGAGCATATGTGCGAAAAACCGTAGCATTTTTGCTCAGATGAGCGCCGTAATACTCATATGCTTCAAAGACCTCTCCCCTGTAAAACCTGTTAATATCCAAAATGTCACCTCTTTACGCTTAATAGATCATCAGCTGTAATTCTTAGCGATCCGGAAATCTACCGCTCCCGAGAAAGGATCATAAATAATATCGTCATTATCATCGTATGCCACAAGGTAGCTGTTCTTGTAGAACACCGGTACAAAATCGCCTGCATCGAGCAGTTCGCGCTCGAATCCGGTACACTTCTCAACAATATCTGGAACAGAATCGCAGTGAAGTATCTCAAGCGAACGCTTTTTGCCGTCCGAATCCTTTTTCAGTATGCTGTCGTTTTCAAACTCGCTGAACAACGAAACCGTACTGTTCAGGTCAGCTTTTAACGGATACAGCGCAACACTGTAATCACCGTTTTCAAGCCGCTGATAAAACTCCTCCTGCTTTACCTCCTCGATACCGATGTAGACACCTGTAACATCCTGCCACTGCTGTGAAAGCAGATGTACATATCCCGAATCTATGGTATCCGCACATATGAGTATCTTAACATTATTGAACGAGCCGACATTGAGCTCTTCCTTTGCCCTCTGCACACATTCAGCAGCCTCATCCGGCTTGTATACATCGAATATCTTATCAGATACCTGATCTCTGTACTTCTTTCCCGCAACCTCAACAGCAGGCGGTACGATGCCGCAGGCTGCCTCGACATCATCACTCAGTTCGTCAGCAAGCTTTGTGCGGTCGATAGAAAGTGAAAGCGCCTTTCTAAGGTCCTCGCTTTTGAAATAGCCTTCCTTCTGATTGAAAACAAGTCCGAGAGTAACAGCGCTCTTCTCCGTGATAGAATACTTTGACGAGCTGTAAGAACCGCTGAGTGTCGTAAAGCACTCTATCTCGTCATCCTTGAAGCACTGGCGAACGTCATCCTCATTTTTCTCAATTGAGAAGCTAAGATACGAAGGCAGCACCTGACGTTCAAGATTTGCGTTTATATCGCACTTTTTCATATACAGTATATTATGATGTCCGTAAGGATCATAGTACCACTGACGCATATAAAATGCTCCGTTGGACATCACTGACTTGTCATCAAGACCGTATCTTCCCTTAGTTGCAAGGAAGAATTCCTCATTGCAAGGCGAAGCCGGAGAAAGTGCGAGAAGTCTCAGGAACTCCGCCGAAGGGTAATCGAGGGTAATTTCGAGGGTGTAGTCGTCAACAGCCTTAACACCTGCCTCATCCGGAGACAGCCTGCCGCTGATGATGTCCTCGCCGCCCTTGATACACGAATAGTACTCAGCGTAAGGCGACTGCATTTTCGGATCAAGCAGCCGCTGAAAGGCGAAAACATAGTCCTTTGCAGTTACCGGGAAATACTCAGATTTCTCGATAATATCGTTTCCGTTATCGTCCTTGAACCAGAAATTATCCTTTCTGAGTTCAAATGTATATGTGAGACCGTCCGGTGAGACTGAGTATTTGCTTGCATTGCAGCACGAAATAGCGCCGCTCGGCTCAGTCTGCATAAGACCGCTGTACATATTCTTTATTACAGTGTTCGATGAAGCATCATTCGCATACTGCGGATCAAGACTCTGCGGATTCCCCTGAAGAGCCGCATTATACAGGTGACCTATTCCGTCACCCTTGTCTTTGTTTCCGCATGAGACCGCCATCGAAGCGCACATCGCTGCACATATCAGGAATGGGATCTTTTTCACTATTATCTCCTTTGTTCAGAATATTTGTATATAGCCGAATACGTCCCCCTTTCGGGGGACGCTCAGTCTGTCAATAAACCACATTTCGATTCTGTTATCAGCGGGCGACGGAACGTCGCCCCTACAAGAAACAACGGTATTTTGTCAAAATGCATGGGCGGCGTTCCGCCGCCCATGCTGCTTTTTATGTATAATTCGACTTTTTCGACAAGCTGTACGTCACCTTTCGGGGGACGCTGTTATTAATTGAGTGTCAATGTAACGATAAAGCCATCGGAATTATTTCCTGAGATCGTATAGGACTTGTTCTGCGGAACAGGAACATCAGTATTTCCCTCAGCAGATGCCGGAACGTAGTAAACCTGATAAAGAGTCTGTCCGACTGTGATTTCAAGCGGTGCAGTGTTAGTATATGACTTGATCGTTTCGATATACTCCTCAAGGCAGAGATTGTTCTGCTTCATATAATTTGCATGAGGCTTTCCGACATAGCGGTAGGTCTGAGTTCTTGCCTGTTCACCGGTGATCGACTCCTTACCTGCCGGGAATCGCTGGATAAATCCGTAATTAGCAGCATTTTCATCGAGCCAAGCGTAGATGCCGGTAGGGGTATAGTAACCCGAGCTTGAACCGTCCTTCGGGAAAACGCCCATATCAAAGGTCCTTGCGGTATGGTAATCAGTGAAGCCGCCGCGGAAGCTTGAATAACCGCTGTTGAACTTGTCGTTCTGCTCTTCGAGTGTACGGAAGCCGCCGATAATAGTAACATCGGTGTTCTTATGAGCAGCATAGAAATCGTTCATCCAGCTGTCGATATTGCTGAGGGCTTCCTTATCGAGCCTGATAACGTAATCGCTTACGTTGTAGTAGTCGCTCGCCTTGTTGTTATAAACTGTAACAGGATCAGTGTCATCAGCCGGGAATTTATATTCATTTCCGGAATTTACGAGCACAAGATTACCTCTGTAAACGTCAGTTTTAGCGTGAGCTTCAGTAACGAACTGTGAAGCATCCGGTCTGAGAGTGTCGATAGCAGTTGTAAGGATGGTATCAGACTGCTTGCTGGTATCGAGGTTATCAATTATGGATGACTGTGTTGTTTCAGCAGCTGCTGTTGTGGTCTCATTTTCCTTATCTGAGCTTTCATCGCTTTTTGAGCAGCTTTTAACGCATGAAGTAAGCAAAACGATAAACACAACTAATACAAGAACAACAGCAGCGATACGGTCATATCTGACTTTGTATCTCTTTGAAGACTGCTGTCTCCTGTGATTTCTGCGATAGTTGCCGTTACTCATATATATAGATCTCCCCTTAGAAGTAAAATGGTCATAATTCATCAATCTTAAATATTATAGCACATTTCACGTTATTTGTAAAGAGTTTTTTCAGATTTTTCAAATAGGCGGCGTATCTTCAGTCTTCGGATTCAAGTATCTTTTTGCGGTATTCAGTCGGAGTGCAGCCCTTATGCTGTTTGAACTGGCGCATGAAGTAAGAATCGCTTTCGTAGCCGCATTTTTCTGCGATCTCGCTCAGAGTAAGGCTGTCATCCCGCAGAAGTTCAGCGGCATATTGCAGACGGCTCTCAATTGCGTCCTGACGGCAGGTCACACCGAACGCAGCGAGGTATATCCTATGGAAATAAGCACGGCTTATGCCCATTTTTTCCGCAAGGATGTCGGCTTCCCATATCTCTGCCGGCGAGCGGTAAATCTCCTCGCGCAGCTTCCGGAGTTTATTCAGATGCGGAACATCCTTCTCATGTACACCGTCCTCACTGCCGTTAAGTGCGATAAAAATAGTACGCAGAGAGAGTTCCATGAACTCGTCATTAGCGCTGTTCTGACGCATAGACTGCGCCTTCATACAGCGAAGTATCCCCGAAACAACGTAGTCATCCCCTACCTCGATCGGCTCATCTATGGGGATGCCGCTTGCAGCGAGGTACTGCTTATCGCCTGCGGACATCCTGAACAGGACATAGTCGCAGCAGAATTTTGTACCGAGAGCCGGCTGGAAATTCTGCATATATCCGCTTGAAAAAATCGCAGCCGAGTTGCCGCGCATTTTGATACGTCTGCCAGCCTTACTGAAAACGACAGGGCTTTTGAAGTAAAACAGTGCAGAATCCGTACTTATATCGCGTTTCATTTCAGCTTCTTCACTGCAATTGAGTTTGATTCTCGTGATCTTCATTTCCGGACTCCTTTATCCTTGATATAGTAATAATACCACATAATCTAAAAAATAGCAATATCTAAGCAAAAAGAGCGGACTTGCGTCCGCTACTGAGCTTGTTAATAAAGCAATATATTGATAAATAATGGGATTCTAAAGGGGGTTCACCCCTTTAGCAGAGTCCATAGGCGGTGCCTCCGGTGGGGTGTGGGGCAAAGCCCCATATATTGCCTTAGAAGCGCTCCGCAAAAGGTGAATTCAAAAACAGTCCGGTGGACTGTTTTTGGAGAGGGAACGCCCTGCAAGTGAGGGCGTTCCCTTAAGATGTATATTTTTTTGACAGAATAAAGAGCGGACTTGCGTCCGCTCCTAAAATACTATTCAACGATCATATCTCGTTAACTTTTCTCTTCACATAAGTTGTGTGGAGAACCTCATGAGCCTTGTGGCTGCCCGGCTTCTCGAAGAATTCCTCATAAACCTTCTTGACAGCTGGGTTTTCGTGAGACTGTCTGATAGGCATTGACTTATCGAGGTTGTAGAGGACCTTAGCTCTCTCTTCTCTGATGTCAACGAAGTTTCTTACGCCCATTGGTACCTGTGGCTGACCGCCGCCGTTTACACAGCCGCCAGGACAAGCCATGATCTCGATGAACTGAGCATCGCACTTGCCTGCTCTGATGTCGTCGAGGATCTTTCTTGCGTTAGCAAGACCGCTTGCAACCTTGACCTTAACATTGAGGTCGCCGACATTGTAAGCAGCTTCCTTGATTCCCTCAGTACCGCGAACCTCAGCGAGGTCAGTAACAGTTTCACCTGTGAGAGTGTGAACAGCTGTTCTGAGAGCAGCCTCCATAACACCGCCGGTTGCACCGAAGATAACGCCTGCACCTGTTGAGATTCCGAGCGGATCATCAAACTTCTCCTCAGGAAGTGAATTGAAGAGGATGCCTGCACGTTCGATCATTCTGCCGAGCTCACGGGTTGTGAGAGCGTAATCAACGTCAGGAACGCCGGCAGCGCTCTGATCGTCTCTGCCGATCTCGAACTTCTTAGCAGTACATGGCATAATGGATACCATAACGATATTCTTAGGATCAATGCCCATTTTCTGAGCCCAGTATGTCTTAGCTGTTGCGCCGAACATCTGCTGTGGTGACTTACAGCTTGAAAGGTGATCGAGAAGATCAGGATAGTAGTGCTCACAGAACTTTACCCATCCTGGTGAACATGAAGTGATAAGCGGGAGAGTTCCGCCGTTCTGAACGCGCTCGATGAACTCGTTAGCTTCTTCCATGATAGTAAGGTCAGCAGCGAAATCGGTATCGAATACCTTATCGAAGCCGAGTCTTCTGAGAGCAGCGACCATTTTGCCCTCAGCGTCTGTACCGATCGGGTTGCCGAAGCACTCAGCAAGACCTGCACGTACAGCAGGAGCAGTCTGAACGAGAACAGTCTTCTCAGGATCTGCGATAGCTGCGAGAACTTCCTTAGTGTAGTCCTTCTCAGAGAGAGCGCCGACTGGACATACAGCGATACACTGACCGCATGATACGCAGCTTGTCTCACCGAGTCCCATATCGAATGCAGAGCCGATATATGTCTTGAAACCACGCTCATTAGCGCCGATAACGCCGATACCCTGTGTCTTTGAGCATACTGCTACGCAGCGGCGGCAAAGGATACACTTGTTGTTATCGCGGTACATATGAGCAGCTGAATTATCAACCTCATATTCGTTCTTTGCGCCATCGTAAACAGAAGCATCCTCAACACCATAGTCCTTAGCGAGCTTCTGGAGTTCGCAGTTGCCGCTTCTTACGCAGGAGAGGCACTTTCTATCGTGAGTTGAAAGAATGAGTTCAAGAGTCTTCTTTCTTGATGCGATGACCTTAGGAGAATTTGTGAGGATCTCCATATTGTTTGAGCATGGGTATACACAGCCTGCTACGAGACGGAAACCTCTGCCCTCGTTTACCTCAGTAACGCAGATACGGCAAGCGCCGATCTCGTTGATCTCTTTCATATAGCAAAGTGTAGGAATTTCAAAGCCAGCCTTATGAGCAGCCTCAAGAACAGTGGTGCCCTTAGGTACTTCTAATTCAACACCGTTGATTTTGACAGTAATATTTTCCATTAGTATTCCTCCGCTTACTTCTTGATGATTGCCTTGAACTTACATGTAGCGATACAAGCACCGCACTTCACGCACTTTGTCTTATCTATCTCCATTGCAGCAAGCTTCTTGCCGGGAGCGATATAATCAGTTCTTGTGATAGCGGAAGCAGGACACTGCTTAGCGCACATTCCGCAGCCGATACACTTATCCTTTTCGATCTCGAAGCTGAGAAGATCCTTACATACGCCGGCAGGACACTTCTTATCAACAACGTGAGCGATATACTCATCGCGGAAGCATCTGAGTGTTGAAAGAACAGGGTTCGGAGCTGTCTGACCAAGTCCGCAGAGGGAGTTAGCCTTGATGTGATAAGCGAGCTCTTCGAGCTTATCAAGGTCTTCGAGAGTACCCTTGCCCTTTGTGATCTTGTCGAGGATCTCGTACATTCTCTTTGTACCGATACGGCATGGTGTACACTTACCGCATGATTCATCAACAGTGAATTCGAGGAAGAACTTAGCAATATCGACCATACAGTTATCTTCGTCCATAACGATAAGTCCGCCTGAACCCATCATTGAACCGATACCGATGAGGTTATCATAGTCGATCGGGATATCGAAGTTTGAAGCATCTATACATCCGCCTGAAGGACCGCCTGTCTGAGCAGCCTTGAACTTCTTTCCGTTCGGGATACCGCCGCCGATCTCTTCGATAACTTCGCGGAGGGTTGTACCCATAGGAACTTCAACAAGACCTGTATTCTTGATCTTGCCGCCGAGAGCGAATACCTTTGTTCCCTTTGATTTCTCAGTACCCATTGATGCGAACCACTCTGCACCATTGAGGATGATCTGAGGGATATTAGCATATGTCTCAACATTGTTGAGGATAGTTGGCTTCTGGAAGAGACCTTTTTCAGCCGGGAAAGGAGGTCTCGGACGCGGCTCACCGCGGTTGCCTTCGATAGAAGTCATAAGAGCAGTCTCTTCGCCGCAAACGAAAGCGCCTGCGCCAAGACGGAGGTCGATGTCGAAGCAGAAATCTGTTCCGAAGATGTTCTTGCCGAGCATACCAGCCTCACGAGCCTGCTTGATAGCGATGTTAAGACGCTCAACAGCGATCGGGTACTCAGCACGAACGTAGATATAGCCCTGTGTAGCGCCGATAGCGTAACCAGCGATAGACATAGCTTCGAGAACTACGTGCGGATCGCCTTCGAGAACGGAACGATCCATGAATGCGCCCGGATCTCCCTCGTCAGCGTTACAGCAAACGTACTTCTGGTCAGCGTTAGGAACGATATTTCTTGCAAGCTTCCACTTCATACCAGTCGGGAATCCGCCGCCGCCTCTTCCGCGGAGACCGGAATCGAGGATAGTCTGGATAACGTCCTCAGGAGTCATAGTTGTGAGGACCTTACCGAGAGCCTCATAGCCCTGTCTGCCTATGTATTCGTTGATATTTTCAGGATTGATAACGCCGCAGTTTCTGAGGGCAACACGGTGCTGCTTCTTATAGAAAGCAGTATCATCGAGAGCCTTGATGTTATCGCCGTCAACAGTTTCCTCATAGAGGAATTCCTTAACAGGGTTACCGCCGATGAGGTGCTCATCAACGATACGCGGGATCTCTTCAACGTTAACGCGTGAATAGAATGAACCCTCAGGATAAACGATCATGATAGGTCCTCTTTCGCAGAGACCGAAGCATCCTGTCTTTACGATCTGAACTTTATCTGTAAGTCCCTTAGCAGCGAACTCCTTTTCGAGCTCCTCGATGATCTTCGGAGAACCGGAAGAAGTACATCCTGTACCGCCGCACACGAGGACGTGTCTTTCATATTTTGAAGAAGCATTGCCGTGTGTTCTGAGGGCTACCTCACCAGCCATGCTGTCTCTGATAACCTTGAGTTCTTCAAGAGTTTTCATAAATTAACCTCCTAAGTGATATTATGTTGGATCAAGCGTATTTAGCGATGATCTTGTCTACATCGTCGACTGTGAGACGGCCGTAAACGTCCTCATTAACTGTGAGAACAGGTGCAAGACCGCAAGCGCCTATGCAGCGGCAAGCGTCGAGCGAGAATTTACCGTCAGCAGTACATTCGCCGCCGCCGATGCCAAGCTTTTCCTGAAGCTTGTTGTAAATATCACCGGAGCCTTTAACATAGCAGGCTGTACCAAGACAGACTGAGATTGTATATTCACCCTTCGGATAGAGTGAGAACTGTGCATAAAAAGTTACAACACCGTAGATCTTTTCAAGCGGGATACCGGTATTGTCAGAAATGATGGTCTGAACTTCGATAGGAAGATAGCCGTAGATCTCCTGAGCTTTCTGGAGAATCGGCATTAAAGCGCCCTTATCGTCCTTCTTCTCTTCGATGACCTTGAGAAGCTGCGCCTCCTGTTCAGGAGTACCCTTGAAGGGAACAGTTGATTTAGCTGAATTCATTAAATGAACCTCCTTGTATTTAGCTGTGAAAAATGTAACAATGAGCCTTATGGCTATACATTCCCGAAACAGGAACATATCACATCCCACATATCATAATGTATTATAGCATATATAAAAGAAAAATTCCATATCTTATTTGACCTAAATAACTATCCCTTTTTTGTCGATTTTGCACAGTTTTCACATACCAAGATTTTACACACTAACAAAATTGGGCTAACCGCGGTTAACAAAACTCCGGTTTTGTTTCTCAGATGCAACAGCATACAGACATTCTTTCTAATAAAACGTATTTCATATTGACCAAGTGAGTGCTTTATGTTATAATAGTATAAAAATCATTATAAAAGATTTATAGGAGGCAGACAAATGTTTGACAAAAGCATATACGCCCGGCATCTCAGCACTCTCAGGAGCTGCCGCAAAAAATACAATATCATATTCTTCTATTCGATAGCATCGAGCATGATGATGCTGCTTTACGGTTTCCTGAATCTGGTGAGCATCAGCCCTGATATGTATATACTGAAAATGACCGAAAACAACAGCAATCTTCTGTCGCCGAACTATTTTGTGCTATTTATTGATTCAGTGATAGTCGCTCCCCTCGCCCTCTACTTCGGGCTGAGAGTATCTATCAGCCAGCACGACCTCTCGGCTTTACTGAATATCCTGCTGCTGACAAGCAATCTTATACTGTTCTTTGTAAATCGGGACTGGGACTTCTTCCACCGCGTACCGATAACCTTCGCCTTTTATGCGCTATTCTGTGTTACAGGCATATTCTTCTCAGTGCTCGGACTAAAGACCAATTTCCGCTATCACTGGCTCGAAGAACAGGACGGCTTCCCGCATTTCAGTGAGCATCTCGCAGAATACGAGATGTACGGCAGGAACTGGGACAAATACAATCCGTACATCGCAGAGAGCGAACGCCGCAGCAAAAACGCTCAGGATCATATGGACGAGCTCCCGCAGCTCTCACCCGAACAGCCGGACAAGCCGCAAAGCAATTCCACAAAAGATTGAACTATAATTTATGTGTATTTGTTTGTAGTCTCTGTACACTGTACAGAGACTACTTTAATTATCAATACATATTTACAAAAAATTCACATTCCAAGCTGCTCATATTTTATTGACAAATCACGGCGATTATTGTATATTTATCTTGTATCATAACGTATCCGCCGGCTTAGCATCTCAGGTGTACTGCACTGCCCCTGTTCCTGCGGTCTGACGGTAAGGAGGAAATCATGAATCTGCCAAATGATCCGGCTATTCTTTTAAGCTATGTAAACACAAAGCTGAGAGACGACTTCCCTTGTCTCGACGAACTATGCAACTCTCTCTGCGTTTCCAAAGAACAGATAGAATCCAGATTATCGTCTATCGGTTACGTTTACGATCCGGAAAAAAACTGCTTCCGCTGAGCTATCTTCCGCGGAAAGCCCAACCAAAACGGGAGGAAAACATGAATCTATTTTTCAAACGCGCAGCCTCAGCACTTATGGGTGCAGTTCTGGCTGTGTCTGTACTGCCCGCCGCTAATGTCTCAGCGGTCAGCGATGATACCGTTTCTGAGGTCGTCGTTACCTTCGATATAAGCGAAGAGGGCGTTTCTATCGCAGAAAATGATGACGGAACTATCCCCGAACTTGCCGATATATCCGGTAAAGTCGGAAGCTCACTGAAAGTTCCGAAGGTACAGCTCGTAAAAGAAGGCTGTATTTTCAACGGCTGGACTGATGACGGTATCAGAGGCTTGGCACCCGGCGAGGTATTCCAGTTCCCGGATGCTGAAACTACTGTATTGAAGCCAGTGTTCTCGATCGAAGGCGATAAGAATTTCCACAAGGTCGAGTATCAGGTAGAATTAGAGGGAAAGGTCTACGGAAAGACCGAGAAGCCGCGTAATAACTACGGAACCCCGGGCGATTTCATGACAGTATCTACCATGCTCATGAGCAACGATAAGTACAAGCTGTTCGATTACTTCATCGACGGAACTTATCTCCTCGAACGCGGAAGACACTTCGTTATGCCCGACCGCGATGTCATCGTAACTCCGAACTGGAAAAAAATGTATAACCTGACCTATACTGCCGGCGATGTAGACAGAATCGTAGGCGCCGAGAATATGTACTATACGGCTATGGAAACAGACGGTGTCAACCTCCAGAAGTCCGACCGCTTCTCCAGACTCGGCTTCAGGATAACAGGCTGGCGCAGCAGTCACGATGACCAGATATATCCGCCGGAGCTTCAGTATACTATGCCTTCGGAAGACGTTACTATGTACGCTGTATGGACTCCTATAAACTATCACTTCATCTTCAGATCTTACGATGATACTGAATGCGCCCATATCACTGCCAAAACCGATACCTCTTTCATCGTGCCGGAATGCACCGTAATCAAGCCCGGCTATAAGTTCGGCGGCTGGGACATCGAGGGCACTGTTTATCAGCCCGGTGATGAATTCTTCGTTGAGGGCGTTATAATCGGTCTCGGATACACAATCCATCCTGTATGGCTCAAGGACGATGAACCAAGCACTTCCTCGGATGTTACGCTCGCCGGAGATGCAAATCTCGATAATGTCGTAGATATGTCCGATTCCGTAATGGTTATGCAGGCATATCTTAACCCCGAAAAATACGGCGAAAACGGCTCCAGCGATGACCACATTGATCCGCTGGGACTTAAAAACGCCGATGTTGACGGCAAGAACGGCGTAGATCTCAACGATGCACTTCTCATCCAGAAGTACGCTCTCAAGATCATAACAAAGTTCTGATGCAAAAAGGGTGTGATAATATCACACCCTTTCAGTCTGTCAAAAAAACTTCATTTCAATAAAAAGTATTATCGGGCGCATTCTGTGCGCTTCCCTTTACGGAAAAAGCGGGCTGCCGAGCCGTAATCTTGCGTTACGTATTCGGTAGCCCACGAAACTGCCCGAGGGGGCTCCCCTCCGTGCGCCCGTGTTTTATTTCACATAGCAGCTACCTTTTTATATCACGCCAAGACCTTCAAGAAGAAGCTTCGTACCGATCAGGATAAGTATAACTCCGCCTGCAAAAGCCGCCTTGCGCTCATATTTGCTTCCGAATTTGTGTCCTATCCACACTCCTATGAGTGAAAGTACGAACGTAATAACGCCGATAGAGGTAACCGCCAGCAGCAGATTAACCTCTTCCGCCACGAAAACTATACCTACCGCAAGAGCGTCTATACTCGTTGCGATCGCAAGCACGAACAGCTCACTGATAACAAGCTTGTATTCCTTGCCGCCTTCGTCCTCATCCTTTTCAAAAACAGCTTCAAGTGCCATTTTACCGCCTATGACAGCAAGAAGTCCGAACGACACCCAATGGCTCACAGAGGTAATGTAATCCGCGAACCTGCTTCCGAGGAAATAGCCTATCAGCGGCATAACCCCCTGAAAAACGCCGAAAAACATCGCGGTAATCACAGCACCTCTGGTGTTTATTTTTTTCATTGTAAGACCTTTGCATACAGACACCGAAAATGCGTCCATAGCAAGACCTATCGAGATCAGAATTATTCCTGTAATATCCAATATACTTCACCTCAGCTCAATTATTATATACCATATGCAGTTTGAGGTCAAGTTATAACTGTTTGTCCGGAATAACATAGGCGCTGCGTAAAAAGCAGCGCCGCTGACGGGGACTCTCCCCACTTATTCTTCCTCGGGCATTTCCCAGTTATGGTAAACGTTCTGAACGTCGTCGTTATCTTCGAGGTGTTCGAGAAGAAGGTTCATCTTCTTGATATGCTCCTCGTCTGTGAGGGTAGTGTAGTTAGCCGGGATCATCTCAGTTTCTGCTGAGAGTACATTATATCCCTTGCCTGCAAGTCCCTCGCGGAGGGCATGAACGTTCTCGGGAGCGCATTCGATCTCGACTGTCTCTTCGCTGATGTCGAAATCATCGCCGCCGAATTCAAAAACATCGTCCATAACAGCGTCTTCGTCAAGACCTGTATTTTCGAGGATAACGATACCCTTTCTGCTGAACATGAACGATACACAGCCGATAGTACCGAGGTTTCCGCCGAACTTATCAAAGAAGTGGCGAACCTCTCCGGCAGTTCTGTTTCTGTTATCTGTAAGACACTCAACTATAACTGCAACGCCGTTAGGACCGTATCCCTCATAGGTGATATTCTCGTAATTGTTCTTATCCTCGCCGCCGGCAGCCTTCTTGATAACTCGCTCGATGTTATCGTTAGGCACGTTGTTTGCCTTAGCCTTAGCAATAAGATCGCGGAGCTTAGCGTTGTTGTTAGGATCAGGACCGCCCTCTTTTACGACAACTGTGATCTCTCGACCGATCTTAGTGAAGATCTTGCCCTTTACAGCGTCTGTTGCTTCCTTCTTACGTTTGATATTGTTCCATTTTGAATGACCTGACATTGTTTAACACTCCTATCTGATAATTATTCGTTTATCTATTTCACTTTCATCGGGTATCTGGAATATACCCGCGAATTTCTCTTCAAGTCCCTTGTCAACGTAATAAGCGCTGACCTTTCCCTCGCTCACAAGCTGATTTCTCTCAGCGATGCGCTGTTTCCAGAGTTCATCGGAAATATCGAGGTAATGCAGCTCGCAGGAGACCTTGTTCTGCGAATAGAACCTTCTGGCATACTCTCTCTCAGCGGAGGTCCAGAAGCCCCAGTCGAGGATAACGTTATTTCCGGAAGCAATGACCTCCAGCGATTTGCCGTAGAGGTAATCCTGAGTACGGCGGACGTATTCATCCATCCTGTCGCCCGCCCCCTCCGGGAACAGCGAAAGCGTTATCTCATCAACTGAAAGTATAACAGCATTGTTCTTGTTTCTCAGACCTGCCGCATAGGAAGTCTTACCGCTGCAAAGCTTTCCGCAGGTCATATATACCTTAGCCATCGTTTTCTGTCTCCTGTGATATTATAACGTCGAATATCTGCGTGATGCGTTCATTTTTTCCGGTAAGGAAGAGATAGCCGAAAAGGCTCTCTATCGCGGTCGCTCTGCGGTACTGAGCAGCCTCGGCGTGTTTCGGAACGGTATTTCCGGTAGCGTTCCTTCCGCGTTTCAGAACTGCAAGCTCATGCTCATCGAGCATATCAGCCACAACGTCATAGACTGCCGACTGAAACTCCGCACACACAAGCTTTATCTTCGCAGAGTGAAGCTTTGCGACAGGCATATTCGCCTTTCTCAGGAGGTATTCTCTCACCAGCGTATCGTAAACGCTGTCGCCGAGAAATGCAAGGCTGAGCGGACTGTAATTATTCGCCTCACGCACTGATAAGTATTCTTTTCCCATATTATTCCACAAAATCGAACTCGAAGCCCTCAAGGTTAACGGTATCGCCTTCCTTAGCGCCCATTTCCTCAAGCTTGGCGATTATGCCGCTGTTGATGAGCACTCTCTGGAAATACTGGAGCGATGAATAGTCGTCCGGATCGACAGTTCTCATTATAGGCTGTATCCACGGCGCATCGACATAGTATACATCGTCCTCGAAGGTGATCTCGAACTTCTTGTCAACGCCGAGCATTTCGTCGAGTTCCTCCTGCGGTATCGGCTCTGCCTCGTACTCCTTTATCGGCGGGAGCGTATCGAGAACCTCTGAGACCTTGCCGATGAGTTCGGCAGTACCCTTTGTAGTTGCGGCAGAGATACAGAAGAAGGGTATTCCCTTTTCCTCGATAAATCTGCGGAAATTCTCTATCTGCTCATCTGTCGCCATATCGGACTTATTTGCAGCAACTATCTGCGGACGCTCTGCAAGCTCCGCATTGAACTTTGCAAGCTCCTGATTTATTACCTCGAAATCCTCTTTAGGATCACGTCCCTCAACTCCGGAAACATCGACAACGTGTACGATAAGGCGACAGCGTTCAACGTGGCGGAGGAACTCATGTCCCAGACCTACGCCGTCACCTGCACCCTCGATAAGTCCGGGGATGTCCGCCATGACGAAAGACTTCTCGTCATCGACCTTGACAACTCCGAGAACGGGGGTAAGCGTTGTGAAGTGATAATTTGCTATCTTGGGCTTAGCCGCGCTGACTACCGAGATAAGCGTGGATTTTCCGACATTCGGGTAGCCTACCAGACCAACGTCTGCGAGGAGTTTGAGTTCGAGAGTGACCTCGAAAGCCTCACCGGGATAGCCCGGCTTAGCGAAACGCGGTATCTGTCTTGTAGACGTAGCGAAGTGGACATTTCCCTTGCCGCCCATACCGCCTCTTGCGAGGACTTTCGGCTCATCTGTGGACATATCTGCCATTATCCTGCCTGTATTGGCATCGCGGATGACAGTGCCTCTCGGGACCTTTACTATCAGCGGCGGAGCGCTCTTGCCGGTGCAGTTTCTTGCGCCGCCGTTCTGACCTCTCTCAGCCACGTATTTACGCTTATACCTGAAATCTATCAGGGTAGAGAAATTGTCATCGACCTGAAAAACGACATCGCCGCCTCTTCCGCCGTCACCGCCGTCAGGACCGCCAGCGGCAACATACTTCTCACGGTGGAAGGACACCGCACCATCGCCGCCATCGCCTGCTTTGATCTTAATTCTTGCCTGATCAACGAACATTTTAGTGTCCTCCTTGACATCTAAAGAAAAATCCCAAGCGGAAAGCTCGGGATTTATTGTCTTGTAATGCGTGATTACTGCTCGATCTCGTAAACTGAGACCTTCTTACGGTCACGGCCGTAACGCTCGAACTTAACCTTACCGCTTACTGTTGCGAATAAAGTATCGTCTGAACCGATACCAACGCCCTCACCGGGATGAATGTGAGTACCTCTCTGACGAACGAGGATATTGCCAGCCTTTACAAACTGACCGTCAGCTCTCTTGACACCGAGTCTCTTAGCCTCAGAGTCACGTCCGTTCTTAGTTGAACCAACACCCTTTTTATGAGCAAAAAACTGCATACTGATCTTGAACATACTTACACCTCCGAAATAGTGATTTTGATTGTTTCGGGAAATTCTTCAAGGATAGCCTCGAAATGTTCTTTAAGACGGTCAAGCAGACGTGAAGCCTCACTTCCGCCCGATGTCATACATCTTATGACATTCTCACCGACCTTAACATCCGGCTTGCAGCCGAATTCATCGAGGATATTCACCATCAGCTGAACTGCTGATGAGACAGCAGCACACGCAACGTCCCTGCCGCTTTCAGCAAATCCGGCGTGACCGCTCAGTTCAAATCCTTTCAGACTGCCCTTTGATCCATAGAATTCAGCACGGATCATGCCTTGATAGATTCGATCTTTACCTGAGTGTAAGGCTGTCTGTGACCCTGCTTCTTCTTCTCACCCTTCTTAGGCTTGTAAGTGAAAACTGTGATCTTCTTAGCCTTGCCGTTCTTAATAACCTTTGCTGAAACAGCTGCACCGTCAACGTAAGGTGTACCGATCTTGAGTCCATCGTCTGCTCCGAGAGCAACTACCTTGTCAAAAGT
Source organism: Ruminococcus flavefaciens (assembly GCA_015067005.1). Taxonomy (GTDB): domain Bacteria; phylum Bacillota; class Clostridia; order Oscillospirales; family Ruminococcaceae; genus Ruminococcus; species Ruminococcus flavefaciens_AA. Next base: position 97,738 of record SVNH01000008.1, read on the forward strand.
AACTGTCTCATCAGCCTCTGCTGCGAGCTTTTCGATGAAGAGAACGTCTCCCTCGTTTACCTGATACTGCTTTCCGCCGGTTTCAATAACTGCGTACATATTGTGGCACCTGCCTTTTCAATAAACTCGCTGCGACGGGGTGTGCGGATGCACAGCTTGTTCGCCCGTTTACAAGCGGCAATAATATTTTATCACACCATGCAGGATTTGTCAAGCACTTTTTTACGATTTTTCGTAAAAAGCCCGAAACCTCTTGCTTTATAAATCTGTTGATGCTATAATAAAAACGCAAGGAGGTCTTGGTATGAGAAAATTATCTGCATTTTTGGGAATACTGCTCTCCTGTCTCTCTCTTATTGCATTGACAGCCTGCGGCGATACAAACAAGCCGCTGTCTATCCAGAATATGAAGAATATAATACAGATGCGCTACGGTACAAAGGTGTATTTCGTATCTGATAATACAGGCGGCGACTACAAAGGCAATGTATGGTTTCAGGATGTCAGCGGATTTAATTTCAGGGTTGAATGTGATTACACAAAATGTGATTGGGATTTTTTGGGTGGAAAGACATACGAAGCCTATGAACACTATATACCTGCATATTACGCCGCACACCCCGAGCTTTTTGAAATATTCAGCGAGGACGGTCACAAATTTGAAATAGATGAACATGGTAATCACATTCTCTATTTTGACAGCTTCGACGATATTGATGACCTTGCTGAATTTGCCTGTGATTGTGTCGAGCAGATCAGTCTCACCAAGGAAAGACTTACAAATGCGCATTATCTTTGGGACAGAGACATAAAACTCTATTTCAAGCCCGCAAATTTCAACTATGAATGGGAGGGACATATGTGTATGAGTATCCCGAATCATTTCTATACTCCTGAAACTCTTTCAAATGAATTGAAAAAGCAATACATTCATGAGCTTCAACGGAAAAATGATGATGAGCATCTGGCAGAGATCCCGCACGAGATCATCAAGAAACACTCATAAGTAAAGCCTGAGCATAGCGCTCAGGCTTTTGATTTTACCAAACCTTGTAATTCTCGACGTTGATCTTGTAGGAAGTACCGGGAACATAGAGGTCGATAGGCTTGATCTCGTTGCCGTCCTCCTTGGACTTGTCGATAGCCTTTTTGAGCTCGTTGAAAGCAACGCTGTTTGTAACGATGCGTGTAACCTTCTCCTGCTCAGGTTTCTTGTTGAAGTATTCAAGCACAGCCTGCTGGAGGTAGAAATAGGAACGAAGCTGAGTTTTTCTGAATTCGATCTGAGTTGTGTCATCGCCTTCGCCCTCGATGAGGAAGAGGCTGTCGCCCTCTCTGTAACCGAGAGTAAGCTTAGCGAATATCTCAGGGATGAATATCCTTATCTCAGCGGCAAGAGCCTTATCGCCTGTCATTTCCTCAACCTTTTTGCTCATCTCGTTATACTCTTCACGGCTCTTGATAGTAGTCATCATCTCGATGGTTTCCCTTGCAGCTTTCATGACTGTATCCTTATCGAACGGACACTCATCGTCAGCGCGGTTCACAAATATACCGTACTGCTTCTCGCAGGTGAAGCCGTCGCCCTCCGGCCATGAGTTAACGTACTCGAGGAAGAGCTTTGAAAGTTCATTGCAGACAGAGCCGTTCACACGCACTTCTGTTATCTTCTTATCCTGGAAACGTGCAAGATATATTCTGATCCAGTAGTATTTCTTAGAGCCGAGATACTTTGAGATCTCGTCCTTGAGATAGCCCATGAGCATGATAGGCTGCTTTTCCTTAACGCCGATACGTACAACAGACTGGCAGTACATATCGAAATCGTAGTGCTGTCTGAGGTAATCCACAGAGAAATGCACCGGATTCTTCTTGTTCACAGACTGATCTATCGGATGCCACAGACCTGCATAGAAAATATCAGCAGCCATCTGAGCAGCCTCCTCATGAGTCATTCCCTGAGCGTCAACAGGATCAATGAGCGGCTCATCGAAATCATCGTTCTTAACGATGAATACTACCTGAATAAGCTTGATCTCGCCCTTTTCCTCCATTCTGCCTACCTGAACGTCAACAGTGAAGCCCTTAGGCATGATAACGCAGTCATCGTACAGAGTACCCTTGAGCTTCTCATTGAGCTTTTCGAGGACCATCTGCTTGACATCTGCTGAAGGATTTGTAGTCTCCTGTTCAACCTGCTGATTCTTCTTCTTGTTAAATATTCCCACTTTGATCATACTCCTTATATAAATGATTTATTGACTGATTTATCACAGTGTAAGCCGGACTGCCGCCCAGCCCTCCTTGACATTTGCTTCCGGTCCGCTGAAGCCTGCGCCTATAAGTGCGTCCACGACCTCGTTCATGCGTTCCTCAATGATGCCGGACACTATAAGAGTTCCGCCCTTTTTCAGATAGCGTACAAAATAGTCCTTCATCGCTATAAGTACATCTGCCACAATATTTGCAGTTATTATGTCGTACTTATCATCGAGCTCTGCGGCAAGCTTCTCATCACTGAGTATGTTGCCGTAATACGTCTTGTAAAGTGCCGTATCAATATTGTTTTTCGCAGCATTTTCAGCAGCGGTAGCCGCAGCATTTTCGTCTATGTCCACCGCAGCGGCGCTTCCTGCTCCGAGGAGCATCGCGCCGATCGAAAGTATACCGCTTCCGCAGCCCATATCAAGCAGCTTATCGCCCTTGTTGAGCGATTTTTCGAGCAGTTCCAGACAAAGCCTTGTTGTGTGATGCTGACCTGTTCCGAAGCTTGAAGCGGGATCGATTTCAAGTATGATCCTTCCATCGTCTCCGGAATATTCCTCCCACGAAGGTTTTATAACAAGTTTCTCCCCGACTTTAAGCGGTTTGAAATACTGCTTCCAGTTATTAGCCCAGTCCTCTTCGCGGATGCTTGAAAGCTCCGCTTCGAGTCTGCCGTAAGCACCAGCGGTGTCCTGAGCCTTCATTTCCGCAAGAACTGCCCTGATAGAGGTAAGCATATCTGCTCCCTGAGAATTAGAAGGCAGATAGACCGTAACACAGGTCTCGCATTTAGAAAGCCCCATAAGGTCATCGTCGATGTAATCCCACTGACCGTTCTTGTTTTCAAGGAATTCGTTGAAATCCTCAGCATCCTGTATCGCAAAGCCCTTTATACCTATATCGGTAAGCTTTGAGCAAAGGAGCTCTATTGCTTCGGTAGCGGTGTAGATATTAACTTCAGTCCATTCCATTCAGTTATCTCCTTAATAGCATACGATCTTCAGATACTCTATGACATCTCCGCCGTCAACACAGCCGTCTCCGTTAATATCGGCAGCCTTGATCTCACAGGATCTCAGATCGCTTATTCCGGCAGGCAGAGCCGCCAGTTTTTTCAGATATTCATTAAGCAGCGAAAGATCATATTTGTCGATATTACCGTCGCCGTTTATATCGCCCTTTTTCAGCTCCGGCGATCTGCCGAGCCTTCTGAGGCAGGTAAGGTCAGCCCAGCCGACTTCATTTCCGTCCGCATCGACTATCCTTCCGTAATTTCCATAGACCGCATCGACCGTAACGATATTGCCGTATCCGAGACTGTACGGAGCCGCCTTAGTATCAACGACCTCATAAACCTTTACACTGCTCTCATTTTCGCAGTAGTATTCAACCGGTTCTATCGGGAATCCGGTATTTGTGGTCGTAGTCGTTGTAGTTGTGGTCGTTGTAGTGGTCGTAGTAGTTGTTGTAGTGGTAGTGGTTGTAGTAGTCTCACATGGCTCAGGGAAATTATGGTTGCCGTCTCTTCCCCTCAGCACCCAGTATTCGTTGCCGCCGAGGTCGTAAAGGTCGTAAAGCTTCCTTACGTCGCTCGCAGGATCGAGCATATATATCTCATCGCCCACGATACGCTCAACGTATACCCAGTGATGACCATTCACATTGATGATGATATGGTAACCATTTATGAGCATAGGAACAAGCTCGGAAGCTACTTCTTCCCTTGTATAGCCATCGAGGTGATAATCAGCGATGAAGTCTATCTGCGGGATAAGCTGACTTATCGTACCCCAGCTCGCAATACCGCCGCCGTAGGTGAAACCGCCGCAGTTGCGGTAAGCATCAGCAAGAACGCCCGGATTGAACTCCGACACGCTGCTTATTCCGAGATTGCTCAGCGCACGGTCGTCAATCGAATTTGAATGCACAGCCATGACAGCAAGAGAGGTTATGAGGCAGCCTGAATTCGCCACTGTTGTACCGTTCATGCTGACATCGCCCCATCTCGGATCCATCTGGCTCCATGTCGAATAATCGTCAGCAGCCGAAGCCTGTACTATCGGGCGCACCGAAAAGACTGCTGATACAAAGATAAGAAAAGCAAGAACAACTCCTGTCATTTTCTCTCTGGTTAATGAATGCATAACTACCCCCTGTTCTGTCGGCGTATCCCGCCGGACTTTTTATTTTCGCCGCATTTCTGCGGAACTATGCTGTTTCATGTTTCTTTTTGTGCAGAGCCTCTCTGTAAGCCACATAAGCGGCTGTATAGACCTCTATTGCCTTATCGCGCTCCTGTTCGGAGAGTTCTTCACCGCCGTAGGCTGCCCTGTTGAAGAGCAGTTCGAGTTCTGAAATGTCCGCACCGCTGAGAAGTCTCACAGCTTCGGCAGTTTCAGCGGAAGTAACCGTTCTGCCGAGCCTGTAAATGCGGCATACCCTCTGCATAGCTGCAACTGCAACAGCGGAAGGCTTTCTCTTTCTGCACATCCTTAAAAATACCTTATGCGTTATCATCGGCATAAGCAGGTATAACACCAATGCCAGAACAGCAGTACCGAATATGGTAAGACCTGCTGCTGCAAGAGAATTTTCCTCATTGCCTTCCCTATCGCCGCCGGTATTCATGTCTGTTGACATCGTTGGCTCAAAGACTACCCATCCGAGACCTTTGATGTAAAGTTCGGGATAAGCGTGAGCATCCTTCGGAGTTATCACAAAATTTGCGTCGAGGTTGTCTTTTTTGCCCGGAGTCTGCATCATGAAGCCCTCGCAGTATCTCGCCGGGATACCGCAGGCACGGGCAAGCAGCACCATAGATGTGGCATATTCATAGCAAACGCCGCGCTTTGTCCGGAACAGGAAGTCCTCAACGTTTTCCGTCCTTGTCTTGACATAATCAAGATCGTAAACATAGCCGTTATTGAGGAAGTAGACCTCGATAGCCTGTGCTTTGGCGTAATCAGTTCCTTTTCCTGCTGTGATCTCCGCAGCGAGTTCTTTTATCTTGTTGCTGTTGTCGAAATTAAGAAGCTCGACAGCATTCTTATATGCTTTGTATTCTGATACGACGGTCTTGTAATCGGCGTAAAGCTTTTCAGCATTCTCCTCATCCTCATGCGCCTCATAAACATTGTAAAGAACGTCTCTTGCGTCTCTGAGAAGCTGCATATAATCCGATGAGGAAACTGTATTTACAAGCTTTCTGTTCACCTCATCGTTCATGAAGGAATCCTCGCAGTAATCGAAGGTGAACCGTTCGTTCATCGCATATTCGTAATCATCCTGACTTATAACTCCCGAAACGGAGAGATCAAGTCTCGAATCGAAGGTCGAATCCTTCATCACCCGTGCATACTGCGGAACAGGTACAGATGAACCCGAACGGTATACAGAGTAAATATCAACGCTTTTGGTCTTGGGCATTTTGAATTCCTTGCCCACAAGCTCAGTGAGACCGTATTTAGCGGCAAAGCTGCTGTCATACGCAGCCGCCTTCATAAGGCACTGAGGAAGATCGCCGGGATTTCCGACCGTGCTCGGATAGCTTCTTATCTTCTTGGCAACGTCAGAATCCAGATCCTTGCCTTTCCACGAATCGTCATCGAAATTGTATCTTGACATTGTACTGGTCTTCAGGTGGAGAGGCTCGTCCGCCTTGACATAGTAAAGAGGTATGCTGTTGTTTACGTTCCTGAACTGCTGTCCGGTCGAGCTGCCCCTGAATCCGCTGAGTGAAGCGACAAGTCTGTCGGTGAATCTTTCAGCAGCGATAAGTGACTCGACAGCCTCACGGTTAGCTTTGATCTGCGGCTTCGGGAAGACCGAAGCAACTATCATGAATGTTAGTGTGAAAACGCCAGCCGAAGAGAGTATCCCTCTTTTGCCTACAACGACAGTTCTGCTGTCCTCATGCAGCTGGCGGCAGTATACCATCAGTCCGATATAGCTCGCAACGATGAGTATAATGAATTGAACAAACATTTTTTCGTATTCCTTACCGTATGTGATAAAGGGTATCATCATGATAAGGAAGTTCATGAACACGCGGTAGATAACTCTTGTGAAGTAATATATTACCGATGCCATGAAAAACTGGAACAATATGAACGTCGCCCACGAATACCAGACGTTATAGTCGAGCGCGAGCTGCGGCGTGAAGAACCACAGCGCGTAGCTTATAGGCTTCGTTTCAAGAACGTCCGTGTAATAATCGTAACCGATGTGCGTTACAAATACAAATAGCTGAAACGCCAGATAACCTGCTGCTATGTAGAGTGCTCCGCCGAGAAGCTTGTGCTTCTGGACATAATCGAAGAGCCTGAACAGTAAATATGTAGCTGCTACCGAAGCCAGAGTGAACATCAGATAGCCTCTCTTGTAGAAGTGATACATCATAGTCGTCATGATGAGAACGGTGTACCACAGAACAGGATCGGCGAATGTCCGCTTCAGATACTCTGTAACAGCCGATGATTTTTTCAAAGTCACTTGCATAATTTATACCATTTTGAAGTTTTCGTCTTCATCAAGATACCAGAACTTGAGTCCGGTAGCATTAACGCTCTCAGCGCTCACACCGAGGATGCTTGTATTCTCCCTGTCCTCGATGGCATCCGTGACAGCAGCGAGCTCGCTGCCGGCATCAGTAGTAGCGATAAGGCAGGCGCAGACATCGTTCATCATGCCGCGCAGATCTATCCTTCTGCCCTCTGCGACCTTCACGGCGAGCACCTTCAGCAGAAGCTGTGCGGGATATTCCGGATTATCTACCGTTTCAACGACCATATCCCCGCCTGTTCCGTAATATGCGAAATCACAGGCAATACCCTGTTTTACGAGGACTGTTACAAGTCCGAACACAGAGCGGATGATCTTTTCCTCAGTTATGACGGCGTATTCAGCCGAAGCGCCTGTTTTCCTGTAAAGGTCGAGGACTATAAGCGGCTGCACTGACGATGCAGCCTCATCGAGCCTTACCATGAGTTTATTCTTCTTAGATGAGAGCTTCCAGTTCACTCTTTTCAGCGGATCGCCCTCGACATACTCTCTGTGCTCATATCCTGGGGAGGTATTAGCTGAAAACAGCATGGAAGTGTCGCTTTCTTCCTCGTCATCGCTTGTGAAGACGACATCTGCGATGCTCATGAAAAGCTGCGAAGACGATTTGATGTCCGGAATATCCGGAACAACTCCGACAGAAACAGGCTCCGGCAGAGCGTCCCTGACCTGAAGCCTCATAAATCCGAGGAATCCGCAGGAATACACCTTTTTAACGGATATACTGCCATTTCCGCCAACTCTTCCTCTTACAATGAAGCTGAACTCAGTGCTTTCGTCCGTGAACATTGAAAGGCGGAAGGTCTTGTCCACTTTATCGAAAACTTCGCTCACATCGGGCACTATCTCTATGACTGAAAGCGGAAGTCTTCCTGTTTTTTCGACCTTCACCGTGACCTTTATCGTATTGTTCTTGTTCACATACGAATCGCATCTCAGGCTTACTTTTATGCGCTTTCTGCTGCTGACAGCCAGCGCAAACGAGATGATCGGGGCTGTAACAAAAAATACTATCAGTATGATACCCATACTGCCGTCCATAAAGAAGGTAAACAGGTAGGTGAAGAAAGCGAGTGCACCTATACTGAAAATGGTCTGGATTATCTTTCTCATCTGCTCATCGACGGAACATCGCAGGTTTTCAGGAGATTTGTTATGTATTCCTCATTGCTGCTGAAGGCTGTTTTGCCCTGCGGCGAGAGGATTATTCTGTGTGCCAGAACCGAAACTGCAACATTTTTGACATCATCAGGAGTAACATACTCCCTGTCGTATATATACGCGAAGGCTTTTGCCGCCTTATACAGGGTTATACTGCCTCTCGGACTGATTCCGAGGATAGTATTCCTGTCTTCTCGGGTAGACGAAACAAGCTTTACTATATACTGCTTGACTTCGTCGGTAACTCTTACCTTTTTGACCTCTTCCTGCATCCTGAGAACGTCATCAGTAGTTATAGCAGGCTCGGTAATATTATTGATAGGGTTGTGCATCTCAGTACGTTCAAGAATATCGGTTTCCTCCTTGAATGTAGGGTAACCGAGCGAAAGCTTCATGAAGAAGCGGTCCATCTGCGCTTCGGGGAGGTGGAAAGTACCATAGGTCTCAACAGGGTTCTGAGTTGCCATAACGAGGAACGGCTTCGGAAGAACATGAGTTTCGCCGTCGAGACTTATCTGTCTTTCCTCCATAGCCTCAAGCAGAGCCGACTGTATTTTCGGCGAAGCACGGTTTATCTCGTCTGCGAGGAGGAAGTTGCACATCAGCGCACCCTCGCGGTAGACGAAGTCGCCTTCCTGCTGCATGAACATAGTAAATCCGACAATATCCGAAGGCATAACGTCAGGGGTCAGCTGTATACGGTTGAACTTACCGCCGATAGAGCGGGAAAGCGCGGTAATGAGCTGAGTTTTTCCGACACCGGGAACGTCTTCAAGAAGGACATGACCTTCACAAAGAAGTGCTGCGATTAGTTTAGTGATAGTTTCATCCTTGCCGACTATGACCTTAGCGATAGAGCCGGTAAGCTTTGTAATATCAGAATTCATGTGATCAACCTCATAAACAAATTAATGAAGAGTCCATCCTTTGAAGTCACAGGACCGGCACACATGACCGGCGTGATACAAAAACCCTATTGTGAATATTATACCATATTTCCAAACTGTTATCAAGTGAAATATACGTGAAATATCAAAGTTGAATCTTGTGCATCATAAACAAAAACACAGCCGTAATTTAAACAGAATGTTACTAAGTATAATAAATAAATAGCACAAAATGCAGCTATAACCGCAATTTTTCATATAGCAGCGCCCCGGAAAGCAGTTGACAAATCGCAGGCAATGTGTTAATATATTAGCATAAAATGCAGGGATCCAACTGAAAAGGAGAGATAGAAATGTTATATGAATTAATGAGCATTATGGCGGCTGCTCCGGCAACTGGCGATGATTTTCCGGCGAAAAAGCTTATAGCTGTAATCGTTATCGCTGTGGGAATACTCGTTCTGCTGAGCATTTTTGCTGTTGTTGGCGGCAAAAAGGAAGAAGAGGGAAATCCCGGTGAGCACGATCCCGAAAAATTCAACACAAGAGATGACGGTTAATTTTTAACTTGTACCTCCGCATACACTATATAAATAGTTATGCGGAGGTGTTTTTATGATCTGCACCCTTGAAGAACTGCGGCGGAAGGAAGTTATCGACATCGAGACCGGCGAAAGGCTCGGATTCATTGATGATGTCCGCATAGACCTGAGCACGTCTGAGGTGCTTGAACTCGTCATCTACGGCAGATTCAGGATATTAGGGATTTTCGGAAGGGATACCGATACAGTCGTCCCCTGCTCGGACATTAAAGTGGTTGGCAGCGAGGTCATACTGATAGAACACGCAAGAAAGCCCGAACAGACAAAATCACCAAAATGTCAGAGCGGCAGCACTTTAAGTTTGTTCAAATAGTTTTCACGGAACTACTTGAAATTGCTGTCAAAAAATGATATAATATTAAGGCAATTCGCACGGTCGCGTTTTTGCGGGTTGGTGCGTTCATGTGAACGTTGTCCGCAAGCCAAACGCCCCGGAGGATTAATATAACCAATTTTTAAGGAGGACTACACCATGGGAGTAGTATCAATGAAACAGCTTCTTGAAGCTGGCGTTCACTTCGGACATCAGACAAGAAGATGGAACCCGAAAATGGCTCCGTACATTTTCACAGAAAGAAACGGAATCTACATCATCGACCTTCAGAAAACTGTTAAGAAGCTCGAAGAAGCTTATATGTTCGTTCGTGACATCGCTTCACAGGGCGGCGAAGTTCTCTTCGTAGGTACAAAGAAGCAGGCTGGCGATTCCGTTAAGGAAGAAGCTACAAGAGCAGGCGCTCACTATGTAAACGCAAGATGGCTCGGCGGTATGCTCACAAACTTCAAGACTATCCAGACAAGAATCAAGAGACTTGAACAGCTCCACACAATGGAAGAGGACGGAACTTTCGCTCTTCTCCCTAAGAAGGAAGTTGTTAAGCTCAACCTCGAAATAGAAAAGCTCGAAAAGTTCCTCGGCGGTATCAAGAACATGAAGAAGATCCCGGCTGCTCTCTTCATCGTTGACCCACGCAAGGAAAAGATCGCTGTTGCTGAAGCTAAGAAGCTCAACATCCCGATCGTTGCTATCGTTGATACAAACTGCGATCCTGATGAAGTTGATTACGTTATCCCTGGTAACGATGACGCTATCAGAGCAGTAAAGCTTATCGCAGGCACTATCGCTAACGCTGTTATCGAAGGCAGACAGGGCGGCGACGCTGAGGCTCAGGAGGCTCCTGCTGAGGAAGCTGCTGCTGACGCTGAATAAGCGGGGAGCCCCCGCGGGCAGTCTCGCATTCATAATTTTTACACTGCGGAAAAAAATAACCCGCGAATGTTACTGTATTTAAACGTAGGGGGTGGCGTCCCCGACAACCCGTGTATTCAGGGACGTCGAGGGTGCCGTCCCCTACAACTATTATATTTATTAATTTTAGGAGGACATCACAATGGGTAAGGTATCTGTTGCAGAAATAAAGGAACTCATGAAGTCCACAGGCGTTGGCATGATGGACTGTAAGAAGGCTCTTGAGGCTAACGACGGCGATATGGACAAGGCTATCGAATTCCTCAGAGAAAAAGGTCTCGCAACTCAGGCTAAGAAGAGCGGCAGAGCTGCTGCTGAGGGCGTTGTAACTGCTGTTGTAAACGGCAATGTAGGCGTTCTCCTCGAAGTAAACACTGAAACAGACTTCGCTGCTAACACTGATGACATCAGAAACTTCGTTGCTAACGTTGCTAACACTATCATCGAAAAGAATCCTGCTGACGTTGAGGCTCTCAAGGCTGAAACTATCAGCGGCGGCTCAAATACAGTCGGCGAGGTCCTCACAGAACTCGCTGGCATGAAGATCAGAGAAAACATCGTTATCCGTCGTTTCGTAAGACTTGAAGGCGTTCTCGCTTCTTACATCCACAACGGCGGCAGCATCGGCGTTCTCGTTAAGCTCGACACTGAGCTCTCAGCAGATCAGGTTTCTGCTATCGGTAAGGACGTTGCAATGCAGTCTGCTGCTCTTAACGCTCCATATCTCTGCCGCGAGCAGGTTCCTGCTGAGGTGATCGAGAAGGAGAAGGAGATCATGATGGCTCAGATGGCTGAGGATCCTAAGATGGCTTCAAAGCCTGAGCAGGTACGCGCTAAGATCGTTGAGGGTAAGGTTGGCAAGTATTACAGCGAAAACTGTCTCCTTGAGCAGTCATTCGTAAAGGACGACAAGCTTTCAGTTCAGGGCTATGTTGACGCTGAGGCTAAGAAGCTTGGCGGTTCTATCAAGGTCGTTGACGTTATCCGCTATGAGCGCGGCGAAGGTGTTGAGAAGAAGGAAGACAACCTCGCTGACGAAGTTGCAAAGATGATCAAGTAATTAATGCGGCTCCCATTTCGGGAGCCGTTTGCTTGTCGAAAAAGTCGAATTATACATAAAAAGTAGCATGGGCGGCAGAACGCCGCCCCTACATTTTGCCAAAATACCGTTGTTTCTTGTAGGGGCGACGTTCCGTCGCCCGCTGATAACAGAATCGAAATGTGGTTTATTGACAGACTGGCGGCTCCCATTTCGGGAGCCGTTTGCTTTAATAAAAACAAGGGGGATAAATCAGCTTTATCCCCCTTTTAATATTCAGTTATTTACCAACTGATCGTTGAATGACTATGGATGTAAAACTCTTCCTGACTTGGCTGCCAGCCCTTTACCTTCGGCGGAAATGCTTTGTCGTACTCTTCAAGAGCAGCCGGATCATCACAGGGGTGATCCGCATCGTTCGGATGATAGTACCACTTTCTGCCGTCGAGAGTTCCCTCCCTCAGCTCCTTTACCAGAAGAGCCGCCGGAAATATATCCCCCTCAAAGCAAACGTTGTACTTCTTACAACTTTTGTAGCCTCTGGCAACGTAGTTATCTGGATTTCCGAAGTTGATAACGACATCGTAGCCCATATCCGCAGCGACCTTGAAGGTATGCTCAAGGAGTGCTTTTCCGAATCCGCAGCGCTGGAACTCCGGCAGAACGCAGATAGGTCCCATTGTGAGGACGTTCATGACCTCACCGTTTTCATCAGTGAGTGTACTTTTGCTGTACATAATACTGCCGGCTATCCTGTCACCGATGACTAAAACACAGTCGAGTTCCGGGACAAAAGCCTCATGTTTACGCAGAACGTGCATGAAATAGTGTTCATCGCAGCCGGGCTTGCTGAGGTTCCAGAAAGCTTCTCTGGCGAGATTTTCTACTTCGTGATAGTCATTTTCTGTTTCCAAGCGAATGATATAGTCAAAATTTTTCATTGTTTTTCCTCCTGAAATGCTGACAAGACACGGGAGGTTTGTGTGGGTGATAGTATTCGCAAACCTTCCCGTTTACGCTGCTATCTCAGGTCTGTTGAAATTCTTCAAACAACTTTCTCCTTAAAAAATGAAATATCAGCACAGCTTACCTGCGCTGTCAGCCACATTATACCACGTCCGCACTGATTTGTCAAGACTATTCCCAACCGCCGGACATAAAAATGCCAGACCTCCTTTTCAGGAACGTGTCTGGCATCATAATTATTACCGTGTTATCGCACCGAGTGCTTTGAGGTATTTCTTTTCCTTATACATCATATTATCGGCGCGGTCAAATATCTCGCTTACGCGCCTGTCGCTGTCAGGCTCATACACAGCCATTCCGACGGATATGACAGGTCCTTTTTTCGATGTGAGATTATCCATGACCTTATCGCGCAGAACGCTGATGAGCTCCTCACGCTCGTGGTAATCGCTGCTGTTCAGGAACGCAACGAATTCGTCACCGCCGACTCTGAATATCGGACTGTGTGCAAATACCTTACAAATCATCTTGCAGGCAGACTGTATGTACTTATCCCCTGCTTTATGTCCGAGCGTATCGTTGATATGCTTCAGACCGTTGATGTCGCACACCACTATCGCAAAACAAAGGCTGCTTCCGTCATCAATATTCTTCTGAACAGAGGCTTCAAGCTCACGGTAAGCGTTCTTGTTTCTTGTACCCGTGAGTTCATCGCGTCTTGCGAGCTCATTAGCCATATTCAGCGCCTGTATGCGCTTGTTTTCCTCGCGGACTTCATCGTTGATATTCTCAACACCGATGATGAAATGCACCTTATCGCTTGCCCACATAACGGTAAATCTGGTATACTGCGTCTTACCGTCGATAATGAGCCTGTAATCTATGCTATGCTGTTTTTTTGCTTCGAGAGCGGTTATGAGGTAGTCTCTCTGGAGTGTATTGGCAACTCTCGCCTTATCCTCCGGATGAACGACCATATCGCAGTTCACCTTTGCATCAGCGAAGAAATCGTTGCCTTTTTCCTGTATCTCAAGCTTACCATAGATAGAATTCGCGGTATACTCGGCATAAACGCCGCTTGAGGAATCAACATAGTAGATGACATCGTAATTGAGTGCAAGGCTCTCAGCGATCTGAGCATAGGTTATGCTCTTTTTCTTGGTTTCCTGAAGATCGTTCTGGATAGCGACCTCGTTATTGATATTCTCAAGACAGATTATGATATGCCTGTTGTCCTTAGCCCAGATCTGTGAGCAGCGGACGTGCATGACCTCTCCCTCAACGAGAAGCCTGTAAGAAAGGGTATAGGTATTCTTCTCAGAGAGGTTCTTGATTATAGTATCCTTGCTGAACAGGAACATAACCCTTTCCCGGTCATCCGGGTGGATAAGTCTGTTAAGGTTCTTGCGGCTTTCCGAGAAGAAATCCGCGCCGACAGGTCTGATATGCAGCTTCTTGTAAACATCGGTCGAGGAGAATTCAAAGTAGTTATTGTTCTCCATATCAACGTAGTAAAGCGTATCGTAATGCTCGGCAAGGCTGGCAGCGATCTGGTTATATATATCGCGTTCCTGTTCGTGCTTTTCGGATTCTATTCTCCTGCGGACCTCAGCATCGACATTTATGACACCGAGGATGAAATAGTCATCGTTTTCGCTCACACTGCGGATGAGTCTGAGTCTGTGGTATACAGGCTTGCCGTCGATCATAAGACGGTACTCGATATTCTGCATAGTACCGCTTTTCATATGTGCAATGAGGTTTTCTTTTTTCATATCCTCGACGAAAATATGGATATCGTCCTTATAGATGACCTGCTGTGCATCGCGGATAAGGTTCTTGAAGAAGTCCTCGCCGCCCTGTTCTATCTGAAGCGACTGGAAATTCGGATCATTGGAATACCATTGATACTCATTAGTCACGGCATTTACGTAATAGACGCTTGTGTAGTCGACCAGCAATGCCTGTGCTATTTTATTGAAAACACTGTCGTTATTGGTCATAGTTACCTCCTGTGCCGTGATACGGAATCCTAATGTTAATAACATTATACCACTATTTTTGATAAATTGCAATAACCTGCACTAAAAAAATTGTGAATTCGTTGCATTAGTTAACAAATATACCGGCTTGCCATATCCCAGTAAATCCGCATTCAAGGCGTAAGGTCTGCTGCGGGGATCATTTTTTGTTAGCAGCGATTAACAACTTGCAAGCCAGCCCTACTTGTGGTATAATTGAAAGTGTCTGAATTTCCTCATCATGGCAGACACCTATCAAGTACATTCTTTCAGGAGACCGATGTTTTGAACTTGAATAAATTCTTCATACTGATCGCAGCTGCTGCTGTGACCTCATTTACAGGCTGCAAAGGCAGTTCTTCCGCTGATACCTCAGCGCAGAGGTCTTTCAGCCGCGATCTGTTCGCTATGGATACCTATATGAGCGTGAGGTCTTACGGCGGTGACGAATCTGCACTCGATTCCGCTGAAAACTGCATCCGCGACCTCGAAAACAAGCTTTCCGCAACTATTTCCGGAAGTGATGTCAGCCGCATAAATTCCGGCGGCGGCAAGCCGGTAGAAGTCAGCGATGATACTGCCGCTATAATCAGAAAAGCAGTCGAGACCGGCAGCCTCACAGGCGGCGCTCTCGATGTTACAGCCTATCCGCTCGTCAGGGAGTGGGGCTTCACTACCGGCAGCTATAAGATACCGTCACAGGAGCGGATAGATTCTCTCCTCGCAAGCGTTGACTACCGGAAAATTGTCCTGAACGGGAACACGGTGACGCTTCCGGACGGTATGCTCCTTGATCTCGGCGCTCTCGCCAAAGGCTACACCGGCGACAAGGTGATAGAAACTCTCCGCGAAAACGGCGCAGATGCCGCAATAATCAGTCTCGGCGGAAACGTTCAGGCTTTCGGAGAAAAGCCGGACGGCTCTGCGTGGAAGGTCGCTGTGCGCGATCCGTTCACGCCCGATAACGATATGTGTACCATTGAGATCGGCGAGAAAGCTGTGATAACGTCCGGCAACTACGAGCGCTGCTTCACCGGCGATGACGGAAAAGTGTACTGGCACATCATTGATCCGGCGGACGGCTTCCCTGCCGATAACGGCATAGTTTCGGCAACTATAATCGGTGATGAAGGTCTCACCTGCGATGCGCTCTCAACTGCAATGTTCGTGGAAGGTCTCGAAGGCGCCTGCGAACTCTGGAAAAACGACCGCTCCTACGATATGATACTCGTCACCGACGACAGCAGGATATTCTACACTGAGGGCATCGCTGATTCCTTCACCAATCTTACCTCAATGCCTGCGGAGGTGATCCCCGTTGACTAAAGGCGTTAAAATATGTATTGCGGCAGTCGGGGCGATATTTATCGTTTCGCTGGTGCTTACCGTTAGATTCCTCACGCCAACTGACAAAAACGCTTCCGAAGGCTCTGTGTGGGTAGAAATAGTTCAGGATAACAATGTGCTGTTCACGCTCGATCTAAGCAGGGAGGACGACCGCTCATTCCGCATAGAAAGTCCGGAGGGCGGCTGGAACGAGGTCACGATAAAGGATCACAGTATCATGATCTCAGATGCGGATTGTCCGGATCACACCTGCGTTAAGACCGGCACCCTCCGCTACGATTACCTGCCGATAGTCTGCCTTCCCCACAAGCTCATAATCCGCTTCTGCGACAAGGAGAACAGCTGATGAATACCCGAAAACTCGCTGAACTTTCAATGCTTACAGCTGCGGCACTGATAGTATTCATAGTTGAACTGAGGTTCCCGGATATACTTCCTGTGCCGGGGGTCAAGCTTGGTCTGGCGAATATTTTCACAGTCTACGCCGTTTACCGCTTCAAGGCGAAGGAAGTCTTTCTGATGGTAATAACGAGAGTAACGCTCGGTGCTGTGTTCAGTTCAAATTTTTCCGCGCTGCTTTACAGCTTTTCCGGTGCGATGATGTGTCTTGCAGGTATGCTCCTTGTCAGACGCATAATACCGGTGAAATACATCTGGCTTTGCAGCATTATCGGTGCTGTCCTGCACAATACCGGTCAGATACTCGTTGCCATGCTGGTGATGCGTTCGCTGGCAGTTCTCCCCTTCTACCCGATACTCCTTACAGCAGGATGTATCGCCGGAGCCTTCACAGGTATCTGCGCCAGCCTCATACTAAAGCGCCATACGCCCCGCAGCAGCGACTGAAACGCTCCCTATATACGCAAATGCGCCCGGACCAGCAGTCCGGGCGCTTATCATTTACCTTACTTTACTATGCACTTCTTGAATGCCTTCTTGCCCTTGCGGACGATGACTTCACCTTCAAGCTTTATCTGAGCCTTAGGATCGCTCATTTTCTCATCGTTTACAGTGATACCGCCCTGCTGGACAAGTCTGCGAGCCTCTGAAACAGACGGTGCGAGCTCTGCCTTAACGAGAAGTGTGAGAAGTCCGATAGCACCGTCAGTGAGGTCAGCAGCGCTTATCTCGGCAACAGGCATATTCTCGTTTGAACCGCTTCCGCCGAAGAGTGCTCTTGCAGCAGCCTTAGCCTTTTCAGCCTCTTCCTCACCGTGAACGAGCTTTGTGAGTTCGTATGCGAGGAGCTCCTTAGCTGCGTTGAACTGAGCGCCCTCCATAGTCTTTTCCATTTCCTCGATCTGCTCTACCGGTACGAATGTGAGCATCTTCAGACACTTGATAACATCAGCATCGTCAACGTTTCTCCAGTACTGGAAGAACTCATAAGGAGTGGTCTTATCAGGATCGAGCCATACTGCGCCCTTTTCGGTCTTACCCATTTTCTTGCCCTCAGAATTGAGGAGAAGGGTTATAGTCATAGCGTAAGCATCCTTGCCAAGCTTACGGCGGATGAGCTCTGTACCGCCGAGCATATTGCTCCACTGGTCATCGCCGCCGAACTGCATATTACAGCCGTATTTCTGGAAAAGCTGGTAGAAATCGTAGCTCTGCATTATCATATAGTTGAATTCGAGGAAGGAAAGTCCGCGTTCAAGTCTCTGCTTGTAGCACTCCGCTGTGAGCATACGGTTTACGCTGAACTGTGCGCCGACCTCGCGGAGCACCTCGATGTAGTTGAGGTTCATGAGCCAGTCAGCATTGTTAACGATGATAGCCTTGTCCTCAGAGAAGTCGATGAAGCGGCTCATCTGCTTCTTGAAGCAGTCAACGTTGTGCTGGATAGTCTCAGGTGTGAGCATCTTACGCATATCGGTCTTGCCGGAAGGATCGCCGACCATTGCTGTACCGCCGCCGATAAGTACGATAGGCTTGTTGCCTGCCATCTGGAGTCTCTTCATAAGACAAAGAGCCATGAAGTGACCTACATGGAGCGAATCAGCTGTCGGATCAAATCCGATGTAGAATGTTGCCTTTCCTGCGTTTACAAGTTCCTCGATCTCTTTCTCGTCAGTAAGCTGTGCGAGGAGACCTCTGCGTTTGAGTTCTTCAAAAGTGGTCATAGTTTAATTCTCCTTTATTATCTTCAGCAAGCTTTAATATCTCATCTTTGTGAGAGAGTATGAGCCTGCGTTTCCATTCACTGATATATATTTCATTTTCATATATCCAATCGTCTATGATATCTGAATCATTGAGCCATTCTTCCGGATAAGGAAAAGTATCAGTTTCGACCTGATATTTTTCGTCAGCGTAATCATGTATGCCGGAAGAAAAAATCTCTGCCCATTTTTCCTCTCCGTCAGCTCTGAGGTAATCAGCGGCTCTTTCAAGCTTTCCCTTTTCAAAAGAGCCGTTTTCATAATACTGCCATACTCCGCATCTGAAACTCATTCCCTGCCAGCCGTCCAATTCGATAAACATGAAAGCTGCATCGGGAATATCCTGATACGGTGTTTCTTCGTAGACCTCATATAAAAACATGAATATGTAGTATTCCACATCAGACAGTTCTTCCGGTGCAGTTTCCTCATAGGTCACGAGCAGGTCATTGATAGAATCATATCTCATATACATCTTCCTTTCCTTAACGGAAAGCACAAATAAACAATGAGTTCGTCGGGCGACCTCATTACTATCACTCCCCTTAAAACAAAAAGTCCCCGACAGTCCGAAAAGACCGTCAGGGACGAATTTATCCGTGTTACCACCCTGTTTTATGCGTAGGAACGCACCTCATTCAGCTATAACGGGCATTACCCGTCCACACCTACTCATGTCCTCTATGCGGACACTTCAATGCAGCTACTCCCAGCCGTAATTCTCCGCGCACCTTCGTCCCCTCGCACCACCCGGAAACTCTCTGTATCTGGCTCTGCACGGCTTTTGACCTTTCACAGTATTTACGCTACATATCATAACATATACCAGCCGGATTGTCAAGCATTACATTTGTTAATATAAAAAAATATGTCGTCACTATTGACTTTATTTCTCCTTTGTTGTATAATATTATCTGTTGATGCTGATGTGGCACAGTCGGTAGCGCAACGCCTTGGTAAGGCGTAGGTCGTCGGTTCAAGTCCGATCATCAGCTCCACGCAAATAGCGATAAATAGGCGTTTTCCTGTTATGGGAGAACGCTTATTTATTTTGTCAGGATACAGTTTGTGCGCTATTTGTGCGCCATTGATATAAAAAACTACGGACTTTCCGCTGTGGGAAGTCCTTTTTTGTTACCCTGTAATCTCCTCGGGAAGCCTTACTGCCTGCTCCGCCTTACTGCTCTTTTGAGTGATGAGCATATCCTGAAGAACGTTCGCAGCAAGCGCAGAAAAATCGGCTGTTTTCATATTAAAGTGATAAAAAGGTCAAGAAATTATCATAAATGTCACAAAAACGCTATGCAAACTCAAAAAAATGTGTTATAATATAAATATAAAGCTTATCGCAAATCCAACAAGGAGGTCACTATTATGAAAAAAGCGAAATTGTTATCACTCATATCAGCAGTTGTCATGCTTACCGGATGCGGAAGCGCCGGCAGTTCTTCAAAGGCTGATGACAAAAAGAAAACCGATGTACCAAGTCTTCCCGATTATGAACTCCTCTGGAACGATGAATTTGACGGTGATGAACTTGATGATTCGATATGGAGCTACGATCCGCACGAGCCCGGCTGGACAAACAACGAGTTGCAGGAATATACCGAATCGACCGATAACGTGTTCCTGCGCGACGGAAAGCTCGTACTCAAAGCTATCAAGACAGAAAAAAACGGCAAGCCTTACTACACATCGGGAAAAGTTAAAACGCAGAACAAAAAGGACTTTACCTACGGCAAGATCGTAACAAGAGCCAAGGTTCCGGAAGGCAAGGGCTTATGGCCGGCTATCTGGATGATGCCAACGGATGAAAGCATATACGGTACATGGCCGAAATGCGGCGAGATTGATATTATGGAAATTCTCGGAAGCCGCGTTGATACCGCTTACGTTACTCTTCACTACGGCGAGCCTCACGGTGAACAGCAGGATACTCATATCCTCAAATCAGGCTCTTATGCCGATAGTTTCCACGATTTCTCAGTTGAGTGGGAACCCGGCGAAATACGCTACTATGTTGACGGCGACCTTACCCTGACTGTCAACGACTGGTACTCTGCTGACGAAAACGGAAATGAAAAGAAGTTCCCTGCCCCGTTCAATCAGCCGTTCTATGTTCAGATGAACCTTGCAGTCGGCGGTTCATGGCCGGGCAATCCGGACGATACCACTAATTTCGACAAGGCAGAATTTGAGATCGACTACATCCGCGTATACCAGAAATTCAAATACGACAGAAACGTTTCAAAGCCAGAGCCCAAAATGCGTGAACCTCTTGAAGACGGAAACTTCATCCATAACGGTGATTTCTCAGTCGCAGAAGACCTCGAATACGATGTAGACTGGAAATTCATGCTCTATGAGGGCGGTAAAGGAAGCGCCGAGATCAAGGATAATATGATCGTCATCACTACTCAGGACGAAGGCACCCTTGACTACTCAGTACAGCTCGTACAGCCCGAAATGCCGATCAGGAAGGGCAAAAAGTATAAGGTATCGTTCGACGCTTGGGCGGATGAAGACCGTAACATCATAGTGTGCGTTTCAGCACCTAATGCAAGCTGGATAAGATACCTCAAAGATACCACCCTCGGTATCACGACCGAAAGAAAGAACTATGAATTTGAATTTGAAATGAAGGACAGAGACGATCCTAACGGACGACTTGAATTCAATATGGGACACTGCGGCTCTACCGCAACAGTCTACCTTACCAACGTAAGACTTGAAGAAATAGGCTGAGTTTCCGCATAAAATCATGTATATGTAACAAAAGCAGTCTGCATTTATTGTGCAGGCTGCTTTTTATTATGAGTTCGCGGTCAAAGATTGCAAGCTAAAACAGAGCCTATGTTTTGACCTAAACATAGACTCCCCGCTGTGATAGATGTACAAAATTGATGATCGCGCCGTGAGCGAGTACGTGTATGCTCTGCTAAAAAAGTAAGCGAGTAAAAACGAGCGTCAACGTGGAAGCCCGCGGGTGACTCCCCACAGTGTGGGGAGATGTCCGTAGGACAGAGGGGACGGGCTGTTCAGCTCCCCGCTGTGTTGACTATTCAAATTTGATGATCGCGCTGCAAGCGAGTACGTGTATGCTCTGCTGAAAAAGTAAGCGAGCTCTCGCGAGCGTCAACGTGGAAGCCCGCGGGGGCTCCCCGCTGGTGGAGCATAGGGGATTCGAACCCCTGACCCCCACACTGCCAGTGTGATGCGCTCCCAGCTGCGCTAATGCCCCATGTTTGTATTATAGCATA
>SVNH01000009.1 GCA_015067005.1 Ruminococcus flavefaciens
AAACTGGTACAAAAGCTGACATTTTCCCCCTATTCCCCTACGTTTCCCCCTCGTTGCTCCCCCTTCCTCTCCCCATGACCCCTTTTTGTCAGCTTTTGACTGTTCTTCGCCGAACCTTCGGTCGGCTTGCGGAGAGCCTCCGCTGGCTTCCACGGCGCAGAGCCTGCGCTGGCTTCCACGTTGTCGCTTGTTTCACGCGCTTACTTTATCGCCATATCCTAAACCTACTCGCTAACGGCACTAATAATGGGATTCTAAGTGGACTGTTTGGTAAGGGGAAACGCCCTGCAAGAGAGGGCGTTTCCTTGTAAGGGTGCAGTATTTTTTGCCTGCGGAGTTATCTCCGCACGAAAAATGTTAAGCTATCGCTGTGATTTCATGGACGTTAACTTGACATATTCCGCGATATGTGGTATAATACGAAAATGACTATCAATTTCATATTATGGGGTGATGTAATTGAAACGCGATTCAGGATATAACACAAAGCAGAAGGAAAAACTGCTCGATTACCTTATTTCAAATAAAGACAAGCACGTTAACGTCCAGACGATAAGCGCCTATATGTCCGAGGAGGGAACTCCGCTCGGTACTGCGACTATCTACCGCCGTCTTGATAAGCTTGTAGAGCAGGGCGTTGTAAGGAAGTACGTCATCGATGGCAAAACAGGTGCCTGCTATCAGTACATCGACAGCCAGAACAACTGTCATGAGCATTTCCACCTGAAATGTATAAAGTGCGAGCGGCTTATCCACATCGACTGCGGACACCTTAAAGGTATAAGCGAGCACATTTTTGCTCACCACGGCTTCACTGTTGATTCGTCCAAGACCGTATTCTACGGAGTATGCTCGGAGTGTTCGGGAGCGGATGCAGAATGAGAAAAAGGATAATAGGTCTGGCAGCGGCACTGCTGACGGCAGCGTCAGTTTTCAGCGGATGTTCGCTGAAAGCTCCGGACAGGGGCGATAAGCTTTCGATAGTTACAACGAGCTTTCCGCCATACGACTTCGTAAGAGCAGTTGCAGGCGACAGTGCAGACATTGAAATGCTGCTTCAGGCAGGTGCGGAGGCTCACTCCTACGAGCCTGTGCCGCTGGACATAGCCAGAATACAGAACTGCGACGTTTTCGTGTATATCGGCGGCGAGGGCGAGGTCTGGGTGGACAAGATCCTCGATTCGATAGATACCGAGGGCAAAACGATAATACGTCTCTTCGACTACATTGATCCGCTTGAGGAAGAGGAGGTCGAGGGCGCATCGCCTGACGGACATCACCACCACCATCACGATCACGATGATGAGGACGACCACCATCACGAGGACGAGGATGACCACGAGGACGAACATGACCACGATCATGATGACGATGAGGAAGAGGAATTCGATGAGCATATCTGGACCTCTCCGCGCAACGCCAAGCTGTGCGTGCAGGGGATAGAGGAGGCTTTGTGCCGGGATTTCCCTGAGAAAAAGGACTTGTTCAGCAGTCAGGGCGAAGTGTACGAAAAGCAGCTCGATGACCTCGACCGCGATTTCACCGAAATGACGAAGAGCGCGAAGGGGAATACTATAATAGTCGGCGACAGATTCCCGTTCCGCTATCTTGCTCATGATTACGGACTTAAATACTATGCGGCGTTCAGCGGATGCAGCTCGGAATCCGAGCCCTCTGTCTACACAATGGCTTTCCTCATCGACAAGCTGCTTGAGGGCGATACGGATGTTGTATTCTACCTTGAATTTTCCACGAAGCGACTTGCGGAAAAGCTGAGTGATGCGGCTGATGTTGAAATGCTGCCGCTCCAGTCTTGCCACAACGTAACGCGCGATGACTTCCGCAGCGGAGTTACCTACATAGACCTTATGAAACAAAATCTTGATAATCTTCGGGAGGCACTGAATTGAAAACTATTATTGAATGCAAGGATCTCAGCGCAAGCTATGACGGTATGAAGGTGTTGAATTCACTCTCGTTCAGTCTCAATGAGGGCGATTATATGTGCATACTCGGAGAGAACGGCTCGGGAAAGAGTACGCTTGTGAAGTGTCTGCTGGGAATAAAGCCGCTCGACGGCGGTAAAATAACGATGTGCGAAGGTCTGAGCCAGAAGGACATCGGCTATCTTCCGCAGCATACCAATTTGCAGAACGGATTTCCGGCGACTGTCTCGGAGGTAGTTATTTCCGGATGTCTCGGAAGGAGAGGATTCCGTCCGTTTTATTCTTCCGAGGAGAAAAAGATAGCCAAAGCCGCAATGGAGCGTCTTGGGATAGCCGACCTTGCCAAGAGGAGCTGCCGCGAGCTTTCAGGCGGTCAGCAGCAGAGAATGCTTCTTGCAAGGGCGATGTGCGCCGCAAAGAAGCTGCTTCTTCTCGATGAGCCTGTGAACGGTCTCGATCCTGCGGCACAGGAAGAGATGTATTCGCTGATACAGGAGCTCAACCGGAAGGACGGTATGACAGTGATAATGGTGTCTCACGATGTCGTAAGGGCTGTGGACTGCTCTAACCGCATACTCTGTCTTTGCAGCAACGATCACAGCTTCTTCGGCACCCCTGAGGAGTACCTGAATTCTCACCTCGGAAGCAAGTTTTTAGGAGAATCAAAATGAACGATAATATTAGACTTATGTTTACGCCGGAGTTCTTCGGCTCGATACTTCTGCCGGCACTCATCGGCGGTATAGCGGTAACTGTATGCTGCTCGCTGCTCGGAGTTACACTTGTTCTGAAACGCTATTCCATGATCGGCGACGGACTTTCACATATCGGCTACGGTGCGCTCTCGGTAGCGGCTGTAATGAACGTTGCACCGCTTAAATTAGCGCTGCCTGTGGTAATAATAGCAGCGTTCATACTCCTGCGCCTTAGTGAGAGCAGCAAGATGAACGGCGATTCGGCTATCGCATTTTTTTCAACGACAGCTCTCGCAGTCGGAATACTTGTATCGTCCAAAGCCGGGCTTACAAATGATGTCAGCCACTATATGTTCGGAAGCATCCTCGCAATGACAAAGGGCGATGTGATACTCAGCGTGGTGCTTTCGGTCATCGTGATACTGGCATATGTAGTCCTCTACAACAGGATATTCTCGGTCACATTTGATGAGACCTTTGCCCGTGCGACCGGAGTAAACGCCGGTATATACAACATGATATTCGCTGTTCTGACCGCTGTAACGGTCGTACTCGGAATGATGATGATGGGCGCACTGCTCATATCAAGCCTCATCGTAATACCTACCATTACCGCGGTAAGAGTGTGCAAGAGCTTCAGGGGAGTTGTGCTTACATCCGGTGCGGTATCGGTAGTAAGCTTTCTTGCGGGAATGATGATCTCGCTGCTTTTCAACACAGCACCGGGTGCGAGCATAGTAATAGTGAATGTAGTATTTTTCCTGATATTCTCAGTTGTCGGAAGGGCTCTGAAGCGCTGAAACAGGCTGATACAGCTTTACCTCATCCGATTCGTTCTCAGGTCTGCGAAGCTGCGCGGAAGCTTGCGGAACGTATATTTTTACATCTTCATCCGGCATAAAGCCACACCTCCAGATATGAAGTAACAGCGTTAGTATCTCCGTTAACAGCGGAGATATACATTTTGCGGAAAGGATTTGTTATGAAAGCGGCAGAACTCGCAATGAAGTATATCGCTGCGGACATACTTTGTATGTTCATAGTGCTGACCTTCGCGCCGGCTGGAAATACTGTGTTCAGGTATGCCGGACTTGCTTGCAGTGCAGGAGTAATGGCGGCGATGATGATAAGCTTTGCGGCTTCGGAAGCCAATAAGTACGGCAAGGGCGGAGCAGGTGCAGCAGAGGGTATTATCGGTACAGCGTTCGTACCTCTGACAAGCTGGGGAGTGCTCATGGCATCAGTCGGCGCAGGCTTTGACTACTATAAGTGGCATAAGCTGCTCAATGCAGACTTCCTCTACGCATATAACCTCATTGAGCACGATGCTTCATCATCGGCACTGAGCTTCGGGGAAGTGCTGGTTATGCTGGTATTTGCAGTGATACCGCCGGCGGTATATGGCATTACTTATGCGCTTGTAAGAAAGGGCGTAATATTGTCAAAGTCTTGACATTGCAGGGCATATGTGATAAAATTATTAATGAAATTTTGCACGACCGGAGTGATTTTATGGCTTTTTGTAAATACTGCGGAAAAGAACTCCAGAAAGGAGAAGCCTGCGATTGCAAACAGGCAAAGGCTATCCTCGGTGTTTCCGCTGATAAGAACAATAAAAAAGCAACAGTTCCGATAACAGTTAAGACTACTGACGCATCGGAAAAAATAGATACATCCGCGCTGAAAGAGAAGATTTTCAACAAAAAGGTAATGGTGATCGGAGGCATTATCCTTACGGTCATTATCGTGTTCCTGTTATTCTTCATCTTCAACCACATCGGCGCAAGAGGCGCAGCAAGAAAATATGCCAAGAACCTCTACGATAACAAGGGCGGTAAGACCTATTACTCGATGCTGCTTCCGGATGACCTCTATAAGAGCCTCAAAGGCGATAAACTCGACGCTATGGTCGATGAGTTCAACGATGAGAACAAGGAGACAAATGCGGATTACAAGATCAAATTCAAGGGCATCGACAAGATAAAGAAACTCAGCAGCCGTCAGCTGAACGGCGCGGAGAAGTATTTCGCATATTTCGCCGGGAAGTACGATAAGGCTTACAGGACTAAATCATTCAGTGCCAAAAAAGGCTATGTCTACGAGATAACCTATAAGATCAAGGACAGACAGTCCGGCGAAACCAAAAATTATACCAAGGAAATAGCCGTTGTCAAATTCAGCGGCGAGGGCTGGAAGATCCTCGATAAGGAACTCAGCGATGACCAGTCTTTCAGCGATTACCTCGAATCCCTCGATTCCGGTAACGCTAATGCCGAAAAATTCGGATTCTGACAAGTTTCCGGAGCATTTGTGAGGTTACTTTCACAGGTACTTTTTATCGGGGCAAACCTTTCTGAGGAAAGGTTCTTCCCCGAACCCCTTTCCAAAGACTTTTATTTCGTTTTTTTCGCAATGGTATTTGATTCAGGAAAGTTCGACAGTTTTTCTGCTTTATTATTCTAACGTGAGAGTAATACCATTGCGAAAAAAACCAGACGAAAGTTTTAGGAAGGGAGTTTGAGGGAGAACCCTTTTTCAAAAGGGTTTCCCTCAATAAGCAGTGCCTGTAAGAGCAACTCCGCAGGTGCTCCGGATTTTTGCGGGAAACAGGTAAAAAAATGGAGGGTTTATGGCAGAGACGATATTCAGGCAGACGACGATCATGCTGATACTGATATTAGTAGGCGTAATGTGTGCAAAGACGAAGATGATAAGCAAGGAGACTAACAAGCAGTTATCGGTATTTGTGTTACAGGTAGTAAATCCGGCAGTGATACTGATGTCGTATCAGACGGAATACCGTTCGGAGCTTGTTGAGAATCTGCTGCTTTCGTTCGGGCTTTCGTTCGGAGCGTTCGTACTGATGATAATATGCTCTTATATATTCATACGTCCGAAGGAGGGCAGGGAGACCGAGATAGACCGCTTTTCAGCAGTATACTCGAACTGCGGCTTCATGGGCATACCGCTCATCAATGCCGTATTCGGTATGCAGGGAGTATTCTACCTTACGGCATTCATAACACTTTTCAACGTATTTGCTTGGACGCACGGTATCATCATGCTCTCCGGCGAAAGGGACATGAAAAAGGTTATAAAGGTGTTCTATTCTCCGACCATTATAGCGATCGTGCTGGGAATGCTCTCGTTTTTCCTGAGGGTGAAGATACCGTCTGTACCTGCGAAAGCGTTCGGTTACATCGGCGACCTGAACACACCGCTTGCGATGATAGTATCCGGTGTCACGATAGCCGATACTAATGTATCTGCGCTGCTGAAGAAGCCCTCGGTTTACTATGTGAGCTTTCTGAGACTGCTGCTGTTTCCGCTGATAGTATCGTCAGCACTTGCGCCTTTCGGCATCGAGGAGAAAGTCCGCATGACAATAGTCATAGCAGCGGCAGCACCGCCGGCAGCGATGTGTACTCTCCAGAGCATAAGATACGGTAAGAATTCGCTTTATTCCTCAGAGGTGTTCGCATTCGGAACACTGCTTTCGGCAGCAACATTGCCGTTGATGGTCACAAGCGCGGAATATTTAACAAAATTGATAGGAAGAGTTTGTTAAAAATGCTGATTTTAAGAAATTTTGCTTATTACAGTTTGAATTTTATCAAAAGTGTGTTATAATATATTTACAGTACACCGTATCATTTACATATTGACTAAAAAACATGAAAAATTATTAAAAAAGGAGTGTGTTTCATGGAAAAAAGAGGAATAAGTAAACTTGACCTGAAAAGACGAAACAGAATGCAGATACTGCGAGTCATCAGAGAATCCGGACCTATTTCCCGTGTCGATGTTGCAAGCGCTCTTGAGATCACCAGAGCTGCTGTTACGATCATCACAAATGAAATGATCGAAGAGGGTGTTCTCGTTGAGATCGGCGAGGCTCCGATCAACACTGAGAAACTCCAGAAGGGCAGAAGAAAAATACTTATCGACATCAATGTTAACAGCCGCTTTGCACTCGGCGCAACCGTTGATGAGAAAGAGGTAACGATCGGTCTTACAAATCTTAATTCCGAGGTGCTCGATAAATCGAGCATGGTGATCGACGAAAGAACTACCAGCAAGGACATCATCAACTATATCATCAAGACAAGCAACGAGATGATAGATAACAGCTGTCTTACAAAGGACAAGATAATCGGTCTCGGCGTCGGAGTAGTACCTTCGATGTGGGGCAAGCTGAAGATATTCTACAAGGACGGTATTCTTGATTTCACAAACTTCATTGAGAAGCTTTCAAGCGGTCTTAATCTTGACATCTGCTGCGGAAATGCTATCGGTCTTATGGCTCTTGCAAGCAACGATTTCAGAACCCAGAACGGCTATCAGACCAATCAGGCATTCATCCACAACGGTAATCAGGTGAATCTTGCTATCATAAATAAAAACGAACTTTCAAGCGACTATGTATCATACACATCAACTATCGAAAAATACATCGTATGTCCGAACGGAAAGCAGTATGAGGGCTATCCGAACGGCTCTGTGAAGGCTGAACTTTCAAGAACTGCAATGCTCAACGCTTTCTATGAGATCTTCTCAAAGGATAAGACACCTGTCCTCTATGAACTTACAGAGGGCGATAAGTCGAAGATCAATACAGATAACGTATTCATGGCGCTCATGCGCGGTGAAGAGCCTGTAAAGCAGCTTGTAGACGAACTCATCGCAAAGTATACAGTGCTTATCAACAACCTTGCTATAAGCCACTTTGCAAAGAAGATCGTGCTTCATAACTTCAACCTCAACGAAAAGCAGTTTGATTACGTTAAACGTGAAATGATACGTCTTGTCAGCGAGGAAATTGCTGACAGAGTTGTACTCAGTAAGCTTGATGGCAAGAACAACTTCCTCGGCGGATGTGCTCTTGTTATTCAGGATAATTTCTATATCAGAGGCGGTATGCAGTAAGTCTGCAAGCGCGGATATAAAAATTCGGACGTTTCCGGTGCTGCCGGGAACGTCCTTTTTGTTTGAGGTTATGTATTCATGCAGCGGCGCGTTTAGCCTCGCGGCGGCTCTTAATGCGGAAATACAGCCACATTACCGCCATAGATATGAGCATTCCCGTGAGAGCGCCTGATGTGTCTATGAGGACATCCGTGAACATTCCGGCTCTTCCGGGGACGAATATCTGATGTATCTCGTCCGAACAGGCGTAGAGGAAGCAGAACAGCAGAACACCCAGCGATTTTTTGCTGAAAAGTCTGCGCCTTCCGACGGTCAGCGAGGCGAGGAAGCCCAGCATGGTGTAAATGGAATAGTGCGCGAGCTTCCGGACTATATGCTCAGCTTTGTCCATGACCGACATCTGCTTTGAAGGCGGCATTTTATTGTAGTCCTTAACGAAGGTCTGGACCGCTGTTTTGGTGACTCTGCCGCTCTTATCCGAGGATTTGTTTGCATTATCCATAGAAAAACAGAAAATGCACACCATACAGGCGATAGTGAGCAGGGCAAAAACAATTCTTGCGGGATATATCCTTATAGTTGAAAATATCATATATTCTCCTTGAACGGTAATGTTTTTCGTGTCAGCAACTATTATTATACACTCTCAGCGGCATTTTGTAAATAAAATACGTCCGACATTGTTATATTTATCCGAAAGGAGAAGCTATTTTTCAGGTTTTTTGGGGAAAAATTTTCGCAAAATAGCTTGTAAGTTGATTCAGGAAATGGTATAATATAAATTGACGGTTTGCGCTTGTATGCCAAGCCGCATAGTTATGATATATATTATCGGAGGTTTTAATGAAAAGCTTATTGGCTAACGTGTGGACTAAGAGAGTCCTCGCTCTGGTAAGCGTGCTTTATGCTGCCGGAGTATGTCGTTTGTGTTATCTTTCACTCTTTTATGATATACATATACACGGAAGAGCTTCGTTATGTCTGCTGCTGACAGCAGTATCAATACTTGCACTGGTCGTTATGCTCTATACGCGCAGGCAGGTGCTTACAAGGATCGCAAGCTTCGTGATACTTCCGGCAATGCTGCCGGTCGTACTGCTCCATTTCGGAGAATGGGTGCTGATAATCCCGATAATCGTTACGGGTATAGCGATATTCCTGCTTTCCGGCTCGGGAGAGGGCGCTAAAACTGCGATCGGTACAATAACGCTTCTGCTGTATATTTTCGGTGCGCTCGGCTACTTCCTGTTCACATCGTTCTTTGTCTCATCGGCAAAGGAGGAGGTAGTGCAGTCGGGAGTTTCCCCATCGGGCAGATACCGCTACCGCGTTGTTAATACCGAGGACAGCTCCAACGGAAGCACTGCTATCCACATCGAGCCGAACTACGCTGATAAGGAGTACCCGTTCATTACGTTCACTCTTAAAAATGTCGACCGCATTGTCGATATGACAAGACCTATCAGCGAGGAGATCAACATTGAGTGGAAAACTCAGACCAGACAGGAGATCACTGAGCAGCTGAATGAAAAGTCCGAGCATATCGTGGTGCGTCTTTCACAGGATGCGCTCGAAAAGCTGGGCATCAAGAGCAACGATCACTACACTCTCTTCGGTATATCGTCCTCACAGAAGAGCGAACTCGGCAAGGCTGAATCGGATTTCAACGACATCCTCCTCAGCGATGTCCCCGATGAAAAGCTTTCAGTTTTCAACCTCGCAAAGGACGAAAAAGGCGCTTATTACGTAATTGAGCCTACGCAGGAATTCCTCCAGCAGACCGGCTTCCCGGAGGGACAGAGGATATATCTCAGAGACCTCAATGAAACACAGCTGAGAGCGTTCCATATCATCGTTGATAATGCGATCTACCTCCATACGCTCACCGATGAGCAGCTCGCTAAGCTCGGAGTGCCGGAAAAGGGCGATGTTATGTACTTCAACGGCGAGGTCTGCTTCCGCTATTACGTGGCAGAGCTCGAAGAGTATTTCGATGTCGATTCACGCCACTTCTCGCTTGACCTGTTGGGCTGATAGAATGAATAGTATAAAAGATGCCGCTATAATAAGTATAGCGGCATTTTTTAGCGGGGAAGCCCGCTGGCTTTAACGGCGCAGTGCCTGCGCTCCCTTCCACGTTGACGCTCGTAAACTCGCTCACTTTATCCCCATAGCTTAAACGTACTCGCTAACACCACAAACAATGGGATTCTAAAGGGATGTTATCCCTTTAGCGGATTCCAAAGGCAGAGCCTTTGGTCGCCGCTTTCGGCTTTTAAGGCGGCGAAACTCTCCGAAAGCGCTCCGCAAAGGGTGAATTCAAAAACAGTCCGGTGGACTGTTTTTGGAGAGGGAACGCCCTGAAAGAGAGGGCGTTCCCTTGTAACATCGACAGAAAAAGCGCCCTGACGGCGTGAGCCGTCACGCTTATTGCTTCAGGACACCGAGCGGGTCGATGAATCTGCCGCTGTGAGTCATTTCGAGGTGCAGGTGAGGTTCTTCGCTGCTTTCGATGTCGGCGGTATTGCCGACAACTCCGATGAGGTCGCCGCCTGCGACGGTATCGCCCTGCTGGACTGAAAGATCCGAGCCGAGTCCGCAGTATTTGGTCACATAGCCGTTATGGTGATCGAGAGTGACTGTGATGCCCCAGAGCGGATCGTTCTTGATCTCCTTTATCTCGCCGGATGATACCGCGTAGACCTCTGTTCCGACCTCCGCCTTGAAATCAGTACCGTTGTGAGTCTGCCAAGCGCCGGTGGTCTCATTTTTTATCAGTTCGCCGCAGCTGAAAGGATTTATGACATTTTCGATGTCTGCGAGCGGCGGCTTCTGATTTTCGAGTACCGTATGACTGCTCTCAGCAGCTGTCTGCTGAGCCGGAGGTTCAGCAACAGTGTCTATCACCGGAGCGTCCGCATTGAGCTTAGCCGGCGGTATAGTGGTTATTTCGCGCGGTTTGGTCGCCTCCGGAAGTGTGACCTTGACTGGCGGAGCAGTCGTTACCGGTGTGGTAACTGTGTACTGATATGTGGTAGTCTTGGGAATGTCATCGGCTCTTTTATCGACTGCCGCTTCGGGTGAAGCGAGTTTATTTGCAGGCTTGCTGCCGCCGTGGTCATAGGCGAAAAAGCAAGCTGAACCGATCATTACTGCACTTATTCCAAGGGCTGCATAAAAGCCCTTAGTACCTTTTTTCATGTTGTTATCTGATAAAGAATTTTTCTTCACGTATAACACCTCCAAGCATATTGTTGACTGCAATCGGAAGATTATACGTCAGATTTTTGATCGTGTGAAAAAATGGCAGCTGGTGCGGGCTGTTACGTATGCAGTATTCCTTGACATATCATGTTTATTAAGCTATAATTAATTTGTATTCGTAACCGGCATCAGCGGTTATTGCTCCGGACTTCGTTCGGGAAAAGTGACTGATTAGGGGGATTGGAATTGGAAAGATCAGCTGTATTGAAAAAGCTGAAAAACAGGCTGCATATCGACAAAAGAACAGAGGCAGCCATCATAGCTTTAAGTATTTCGTTCGGATTCATGATATTTTTGTTTTCTCCAATGGAGATATTTGTCGGAAGTCCGAGTGATTTCACGATAGGCTTCAGGGAGATCTTCTTTCCGATGCTTTTTAAAGCGGCGGAGGCATCGCTGTTTATCGCATTATTGCTTAATGCTGCCTGTTTTATTAACAAAGCACTTTACACAGTTCTTGCGGATATTATGTTCGGCGCACTTATCGCCGGATATTCTCAGCAGCTTTTTATGAACGGCAAAATGAATCAGATCACAGGCGATGAAGCTGCAAACACAGATCTTTCGCCGGCAGTCACAGCCAATCTGATAGTATATCTGTTACTGCTGCTGCTGCCATTGATACTGACCTTTGTAAGATCAGCCATCGGCGAAAGGATACGCATAAAGCTCCGCAGCGAGACTATCGTTGCCTATGTTTCAACAGTTATCGTGCTGATGCAGACAGTAGGTCTGGCAGCAACGTCAGTAAAGGTAGACTGGAGCAAATACGACCGCAATTTCACAGCACGTTTATCCTATAATAAACTGCTTGAGCTTTCCGGCGATGAAAATATAGTTGTATTCATCGTTGACCGCTTTGACGGCGAGACCTTTGACGAGGTACTGAAAGAATATCCTGAGCTTAACAGTGAATTAGGCGGCTTTACTTATTATCGCAACAACGTTTCCCACTATACGAATACCTTTCCGTCGATCCCGAATATGCTTTCCGGTCAGCATTATGAGGGGGAAAAGGTCGTTGATTACGTAAGCAGGATATGGAAGGGCGATACCGTTCCGAAGCTTCTTTTTGAAAACGGCTGGCGTACTACAATGGTCATTGACAGCAATACAACTTACAGGAACAACGATCAGATCTCCGGATTTTGCAGCAATATCGAGAAGATAGATCAGGATGATATTGAATATAATTATAACGGCGAAAAAGGCATTATCCCGACTATGACTTGGCTTTCGATGTATAAGCTGCTCCCGTATGCTGCAAAGGGCTTCTGTCTGCCGATGGTGAATAAGGCTCCCTCTGAGGATTTCGTAACGGTGGACGGCGAAAACAGTGATCTTGTACCGCTCCTCACGTCTGATAAGGTCGATCTGAAGCTTTACGCTCAGTTAAAGGAAAGAGGTCTCAGATCGGGCGAAAACAAAACGTTTACCTTCATTCACATTAACGGTATGCACGATGTCAGCAAAGAGGTCTCTGAGCTGTATCAGAACGTTTCAAAGGCTGATGAACGCACTACTCTGCGCGGAGTATTTCAGATACTTTCTGAATATTTTGAACAGATGAAGCAGCTGGGCATATATGATAACTCGACTATACTTCTCCTCGGCGATCATGGTAGACTTCCGAATGAAATAATGGCACAAAGGCAGGCAACGCTCGATGATGTTATAACGACGGCTCTGCTGATAAAGCCGAAGAATACCGCAGCCGAGCCTTTGAAAACCGATTCCGTGCACGAGCTCTCAAACGACTATTTCTTTGCGAGCATTCTGGAATATGCAGGCATAGATCATGAGAAATACGGCGTTTCGTATAACGATGTTATAAACGGCGATCTCAGCGCTCCGAGGTACTTGCAGACGATGTTCTGGAACGGTTCAAACAACATTGATTACAAAGCACTCTATAAAATTACCGGCGATGCAAGAGACTTTGATAACTGGGAAGAGGTCCCGGAGCATGAATAGCGGCTTTTCCGCAGCTTAACGGTGAAAAAATGGCAGCCAGACGCATAAAGCGTGCTGGCTGCTATTGTATTATTCGGGCTGTGCAGCGGGATCCGGAGGATCAGCTGCGGCATTCTGAGGCTGTTCATCAGCAGGTGCAGGCTGCTCGTTCTGAGGAGGTTCAGCGGCGGGCTGTTCCTGCTGCTGAGGGAGTTCCTGCGGATAATTCTGTGGGATCTCCGGCAGATCTGGGTACTGCTGAGGCTGCTGCTGTTCCTGCTGGTCTATCTGGATCTGAGGCTGGATATAGGGCTGAGTTGTAGTAGTTGAGGTAGTGGTAGAAGTGCTTTCCTCCGGGGAAGTTGTGACCTCCGGCGGAAGAGTAGCGGTCGGCTTTACGCCGTTGAGACCGTAGCACTCCTGATAGCCGAGGATGAGGTCGCGGATCATGTACTTTGAATACTCACCGCCCTCGATGATACCGGCGAAAGCGACCTCGGGATCGTTAGCCGGAGCGAATCCGATGAAGAACGAGCTCTGCTCTTCGAGGTCCTTACCGGTCTGAGGGGTACCTGTCTTGATAGCGACATCGAAGCCGAGATCGGAGAGCGAATACTTAGCCGGGAAGTTGTTCTTTGAAGCGTCGATCATACCGCTTGTGATGGTATCGAAGACGTAATCGTAGTTTTCCTCGATCTTGCAGGCGACCTCTGGCTGAGTTTTTGAAACGAGGTCGCCTGAGCCGTAATCGTAGAGGCTGTCAACGATGTAGTTCTTGTAGCGTGTACCGTGGTTGCCGATAGTGCTTGCAACTGAAGCCATCTGGAGCGGAGTTATACCCTCGTCCTGGTTACCGATAGCCGCCTGAAGCACATAACCGATGTACCATGTGAGACCGTGCTCTTCAAAGGTCTCAGGGTTACAGAGATAGCCGGCAGCGTCGCCTGTTTCGATGCCGGTGTGCTGACCGAGACCGTAAAGCTGGGAATACTTGGTTATCATGTCGATACCGAGCTTGTCTGCGAGTTCATAGAAGTAGATATTGCAGGAGACCTCGATCGCGCGGCGAATGGAGATGCTTCCGTGATAGCCGGTACAGCTGAACTTGCCGCCGTGGTAGATCATATCTGTTTTGCAGTTGAAGGTAGTGTTCGGATCGACGATGCCCTCGTTGAGACCGGCAGTAGCGGTAATGGTCTTGAAGGTCGAGCCGGCGCGGTAGAGACCGTGTGTAGCGCGGTTGAGGAGGGGAGAATCCTCCATTTTCAGGAGTTCATCGAATTTGGTTGAGTAGTCCTTGAGGTTGAAGGTCGGAGCGGTCGCAAGACCTTTTACAGCGCCTGTTTTAGCATCGAGTACAGCTATCGCACCGCACTTAACGTCCTTGAATTTAGGGTTAGTGTTGATATTCGGGAACTCCTTGATGAAGTTATCAAGGATGCCCTGAAGCTTCAGCTGGTAAGCGCCGTCGACGGTAAGTCTTACAGTGTCGCCGGAGTGGGTGTCAACAATGGTCTTTACATCGACCACAGAGCCCTTATCCACGGTAATTTCCTCTTCACCGTTCTGACCGCGCAGAGTTTTTTCGAGAGCGCCCTCGATACCGCTTTTGCCGACAACGTCATTGAGCGCATAGCCCTGATTTTTGAGCTCCTCGTATTCCTCGGCGTAGATAGGACCTACTGTGCCGAGCTCGTGGGGGAGGATGTCTCCGCGGACGATACGGCGTTCGGAAGCCTCAACAGCGTCGATACCGGGATAGAAGTTGCTCAGTTCCTTGAGGTCAACGACGGTTTGCTGGTCAACGCCCTTAGCGAGTACCATGTCGATGTTATAGGCGAAATCCTGAACGATCATCTCGTATCTCATACCGGCGATGATACG
The DNA here is from genome assembly GCA_015067005.1 of Ruminococcus flavefaciens. GTDB lineage: Bacteria > Bacillota > Clostridia > Oscillospirales > Ruminococcaceae > Ruminococcus > Ruminococcus flavefaciens_AA. The sequence continues at coordinate 14,669 of SVNH01000009.1, forward strand.
TCTTTCCTGTTCGGTGTATTTCGCGGAGATCTTGTTATCCGAGATGAGCTTATCTATGCAGTTTTCGGCAGTTGCGTAGACATTGAGGTTGAGGTTCGAGATGACCTCCTGAGATTCATCGTTGGTAAAAACATAGGGCGAATCCTTGCTTATCGGCAGAGTTTCCTTGAATTCGCAGCCGTGCTCTTTGAGGGCGTTGTATATGACGAGAAGCGTCTCGTTGCCCTTTTCGAGGTCTTCCGGAAACAGCGATTTGCACAGCACGAGGTCTGTTCGGGTGTTGTTTGTGACGAGGACGTTTCCGTTGTAATCCACGATACCGCCGCGTGTAGCCTTTATCTGACGGGTGTAGGTAACAGCGTCCTTGCTGAACTTGGTAGGAGTTTTGATGTCCTCATCACCGACTACCTGTATTTCCATAAGACGCAGCGCACTCAGTACACCCAGCATTATCACAAGCATTACGATTATTATGGATTTTATATTATCAGTGAGACTTTTCAAATATATTCTCCCTTCATCTCTGAAAGCAACCCCCGCATTTCCGTGTGTTTTCAGGTTTCGGTGATATGTTGCTTTTATTGAGGGAAACCCTTTTGAAAAAGGGTTCCGCCAACAGCAGCGTATTACTGAAAAGGTAAAAACACAAGGGATGCGGAGGTTATTGTTGTTGATTGCGGGTATTGATAGCTTCCTCGATAGAGAGGTGTGCTTTAGGCATAAAGAAGTGGTTGATAAATCTGATAATGAGGAAGATAAATACGGCTGAGATCATAGTATAGAGCCATATCCTCATAGAAACTCTGGTAAATATCCTGCTTACGTCGTCGTATTTCCAGATCTGGTAGTAGAATTTATAGTCGAGCCAGCACTGGACAAAGGCAGCGATTGCAGTAATAGCCATATAGTTGACGAATTTATTTTTCAGATAAAGTTCAAACAGCAGGGAAGTCATCAGGCATGATACTGAGAGTATCACCGCATTATAGCCGAAAAGCTTATTGCAGCTTATGTCGATAAGGAAGCCGCAGAGTGCTCCCGTAAAGACAGAGGCATACTGATCGTTATTGATAGCGATGCAGATCGGGATAGGGATAAGCAGGATCGGTTTGCGCCATGTGCCGGATGTCATAATGATGAAGCTTGAGAGTATCAGAAAGTAGTAGAGCAGCCAGCGCACGACTGTCTTGAAGCGGAGTATACGCTGTTCGCGGGTAGTTCTGAGCCTCATCAGTCATCCTCCCTTTTGCCGCTGAAATCGGTGATAACGATAACAGAGGTCAGACGTGTGATGTCGGTACACGGTTCGATCATAGCCGTAACGGAGAGACCGTTCGAGTCATATCCGATACTTTTTATTTTGCCGATAGGGTAGTCCTTCGGGAACATACCGCTTGAACCGGCAGTTATCATGAGATCGCCTTCTTTGAGCTGATGTGCGGGGCTTACGTGGATAAGTCTTGTAAGACCTTCCTCGGCAGCGACAACGCCGCCCTCGATGATACCTGTATCGGCGCTTGACGAGGAGCATACCGCAGCGATCGAGAGATCCGGTGAGAGTATCGAGCGCACAGTGGTAACGTGCTTTGAGACCTCAATGGTGATACCCACAAGACCTTCCGCAGTAACAACCGGACAGTTCGGCTTGATACCGTCCTCCGAGCCCTTGTCGATAGTGAAGGAACGGAACGGATCATTGGTAACATAGCCCAGTATCTTGCATGGAACGGAGAGGATATAGTCCTCATGCTCCTCTTTTATGCTCACGAATTTTCTCAGTTCCTCGCATTCAGCGACGAGTGCATCGTAGTTAGTGAGTTTTTTGTTCAGCTCACCGAGTTCAGCCTTGAGACGCTGGTTTTCCTCGTAATACTCGTCAGCTTTGTTGAATTTATCAACATTGCGCTCGAACTTCATGCTTATGCCGTTAGTGACCTTCCTTACCGGCTTGGTCATGGTATTAATGAAGGAAACGCTTGAAACAGAGTAGCCGCCCTTAGTGACGGCGTAGATCATTATACCAACGAGGAATGCGAGAAAAGAGAGCATTATTTTGAATCTGGTGCTTTTTAGGAATTCACGCATTTGCTTCTCCTTAATAATACTTGACGTTTTCTGTCAGAGCATCCTGATAATCAGCGATGTGTTCGAGTATCCTTCCAGTACCCTCGGCAACGCAGTCGAGAGGGTATTCAGCGATATACACGGGCATACCGGTCTCACGGTTGATAAGTCTGTCGAGACCGCGCAGCAGAGCGCCGCCGCCTGTGAGGGTGATACCGTGGTCGATAATATCGGCAGAGAGCTCAGGCGGAGTTTTTTCGAGAGTAGACTTTATCGCGTCGATGACTCTTGAAAGGGGTTCAACGAGGGCATCGCGTATCTCGGCTGAGCTTACGATGATATTTTCAGGGAGTCCGTTAAGGAGATTGCGTCCTTTGATTTCCATAGTCTCCTCTTTTTCGCTCGGGAAGGCGTTGCCTATTTCGAGCTTAACGTTTTCGGCAGTACGCTCACCGATGAGGAGGTTATACTTTTTCTTGATATAGTTGATGATAGCGCTATCGAATTCGTCGCCGGCGCATCTGACAGAGCGTGAGGAGACGATGCCTCCGAGGGAGATAACAGCGACCTCACTCGTACCGCCGCCGATGTCAACGACCATGCTTCCGGCGGGATCGTTAGTCGGCAGACCTGCGCCGATAGCGGCAGCCATAGGCTCTTCGATGATGAGAACGTTATTCGCGCCGGCTTTCTTGCAGGATTCGCGCACGGCACGGCGTTCAACGGCAGTAACGCCCGAAGGTATGCAGATTATGACGTTAGCCTTAGTGAAGAGAGTACCTCTCAGGGCTTTGCGGATAAATTCCTGAAGCATAGTGGTAGCGATGTCGAAATCGGCGATAACGCCGTCTTTAAGAGGTCTCACAGCGACGATAGAGCCGGGAGTCCTTCCGATGACATCCTTAGCTTCCTTGCCGACATAGCGGCACTTATCCGTTCTGGTGTTTACAGCAACAACAGAAGGCTCTCTTATTATAATACCTTTGCCTCTCATATATACAAGGGTATTTGCGGTACCCAGATCAATACCAATATCTTTAGTAAACATTAATGCAGCTCCTTAAAAAACTAATATGTAGGAATTATTTGCCGGAGATAAGCTTCGGAGCGGTCTTGTAGTAAACAAGAACGGCTGTCAGAACGAGCAGAAGCTGGCAGACGTTGAAGCTCAGGAAGAAACCGAACGCGAGCTTGAACGAATCGGTGTCGATGAAGGTACCCGGATCGAACTTGAGAGTTTTTGAGTAGCCGAGCCATTTCAGCGAGCCATAGGCGTAATCTCCGACGATGTCGCCGAGGAAAGTTGCTGCAATAACGAGCAGAACCATGTAAAGCGTCTTTTTCATTATGATCTCCTTTCGCCGCAGAAGCGGATTTTGTTCTATAAATTTTCTATACCGGATGAACCGAAGCCGCCCTCTCCTCTGTTTGTCTGAGAGAGGGAATCGCTGACCTCGATCTCCGGTAAAAGGATACGTGTTGGGATAAGCTGGGCGATCCGCATACCGTGGGTTACGGTGAAGTCTGTTTTTCCGTGGTTTATCAGTGGGATGAACCATTCGCCGCGGTAATCGCTGTCGATAACGCCGACGCAGTTTGCGAGGGCGATGCCGTACTTTGTGGAAAGTCCTGAGCGCGGATATATCAGCAGAGCGATGTCATCGCAGTCGGGCTGAGCAGTGAGACCTGTCGGTATCATTTTTATCTCGCCGGGAGCGAGTACGACAGGCTCTTCGAGGCAGGCGCAGACGTCCATACCAGCGCTGCCGGAGGTAGCGCGTGTCGGAATGACCGCATTTTCGCTGAGTTTTTTGAAAGTTAGCTTCATATCAGATACCTCTGTAATAAAGACCGCGTGTGATGTTGTGTTCCGGCTTCTGACCTGACAGAGCGCGTCTGGTCTGGTCAGCATCCTCATCGCTGAGGAGGATAACGCCGAAGGAAATACCCTTGAATTCGCTGAGCCTGTCCGCCATGAAGAGGCAGTCGGAGTTGAGTACCTCTGTGTATTCGCCGTAGCAGGCAACAGGAAGAGTACGTCCTGTGCGGTCGATGAGGTGACCTGTGCATTTCGCGCAGCCGACCTCGTTCTTTATGGGACAGTTTCTCGTAAGCATGAGCGGCAGCCGTCCGTAGACCACGCCTCCGAGCGGCAGCGAGGTGTGAAGTCCGGCTATCTGACGGAGAGTAGCCTCGACCGAGACTATGCAGTCCACAAGACCTGCATCCCTCAGATATTCCGCGCTGAAAGAGTTGTAAACATTCAGCGTGAAGCTGCCGTGGAGCAGCATACCGGTCTCTCTGCCGAGAGCGATACTGTCGGGAGTGTGGCACATAAGGCGGCTTACTCCGAGCGACTTTACACGCTTGATGTCCGAACGTACAGCGGCTTCGTCCGCGATGAACCTCGGCGGCGAAGCTATCACCATTTCAGCCGGCACCTTGCTCAGAAGTGCCTCATTTATAAGTCCGCACGGCACTATCACAAATTCCGCTGTTCCGGCTGCTGCAACAGCCTGAGAAGCGGTCCGGCACATTACGCGCACCGGCAGCCGGTCGGGCGCTTCCCTCCGGGAAGCCGCCGCGAACTCCGGCACATAGTCAGTGACAGTGAATTGCGGGGTATTGGCGTTTATGACGAGTTCCGAAAGCTTTCCGACGAGTTCGCGGCGAAGCTCGTTGAGCTTCCCGACCGGCGTAAAGAGACCGTCGTCGATGTCGGCGGTAAGTGAACCGAAGGAGAACACCGTGTCGCCGAGCTTTGAAAGCTGACGTGAAAGCGAATCGAGGTCGGTCGGACGGTTCACGGCAGGGGAAGGCACATCACCTGTGACCTCAGCGGATACACTGCCGCACGAAGCGGTAATAGTGACCGGCTGACCTGCGCGTACAACAGCGTGGAGATCGACCTTATGTATCTGCCGCTCATGGCGGTAGAGCTCGTGAATTTTAGGGATAAGAGACTGCGCGGCGGTAACGTCCTCTTTCTGGCGGACGCCGAACATCTCAGACCTGTTTGCGGAAAAATAGCCGTCAGTGAAGCCGCTCCGCGAGAAAACTCCTTTGAGAGTCTGCATATCAGGCTCATGACCTTCAAGAGCCTGCGACAGTTCATGAACTGCGGAAGCGACGTACTCCGGACGCTTCATGCGTCCCTCAATTTTGAGCGAATCCACGCCGATCTCTGCGAGTTCGCAGGCGCGCGGGATAAGGGAGAGATCCTTGAGTGAGAGAGCGGCTTTATCCTTCTTGCCGGAAGCCGAGAAAGGCAGACGGCAGGCTTGTCCGCAGCAGCCGCGGTTGGCTGAGCGGGAGCCGATCATCGCTGACATATAGCACTGTCCCGAGACTGACATACACAGCGCACCGTGTACGAATATCTCAGTTTCGATATTCTCCCTGCAAATGGCAGCTATTGTATTTTTGTCGAGTTCGCGCGCCGGAACTACACGTTCATAGCCGAATTCACTGAGTAAACGCGCACCGGCGGCGGTATGTACCGACATCTGCGTAGAGGCATGAAGAACAGCGTCCGGAACGCAGCGGCGGATGAGTTCCGCGCAGCCCCAGTCCTGAACGATGAAGGCGTCCACGCCGACAGAAGCGGCATATTTAATATAGTCGCATAAGGGGACAGCCTCGTCATCGGAAATTATGGTATTCACAGCGAGGTCAAGCTTAGCGCCGCAGAGGTGACAAAGTCTTGCGGCTTCTGCGAGTTCTTCGCGGGTAAAGTTAGAAGCGCTGCTTCTTGCGGAGAAGAGTTTACCGCCGGCATATACTGCGTCCGCACCGGAGCGCAGAGCGGCGCAGAGGGCTTCCATACTGCCTGCCGGAGCGAGTATCTCCGGACGCTTCATCAGATGCTGTCCTTGAGCTGGCGCAGCTTGACCATATTTTCAAGCTGTTCGATCTTGGATTTGAGCACCTCGATCTCTTTCTGGGCTGCATCGCGTTCGATGCGGGTCCTGCCGGCTTCATCGACATATTCCTTTGTCTGTGTACGGATATTGTCGAGGCGCTGATTAGCCTTGTTGAGGTCATCGAGGAGGCTCAGAGCGACCATCATCGAAGCGGCATAGGGTGAAGAACCGCTGCCGGAGTTCATGATCTCGTTTATTTTATTTTCGAGGGCTCTTGCGAGTGCGTATACATAATTCGGGGATTCGGAGGTTTTAAGCTTATACTCCTTGCCGCAAATTGAAACTTTCACATCGTTAAGCATTTCGTTTTCGTTCCTTTCGTAATAGACTAATGCCGCATGGCATCAAATCACCACTCTACATTATACTACATTTTTTTGCATTATGGAAGAGTTTTTTACAATTAACATATTTATTTTTATTTGAGGATATAAATATTTTTGTGGTTTAATACGCGTCCGGCGTTCGCAATTGCTAATTATACCACAAACACCCATTCAGTCAAGACCAAGGCAAGCGCCATAAATGGCGGTCTTGACAGAATGTGTGTTTGTAGTTTGGGGCAATTACGCAAACGCCCAGCCACTTCCGACCACCAAAAAAGTTATTTACCCTTTTATTTCAGAGACATCAATAGTAGCGCTTCAGACCTATAACTCTGCCGAGAACTGCGACACTATCGAGGATTATCGGTTCCATAGTATCGTTTTCGGGCTGAAGGCGGAAGTGACCTCTTTCCTTGTAGAAGCGTTTCACGGTAGCTTCCTCGCCGTCGATGAAAGCGACGATGATGTCGCCGTTTTCGGCGTAGTCGGTCCTCTCGACTATAACGATGTCGCCGTCGAGGATGCCTGCATTTATCATACTTTCGCCGCGTACTCTCAGTGCGAAGAGGTCAGCCGGATCGTAGTTATCGGTCTCGAAGCCGATATAGCCGGTGATGTCCTGAACCGCGGTGATAGGCTGACCGGCGGTGACAGTACCCAGAACGGGTACGGCAGCAGTAGAGCTGTTTGGCAGGCGGAGAGTACGGTTGAGGTTATTGGTCTTTTCGAGCAGACCGTCGTTCACGAGCATTTCGATATAGCGGTGAGCGGTCGATGTCGAGTGGAAGTCCATAGCGTCCATGATCTCGCGGACAGAGGGCGATGTGCCCTCATTGAGCCTGCGTCTGATATAGTTGAAGACCTCTATTTTCTTATCCTTAGTTGACATATCATGACTCCTCTCCGAGTTTTCTGAGTATCATCTTAGCTATCTTGTAGGCATCGCCGCAGCCGAGGGTGATAACGAGGTCGCCCTCCTGAACGTGATCGCATACATAGTCGCATATCTGCTGGAAGTTGGCGTATTTACGCTCATCGGTCCACTCCGCGGATTCGTCCTGAGGGAACCATATGCAGTCCGGGATCCTCTCGGCGAGGTGACGTGTGAAGATGCCGTAGGTATTCTTCTCGCGGCTGCCCATGATGTCGGTGAGGACGGCGTGATCCGGTATTTGCAGCACTCTTGCGAAGTCATCGAGGAGAAGCTTTGTGCGCGAGAAGGTGAACGGCTGGAATATCGCCCATACGTGCTTGAAATTCATTTCCATAGCGGCTCTGAGGGTAGCTTCGAGCTCTGTGGGGTGGTGGGCGTAGTCGTCAACGACTGTAACACCCTTTTCAAAGCCGAGCTTCTCGAAGCGGCGTTTTGCACCGCGGAACTCAGCGAGTCCTTTCTGAACGGCTGAGAAGTCTACTCCGAGGTGATCTGATACTGCAATTGCTGCCAGAGCGTTGAGTACATTGTGTATTCCGGCAACGTTGAGGGTGATCGAACCCAGTTTTTTGCCGTTTTTCATAGCGTCGAAGGTAGTGAGAAGACCGTTTTCGTGACGGATATTCTCAGGGTAGAAGTCGCAGGAAGCGTCCTTGCCGAAGGTGACTATCTTCTTTCCGAGACCTTCAACAGCCTTCATGGTGTTGGCATCGGAGCCGTTCACGATGAGGAGTTTCGAGGTATTTCCGGCGAATTTCCGGAACGAAGCGATGATGTTGTCAAGAGTACCGAAGTAATCGAGGTGATCGGCGTCGATGTTTAGGATAACGGAAATATCGGGCGAGAGCTTGAGGTAGTGATCCTCGAACTCGCAGGATTCGCAAACGAGGACATCGCTCTTGCCGGCGATGCCGCTTCCGCCGATACATGGGAGTTTTCCGCCGATATAAGCGGAGAGGTCAACGCCTGCGGTGAAGAGTATCTGAGTTATCATCGAGGTAGCGGTAGTCTTTCCGTGAGTACCCGAAACGCATACGGCGTTATTGTACCAGCTTGTCACGATACCGAGGAGGTCGGCGCGTTCGAGGACTGGAACTCCGCTTGCTCTTGCAGCCATAAGCTCAGGGTTATCCTCCATGATAGCGGCGGTGTGGACAATGAGGTCGGCACCCTTGATGTTCTCGGCTCTCTGACCGATAAATACCTCGATGCCCATTTTTCTTACAGCTTCGAGAGTTTCGGTCTCATTGTTGTCCGAGCCGGTGAGGAAATAGCCCTGCGAGTGGAGTATCTGAGCGAGAGGGTACATACCCGAGCCGCCGATACCGATAAAGTGGATGTGTTTTTTGCCGGTTAAAATGTTATCCAATATGATCACCTTTCCTGACTGCGGATATGATTCCGCACGATTGTTATAATATTTTTTTATTAACATAAAAAATTTGCTTGCATTTTTATCCAAAGTATGTTATAATGCGTGTATGGTTCTAAAGCACCGCTTTTTACTCTTGGAGTTTAGCACTTTAAAGTTTCAGAACGTGACTGCTTTCGGCCGTTAATCTTCGTAGAAGGAGGAGACTAAGTGGAAATTACAGATGTGAAGATCAGAAGGATCATGTCCGAAGGCAGGCTGAGAGCTGTTGTCTCAGTGACAATTGACGATATGCTTGCTGTTCACGACATTAAAGTAGTTCAGGGCGATGACAGACTTTTCGTGGCAATGCCGAGCAGAAAAGACGAAAGCGGTATTTTCCGTGATATTGTTCACCCTATATCAGCTTTTGCAAGAAAGCAGTTCGAGGAGCGTATTCTTGAAGCATATCAGGAACAGCTCGCTCTTCTCGAAGCTGAAGCAGATGCTGATAATGCATCTGGTTCCGACATTGAATAAGTGACTTTTAAGAAACATTGACCTGCCCCGCGGCAGGTCTTATTTTTTTGCCTGCGGTCAGATACCGAGCATACGTGCTGCTTTGAGTATCACTATCTGAGTTTTGCCGTCCTTGATAGAGCCGTCCATGACCAGCTTTACAGCCTCCGCGAGCGGTATCTTTTCAACATCGAGGAACTCATCATCGTCGAGCGACTGCTTCGAGAAGCTGAGCCCCCGTGCGAGGTACATATAGGTTATCTCGGTGTTGTAAGCCGGAGTAGGGTACATCTCCCCGAGGTAGATGTATTCTGAACAGGTGCAGCCGGTCTCTTCGAGGAGCTCACGTCTGCCGCAGACAGCGTGATCCTCGCCCTTTTCGAGTTTTCCGGCGGGTACTTCCCGTGTGACGGTACTGAAAGGGTATCTGAACTGCTTCACGAGGTATATCTCGTTGTCGTCGGTGACAGGTATGACGCACACTCCGCCGTTATGGTGAAGGACATCCCTGACAGCCTCCGAGCCGTTTTCGAGCTCGGCTTTGTCGTGAGTGATAGTGAAGATAGGGCCTTCGTAGACCTTCTGGCTTGAAACTGTTTTTTCCTGTAAATGCATAAATATGCTCCTTTATGAGATGCGGCTGCTTTATCTTGCAGACCAGCAGAAATCGTAGTCGTAGCAGTGCTTGTGGGGGTAATCCTTGTCGCCGCGGAGGAATTTCCGGCAGATGAGGAGGTAAAGAGCGAGCAGCAGCAGACCGGCTGCGCTTATCACCATGCCCTCAGTGAGGTAAGGCGTTCTGTATCTGAAAACGATGCTGTTTTCGCCGGCATCGGCTTTAACAGCCATGAAGCCGTAGGAAACCCTCTCAACATCGGCTTTTTCGCCGTTCACCTCAGCCGACCAGCCCTTGCTGTAAGGAACGCTGAAGAATACGAGCTGCGGCTTATCGAGGTCTATCTCAGCCTCAAAGCCCTTTGAATCGAAGCGGAACGACTTCGCTGCGGACTTCTGTTTCCGGCGGCAGACAGTCTCATACTGCTGCTTATCCGGAGCGTCCTCGGTGCTTCTGTCGGTGAGGATAGAGGAATACTTCTCAGCCTGTTCATCGCTGAGAACGAGCGAGGAAATGAGCGATCTTTCGCGCTCTGAGTAGGACTTCTTATCGGAAGCATCCTGAGTTATATAGCTATCGAACGGTATTCCCATAGGGATATAGAGGGTATTCTCATAGACCTCGAAATCCCTGTTTGTCTCAAGGTACTTGAAACCGGGGAGATACTGCGTAATATCGACATCTTTGTAGGACTTATCACCGGTCGGGGTTTTGATGTTTGAGAGCGGATTATATTCCGGCTTTATCAGCTCGCTGTAAGGCGGAGCTTCATCGCTGACCTCGCGGTAGCAGTATTTGACTGAGAACAGTCCGCGGAGAGTGTAATGGGTAACGTCCGCGCGTGAAGCGACGCTCCTGTCGACATTGACCTCGTTGTAGAAGTCCATGATAGATGTATTAACGACGCTGTGGAACGTCCTCATTGAGGGGAGTTCCCAGTACATCGGGTAATTATCGCAGCTTTCCGACATATCCACGCGGAAGAAATTGTCCTCGCTGACGGATTCGTAAACGATGCTGTCTTTGCCCTCGATGACGTTGTCGATATAGTCGTGAGCGCCGGAGATAGTAACAGCCTCGTAGAAGATCGTGGTGAAAATGCAGGCGATCGAGGCGAAGCAGGTCAGCACGACCGTCAGCTTCATGAACGGCTGACCTCTGCGGCGGCGCTTGATGACCGTCATCATAGCCGCGAGGTTTATCGCCGCAACACCAATGACTATCCAGAAATATAGGATGTCTTCCGGCATATGGAAGAATTGCAGTTTGCCGTCCTTTTTGGTCGGGAGCATACCGATGACCGCAAAGACAGCGAGTACCGCCGCAGAAAATTTCCAGCCGGCGCGTAGATCGGCTTCCTGATCGTCGAGACTCTGCGCCGACATCATAGCGAAAATGAGTATCGGCATATAGAACCAGCGGGCGTAGTAGTAGCCGTTGAACGCCTGAAACGCGCAGTTCAGGAACGGTATGAACGCGCATATCATCAGGAACAGCGAAAGTCTTGCAGCCCAGTGTTTTTTGCGGTGTTTCATGAATGCGAAAACGCCCGTCATCGACATCAGCGGCAGATAGCCGCCTATTGAAGCCCATTTAGCGGATTCCGAGCTGAAAAGGTTAGGATTTGCCGGAGGATCGGGCGGCATGAAGAAGCTCTGGATGATACGCGGGATAATGGTATCGTCATCGTAGAGGACCATGTCTCTGCCGTAGAGGTGCTCGCTGAGGCGCGAATTTCCGGCAATATCGAAAGCAGTCGGAAGGAGTATCACCGAGGCGATCATAGTGCCGATAACGGCTTCAAACGCAAGTCCGGCGAATTTAGCCGCATTCGTGTGGAAGTCCTTGCAGTTCATGCGGAAGATGTAGTAGATGATAAGGAATACCGCCTGACCTGCAAAGAAATAGTAATTGAGCAGAGCCATGAAGGCGACGCTCAGTGCGAACCAGCCCTTTTTACCGCGGTTGATGTATTCCTCCATAGCGATGAGCGTAAGAGGAAAGAAGGCGGTAACGTCCTGAAAGTGGTTGAAGAAGATGTTGTATATCTGGAAGCCTGAGAAAGCGTAGAGCAGAGCGCCTGTAAGAGCGGCATCCTTTGAGCGGACAAAGCGTCTTATGTAGGCGTAGGCGGTCAGTGATGCGAAACCGTGCTTGAGTGCGAGGAGCACCGGCATAGCATAGGTCACAGCGCCGGCAGGCAGAAGTGTTGAAAGCCAGAAGAACGGACTTCCGAAAAGATAGAACGAGTAAGAGGTCATGAAGTCGGTTCCGAGGTCGGTGAACCAGTGCCAGCCGAACTGACCGTTTCTCACGGCGTTATTGGCGGTGTGGTAGAAATTGATCTGCTGAGCGTTGTAGTCGCCGGAGTAGATGAAGAAGCCCCTCTCGACTATCATTACCGGCAGCAGCGACAGAAGCAGACACATAAAGCCCAGCAGAAAAGCAGAAAGGTACTTTTCGCCGGAGCGTTCGCGGTGTGATAAAGGTTTTATCTTATCCAGCCTCCAGTCGTAGTCAGCGTGATACGTATAGTTCCGCTGAAGAATATACATTCTTATTATATCACACTACTTATAAAATAGCAACATACATTTGCAAAAATTTTTGTCTGTAAGTATTTTTGAGTTCGGCAGTGATGCAAGAATGTAAAATTTCTGTGAACATTTCCGGATATTCAATGGTTTCCGGTTGAATCGGGGGCAGGATATGCCCGTTAGTAGGAGGTGTTTTTATGAAGAAACACAACAGCTTCGTGCTTTATAAAGATTACAGGGAGTACATAGATATGCTGAGCGATCAGGAGACCGGAAGGCTGTTCAAGGCGATATTCAGCGTACTCAGCGGAGGTGAAGAGCCGGAACTCGAAGGGAGTACAAAGATAGTGTTCAAGGTGATATACGGACAGATCATGCGCGACCTTGAAAAGTGGGAAGAGACCTGCCGCAAACGCAGTGAAGCCGGCAAAAAGGGCGGACGTCCAGCGAAAAACGTGGAAGCTTCTGAAAAGCAAACAAAAGCAAATGAAAGCAAAATAAAGCAAACGAAAGCAAAAAAAGCTGAGACTGAGACTGAGACTGAGAATGAATATGAGACTGAGAATGAAACTGATACTGATACTGAGTATGAATATGAGAGTGAAGATGAAAATGAAAATGTGAGCGGGCGCGGTGAAACACCGCGTGAAGCTCCGGAGGATGAGTCTGATTCTGATTCACTCACACCACAGAAAGTAGCGCAGATAAAAGCCTTTGTTGAAAGCTGCGTCCACCGGCAGCGGGGAGCCCCTGCAACTTAACGAGGGGGAAACTTCGGGACAACAGGGGGACAGAAAAAACTGGTACAAAAGCTGACATTTTCCCCCTATTCCCCTACGTTTCCCCCTCGTTGCTCCCCCTTCCTCTCCCCATGACCCCTTTTTGTCAGCTTTTGACTATTCTTCGCCGAACCTTCGGTCGGCTTGCGGAGTATGTTGAGAATCTTACACTTTTTATGATCGTGCCGTGAGCGAGTACGTTTAGGCTATGGCGATAAAGTGAGCGAGTTTACGAGCGCCAACGTGGAAGCCAGCGGAGGCACTCCGCTTGATTTTTGCATGGAGATGTGATATAATAAAATTTATGCAATATTACAGCAGGGATCGGCTATGCCGCCTGCATAATCTCATAGATCCAGGAGTGTGGAAAATGTCAGTATACCTCGATAACGCTGCAACTACCAAGCCATGCGAGGAAGCCGTTTCGGCTGCCTGCAACGCTATGACCGAAAACTACGGCAACCCCTCGTCACTGCACCGCGCAGGTCTGAAGGCTCAGCTTGCTGTGGACAGTGCACGTAAAGCTATCGCGGACTCCCTCGGAGTCGACAGCGGATGTATCTATTTTACTTCCGGCGCAACAGAAAGCAATAACCTCGCCCTGAGAGGCGCTTCGGCGGCTTATGGACGCAACCGCCGGAAAATAGTAGTTTCCTCGGTCGAACACGCTTCGGTCAGCGAGACTGCCGCATTCCTCGAACAGAACGGCTTCGAGGTAGTAAGAGTTTCGCCGGGTGAGGACGGTCAGTTCCATGCGGCTGATTTCGTGAATGCCTGCGATGAAACTACGTGTCTGCTGAGTATGATGATGGTCAATAACGAGACCGGTCACATACTCCCTGTGAAGCAGACCTTCAACGCTGTAAAGCGGAAATTTCCGGAGATAATCACTCACTGCGACTGCGTTCAGGGCTATATGAAGCTTCCTGTGAAAGCAAGCGCACTCGATGCGGACCTCATTTCCCTGAGCGCCCACAAGATACACGGAGCTAAGGGTGTCGGAGCGCTTTATATCCGCAAGGGAGTGCGTGTCAGACCTATCGTTACGGGAGGAAAGCAGGAAAAGGGCATACGTTCGGGTACTGAGAGCGTACCTCTCATAGCGGCGTTCGGAGCGGCAGTAAGGAAGTATAACGGAAATATCGGAGAGCGTTTTGAAAGAGCATCACAGCTGAAAAATCACCTTGTGAACAGGGTATCGTCAATAAGTGAGATCGCGGTGAATTCGCCGGAGGACGGCTCGCCTTACATCATCAATATCTCGGTAGTCGGAAGGCGTTCCGAGATAATGCTGCACTATCTTGAAAGCCGGGAAATATACGTTTCGAGCGGTTCGGCTTGCTCGAAGGGACAGCAGAGCGGTGTGCTTGAGGAGTTCGGCATCAGGGATAAACGTGCGGACGGCGCACTGCGTATCAGTATAACAGCGGAAACGACTGAGGAGGAGCTTGATATATTCGCCTCAGCCCTGCACGAAGGCATAGTGAAGGTGCGCTCATAGGCGCAGTGCCTGCGCTCCCTTCCACGGCGGAGTGCCTCCGCTCCCTTCCACGTTGACGCTTGTGAACTCGCTCACTTTATTGCCATAGCCTACACGTACTCGCTCACAGCACTAATAATGGGTTGCAAGGGAGGTTCTCCCTTGCCGGATCCCAAAGGGCGGGGAGCCCCCGCTGGCTTCCACGTTGACGCTCGTAAACTCGCTTACTTTATCGCCATAGCTTAAACGTACTCGCTAACAGCACAAACAATGGGATTCTAAAGGGCGCAGTGCCTGCGCTTTCCTCAGCGTTAAACAGTGGGAACACAAAGACTTTTCCCTGTAACACCGAAAGATACTACCATTGAAAATAAAGCATTTCAGGAGGATAATATGAAAGAAGTTATACTTGTAAAATACGGCGAAATGGCGCTGAAAGGTCTCAACAAGAAGACCTTCGAGGATATGCTCACCAAGAACATCAAGCGCCGCATAAAAGGTCTGGGACACTTCGTTTGTACAAGTGCTCAGTCCACGCTCTACATCGAGCCGCAGGACGACAGCATCGACCTCGATGAGGTCTGCGGACGTGTGGGAAAGATATTCGGCATCGCTGCCTACTGCCGTGCCTGTGTCTGCGAGAAGGACTTCGCCGATATAACTGCAAAAAGCATAGATTACCTCAGCGATGTACTCAGCTGTGCGCGTACATTCAAGGTCAACGCAAAGCGCTCGGACAAGGCTTTCCCGATGAAATCGCCGGAGATATGTATGGAGCTCGGCGGCATACTCCTTGAAAAGTTCCCGAATCTGAGCGTTGATGTAAAGAATCCGGAGATAATAGTCACAGTCGAAGTCCGCGACACAAACGCCTATATCCACGCTGAAAACATCAAGGGTGCAGGCGGTTTGCCGGTAGGAAGCAGCGGAAAGGCTATGCTTCTTCTCTCGGGCGGTATCGACAGTCCTGTTGCCGGCTGGATGATGGCGAAAAGAGGCGTTCACATTGCGGCTATACACTATGTAAGTCCGCCTTATACCTCCGACCGCGCTCAGCTGAAAGTCGAGCAGCTCTGCGAAAAGCTCACGGACTGGTGCGGCGGCATCGCTTTCTACTGCGTACCCTTCACCGAGCTTCAGGAGGCAATCAAGGACCACTGTCCGGAGGAGTTCTTCACTATCATAATGCGCCGTCTTATGATGGAAATTGCCCAGCGTATCGCCGCTAAGGACGGCTCTCTCGCACTTATTACCGGTGAGAGCGTAGGACAGGTAGCAAGTCAGACTATGGCGGCTATCGCCTGCACTGACGCTGTTTGCCGCATACCGGTGTTCCGTCCGTGCGTTGGTATGGATAAGACCGAGATCATTGAGATCGCGCGTAAAATAGACACGTTCGACATCTCTACCCTCCCTTACGAGGACTGCTGTACCGTATTCACACCCCGTCACCCGAAGGTGCGTCCGCAGCTGAGCGACATCGAAAAGGCACAGAACAGCTTCGATTTCGAGCCGCTGATACAGAAGGCTGTCGAGGGAACTGAGCTCAAGACCTTCAACTGCAACGTCTGATACACTGCCATTTTCACAAAAAATACACATAATTATTGTGCAGGTCTAACAAAAAGGATAGGGGTGACCACTGAGTGAACAGTTATAATAATGAATGTGATACCGTGAATCTTGACAAAACGGTTACAAATGTTGTAAAATTATTGGAGCGGAAGGGGTGGACTATATCCACTGCCGAAAGCTGTACCGGCGGACTTCTCTCGGAGCTGATAACCTCAGTGTCGGGAGCCTCGGCAGTTTTTGAGCTGGGAATATGCACCTATTCCGAACGTATAAAAAGCGAATTTCTCGGAGTTCCCGCGGCTGATATAGCAGAATACGGCGTTGTCAGCAAAGAGGTCGCTCTGGGAATGGTGAATGGACTGAAAAAGCGTTCCGGCGCGGATGTGTGCGTATCGGTAACGGGAATTGCCGGACCTTCCGGCGGTACTCCTGAACAGCCTGTCGGAACGGTATATATAGGTTTTGACGTCGGCGGAAGGCAGTTCGTGAGACTTCCGGAACTCTGGAAGCTTCCGGACAGAAGCCGGGATAATATCCGCAGATCCGCTGCCGCCTTCGTATTTGAAACATTAGAAAGCTTACTCGCGGAGGGCGAAACCATAAATGAGTGAAAATTTCAACGGATCAGCCGATAGTGAAGCTAAACGCCGTGCTGATCGTATAAAAGCGATAAAAGCATCGCTGAGCCAGAATAGTATGCCGGCAGAGGAGAGGGTTCCCGAAACGCTCAACGCTGTGCCGGAGAGAAAGAAAACTCCCGATGTAACTGCGCCGGAGACCAAAACTCCGGAAATGTCCGTCGATGAACTGATAAAGGCTCCGCAGCCGGACAAGGCAAGGAGCAGCATTGATGACGATATTGCTGCACTCATTGCAAAATGCAGCGCAGGCGGCAGCGGTAAAAGAGCTTCGGGAAGCAGTACCGCTGAAAGCATACTGCTCGAACTTGATAATAAGACCTCCGGCAGCACGTCCGTGAAGCCGCGCGAGGTAGTAAGTCATGCAGCAGAACCGCGTGAGGTCATAAGTCATGCAGCAGAACCGCGTGAGGTCATAAGCCATGCAGCCGAGCCGCGCGAGGTCATAAGCCATGCAGCCGAGCCGCGCGAGGTGGTAAGTCATGCAGCTGAACCGCGTGAGGTAGTAAGCCACGCCGCTGACGGCAGCGGTACAAAGGTATTCGACAGGATACCGGAAAGCGCCGCAAAGGACATCGCTCCTGCAGTGTCCGCTGACGGAAAGCCCGCAAAGAAAAAGAAGAAAAAACGCACCTTCAAGCAGTTCATGCTCGGCTTTCTGCCGCAGAGGGGCGACAGCATTCCGGAACGAATCCGCAAGATAGTGTTCCTCGGCGCGATAGTAGTTATAATAGTATGCGGCTATATCGTCGCTGATTACTACATCGACCTGTGGCGCAGCAAGCGCGAAAACGACAAGAACATGAACGACTACTGGAGCGATATGAATGAGCCGACCGAGCCGCGTCCGACGCAAGGTCCGGACGAGCGCAAGGTCTACACACTGCTGAACGGCGCTAAGGCTCTCCTCGAACAGAACAGCGAGGTAGTCGGCGTTATCAGGATAGAGGGCACTAAGGTCGATAATCCGGTGCTTCAGGCTGACGACAACGAAAAGTATATCAACCAGAAGCTCAGCGGAAGAGAGTCCCGCGCTGGCGAGCTCTTCCTCGATTACCGCAACCATTTCGATGAGGTCGATGAAGAAGGTCACCTTGCCTGTGAGAACTCCGATAACCTCGTCATTTACGGTCACGATATGAACGATGATGAGATGTTCGGCTGCCTTAAATACTACGTAAGAAATTACGATTACTACGGCGAACACCCCGTTATCGAGCTCAACTCGAACTACGAGCAGTATAAATACAAAATATTCTCGTTCTTCATCCTCGATGTGGACGACGATACCGAAACCAAATTCGATTGCTGGAACAAGCTCAACTTCGATTCCGAGGCTGAATACTACGACTTCGTGAACGAGGCTAAAAGAAGGACGCTCCGCACCAACAAGGTCGATGTGAAATACGGCGATCCGCTCCTCACTCTCTCGACCTGCAACGGTCTCTTCGGCGACAGGGGAAGACTTATCATCCTCGCAAGAAGAGTGCGCGATGGTGAGGATCCTCTCGAAGGTACTCAGGAGAATGAACTCAATCCGAATCCGAAATACCCCTCGCTCTACTACGACATCAGAAGCTACGAGAAGTACGATCCGGACGCTCCGTTCGAGCCTTACGGTCCGGGAACTCCCGAACCGGAAACAGAAGCAGATACAGAAACAGAAACTGCGGGTGAATGATACTTTTCCGGTCGATAGCTGCCGGAGGTCTGCGGTAAACTGTTGAGCTGTGAACGGCAGCCTGCAAATATCCGCAAAAATATCACCCGAAATTACAGAAGAAGCTCAGGAGAAATAAATGGAGAAAAAAGCAAAAATAATTTCAGCCTGTGTCGCCTGTGCGGCTGCTGTCGGTATGGGAATAGGCGTTTTTACGCTGAAAAAGAACGATAACCAGACTGTTCCTACTTTCAGCGATACAACAGATCCGCTCCCGACTACCGAGCCGCCGAATCAGGGACTTCCCGATGGCTGGTCGGATAAATACGGCACTGCCGAAGGTCTTACCGGTATCAGCGGACGTTCGCGTTCCATGATGGAAAAAAATCCGGATGTCTGCGGATGGATAAGGATCAATGATCTCATAGTCGATTACCCTATCGTGAAAGACCCCGGCTATATCGAACTGGAGCAGAAATTCTACGGAAACAAGGAATACGATCCGAACTGGTTCTATCTCAACCACGATCTCGATGCGACCGATAAGGAAAGCGGTACGATATTCATGGATTACAGGGATGTGTTCGATGCCGATGAGGCTGAACAATCCGAGAACATAATGCTCTACGGTCATAACATGAATGACGGCTCGATGTTCGGCAACCTCAGAAAATACCGTTATAACTACGATCTCTATAAAGTCTGCCCGTTCATAAGGCTCAGCTCGAACTATAAGGACTACGATTACGTCATCTTTGCTATGCTCGTTACAAGCGGAAACTACGATAATAACGATTTCCGCTACTGGTATATGGAGGAGCTCGATACACAGGAGGAATTCGACTTCTATGTTGACCGCTGCAAGAGCCAGTGTCCGGTAGATATGGGCGTGGACGTTGCCTACGGCGACAAGCTGCTCACCCTTTCGACCTGTTACCGTGATGAGGATAATTCACGATTCCTCATCGTCGCAAGACGTTTAAGGGACGGCGAAAATGCCGATGATCTCTTTTCTGTAAAGCATTCCGATGAGTGGATGGCGGCTAATAAGCCTACCGAACCAAGCTCTGAGGAAGAAACAGCTGCTGAGTAAGTACGGCAGCTTTAAAACATAAGGAGTTTTGATATGAAGAATCTTATCGCACTGAGAGCTGCCGCGGCTATGGTATCATTAGCTGTGACACTTTCAGCCGCAAATGCCTTCACAATGGCGGAAAATGCCGAGGATACGAGCGATACTACCGCCGCTGTTCTCAGTCAGGAGGGGCTTGAGCCTATCAGCAGCGAGAACAGTATCAAGTGGGATAAGGCTGATATTTCGGATTACGACAGCAGCCTTTCGCTGATAAGCTATGAGCTTACAAATCCGGATATGTATAAATCAGTTCCGGACGCTCAGCCGGACGGCGCTGATACGGGTCAGCTGACCGAAGAGCAGAAGGCTATGATAATGCTCATCAGAAAATCAGTCAAGAATAATTCCCCGATACTCGGCAAAAAATCCAAGAGCGCTACTCCTACCGCTGTTGAGGTCTACACCTCTGGCGGCGAACTGAAAAATGTTCCCGCACCTCAGGCAGGAAAGGTAGTCGAGAGCAATCCGGGACAGTTCGCTATCCAGACCTACGGCTGGGGACACGGTGTCGGAATGAGCCAGAACGGCGCTAATTTCTACGCTACCTACGCCGGCTGGACATATCAGGACATCCTCTTCCACTACTATCCGGGAACAGTCCTCATGAATACCGGCACTGCCGATGAGGACAGGCTCACGATAGAGCATATCCCTGCCGGCAAAACTCTCGATGTAATCGCAGGTATCGTTTACCACGAGATGAGCAGTTCAATGGCTCCCGAAGCTATGAAGGCGCAGGCGGTTGCTGCCTATACCTTCCTCAAATACAACAACGATGATTCGTTCGATATGCGAATGAAGCCGAATCCTCCGCAGAATGTCATTGATGCCTGCAAGGAGGTCCTCGGTGAGGCACTCTACTATAACGGCGATTACGCGCTGACGGTAGTTACAGCTTCCTCGGGCGGATGCAGTGCGAACTGCGGCGAGATCTTCTGTCAGGATCTGCCGTATCTGAGATCGGTCTCAGGCGATTACGATGCCGCCTACGATCCGCATTACGGCACTGTCACCTACATTGATGCCGCTACCATGAGAAACAAGATCGAATCCAGCTACGGCATCACCCTTTCGGACGATCCTGCAAACTGGATACAGCCGACCTATTCACCGACAAGCGGATATATCAACGATGTCTGCATAGACGGTCAGATACACGTTCAGGGCTATGCGTTCTCAGTCGCAATGGGCTTCAAATCGTGCAAATTCAGCGTTATGTACACCGGCTATGTCAAGGACGATGACGACAGTGAGACCAAGACTACCAAGACAGAGATACCTAAGCTGAACGACAAGGATCCTTCCGGCGATCCCGAAAAGACCAAGGGTACTGTCATCGAGAAGCAGACCGAGGCTGCAACTGAGCCGCCTGTTACGACTGCTGCTCAGAAGCCTGTTACCACAACAGAGGCTGTTACAACTATCGTGACTACCCAGCCGGAAACAGAGACTCCTACTGAAGCACCGACAGAGGCAGCTACATCAGCAGTGATCAAAAACGATGAGATCTGGTAATACTATATAATAAGAGATACAGCAATAGATAAACGATAAGTCTTTGAGCGAAATAAGCGGAAAATATCCGTCGGCTCAGAGACTTATTCTGTTTTTTATGAACGTGAACAAATGAAAGGCACTGAAAACCACTTCCGGGGTGAAAAATATCACAGAAAAATCAAAAAAGGTGATCCGGAGGTGAATTTCAAACCGACATTTTTAACCAAAATCAAAACATTCGTTTCGCTTTCTCAGATTCAGGTGTTGAAAGTTAAACACATCTACCAAATATGACCTCGCATTAATATGGCATTATTGTGAAATATTCCAACTTGTATCTTATGCCATAACGTGGTAAAATATTCTTAGGGTGAAAAAAGGTGATAAAAAGTGATTTTTACCAACTCTGAGGAATGATTTTCCTGATTCTGAGAAAGCGAGGCGAAAGGATATGGCAGAACCATTGTACGGTACTTATAATCCAAGTATCGACAGCAAGGGCAGAATGGCATTCCCGAACAAGCTTCGTGATATACTCGGTCCGGAATTTTATCTTGTTCCCGGAAAGGGCGGTAAATATCTCTCGGTGTATTCACCTGAAGAGTACGCAAAGTTTGAAGAAAAGCTGAATACTATCACAGGTCCTGTCGGAGAGGCTGCAAGAAGAATATACATTGCGGCTGCCGATAAGCAGACCCCCGATAAGCAGGGAAGGATCTTCATAAAGGATCACCTCAAGGCTTATGCGGAGATCTCGGACGAGGTCGTAGTTATCGGCGCTTCCTTCAAAGCCGAAATATGGTCCAAGACGAAGTGGGATGAATTCAACAGCAACGTATCACAGGCTGATATTGATGCAGCTCTCGCAGATCTGGTTCTGTAAAATACCGCCGGAAGGCTGTATCAAGGAGATGTTTCAATGGAATTCAGTCATATACCAGTGCTGCTTGAAGAGTGTTTGGATGGGCTCAGCATCCGTCCGGACGGTATCTACGTTGACGGTACTGCCGGCGGCGCAGGTCATTCCTCTGCAATAGCTTCACGTCTCGGCAGCAGCGGCAGGCTTATCGCTCTCGACCGTGATCCGGACGCAGTTGCGACCGCCACTGAAAGACTTTCGGTCTATCCCAATGCACAGGTAGTCCACAGCAATTATTCCCGGATAAGGGAAGTGCTCGATGATCTCGGCATTGACAAGGTGGACGGCATCCTGATGGATCTGGGCGTTTCTTCCTATCAGCTCGATGAGGAAAGCAGAGGCTTCTCCTATCATGCGGACGCTCCTCTCGATATGAGAATGAGCAAGGAAGGCGCAAGTGCTGCGGATATTGTGAACACGTTCTCGGAACAGGAGCTCGCAAGGATACTGTTTGAGTACGGCGAAGAGAAATTCTCGCGCCGCATAGCCTCGAACATAGTCGCACAGCGCGCAAACGCTCCGATAGAGACAACTCTTCAGCTTGCCGATATTGTACGCATGAGCGTTCCGCAGAAGGCAAGACGCGATAAAAACCCTTGTAAAAAAACATTTCAGGCGATACGCATAGCTGTCAACGGAGAGTTCGAGCATCTTTCAAAAGGTCTCGAGGATGCGTTTTTCAGTCTGAAAAGCGGCGGAAGGCTTGCAGTTATAACTTTCCATTCCCTTGAGGACAGGATAGTTAAGCAGAAATTCGCAGGATGGTGCAAAGGCTGTATATGCCCGCCGGATTTTCCCGTTTGCGTTTGCGGACACAAGCCGCAGGGAGTTCTTGTGAACAGAAAACCAATAGAAGCAGAAGAAAAGGAAGTAGAAAGAAACAACAGAAGCAGAAGCGCTAAGCTAAGAATAATCGAAAGGAGCGCGGAAATATGATGGCAGAAAGAAACTTCGCCTATATCTACGAGGACGAGTCCTATGAAGGCTCTGAATCTGAAACAGACCGCGGTCCGGAAGATAATAAACCTCAGGAAGAAGAAGCTTCTTACCGTATCAGAGTAAGACATACTCAGGCAAGAAGCGGTTCGGTCATGACGATAATTTTAGTCTCGGCACTGGCAGCACTGCTGCTCGGTACTGTAATATATTCGCTTGACAGACGCAATACGATGTATAACAGGGTATCGGCAAAGAATCACGAGCTGAGCCTTGTAGAAGCTGAGAACGTTCGTCTCCAGTCGGAACTGGAGAGCAGCGTATCTGCAAAAAATGTAGAGGACTACGCAGAGAATGTACTTCATATGCAGAAGATAGATTCATCACAGATCAAGTACATAAAGATACAGACAGGCGACGTAGTTGATATTCCCGAACAGGATAAGGGCATCAAAGCAAAGGTGAAGTCCTTCTTCGATGATATAGTGGAATATTTTAAAGGGTAGTAAGATATAAATATAAAGAAGCTGCCCGATATTGAAATGATTACTATCGGCGATAAATATACAAATGCCGATGCAGCATCTGATGATCTCAGGTGCATAGTAGAACACGGAGATACAGCGGGTGATCGGAATACCGGATCGTTCGTTTCGCAGACGCCGGAGCGTATGGCGTCTGCGGGCGGCGGTTCAGCGCTTGAACAGCGGAATCCTTCGTCGTATCAAAACAACGGACACGGAGATGTTCTAAGGCGGGGCAGCAGAAATACCCTGCCTTATTCTATTTTATCAACGATATTCCCCAAAATGCAAAGGAGTGCATTATGGCTAACTATAATCCGACAAATTCAATGAGATTCAGAGCGAAGTTCGTCATGACAGCGGTTTTCATGGTGCTGTTCGGACTCGTTGCTGCAAACTTTTTCAGACTCTCGGTAATCGACAACAAGAAGTATCAGGCTATGGCTAACGACCGCCACTTCGGCTCTATTTCGATCTCCGCTCACCGCGGCTCGATCTACGACAGCAAGGGTGCTGTCATTGCAAAGAGCGCATCAGTTTATAAGGTCTATCTCGATCCTAAGTGCTTCCGCGAGGAACTCGTGGAGCTCAACAAGCGCATCCAGAAGCGCAGCGAGGAGAAGTCCAAGGGCACATACAAGCCGCAGTACGACAAGGAAGGCAATGAAATGAACGTCCTTCCGGAATCTATCGAGGCTTTCCGCAGCGAGGTCACCTCGTTCATCTCGATGAAGCTCGGCATAACCTCAGAGAAGATACAGAAGGCTATGGAAGAGGATACGCAGTACAGCGTACTTCAGGAACAGGTCGAGAAGCCTGTTGCCGATGAGCTCATTTCATATTTCAACAAATACGGCATGATCTCGCTCAACGTTACAGAGGATACCAAGAGATACTACCCTCAGGGCGAACTCGCCGCATCAGTGATAGGCTTCACCAATTCCGACGGAAACGGTCTCTACGGTATCGAGGCTTACTACGATGATTACCTCTCAGGTATCGACGGTAAAACAGTCTCTGCAAAGGATTCCAACGGAAACGAACTGCCTTACAGATACTCCAAGACCTATGCCGCCAAGAACGGCGATGACATCTACCTCACCATTGACAGCAATATCCAGTATATGCTCGAAAAGAACCTCAAGAAAATGGTCGAGGACTTCAAGGTAAAGAACCGCGGATGCGCTATCCTCATGAACTGCAAGACCGGCGCTATCTACGGCATGGCTACTTACCCCTCGTTCGATCTCAACGAGCCCTATAAGATAAATGATCCGGCTGCACTCGCAGAGATCAAGCAGATACTCGATGAGAAGGAAGCCGAAAAGCGTACCAAAGAGGAACGCGAGACACAGTGGAAGAACAAGTGCATAACCGAGCGCTACGAGCCGGGTTCGGTATTCAAGGTGCTCACGAGCGCTGCCGCTATCGAGGAAAACCTCATTGATTTTGAGAAGCCATATCTTGTATGTAACGGTTCAAAGTCGATAGTCGGAGCGGTACATCCTATCCACTGCCACCAGCAGGGCGGTCACGGTACGCAGACCTTCCAGCAGGCACTCACAAACTCATGTAACCCTGCGTTCATGGAAATCGGCGAGGCTATCGGCGGAGATAAATTCGCTTACTACTGCGATGCTTTCGGTCTCGCAGAAAAGACCGGCATCGACCTTCCGGCTGAGAGCCGCGGCGATATTTTCACAAAGGAGACTATGACACCTCTTAACCTCGCGGTTGGCTCGTTCGGACAGGGTGAAACTGTTACCCCTATCGAAATGATAACCTCCTATTGTGCCGCTGTCAACGGCGGCTATCTCCTCCAGCCGTATGTTGTTGAGAAGATAGTCGATACCGAGGGCAACGTAGTCAAGAGGAACGAGCGTACAGTCCGCAGACAGGTCGTTTCGGAGGATACCTCGATAAAGCTCAGGAAGTGTCTTGAACAGGTCGTTGCGACAGCTCCCGAGCACAACGTTTCGATAAAGGGCTTCTCTATCGGAGGCAAGTCCGGTACATCACAGCGTAAAATGGAGACCGTCAAGGAAGGCGACACTATCGACTTCACTCAGGAAGAGGACGCAAGCAAGGAAGAATACTGTGCTTCATATGTCTGCTTCACACCGGCTGACGATCCCGAGCTGATACTCCTTGTAATGGCTGATATGCCGGATAAATCAGGCGATAACTACTACGGAAGCCGAGTTGCTGTTCCTACCGCTCAGGACATCATGGAGGAAGTTCTCCAGTATATGCATTTCAGCCCTGAGTACACCGAAGATGAGCTCCGCGACCTCGATATTAAGGTGCCGCTCCTTGAAGGCTCGATCGACGAGGCTGA
This sequence comes from Ruminococcus flavefaciens, assembly GCA_015067005.1. Lineage (GTDB taxonomy): Bacteria > Bacillota > Clostridia > Oscillospirales > Ruminococcaceae > Ruminococcus > Ruminococcus flavefaciens_AA. Next base: position 40,420 of record SVNH01000009.1, read on the forward strand.
GGCTACTCTCAAGGCGCTCGGACTTAAATACGAGAAGATAGGCAACGGCATAGACGTTATTTCGCAGTATCCGCTGACGGGTACACCGATGTCGAAGAACGGCTGCGTCTACCTCTATACAGAGAGCGGACTTAATTCCGAATACAGGCAGGTGCCTGATGTCCGGTATAACGATCTCTCGAACGCGAACGCGATATTGCAGACCTCTGAGCTTAACTATTCAGCGACTGGCGCTTCGCCTTCTGCGGCAGGAGCATACGTCGCGGGGCAGAATATCGCACCGGGTACGATGGTGCCGAAGGGTACTGTTATCGAGCTTGAATTCAAGCTGCCGGAGGTTCTCTTCGCAGACTGACGCAGGTCATAGAAAATAATGTACGATAGCTGCCGGACGTTTGTGGTAAAACAGGCAATTGCGAACGTCGGCTGAGCAAACGTCCGGCAGCTGTCGGACGCTAAGAAATATAAAGTACCGGAACACCGTTCCGGAAAATAAAAAGAACAGGGGGCAGTCAGAATGAAACTGAACGAATTACTCGAAAACAACGCAGTCACCGCTATCGGTGATACCGAGATAACATCAGTTACAGATAGTACCGGAAAGGTATCAGAGGGAAGTCTTTTCTTCTGCGTCAAGGGCGGAAGCTTCGACGGTCATACAGCAGCCGCTGATATGCTTGAAAGAGGTGCGGCAGCAGTTGTATGCGATCACGACCTCGGACTGGGCGAAAAACAGATAATCACTGACGATACCCGTGTCCTCTACGGTAAGGTCTGCGCCGCATGGTTCGGACATCCCGAGCGCAAGATCAAAATGATAGGCGTTACCGGTACTAACGGCAAGACCACTATCACTAACGTTATCAAGCACATCCTCATGTCAACAGGTCACAAGACCGGTCTTATAGGTACTATCCGCAACGAGATCGGTGACGAGGTGCTTGAGACCAGCAACACTACCCCCATGACCTTCGAGTTCATGGAGCTTCTCAATAGAATGGTAAACGAAGGCTGCGAGTACGTTGTAATGGAGGTATCATCGTTCGGACTCGTTCAGAACAGGATAGGCTCTTCGTGGTTCGGCATCGCGCTCTTTACCAACCTCACTCAGGATCACCTTGATTACCACAAGAATATGGAGAACTACTATCAGGCTAAGAAGAAGCTCTTCGACATCTGCGATTCCGCTATCTGCAATATCGACGATGACTACGGCAGACGTCTTTTCGGTGAGATCTCATGCGATAAGCTGACTTTCAGTACACGCGAGAGCGCAAGCTTCTACGCCGATGGCATCAAGATAAAGCCGACTGGTTCAAGCTTCTGGTTCTGCAACGAGGGGAAGTCACACTTCGTAAAGGCTAAGATACCGGGACTTTTCAACGTTTCCAACCTCACAGCGGCTATGGCAGCCTGTCTGAAGGCAGGAGTGCCGCTCGATAAGATAATCGCTGCCGTTGAGAACTACTCCGGTGTCAAGGGACGCTGCGAGGTCATCCCGACAGGCAGGGACTTCACAGTCATCTGCGATTATGCGCATACTCCGGACGCTATCGAGAACGTCCTCAGAAGCGTCAAGGAATACACCTCCGGCAGACTTATATGTCTCTTCGGATGCGGCGGCGACCGCGATTCCACAAAGCGTCCGCTCATGGCGCAGGCAGCGGCAAAATACGCCGATAAGCTCATCGTAACGTCCGATAATCCGCGCACAGAGGATCCCGAGGCTATCATAAAAGACATCCTCACAGGTCTGACTGATGCGAAAGTTCCCTACGATGTAGTCACCGACCGCAGGGAAGCTATATATCATGCCTTGAAAATTGCTGAAAAAGGTGATATAATAGTTCTTGCCGGAAAAGGTCATGAGGACTATCAGATCATCGGTGAGAAGAAAAACCACTTCGATGAACGCGAGGTAGTTGCCGAGGGACTGAAGCTTCTCGGCTGAAATAATGGGCATATACTGTTTTCAGGACGATAGCTGCCGGACGTTTGCGTAATTGCCCCGCATCACAAACACGAAGGCTGTCAAGACCGCCGTTTACGGCGCTTGTCTTGGCCTTGACAGGCTGAGAGTTTATGGTAAAATAGGCAATTGCGAACGTCGGCTTGCCAATATCCAGCAGCTGTCGAACGCTAATAAGTATTCGTTCCCCAAAATATTAAAGATCAGGAGTTGTGCAGAAAAAATGACATTATCTTTCTGGGTGATATGCCTTATCGTATCACTCATTTCGTTTGCATTAGCCGGTGTATCAGGAATTTTCCTCGTACCCTTCCTTCACAGGATAAAGTTCGGTCAGCCGATCAAAACTGAGGACGGTCCGCAGTGGCACGCCAAAAAACAGGGTACCCCCACAATGGGCGGCTTCATGTTCATCATATCGTCCGTACTCACTGCGGTAGGCGGCTACTGGGTTTTCAGGATGCGCGGCGGAGTTGATACTACCGACAAGGAAACTCTCAACTGCTTCTATCGTATGATGAGCGTTGTGGTATTCTCGATGCTGTGCGGAAGTCTCGGCTTCATCGACGACTACATAAAGGTCGCAAGAAAGAACAACGACGGTCTCACACCGTGGCAGAAAATGGCGCTCCAGCTGCTGTTTTCAGTCGGATTCCTCTTTGCGATATGGAAATTCGGCGATACAAGCAATAAGATAGACCTCGGATTCGCTGAAACTCCTTCACTCGGTATCTTCTACTACATACTCATGATACCGGTGATGATATACCTCACAAACGCTGTGAACCTCACGGACGGTATCGACGGTCTGTGCGGCTCGGTTACATTCGTTGCGATGCTTGTCTATACGATATGCTGCGCTATCATCAAGGAATATGAAATGTCGCTGCTGACTATGGCGCTTGCAGGCGGATGTCTGGGCTTCCTCATCTGGAACCTCAATCCGGCAAAGTGCTTCATGGGCGATACAGGCTCGATGTACCTCGGTGCGGCAGTTACAGGTGTCGGACTTGTGCTGCATAACCACCTTCTCATGCTTCTGGTATCAATGGTGTATGTGCTCGAAGCGCTCTCAGTAGTCATTCAGGTGAGCTACTTCAAATACACCAAGAAAAAGACCGGCGAGGGGAAGCGCATCTTCAAGATGACTCCTATCCACCACCATTTCGAGATGAGCGGTTTCAGCGAATACAAGATCGTTGTAACATTTTCGCTCACCGGTATGATATTCGGCATACTGGGAATAATTACACTGTTGGCTTGCATTTGAGTCATATTCTGAACGCTGCAAAGGAGATTGAGCATGGCAGAACGAAAAGTGAATAAAAAAAGGTCTGACCGCAGCTTGTGGAAAACCTTTGCAGGAGAGGGAAGGAACGGAGATATAAGTCTTTCGTTCTTTGCCTATGTTATGATACTTCTGGTCGTTGGTATCGTAATGATGTCATCGGCGAGCTATGCGTGGGCTTACAGCGAGCACGACGGCGACGGTCTGTTCTACGCAAAGAATCAGGCTAAGAGCGCTGTCATCGGATTCGCTGCGATGATATTCTTCATGAAAATGGATTACCACAACCTCAAAAATATAAAGCTTCCGGTGCTGAAAAAGTTCAACATCGCGGGACTTTTCTACGTCAGCGGTGTGCTTCTCCTTCTGCTCGCGCTCCTCATCGGTAACGACGAGGGCGGTTCTATGGGCGCTAAGCGCTGGCTCACCCTCGGACCTGTAAACTTCCAGCCCTCCGAGGTCGCAAAGCTGGCGATAGTAATTTTCTTCGCTTATCACATGGAACGCGACGGCAAAAAGATGAACACCTTCAAAACGGGTATCTTGAAATATGCCGGATATATGAGCGTTTACGCATTTCTGCTCTACTTGGAGCCGCACCTTTCAGGACTTATCCTCATCGTTACTATCTCGGTAGCTATGGTGCTCTGCGGCGGTGCTAACAAGAAGCAGTTCATTCTTCTCGGCGGCTCTGCGCTTGCGATCGCGGTAATTATTATCTCATGGCAGGCTCAGATCGAGGACAGCTATGTTTCAACACGTATCAGATCATGGCAGGATCCGTTCGCGGACGTTCTCGATGACACATGGCAGACTGCCAACTCGATAATCGCTATCGGTTCGGGCGGTATGTTCGGTCTCGGACTGGGCAATTCGCGCCAGAAATATATGTATCTCCCTGAAACAAAGAACGACTTCGTTTTCCCGATAGTCTGCGAGGAGCTCGGATTCGTGGGAGCTTTTGCGATAATCATAGTATTCTTCCTTCTCATCGTGGAGGGCTATTCGATAGCTGTACGCTGCAAGGACCGCTTCGGAATGCTGATAGCAGTCGGCATCACGACACAGATCGGTATCCAGACAGTCCTCAATCTTGCGGTCGTAAGCAACCTGATACCGAATACCGGTATCAGTCTGCCGTTTTTCAGCTACGGCGGTACAGCCCTCATAATGCAGCTTGCTGAAATGGGCATAATGCTGAATATCTCGCAGCAGAGATACTACCCCGAGGACGAAACTGCAAGGAAAAAAGTTGCAGAGGTCGAGGAAGAGACCTATATGCTCAAAAATGCGTAAAGGAGAGTCAGTATGCGAGTTCTTATTGCCTGCGGCGGTACCGGCGGACACATCAATCCCGGCATCGCTATCGCAGATATGATAAAGGAAAAATATCCGGATTCGGAATTCCTCTTTGCGGGAACTCCGCGCGGTATGGAGTCGAAACTCGTACCAAAGGCGGGTTACAGGCTCGAAACGATAAAGGTCGCAGGTTTTCAGCGAAAGATCTCGTTTGAGAACATCGGCAGAAACGCCAAGGCGCTTGCTTACCTTGCAACATCAGGTAAACGCGCAAAGGAGATAATCACCGGATTCAAGCCGGATATTGCGATCGGTACAGGCGGCTATGCTGCCGGACCTGTCATCAGAAAAGCAGCAAAAATGGGTATCCCTACTGCTATCCATGAGCAGAATGCCTATCCCGGAGTTACTAACCGTCTGCTTTCAAAGGAAGTTGACTACGTTATGCTCACGGTCATCGAGGCGCTCGATTTCATGGATAAGAGCAAGTTTGAATACAGCGTTACCGGACTTCCCGTGAGAAGCTCCATTAACGCATCCCTCAGCAAGGCGGAGGCACGAAAAAAACTCGGCTTCAATGACGATTTTACTGTGCTTTCTTTCGGCGGAAGTCTCGGCGCAGGATGTATCAACGATACCATGACTGAGGCTATCAAATGGCACGTTTCTAAGGGACTGAAGATAAACCACATCCACGGCTACGGCGGCATGGGCAAGGACTCCTTCCCGCAGGCTATGAAGGCTGCCGGTATACCGCTGAAGTCCGACAGGCTGAGGATAACCGAATACATAAACGATATGGACGTTTGTCTTGCAGCAGCAGACCTCGTTATCTGCCGCAGCGGCGCTTCAACTCTTGCAGAGCTCGAAGCCGCAGGCAAGGCTTCGATACTGATACCTTCCCCGATCGTTGCAGGCAATCACCAGTACCACAATGCCATGGTGCTCGGAAAAGCCGGCGCAGCGGTCGTCATCGAGCAGAAGGACGCTTCTCCGGAAAGACTTGTTTCCGAGATCGAGAAGCTCTATAATGAGCCTGATAAGGCAGAGGTCATGTCGCAGTGCGCGAAGTCTCTCTGCGTTACGGATACCAATGACCGCATAATGGCTGTCGTAGAAAAGCTGATGGACAAAAAGAAATGAGATATAAGAATTTGGTGAGTGTGAACGGCACTGAACTAAACGTTTACACGGAAGGAAACGGAAATTTCACAGTCGTATTTATGGCAGGAAACGGTGTAACGAGCCCTGTGCTTGAGTATAAGCCGATATACCGCAGGCTTTCGGATAAATACCGCATTGCTGTCATAGAAAAGGCAGGCTATGGTCTGAGCGGAGCTATGAAGACTCCACGCACAGTTGAAAATCTTGTCGATGAGGACAGAAAAGCACTTGCTGCTGCCGGCATAGAGCCGCCCTATGTTCTCGCACCGCATTCATATTCCGGTTTTGAGGCTGTGTACTGGTCAAATACCTATCCCGATGAGGTGAAAGCTGTACTGAGTATGGACATGGGTGTGCCCGATCTTGCAATACAGCAATCCGAGGTCATTCCGGAGGATAAACGGCTGAAACAGATCGAAAAGCAGATGAAGCTTCTGAAGCTTATCGCTAAGAAGGGACTGTTCTCAAAACTGATAAAGAATAAAACAGTCAATGTTTCAGGACTTATGTCCGGAAATGAACTTTCCGGCGAAGAAAAATCAATGTATGAGCAGCTGTTTTATAAAAACATAGCTAACGAGGAATATGCCGAGGAATCGAGAAATATGACGTCTAACGCGATAGCTGCCGCAAATACAGGGATCCTCACTTGTCCGTGCTGTTTCTATATAAGCGATATGAAGATGATGACCGGATCACTGAACTGGCGCAGAAGCGGACTTGATTATGCCCGAAAATGCGGTGCAGAGGTGCATCTGTCTGACAAAGGACATATGATGTATGCTTTTATCCCGGATGAAATGGCAGAGACTTTTGAAAGGTTTCTTGAAAAGAAAGGCATAATATAGCATTTAAAAAGTAACATAAACCGCCCCAGCCGCATAATATACACAAACGGCTGAGAGGTGGTAATATGCAGAAACTTATCGTTGAAGGCGGAAAGCGTCTGAGAGGCGAGATCAGGCTTCAGGGAAGCAAGAACAGTTCGCTGCCGATAATTGCGGCGGCGCTTCTGAGCAGAGGCGAATGTGTATTGAGGAACTGTCCCGAACTGAGCGACGTTTATGCGGCTTCGAGGATACTCAACTGTCTCGGAACGAAATGCAGCTTTTCCGAAAATACCGCGGTGATAGATTCCTCATCACTCAACGGCAGCGAGATACCCGAGGAGCTTATGCGCGAGATGCGTTCCTCGATAATATTCATGGGCGCTATGCTCGGACGCACAGGCGAATGTACTGTCAGTGTACCGGGCGGCTGCGAGCTCGGACCCCGTCCGATAGATATGCACCTCGCTGCGATAAGGAAAATGGGTGTGGATGTCCGCGACAGCGGCGGAAGGATAGTCTGCCGTGCGCTTAACGGAAGGGCGAAGGGTGCCAAGCTTTCGCTGGCATTCCCGTCGGTCGGTGCGACCGAGAACGTTATCCTCTGCGCTGTAACGGCAGAGGGCGAAACAGTCATCAACAACGCCGCGAGAGAGCCTGAGATATGCGATCTCTGCGGATTCCTGCGGAAATGCGGCGCGGATATTTCCGGCGACGGCGAAAGCAGGATAATAATTAACGGTAAACAACAGCTTCACGGCTGTGAATATACTATCATGCCGGATAGAATTGCCGGCGCGACTTACCTCTCTATGGCGGCTGCCGCAGGGGGAGAGATAATACTTACAAATGCCTGCGTTCAGGAAATGGAGCCGTTCCTTACAGTGCTCGAACAGACCGGATGCAGCATATATACAAATTCTGACAGGATATATCTTCGCTGCGGGGCACGTCTGAAGGCTCCGCCCGACAGGATAAGGACCATGCCGCATCCCGGTTTTCCTACCGATGCACAGGCTGTTCTGATGTCGGCACTCACCCTCGCTGAGGGCACGAGCGTATTCGAGGAGAATATTTTCGATTGCCGCTATCGCCATGCCGATGCTCTTGTGAAAATGGGAGCGGATATACAGGTCATGGGGAAAATAGCGGTAGTCAGGGGAGTTCAGCGTCTGCACGGCGCTTCGGCAGAGGCAACCGACCTCAGAGGCGGTGCGGCTATGCTTTGTGCGGCACTCGCAGCCGAGGGGGTCTCCGAGATAAGCAGGATATATCACATCGACAGAGGATATGAAAAAATTGAAGAAGCAGTCGCAGGGCTCGGAGGAAAAGCAGTCCGGAGCGGCTGAGAAAACGGAGAAACTATGAAGGATGTAGAGAAGACCAGCGTTGAACGCCAGAACAGCAGCAAGCGTCTGCGGAGGCGAAAGCGTAATTTCAATATTTATGCAGTCGTGGTAATGCTGCTCGTGCTTACGGCAGGCATCACGATAAGCTATACTTTCCTGTTCAACATCAATGAGATAAAGGTATCGGGCGAATCGGATATGTATACCGCCGAGCAGATAGTGGACGCTTCCGGCATAAAGCAGGGCGATAACCTCCTGAGACTGAAACCCGAACAGGGCGAGCAGAATATCCTTGATAAGCTGCTTTATGTTGAATCGGCAACTGTCAGCAAGGACTTTCCCTCATCGCTTGAAATAAGCGTAACACGCTGCGTTCCGGCTTACAATATCAACTACGACGGCGGAACTCTCCTCGTGAGCAAAAAGGGAAAGATACTTGCGGATAACAGCTTCGTGACCGACGGTCTGCCGGTAGTTTACGGCTATGAGCCATCGGTGACAACTGCCGGAAAGAACCTCGAATCCGGAAATCTCCACAAAAAGGACGCCTTTGCCGAGCTCATGAACAGTCTCGGTGATTCCGAGGATACAAATGTGGTATCAGTCGATATGAGCGATGAATTCGCTATCAATATCAAATACAAGAACGGAATAATGTTCAAAATGGGCAACTGGAGCGATGTTGAATACAAACTCTCGCTTGCGGACAATATCATGAACGATGTCAACGTTAAGGGCAAGAAGGGCTATCTCACAATGGTCGGCACGAATCAGTGCAGCTTCAGAATGACCGATGAGCCGATACAGGCACCGGTCAGCAGCGATCCTGAAAAGCCGGCAGCAATAGGTCCGGACGGCAAGCCTGTAAGAGGCGAGAATAACCCCGATCAGCAGAAGCTCTTCGAGAACGAAAACAAGAACAAGAACCAGCAGCAGGATCAGCAGCAGGGGAATGTTCCCGATAATAACGCCGCTAACGGCTACGACCAGAACCAGTACGGCGGCTACGACCAGAACCAGTACGGCGGCTACGACCAGAACCAGTACGGCGGTTACGACCAGAATCAGTACGGCGGCTACGATCAGAACCAGTACGGCGGCTACGATCAGAACCAGTACGGCGGCTACGACCAGAATCAGTACGGCGGTTACGATCAGAACCAGTACGGCGGCGACTCGGTACAATACTGATATACCGTCCTGAGGGCACTTTAAATATGTACAAAATGCTGAATCAAATGAGTGCGTAATTGTAAAATGCGCTGAAAATGAAAAAATTCAAATTCTTACTTGAAAAAGATACGAGATTATGATACAATAATATGTGTATTTACGCTGAGCATATTATGCGGGGGCATGATAGACAGCGTATCCGTCCCCATTGTAGAACGGGACGCAGGTTAATGAATAATGTATTAAATATACAGGATAAATATTAGGAGGAGTTAAAAAATGTCAGATTTCAATTATGAGGAAGCTCTGGAACCCGATGTAAATATAAAAGTAATCGGCGTCGGCGGCGGCGGCGGAAATGCCGTAAACTGTATGGTAGAGTCCGGAGTCAATAATATAGAGTATATCGCTGTAAATACTGATGCAAAGGCACTTAATAAATCAAAGGCTACCACAAGGATACCGATCGGTACTAAGCTCACTAAGGGCAGAGGTGCCGGAAATAAGCCTGAAGTAGGTCAGAAGAGCGCTGAGGAGAACAGAGACGAGATCGAAACTCATCTCAAGGGCGCTGATATGGTATTCATCACAGCCGGTATGGGCGGCGGAACCGGTACAGGTGCAGCACCTGTTGTCGCTAAGATCGCCAAGGAAATGGACATCCTTACCGTTGCTGTTGTTACAAAGCCTTTCCTCTTTGAAAGAGAGCAGAAAATGGCTCAGGCTGAAAGAGGTATCGAGGAACTCAGAAAATACGTTGATTCACTCATCGTTATCCCTAATGAAAGACTCCTCGATGGTCTCGATAAGCCGCTCACAATGATGCAGTCATTCGCTCTTTCCGATGACATCCTCAAAACAGGTGTAAAGAGTATTTCCGACCTCATCGTTGAAGAAGGCTACATAAACCTCGATTTCGCAGACGTTTCTACTATCATGAAGAATGCAGGTCTCGCTCACATGGCTATCGGTCACGGTTCGGGCAAGGACAAGGCAAAGGAAGCTGCAAATTCCGTTATTTCCAGCCCGCTTCTCGAAACATCTATCGCAGGTGCAAAGAGACTCCTCATCAACATCACAATGTCCGAGGACATTCTTTCTTCCGATGTCGATGCAGCTACAAAGCTTATCACAGATCAGGCTGCAAGCGATGTAGAGTTCATCTTCGGTACAGCTTTCAAGGAAGATATGCAGGATGAGATGACTATCACTGTTATCGCTGCCGGCTATGATATTGACGGCATTTCCTCTGATGACAGCATTCCTTCAGCAGACGAAAGCGTTATCCAGATCGACAATCCTCTTATCGATGGTCTCGGAATCGGCGACAGCGGCGCTTCAAAGCAGCAGCAGAATCAGGATTACGACCTCGACGACATCTTCAAGATGCTCGGCAACTAATAAAACTTCAAGCGGTCCATTACGGACCGCTTTTTTTGGCGCAGTGCCTGCGCTCCCTTCCACGTTGGCGCTCGTAAACTTGCTTACTTTATCGCCATAGCTTACACGTACTCGCTAACATCACAAACAATGGGATTCTAAAGGGCAGCGTGACGCTGCACCCTTCCACGTTGGCGCTCGTGAACTCGCTCACTTTATCGCCATAGCATACACGTACTCGCTCACGGCACTAATAATGGGTTGTAAGGGAGGTTCTCCCTTGCCGGATTCCAAAGGCAGAGCCTTTGGTCGCCGCTTTCGATTTTTAAGGCGGCGAAACTCTCCGAAGGCGCTCCGCAAAGGGTGAATTGACAAAACAGTCCGGTGGACTGTTTTTCAAGATAAGCAGTCTCGCAAATCTTTGATTTGCAGAGAATGCTATATGCAGAGCTGGGAACACCCTGCAAGAGAGGGCGTTCCCTTGTAAGGGCTTTCTGTAAGTGGTCTGACAGCGTGAGCTGTCACGGCGGTGAGCGACATCGTGGAAGGGAACGGAGGCACTCCACAAGCCGACCGAAGTTTTCCCTCGTTAAGACACATGGCTGTATGCAATAATTACTTGTAGTATAATTTTGCTGTCAATATAGTAAAATGCACTAAAATGAACGGAAAATTTCTACATATTAATAGTTGAAATATTATATTGAATATGATATAATTAATCAAAGGCAATTTTATTCCCTTAAGTTTATGTTTTGCCGCAGCCCGCTGCGGGGATAGGAGTGTATACAATGGAAGAACCGATAGTATTACGTACAGCCAAGGTTGGCGGCTTCGTCAAGGAAGACGTTATGACCTACCTCGATGAGCTCAACTCTAAGATCATCGGTCTTGAGGAAGATCTCAAAAAGGCTAAGGAATCACCCAGTGATCCGCAGGAGCTTATAAAGACACGCAATCAGGTAGATAATCTTCAGGAGAAACTCAACGCCTCCAATAACGCTCTCAGAGCTGCTAAGAAGGAAAATGAGGACCTCAAGAAGAAGATCGAAGAAGATCAGAAACTCATCACTCAGCTTAAAGCCGGCGGCGCTCAGGGCGGTCAGCAGAATGCTCAGAACGCTCAGACTGCTCAGGCTCTTGAGGCTGCTAAGCGCGAGATAGATTCTCTCAGAGCAAAACTCAAGGCAGCTGAAGAAAAGGCTGCTGCTGCACCTGCACAGGGCGGTCAGCAGAACGCTCAGACTGCTCAGGCTCTCGAAGCTGCTAAGCGTGAGATAGATTCTCTCAGAACAAAACTCAAGGCTGCCGAAGAAAAGGCTGCTGCACCGTACGGCACACCTGCACAGGGCGGCGCTTCCAACGACGCTGAACTCGCTAAGATCAAGCAGGAAGTTGCTAAGCTTACAAGCGAGATCGAGGCTAAGACCAAGGAACTCTCCGAAAAGGACGGCAAACTCGCTAAGATCACTAAGGATAACGAGGCTGCTATCGCTAAGAAGGACGAGGAGATCTCCAAGCTCAACGACGAGATCAAGGATCTCAAGGAGAACGGCAGCATGATACCGTCATCCTTCGATATGGGCGCTCTCTTCACAGAGGCTCAGAAGACTGCCGGTAAGATCACTATCGAGGCTCAGAAGAACGCCGAGAAGGTTACCAAGGAAGCTAACGATAAGGCTGACAGCATCGTAAGAGAGGCTACTGCTGAGGCTGAAAAGACTCTCTCAACTGCTAACACAACTGCCGAGACCTGCATCAAGGAAGCTAACGATCAGGCTAAGACCACTATCGAACAGGCTAACGCTCAGGCTAAGTCCACTGTTGACGAGGCTAATGCTCACGCTGATAAGGTCAACGAAATGTCCGAAACAGTACGCAGAATGCTCCTCAACGAGATCGAAAGCGTTAACGTTAAGTTCAACGACATCACTAACGTCCTCAACCGTCTCTCAGGTCAGGCTTCTGACCGCATGAACGAGGCTCAGCTCATCATCGGCGAGGCTCGCAAGGCTGTTGACAAGGGCGATTCTACTAAGATAGTCAAGAAGGGCGAGGCTCCTAAGGCTGAATTCAAGGCAGCTGAGGCTCCTAAGTCAAACCTCAGCGATATTCCGAGCGCTCCGAAGAACCTCGGAAATTCATCCGATCCGTTCGCTGGCATAGGCTCATCACAGTCCTATAACAGCGGAAATAATAACAACAATAATGCTAATAAACCGGCTTCTGGTCCTTCACAGCCAGCAGCTCCTCAGCAGCCAAAGCAGCCAGCTAAGAAGAGCACAAACTTCAATTTCGATATGGCAGAACTCCTCAAGGCAGCTGAAGAAGAAGCAGCTAAGGAAGAATCAGAGTCCTGATTTACGGTTATTGCCGCAGTTCCGGAATTATCCGGAGCTGCGGATAATACGTTTTTTCTTTTGTGGATTTTACTAAGTTGATCACTTACTGCCTGTGCAGTATCATTCGGAATGTTGGTGGATACCTTGCTTGATCTGGATAACAATTACAGCGATCTGAAAAATTTGCCCGATGAGGAACTTGTGCTTTTTGCCAAAGAAAGCAAAGATGCATCTGAAACCCTGATAGCACGTTATTTGAAGCTGATTCTGATCAAATCGGAAATTTATGCAAATTCCGCTACTGATAGTGACGATCTGAGACAGGAGGGACTTATCAGTCTCCTCAAAGCGATTTCTTCATATGATCCAGCAAAAGGCGTGAAATTCGCAACATTTGCCGAGGTCTGCATCGAGAACCGTATGCGGACTGTCCGTGCGCGCCGTGGGGATTATGCGAAGATACCCGAAAGTCTTGAAGATGTAAGCGAATACGAAAAACCTTCCGATTCGGAAACCCCTGAGAGCATTTTCCTCTATAAGGAACTCGTTTCTGAATTGCGGAAAAATGTAGAATCAGAACTTTCTTCGGCAGAACGCCGCACATTCGACCTCTGTATGCAGGGGCTCAGCTACCGAAGTGCAGCAGAGAAACTCGGTGTCAGCGAGAAAGCCGTCGATAATGCTATGCAGCGTGCAAGGAGGAAGCTCCGCGCACTCGTTAGCAAATAATTTTTCAGATGACTGTGTAGCTTAATCCAGAGCGTTGTTTTACAAAGATGTCGGTTGAAATCCGACCGTGGTCCAAATATTTTAAGCGAGGTATTGAAAATGTACGAAGACAAGACATTAGTCTGCAAAGAATGTGGAAGCGAATTCATCTTCTCCGCAGGCGAACAGGAATTTTACGCAGAAAAAGGCTTTGTAAACGAGCCGCAGAGATGTAAGGCTTGCCGCGATGCCAGAAAAAATGCTGGAAAAGCTGAGCGAGTTATGTATACAGCTACTTGCGCTTCATGCGGAGGCGAGGCTAAAGTTCCCTTTGAACCCAAAGAGGGCAGAGCAGTTTATTGCAGCGAATGTTTCGCTAAGATGAACGAGGCTTGATTTTCGTAAATCGCCGGCACAGTCTCTCACTGTGCCGGAATTTTTATGCCGTCTTTTGGTTGTTGTAAGGTTACTTCTGTCGATATTGAGGAAAACCCTTTTGAAAAAGGGTTCTTCCTCAAACTCCTTTCCTAAAACTTTCGGCTGGTTTTTTCCGCAATGGTATTACTCCCACGTTAGAATAATGAAGCGGAAATATTTTTGAACTATCCTGAATCTAATACCATTGCGGAAAAAACGAAATAAAAGTCTTTGGAAAGGGGTTCGGGTAAGAACCTTTCCTCAGAAAGGTTTGCCCCGATGCCGGCAACAGTAACCCTACAAAAGCCAAAAAACGGAACAAAATTTGTGAACGGAGTGATCGAATGCTTGACAGCAGACTAAAAAAGGCAGCAGAATTGGTGAGCGGAAGGGGGATCGCCGTTGATGTTGGTACTGACCACGCTTATCTTGCGGCTGAGCTCGTGATGAGCGGCAGGTGCGCGAAGGTCATCGCTTCCGACGTTAAGGAAGGACCTCTCGAATCCGCCCGCAAGACCGTTGAGAGGTACGGCGTGTCCGGCAGTGTTGAACTCATCCTCTCCGACGGTCTCGAAAATGTGCCTATGGACGGCGTTTCGGACGTTGTCATCGCCGGAATGGGCGGCGAGACTATCGCGGACATCATCAGCAGATGCGATCCGGACGCTTTTGAAAATATCCGCTGGGTACTCCAGCCGATGACCAAGCCGGAGCTCCTCCGCAAAATGCTTTACGAATTCGGTCTGCACATCACGGAGGAGTACGCCATTGAGGACGGCGGCAAGCTCTACGTGGTAATGGCTGCGGAGTACGCGCCGGATTTCCGCTATCTTACGGAGTTTGACGCGCTTTACGGCTTCTTTGCTGACGGTGACGAAATGGGGGAGAAGTACCGTCTGCGCGAGGCTGAGCGCCTCGCAAAAATCGCTGAGAATCTGAAAACTGCCGGAAAAACTGAGGGGGCAGCTCACTATGCTGCGCTTGCCTTCAAGATGAAAAACGGCTGTAAATCGGCAAAAATCAGCGGGATCTACGGCTTCCTCGATAGTCTTTATCCGTTCGCGGCTCAGGAGAAGTGGGATAATTCCGGGCTCCTTGTGGAAAACCAGTCCGGCGAGGCTGATACGGTCGTCCTCGCGCTGGACATAACAAACAGCGTCGTCAACGAGGCTGCCTGCAAGTCTGCTGACCTCGTAATTTCGCATCATCCGGTCATTTTTGAGCCGCTTAAAAGAATTGACTTGAAAAATCCGGTCCACACGCTGATCTTTACCGACGTTGCGGCGATATGTATGCACACAAATCTGGACATCGCAGAGGGCGGCACAAATGGCGTAATACTGCGGAAAATGCAGGAGCGCTTCAAGCTTTACGGCGCGCCTGAGCCGTTCGAGGAACTCGGCGGCGGAAGCAGTCTCGGCTGGATAGTGGAGCTTCCGGAGGCGCTCAGTGCTGAGGAACTTGCCGCCGGACTTAAAGAGATCTTCGGCTGCGAGTACGTTAGGATGTCCGGAGATAAGCAGTGGAAACTGCGTAGAATAGCCATTTGTTCGGGTTCTGGCGGCTCTATGCTCGGACTTGCCATTGAAAAGGGCTGCGACGCTCTTGTAACCGGCGACGTGAAGCACGATGTCTGGATCGAGGCGAATAATCGCGGTTTCAGCCTCTTCGACTGCGGACATTTTCACACGGAGAACCTCGTTCTGCCGGAGCTCCGCCGCGTTCTGGAGGAGAAATTCCCGCAGCTTGACGTTGAGATCGCAGAGCGCTCGCTCGATCCGTGCAAGTATATTTGAGGTGAATCATGGGAATCTACATTTGTCCGGTGTGCGGAAAACCGCTTGAAATAGCCGGAAACGCCTATAAGTGCGAGAAAGGTCACAGCTTCGACATCTCACGCAGCGGCTACGTGAACCTGCTGCTCTCAAAACACATCGGAAAGACCGTTCACGGCGATAACAAACTCATGGTGCGCGCCCGCAGGGAATTCCTCGAAAAAGGCTATTATTCGCCGCTTTGCGAGGCCCTGTGCAGGACTTGCAGCAAGTATTTCAGCGGCGGCGTTCTCCTTGACGCCGGCTGTGGTGAGGGCTATTATACCTCCGCTGTTGCGAGGACTCTGAGGGAGTCCGGCAGCGCTGAGGTCTACGGTATTGACATATCAAAAATTGCGGTCGAATTTGCTGCAAAGCGCAGTCCGGACATCAACTACTCGGCGGCAAGCGTGTTCCACCTGCCTGTGAAGGAAGCGTCCTGCGGCATGGTCATCACCCTCTTCGCACCCTACTGCGGCGAGGAGTTCCAGCGCGTTCTGAGCAGTGAGGGCGTACTCGTCATGGCGATACCCTCCACCGACCACCTCTGGGAACTGAAACAGAAAATCTACGATATACCGTACAAAAACGAGGTCAAGCCGTTTGACCTCGAAGGCTTCCGGCTGCTTGAAAACGAGCACATCCGCTTCACTATGGACATCGCTTCACAGACGGATCTCCAGCAGCTTTTCTCGATGACACCGTACTATTACCGCACCGGTCCGGAACAGCAGAAACGGCTTGAAGCGATTGAAAGTCTGAGCGTGACAGCCGAATTTGAACTCCTTACCTACCGGCTGACCGCAAAAAATGAACAGTAAAGGATTGATTTTATGGCGCTCGACGGCGCATTTCTCTACGCAGTTAAAAATGAACTGACACCGCTCATCGGGGGCAGAGTTGAAAAGGTACACCAGCCCTCGCGTGAGGAGATAGTCATTGGCATACGCACACGTCAGGGCAGCAAAAAGCTCTATATTTCGGCAAATGCCGGCAGTTCAAGAATACACGTCACCGAGGCGGCGGTCGATAATCCGCAGACACCGCCGATGTTCTGTATGCTCATGCGAAAGCACCTCGGCAGCGGAAAACTCATCGGGATTCGTCAGGACGGGCTCGAACGCATCCTCTTCCTCGATTTCGAGTGCGTGAACGAACTCGGAGACGTTGTGACGGTGACGCTCGCCTGCGAGATCATGGGACGCTGCTCGAACCTCGTCATGATCGGGAACGACGGCAGGGTGATCGACAGCATCAAGCGCGTTGACGAGGAAATGTCGCGCGAGAGAATGGTCCTGCCGGGGATGAAGTACACCCTTCCGCCGCGCGGCGACAGACTCAATTTCCTCACCGCCGAGCCGGATGACATCATTTCCGAACTCAGAAAGACCTCGCCTGCGGAACTCTCAAAGGCTCTGATACGTGTTTTCGAGGGCGTTTCGCCTATACTCGTCCGCGAGTGGACTTACTTCGCCGGACGCGGTATGCATCTCGAAAGCGACAGCGTCAGCGGCGATCAGCTTGACCGCCTGCTGTTTGCGATAAAGCGTACCCGCGAGCAGCTTACAAGCGGCGGATGCTGCTTCTCGGCGGTCAGCGACAAGGAAGGTCAGCTCAAAGACTTCTCGTTCGTGCGTCTCGAACAGTTCGGAACGCTGATGTACACGAAGGAGCTTCCGAGCGCCTGCGAATTACTGGACTATTTCTACTCCGAACGCGACCGTGTTCAGCGTACAAAGCAGCGCGCGAACGACCTCTTCAAGCTGCTTGTGAACCTCACCGAGAGGACTTCCAGACGAATTGCGGTCCAGCGTGATGAGCTCATCGCCTGTGCCGACCGCGACCGCCACAAGCTTTGCGGCGATCTCATCTCCGCGAACATCTACCGCCTGAAAAAAGGCGATACACAGGCAGTTCTGGAGAATTTTTACGAGGACGGCAGTCCGGAGATCACGATAGAACTCGATGTGAGAAAAACGCCCTCGCAGAACGCCCAGCACTACTATAATGAGTACAAAAAGGCGGCGACCGCCGAAATCAAGCTCACCGAGCAGATCGCGAAGGGCGAGGACGAGCTCCAGTACCTCGACAGCGTTTTTGATTCGCTCACCCGCGCCTCAACAGAGAACGACATCGCACAGCTGCGTCTCGAACTCGCTGAACAGGGCTATATCAGGAACACGCGCGGCAAGGCTAAGCCGCCGAAGGCGCTTCCGCCGATCGAATACAAGTCCAGCGACGGCTTCACGATCCTCGTCGGCAGGAACAATCACCAGAACGACCAGCTTTCACTGAAATTTGCCGAAAAATCGGACATATGGCTGCATACTCAGGGCATTACCGGCTCGCACGTCCTCATCCTGACCGACGGTGCTGTACCTCCTGACAAGACCATTGAGGAGGCGGCTGTCATAGCCTCCGTGAACAGCCGCGGACGCGGTTCTAACCTCGTTCCGGTAGACTACTGCCTTGCAAAATACGTCAAGAAGCCGGCAGGCGCAAAGCCAGGAAAGGTCATCTTCACGAACTACAAGACCGCCTTTGTGCGTCCGGACACCGAGCTCGAACAGAAACTGAGGGTGTGAGGATGAACAGGGTACTCGATGCTGATTTCTTTCACCGCGATGTGCTTGAGGTCGCGCCGGAACTGGTCGGGAAGATAGTCGCACACAGGCTCAGCGATGGCACTGTCCTGCGCGAGCGTATCGCTGAGACCGAGGCTTACCGCGGCGAAGAGGACAAGGGCTGCCACGCCGCAAAGGGACGTACTAAGCGCACTGAGCTACTCTACGGCGGGAGCGGCGTACTCTATATTTACCTCTGCTACGGTATGCACTGGCTGATGAACGTCATCACAGGCGAAAAGGATCAGCCGCAGGGGGTACTCATCCGCGCCGGCGAACGCTTTGAAGGTCCGGCGAAGCTTACGAAGCAGCTGAAAATCGACGGCTCTTTCAACGGCAGACCTGCCTGCGGAGAGTGCGGGATATGGTTCGAGGACGACGGCTGCCGTCCGGAGATAAAAACAGCGCCGCGTGTCGGGATCGACTACGCCGGCGACTACTGGAAGAACATAGAATGGCGGTTTATCGCAGACAGGAAGTGATGCAATGAACATCAGGAGCGTCGGATTCGGCAGCATTTACGATTTTGGCGAGGGTATCGCGCATAAGCCTGAAACAGGCGAGTTTCTGCTGATATTCACGCGCAGCAGTGCGCTGGTGAGGTCTCATTCCGGAAAGATAGAGGTTCCCGAGGGGACTTTCATTCTTTGCGGCGATTCCGGAGACTGGGAGTGCAGTCCGCAGGAGCTCCCGCTTCTTTGCGACTGGATCTGTTTCGACATCGAGGGCAATACTCAGGATGTGTCGCTGATCGCAGATATACCGCAGTTTTTACCGATACGTTCGGCGGATGTTGAACTGATAAGTCAGCTCATGAGAGCAGCGGCAGAGGAATTCTACTCGCTCGATCCTCAGCGCGGCAAGATGATCGACCAGCTTATGAGGATGATACTTGTGGATCTTTCACGCATCAGCGGAAGACGCTCGCTCTCGCAGCAGTCCGCTGATCCGCATTACAGTGCGCTTATCGAGCTGCGCTCGAAGATATACCGCAATCCTCAGCAGAGGTGGAACGTTGATTCAATGGCAGCGGATGTGAATATGTCGCGTTCGTATTTTCAGCATATCTACCGCGAATTCTTCGGCGTTTCGTGCATTTCGGACGTCATCGCCGGCAAGATAGAAAAGGCAAAGGAAATACTCTCGGAAACGGACTGTACCGTTTCGCAGGTCGCAGTGATGTGCGGATACGAGAACGAGGAGCACTTCATGCGGCAGTTCAAGAAGGTAGTCGGAGTAACCCCGACAGGCTTCAGGAAAAAACACTAAGCGGGGAGCTGAACAGCCCGTCCCCCTCTGCCCTACGGACATCTCCCCACACTGTGGGGAGGCACTCCGCAAGCCGACCGAAGGTTCGGCGAAGAACAGTCAAAAGCTGACAAAAAGGGGGCATGGGGAGAGGAAGGGGGAGCAACGAGGGGGAAACGTAGGGGAATAGGGGGAAAATGTCAGCTTTTGTACCAGTTTTTTCTGTCCCCCTGTTGCCCCGAAGTTTCCCCCTCGTTAAGCGGGGAGACAGCGTAGGCACTCCGCCGCATATTGACAAATCAGGAATTAAGAGTTATAATATCAGTGTATGAAATTTCGGAAATACGATGTATCGTAACGATCAAATCAAAAAATCTAAAGAGAGGGAATCTTATGGCAAGATCAATTATCAAAAGTATTGCTGCTGTCCTGACGGCTGCGGCACTCCTGCCCGTTTCCTATGCTTCCGCTATGACCTCCGATAAGGCTTCGGCAGCACCGGATTCTTACCACGATGACTGGCTCCACGTCAACGAAAAAGCCGAGATAGTTGACATGGACGGCAATCCTGTCTGGCTGACAGGCGTAAACTGGTTCGGATATAACGTTGGAAGTCAGATCTTCGACGGCGCATGGTCGGCAAACGTAAATCACTGTCTCGATCTTATCGCAGACCACGGCTTCAACCTCCTGCGTGTGCCGATGTCCACACAGATACTTCTTCAGTGGAAAAACGGCGATCCCGATCCGATAATCAAACTCAATGAGTACGAGAACCCTGAGCTCACTATCGAGGGCGTTGAGGGCGGTACTGCTATGTACAGCTTCGACATCTGGAATCAGGTAGTCAAGTGGTGCAAGGAAAAGGGTATCAAGATCATGATGGACATACACTGCGCTACTACTAACGCCGCAGGTCATAACTACGCACTCTGGTACGATGACAAATTCAGCGAAAAGGACTGGCTCGACGCTCTTGCGTGGTTCTCGGACTACTACAAGGACGATGATACCGTTATCGCTATCGACCTTAAAAATGAGCCTCACGGCAAAAAGGACGACGGTATCTTCGCTAAGTGGGACGGCTCCTCAGATGATAACAACTGGCGCTATGCCGCTGAAAAGGGCGCTAAAGCGTGTCTCGATCAGAACCCGAATCTCCTCATCATGGTAGAGGGTATCGAGGTTTACCCGAAGTTTGAAAAGGGCTTCGACTGGACTGCAAATTCGACCGATTACGGTCACTACGGCGATCCGGATTACCAGCCGTATCACGGCGCATGGTGGGGCGCAAATCTCCGCGGTGTCAAGGATTATCCGGTAAATCTCGGCAAGTATCAGAGCCAGCTTGTATACTCGCCGCATGACTACGGTCCGTTTGTTTATGAGCAGACATGGTTCCACCTTGAAGGTGTAAAGCCTAACTGGACTAAGTATGAATTCGACAGAGAATCGCTCCTTGATGAATACTGGCGCGATACATGGGCTTACCTCGTTGAGCAAAAGAAAGCACCTCTGCTTATGGGCGAATGGGGCGGCTTCATCGACGAGGAGAACGATCCCTCCGGTGCGAATACTCAGTGGCTCACTATCCTCCGCGACTACATGAAGGAAAATCACATCCACCATACTTTCTGGTGCTTCAATGAGAACTCCTCCGATACCGGCGGACTTATGTACGATAATTTCCAGAAGTGGGACGACGAAAAGTACGAATTCGTTAAACCGGCACTCTGGCAGGATGACGACGGCAGATTTATCAGTCTCGATCATCAGGTTCCTATGGGTAAGGACGGTATCTCGCTCAGTGAATACTACGGCGGATCTCCAAGACCTGTTACAGATCCCGTGACCGATCCCGTTACCGATCCTGTTACCGATCCGGTCACTGACACAGATCCGGTCACAGATGATGACGATATAGTACGCGGAGACGCTAATGAAGACGGCGAAATTGATATGTCTGATGTTGTAATGGTAATGCAGTGCTGTCTGAACCCGAAGAAGTACGGTGTGAACGGCACAAGCGAGGACCGCATAACAGCAAAGGGCGAAAAGAATGCGGACGTTGACGGTAAGGAAGGAGTTACCGCTAATGACGCTCTTGTGATACAGAAATACTCACTTAAACTAATTGATAAAATATGACATTCAGGCGCACATTTTAGGCTGCTCTCCTTAGCGGAAAAAAGTGGGCTACCGAGCCGTAAAGTAACGGCTCATATTTGGTAACCTGCGAATCCGCCAAAGGGGGCTCCCCTTATGTGCGCCTTTTTTGCGCAGTGCCTGCGCTCACTTCCTCAAAATTTGATAATCGCATATCGCTAACGCCGTTATTACAGTGCCGTGAGCGAGTACGTGCAGGCTATGGCAATAAAGTAAGCGAGTTTACGAGCGTCAACGTGGAAGCCAGCGGAGGCTCCCCGCCGTGGAAGGGAGCGCAGGCTCTCCGCCGTGGAAGCCAGCGGAGGCACTCCGCCGTGACAGCTTGCGCTGTCAGGGCGATATTTCTGTCGCTGTTACAGGGAGACGCCTTCACTTGCAAGGCGTCTCCCCTTCCAAAACAGTCCACCGGACTGTTTTGAAATTCCCCTCTTGCGAAGCGCCTTCGAGAGTTTCGCCGCCTTAAAAGCCGAAAGCGGCGACCAAAGGCTCTGCCTTTGGAATCCGGCAAGGGAGAACCTCCCTTGCAACCCATTATTAGTGCCGTGAGCGAGTACGTGTAGGCTATGGCAATAAAGTGAGCGCGTGAAACAAGCGTCAACGTTGAAGCCAGCGGGGGCTCCCCGCCCTTTAGAATCCCATTGTTTGTGGTGTTAGCGAGTACGTTTAAGCTATGGCGACAAAGTAAGCGAGTTTACGAGCGTCAACGTGGAAGCCAGCGGAGGCTCTCCGCCGTGGAAGCCAGCGGGGGCTCCCCGCCGCCTGATAAAAAATTATTAGTTTTTTGCTGTGTATCTTGCTATTTTCTGGAATGTGTGGTATAATTAAAACTGTATAGTTATGAATGAATAAAGAAGCACCAAAAAGAGGTGTCTCACCTTTCCCATAAGTGAAGCATCCTTAAGAATGTCGGTGCATGGTAATTTCGGAGGTAATATGATAACAGTAAGCAACGTCAGCGTACAGTTCGGCGGAACAACGCTCTTCAAAAACGTCAATCTCAAATTCACAAACGGTAACTGCTACGGCGTTATCGGTGCGAACGGTGCAGGCAAATCCACTTTCCTGAGAGTGCTCTGCGGCGAACTCGAACCGGCTTCGGGAGAGGTCGTGATGCCTAAGGAGGAGCGTCTGAGCGTACTCAAGCAGGACCATTTCGCTTATGACGAATACACAGTCCTCGATACCGTTATAATGGGAAATCAGCGCCTTTACGACATCATGCAGGAAAAGGACGCTCTCTACGCTAAAGAGGATTTCTCGGAAGAGGACGGCGTTAAGGCTTCTGAACTTGAGGGCGAATTCGCTGAGCTCAACGGCTGGGAGGCTGAATCCGATGCCTCTAAGCTTATTCAGGGACTCGGTCTGCCGGAGGACATTCTCTATCAGCAGATGGCAGGTCTTTCGGGTAATGATAAGGTCAAGGTGCTTCTGGCGCAGGCACTCTTCGGAAATCCGGACATAATCCTGCTTGACGAGCCTACCAACCACCTCGATATAGACGCTGTAAAGTGGCTTGAGGAATTCCTCTCCGAGTATTTCGGTACTGTTATCGTAGTATCGCATGACCGTCACTTCCTCAACAATGTCTGCACCCACATCGTGGACATCGACTACAACAAGATCAAGATGTATGTCGGAAACTACGAATTCTGGTACGAATCAAGCGCACTCATCCAGCGTATGATAAAGCAGCAGAACAAGAAAAACGAGGAAAAGATCAAGGAACTCAAGGAATTCATTGCAAGATTCTCGGCTAACAAGTCGAAATCGAATCAGGCTACTTCAAGACGTAAGCTTATCGAGAAGCTTACCGTTGAGGAGCTCCCGGCATCAAGCAGACGCTATCCGTTCATCGGCTTCGATATGGACAGAGAACTCGGCAAGGACGTTCTTCAGGTGGACGGCATCAGCAAGACCGTCGACGGCGTTAAGCTGCTCAATAACGTAAGCTTTACCCTCGGACGCACCGACAAGGTTGCTTTCATCGGTGAGAGCGAACAGGCTATAACGATGCTCTTCAAGATTCTCATGGAAGAGGAACAGCCGGACGAGGGCACTTTCAAGTGGGGCGTATCTGTTACGACCTCTTATATGCCGGTCGATAACGGCGAATACTTCAACGGCTGCGAGCTATCTATCCTCGACTGGATAAGACAGTATTCCGTAAAGGACGAGACCGAGACCTATCTGCGCGGCTTCCTCGGACGTATGCTATTCTCCGGAGATGACGTATACAAGCCTGTTAATGTACTCTCAGGCGGCGAGAAGGTAAGGTGTATGTTCTCTCGCATGATGCTTTTCGGTTCAAACGTGCTTCTGCTTGACCGTCCGACCAATCACCTCGACCTTGAAAGCATAACCGCAGTAAATAACAGTCTCATCAACTTCAAGGGCGTTGTGCTGCTTTCTTCACATGACCACGAAATTCTTCAGACTACCGCAAATCGTATAATCGAGATAACGCCTGAGGGCTGTATCGACCGTCAGGGAACATACGAGGAATTTATTGAATTCAAAAAGAATATCTGATAATAAGGAGGTAATAATCATGCCATTTATTGACGTAAAAACGAACGTGCCGGTATCAGTCGATAAGGCGGACATCATCAAGACCGCTCTCGGGCAGGCTATAACTGCTATCCCCGGAAAGTCCGAAAGCTGGCTTATGGTAGGCATCGAGCCTGAATACAAGCTGTGGTTCCGGGGAACACGCGATGCAGCGGCAATGGTCGAGGTCTCGGTCTACGGCGGGGCTTCTTCAAGCGCACTTTCAGCACTCACACGCAATATAACTGATATAATAACACATCAGCTCGGTATCTCGGCAGACAGGATATACGTTAAGTATTCTGAGACCGAAAACTGGGGCTGGAACGGTTCAAATTTCTGAGGTGATCAAAATGAAAAAGAGATTTATTGGGATAATGACTGCTGCTATGATAATGACAGCCTACGCTGCACCTGTTTATTACAGCGGAAACGTTAATAATTATGTAGTTCATGCAGGCTATGAGTGGTCAGGCAGCGAGTGCGATCCTGCACACGATACATCACGCAATGTTCAGAAGGAGGGCGTGGGAAATCCTTTCAATTTCGGTGAGAGAAATACTCCCGCAAACGCTTCGACCGCAGAGATACGCCAGATCAACCACAATATGACAGTTCAGGAGGTAAAATACGCCCTCTACAAGGAGATCGACGAGCATTGGGAGCTCATTTCCAAGCGTCTCGGTCAGACAGAGCGCGAAAAGGTGTATGCGCTTTTCCTCGGACTCGGTACAAGAGAATCAACTCTCGGCGGCAACGGTGACGGTGCTGACATCGAGACTGCTCAGCAGGACGGCTTCGGCGTTAATCCTGCCCATGCCTATGGCACTATGCAGACCGCTGTTACTGCCTTCGCTGACTGTAACCCGACCTTCGACAAGGAAGATAATGTTCCGGAAATGTTCCAGTATACCTTTAACGAATCGAATTTCTATGATGCTATCGTTTCCAACCACATGGGTATCAGAAAGATACTCCACTTCGCTGAGCTCTGCATAAACAAGCACGGAATGCACGGCTATCAGGTAGTAAGAAACTGTCTGAAGGGCTTCAATACCGGTTGGTGCGATATGGCTGAGGACGCAGGCGCTTACCGCACCTACGCTGACGAGATCTGCGCTATGGCTCAGTTCTATTACAATAACGGTCACCTCTACGATAACGTTTTCACATGGACTGAATCTCCTGCCGCAGCTGCTTACCGTACCGATGACCGCTGGTCATGGTGGGGCGATACAGAGCCGAGTATGGATCCGGTAAACGAACAGCCTACCGAGCCTGATACCGAACCTGATAAACAGCCGGATACTGAGCCGGATACTTCAACGGCTCATGAGATTTTTGAGTTTTACGCAGTGTATTCCTATCCTGATAAGAAGGCTTACAAAACAGGTGAAGCACTTGACTTCACAGGTCTGAAGTTCTCCGGACTGAGCACTAGGGACGGCGAGGCATTACATCATTATACCGAAGATGATCTCAGCAGATTTTCATATATACTTATCACTGATAAGTCGGGAAAAGAGTTTTCAAAGGACGAATTCACAAGCCTTCCGGAAGGCGAATACACCGTAAGTATCACCGGATCTGCCGGCTGGTATTATTATTATAACCTTTGCAACGATCTTGATATTTCCTACAAGGTAACTATCGGCGGAGACGGTATGAAGGGTGATGCCAACTGCGACGGATCAATAGATATGTCGGATGCTGTAATGGTAATGCAGGCTTCACTGAACCCGCAGAAGTACGGCGAAAAAGGTACAAGTCCGGACTGCATCACTCCACAGGGCATGATAAATGCCAACGTTGACGGCAAAGACGGTATCGACCTCAACGATGCTCTGCTGATACAGAAGTATTCGCTCCATATTATTAACAAATTCTGATAACGATACAAAACGAAAGCCTCACAGCAATGTGAGGCTTCAGTCTGTCAATAAACCACATTTCGATTCTGTTATCAGCGGGCGACGGAACGTCGCCCCTACAAGGAACAACGGTATTTTGGCAAAATGTAGGGGCGGCGTTCCGCCGCCCTTGCTGCTTTTTATGTATAATCCGACTTTTTCGACAAATTGAAAAGCCTCACATTGCTGTGAGGCTTTTTTGCGGTGAGCTGAACAGCCCGTCCCCTCTGTCCTACGGACATCCCCCGCTTAATCCGAAGTGCTTACACTTACGGTGCAGCCGTTTGTAACGGCGGTTATATCGCCGTCATCGAAGGTCGTGAAGACCTCCGCGCCGTGCTCCTCAAGAAGCTTACGGGTATTCGAGGAATACTCCTTTTCCGAGGTGCTTACGACAGCGTATTCCGGTGAGACCTCATCGAGGAAGCTGTCGAGATTGGCTATTTTACGTCCATGATAGGGTACCTTCAGCAGATCGCAGCTGCCGATGTCCATGACCTCGGAAAGCCGCTGTTCCATAGCATCTGCTGCGAATATCATCGAAGTATCGTGGTAATCGAGACGCACAACGAGTGAAAAATCATTTTCATCATCCGGACCGTAATAGCTGCGTTCCGGCGCATATACCCTGTAATTCGCACCGCCGAGCTCGAACTCCATATCCTCGCGCAGACATTTCAGTCCGATACCCTTAGCCCGCATAGCGCTGCGGAATTTTTCAAATTCGTCGCTTTTCTCATTGTAATCCGGACCAATAACGCTGCGAACGTCCATAAGCTCGATAAGCTTAGCCGCACCGCCTACATGATCCTTGTCGTAATGAGTGATAATAAGCTTGTCAACGGTCTTGACGTCCTGCTTCTGGAGGAATTTCACAAGATCCTTGCCGTCATCCTTTTCGCCGCAGTCGATAACGGCGGTAGTTTCGCCGCTTCTGATGACCATGCAGTCAGCCTTGCCGACGTCCATGAAGGTGACCTCGATCTCCGGGAATTCCTCAGAGCCAGAGCCGTTTCCGCCGTCGTTTCCGGAATCTCCCTTGCCGGACTTGCCTCCCTCGCAGGATACCGCAGCGGTCATGATAAGTGCAAGCGCGATAGCTGTTAAACGTTTCATTTTGCTGCTCCTTCTGCCTCAGCGGATTTTTTTGCCTTACAAGCCTTGCGAAGCTGCTCGGAGGTCCAGCCGTCGAATATTTTCCAGCCGTCGCCCTCAACGTAAGCCATACAAGCCTGAGTTTGTGTGTTTTTTTCGCTGCTGCCCGAATAGGAAGCGTCAGCCGTTATCTCGTAGCCCTCGCTCACGTTGACGCTGCTCTCATCGCATTTGAGGGAGTCCATAGTGTAATCGGCGCATAGGAAATACTTAGCGGCTTCGAGCGCCTCCGCGTCAAGAGGCTCGGACTCTATATCCGTTATCTCAAGGCGGGCATCCTCGCCGTATTTTTTGATAAGACTGCGGAATTCATCGTAATCATCCCTGAGGGTATCCTCGATAGTTTTCCGCTGGTCGTCGTTCAGCTGGTCGATGAGGGAATCGAGGTAGAGGTACTTCATTTCCTTAGCCGCATCGAAGCTGTTATAGGTCTCAACGTAGTCGATGAAAGCCTTTTCGTAGTCCTTGCTGAACTCGCTGCTGCTCTCGCTTCCCGTAGAATTTCCGCAGGAGCAAAGGCACAGCATAGCAGCGGCAGCTGTGATAATAATCTTTTTCATGGCAGATCTCCCGAATGTACCGCCATAGCGATACCGTTTAATGACTAAATTATACCATGCGGCAGGGGAGTTGTCAATAAATTTCATTTATACAGCGCATATCCGTTCGCCGTGGAATTCTTCACAAGCTCTATCTGACGGCTGATGATGTCCGGCGACTCTATCCACTCATCCTCGCCGCCTGCGCCAGCCCATTTGTCGGCTTTTCCAAGCTTGTACTGCGCGAGCCCTATCACAAGACGCACTCCGGGAGCTGTCATGCTCTCCCACTGAGCGAGAGTTTCAGCAAACGGACTGCTTTCGTTCCTGAATCCGAAATATATCTGCGGCACGATGTAATCGCAGTAGCCCTCGTGACCTGCCCAGAGCCTTACATCCGCGAACTGCGAATCATAGTTCCCGGAGATGCTTCCCTGCGGACTTATGCCGAATTCAAGGCGTTTATCCGAAGCCTTTACCTCATCATACATAGCCTTTACAAGGCGGGTGCAGTTGGAAAGCCGCCATTCCGCGAGGTCATCCGCACCGCTTGCGGCGAATCTTTCACTGTCGAACGAAGCATCAGCAGTGGGGTAGAAGTAATCGTCGATGTGGAAGCCGTCGACCTCATAACGCTGTGCTATCTCTCTGATGCAGTCCCTGAGAAGAGTTACAGTCTCGTCCGCTGCCGGATCGAGATACCACTTTCCGCCGACATTTACTGCGATGTGTCTTTCCGGCTGGAGCGTCCACTGCTTTATCACGAAATCATCGGGGAGAGCGTCCATAGTCTCTGCCGTCTGACACCTGAGCGGATTCAGCCATGCGTGAATGGAAAGTCCGAGCGCATGAGCCTCTTCGGTCATTATCTGGAGCGGATCGTAATCTCCGTCCCAGCTCGGACCTTTCGGGAATATGTCCGAACGGTAATAGGCATCGCCGTTCGGGTGGACGTGTACATAGACCGTGTTCACGGAATCAGCCTTCGCAGCCTCGAAGCGCCCTCTCACAGCACTGCGGAATTCCTCGGCACTTTTGCCCTTCATGTCGTCCTCATAGCGCATATACGGCAGCCATTCGCCTATCTGATGCCCGTAGTTGACTACTCTGCGCTGAGGTGCTTCGTCCGCGAACTGACCGATGTCCTGCTCATAATAGGTAGCCGCAACAGTAGCCGGAACAGTACCGCTCTGCTGCGGCTCTGAGGACACGCTCCGGCTGCATCCCGCAAGAAGCGGCAGCATTGCAAATATCACTGCTGTTTTTTTCATTCGATCACCTTCCGGGAAAATTGGATTCGATAACTCTTTTGTCAGATTTGCTGAGCCAACGTTCGCAATTGACTATTTTACCACAAACACTCAGCCGGTCAAGACTAAAACAAGCGCCGTAAACGGCGGTCTTGACAGTCCTCGTGTTTGTGATCTGGGGCAATTACGCAAACGTCCAGCCGCTATCGACCGCAAAAAAATTATATACTCGAATATTATATGCCGGAAAAGTCACCGGGATTCTAAAAAAGGACAGACCTTTTACGGTCTGTCCCTTAGAGTTATTACTGATAGAATGTGATAGTGAGTTTATCGACGAGTTTGAGAGTGAATTTCTGGATGAGGAGAGCGTCAGTTGCGCTTACGCCTGTAACGCCGTCGACATCAGCGAACATTTCATTTTCTTTCTTCATGCAATCCTCGCTCGTACCGTTGATACCGTACTTCTTAGGATTGAGGCTGGACTGCATTACCAGTACAACATCAGACATATTAACTTCTGTGTCGCCGTTAGCATCTCCGGCAATTTTAGTCGGATCCGGAAGAGTTACAGGCGGTGAAACGTGGTAGGTATCCTCCTCGGTAACGGGATCGGTTGCATCGGATGAAGGCTCCGGCTTATCCTTAGGAGAATCGCCGAGACCGTCCTTGTAGGTGCCGTCCGGCTCATAGCCGTAGTAGAGCTCGCCGTTGACGTAAACCGGAACATAAGGTGAGACAACTCCCTTAGCCTTGCCGTCTGCACCTGCGGAAGCAGCGGATGATTTGAGCTCCTTGAAAGAAGGATCGTTTGTTGAATCCCAGCCGGTGCTGAGGTAATCAGGCATTACGATCGCAAGGAGTATCTCGCACTGATGTGAGCCCTCGGAGATAGGAAGGACAGCGCGTCCGTCCGGAAGAGTTACCTCGATGTAGTAGATATTGCCGTCGTACTTTTTAGGCTTTGAGATAACAGCGCCGGAAACTCCCTTATCGCCGTACATTGCAGCAGCCTGATCGCGGTCGCAGCGGATAACGAGCTGTTCCGGATCCTTGCCAGCCTCGATGACCTCGCTGAGGTCCATGTAGTAGCGGAAGGAGAGGTTATCCTGTACACGAGCCGGCCAAGCGGAGTGGTTTGTGAGCTTGAAGCTGATCGTAACGCCGCCCGTACTTGATTCCTTCAGGAGGCTCTCAACGAAGAACTCAGGACCATCGTGTACTTCCTTAGGTGGGAATTCAGGATCTCTCTTGCCGCCGTACTGATCGAGCATCTTGCAGAGAAGTGCGGTAAAGCCGGCGTTATAGTCGGTAGCAACTTCGGTATAGAAGTATTTATCACGGTCGTTATCATCGTAATTGCCTTCCTTGTCAGGACCGCCTACGAGACCGCCGTAAAGGATATGGCGGGTTGTGCTTGGAACTTTTACATCGTTTTTCCATGAGCCGTGAGCTGTTCTGTGGTGAGGGTTCTGCGGATAATTCTCGCCGTAGCCGATGAGGTAGCTGTAATTGTCCGGATTCTCACCGAGAGCGTAGTGGAGCTGAGTTTCAGCGAAATCAGTATATGAGGTGTTATCCTCGCCCTTGAAGATCGTATCACTTGCTACCTCTGCGATGAAGGCGGCAGTATTTGCGTATCTGAGACATCCCCACTCGTTGAGCCAGCGGAGACCGCCGTCAAGGAGTACGAGAACGCCCTCAGCGTTGACCCAGTATTTGAGGTGCTTCTTTACGTGAGCGATAGCGTCCTTATCGCCGGTATTGATAGCATACAGGAGCATAGCGCCCTGAAGGTTATCGTCCCAGCAGTGACACCAGCCGTAAGAGATGACGTCCGGCTGACCTAATTCCCTATCGAGGTGAGGGATGAAGTCCTTGGCATCATCGAGGAAGTCCTTATCGCCGGTAGCGATATAGAGCCAGTTAGCAGCGTAGAAAAGCTGATCGTAGTAGTGGCGCGACCGATAGAAGCCGTTAGCATCGCTGAGGTTATAAACTTCATCGTCAGGTGATTCCTTAGCGATGTTATAGATGTTTTTAGCGTGTTCGAGGTAATCATCGAGCTTTGCCTTGTCCACTCTGCCCTGAAGCGAAGCATAGCCGGCAGCGAG
The DNA here is from genome assembly GCA_015067005.1 of Ruminococcus flavefaciens. GTDB lineage: Bacteria > Bacillota > Clostridia > Oscillospirales > Ruminococcaceae > Ruminococcus > Ruminococcus flavefaciens_AA. The sequence continues at coordinate 71,703 of SVNH01000009.1, forward strand.
TGCAGCAGCCATTTCGCCGAATACAGCGGTACATCCGTGGTCTGATTTCAGTGCCTGACGCACCTCCTTATAGTCCTGACCGTTGTCCTCCATGCCCTCTTTGAGGAGACTTACAGGTCCCCACCATGTATGGTCGACTTTACCGATACCTACCTGATAGATGACCTCATCACCGAGGTCGCACTTTGCGAGGTAATCGAGCGCAAAGGTGAGGTTGTTTACGTAAGTTTCCATGAGGTCGGTCTTTTCGAGACCATCAGGATACTGATAGAGTCCCCATGCGAGCATTGAAGCCGAATAAGCCATAGGGAGGTTGAATTTTACGTGGTCGCCGGCATCGTACCAGCCTCCGAGAACGGGGTCATCCATAGTGGAATCGCATCTCCACTCAACTCTGTTCCATTCCGGCAGCGGACCTGCCTGCTGAGCTTCGTAGAAGAACATCGACATATCCATGATCTCAGCGTAGTTGTAGTTTGAGGCGGCGTCTGCTGTGACGTTTACCTCAGGCGCTGCCAAAGAAGCACCGGAAGCAACAACGGCAGCTGCGAGCAGACCGCTCATAAATCGTTTAAACATTGCTATACTCTCCTCTCATAATTTTTGGTAATCAAATACCATATCCACGAGTATATTACACTTATAATTATTACACATTATTCATATTTTGTCAATAGAAACCTGCGGAATTATTGCACTGCGACAAAGGGCGGCGATTATTTCTGTGTATGTTGCTGAATGCAGCTGGCGGGGAGCTCCGCCGGCTTCCTTTCTGCCGCTTGTAAACTCGCTTACAGCTGGCTTATTCACGGCACAAGTCAAAAGCGCTGAGTTTCATTCGTGCATCTTGCTATTTTGACAATTATATGTTATAATCATTAGGTAAGCATCGGAAAGAGGGAGTGATCGTTAATGGCGAGCCGTAAGGCGGAAAATTTGGTACTGATATGCTGCCGTCTGCATGGTTATGAGAAATACGCTTACGATTATCTGGCGGATAAACTTCGCGGTCTGAAGCTTCGTGCGGAATTCTGCAACGTTTCGCAGGCGGACGTATATGCGGCGATAGAAAATGAGTTTCCGGCGGCGTTTATCCTCCCTCGCGGTGACAATATCAGATACGACCTTATGAAGCTGCGGGCTCTCAGCAGGGATTTCCCGGAACTCCGGGTGTTTCTGCTCGATTTTTCGGACAGTCCCGACCAGATACAGAGCTGCTACGATGCAGGAGCATTCGCAGTCCTGACCATGCCCATGCCGTTTGAACGTCTTGCGAAGATCATTGAGGGCTATGTGACAGGCGGCTTTGAAAGCGAGATACCTTACATAGCGGATTATCTGCGGAAATGCGGCATTTATGAGGACTCCAAGGGCTTTGACTTCCTTTGCAGAGCCATAGAGATAGTCCTGAACGATCCGCAGGCGGTAAAGGGGATAGTGAAGAACGTCTACACGAAGATAGGCGAGGAAATGTCCACGACCTACACTAACGTTGACAGAATGATACGCTATGTAGTTGACCGTTCGCTCGAAACCGGTGCTATCGACAGACTTACCGGAAAAACTCACACCGAGCGTCCGCTGAATCAGAAGCTTATCCGCGATATATGCGATATGATAAATACAGAACACAAAAGATATTTTATTATAGAAGAATAATTGCAGGGAGGTGTATCTGCCGTGAAAGACGGCAGAGCGTTTATGTCAGATAACGAAAAGAATAATTTTCATAACGGGGATCCTCAGAATAACAACGGCGGCAGAATGAAGTTCTCAGGGCTCGGACGTGTCCACCCTGATGATATGCCAACTCAGGTACTCAATAACGGACAGCTCCCTCAGCAGCAGGGACAGGTACCGCCTCAGCAGCAGAATTATCAGCAAGGACAGTACCCGCCGCCTCAGCAGAATTACCAGCAGGGACAGTACCCGCCGCCTCAGCAGAATTATCAACAGGGACAGTACCCTCCGCCGCAGCAGAATTATCAGCAGGGACAGTACCCTCCGCCGCAGCAGCAAAATTACCAGCAGGGACAGTACCCTCCGCCTCAGCAGAACTACCAGCAGGGACAGTTCCCTCCGCCGCCGCAGCATAACCGTCCGCAGTACAGCGGAGGTATGCAGCCGCCTTCTCAGCACAAGAAGGGCAGCGAAGGCAGCGGCAAGAATCCTATGAAAAAGCTGATAATCGCAATAATCGTACTTATTGTGGTCATGGTAGTTCTCGTGATACTTGTAATGCAAAAAAGCGGCTTCACTGATGACGACGATATGCCGGCAGTAACTACCGCTGCTTCAACTACCGCTACTACCACGGTTACAACTCCGACCGAAACGGACTACCCTGAGATAACTACTCTCAAGGCACTTATCGAGGTTCCGGACCTTGTTGATAATTCCTATACCGTTGCGAAGATGACTCTCTCTGACCTCGGTTTCAGGATAAAGCCTACGTACCAGTTCAGCGACAGCGTTGCAAAGGATCATGTCATTTCGCAGAGCATCGAGGGCGGAGTCAAAGCCTCGGAGGGCGCTGAGATAACACTTGTGATCTCGCAGGGAAAGAAGTCTCAGGACAACACTACTGTTCCGGATGTGATCGGAGCTACTCTCGATGAGGCTCGTGAGAAGCTTGCAAAGGCAGGTCTTACCGTTGAGAACGAAGGCGATAAGGGCAAGGTCACAAAGCAGAGCGTAGCTGCCGGAAGCAAGGTGCCGTTCGGAACAAGAGTAAAGATCACGGTTTCGGAAGGCTAAAACATTTTCAGGAGAATTGATATGATAGATCTGAATTGCAATATGTTCAGGGAATCCTCGAAGTCACACGCGCCAAAGCAGCTCTGGAAGCTGATAATGGCTTTTCTGGCGGTATTCCTTGTGATATACGTTGCCGAATCAATTATACCTGCGCTGGTTTCGGCTAAGCCTATGGAAGAGGCGCTGCGCGATCAGGGATTTCTCGATTCCGATAAGGAACTCACATTCAAGCAGTCGATGACCATTGCTACGGAAGTTGCGATGAAGCCGAATGTCATGATACCTACACTGCTGAGTACGGGATTCGGTACGGTGATAAGCCTGTTCTACTGCCGCTTTTTCGAGATGCGTAAGGTAACGTCAATGGGCTGCCGCAAGCGCAGAGCAGCGCTGCACTATCTCTCGGGACTTTTCATGGGTGCGGCAATGATGTCGGCGATAGTGCTTCTGACGGTGCTTTTCGGTGCGAATAAGCTTTCATACGTTTCGGGCAGCAGCAAACTGCTCATACTTATGTATTTCGTGGGATTTCTTGTGCAGGGAATGAGCGAGGAGTTCATCTTCCGCGGCTACCTTATGACATCTGTCGGCGGAAATCATTCGCCTTATCTTGCGATAGGGATAAGCTCAGCAGCATTCGGACTTGCTCATGCGGCAAATCCCGGAATATCGCCGCTCGCTATGACTAACCTCATACTTTACGGAGTTTTCGCGGCGGTATATATGATCCATTTCGACAACATCTGGGGCGTTTGCGGAATACACTCGGTGTGGAATTTCACGCAGGGCAACCTCTACGGTATCAGCGTCAGCGGAAGCGGACAGTCCGAGTCGATATTCAGGACATCCCAGAACAGCTCACACGCCTTTCTTACCGGCGGTGAATTCGGCATCGAGGGAAGTATCGCAACGACTATCGTACTTCTCACTGGTACGGCGATCGTACTTCTTATGCACAAAAACAGACTTGAAGCAGATAAAACAGAAAGCGCAGCCGGATAAGCTGCGCTTTTATATTATTAACGGGCTTCTGCATACTCGCTAACACCACAAACAAGGGAATCCTAAAGGCAGAGCCATTAGCGCGCTATCCTTAACGGAACTTTATTAAATTCGTATGTAAACCGAGTGGTGATAAGCCACTCGGTTTCTCTTTTAGCGGGCTGCCTGGGCAAATGTCTTGTTTTCGGACGACTTTAGAATCGGTGCAGGCTCATGAATTGTCTGGAATGTGTAGCGTATCAATATGGTGTTACCGCAAGTCCGCGAGTATTTCTCAGGCTTCTCATAGACTTCGATGCGGGATATGAACGCTCTGAGCAATTCGGGAGTAAGCTCTTTCATCTCTATGTTTGTCTTTGCTTTCTCAATGAAGTCCTGAACATATTTCTCCTGTAAGCTCAAGTTGTCGAGCTGATTTGAGAGCTCGGAGAGTTCGATTTTCAGTTCGGACTGCTCCTTTTCGTAGCCTGCTGCAAGGCTGTCGTAACGCTCAGGAGTTATCCTGCCTGAGACTCTATCCTCATAGAGACAGCGTATAATGTTGTCAAGCTCCTTGTTACGTTTTTCCAGCTTTGATTTCTTCTGCTCTGACTCATTTCGGAGTTTCTGAGCTTCCTTTTCACCGTTCTGCATTGCCATTTCATAGAACTGCTGTGGATGCTCACGTGCAAGTAACGTTATTTTTTTGAGTTCTGCGAGAACTACCTCATCCAGCTCCATCGCTTTTATGTGATGAATGGAACAATAACCGCCGCCTTTAGTCTGATAACCGCCGCATTCATAAAAATTGTGATCTGGCTTGATATGTTTTCCACGGTGCAAGTACAGCTTCATACCACAGTCAGCGCAATAAAGGTAGCCTGCGTATTTATCAGTATTGCCTTGTATGTCAGGTCTCTTTCGTCCCTCGTAGTGCTTCTGAACAAGTGCGAACAATTCACGGCTCACTATCGGTTCATGCGTATTTTCAAAGATAAGTAAATTTTCGGGATCATTCTTGATACGCTTTTTCAGCTTGTTGGACTTGCTGTATGTTTTAAAGTTCACAGTATCTCCGCAATACACACGATTGGACAGCATATCTCGGACGGTACTCTGAGTCCAGAGATATGGATGTTCAAGGTCAGGGTGTTTGCTTTTTGTTCCTTTGGTGTGAAACTCATAAACACCTGGACTCTCAATTTCGTGTTCTTCAAGGTATCTGCATATCGCTCTCGTTCCCTTGCCGTCTGCACATAGTTCATATATCTTCCGCACTATAGGTGCGGCGACAGGATCAGGGATAAGCTGTTTCGTATTGTCGGGATTCTTTATGTATCCGTATGGAATCGAAGTCCCGACACGCTCGCCGCGTTCACCTTTAGCCTTGAATACAGCGCGTATCTTCTTGGAACAGTCACGGGCATAAAAATCATTAAAGTAGTTCTTTATACCAGACATTTCATTCAATCCGTTCGCGCTGTCAACGCCGTCTGTGACTGCAATGAAGCGAACATCATAAGCAGGGAACACGATTTCCATAAGCTTGTCAGTCTCCAAGTGATCACGTCCAAGCCTCGACTGGTCTTTCACAATTACCGTTCCTACAAGCCCATTCTCCACATCATTCAGCATACGAACGTACTCAGGTCTGTTCTTATTAACACCGCTGAAGCCGTCGTCAACGTAGAACTGACAGTTGCGGAAGCCATTCCGCTCTGCTTACTCACTGAGCATCTTCTTCTGATTTTCTATCGACAGCGACTCGCCCTCACGAGCATCTTCCTGTGAAAGCCTGCAATACAAAGCTGTTATTAAATCATTGTTTGGTTTCATAAATCCTCCTTCTCCGGAAACCAAACCGAATAGGACTCTGTTGGCGCACCTCTCGGTACACCAACAGTATACTCCTACTCGGCTCAGAAGTCCAGTAAAATTTTCGTTAACTTACTTTCACAAGATAGCGGAGTCTGTCCTCTACGGTCACATCTGTGTTAGTAGGGAATGCATTGATTACGGTAAAAGTCTTTCCGTCTATCACGACCGTATCCATCTCAAACTGCGTTCGACGCAGTTCTGCATACTTGTTCGTTGAAGTTTTATTATCCTTTTCTGCCATTCAATAACCACTCTCCTTATCGTTCTCTCGTTCATGTTTCCTATGTGATGTAAATTGTTCATTTTAAAGATTCCTTTCGATTTAGATTTGGGCATCAGCCCATGTGTATTCCGTGAGCTTCCTTGCGCTCTCGTTCCTCTGCGAGTGCCTTGCTGTCAACGTGCTCCTGGGCGTACTCGGTATCCTCAGCAGGCTCGTCCTCGATTATCGCAGCCACAGCTGTAATGCTGCCGACAACGCTATCAAGACTGACTGCGAGATCACTATCCACTTGGCTGCTTTTGATCTGAGCCTGTGCTTGTATTCGTCGAGCTCTTTCAGCTTCGATCCATATTCCTCGTTCAACTTCCCAGCCTGTGATGACAGGTTCGCTGTTGCTTTCTTCAACTGCTCGACTGCTAAAGTCGCGGTTTCCGACGTTTGATCCAGCAGCTCCCGACAGGTCGCTATGGTATCTCTCTGCTCGGAACGTACTGTTTTCAGCACCTGTTCCGTTTCGGCTTTCGTCGCCAGCACCGAGAGTCTGGTGAGTATTTCCAGCTGCTCCTGCGACATCAGCTTGTTCAATTCTATCAGCGCTCTCCAGTTGGAATCGAGCACCACCACTGTCGGCTGAGTATCCGCCGCTGCCGACAATTCCTTGTCGTACATCTGCTGTAATTCTTCTTGCTTTGAATTCATACTCCATATTCTCCTTTCGATAACGTTCGCCGTGAAGCTTATTGTCACGGCATCTTCTGCCATTAGGACAAGTATAGGTAATATACTTTCGGTTGTCCTCCCAACGTACATAGTAGCCCTGCTGCTTCATTAAGTAGCAGAACTGCTTCTTTGTCTTTGCTTGCTTCATGACTTGGTTTATGGCATTCATCAGCTCCCACTTGAAACTCTCGCCGCGCTTGGCTGACCTGTACTCACTGTCGGAAAGGTAGTCCCTGTTAATTATCTTCTTGGGAGCATCGAGCACATGAACTCCATACCGTTGACAGATCTCATCGCTGAGCTTCATCAGTTGTTCAACGCTTTCCTTGTTGGAATGATACTTCTTTCCGTCCTCGAAGCTGACCGAGTTCATCACCAAGTGGCTGTGGATATGCTCCCTGTCGATATGAGTTGCCACTACAACTTCGTATTTGTTGAAGGCTTTCTCTGCGAGCTCCACTGCAATTTTGTGTGCGAGCTCGGGCTCGATTTCATATCCGCTTGGGAAACTCTGCACCAGATGATAGTACAGACGACCGTCGGGCTTGTGGTACAAGTTCTTGGTCGCGGTCATTTCATCGAGAGCAGTCTCGGGTGAACAGTTGACACCTGTCACGAAACGCTTGTCCTCTGAGACCGTCTTTTCCTTTCTGCTGACGTAGCTGAGGACGTTCCTCATGCCGCCAGCGGTCTGGGTTTTGTTGTTGATAAAATGGATTATGGGCATCACTTCACCTCCTTGGCTATGTCGCAGACTGCTGCTGTGACTGACCTGTGTTGTTCAATAAGCTCGTCCAGTCTGACAGAGTGCAGCCGTCCTTCGTGAGCCAGCATTGCTATCTGATTGAGATTCCGCCCGATAGCTTTCTGCTGCTTTGCGACCTCGTCCAATCCGTCAGCCACGATGATTTTCTTATCGAGTGCCGACCTGAGAACGAAGTCGCTGAGGGACAGCTTGTGCCGCTGAGCCTTGTTGTGTATCCGCTCGTACTCGTCATCAGTACAGCGGATAGTGATCGTTCTGTTTCTTTTTCGCATATTTCAACCTCCTTTGCTTCCGTTTTGTTTTTGTAGGGGCGCGCCGACATTGGGGCTTCCTGACCGTTTTGACTATGCGGAGGCGCAATTGGGCGCGGCACCTCGCCGCGGGGGTTCGGGGGTCTCCCCGACCAGCAAGCGTTCGGCGGACTGCCGAATGCGATGCTGGCATTTCATACTTCCGTGACTGATACTGCTCCATCAGCGGTAGTTTTCTCCTTATGCCAATTCCGCCACACTCGCTCCACGTTGCGCAACAATCGCTTTCACCGCCGCAGGTGGGATAACTACCCGATTTCGGTATCGGCGGAAAAACGGCGCGTTTTGTGCGTGACAGTAACTCAGCCGTGACAGTAAAACTACCGACACGAAAACCTACTGACACGCCCCATAAATGAAGCTATATAGACGTTTGTGAGCTGTCAGGCAGTGCCTGCGTGACGGTAACGTTTCTACCGTCACTACCGACACGTTATCACTTGCAAAAGGAAAAATGTGGGAGCAGTATCCTTTTTGCAAATTGATATGTTTTTAGCGGATTTCTATTGTCCCTCAATAGTATTATGGTTCGGTTTTTCAGTTTTGCATAAAATCAGGTAACAATTTCAATTCTTTCAAAACGACAATTATTAAACTCAGGGGCAGCATAATTATGAGAACTTTTGTGACTACAATTGAGCGTTTGCGAGGATATATCAGCGTTTGCAAACATCTCAGGGACATCATTTACTGTGTGCAACAATATGTTGCCACTGCTGTCCCTGTCGTTCTGATTTATCTATCCGCAGAGAACAAAATGTGGGAGCAGTATCCTTATTGCAAATTGAACTGTTTTGAATATGTTTTTTACCCTTGCGCAGTACCGTTCCTTTCATTCCGCCTTGCGTGACGTGAGAGAAGTATTTCACAGCTCGATGCGCTCAGCCCCTCCAAGCTGTCGCGGCGCACTTAACTGCTGTGTATCACTCCTGCGCAGGATTAAATTGTAAAGTTTCCCTATTGGAAAGTGTATTCTAACATACTGCTTGACTTATGTCAATAGATAATGTATAATCTACCTATCACTTCGACTATATTCTCTACTGGGAGGAACATCTATGATACCTAAACTTGGAAACGACTTATTTGACTTCAACTTCGATTTACTGACCTTTAAGGCATATTTTTCAAATGACGACATTGAAATAGAGGAGCACGTCTACAAGCACTGCGAGCTCCTGACTGACTTCCTTAACTATGACACTTCCTGTTTTGACCTGCCGATGAAGGAGCTTCGACTGCTTCGTGACGAGAAGCAAGCAAAGACTTTCCGTGCTGTCGAGCAAAAGCTGTGGGAAATGATATTTGAACTGCCGCTGTTCCGCGATATGAAGTACCGCATCAACTGGCTGAAAATGAATAATCACGACGACGCTTTTGCTAATATGGATACCTACGAAAAGATATACGCCGATTTGAAAACGCTTGAACAGTATCGCTGGTTTATGCGAAGAATGTTTGAAAAAAGCAAGTGGAAGGTCGATACGAACAAGTTCTGCGAGCTTATGGAGCGCAACGATATGTACGTTTTCACACGCAGTGTTTCACTTGGTGCTGATAAGGACATTGACCCTGTAAATGTTAAAATACAGTACGAACTCCTTGAACGTGACGGCAAGCCTCTCCTTTATGAAAAGGCATACTTTTGCAGACTTGTTGATTTCTTCTACCTCGATCTATTCAAGGGAATCATGCATAACTATTGTCCGAAGCCGTGTAAGCTCTGCGGCAAGTTTTTCCTGCAGGAGAATGGACTTGCATTTGAATATTGTGAAAAAACAGCGCCCAACGAAGCGACAAAGACCTGTCGTGACATCGGCGCTGTACAAGGATTCAAGAATAAGATAAAGAACAATCCTGTCTGGGAGATACATCAGCGTGCTTACAAGAAGTACCATGCCCGTAAGCGCAAGGGCAAGATGACCGAAGCCGAATTCTCCGAATGGGTGCTAATGGCTGAGAAGCTCCGAGATGAATGGCTCAGGGCATATCAATGGAACAACAATGTCGATTTGGAGAAATACAGAGAATTGATTAATAGTAAGTAATTGCATTTCATTTGTTCAGTGCTGAGACAGAGATTTTATTTCACAATACTGAAAACTACCTACAAAATAGTGTCACACTTTATAACATTAGCGGCACTGTATATAATAGATACGTATTTTATTATCATAGGTGATCGTTTATGAACGGAAAAGACATAATAATGCTTATCCGTACAGAGCCTTCCCGCGGACATCGTGCGCTTTTTGATGAATACAAGAATTATGTTTACGCCATTGTTTATAATCGGCTTAGAAATACAGGAACTAAAGAGGATATTGAGGAATGCGTCGGAGAAGTGTTTGCCGATGTACTCATCGGGCTTGAGCGCAATGAAGCGGAGATAAGAGAGCTTTCGAGATATATAAGCATTGTTGCAAAGAGAAAAGCAATAAAGTATTATCATGCTCTTTCACATATTAATAATCAGCATGAGGAGTTGAATGATGAATTAAGAACGCAGGAAAATGTTTCTGAAACTGCAGAAATAAACGAGAGGAACCGCACGCTCCTTCGTCTTGTCGAGGAACTCGGAGAGCCTGACAGCACGATAATACTCATGCGGTTCTATTATAAGCGAAACTCAGCGGAGATAGCGAAAAAGCTGGGGCTTAAAAGCTCCACAGTAAGAAAGCGCATTGAACGTGCGCTGAAAAAACTGCGTAATAAAATGATAGCCGCTAAAATTTTTGATGAGGAGGACAAGTTTTGAATACTAAAGATTTTTTTGATGAATTTGATAACGCTCCTGATGATATAGTTGAGAATATAGACAAAATTTGTGCGCCTTTGTCCGAATGCGAAGAGAAGCGTATATACTCTATAATGGAAAAGAAATACAATTCACGGAAGATTCCTGACAGCTTTGAATATTCCGTAAGCGGCGTTGATATGTACAAGCGTCCGCCGCTTTATAGACGTGTACTCACGGCAGCGGCGTCACTGCTGCTTATATCGGGCGTAGCATATAGCTTTTACACGCTAGGACGAATGAATAATATACCAACACAGCACGCAGCTAATGAAACAAACACTACAATTATAAGCACTCAAGCGCCTGTTACCGAATCGACAACAGTACGTCTTCCTTTCACCTATACACCTCCGTGGGCGATAGAGAGCGGAGAACTTAGTATTACGATCCAAAAAGCAGAAATATTCGACTCCATTGAAGATGCAGGTATAGATCCTAATGAAATCAATACTTATTCCCTATATGATTATGAAACAAAAACTTCACAAAGTGAATGGAAGATACTAAAGCTCCATATTTTTGCTGAAAACAAAAATGCTGTTACGAGTTTTAAAAATATGGGAGAACGATACCCAAATGATGAATACGAATTTGAAGTGGGTGCCAATACTGTTTTGAAATACAAATCGCTCTACAGTGAGGCGTTCAGAGATTATCAGATGATGTGGTTTTCTTTAAAAGGTGAATGTAAAAGCAATTCATATAAGTTTCTATGTATGCCTGAAACCACAAGAGAATACGATATCGCATACTATGTCAAATCCAAAGACGATGTTTATATAATGACAGCAAACGGTAAAAATTATAAATTAATAATAGAATGAAGGGAGTACAATATGAAACGAATAATGGCTTTAGCCGCAGTATCACTGTTGATAACAGGCTGTTCGTTACAAGATGTTAATGTAGAGAAAAGAGAAGAACCAACGCAGAACGACTATTCTGAAATCATCCAAGGAGATAATATGGAAGGAGCTGCCGTCAGCAATGATTCTGTTAAGGAAGAGAAAGTCGAGAGCACGATTCGTCCCAAAATTGGTGAGAAGTTTACTCCTGAGGGTATGCTAAAGAGCGGCGGTTATCTTACTATCGACAGTGCAGAGATATTTGACGACCTGAAAAGTGCTGGAATAGAAGAGCAGGATTTACTGCCAAGCTCTTTGCTGCGAGAAAATGGAGAAGCCAGTATGCTTCAAACTATGCCAGAAGGTGAACTGACCGTTGCTTATGACAAAGATACAGGCAAAATGATAAACGGTTGGAAAATAGTGAAGGTCCATTATACCTTTGAAAATCACTCTGCGGTCAGCTTAGTGAATGACTTTATCGTCATGTCGGAAGAGCAATATTCAGATGACGTGTTCATGGTTCATAATCTTAACATATGCGATAAAGATGATGGACACATGGTCAGCAAAACAAACTATTTTTGCTATAAACAGATATACTTTTCTTTAGCTGACAGCGTGGAGTGCATAGGCAAACCAAATCATCAATTGTTTAGTTGTCCAGGCGGAGAAACAGTCGAGTTCGACATTGCATACGCATTTTGCTGCGAGCCTGACAAACTGTACATGTCCGCAACATCTGGAAATAAAACGTCAACAATGGTAGACCTTGAGCTTGGAGGTGATTCATAATGTGGGCAATGGTTAAATTCGAATGGAACAGACTTTGGCGCAGCAGATCAATGCATATTGCTTTGATTGCTGTATCAGTCATTATAATAGCAGATTTTGTGGAATGTATGCGTATCTTTCGAGAGAACAACAACAGTGAAAGAAGCTTGTATTATTCATGGCTTGGCGTGAATTGTGAATTCTATACCGGAAGATACTTTTTTATGATATTGCCTATCCTGACTTCTCTTGGATATAGCTGGAGTGCTTGCCATGATAGAGTATCAGGATATATTAATCAGATAATTACAAGAACAAGCCGCTTCAAGTATTTTTCGGCAAAGTTTATCGTCTCATTCATAAGCGGAGGAATAGTTTTTGCGGGAGCACTGATGCTTCACATCATGATGCTTGCAACTATGTATCCTAACAAAGAACCTATTCCTGGCGACTTGAACTCATTTATGGATCCTTTCAGATTTTGTTCAACAATTTTCTACACTAATACATATTTGTTTGTGCTTATATGGCTGCTTACTGCTTTTGCATGGGGCGGAGCTATGGCAGCAATATGCCTTGTTACTGGAATGATTCTAAAAAAACCTGCGGTTACTCCAATCGTCCCATTCATAGTTTTTACCTGTCAGGAGATACTTGCTGCTTTTGCCCAGCAAAAATACAGAATAATGCTCAAAGGAACATATTTGAGTATATCATGGAATGAAATGCTTTATGCAGATTCGTATTCACGTAATCCCGAGGACTTTGTGTGGGGCAATATAGCAGTAATAATTATTGTTGCTGCTATTATCTATTCTCTGAGAGGTAAAAAATATGAATGTCTTTAAAATCTTACTTTGTGATATAAGAGAGGGTATCCTAAAAAACAAGCGATTTATATCTGCCCCACTACTTGCAGTATTTGTCTGCATGGCTGCCCACACAAGAGTGTCATTCCTAAATGGTTCATTTGAGATAGGAGAAAAACCAACTTTATTCAATTTGTTCCTTGAAGCTTTTTGCGGAAGTGATCCGCTTTCAAAAATAAGAGAAATGCACGCACCTATTCCATATATGTGGCTGGCTGTATTCATTTTTTCTATGTTTACAGCTTTTGATTATGCCTATGATGATATATCTAATTTTGGAATGCAGATAATCTCAAGAACAGGCAAACGTGCATCTTGGTGGCTATCAAAGTGCATATGGTCTATTCTGTCAGGTGTATACTACTATATACTTTTTATAACAACGGTAATAATATTTGCTGCTATAAACGGCTATTCATTGAGCTTTAGCGACAATTCTCTCATTTCTGATCTTATCGCTAATTGCAGCTCGTACTACACTTATAAAGGAGCAGAAACTGTAAAAGGTACAGAATTGCTGCTGTTTATACTTAGTCCGCTAATAGTTATCTGTACGCTCAATATTTTTGAAATGACGCTGAGTCTGTTTATAAAGCCGCTTTACAGCTTTTTCATAACTCTCGGTGTATTACTGCTGAGTGCATTTGTAGATTGGATATTTGTTTTTCCAAGAAGTGCAATGCTTCCGTTCAGCAGTTATTATCAGCAGAACGGCTATAGTATGAAGGCAGGGCTGATAGTATGCGCTATAATGATTGTTTGTACTGCTGTAATGGGTAGAGTATGGTTCAAGAAATATGATATTTTACCTGCTAAAAATGAGGTGTAATAATGAAAATAGAAATTAAGAATCTGACAAAAGTATTAGGTGGAAATACGGTAGTTGACAATGTTAATATTACTATGGAAAGCGGTACAGTCTATGGGCTATGTGGTTATAATGGTTGCGGAAAGACAATGCTTATGCGACTTATTGCTGGACTGATAATTCCTACAAAGGGTTCTGTTTCCTATGATGGTAAAACACTTGGGAAACAGCTCGACTTTCCTCCAAGTATAGGTATTCTTATTGAAAATCCAGCCTTTCTGGACAGCCGATCTGGCTTTGACAATTTAAAGCTGCTTGCTTCAATAAAAGGAAAGGTCGATAAAAAAACAATCGCTAGTTCAATTAGAAAGGTTGGACTTGATCCTGATGATAAGAAGAAATTCCGAAAGTATTCTCTTGGAATGAAACAGAGACTTGGAATCGCGTCGGCTATTATGGAGTCTCCTGATTTAATAATACTTGATGAGCCAACAAATGCTCTTGATTCTAATGGCGTTGAACTTACTCAGAAACTCATACGGAAAGAATGCGAGCGTGGAGCCCTTGTCATAATGACCTGTCATGACAGAGAGATACTTGAAAACGTCTGCGATGTGATTTACACTATTGAACACGGAAAAATCATAGATGAAAGGAGCTGCCAGCGATGAAAAAGATGATCATCGGCGCAGCAGTGATTGCTGTTTTGGCAGGTTGGAGTGTCAGATTCTATACACTGAATGGCTCTTTTAAGATAAAAACCAAATCCCAAAGAATAGTTTATTCTATGAATGAATCAGTGTCATTATCTGACAGCATAGCATATAACATGATAAAACATCCCGATTATGATATTGCTGTAGTCGATGCAGAAATTCTCGATTCAGAGGATTTGCTTAATGAAGTGAACAAAAAACAAGAGGACTTTTTAGGCCTTTCGGAGCGGTATCTTGTAATCACGTTAGATATGGTAAATAATGGAGATACCCAAAACGATTTTGATTTTTATAGTATTCCTGTTCTTGGTACTAATTGGTATACTTTTTATGATCCTGATGCAACAAAATATATTAATGGATTTGAAGGAAATGAAAGAGCTAAATTTATAAGAGTAGGTATGGATGGCCATAAAACAGTTAAGGTTGCATATCGGCTTAATTGGATATCTTTTAATACTCAACAATGGAATAACCTTGAAAATGAAAAGATGTGGCTTTCTGTAACAGAATTGCCTGAAGAAAAGCGTATTGCTATAAAAATAGATTAACAAGCAAAAATAGGAAGGAAAGAAACTATGCACCGCTACACAGGAGGAATTTCAATGAAATTTGAAAGTTTATTTAATGATATCGACCATGATACGGCAGACAGGATCTCGAAGGAGTACCCTGTACTCAAAATAGATCAGAAAGAACGGCTGTATGCTATGAGTATAGGAATGTACAATAGAGTTATGAATAAATTATTCCCGTCCGATGAATGTAGGAAAAGGTGCTTGAAAACTGATTCTAAAGATTTAGAAATCAAAAATCAGCAAGAGTACTCCTTTATTAATAATGAACGAAGGTCATAAAAGGGAGGATTTAAAATAATGTTAAAATTTCATATTATTCCATATAGAAAGAAATGGAATAAAATAATTGATAATGCATTTGCTTCAAATGACGTTCATGTATTCTCCGAAAAATACATACAACGTAGATCGCAATTACTGAATAAATATAAATTTATAAAAAAGGGTAATCAACTGTTAAAACAACTTTCTAATTATGATGAATTAAAAACTCCGATGCGATAAACATCGGAGTTTTGTCCTATTCAGTTCAGTTTATCAATTGTTCCTCTAAGAGCAGCGCACATTGGTCACCGCTTTCGGCTTTTAAGGCGGCGAAACTCTCCGAAGGCGTCTCCCTGTAACAGCGACAGAAGTATTGCCCTGACGGCGTGAGCCGTCACGGTGGGAAACTGCAAAAAATTACCGGTCCTCAGATATGAGAACCGGTATTTTGTTTGTAATTAAGGGAAGCAGTCTTAACGGCTGCTTCTATATTGGATCAGTCAACGAGCGGGAAGCTGCCTGCGTTATTGTCAACAACATAGTAAACCATGTTGTCCTCAGGCTTAACATAAACGTTAACTACCTTAGGAGACTTCACACCAGAAGCTGCCTTAGCCTTCTTGATGAGATCCTGTGAAGTGATCTGAGCGCCGAGGTATTCAACATAAACGTTCTCAGAAGCAGCCTTAGCAGCTGTTGTCTTCTTTTCAGCAGTCTTCTTAGGAGCAGCTGTCTTCTTAGGAGCAGCAGTCTTCTTAGCAGCCGGCTTCTTAGCAGCTGTCTTCTTTTCAGCAGCAGGAGCAGCAGCCTTATCTTCAGCCTTAGCTTCTACGGGCTTTTTTGTTTCAGCCATGATATTGACCTCCTTAAATTACTTCTTGTTAACTGCGTTCTTCAGAGCCTGACCAGCCTTGAAAGCCGGAGCCTTTGAAGCAGGAGCAGTCATCATTTTACCTGTCTGAGGATTCTTAACCTGCTTAGCCTTTCTGTCGCGAACTTCAAATGTACCGAAGCCAACGATAGAAACCTTTTCACCCTTAGAAAGAGAGTCTGTGATAGCAGAGATAACTGCGTTAACAGCGATCTCAGCATTCTTCTTGGTGAATTCGGTCTTTTCAGCAACAACGCCGATGAGTTCAGTCTTTGTCATAATGATTTCCTCCATATATAAGAATTTACAATTGAATTATATACCCTTTGCACCGATTTGTCAAGGAAATGCGGAAAAAATGACAAAACGACCTATATCAGGCTATATACAGCGAGATTTTTATGGAAAATATCAATAAAAAGCGGCTTTTCAGGCTGTTTGCGACCGGCGTAGAATAGGGAAGTTACGGCTTTGGTGCAGTCAGATAACAGTGAGAGAATCGTTCTCAACACCTATATTGATAGTGTCGCCGGCGGAAAGATCGCTGGAGATTATCTCCTTTGCAACGAGAGTTTCAAGACGGCTCTGGATGAATCTTCTGAGCGGACGTGCGCCGAAATTAGGGTCGTAGCCGCGCTCGATGATGTAGTTCTTAGCCTCATCGGAAACATTGACGTGCAGGTGCTTGTCGTCGAGACGCTTCTGGAGGTCGGCGAGCATGAGGTCGACTATTTTCATGATATTGTTCTTTGTGAGCGGCTTGTAGAAGATTATCTCATCGAGACGGTTGAGGAATTCCGGACGGAACTGCTGTTTCAGCAGGGAATCGACACTCTTTCTTGCATCGTCGGTGATGTTGCCGTCGGAGTCGATACCGTCGAGGATGAAGTGTGAGCCGAGGTTGGAGGTGAGGATGATGATAGTGTTTTTGAAGTCGACAGTGCGTCCCTGAGAATCGGTGATACGTCCGTCATCGAGGACTTGCAGCAGAACATTGAAAACGTCCGGATGCGCCTTCTCTACCTCATCAAAGAGGACTACCGAATAAGGCTTCCTGCGGACTGCTTCCGTAAGCTGACCGCCCTCGTCATAGCCGACATATCCGGGAGGCGCTCCGATAAGTCTGCTCACGCTGTGCTTTTCCATGTATTCGCTCATGTCGATACGGATTATATTTTTCTCGTCATCGAAGAGTATCTCTGAGAGTGCCTTTGCGAGTTCCGTCTTGCCGACGCCGGTAGGTCCGAGGAAGAGGAACGAGCCGATAGGACGGTTCGGGTCTTGTATGCCGGCGCGTGAACGCAGTATAGCCTCGCTTACCTTTGTTACAGCCTCGTCCTGACCGATAACGCGCTTATGCAGCAGCTTTTCCAGACCGAGTATCTTTTCCTTTTCGCCTTCCATAAGCTTCGATACCGGTATACCGGTCCAGCGGCAGACTATCTTTGCGACCTCTTCATCAGTTACCTTGTCTCGCAGCAGACGGTCGCCGGCGATGTCCTGTTCGGCTTTCTGTTCGAGCTCTGAGAGCTGCTTCTGAAGTGCAGGGAGTCTGCCGTATTTCAGCTCGGCAGCCTTGTTGAGGTCGTATTCACGCTCAGCCTTGTCGATCTCGCCGCCGAGACGCTCGATCTCCTCACGCAGCTTGCGTACCTCGGAGATGTCGGTTTTTTCGTTCTCCCACTTAGCCTTCATCGACTTGAATTTATCGCGGAGCTCCGAGAGTTCCTGCTGTATCTCAACGAGGTGTTCCTTTGAGATGCTGTCGTTTTCCTTTTTGAGAGCGGCTTCCTCGATCTCGAGCTGGATTATCTTGCGTGAGATCTCGTCCATTTCGGTAGGCATGGAGTCCATTTCTGTACGTATCGTAGCGCAGGCTTCGTCTATGAGGTCGATAGCCTTATCCGGCAGGAAACGGTCGGAGATGTAGCGGTTCGAGAGAACTGCTGCCGAAATGAGTGCGTTATCGTGTATTTTTACGCCGTGGAAAACCTCATAGCGTTCTTTGAGTCCGCGGAGGATAGAGATAGTGTCCTCGACAGTCGGCTCATCGACCATTACCGGCTGGAAACGTCTTTCGAGCGCCGGATCTTTTTCAATGTACTGGCGGTACTCGTTGAGGGTAGTTGCACCGATGCAGTGGAGCTCTCCTCTTGCAAGCATAGGTTTGAGGAGGTTTCCTGCGTCCATAGCGCCGTCGGTCTTGCCTGCACCGACTATGGTGTGGAGCTCATCAATGAAGAGGATTATCTGACCGTTGCTGTTCTTGATCTCGTTCAGCACGGCTTTGAGACGTTCCTCGAATTCGCCGCGGTACTTAGCACCGGCAACGAGTGCTCCGAGGTCGAGCGAGAATATCTTGCGGTCTTTGAGGGAATCCGGTACATCTCCGGCAACGATACGGAGTGCAAGTCCCTCAGCTATGGCGGTCTTTCCGACACCCGGCTCGCCTATGAGGACTGGGTTGTTCTTGGTTTTGCGTGAAAGTATGCGGATGACGTTTCTTATTTCGCTGTCACGTCCGATGACCGGATCGAGCTTGTTTCTCATGGCAAGTCCGACAAGCTCCTGACCGTATTTTGTGAGTACATCGTAGGTCTCTTCGGGATTCTCGCTTG
The DNA here is from genome assembly GCA_015067005.1 of Ruminococcus flavefaciens. GTDB lineage: Bacteria > Bacillota > Clostridia > Oscillospirales > Ruminococcaceae > Ruminococcus > Ruminococcus flavefaciens_AA. The sequence continues at coordinate 90,482 of SVNH01000009.1, forward strand.
TAACTCTTGTGTTGCCGCGGACAGACATAAGTGCATTGAGGAAAGCATCCTGAGAGATGTTAAAGGCTTTGAGGAGCGCATCGGTGTCCTTGTTCTTGCAGCCGAGGATAGCGAGGAAAACGTGCTCAACTGAGACGTATTCGTCCTTCATATTTTCTGCGATCTTTTCGGCGGTCATGAGCATACGGTCGGTATCGCCGGAAATGCCTACATTGCTGCTTCTGCCGCTGCCGGTGACCTTTGGCAGCGCACCGAGTTTCTTGTCGGTCTCAGCCTCGAACATATCGGTGTCGATGTTCATTTTTTTGAGAAGCTGCGGGATAAGACCGTTTTCCTGCTTGAGAAGTCCTGCGAGGATGTGCAGCGGTTCAACGATCTGGTTTGAGTTCATAACGGCGATATTCTGCGCTTTTATAATAGAAGCGACGGTTTGTTTTGTGTATTTTTCAGTATTCATAAAAAAGCCTCCTTATCAATAGCTGTGTGTGTATGTGTCATAGGTGCTACAATATGAATCTTTCGAGCATCGCGGTGTAATCCTTTGCAAGTTCGGGAGCATAGCGCTGGAAGTCATGCGGTGCAGCGAAGTAGGTCTGCACGGACCTGTCGAGGTCTTTGACGTAGCAGCTTATCGCCTCGCCGGTCTGTTCGGGGTCAAGAGAAGGGTTGATAAGTCTGCGTGAGAAGCAGCCGTCCGAGAGCTCGCAGAGGTAATCGTCCCTGCCGAGGGCGGCGAGCGCAGAGCTTTCAAGTCCGGCGCGGTAGGTGAAGAAGCTGTTGAACAGACCTGTCAGTACGCTGCTCTGTGTGCGGATCTGCACCCTGAGAGTTCCGATGTACTCTGAGGGTACTCGTTCGAGTTCGACCTTATAGTTGATAGTCGGGCGGTACTTGTATTCGAGGGCGGTGCGCAGCGTCATAAGGGAAGCGGAGCGCTGCTGCTGTATGTGGAAGCTGCTGCTGACCAGCTCAGCGACCGAGCCAAAAATCTCGCGCATACGCATTTCCGGTGTGACGCAGGAAAGCTGCTCTGCGAGTATCTGGTTGATGAGGTTCGAGCGGCTTGTACCGCGTTTGTAAGCCTCGCGGTCGACGGCTTTGATGACATCGTCCATGAGGACGAGACTGTAAACGCTTTTTTTCAATGGGATCACCTCGCTTGGATGGATAATTTCCTTTGAATTTATAATACCACACAAAATATAATTTGTCAAGCGGATTATATAATTTTGTTTGCGAATTTTTAAGGGCAAAAAAATTCCTTCCTTGAGGAAGGAAGGCGGCGATTCAAACGGCAAAGCCGTTTAGCACTGTGAATCGCTGTGAAGTTAAGTTAAAATAAATGATTGAGAATAGAAAACATGAAAAAATTACAAATGAAAGGGGTTAGTTTTATTTGTTGACAAAACTATTTCTATGGCGTACGATGAACAAATATTCAGTATCAAGCACATGAGAGGGGAGGGTACTTGATACTGAACACCTATAACTCCATCGCTATATATATTATATTACGGAGATATGAATATTTCAATATACAAAAGAATACACAAATACACAAAAGTGTATTTTTGAACAATTTTTTAAGAGATTTTGTGTTAATTTATTGTAAATAAGTAATTATATTATTCTGATTTACAAATTATACACAATTTAAATTCAACCAACTGTGAACGCATTGCTTCCGGATGAGAGTGTGAATTCTCCCTTTGTGACATCGCCTAAACGTACTGTAAGTTTGCTGCCGGAAGAAGCCTCCGGTGTGAGGAGTATAACTCTGCGATAGTCCTTTTTGGGGGCGAAAGAAGCCTTCTGGTCGCCGTTGATGAGGAAGGATACCTGTGTACCCGATGAAACAGCTTCGGCGAACTCCACCACCGCATACGGGTAAGCTGAGCTTGTCGGTGCGGTGACAGCATTTCCGGCAGCGCAGAGGATGCCGTCCGTGTACTCGAAAGCGCCGGCAGCGTAGATAGCGCTGTTGCTGTCCTTCTTTCCGCCTGTTATGAAGGTGGTTCCGCCGTTTATGGTTATGGAATCCTTCGATTTGAGACCGTTTGAACCGGCTGTGATACTGAGTGTACCGCCGCTTATGGTGATATTGTCGTTGGCGTGGATGCCGGACTTGTTTGAGGTTATATTGCAGACGCTGTTCTCGAAGATGACGTCATCGTCGCTGGCGATGCCGTGAGCGTTTCCGGCATTGATATTGAGCGTTCCCTTGCCCTTTACCCTGATAGTATCGTTTGAGAAGATAACGCCGTCGTAGGCTTTGTCCTTGGCGCTGTCGGAGAGGTTGTTCACTGAGCCCTCCTTGACCTTGACGGTACACTTCTTGGACTGGTTTATAAGTATCGCCGGACCGTATGTGCAGCTGATGTCAACGCCGTTGAGAACGAGAGTTACCTTGTCCTCGCCGTCAGCGTCAACGTAGATCTGACCGTCGCTGAGCTTGCCTGTGAATATGTAGTCGCCGGCGCCGGTGATCTTTACGGTCGAGCCGGATACACTTACATTATCGCCGGTGAAGGTCGTGGAACTGCCGAGTTTCACCTCAGCGGTGTATGTCTTGATCTCATCGTCCTTGAGGTCGGAAGAGGACGGAGTTGTAACAGGTTCGGGCTCAACTCCCTTTGAACTGCTTCCGGAACCGGATGAAGAGCCGCTGCTGCCGGATGAGCTGCTGCCGGATGAACTGCCGCTGCCTGAGGATGAACTGCTGCTGCCTGAGGACGAACTGCTGCTGCCTGAGCTGCTGCCGGATGATGAGCCGCTGTCCGAGCCGGACGAGGAATTGCTCTGAGATGAAGAATTGCTGCTTCCGCCGGACGAATTGCTGCCTGAGCCTGAAGAGCCTCCGGACGCACTATTGCTTGTATCGGTCGTGTCAGCGGAAGTGGTGCTTGTGGTAGTGGTAGTCTTGGAACTGTCGGACTTCGCAGAGGTAGTTCCGGTAGTATTCTGCTTTGATGAGTCCTTTGAGGTATTTGTGGATGAAGCGTTCTCAGTTGAAACAGCGTCCTGAACTGCGCTGTCGGAACCGGAATCACTCTTTCCGCATGAGAAAGCTGATGCCATGAGCATCAGTGCGGACATAAATGCTATTGCCTTGCGGTATTTCATAATAAACAACTCCTTTAACCGATATAAAGACAGCGAGCCGCGTTTTTGCACAGCTATGACACTATGCGGCGGCTCGTTGCCTTTTTCATTCATACTACTCAGGATTCATATATCTTATCGTCGTATCTGAAGAACACGAGATTGATAGTCATATTGCCGTTGAGAGCGCGGAGTTCATCAAGGAAAGCCTTCTGGTTGATGTCTTCCTTGACTTCAACGCTGTAAATGAGTTCAAAAAGAGTACCGAAGTTTGTGGTCTTAACTCTTCTGAGCTTGTGAAACTGTGTATATTTGCTGAGGACAGGATCGAAAACGCCCTGATAATCGAGGTCTTCCGGTATAGTTATTTTTAATGTCATGTGATTTACTGCGCTTCTGCCGAAATCAGCTACTGAGAGGACGTACATAACGATACCGAGCACAGCGAAGAAGCAAAGACCGAAGCCGACATATCCTACACCGCAGGCAACTCCGGCTGCCATTGCGAAGAATATGAACGATATATCCTTCGGATCACCGGCGACGCTTCTGAATCTTACAAGGCTGAATGCACCTGCAACACTGAGTGCGCCTGCGAGTGAGTTTATGGTGAGAAGTATGATGCATACGATCGAGGGGAGCATTATCATGGTCATGACATAGCTCTGTGAATAGCCGTCCTTGCGGTGTGAGAGGATATATACCATTGAAATGAGGAAGCCTATCAGCAGTGCTGCACATAAGCAGATGAAGAAATCCTTGCCGGTTATCTTTTCGCTTACGGCAACGCCGTCCTCATATTTTGACAAAACATTTCCGAAAAAGCCGTTTGGGAACATAAATCAAACACTCCTGTTCATTAAGATATTATTATTGATGATAGATATGCCGGATACGTAGATCTGCTTATGGTCTCCGATATTTTCCTTAACGAAGTTCTGATAAGCCATTCCGTATTTAGAGAAGCTGGTCTTGTAGATGCCGAGCTCTGATAGCTTTCTTACGAGCCAGTCAGGCATAGCGTCCGAGACCTTGATCTCCATAAGTCTCTGATCCGCACCGATGATGTAATTGCCGTAGCTTTCGTTTCCGAGGGAGAGATCGAAGCGGCGTTCTGTGATCTTTCTGTCAAATGTAAGACGAAAATCGCTGTTATCCTTACCGAAGAAAGCCTCGCGCTGATAGCTTATGTACTGCTTCGGTTCGATAGGGTAGTTGCTGAGGAATACATCGAGCTCGCGGAAGACCTGCTGAGTGATATACTTTGAGGATTCCGGCTTTGAGCGGTCGGCAAAATATCTGTCGGACTCCTCAAGAGTCATGGAAACTCTTCTCTTGGTAACGATGCCGCCGATCTTTTTCTTGATCTCAAGAAAGACAGTATCATCGGGAGCAGCCGGTGAATAGTAGCTGCGAAGCCTTATCTTTTCCTTATAATAAGGTTTTGCGAGAGAGGTGCGGATGAGGTAGTCATCGGGGGTGTCGTAATAGATATTGTAGATGCCGTATTCTTTTCCGCCGACGCAGTATTTATCTGGATTCATGTAGATACTGATAACATCCATGAGAGCTTCATACTGTTCCATATTAAGTAGGAATTTGATCTCCTTGCGTGCAAACGTATTAATAGCCATAGTTTCCTCCGGTAAGTCTGTACTTCCGGAGATTCACGCTCCTTTCGTATCGTTTGACCATATTATACCTGCTGTTTCTTAAAATTATCTTAAAAGGGAAATAATATTTGTAAAATTTCACGTTACTATCACAGTATTATGATACTATTATTGGAAAATAAAGTCAAATGTATAGAAAAACAATCGCAATAATCGGTCAGAACTCAGCAAAAACACGGCGGGCTCATTTCTTACTATTATATATAGGGAACACCTCTTGCAGACAAAAAAATATACAGTTTTTGGCTGATTTTAAGATTATTTTAAGAGAATGTTGCTATACTGATGCCATAGTAAAAAAGGCGCGAAGCCGAATCAACTTTAAGGAGTAATTGAAATGAAAAGATCTGCTATTAAAAAAGTTCTTGCAGGACTATCCTCAGCCTGCATGATAGCAACTGCGATCCCTTTTACAGCTGCTCAGGCAGCAGAAAAAGCACCGGCTTACGGTGATGCCAATTGCGACGGCGAGGTAAATATGTCTGATGCCGTTATGATAATGCAGGCTTGCCTTAATCCGTCAAAATACGATGTAACCGGTACAGATAACGACAGGATAACCGTTGAAGGCAAGCTGAACGGCGATGTTGACGGCAAGGACGGCATAAATCTTACCGATGCCCTGCTGATTCAGCAGTATTCTCTCAAGCTTATCGACAAGCTCCCGATCGAGGAGAATGTTGATCCGGTAACCGATAACGTCAAGATAATTCTCAGCGGCAGCAGCATAACAGTTGAAGGCGATACAAACGGTTATACTGCTGTTGAAGGAACAACTCTTACGATCAGTCACTCAGGCTCATATTATATAGAGGGCACTCTTGATGACGGTCAGATATGCGTTAATATCCCCGATGAGGCAGCAGATCCGGATACAGTTAAGCTGTTCCTCAACGGCGCAAGTATTACAGGCAAGAGCGCTCCTGCGATACTCGTTTCAAACTCTGAGAACACTTCCGTCAATATCGTGGACGGCACTGAAAATACTCTCTCGGACGGCGATACTGCTTATGTTGATGCAGCAGGTACTCCTACAAATGATGCTGTCATCGAGGCTAAGGACGACATCACTATCAAGGGCGGCGAGCTTGGTACAGGTGTCCTCAGCATAACTGCAAATACTCAGAAGGCTGTTTCATGCAATAACGACATTAAGATCAACGGCGGCGTTGTCAATATAAAAACTCTCAACTCAACTGATAAGACCGATGCTGTTGCTGCAAAGAAGTCGGTGACCGTAAAGAGCGGAACTCTCACTATCGACGCTGAGGGCGACGGTATCAAGTCCTCTAAGGACGCTGTAAGCATCACAGGCGGTACTGTTTCTATCAAGGCTGGAAACGATGCTGTACAGGCTGAGACATCTATCGACATCTCCGGCGGAGAGATCATCGCAGGCGGCGATCGTGGCTTCACAGCAGCTTCTGTGAACATCACAGGAGGAAAGGTCATTGCAACTGCTACCGATATACAGGCAGCAGCAGTTACTGCCGAAAATCAGGCAGTCATCCTCCTCAACTGTATAGATGACGCTGAGAATACCAAGGACGGTATGTGGAAAAAGGTCAACACCCTTGTTGTATCTACTATGGAAGGCAAGCTTGATTTTACAAAGAAGTACAAATACGTGCTTATGTCTGATCCTTCTATGAAGGTCGGAGATCAGGTGTCGGTCGAAAACGTCAACTATAAATCAACCGCTGTTCATAATGTAGGTGAGACTTCTGAATCTTACAGATTCATGCTGACAGAAAGCGTTAATACCTTCAACAATGTTGATCCTGTCGGCTATCTGCCTGTTCCTGATATACAGCCGGAGGAAAAGGATACCTACACCCTTGAATTCGGCAGTGAATTAAAGTCGGATGCTCCGGCTGATACAGCGACAGTCAGTAATGGCACAGTAACTATTACAAAACCGGGAAAATTTACAGTAACAGGCAGCAGTGCGACAGCACAGATAACTGTTGATGTTGACAAAACTGCCTATCCGGAGGGAAAGGTAGAGCTCGTTCTCAATGATGTACAGCTTGCTAACCTTAACACAGCTCCGATATATGTCGCTTCGATAGGAGATGAGGTGCAGATAACTGCCAAAGCCGGTACTGTGAACACTATCTCGGACGGCACATTACACACCCAGACCTACACTGATTCGGACGGCAATGTCAATACCGTTGAGGGTGCTGTATTTGCCCGCGATGACATAAAGTTCAAGGGCAGCGGTATTCTTGAGATAAGCGGCAATACTGACGATGCTATCGTTTGCAAGAACGACATAAAGATCTATAACGGCAATATCACTGTAACTGCTGTTGATGACGGTATCCGCGCCAAGGACAGCGTTACTATCGGCGATGATGTGAAGTCCGACGGTACTGCTGCTGATAACTCAGGTCTCAAGCTCACAGTAAAGACCTCTCAGGGCGACGGTATCAAAGCCACATCCACAGATACATCCGCAGACAAGTCCTACGGTGCTGTAACTGTAAACGGCGGTACGATAGACATTAATTCCTACGGCGACGGTATTCAGGCTGAACAGGAGTTCATAATGAACGGCGGCGACCTCAATATCTACACCTGCACAGGAAGTACATACACAGTTTCAGGCTCATCTTCAGGCTCGCAGGACGGCAATTCCAATAAAACTGACGTTTCCGCTAAGGGCATCAAGGCAGTAGGTCTTTACGATGAAGCCGGTACTACATGGCAGAGCAAGGGCAATATCACTATCAACGGCGGCAATATCACAGTTGATTCCTCCGATGACTGTATCCATTGCAGCGGCGATGCTGTCCTCAATGCAGGCAAGCTGAAGCTCGCTTCTGCCGATGATGCTGTACATTCAGATGCTTCGCTCTACATCGGCGGAACAACAGCCGGAACTGACTACACAAGCCTTGAGGTCTATGTAACAGCCTGCTATGAGGGTATGGAAGCTGTTTACATCTATCAGAACAACGGCAACATCTACATCGTTTCAAGAGATGACGGCTATAATTCAGCCGGCGGCGCAGATTCCTCAGGCAATAATAATAACACCGGCTTCAATCAGGGAGGCTTCGGCGGATTCCCGGGAGGCGGCAGAATGAGCAGCAAATATGGTGAGATGCACCTCAACGGCGGTATCGTTTCCGTAAACACATCCTTCAATGACGCTGACGGCTTCGATTCCAACGGTCCTGTTATCTTCAACGGCGGCTACTACTTCGGAAACGGCGGCGATTCATTCGACAGCGGCGATGGCTATTCGATCACCTACAATGGCGGCTATGCACTCGGCGGTCTCGGCATGAACGGCGGTAAAGGCTACGATATGTCCACACAGATGGTATTCGCAGCAAGCGACGGAACAGTCCTTGCATCAAGTAAGACAGGTTCAAGACTGACCTACGCATACGGTGATTCAAACGTAACTGCTTATTCAAACGCAGAGGTCACAGGCGGCACTAACATCTCAACACTCGGTCAGCCGGCAGTATACGTCTCAGGCAAGGTATCAGGCGGTACAGCAATGACACGCGGACAGGGCAGCTCCACACAGCCCGGCAGACCTGGGTTCGGCGGCTGAGTCTCACACATCCGGACAATAGAAAACATTGATATATAAAGATACAGCCGTCGGAAAGCACTCCGGCGGCTGTATTTCTCAGCAGAGTGACACTGAGGTCATTCTGCTTTTTTATAATGGCAGCTCGATAGTAAAAACTGTACCTTTTCCGATGTCGCTTTCACAGCTGACATTGCCGTTATGGTACATAACTCCGTGCTTTACGATAGAAAGTCCGAGACCTGTTCCCTTGATCTTGCGCGAGCGGCTCTTGTCAACGCGGTAGAAGCGCTCGAAAACCCTTCCTATCGACTGCTGCGGTATTCCCATACCTGTATCGCTTACTGTTATAATAGCGCTTTTTGGCAGGTGAGCGATCTTTACAAGATAGCTTCCGCCCTCGTTATTGTACTTTATAGCGTTATCGCAGAGGTTTGTTATGACCTCATCGAGGATAGTGCGGTTTCCTTTGAATATAACGTGTTCGCCGGTTACGTTGTAGCTTACATTTTTCTTTGAAGCTGTCGGCGCAAGGCGGTACATTATCTCTGCTGAGAGTTCAAAGAGATCAATGTCCTCAGTCTCGTCCGGAACTGAGTTCTCGTCGAGCTTTGAGAGCGATACGATGTCGTTTATCAGCTTCATAAGACGGTCGGCTTCATTGCGGATGCTGTTTCCGAACTGCGGAACATCCGGCTGCTTTACCATATTGTTCGCAAGCAGATCAGACATACCGTATATAGTAGTTAGCGGCGTTTTAAGCTCATGAGTTACATTTGAAGTGAATTCACGGCGCATAGTTTCGAGCTGCTGCTTTTCGGTAACGTCCATGATGAATACTACGATACCGTTGACTGTATATGCAGCTTTTGCAGGGCTTGCGATTATCTCTCTGTCGCCCTTATCGGTAGAAAGGACTATCTCGGAGTGCCGTCCGCCGGCTGCATTCTGTACGCATTTGCGGAAAGCCTCGGAATTATTCAGGGCATAGATCGAACTGCCGACACAGCTTTTTTTAACTCCGAGCAGATGAAGTGCGCCGCTGTTGCAGGCGAGAACGGTAAGCTTCTGATCGGCAACGATAAGTCCCTCGCTCATGCTTTCGGTAATAAGGCTGAACTGCTCGCGGCTCTCGCGGAGTTCATACATCTGCTTTGCGACCATGCGGTTTTGTGTTCTTAGCTTGTCGAGAAGCGGAGTGAGTTCAGGGAATGAATCGTATACCTTCGGTGAATCGAGGTCTATTTCATTGATAGGACGTACTATCCAGCGCGACACGATAGTCGCTGTGACCATTGATATTGCCGTTGATGCCAGAAAGAATATCAGAAGTATCCTTACAACTCTTTCAAGCTGTGAAACGTATGATATATGGACATCCGAAATACGCACCACAGTTCCATCGGAAAGTCTCAGAGCATAATTGAGCAGTGAGCGGTTGATGTTCATAGACATATCTGAGGACGATGAACTGCCGTCTTCAATGGCGGCGATGAAATCCGGATCATCCGCCATACTCTCGGTCTCGTCCTTGCTGTCATAGAGTATCGAGCCGTCATGCGCTATCCATGAGACGTGCATATCCTTGAAGTCGGTCTTCTTGAAATAGCTGATACCGCCGAATTCTGCACCTCTTGCAATGAGAGTGGTCTCAGCGATCATTTCATCTCTGATACGCTTTGAGAAATAGCGGTTTACAACTGCCGATACTATTATCGTTGAGAGCAGGGCTGCAAAGCACGATAACAGGATTATGCTGCGGGCAATGCGCTTAGTCATTCATCGGATCACCTGCCTTATATCCGACACCTCTTGCTGTTTCGATGAGGTCGCCGCATTTTCCGAGTTTCGAGCGCAGAGTTCTTATGTGAACATCAACGGTTCTGCTCTCGCCCGAAAAATCGTAGCCCCACACCTTGCTCAGGAGTTCATCGCGTGTAAAGACAGTACCCTTATTGCGTATCAGCATCAGGAGCAGCTCGTATTCCTTCTTGGTCAGTGAGACCGCCTTACCTTCGGCATAGACCTCGCGTCTGACCGGATATATCGTTATCCCGCCAAGAGTCATTGCTTCCTCGTTTCCGGGGTTAGAACGTCGCAGGAGCGCTTTGATTCTCGAAATGAGCTCCATAGTGCCGAACGGCTTTGCGATGTAGTCATCCGCACCTAAATCGAGACCTGTAACCTTGTCGTACTCAGTACCCTTTGCGGTCAGCATTATCACCGGAAGCAGGGAAGTTTCACTGCTGCTGCGGAGCTTTTTCAGTATACTCAGTCCGTCCTCTTCGGGGAGCATTATGTCGAGCAGAAGCAGGTCGGGAAGCTGCTTTGCCATAGCTGCGTAAAACGCGGAAGGAGCTTCAAAGCCTTCGACCTCGTAGCCGGCACTGTCAAGAGCATAAAGCACAAAACTCCTGATACCGGCATCGTCTTCGAGCAGATATATCATAAGATCACCTCTTTGTAACTTACCAGTTTGCGTTGTATCATCGCCTATATTATAACATATAATTGCTAAAATAGCAAGTACACAGAGAAAAAGCGTATCACCTATGCGTTATACCCATATTGCAGCATCGCCGCTGTTGGAATGGCTTTATGAAAAAATTCATTTTGCCTATTGCAATTTACTGTGTGCTGTGATATAATAAGTTGTAAGCGCGCTTTTTAGTGCGGTAGTTATAATCAAATTTTATTTTTACGAAAAGAGGAATTGAAATGCCTGCAAATATTGTAGTAGGAACTCAGTGGGGCGATGAAGGTAAGGGCAAGATCATCGACATCCTCGCTTCACGCGCTGACGTAGTCGTTCGTTCTCAGGGCGGCAACAATGCCGGTCATACCGTTGTTAATAACGGCGAGGTCTATAAACTCCACCTCATTCCTTCCGGTATTCTCTACCCCAACACACTCTGCCTTATCGGCGCAGGTGTAGTTCTCGATCCTAAGGACTTCATCGGTGAACTCGACAGTCTCTCAGCAAGAGGCATCAAGACAGAAGGTCACCTTAAAGTTGATCCGCGCGCTCAGATCGTTATGCCTTGGCATATCGCTCTCGACGGTCTCTCTGAGGCTTTCCGCGGCGGCAAGGACATCGGTACTACAAAACGCGGCATAGGTCCTACATATATGGATAAATACGAAAGATGCGGCATACGTATGTATGATCTCGTTCACCCTGAGGTACTCGCTGAAAAGATACAGTCCACAGGTAAGCTCAAGAACAAGATCATAACTGAGGTCTATGGCGGAGAAGCCTTCGATCTCGATGCTGTAACAAAGGAATACACAGAGTACGGCAAGCGTCTTCTCCCTTATATGGACGATGTTTCCGTTCTCACCTTCGATGCTCACAAGGCTGGCAAGACTATCATGTTCGAGGGCGCTCAGGCTACTCTCCTCGACATTGATTTCGGTACTTACCCTTATGTTACCTCATCACATCCGCTCTCAGCAGGCGTATGCGTAGGTACAGGCGTAGGTCCTAAGGTAATAACAAATATCATCGGCGTTGCTAAGGCTTATACTACCCGTGTAGGAAAAGGTCCTTTCCCGACCGAGCTCGATGACGCAACAGGCGATCAGATCAGAAATGTCGGCGGCGAATTCGGAACCACTACCGGCAGACCAAGAAGAACCGGCTGGTTCGATGCTGTTATCGTTCGCCATTCAGTAAGAGTAAACGGTCTCGACAGCCTCGCTATCAATAAACTCGATACTCTCGCTAATATCCCTACTCTTAAAATGTGTGTGGCTTACAAGAAGCCAGACGGCACTGTTACCGAAAACTTCCCTGCAACTCTTGAAGAGCTCGACGGATGTACTCCTGTTTATGAGGAATTCCCGGGATTCACTGAGGACATCTCAAAGTGTACTTCATTCGATGCGCTCCCAGAAAACTGCAAGAAGTACATTGAGCGCCTTGAGCAGCTCGTTGGCTGCCCTGTAAGCATGGTAGGTATCGGTCCGGACAGATCCCAGATCCTCGAAAGATGATCCTTCCGCTTCCATACACTTTCAAATGAGGTGATCTCTATGAACGAAGATAATAACTTCGGCGGCAATATCCCGGAAGATATTGATTATTCCGGCGGAGAGCAGAAGCTCGGTGCTCCCACAGGTGTTTCCGCCCCTGTTCTCGACGATATAGATTATGTTGCCCCGTCCGCTAAAAAAGAAGGACCGACAGGTGTAAGCGCTCCTGTTCTCGATGATATGAGCAGCTATATACCTCAGTCCTCGAAGAAAGACGGCCCGACAGGTGTAAGCGCTCCTGTTCTCGATGACATGGAAAGCTACACCCCCGACAGCAGTAAAAAAGGCGCTCCCACAGGCGTAAGCGCCCCCGTTCTTGATGATGTTCCGGATAGCTTTGATAAGCCCGCTTCTGATCAGCTTGTACTTTCAGATGAGGACATCGTCAGCGGTCTTACTCCCGAACTCAAGGAACGCTTCCTGAATCTCCCTGCCGATAAACAGAAGCAGGTCATAGAAATGAGAAGAACTCAGCTTGGAGCCGTTGCTCCTGCTGCTCCGGTCTCAGCACCGGTCCTCGATGAGGATAATTACACTCCGCCGCCGAAAAAGGAAGCTCCTTCCGAACCGGCTGCTCCGATCTCGGCTCCTGTCCTCGATGATGAACCGGAAGCACCTAAGTACGTCCGAAAATTCGCAGATGAGGATACCGAACGCGCTAAGCAGGAAGCAAGAAAATCTGTTTCCGCAGGTCTGACCTCAAATCAGAAGGACTCGAAAAAGAGTCTCGAAATGATGCTCCAGCTTAAAGAGGAACGCCGCGCAGAGATCGCAGCAAAGGGCTTCAAGGTAACAGTTGTGGTATCGCTTATCGGAATACTCGCTTCTGTATGCTTCTTCCTCCTCTATTCCGGCGAATACTTCGGTCTCGGTTATAAGGACGGCATGAGCGGTATCAGCTCAAAGGTAGAATCACTTTCACTCTATCTTGCGATTGGCTCAGGACTTTGCTCACTCGCACTTTTATCAGGCATAGGCGGTTTCAAATCGCTTGCTTCTGTCGTATACCTGCTGTTCAGCTTCATACAGCTGATACCCGGTGCGCCGATGCTTCTCCAGCATGAAGGCAGCAAGCCTAAAGCAGTCCTGCTTTATACGGTCGCACTTATCGGCTCTATCACGGTACTGGTCGCACTTTCTGCCAGCGAAGCTATCGGACAGTTCTTCAAAAGGGAAAAGAACTAAGCAGCGGCGGGGAGCCCACGCAGGCTTCCACGTTGTCGCTCGTGAACTCGCTCACGTCACTTATCATGAATGGGCTGCAAGGAAGGGCGTTCCCTTAATTATATTATACTATCTAAAGGGAGGCAGATGTCTCCCTTTCATTCTGTCCAAAAAATCCATTTCAATAAAAATATTATCGGGCGCACGGAATGCGCCCCTACATGAAGTATGTAATGTAGGGCGAGCTCCGCTCACCCCAGCTTGTCGAAAAAGTCGAATTATATATAAAAAGCAGCATGGGCGGCGGAACGCCGCCCCTACATTTTGCCAAAATACCGTCGTTTCTTGTAGGGGCGACGTTCCGTCGCCCGCTGATAACAGAATCGAAATGTGGTTTATTGACAGACTGGGGCGAGCTCCGCTCGCCCGTGTTTTATTCTACATAGTATCTCCCTTTTTCTGTGACTGACAATATTTTTCTCGATTCCCTATTGCAATTTTTCCCAAGCTGTGATATAATATTAACGATGGGGTTTTGTCCCCGTAAATGAAATTCTCAGGAGGAAATTTTTCTATGTTAACTTCAGCTACCGAAATGCTCCAGAAAGCAAGAGCTGGCAAATACGCAGTTGGTCAGTTCAATATCAACAACCTTGAGTGGACTAAGGCTATCCTTCTTACTGCTCAGGAACTCAATTCACCTGTTATCCTCGGCGTTTCTGAAGGCGCTGGCAAGTACATGACAGGCTTCGAGACTGTTGCTGCTATGGTTGCAGCTATGGACAAGTCTCTCGGAATCACTGTTCCGGTTGCTCTCCACCTCGATCACGGCTCATATGAGGGCTGCTACAAGTGCATCAAGGCTGGCTTCACTTCTATCATGTTCGATGGTTCACACTTCCCGATCGACGAGAACGTTGCTAAGACTACTGAACTCGTAAACGTTGCTCACGGTCTTGGTCTCTCTATCGAGGCTGAGGTAGGCGCTATCGGCGGTGAAGAGGACGGCGTTATCGGTAAGGGCGAATGTGCTGATCCTAACGAGTGCAAGATGATCGCTGATCTCGGCGTTGACTTCCTCGCAGCTGGTATCGGTAACATCCACGGCGTTTACCCTGATAACTGGGAAGGTCTCAGCTTCGAGACTCTTGAAGCTATCAACAAGACTGTCGGCGAAATGCCTCTCGTTCTCCACGGCGGTACAGGTATCCCTGACGATATGATCACTAAGGCTATCTCCCTCGGCGTTGCTAAGATCAACGTTAATACTGAGTGCCAGCTCGTATTCGCTGACGCTACAAGAAAGTATATCGAGGCTGGCAAGGATCAGCAGGGTAAGGGCTTCGACCCAAGAAAACTTCTCGCTCCTGGTTTCGAGGCTATCAAGGCTAAGGTCAAGGAGAAGATGGAACTCTTCGGAAGCGTTAACAAGGCTTAATTACTATATAGTATCTGAGGGACTGCATTTATGCAGTCCCTTTTTTGTTGGGAACCCCTAAATATATTGACAGTCACGGGCTGATGCAGGTATCAGCCCCTACAATTTTGCTTAACCTCATTGTTATGTAGGGGGCGATGCCCACATCGCCCCGCATTATTTTTGTTTCTGGATACGATCAGCTGAGCTTTCCTGTTATCACAAGAGTGCTTACGCCCGGCTGTACGTTCCAAACTCCGGTTGCAGGATCCTGCGAGTATTCTGCCGCAGGTACAGTTATTTCGCCTGCAAGCGATGTGAACACGCCTGTTGTATCGTCGTAGCTGTAATTTGTGCCCTCTGCCCAGTCAGTTCCGTTGAAGGTTACTGTGATGTCTGTGAGGACAGGTGAGAATTCGTCGCTGAAAACGATGTCATCGGAAGCAGATGCAGGTGATGCACCTGAATTCTGGATGATGAAGGTGTAGGTCACTGTACCGTTTTCCTCAACAGTTGTCGGACTGAGTGACTTGCTGATAGCAAGAACAGGCTCTGCTGCCGGTGTTGTGACAGCAGACGCAGTAACGTCTGATATGCCGCTGCCTGAAATAGTCGAGGTAACGGTTATAGAAGCGCCGTCGCCGTAAGGGGCGTACTGATTGGTCTTTACCGCATAGACTATCGCTGCATTTCCGCCAGCCGGTATACTGATACCTGTAACTGTAAGCGGAGAAGTTGATGTCACTGTCGGAGCAGGCTGTTCAACACCATTGACATAGTAATTGACACTGCCGTCAGTGTAGGTCAGCGGAACGACCGTGATCTTCGGGGACGGATCCTCGCCGGTAGTATAAGCGCCAAGATCGCTCGTAACTGTGAGGTTTGTGAGAGCCTCCGAGCCGCTGTTGACCATATTAATAACGTAAACGTTCTCGCTGTCGGGCGAATAGGTCGGGATGATAGCGTCCTTATATGCCGAGAGTATGCCGATTATCTCGCCGGCTGTTATATTTGAACTCAGCACATTTCCGTTGAAAGATAAAGTTGCCTGATTATAAAAAGCTGCCATAATGATTCCTCCGATCGGCTTTTGAAGCCGGATTTCGGGAGGGAGAGCGTCCCTCCCTCATTGACCATTATATGCAGCTTTGCTTTTTTGGTGACAATTACCGCAGCTAACGGCTCTTGACAAGCAGTTCCTTTTCAATGCCGATATTCCCCTCAAGAGTGTAATTGACCGTTAGTGTTATTCCTGACGCGGTCACCTCTTTACTGATAGTGCGGTCGATCACCTTAGTCTCCTCGGGGATGAAATTCTTCTCGTAAATGAATATCCTGCGGTTGAGTTCGGATTCGAGCTCCTCAGGGGTAAGCGTCACCGTTTCGAGCGAGGTCTCACTGTTGCGCCGGCGTACTACCGATACAGGGAGCTCCTTTCCAAAGAGCACAAGCGGCGAATCACTTACCTCAGTGCGCTGCTGTTCATAGCTTCTGCGTCCGAACGAAAGAGGAATATCAAGGCTGAAAAGCCTGAGCGAATCATCGCTGCACTCGTTGCCGGTAAGGACGTTCCTTACAGTCTCGAAGCTTCCGGAAAAAACGACCGTTTCATCGTATTTTCCGATTATCTCGCCCATAGCGTGATGCAGATAATTCTCCTTCCACTTTGTAGAGGTAACTCCGCTTACAAGCAGACTTCCCTTCCTTACATGATCGCCTATCTTGTGCATCAGGAATCCGTCGAGGACTGTAAAGTCCGTTATCTGAGCGTCCTTTGATGAAACAATATTGCAGGGAACGTTCCTTTTAGGCGCTTCCGGTGCCGGAACTACCTCTGTGACATCTATCACTATGCGGTTGCCGGTACGCCTTATAGCTGCCCATGATACGCCTTTCACACGGACACGCAGTTCATTCTCGCAGTATCGCAGGTCGAGGTCACGGATGTGAGCGCCGGAGCGTATGCCGAGTTCATCGAGAACAGCAAGGATGTCCTCATCGCAGACCGTGTTATTGCCCTGTATCTCGATAGTTACAACTACATTCGAGAAGTAAGCGATGATGAATACCGCAAACACTGCACCTATCAGCAGACCTATCCTGCGGCGGTATTTCAGCAGCTTTGAGGAAAGTGTAGGCAGCTCTCGGTGTTCAAGCTCGATGCCGCACTCTTCCGCTATTGCCTTAACCTTTGCAAGGTCATGGCGGTATATCTCCGCAAAGAACGTATCATTGCGGCAGAACTGCTCGAAGCACATTATCCTGCCGCAGTGTATCATATTTATGAAGCGGTAGAGGTTTTTACCTTTTGCGGTTATTTTTATGCAGCCTCTCAGCTGATCTTTCATTGGAAGCGCTGCTCCTTTCCTCGAATTCGATACGCGAAAAACGTCCGCGGATGATAAGTCCGCGCGTCTTGAAATCAAAAGCCCTCAGACCGCTCCCCCATACATTAATGTACATACTCCCGGAAATAAGACGCATGAACACCTCGTTGTATTCCTCTATGCGGCGGCAGTTCTCGATAAGCATTTCGCGGTTGCAATCGAAGTGTATCTGCGGCTGGAGACACAGCTTATCGTAAGTTATGTCCGAGATCTTTCTGAACATCAAATCACTCCCTGTGATAAATCTTCACATCCAATAATATGATTAATGGGGTGATGAATATGAAGAATACTGCAAAAAAAGCGGCTGCACTCATAAAAGCAGCCGTTATCCTGTGGGGAGGCTGGTTCTGCATGACAAAAAGCACAGCCGCTTCCGAAGCGGTAAGCAGTGCATCAGAACGATGTCTTACAGCTGTGATACCCTCGCTTTATGCGATGATGATAGTCTCAGGTCTTATGATACGCACCGGACTGATACAACGCGCAGCCCGTTACACCAGCCGCGCAGGACGGCTTATTTTCGGTATGGAGGGCGAAGTATCCGCAGTTTTTCTGTTCAGTATGTTTGCCGGCTATCCGGTCGGAGCAAGGATGATAGGTCAGCTTTATGATTCCGGCAGACTGAGCAAGCGCCGCGCGGAATTGTTCTGCGGAGTATGCTACGGGGCAGGTCCGGCATTTGTACAGGGCTGCATAGCGCAGCGGCTTTACGGCTCTCAAGCGGTCGGGCGGACGATAGTAATATCAACTGTCGCCGCAAATATCGTCCTCGCTCTCGGACTTTCCCTCTTTGTACGCAGAGATGCTTCGGATAACGCTCCGGAAAAAGCTGCTTGCTCAAAGGGTGTCCTCACGGACTGCGTCCTCTCCGCCGGACGTTCAATGGCTGAGATATGCTTCATGATAACCGCATTTGCAGTCGCAGCTGCAATGCTCGATGATTCGGGAGTTTTCAACGTTTTGGGCGACAGGTATGCGGCTATCGCAAGGACACTGCTCGATGTAACTGCCGTTGAGGAGCTCCCCCGCCGCGACTACACTCTCATACCGCTGCTGAGCGGCATCACATCGTTCGGAGGTGTATGCGTGATATGTCAGGCGGCGGCAATGAATTCCGGAAGGCTGAATGCGGCTCCGATGATAATAATGCGCGTAATATCGGGAATTATAAGCTATTTCGTATGCCGCCTTATAATGCCTTACACCCTCCGCGCCGAGACCGTTGCGGCGGCTTCGTCACACATCTCGCTTCACAGCAAGCCCTCACCGGTACCCTCAGTCATGCTCATCCTCATGACCTTCATGCTTCTGAGTAAAGACCGCTCCGATAATAAAATGAACAGTTGTCACGAGGTCAAAAAAGTGGTATAATATACTAAAGACTAAGTGAGGTGATTGGAATGAAGGAGTTCCCGAAGGCTGAAGCGCTCCTTAAAAGGCTTGAGGATGCCGGTTTCGAGGCATATTATGTAGGCGGATGTGTCCGCGATCATCTTATGGGAAGAGCTGTCCACGATGTTGACATCACGACAAATGCGCTCCCGGAACAGACTGCCGCTGTCTTTGAGGGGTATAAGGTCATACCGACTGGCATCAGGCACGGCACTGTAACAGTCCTCGCAGAGGGCACTCCCTACGAGATAACCACATACCGCGTGGACGGCAGCTATTCGGATTCACGCCGTCCGGACAGCGTTGAGTTCACTCCGGACATCGTTCAGGATCTCGCGCGGCGCGATTTCACCATGAACGCCATCGCTATGGACATCCGCGGCAATATAGTCGATCCCTTCGGCGGACGCGGCGACATTGAACACTCACTGATACGGTGTGTCGGAGAGCCGGAAAAGCGCTTCACTGAGGACGCTCTGCGTATCATGCGCGGAATAAGATTCGCCTCGCAGCTCGGATTCGGCATCGAAGAAAAAACCGCGCAGGCTATCATTGATATGCGCGGCAGACTGAGCATCATTTCAAGGGAGAGAGTGCGCGAGGAGCTCGACAAGCTTCTCTGCGGAAAGGACTGCGGCAAAGTCCTTACTGATTACCGCGTGATAATCGCCGAGATCATTCCGGAAATGGTCGCCTGCTTCGGGTTCGATCAGTTCTCGCGCTACCACAAGTACGATGTCTATGAGCATATAGTAAAGGCTGTCACATCTGCACCGCAGGATCAGCTGATCCTCAGACGCGCCCTGCTTCTCCACGACATCGCCAAGCCTCAGATGTTCACCCTCGATGAAAACGGTGTCGGACACTTCAAAGGTCATGCAAAAGTCAGCGCGGAAATGGCTAAGGAAATCCTCACCCGCCTGCGCTTCGACAACAGGACTATCGCTCTCACATCACAGCTTATCTCACACCACAGCGACAAGATCCACTCGGAAAGACAGATACGTCTTATGGTCAGTGAGTTTGGCATCGAGACCTTCCTCATGCTCATGGACTTCAAAAAGTACGATAACTGCGGCAAAAATGATTTCGTGCTGGACGAGAATAAGGAGTTCGACCGCTTTAAGGTCATCGCGCGTGAATTCGCCGATTCCGGGGAATGCATAACCCTCTCGCAGCTCGCGATCAGCGGCAGCGACCTCACAGAACTCGGTTTCAGGGGCAAAGAGATCGGAACTGCTCTTGCACAGCTTCATTCCCTCGTCATAATCGGCGATCTTCCCAACGATAAGCAGGCGCTGACAAACTACATCTTAAACGAGATCAACACAACACTGGAGTGATAATATGATAAAAGGCAGGATACATTCAACGGAAAGCTTCGGAACGGTAGACGGTCCGGGAGTACGCTTCGTAGTGTTCTTTCAAGGATGTCCGCTCCGCTGCAAATACTGCCATAATCCCGATACATGGGACTTTTCCGGCGGCAGAGAGGTCACCGCGGACGAGCTCATGAAGGAGTACGATTCGTATAAGGAATTCCTGAGATCAGGGGGGATTACCGCTACCGGCGGCGAACCTCTCGCACAGCCGGAATTCCTGACCGAGCTTTTCAGGCTTGCTAAAAGCAAGGGAGTTCACACCTGTCTGGACACATCTGCCGGATGCTACGATCCCGATTCCCACAGCAAAATAGACGAGGCTCTGAAATACACCGACCTCGTTATGCTCGACATAAAACACATCGACGATGCCGCCCACAAGCAGCTCACAGGTCACACAAACCGCAATATACTTGCATTTGCAGAGCATATCCGCGAACTCGGGATACCGGTCTGGATAAGACACGTTGTAGTTCCCGGCATCACCGATGACCGCGATGAGCTATTCCGTCTCGGGGAATACATCGCCACGCTCAAAAATATCAAGGCGCTGGACGTCCTGCCGTATCATGACATGGCGAAGTCCAAATACGAGCAGCTTGGTATCCTCTATCCGCTTCCGGACACTCCGCCGCTCACAAAGGAACAGGCTATCGCCGCCCGTGAGATCATACTTGAAGGTATCCGCTCAGCCCTGCATAAGCACGAATAATTGACAAAAAATGCCCTCTGTGTTACAATAAACACGGAGAGCATTGCATACAGCGGCAAGGCGGTTCTATTCTTCCCTCGGAAACGGGGGTGGGTTTGAGATGACGATAATGGAAGTACTTACGCTTATTTTAGTTGTAATATCTATTATAGAACTCAGCAACAAAAAGAAATAACCGCCCCACTACCACATGGGCGGTTATTCCAAATAACAACTCATTGAGGGAGAACCGCTGAGCCATAAGGCTTATGCAGTGCTCTCTTTTTTTATATTATACCATGCAATCGGTGCTGTGTCAATACCTGAATGTCATAGCAGGAGATAATAAGCTTAACTCCGCGATATTATTCTTCTTTCAACTTATCGAAAGCGTCATCGAAGGCAATATCGTCCATAGTTGAAGGAGCGCGACCTGCCTTGGGAGGCATGGTCATACCGCACGATATATCGCTCATTTCGACATCTCCGCCGGTGACGTAGGTCTCACGTATCTCCTGTTCGGTAGATTCGCGCATTTCCTTCTGACGTTCAAGATCGCGCTGGTATTCCATTGCGAAATCCATACCGCCGCCTGTGAGACTTTTTTCGTATTGTCTGTGTTCCGAGGGAAGTCCTGCTTCCTCACGTTTAGCGTCAACGACGTAATTTGTAAGCGATTCTGTAAGGCTTGCCAGAACTCCTAACAGTCCGAACGGATGCCTGCGTCTTCTGTAACTCATAACTATCTCCTCCTGAGAGTCCGGCATTCTCTTACCCCTGAGAACGCCGGAATGCTGCTTTATAATGATTTTCCCAATATCCTTCAGGCAGTACCGCACATCAGCTGCGCGGTACTGTCTTAGCAGATGAACACACTTTCACCGAGCAGATCACTCTGCCTGTGATGTGGAATCGCTTTCGTCAAGCGGAACATTTATCAGCATACCGCTGTTGCTTCCTGTAACCTTAGGCATAACGCCGTCCCACCTCTGGATCTGTTCATAAGCGATGACCTTATCCGAAAGTGATTCTTCAAGAAGCTTGTTAGCGTCTGCCTGAGCCTGTGCCTGTGCGAGGATAGCCTCTGCCTCTGCCTTAGCGGTTATGATCTTCTTATCCGCATCAGTCTGAGCGATGACCTTGACCTGTTTCTGTTCGGTCTCGGTTTTAAGAAGATTCTGCTCTGCGACCTGCTTTGCCTCGATAGCATTGTTGAACTCATCCGAGAAATCGAAGTTCACAATGTTGAATTTTTCTATGTAGATACCGTAGTCCTTCAGCTTGAGTTCGAGGGCTGTCTTTACCTCGTCACCGACTGACTGACGCTCTGTGATGAGCTGTTCTGCGGTATATTTTGCTGTTGCGGACTTCATACACTCCTGTACAACAGGTGCGATGAGTACGGTCTTGTAGTCTTTTCCGACATCCTCATACATACTTGCTGAATTCAAAGAAACAAGACGGTAGTTTACAGCGATATTACTGCTGACTGTCTGCAAGTCCTTTGAAACGGCTGATGCCGGAGTCTCATAGACCTGTATCTTGTTCGACATCGTTTCAACTGTCTGCACGAAAGGTATTTTCAGGTGGAAGCCCGAATCGTAGGAAGTCTTTGAAACTTCACCGAGAGTGAGTACAACGCCTGTATAACCAGCCGGAACGATAGTAAATGAATTTGCTGCTACAATTAATGCTGCAAGTCCGGCAACTATCCATTTGACCGGCTTAAAGCTGCCTTTTCTAGGCATATTCTTATTGAGTTCTCTGATATCAATAGACATATATTTTTCCTCCTGTAATATAACGCTTATTGAAAAGTATTATCAGTATTCTTATTGTTTTTATCTTTCCGGCTGAAAAGATCCGTGAACATATCTACGGCATCGAAAACGCCGTCTGTTAAAGCATACATAATGAATATTATCCCTCCGAACAAAATGAAGAATATCACCTTCAGTATCACGGAAGAAATTGACTTTTTCTCATCCATAGCATCACGCTTTCATTATGATCCGCTCTCCACCGCTTCAATATCAATGATCTCACTGGCAGCATCTGCGTCCTGTTGGCTTTGCGGTACTTCTTTCATTCGCTTGACAACAAATGCTGAGAGTGTGAGCAATGCTGCAAGAGGTAAGCACAGAATTATGCCTGTTGTTATCAAAAGACTTTTTATCGTTATTCCCATATCATTTTCCTCCTTAGGCTATTGCCTATTTTCCGTAGCTTCCGGAATTTACTTCCTCGATCACATTTTCGAGTACCTCTTCCATAACGGCTTTAAGTCTGCCGCTGTGATAGCCCATTACCATTACGAACATCGCCTTGCTGAGCTTTTCCGCATTGGCTATATCGCACTTATGAGCCTCTATCTCTGCGCTGATGAGTTCCCTGACAGCGTCCGGAGTGAACCGGTAGCCGTCCTCAGCCTTGAAGATTATCCTGCAAAGCATATTGTAAAGGTGAATATCAGCAATGATGTCATCCGAGTTATCGTCAACATCGCCGTTGACATAGGACATCAGCTTTGCAATGTCATCAAGCTTCATCGCGCTTCTGAGCATATTAATGAGAAGTATGCGGAGCACCTGCTTTTCCGAGTATTTCTTGCCCGTTGTCGCAGATACCCAGCCGCGTTTTATCCAGTTCTGGATAGTCGAGCCGCCAAGACCTGTAAGTGTTGAAAGCTGGGAAAGCGTAAGCCCTCCGGTAGCTTCAAGCACAGGGGCTATAAGCGAAAACGCCGACTCTCTGGCTTGTTCTGCGAATTTAAGGGTAGTACCCGGAATGAATCTCTGCATAAACTGAACTCCTCTCACGTGATGATATGATTATATCACAGGTTCATATGAACTTCAAATGTCGCCTAAGGATGTTTCTGCGCTGTTTTTGGTATTTTTTTCGGTTTACATCTGTATTTCACTGAATTTCATTGAATTTCAACGTTTTTCATCCTCTTGTATTTTTTAACACGCCCCGGCATATATATTAGTGAATCTAATTCATAAGGGGTGATCATTTTGAATATCCAGCCCGATCAGAGAGCGGTCGTACTCGGCAGGTATATCCTCGAAAACAAAGCCACTGTACGCTCTGCCGCAAGCAAATTCGGGATAAGTAAATCCACTGTACATAAGGATGTCAGCGAAAGACTTAAAAGAGAAGACCCTGTGCTTTTCGCGCAGGTAAAGGATATTTTGGAGATAAATAAAAAAGAACGCCATATCCGCGGCGGAATGGCAACTAAAATGAAATACGAAAAAATAGCAAGCTGTAAACATACCGTTTCCAGATAGCAGCTACGAAAACGGATTTGCTATAGCCGATGTTCGAGAGCGCTGTTAAGTTAAAAGAAAAGGCACCCAAGGTAAAGAATAACGGTAAGAACAGAGTTGTTTGCTCTTACAGGGTTGCGGTAGCAGCAGGCTATAGCATTGAGGAAAAAGGTCTGCTTTACTGCAACGATGGAACTATTACTGATATTTCCGAGTTGGTTCTCGGCTGAGAATGTTATCACATAATCTCTTGATCCTAAGTGATCTCAATAATGCCAACTAAGCGTAGGCACCGTATCCTGTAAGGGGGCGGTGTCTATTGCTTTTTTGTTGAAAGTGCGTTATAATAAGATTATTTCAGATTCTTCGGGTGGAAATACCGTAAGAGCCTAAAAAGACCCCACCCTATCCACTGAAATCTAAAACTAAACTATTAGTAACTAAGGAAGTCTAATCGGAGTTGATTGAAATTGCTCATGGCGTGATTGCGGCAGGTTTTAGGAGGATTGCTACTGATAAATATATATGCGGAGGCTGTCAAAGCCGTGTTATAGACTGCACTGCTCATTGCATCAGGGAAAAAGTGCTTGACAATATTGTGCTGCGCTATCTGAGACAGATCGTTAGCTATGCGCGTTACAAGTCTGATGAGTCCTACGCAATGGTAATGGCTAATTGCGGGACAGAAGTGAAGAAGCAGTTCAAGGAGAACGAGAAGCTCAGAAGTGAATTTGAGACCAAGATAGCTCAGCTTGACAAAGTATTCAGGCTTGACGGAGAAATGAACGAGCTTGGTATGACTGAGTTTACATAATAAAAAATCTCCGAGGGACAATTTCCTCGGAGATATAACAACAACGAATGTTCGTTAACGAACGTGAGCTAAATTACCGGTAAACTTCTATATGGGTATAACGCATAGGTGATACGCTTTTTATATTTGAGTTTCAGCGCTGTTTGAAGAGCTGTTTGATAACAAGACCTGCGCCGGCAGCGACAAAACCGAACATGATAATGAAGTTGTAAGCGCTGGTAGTTTTCCAGTAGATATGCGTAGTAAGGAAAACAGAAAGAAGGATTATCGCAATACCTATCGAGAGGACTATCCAGCCAAATATACGCTTTTCCATCATGAACAGCATGAGTATGCCGATGATCGAGGGGAGAAGCACCATACCGCTTGACACCTGAAAGAATCCGATGCGGTAGGAGAAAAATCCCCAGCTGCTTGTAACGTTTATATTCTGAAGGACCATATAAAGTCCGCCTGCGAGCATGATGAGACCGATAAAGAACTGCATCAGGTCGCCGCTTTCGCTGCCTGAGCTTCCGGAACTTCTTTTGTGCGGAGCACTTTCAGATTCCGCAAGCTTCTGGCTTTTTATCTCTTTATAAAGCTTGTTGAGTTCTTCGTCTGTATTCTTGGACATTTCAAAACCTCCTTTAGAATTAAGGAAACTGTTATATCGTATGAAAGGTCTTGCTGAGGAATATTATAACTGAAAAATGCAGGAATGTCAATAGCTCAGGACAAGGTCGATGATACCCTTGTAGTAAGCGGCAGAATCGCTTGCGTATGCGAAATTATGCTCTTTCGGGTTCTGTATCTGCATTACTATTATGTAAGAGCCGTTATTGCCGTAATCGGAATAATCGGTGAATACCGGCTGAGAATCAGTATTGTCGGCGTTGTTTTTGAGACAGCCTGTTATGTAGAGGTAGTCGCCGCTGCCGACCTCAGCAGTACCGGTTTTCGTATATAGGGTGTAGCCTTCCGGGATATATATGCCGAGGTGCGAGGTCACTCCGAGCATACCTTCAAGCAGGGAATCGCGGTATTCAGCCGGAACAGATGCGATAACATCGTATGGCTTGCTGCCCTCAGCAGAAGGAGTTGTCAGGTCGTTTGTATCAACGCAGCTGCTGAGCACGAACGGACGCACCATGTCGCCGTAAACAGCTTCGCGGCAGAGTGCTGCGAGATACAGCGGACAAGTTCTTACATGAGCCTGACCGAAGCCGCTTCTGCGGAGATCATCATTGCAGTAGACCTCGATATTGTTCTCGATAGGTCCGAAATCGCATTCGATAGGCGTATCGTTGGCAAACATGAAGTATTCGCGCAGCTGTGTGAGGACGTTTTCAGCGCCGACCATCTGGAAAGCCTTTGCGAAGAACACATTGCTTGATTTTGCAACAGCTGAAACAAGATCGCGCTGCATCGGGTAGCTGTACTGAGCGGTATCCCAGTCCCAGTTGTGGATAGCAGTGCCGGAATCCACCCAGTTGCCCTCGTCTGTGAGAGACTCGATACCGTTCATGTCAGCGACCATTGCGGAAATTATCTTGAAGCATGAACCCGGCGAAGCGTTCTGGAATGCGCGGTTAAAGAAAGTTCCGGGGATAAGCGTGTTTGCATATGAGTGGTCAGCGCGGTAGAGATCGGGATCATAGGAAGGGTAGGAGACCTCGGAAAGCACCGAGCCGTCGGTACGCATGACAACTGCCGATCCGATGAGGTTGTTTGCCTGCATATACTGATATATGGCATTCTGGAGGTCGGCATTGAGGGTAAGTCTGACGGACTGTGCATAGTCAGTTCTGCCGTTCACGGGGGTAGGGTTCGGAACGGAGAGCGTATCGCTCAGAGCCGCATCGAAGCCGTCTGATGTAGTGGCATCGAGGATATTTGCGAAAGAGATCCTGTAATTCTGATCGTATATCCGAACGCCGGAGTTAAGATCGGTCGAGAGGAGCATTTTGCCGTTGACATCACATATATCGCCCTTGATGAACTGCGGAGCGGTTGTTGTGACGGTAGTTGTAGTGGAAGTGGTAGTCTCCGGGGGAGCGGTAGTCACGGCGGAAGTCGTTTCGGTATAGAAGTGTTCCGCGCCGACAGCGTCTGATTTTTCAGTTCCGGAAACATTCAGACCGCCGAGAGTATTGCTGCTGTTGGCTTCAACATTTTTGCTGCATGAAGCTGTTGATATGCAGGCAGAGGCGGTAAGAAGTGCGAGTACAATATTTGTGAATCGTTTTAACATGATAATACCCATCCTGAAAAAAGTAAAAAAATGTCATATCCTATACTATTATACTATTAAAAACTAAACAGGTCAATTAAAAAATGGTAACAATACAGATACAGATGTATAAACGGACAGAAAACGGTAAAGATAAAAACAGTTCCCGAACGGAACTTAATATATATTAAGGAGCGATTCTGAAATGGATAGCAAGAAGAAAAACAATTGTATCAGGTGCAGCGTATCGCAGTGTCAGCACAACATGGTGACCGAGAACTATTGCAGCCTTGACAGCATTTCTGTCGGAACACATGAGGATGACCCGACTGTTCCTGAGTGTACCGACTGTAACTCATTCGTAAAGAGAACAGGCTGCTGCGGCTGATGCTGCAAGGAAACGCCCTCATTGCAGGGCGTTTTGTATTGAAAAGGCACTACGCTGACGGCGCAAGCCGTCACGGCGGAGTGCCTCCGCACCCTTCAACGTTGACGCTTGTTTCACGCGCTCACTTTGTCGCCATAGCCTACACGTACTCGCTCACGGCACTGTAATAGCGGCGTTAGCGATATGCGATTATCAAGTTTTGAGGAAGTAAGCGAGTTTATGAGCGACAACGTGGAAGCCCGTGGGGGCTCCCCACTTAACGAGGGGGAAACTTCGGGGCAACAGGGGGACAGAAAAAACTGGTACAAAAGCTGACATTTTCCCCCTATTCCCCTACGTTTCCCCCTCGTTGCTCCCCCTTCCTCTCCCCATGACCCCTTTTTGTCAGCTTTTGACTGTTCTTCGCCGAACCTTCG
>SVNH01000001.1:0-306683 GCA_015067005.1 Ruminococcus flavefaciens
CAGGCGTGGCTTGTATTCTAAGCCCCTATGGGGCGTTTACGGAAAAACCCCCGGCTCTGCCGGGGGATGTTTATTATATATCAGTATTATAGTCCGCGGTTTTTCTGTTCTGCGGAAGGACCATACATATTCTCGTTCGGGTCGCCGGGCTGTGCATACCAATAGAGCAGGAAAAATGCTCCGATACAGGTAAAGGCGATCAGATACCACCAGCCGCTTTTTCCTATATCGTGGAGACGGCGCACTGAAGCTGCAAGAAAAGGAATGAATAATATCAGTGAAACGAGTCCGGAAGCTAAAAGAGTTACTGTGTAATTTCCCATACCGATATATCCTGCGACTGTTCCGATGATCATTTGCAGGATATAAGCGTACCAGAATTCGCTTCTTGTAGACCTTCCGCTGAAATTGTTCCAGTTCTTGAAGAACATCTTAACAGCCTGAGGAAAAGTTACAAAAGCCGGCGGATCAGGCACGTAGTTAGGATCGACCTGAGGACGGCTGTTCTGTTGCTGCTGACCGTATGGCTGAGAAAACTGAGGTGCAGAAGACGAATAGTTATCGTTTCCTGTTGCCGCACCGCATTCCTCACAGAATTTTGCGTTATTAAGCAGTTCAGCACCGCAATATGGACATTTCATATTAGCATTCTCCTTTTTATGAGTTTAGTGAAGTTCCGATTTTTTCACCGTATTTAACAATAGTCTCATAACCCTCTGCTGAGTTTTTCAATATGTCTTTGTCGATAGAGGCTTTTCCCTTTTCGAGAAGAACGACGATGGTTGACCCTCCGAATTCAAACATACCTTTTTCCTGACCGCGCTTTACAGGACCTGCCTCATCATGATTGCAGATACGTCCTACCATCATCGCGCCGACCTCTACCTGTATAACATCGCCGAAATTATCAGTATGTATAAGAGTATATTCGCGGCTGTTGCGCTTATAGATGTTGTATTTTTCGAGCGCTATCGGGTTTACGGTATGCAGTACGCCTTCGATGAAGGTGTTGCCTGTTTTAACGCCGCTGTCGATATAGCAGTAGCGGTGATAATCGTCGACCTCAAGGCGGAATATCAGGCAGAGTCCGCCGTTGAAGCGGTCTGCGAGGAATTTGTGGTCGATGAGGTCAGATATGCGGTAGCGCGAACCCTTTATCCGGAAAATACTCTTGCGGTCGATACGGTATACCGAAAGCTTTGAGTCGCAGGGGCTTATAAGGTGCTGCGGTGTCATATCGACCGGACGCATTTCCGGCTTGACGCTTCTCGTAAAGAAAGCGTTATATGAAGGGAAATTGTACATCACATACTGTGAGGTGTCAATACCGCTGCTCCTGATGAAGCGTTTAATAAGCGGCTTTGACAAACGTGAATCCATGAATCTTCCTGCGGCTCTTGAAAGAGCGGGTGCAGTTAAAAGCTTGAGCATTATTCTTCCGCCGACTGAACCATATAGTGTTTTCAGCAGCTTGTTCTGTTTTTTATTAGTGACGATGATCTCGCCTTTTCTGTTCTTGATCATAATTATAATCTCGCATTGGCAAGCATAAGCTTTATACGGTTTTCCTGATTGACTTTTGTAGCGCCGGGGTCATAGTCGATAGCGACTATATTTGCATTCGGATTATCCTCCTTTATTGCCCGGGACATACCCTTTGCAACGATGTGGTTCGGAAGGCATCCGAAAGGCTGGGCGCATATGATATTTTCAACGCCTGATTTTGCCAGAGCAGCCATTTCAGCCGGTATCAGCCAGCCCTCGCCCATAACGACTCCCTGATTAATGTACTTATCAGCAAGCTTTCTGAGGTGCTCGAAATCGTGGAGCGGCTCGAAGCTTCCCTGCTCCTTCATGACCTTTATGAGTTCCTTCTGCTTGGCGTAAAGCAGCTTATATCCAAGCTTATAGGCAAACGACATCTTATTGTGATTATCATATATGTCGGCATCGTTAAAGGTACCGGCAGCGCAGTACATAACGAATTCAAGCAGCGAAGGAACAACTGGTTCGCAGCCTTCTGAGATGAGGAAGTCCTCAAGGTGGTTGTTTGCGAGCGGCGAGTATTTAACGTATATCTCACCGACGATACCGACCTTGATCTTCTTTTCGCTGCTAAGCTCGATAGAAGCGAAATCATCGAGAATATCGCGGTATATCTTCTTGGTTTTCAGGTATTTCTTATCCTTTTTGCGGAAGATATTGCCCATTCTGTTCTGCCATTTATCGAGCATTTTCTTTGAATCGCCCTTGTTTACCTCATAGGCGCGGCACTTGTTATAGCAGGTCATGAGCAGATCACCGTAGAGAACAGCGTGGAGAAGCTTCACGAACATAGGTGCAGTGATGCGGAATGCGCTGTCCTTTTCGAGGCCGCTGAAATTCAGCGAAACTACCGGAACCTGAGGATAATTCTTATCCACAGCCTTTCTAAGCAGGTGTATGTAGTTTGAAGCACGGCATCCGCCGCCGGTCTGAGTTATAAGCAGAGCGGTCTTATCGACATCGTATTCGCCGCTGTTGAGAGCGTCCATGAACTGACCTATTACCAGCAGAGCCGGATAGCAGGCATCATTGTGGACGTTTTTAAGTCCCTCATCAACAACAGCGCGTGAATCATTTTGCAGAAGCTTCATTTTATAGCCCTCAGCTTCAAAGATCTTACAGAGCATCTTGAAGTGGATAGGCAGCATATCCGGTACGAGGATAGTATGAGTTTTCTTCATTTCCTCGGTGAATTTAACGTATTCAGACATTATGTTACCTCCGGTAAAGAATGGAGAATTGAGGATGAACTTCTGAGAGTATCATTCCTCAGTTCTGTTTTTGGATTGTTCCATAGCTGCAACAAGACTTCTCAGTCTTATCCTTGCAGCGCCGAGGTTATTGATCTCGTCGATCTTTAGCTGGGTGTAGAGCTTTCCCTTGCTTTCGAGGATGTTGCGTACTTCATCGCTTGTTACAGCGTCGATGCCGCAGCCGAATGATACCAGCTGGATAAGCTGCATATCACTCTGAGTTGTGACGTAATTCGCAGCACGGTAAAGTCTTGAATGGTAAGTCCACTGGTTGAGAACGCCGAGATTAGGAGTGCGGGCAAGCTGAGCGACGCTGTCTTCAGTAACAACAGCCATTCCGAGACTTGTAATAAGCTTATGTATACCGTGGTTGATCTCCTTGTCGATGTGGTAGGGACGGCCTGCGAGAACGATGATGTTTCTCTTTTCGGCACGAGCCTGTTCGATGATGTCTCTTGCCTTGTTGGCGATCTCTGCACGGAATTTTTCCATAGCCTCATATGCCTTATCGACAGCCGCCGGGATCTTTCCCTTGACGTTATACCTGGCAAGAGCCTTGGTCATAACGTTGATAACGTTCTTTCTGATATTCGGATCCATATAAGGATGAATGAAGTTGTTATTGTTGAGACGCGGATTGTTTGCAAGGAGAAGTTCCGGGTAATACGCAACAACAGGACAGTTGAAGTGGTTATCGCTGCCTCCCTCGTCAATATTGTAACTCATGCAGGGGTAGAAGATGAAATCAGCACCCTTATCGAGGAGATTCTCGATATGTCCGTGAGTGAGCTTTGCAGGATAGCAGACCGTATCTGAGGGGATGGTATGCTGTCCGAGGTAGTACATCTGGCGCGAGCTTTCGTCCGAGATGATAGTTCTGAATCCGAGAGTTGTGAACAGCATATGCCAGAACGGAAGCTGCTCATAGAAGCTGAGAGCCAGCGGAAGTCCGACAGTTGCGCGGTATTTGCGCGGCTGGTGAGTTTTTACTGTATTTATGATGCTGTCGTATTTATACTCATAGAGGTTTGGTATTTTGTTCTTGATCTTGATACCGCCGCCCTTTTCGCAGCGGTTTCCTGAAATGAAGCGTCTGCCCTTACCGAAGTTGATGATGTTCAGCTGACAGTGTGCGGTACAGCCGTTGCAGTTCACAGAGCGCGATGTATAGGCGAAAGTTTCGAGTTCTTCAGCTGAGATGAGGGTGGATTTTTCGCCGACAGCTCTTTCCTTAGCGTAGAGAGCACATCCGAAAGCGCCCATAAGTCCGGAAATAGCAGGACGAATAACATTTCTGCCCATTTCCTTTTCAAACGAACGGAGTACAGCGTCATTGAGGAAAGTACCGCCCTGAACGACGATATTTTTGCCGAGTTCGTCCGGAGACTTAGCACGGATCACCTTATAAATAGCGTTCTTGATAATGGACATGGAGAGACCTGCTGAGATGTCCTCAACGGTAGCGCCGTCCTTCTGAGCCTGCTTTACTGAGCTGTTCATGAAAACAGTGCAGCGTGAGCCGAGGTCAACAGGATGCTCGGCAAAAAGTCCGAGCTGTGAGAATTCAGCAATATTGTAGCCGAGAGCCATAGCAAAGGTCTGGATGAATGAGCCGCAGCCCGATGAGCAAGCCTCGTTGAGCATGATACTGTCGATGCTCTTGTTTTTTATCTTGAAGCATTTGATGTCCTGACCGCCGATGTCTATGATGAAATCAACGTCCGGACAGAAATAAGAAGCAGCCTTGAAGTGAGCGACTGTCTCAACGATGCCGTGATCGACTGCAAGACCTGATTTTATCAGATCCTCGCCGTAGCCTGTAACAGCCGAGCCGCGGATGTTTATATCCGGATTCTTTTCCTTGTAGATACGCTTCAGCTGATCTGCGATCTTATCGAGAGGCTGTCCCTGATTAGAGGAATAGTGGTGATAGAGTATCTTTCCGTCATCGGTAATGAGAACGAGCTTTGTAGTTGTCGAGCCTGCGTCGATACCGAGGTAAGCATCGCCCTTATATGTACGCATATCAGCATAGCCGAGATCGAATTTTCTGTGGCGTTCGATGAATTCGTCATATTCAGCCTGTGAGGAGAAGAGCGGCTCCCCTGTGACGATATTATCGCTTGTTTTGGCATTTGTTATTTTTTCGAGCAGCTCGTTGACACTGTAAGAATCTGCGGAGGTCGCAGCGTAGATAGCGCAGCCGTAAGCTACGAATACAGGGGCTTCGTCCGGGAAAACAGCGTGTTCTTCATCAAGACCGAGAGTATTTACGAATGCTTTTCTTAGTCCCTGAAGGAAGAAAAGCGGACCACCGAGGAAGAGCACCTTACCCTCGATAGAGCGTCCCTGAGCAAGACCTGAAACAGTCTGGTCGACGACCGCCTGGAATATACTTGCGGAAACATCCTCTCTTCTTGCGCCCTGATTGAGGAGCGGCTGTATATCTGATTTAGCGAAAACGCCGCAGCGGGAAGCAATAGGGTATATCTTCTGTGCGCGGAGAGAGAGCTCATCGAGCTGATCCGAGGTTATACCGAGCAGAGTAGACATCTGGTCGATGAAAGCACCTGTACCGCCTGCACATGAACCGTTCATACGCTGTTCAACGCCGCCTGTTAGGAAGATTATCTTTGCATCCTCTCCGCCGAGTTCGATAACAACATCAGCATCCGGCTGTTTTTTCTTTACAGCGAGGAAGGCTGCGTGGACCTCCTGAACAAAAGGTATTTCAGCAGAATTTGCAAGTCCGAGACCGGCAGAACCGGTAATGCTTACTGTAAATCTCTCATCCGGATGATCGGCGCGTATCAGTTTCAGCTGTTCCGTAACAGTTTCCTTTACCTTTGAAAGGTGTCGCTGATACTTGGAATAAACGATATTTCCTTCGGGATCAGTGATAACAGTTTTGACGGTTGTAGATCCGATGTCGATACCCAGAGAATACTTGTTAGACATTATTTCACCTCTATAATATTCAAATCATGCTTAAACAGCTGTATAAAGCAAATTATAAGCAGATACGATGATACATTATCGTGTTCCGGCTTATACCAGAATAGTTATACACTTACACATATTATATTATACTACATCTGAGCAAAAAAATAAAGCGGAAAATCATGCTTTTTCACGCTTTTTGATGAAAATTATACAATTAGCCGGTTTTACCGCTTATTTTGTGACATATATTCACGAAAAAGGCGATATTGAATATCTATCCGGTGCCGAGATCAGAGGAATTCCCTTATCTCGAACGCAAGGCGCTCTTCTGTTCCTATGAGCCTCTTAGCGATGTCTTTGGACTTTTTATCAGCTGCCTTATACTGATTTACATACTTATTCAGTGATTTTACGCCCATATTGCAGCCGTCTGTGATAAGATCAGCGACAACGTGATCGGAACTGTCGACAGTCAGGTGAGCCTTGGTCTTTATCCACGCCATACCCTTCAGCATAGCGGAAGGCTCTTTGCCCTCATCGTGGTAGCTTCCGAGCTGGGACTGTATCTCCTTTGCGATAGCATTATTCTCTTCGCGGCTTTTTCTGAGACTTTCACGCAGCTTGTCACTTTTAACGTGATCCATAACGTCATCAATAGCAGATATTCCCATTTTTGCTCCCGAATCGCATTCTCTCAGGAGCCTTACAGTATCTTTTTCAATCATAAAAAATCAACCTCCCTTTGCATTATTATCTGCAAAAATGGAGGTTTTATACTTATTCAGAGTCGCTGCCGAAATAGAGATCCGTCATCTGATTCAGCCCGAATTTATCTGCAAATGCTTTAAAGTCTGTCCGCGCCTTTACAAGACTGTATGCGTTTGATTCGAGAAAATTCTCATCCATATCGCTCAGATGCGAGTAGAATTCAAGTCCGATGATGAGGTTGTTTTTTGTATTGTTATCGGCAAGTCTGTTTACGGCATCGACAGCCTCCTGAACATTTCCGCTTTTCATCCTGTTGATAAGGTCATCAGCCAGATCACGTTCCTCCTGCGGAAGCTCAGCTACTGTTGAGCAGACCTCAGCATTCAGCATAACGTGGGCGATCATTTTAGCCATTTCGTGTATCTGACGCATTATCCAATCCTGTTCAAACATACTGTTTCCTCATTTCATTGTTGCAAAACGACCTGCTGTAAAAATGCAGCAGGTCGGTCTATGTCAGCTGAGTTTTGATTTGAGTTTTTCAAAGAAGCTCTGACGCTTTGCATAGTTCTTTTCAGTGAGCGAATTCTCAAACTGATTGAGGAGATCCTTCTGCTTCTTTGAGAGGTTCTTCGGAACTTCCACATATACCTTAACGTACTGATTTCCGCGTTCGTTGCGGTGAAGCTTTTTAACGCCCTTGCCCTTGAAACGGAATACAGTACCGGTCTGAGTACCCTCAGAAAGGTTATATTTTTCATCGCCGTCGATAGTAGGAATGGTGATCTCAGCACCGAGAACGGCTTCTGTATAGGTTATCGGAACATCGCAGTAAACATCATAGCCCTCGCGTCTGAACATCGGATGCGGTTTTACGTTTACATTGATAAGGAGATCGCCGGAAGGTCCGCCGTTGATACCGCAATCACCCTGACCGCTGCTTCTGAGTGTCTGACCGTCAGCAACACCAGCCGGTATGTCGATAGAAACGGTTTTCTGCATTCTTACTCTGCCTATTCCGCGGCACTTCGGACATGGATTCTTGATGATCTTGCCCTTTCCTGAGCAGTGCGGACATGGCTTTGTAGAGGAGATAGCACCGAAAGGAGTACGCTGAGTGGTCTTTACAGTACCGCGTCCCTGACAGTCCGGACATATTTCTGCGGAAGTACCGCCGTCAGCGCCGGTACCCTTGCAGGCTTCGCAGGTACACATACGGTTTACCTTAATATCGACCTTTTTACCGTTGCAGGCTTCCATGAAGCTGAGATCAACGCTTTCCTGAAGGTCCGAGCCGCGTTTAGGAGCATTTGCGGAATTAGAGCGGTTTGCACCGCCGCCGAAGCCGAATCCGCCGCCGAAGATATTTTCGAGAATATCGCCGATGTCACCGAAGCCGCCCATACCTCCGAAGCCGTCGCCGCCGCCGTAGTTAGGATCAACTCCGGCGTGACCGAACTGGTCATAACGAGCACGTTTCTCAGGATCGGAGAGAACTTCGTTAGCCTCGTTTATCTCCTGAAACTTCTCAACATAGGAAGGATCATCCGGATGAAGATCGGGGTGATTTTCTCTTGCCTTTTTACGGAAGGCTTTTTTTATCTCGTCCTCTGA
Organism: Ruminococcus flavefaciens; assembly: GCA_015067005.1. Classification (GTDB taxonomy): domain Bacteria; phylum Bacillota; class Clostridia; order Oscillospirales; family Ruminococcaceae; genus Ruminococcus; species Ruminococcus flavefaciens_AA. Next base: position 8,064 of record SVNH01000001.1, read on the forward strand.
AGCACCCTTTTCGATACCAAGCACTTCATAGTAATCTCTTTTGTTTTCAGCCATATTTTTCTCCAATCTGCGGTATTAGCGAAGCCGTAGCCTGTCGGCTAAGCAAATATCTTATGTAACCACAACTTATATATACACCATTAGGGCGAAAGAATTTCGCCCTTTTTTATGATGTTTTATTGTTATCAATTATACTTCTGTGAAGTCTGCGTCAACTACATCGTCGCCGCCGTTGTTGCTGTTATCTGCCTGTGCAGCGCCGCCCATATTAGCGAACTGTGAAGGATCAATTCCGCCGCCGTTAGGGTTTGCCTGCTGGTAGATCTTAGCTGAGAGATCGTAGAATGCCTTCTGGAGCTCTTCCTTGAGAGACTTGATCTCATCGTTGTTATTAGCCTCGATAGCAGACTTGAGTGCTGTACACTTAGCCTCGATATTAGCCTTCTCGTCAGCTGATACCTTATCGCCGAAGTCTGTGAGAGCCTTTTCGCACTGGAATACGAGGTTTTCAGCTTCGTTCTTGTTATCAACTTCCTCACGGCGCTTCTTATCCTCAGCAGCGTACTGCTCAGCTTCCTTTACAGCCTTCTCGATGTCGTCCTTGGACATATTTGTTGAAGCTGTAATGGAGATATTCTGCTCCTTGCCTGTACCGAGATCCTTAGCGGAAACGTGTACGATACCGTTCTGGTCGATGTCGAAGGTAACTTCGATCTGTGGGATTCCTCTTGGAGCAGGAGCGATACCGTCGAGACGGAATGTACCGAGCTGCTTATTATCTCTTGCGAATTCACGCTCACCCTGAAGTACATTGATGTCAACAGCAGGCTGATTATCAGCGTATGTTGAGAATACCTGTGACTTCTTTGTAGGGATAGTTGTATTTCTTTCGATCATTCTTGTGCATACGCCGCCTGCTGTCTCGATACCGAGAGAAAGCGGAGTTACATCAAGAAGAAGCAGACCGTTCTTAACGTCGCCGCCGAGAACGCCGCCCTGATATGCAGCACCGAGTGCAACACATTCATCAGGGTTGATGCCCTTGAATGGTTCTTTGCCGATAAGCTTCTTAACAGCGTCCTGAACAGCAGGGATTCTTGAAGAACCGCCGACCATGAGAACCTTGTTGATCTCAGAGATCTGGAGACCGCTGTCGCTGAGAGCCTGTCTTACAGGTCCCATAGTAGCCTCAACGAGGTCTGCTGTGAGTTCGTTGAACTTAGCCTGTGTGAGTGTGAGGTCGAGGTGCTTAGGAGTACCTGAAGCATCAACGGTAATGAATGGGATATTGATATTTGAAGTTGTTGTTGATGAAAGCTCAATCTTGGACTTTTCAGCAGCGTCCTTGAGTCTCTGAGCAGCCATTTTGTCAGCTGAAAGGTCGATGCCCTCAGCCTTCTTGAACTCTTCAACGATCCAGTTGATGATACGCTGATCGAAGTCATCGCCGCCGAGACGGTTGTTACCAGCGGTAGCGAGTACCTGCTGAACGTCTTCGCCCATTTCAATGATAGAAACATCGAATGTACCGCCGCCGAGGTCGTAAACCATAACGGTCTGCTCCTCTTCCTTGTCGATACCGTAGGAAAGTGCAGCAGCAGTAGGCTCGTTGATGATACGCTTTACAGTAAGACCTGCGATCTGACCTGCGTCCTTTGTAGCCTGTCTCTGAGAGTCAGTGAAGTAAGCAGGAACAGTGATAACAGCCTCAGTAACAGGCTCGCCGAGGTAAGCCTCTGCATCAGACTTGAGCTTCTGAAGGATCATAGCTGATACTTCCTGAGGAGTGTACTTTTTATCGTCGATAGTTACTTTATAATCAGAACCCATATGTCTCTTGATGGAAGAAACAGTTCTGTCGTGGTTTGTGATAGCCTGTCTTTTAGCGACCTGACCTACGAGACGCTCACCGTTATTTGTGAAAGCGACTACTGAAGGAGTTGTTCTTGCACCTTCGCTGTTAGGGATAACAACTGCGTTACCGCCTTCCATAACAGCTACGCAAGAGTTTGTTGTACCAAGATCAATACCAATAATTTTGCTCATAATAATTACCTCCTGATATTAAAGCATAATTCGGAATCCTGAATGCGGAATTCGGAATTATGGTATCGCCTTACGGCGATGAATTAAAAATGTATAATTATTGTTTTTCAGATACGTTCGCCTAAGCGGACACATTCAATTCCGAATTCCTAACTCCGAATTCGGAATTGATTTATTGACTATACTGCCACTGCTACCATAGCAGGTCTTACGAGTTTATCGCCGAGCATATAGCCCTTCTGATAGACAGCGCAGACATGATTGCTTGCGTAATCAGTGCCTTCCTGCTGCTGGATAGCGTTATGGAAATTCGGATCAAATTCAGCGCCGAGTGCTTCGATCGCTGTAACATTCATCTTATCGAGGAAAGTTTTCAGCTGTCCGAATATCATCTGCATACCGTTCTTGAAGTTATCATCAGTGCAGTCTGCTTCAAGGGCTCTTTCAAAGCTGTCGACTACCGGCAGCAGATCCTCGATACATTTTACCGATGCATTCTGATATGTTTCGGTTTTTTCCTTTGCCGTGCGCTTGCGGTAGTTATCGTATTCAGCGTAAAGGCGAAGGTACTTATCATTAGCCTGTTCGAGAGCTTCTTCGAGTTCAGCGAACTGAGTAGCTGTATCGTTGTATTCGCTTACAGCATCTTCCTCATCCTGATCGCTTTCATCCTCTGAAGCTTCCATAGCTTTTTTGATAAGCTCATCATTGATCTCCACTGACTGTTCTGTGGTCTCTTCCTCAGTGGTCTCCTGTTCGTTCCGGATGTTGTTTTCTTCCATCAGTCATACTCCTTTCCTATGGCTTGAGGTCAGTTTCAGTGACCGTGCCGGATATCATGTCTTCTTCGCCGCCGGACATCAGATAAGAGATCTTCTGAGTCAGGTAATCGACGTAGGGGATTATCTTTTTGTAATCAACTCTCATAGGGCCTATAACACCGAGAGAGCCGGCTTCTTTACCGTCTTTGCGGTATTTTGAGACGATCAGGCTTGAATTGCCGATCGCGAAGCTGTCGTTTTCCGAACCGAACTTCACCTGTATACCGCTGAATGTATCTTCGAGTACATTGGAGAGTTCGTTTTTATGTTCGATGAATCTTACGACCTCCATTTTGTCGAGATCCTCACATGAGAGAAGCTTTTCGCCGCCGCTTATGGTGAGTTCCTGCTGGCGGAGATCCTCGGAGAGTTCGCAGATACCTCTCACGAGCGGGGAGAGCGAGACCATATAGGCGCTCACGGCTGCGACCATTTTATCGAGGACTTCCTCTGAGAGTTCATCGACTGAAACGCCGCTGAGATTCTCTTCTATATAATGTGTAAAGAATTCGAGCTGTTCATGGCTGAGATCGAATTCAAGTCTGCAAGCTTTATTTTTAATGCTTCCGTTGGAAGTTATAAGCAGGATAACGTAAAGTCTTTTTCCTGTCGGGATGACTTCGACTTTGGATATTACTGAGAAACGCGGTACAGAATTTGTTACAACAGCTGCACACTGAGTTATTTCAGTAAGAGCGGCAGCAGCATTCTGAACGAGGAGTTCTTCTGGAGTATCCTCATCGCCGAGCATATCATCGAGACGTTTTTTCTCGTCATCCGGAAGATCCGGAAGAGTCATCAGTTCATCGATGTAAAGCCTGTATCCGGCAAAAGTCGGAACACGTCCTGCTGAGGTATGGGGCTGTTCGAGATAGCCCATCTGTTCGAGAGCAGCCATATCATTTCTGATAGTAGCGGCAGAAACCTTTATATTATCGAGCTTAGAGATAACTTTAGAGCCGACCGGTTCGCCGGTTCTTACGTATTCATCAATTACGGCAGCAAGTATTTTCAGCTTTCTGTCGTCCATTGAACTCACACCTTTCTCCAAGCTTTTAGCACTCTACCTCTTCGAGTGCTAACTATAATTTATCACTATTATCCCTCTTTGTCAAGGGTTTTATACATTTTCGGCGTTTTTAACAATTTATGGTGCGGCTGATAACGTGGTCAGTGGATTTTGACAACGCTATATTCTGGTATACTATTATAATATATAAAGCGCGTGTTTTGAACTAAAAGCCGGAATTGCTATGACATGAAACATTAGCACACATATTTTATGTCTGTTTTTCACCTGAAGCAGTAAACTATTGCCGCTTCCCCTCTTGACATTTTAAGCGTTTTATCTTACAATATAATAGATAATCATTGCCGGGGTGCATTCTCCGGATAAAATATTGAAATGAGGTCTTTTTATGCTGAAAAACAGTGAAAAAATTATGGATAAGATCGTTGATCTTTGTAAGTCTAAGGGCTTTGTATACCCCGGCTCTGAGATCTATGGCGGTCTCGCAAATACATGGGACTACGGTCCGCTTGGTGTTGAGCTCAAAAACAACATCAAGAAGGCTTGGCTCAAGAAATTCGTTCAGGAGAACAAATACAATGTAGGTCTTGATTCTGCTATTCTCATGAACCCGCAGACATGGGTTGCTTCAGGACACATCGGCGGCTTCTCAGATCCTCTTATGGACTGCAAGGAGTGTAAGACACGTCACCGTGCTGATAACCTTATCGAGGATTTCGACGGTACTAACGTTGCAGGCTGGTCGAATGAGAAGATGATGGAATACATCAAGGAAAAAGGTATCACCTGTCCTAACTGCGGCAAGCAGAATTTCACCGACATCCGTCAGTTCAACCTTATGTTCAAGACATTCCAGGGCGTTACTGAGGACAGCAAGGCTGAACTCTATCTCCGTCCTGAGACTGCACAGGGCATTTTCGTAAACTTTGCAAATATACAGAGAACTACACGTAAAAAGGTACCTTTCGGCGTTGCTCAGGTAGGTAAATCCTTCCGTAACGAGATAACTCCGGGTAACTTTATCTTCCGTGTACGTGAATTCGAGCAGATGGAACTTGAATTCTTCTGCAAGCCGGGTACAGATCTTGAATGGTTCGATTACTGGAGAAGCTACTGCAAGAACTTCCTTCTCTCCCTCGGACTTAAAGAGGAAAACCTCCGTCTCCGTGACCACGATCAGGAAGAACTCTGCTTCTATTCAAAGGCTACAACAGATTTCGAGTACCTCTTCCCGTTCGGCTGGGGCGAACTCTGGGGTGTAGCAGACAGAACTGACTATGACCTCACACAGCACATCAATACCAGCGGTAAGTCTCTTGAATACTTCGATCCTGAGACAAATGAGAAGTACATCCCATACGTTATTGAGCCTTCACTCGGTGTTGAGAGACTTTTCCTCTCTATCGTTACTGAGGCTTACGATGAGGAAGAACTCGTTTCTACTGACAAGAACGGCAATGAAAAGAAGGAAGTCCGTACAGTTATGCACTTCCACCCTGCACTTGCACCTTATAAGTGCGCTGTTCTGCCGCTTGTGAAGAAGCTTACTCCAAAGGCAGAGGAAGTTTACGAGATGCTTTCAAAGAAGTTTATGGTAGACTTCGATGAAACTGGTACTATCGGTAAGAGATACCGCCGTCAGGATGAGATCGGAACACCGTTCTGCATCACATACGACTTTGATACTCTTGAAAAGGATAACTGCGTAACAGTCCGCGATCGTGATACTATGGAGCAGGAGCGCGTAAACATCAACGACCTCGTTGCTTACCTCGAAGCTAAAATGGCATTCTGAGATATACTATTATAATATATAATATAAAGCGTCTTTTTTCCGGTTGGAAAAGGGACGCTTTTTGTGTTATTCGGGAGCGGTAAAGAAACGGAAAAAATGTTACAAAGCGGTAATAAAAAACATGATTTGAGAGCTGAAACAATATGCCGGAATGTATAAAATTTACCGGTTTGTCATTTTTTAAAAAGCGTCTGAATAGATATTTACAGGGTGGGAAAATGTTGCAAAAGTGAGTTGTGAAACACAAAAAATGCTGCTGAAGGGGGTGAAAAATGAGCCTGAAAAGTTCTGATCAAAAGCCGAAAATATACAGATAGTTATTAAAAAGTCTGCTGAAATGTTACGATTTTGTAATTTTTTAATGTTATAATCTTTGATTTGTTAATACCAGATTAACAAACAGTTCATTTTGAGTTCATAAAATTTGTGGTGTTGTACACTAATGCGAGACTTTCCACCTTTCATTTTTGGGCGCAAAATGGAAAAAGTTTCAAAACTATTGCCATTTTCCGGGTTATGTGTTATCATTACACACGGTTCGGAAAAACCGGATCGAAACGTTTCAATTTTCACGAAAGGATGAGTTGATGAGAGAAGCTAAACACGTAGCGACCATCTTCGGAACTATCATAGTTTGTCTCTTTAGCGGGTTATTCGTTGCCAGCAACTCGGCACCGGATGTTAATTCAAGCAATACTTTGGAAATCGTAGAGCCCGCAAGTGAAGAAATGATGTTCGCTGCCGAAAAAACTTCTGTTAGCACTACAACCACAATCGTTACTACAATCGCAACTACAACTACTGAAGATATTACAACAACTACTGCTTCAGAAACTACTGAGCCTGAGGAGATCGTAACAGAACCTCAGACAGAAGAAGTCATTGCAGATAACACAGCTGCTGAAGCTGCTGCTGCACCGGTCCAGGAAGAAGAGGTTACAGTTCCTGAGACCGAAGCTGAAACAGAAGCAGAGCCTGTTCCGGAAGAGACAGAGTCTGAGGAAACTGAGACTTCTGAGGAAGAGGCTGATACCACTGATGATGAGGAAGACGAGGACAATGGTCTTCCGGTCTCAGATGAAGATTTCATAATCCTTTGCAATATCGTTGGTCATGAGGCTGGCTCATGCTGGATCTCAGAGACAGAAAAGGCTAAGGTAGTAGAAGTCGTTATGAACAGAGTGAACAGTCCTCTGTTTCCTAACTCGATCTCAGCTGTGCTTACACAGCCGGGTCAGTTTACAGGAAGCCAGTATTACGCTTTCAATGGAAGCTACTGCGGCTATGTTACTGAACAGGTAATAAATGCCGTAAGACTCTATTTTGCTGATACAGCTTCATTTGATCACGGTTACCTCTATTTCTGGGGTGACGGATACCAGAATCATTTCAGTTAATGATTCAACGCTAACAGATAAAAGAGTCCGGTAAGATTTCCAGCCGGACTCTTTTTTTGCGGAACGAATTCCCCTGTGGATATTATTATAGTCCGGAATTATTGCCGGCTATAAAAAAACGGTTTTTCTATTGACATATCCGTAACAATTTGCTATAATGACTATAAGCCGTTATTTTTGCGGCTTTTTGATAGATATTAAGAGATATAAACTTCAGGAGACTTCAAAAAGGACTGTGCAAAAAAATTATGAACAGTAAAAGAGATCTGTATAAAAGATTTATTACCTTTGGTTCGGCAATGGTGCTGCTGGGAGTTCTCACAGCTATGTTTGCCTTTCTGTGGTACAGGTATTACAGTGATTCGATCGTTCTGCCATATTACAGACGAGGAAACTGGGTTCTGATAGGTGTTTATGCAATGCTTATCGCGGTTTTCTTCAAAGCTTACGGCGGCTTCAAGCTTGGCTATCTTAAAAAGACCGATATGATATATTCACAGATAATATCAATGGTCTGCGTTAATTTTACTGAGTATTTCGTTATCAGCCTTGTCGGTCGACACTTCCTCGATGCTTCACCTATGGTTATCATGACATTTGCCGATTTCGCATTCATTTCCCTGTGGACTATGCTTACGGGAAAGATATATTTCATGATATATCCGCCGCGGAAACTGATAATACTCTATGGAAGCCATCAGGCGGCTGCACTGGTACTCAAAATGAGCCAGCGCGTCGATAAGTATATGATCTGCGAATCTGTGAGCATAAACGAGGATCCGGATGTTATCAAAGAGCAGATACTCAAATACGAGGGCGTTATCATCTGCGATATACCTGCTGAATTGCGTAACGATTACCTTAAATTCTGCTTTGAAAGATCTATCCGCGCGTACATAGCACCAAAGATCTCGGATATTATAGTCCGCGGTGCGGATGATATACGTCTGTTTGATACTCCGCTGCTGCTTTGCCGCAACTACGGTCTTGATTTTGAGCAAAGACTTATCAAGCGTGTTTTTGATATAGTATTCTCACTTGTGGTGCTTGTTCCGGCGTTGCCGTTCATGCTCATATCAGCTGTCGCTATAAAGCTATATGACGGAGGTCCGGTGCTTTACAAGCAGAAAAGACTTACTATCGACCACAAGGAATTCTACGTCTATAAATTCAGAAGTATGATCGTTGATGCCGAGAAAGACGGTAAGCCGCGCCTTGCTTCCGAAGAGGACGACAGGATAACGCCTGTCGGAAAGATACTGCGTAAATTCAGATTGGATGAGTTCCCGCAGATTTTCAATATACTTCGCGGAGATATGTCAGTAGTCGGTCCTCGCCCTGAGAGACCGGAGCTTACTGAGGAATATAAGAAAGAGATGCCGGAGTTTGAATACCGCCTTAAAGTAAAGGCAGGTCTTACCGGTTATGCTCAGGTAACGGGCGTTTATGATACTTCGCCCTATGACAAGCTGAAAATGGATCTTATGTACATCGAGAATTTCTCCGTGCGTATGGACCTTCAGATAATCCTTATGACGCTGAAAACAATGCTCTTCCCCGGAAAGACAAATGCGGAAACGGAAGAGGGCATTCTGCCAGTTCAGCATCAGATAAACGAAAAAGAGGAGAGTAGCAAATGAAAATCACAGCAGTAATCATGGCTGGCGGCAGAGGCGAACGTTTCTGGCCAAAGAGCCGCAATAACTGTCCGAAGCAGTTCCTTTCGCTTACTTCAGACGGCGAGACTATGATCCAGAAGACTGTTAAGAGACTCAGCCCTATGGTAGCACCGGAGGATGTCTTCATCGTTACAAATGCGGCTTATACAGATCTCGTTAAGGATCAGCTCCCGGATGTTCCGGCTGAGAATATCCTCGCCGAGCCGTGTGCAAGAAATACAGCACCTTGTATCGCTTTTGCGGCAGCTGTTATCGGCAGAAAATATGATGACGCTATTATGCTTGTGCTTCCTTCCGATCACCTTATCGGTTATGAAGACATCTATGTAAGCACACTCAAAAAGGCTGTTAAAGTCGCTGAACAGGGCAAGAACCTCGTTACTATCGGTATCACTCCGACTTACCCTGAAACAGGTTACGGATATATCAATTTCGGCAAGGAAGAAGGCAGCGCTTATGAAGTTGAGCGCTTCGTTGAAAAGCCTGACCTTGCAACCGCAAAGAAATACCTTGCTTCAGGAAAATATCTCTGGAACAGCGGTATGTTCGTATGGAAGATCTCTTCCGTTATGGCTAACCTCAAGGAATTCATGCCTGATATTTATGAGGGCGCGCTGCGTATCGGAGAAAGCTTCGGAACACAGTCCTATACAGAGACTCTCGTTAAGGAATTCTCAGCTTTCACATCCGAATCTATCGACTTCGGTATCATGGAGAAGGCTGATGATATTTATACTCTCCCCGGCAGCTTCGGCTGGGATGATGTCGGAAGCTGGCTTGCTGTTGAACGTATAAATGAGACAGACGATGACAAGAATTATGTTGACGGCGATGTTATAACAGTTGATTCCAAGCGTACTACTATCTGCGGCGGAAAGAGACTTGTTGCAGCTATCGGCACAAGAGACATAATAATCGTTGATACAGATGATGTTCTTCTTGTATGCTCGAAGAACAATACACAGGATGTCAAGAAAGTCATTGCCCAGCTCAAGGAACAGGGCAGAAATGAACTTGTCTGATAAAGCATAATTTATCCAAATTAACATAAAGGAGTAAAAATTAATGAAAAACGCACTTATCACTGGTATTACAGGTCAGGATGGATCTTATCTCGCAGAGCTTCTTCTCGAAAAGGGATACAATGTTTACGGTATCTGGAGAAGAAAGGCTACCGTTGATTACGGCAACATCGCTCATCTCAAGGATAAGGTAACACTTATCTACGCTGATATGACTGATCCGGTATCTCTTATCTCTGCTATGAAGATCTCTCAGGCAGATGAGGTTTATAACCTCGCTGCACAGTCATTCGTTGCAACAAGCTGGGATACTCCGCTTGGTACTGCTGACATCGACGCTATCGGTGTTACAAATATGCTTGAGGCTATTCGCATCGTAAAGCCGGAGTGCCGTTTCTATCAGGCTTCAACATCTGAGATGTTCGGTCTTGTACAGGCTATCCCGCAGTGCGAGACAACTCCTTTCTATCCAAGAAGCCCATACGGCGTTGCTAAGCTTTATGGTCACTGGATCACAAAGAACTACCGCGAGAGCTATGGTATGTTCGCTTGCTCAGGTATCCTCTTCAACCACGAATCTGAGAGAAGAGGTCTTGAATTCGTAACAAGAAAGATCACAGACGCTGTTGCCCGTATCAAGCTTGGCGTTCAGGACTATGTTGAGCTCGGAAACATGGACTCAAAGCGTGACTGGGGTCACTCCAAGGACTACGTTAAGGCTATGTGGCTCATGCTCCAGCAGGATAAGCCGGATGACTATGTAATCGCTACAAATGAGACAAGAACTGTCCGCGAATTCGTTGAGACTGCTTTCAAGCACGTTGACATCGAAGTTGAGTGGAAGGGCGAAGGCGTTGATGAGATCGGTATCAACAAGGCTAACGGCAAGACTATCGTTAAGGTAAACAAGAAGTTCTTCCGTCCTGCTGAGGTTGATATTCTCCTCGGAAATCCTGAGAAGGCTGAAAAGACTCTCGGCTGGAAGCGCGAGATCTCATTCTCTGATCTCGTTGAGAGAATGGTAAAGAACGACCTCGACCGTGTTGAAAAAGAGATCAAGGTCAAGGAAATAATCGGTTAAGAATCAATAGGGGCGGCGCAGTCCGCCCCATGTTATTAGCTGGCAAAGTTTTATGAAAAGAGGCGGGATATGAATATCCAGTTTGACGCTCTGCCGCTCGTTAGCGACAGAATGACAGGTATCGGCTGGTGTGAAGCCGGTCAGACAATGGCGCTTGCAAAGCTTCATCCCGAAAATGAATATTCCTATAATTTTTTCTCGCGTAAGGACGATCATATCAAGCTTGAACGTATAAGTCCGTTTGCAGGAGATAATATAAAAACTAACCTCGTGCATTTTTCCGGTTATATGTACCGTGCGGCTTCGACCTTCGTTCCGGTGCCGTATTCGCATTTCTTTGGTCAAAAAGCTGATATAACACATTTTTTCAATTATATCGTTCCGCCCGGAGTGCATGGAAAAACAGTTGTGACAGTTCACGATATGGTATATAAGGCTTTTCCGGAGACTGTCAGAGGCAGGACTAAGGTAATGCTCAATACAGGTCTGAAGAAGTCGATGAAACGCGCTGATATTATCGTTACTGATTCTGAATTCTCAAAGCGCGAGATAATCAAATACTTTCCGCAGCATGAGGAAAAGATACGAGTTGTTCCGTGCGGCGTTGATCTTGAAAAGTTTCATCCGTGTACTGAGCCTGAGCGCATACCGCAGGTGAAGGAATTGCTCGGTATCGAGGGCGATTACTTCCTCTATTTAGGTACTATCGAGCCGCGAAAGAACCTTGAAAGGCTCATCAGCGCCTATAATGCGCTTGCGAAGAAGCTTGGCGGCGAGTGTCCGAAGCTTGTTCTTGCCGGCGGCAAGGGCTGGCTCTATGACGGCATATTTGCGCGTGTGGAGCGTCTGGGCTTGCAGGATAAGGTGATTTTCACGAAATATGTGCCGTCTGAGGATATGAATCCGCTCATGTGCGGTGCGCTGGCATTTGTATTCCCGTCTATATATGAGGGATTTGGTATGCCGCCGCTTGAAGCTATGGCTTGCGGAGTGCCTGTTCTTACATCCGGAGAGGCTTCGCTGCCGGAGGTCACGGGAGACTGCGCTGTTATATGTGACGCTTACTCGGTCGAGAGCATCGCAAAGGGACTTTACCGTCTTTACAAGGACGATAAACTGAGAAAAGACCTCTCGGTACGCGGTTTTGAAAGGGCTAAGACCTTTACATGGGAGCGCTCAGCTGAGATACTGTGGAGCGTTTACGAGGAATTGCTGTGATGAAGGTTTTCAAGACGGTTTTGAAGATCATCGCTGTCGCTGCCATTGCAGCTTTGATGCTGATAGCCAGTATAGAGGACGGCGGAAAGCGTGTTTTCATCGGTAAATATACCAGAGATCATATCAGCATTGCGTTATATTGCATAGCTTGGGTGTGCAACGGCATATTGCTGGCTATGTTTCTGAAAAAGAAGAGAAGTCCGGATGAGCAGAAAAGGATCAATCCTGTGCTGCCCATTGCGGCGGCACTTGCTGAGGCAGGGTTGACTGTGTTTATCATTGTTGTGTCTTCTTTCGGGGATTTCAGAGAGGCTTCACGCATAAATAGTCCCGACAGAGACCATTATATCGTCAGGATAGAGGACGAGGACTGGTTCGGCAATTCAAAATATAAATTCTATATCAAGGACAGCGGTGTCATTTACCGGTATATCTTCGATGCCGGCAACCCTTTACCGGAGCTTGAATGGACAGACGACGGCATCATATACAATGGTGATCTTTATGAATATTAAGCGTGTGAGGTGGCTGTGTGCAGCCGCGGGAATGCTATCGTTCATTGGAATTATCGTGCTGGGAAGAGTTCAGAGCGATGACAGGATGATAATTATCGGAAGAGTTACTGGCTATGATATGGAGTTTGGCTGTGAATTAGCTTTGTATTTAAGCATTCTGGGACTATTGACTTCACTTGTGATAGCCGCATCAGAAAGCAAGGCTTCTTATAAAACGCTCAGAACTGTTCTTGCGGTGCTCGTTGGCATATTAGTTGAGATACCGCTGACGATACTTTTATTTATAATGATGGTAGGTTGGGGCAGAAGCCCCGATCATCCTGAAAAGCTCAAAAGCCCGGATGGAAAGCATTGTATCATAAAGACAAAGGCTACCGTTGAAGGCTGTGTCGGAGCGGAGTATTACGTCAGGGATAAGGGCGTGGTATATCGTTTGCTGTTTGAGGATAGACACGCAGATACTACGTTGGAATGGACAGATGACGGCGTGATATTTGATAATAAACTCTATGAATACTGAGGTGAGAGAATGAGCGGAAAAAGGCTCAGAGTGCTTGAAGTTAATAAAGCCTACTATCCGCATATCGGCGGTATAGAGACCGTTATAAGGCAATATTCCGAGGAACTGAACAAGCTTGAAGACATTGATGTCAAGGTTCTTGTCTGCCGTGACGGAAGAGGAAAAGGCTGCCGCGAAAGGATAAATCATGTGGATGTGACACGTTCAGGAAGTCTGGGGACTTATTTCTCGTGTCCGCTTTCGTTCTCGTTCATCACTAAATTCCGAAAAATGGCAAAAAAAGCCGATGTGGTGCACATCCATGTACCTTTTCCTCTTGCAGATGCTGCGCTGCTTTTGTCGGGGTACAAGGGCAGAGTTGTGGTATCATGGCACAGTGATGTAGTAAAGCAGAAAAAGCTTCTGCTTCTGTATAAGCCGTTCATGAGGAGTCTGCTCAAAAGAGCAGACAGGATACTCGTTGCCACTGAGGGACACATCAACGGCTCTTCGTATCTGCCGGAATTCCGCGAAAAATGCAGAGTAGTTCCCTATGGCATCGTGCCTGAGTTCTATGACCGCGCTGATAAAGCGCCGTTCCTTACCGGAAAATGCAGCGATGAGAGCAGCGTTAAGGTGTTTTTCAGCGGAAGGCTCGTATACTATAAGGGGGCGGATGTCCTGTTGGACGCTTTTGCCAAGACCGAAAACTGCGAGCTCTTTATCTCAGGCGACGGCGAACTCGAATCACAGCTTCGTGAAAAGGCTCATAACAGCGGTATAGAGGACAAGGTGCATTTTATGGGATTCCTGCCGCAAAAGGAACTGATACAGGCATTTTCAGACTGTGATATATTCGTTCTGCCTTCGGTCGAGAAGAGCGAGGCATTCGGTATAGTACAGCTTGAAGCTATGGTCTGCGGAAAGCCTGTCATAAATACCTCGCTTCCTTCGGGAGTACCTTACGTTAGTATACACGGCGAGACCGGTCTTACCGTTCCGCCTTCTGACGCGGATGCTCTTGCAGAAGCGATAAATAAGCTCGCCGGCGATGCTCAGCTTCGTGAAAAATACGGAAAAGCTGCACGTCAGAGAGCAATAAGCGAATTCAATGAAAAAGTTATTATAAAAAGACTCTGCGGAGTCCTTTCCGGAGAGATATGATATAGGAGTGAGTATATGAAAGCATTGATAATTGGCGGTGCCGGTTTTGTTGGAGGCTATCTGATCCGCGAACTCAACAATGCAGGCTGGGAGGTATATGCTACCTGTCTGCCGAATGAAGAGATAAAAGGAGAATGTAAAGCCTATAAGCTTGATATTCTTTCAAAAGACGAGATAAAGCCCCTGCTTGACGAAATAAAGCCTGATGTGATATATCATCTTGCGGCTCTCAGTTCAGTATCGGTCTCATGGAAAAAGCCTCAGCTTACTGCCGAGATAAACATTGTCGGCACTATAAACTTGCTTGAAGCCGCAAGAGAAGCCGAGCGCAGGGATATGAAGATACTTCTGATAGGTTCGGGAGAGGAATACGGATTCATTCGTGAAGGGGCGTGTCCGCTGAGCGAGAGCGAGCCGCTTAATCCGGGCAATATCTATGCTGCAACAAAAGCCTGTCAGGGCATGATCGGTGAGATATACGCAAGAGCCTATAAAATGGACATCGTTATGGTAAGAGCATTCAATCACTCCGGTCCTGAGCAGCTGCCGATATTCGTGATAGCTGATTTCTGCAAGCAGATCGCTGAGATCGAGGCTGGTATGCACGAGCCTGTTATGTCCGTGGGAAACCTTTCTGCAATGAGAGATTTTACTGATGTCAGGGACGTTGTTAAGGCTTATAAGCTTCTCGGCGAGAAGGGCGTAAGCGGAAGAGTTTACAACGTAGGACGCGGAAAGGCTGTTACGATACAGTATATCCTCGATACTGCGGTCGGTATGTCAAAAACTCCGATCGAAGTAAAGCGCGATCCTGCAAGGATGAGAGCTTCGGATATTCCTTTGATAGAACCGGATATTTCACGCATAAATGCTGATACAGGCTGGAAGGCTGAAATATCTATCGAGCAGACTATCAGGGATACGCTTGATTACTGGCGCGGAAAGTGCGGGGATTGATGATATGAAGAGATTATTGGCGGTACTGATCGGGTGTGCAGTTGCGGCGGGGACATTAGCCGGCTGCGGAAAAAGCAAGTCTTCTTCGCTTAAAAAGGGCGATGCTACAAAGCTTGTTGGCGAATGGCACGGAGACAAGCTGGATTTCGGCGTTGAAAATGATACAACAGGATGGATAGGTATTGAACAGGATGTCAGTGATGTTCTGTGCCTTAAAAATGACGGAAGTCTCATGATGAGCCCTTCTACGTTTTCAAAGGACGATTATAAATTCGACGGCGAAAAGCTTGTTCTGGAAGTTAACAGAAAGACTGCACTGAATATGACTAAGGTCGAGCCGGGAAGTGCGGATGAGGTTGCCGGAAGATATAAGCTTACGAGCGGACAGGTATACGATTCTGTATATAACGGCTATAACAAGAAAGCAGAAACAAATAATGATGTAAAACTTGAAAAAGGCGCTCTTGATATATATATTGATCTTGGAACAGATAGATCTGTTATGCAGGTGAGATTCCCGCTGAATCTTGAAATATACGACAGTTCAATGTTTATTGAGTCCAAGACTGTATTATCTGAGAATATGCTGTTTGGTATGGTGGAATATGATCTGAGCGGCGATAAGCTCTCAATTAGTAACAGTTCAGGTGATAAGTATAAATTCACAAGAGCGGACTGATAATCAGGGATGTCTCGTGAAAGGAGATAGAAATGTCCGAATTAAAGCTGACAAATGAAAAAATGCATACCTTTGACGGTCATGAAAAAATAGGAACGTTCAAGGCTTCGGCTAAGCTTATGGAGTTCGGAAGCAGGCAGAATGAAGCTAACGAGATCCTCGGCGCAAATATCAATGACCTCATAAAACGTGTCTGTGCGCTTGAAGACAAACAGATACAGACAACTGAGAATATGCGTATGATAGCTGAGGAACTCGGTGCATTCAAAAAGGAGCTTGACCGCGTGAGACTTTCTGAAAAACTGAATTCGAGCACAGTCGAGCGCCTGAGCAATGCACTGCGTCTTGCAGAGGAAAATTCAAATCCGGAAGAATAGGAATATATCCGTATTCATATTGTTGAATTAGTGTTAAATACTTGACTTTTCAGTATTTATGTTATATTATTTATAGTGGCGGTTAAAGGCAGTGCATTATAAGATAATGCCGGAAAAAGCTGCTTGACTTGAGTGGGAAAGAAGGTGTTAAAATGGGTGATCTTGCCGATAAGCTTATGGAAGAACTGGAATGCCGGACTTCTTTTGAGATACCGATCTTCGGAGGAATCCCCGTTCCTGAATCCTGTGTTATGACATGGATAATAATGGCTTTTCTGGTAATAGCTTCAATAATATTCACAAAGACCATGAAGATAGTTCCGAAAGGAGCACAGTGTATAATCGAAGGCTTTATATGCTGGATGGACGATTTCTTTATTGAAATACTCGGCAAAAAGGGAAAGAAGTATCTGCCTGTTCTGGAAACACTTCTGATTTACATAGGTATTTCAAACGTTATCGGTCTTTTCGGGCTTCGCCCGCCGACAAAAGACCTCGGTGTTACTGCAACTCTGGCTATATTTTCGATACTGCTGATACAGTTCAGCGGTATTCGTGAAAAAGGCTTGAAGAAATGGCTGAAAAGCTTCACAGAGCCGATGGCTTTCATGCTTCCGCTGAATCTTCTTGAACTTGTTATCAAGCCGCTCTCACTTTGTATGCGACTTTTCGGAAATGTCCTCGGTGCATTCGTTATCATGGAGTTCATAAAGCTTCTTGTACCGGTCGGAGTTCCGCTGGTATTCAGCTTCTATTTCGATGTGTTTGATGGATGTATACAGGCATATGTATTTGTATTCCTCACCTCATTGTTTATGTCTGAGGCTATGGAAGAGGAATAGGATCAGCAAAGTTATTTGCTTGCCGGCGGTATGACCGGTGAATTATCAAATGGAGGTATATAATTATGGGACTTTTAGCAATTGGTGCAGGCATCGCTGTTCTTACAGGTTTAGGTGCAGGTATAGGTATAGGTATCGCAACTTCAAAGGCTGCTGAGGCTATCGCACGTCAGCCGGAAGCAAAGGGCGATATAAACAAGGCGCTCCTCCTTGGATGTGCGCTCGCAGAAGCAACTGCTATCTACGGATTCGTTATTGCAATCCTCATTATCCTGTTCCTTAAATAAGAATCTTTCAGCGAAATATAAGGAGCAATTTTAAGGAGGAAAGCAAATGCTGGATATAGATATCTGGAATTTTATCTGGGCAGCGATAAACCTTATCCTGCTGCTCATACTTATGAAGATATTCCTCTTCAAACCGGTCAGAAAAATGATGGATGAGCGCACTAAAATGGTGCAGGATGACCTCGATTCAGCTAAGAGATCAAAGGAAGAGGCTGATGAACTGCTCAAGCAGTATCAGGATGACATAAGCGGCGCTAAGGAAGAGGCTCAGAAGATCATTGAAAAGGCTCATCAGGATGCAGAGACCGAAAGAGCTGCTATCATCAGAAAATCTCACGAAGAGGCTGAACGTATCGTTGCCGATGCAGGAAAAACTATCGAGAACGAACGCAGAAGAGTTATCGCACAGGCTCAGACTGAGTTTGCAGATCTGGTCATTGAAGCTGCATCAAAGGTCATCGGTGAGAACGTTGATGATGAAAAGAACCGTCGTCTTGTAGACAAGTTCCTCTCAGAAGAGGAGGGTGTAAACAATGAACGATAAGGCAAAAGAACTTCTTAATGACCTTGTAAGACTAAATGTTCCTGCACAGGATGTTGAAGATACAAGAAGACTTCTTGAATCCTGCGCGGATATTGCGGATACTCTCGGAAATCCGCTTGTTACCCACGATGAAAAGAATACAGTTATCTCAAAGATATTCCCTGAGAGTATGCATAAATTCATCATGAGCGTTGTGCGCTCGGGTGAGATCGGAAGTATCAGCGAGATATTTGATGAATATACCGATATTCTCCTTGAAAAAGAAGGCAGCATAAGAGCCGTTGTGCGCTATGTTACGCCGCTTACGGAGTCTCAGCAGGCTGATCTGCGTAAGTTTATCATGGAGAAATTCGTTAAGGACGATGTTGCAATCGAATACCGCCGCGATCCTGACATCATAGGCGGTTTTATACTTAATGCAGGCGATGTTGAATACGATAAGAGCTATCGTACAAGCCTGAGAGCAATGAGGGATTCCCTCCATAACAAAGCCGCTGAACTCGCTGAGAAGGAAGAAGGCGGAAAAAGAGGCTCAGGCGACATCATTTCTGTACTCAAAACTGAGGTCAGAGACTTCGACATCAAGACCGGTGCTACTGAGACAGGCTTCATAACACGTCTCGGTGACGGTATCGCAAGAGTTCGCGGCATGAATTCAGTTATGTACGGTGAACTCGTTGAATTTGAAACAGGTATCAGAGGTATCGTTCAGAACCTCGAAGAAAAGACCGCAGGCGTTGTTCTGCTCGGAGACGATCACGGTCTTACAGAGGGCTCTTCTGTTATCAGAACAGGTAAACGTGCCGGAATCGGCGTGAGTGATGCTCTTCTCGGAAGAGTTGTAGACGCTCTCGGCGCTCCTATCGACGGTCTCGGAAGCATCAGCGCTGAGGACTATTTCCCTATCGAGCGTGAAGCACCGGGCGTTATCGAGCGTAAGTCCGTAAGTGTACCGCTTCAGACAGGTATCCTTGCTATCGACTCGATGTTCCCTATCGGAAGAGGTCAGCGTGAGCTTATCATCGGTGACCGTCAGACCGGTAAGACCTCTATCGCTCTTGATACCATTATCAACCAGAAGGACAAGGACGTTATCTGTGTTTATGTTGCTATCGGACAGAAGTCCTCAACAGTAGCGCAGGTAGTGAATACATTCAAAAAATACGGAGCAATGGATTATTCCGTAGTTGTTTCGGCTTCTGCGAGCGATCCTGCACCGTTCCAGTATATAGCGCCTTATTCGGGAACTGCTATTGCGGAATACTTCATGTCCAAGGGCAAGGATGTTCTGATCGTTTATGATGATCTTTCAAAACACGCCGTAGCCTACCGTGCGATGTCGCTTCTGCTTCACCGTCCGCCGGGACGTGAGGCTTATCCGGGTGACGTATTCTATCTCCATTCAAGACTTCTTGAGCGTTCGAGCCGTCTTGATGACGAGCACGGCGGCGGTTCACTGACTGCCCTCCCGATAATCGAGACTCTTGCCGGTGATATTTCAGCTTATATCCCGACTAATGTAATCTCTATCACTGACGGACAGATATTCCTTGAAAGCGAATTGTTCAATTCCGGACTTCGTCCGGCTGTGAACTACGGTCTTTCTGTATCGCGTGTAGGCGGTGCCGCTCAGACCAAGGCTATGAAGAAGGCTGCCGGAAATCTCCGTATCGACCTTGCACAGTTCAAGGAAATGGAGATATTCACACAGTTCTCATCAGAGCTTGACCAGTCAACAACAGAACTCCTTGAGCATGGTCATATGCTTACAGAGCTTCTCAAGCAGCCGCTCTATAATCCGCTTCCGCACTATGAACAGGTAATACTTCTCTATGCTGCACAGCATGATCTCTTCAAGGGTATACCGATCGGCGAACTCAGAGAGTATCGTATTGAACTTATGAACTATATCCGCACCTATGGTCAGGATATAATAGATGAGATCGAGCAGAACAAGATCCTCACAGATGATCTGGCAGAGCGTATAGAGCGCATAGTAACAGCATTTGAAGAATAGGCGGTGACTCTGTATGGCTAATATCAGAGAGATACGTGAGCGAATAGACAGTATCAAGCAGATACTCAAGATCACCAATGCGATGTATCTGATGTCTTCATCAAAGCTCAAAAAGGCAAGAAAATCTCTTGAGGACACAGAGCCGTATTTCTATAAGCTCCAGACCACTATCGACAGTATTCTTGAGCATACCCCTCATACAAGACAGCTTTATTTCGACAGACGTTCGGGTATACCTGAGGAGAAGCGTAAAAAGGGATATATCGTCATAACAGCCGATAAAGGTCTCTGCGGAAGCTATAACCACAATATACTCAAATTCACTGAGAATGAGCTTCAGCAGGCTGCGGATATTGATAACTGTTCGCTGTTCATTATGGGACAGGTCGGCAGAATGTACTTCCAGAACCGTATGAGATCAGGCAAGAAAGCCTATGTAGACAGCGAATTCCTCTATACAACGCAGAATCCTACTCTTTACAGGGCTATGGAGATAGCGCAGCTCGTTCTTGATAAATTCGAGAGCGGCGAACTCGATGAGGTATATCTTCTCTATACGGATATGGTAACAGCCAATACACAGGAAGCGAGAAAGGTTAGACTTCTTCCTTTCGAGCGCAAACACCTCGGAAAGGATAAAGACGGTACGCTCAAAAAGCTGCCGAAGGCTTCGTTCCTTCCTTCACCGGAAGAGGTCATGGCTGAACTCATCCCGAACTACGCAAAGGGCGTTATATACGGCGCTATGGTCGAGGCTTTCTGCTGTGAGCAGCAATCGCGTATGACCGCTATGGATGCGGCAACTACCAGCGCAAAGGATATGATAAAGGATCTTTCACTGCTCTATAACCGCGCAAGACAGGCTGCTATAACTCAGGAGATAACCGAGGTATGCGGCGGTGCGGCTTCTATTGGTGAATGATCTTGATAAGGAGCGATAATATGAGTAAAATAGGTGAATTTTTAAAAGAAACAGGCGTGTTCTTCCTCGCAACAGCCGACGGTGCTCAGCCGAAGCTGCGTCCGCTCGGAGCATTCATTGAGGAAGACGGTAAGATAATATTCGGTGTTGGCGATTTCAAGGATGTTTACAAGCAGCTTAAAGCAAATCCGCTCGTTGAGATAGCTGCCTGCAAGCCGGATGGTCACTGGCTGAGATATACAGGAAAGGCTGTTTTTGAAACAGATACCAAATACGCTCAGGCAATGATCAGAAATGCACATCTTGAAAGCATTTACAACGAACAGACCGGAAACAAGCTTATGGCTTTCCACCTTGA
This sequence comes from Ruminococcus flavefaciens, assembly GCA_015067005.1. Classification (GTDB taxonomy): domain Bacteria; phylum Bacillota; class Clostridia; order Oscillospirales; family Ruminococcaceae; genus Ruminococcus; species Ruminococcus flavefaciens_AA. The sequence continues at coordinate 29,314 of SVNH01000001.1, forward strand.
AGACGCAAAGGCTGTTGACATAGCAGTTATGGGCGCAGGAGAAAGCCTGTTATAAGGTGAGATTTTAATGGAAAAAGGTAGAATAACTCAGGTAATTGGACCTGTTATTGATGTTGAGTTCTCAACTGGCAAGCTTCCGATGATAAAAGATGCTCTTACTGTTGAAGTAGACGGAAAGAACCGTGTTATGGAGGTCGCTCAGCACATGGGCAACCGTATCGTAAGATGCATCATGCTCGCTACCAGTGAGGGGCTCAGAAAGAATATGGAGGTCACCGCTACCGGTTCCTGTATAAAGGTACCGGTCGGCGAAAAAACTCTCGGACGTATGTTCAATGTACTCGGTGAGCCTATCGACAAGAAGGGCGATGTTGAAGCTGAGGAAAAATGGGAGATACACCGCAAAGCGCCTACATTTCAGGATCAGAGCCCTGTTGTAGAGGTGCTTGAAACAGGTATCAAGGTCATCGACCTTATCGCACCGTATGCAAAGGGCGGTAAGATCGGTCTTTTCGGAGGCGCCGGCGTTGGTAAGACTGTACTCATACAGGAGCTTATACGCAATATCGCTACCGAGCACGGCGGATACTCAATATTCACCGGCGTTGGAGAGCGTTCCCGTGAGGGTAACGATCTCTGGAACGAAATGCAGGAATCAGGCGTTATCTCAAAGACTGCCCTCGTTTTCGGACAGATGAATGAGCCGCCGGGATCTCGTATGAGAGTTGCTCAGACAGGTCTTACTATGGCAGAATACTTCCGCGACAGAGAGCATAAGGATGTGCTTCTCTTTATCGACAATATCTTCCGTTATGTACAGGCTGGTTCAGAGGTCTCCGCACTTCTGGGACGTATGCCTTCAGCCGTTGGTTATCAGCCTACCCTTGCAACTGAGGTAGGTGAACTTCAGGAACGTATCACTTCTACAAAGAATGGCTCTATCACTTCCGTTCAGGCTGTATACGTGCCTGCGGATGATCTTACCGACCCTGCACCGGCTATTACCTTTGCCCATCTCGATGCAACTACCGTACTTTCGCGTAAGATCGTTGAGCAGGGTATCTATCCGGCAGTTGATCCTCTTGAATCGAATTCACGTATCCTTGAACCGGAGATAGTCGGCGATGAGCATTATTCCGTTGCAAGACGCACTCAGGAGCTTCTCCAGAAATACAAGGAACTTCAGGATATAATCGCTATCCTCGGTATGGAGGAACTCGATGAACAGGATAAGCTCGCCGTATACCGTGCGAGAAAGATACAGAAATTCCTCTCGCAGCCATTCAATGTGGCTGAGAACTTTACCGGCTTAAAGGGTAAATACGTTCCGCTCAAGGACACTATCGAAGGCTTCAAGGCTATAATAGACGGCGATATGGATAAGTATCCTGAAGCAGCATTCCTCATGGCAGGAACTATCGACGATGTCCTTGCCAAGGCTAAACAGATAGAACACGATGAATAAAAGGAGATGCTATCATGGCTAAGACCTTTCATCTTGAGATAATCGCTACCGACCGCATATTCTATCAGGGCGACTGCGAACATCTTGTAATAACAGCTATCGACGGTCTTGTGGGAATAATGGCTGGGCATGAGCCTATCGTTACAACTCTGCCGACCGGCGAGCTGAAGTACATGGTGGACGGAAAGTGGAATTATGCGGCTATTTCAGGCGGATTTATACAGGTTATGCCGGATTCCTCGATAATACTTGCCGATAACTGCGAACTCCCTGAGGAGATCGACATAAAACGTGCTCAGGAGGCTCGTGAACGTGCTCAGGAAAGACTTCGTCAGAAGCAGAGCATAAAGGAGTATTATCAGACACAGGCGGCACTCAACCGTGCAATGAACCGTCTTAAAGTATCCCAGAAGCATTTTAAGTAAAAATAATTTATTGTGTGCATAGGTGAATGCGTATAATCAATGCGTCTGCCTATGCACTATGCACTTATCAGCACTGTGTATTTTGTGCAATATTTTGAAAAGTCAAGTTTTTGTGCGTATCTGCTTGACTTTTTTGCAAAATTATAGTACAATATTAATAATTGTCGAACAGACACATATATTTTTAGGAGGCATGACCGTGAAAAAGATCGGAAAATCTACTTTCTTCATTGTCGTTGCTTTTATCGCACTGTTTACCTTCTCGTCGGTGATCGGTCTCGATTACGCTTTCGGCGATAAGACAAAAACCTATATCAAGGGCGTTGATGATATTCGTCTCGGTATAGACATCAAGGGCGGCGTTGACGCTACCTTTGAGCCTGCTGACGGATATGAGGCAAGCAAATCACAGCTTGATGCTGCTACTCAGATCATCAAGACAAGACTTTCTAACCTTGGTATCACAGATAATGAGGTTTACAGCGACGAAAAAAGTAACCGAATCATTGTTCGTTTCCCGTGGCAGGCAGGCGAGGATAGTTTTGATCCTAAAGCCGCTGTTAAGGAGCTTGGCGACATGGCACAGCTTACTTTCAGAAAAGGTACTGAAACAGAGACTGATGCCGATGGCAACGTTATACCTAAGGGCGAGATAGTCCTCGAGGGTACGGACATTGATAATGCAGATTACATATACAGACAGATGAACCAGACCAGCGATCCGGAATGGGTAGTTGATCTTAAACTCAATTCCTCAGGCGTTTCAAAGTTTGCTGCTGCAACCTCTGAACTCGCAGGAACTTCCACACCTATCTCGATCTGGATGGATAACTACATGATCTCCGCTCCGACAGTTAACAATGCTATCACTGACGGAAGCGCTGTTATCACAGGTAACTTCACAGGCGAATCTGCTAAGAAGCTCGCCGATCAGATCAATGGCGGTGCGCTCCCGTTCAAGATGGTAACTGTAAGCACAAATACCATTTCACCTACAATGGGTGAAGGTTCGCTCGATGCTATCCTTCTTGCAGCTGCTATCGCATTCGCACTTATCGCAGTATATATGATATTCCTTTACCGTCTGCCCGGCTGCGTAGCAGTTATCGCTCTTATCGGACAGGTTGCAGGAAGTATCGCAGCTATTACAGGCTGGTTCGGCTTCATGCACGGTTCAACACTTACTATTCCGGGTATCGCAGGTATCATCCTCGCCGTAGGTATGGGTGTTGATGCAAATATCATCACAGGTGAGCGTATCAAGGAAGAGCTCAGAACAGGAAAGTCGCTCGATTCAGCTATAAGGATCGCTTATAAGAGAGCATTCTCTGCTATCCTTGACGGTAACCTTACAAACGTATTCATCGCAGTTATACTCATGGGTGCGTTCGGCGTTCCTACAAGCTTCTTCTCGAATATACTCAACAAGACTATCTTCCGTGCATTCGGCGCAACAGCTGAAGGCTTCGTATATTCATTCGGCTTCACACTCCTCGCAGGTGTTATACTCAACTTCATCATGGGTGTGTATGCTTCAAGACTTATGGTAACTTCACTTTCAAAGTTCAAGTGCTTTAAGAACAGAAAGCTTTACGGAGGTGATGTTAAGTGAGTACAAAGAAGAAAATTCCGGATAAGCCGGCTTATAACGGCAAAGTCTATAACTTCTGCGGTCAGAAAAAGCTGATACTTGCAGTTTGTGTTATTCTGTTCACTGCACTCATAGTTGGCGTCATCATCCGCGGCGACAACCGTTCTATCGAGTTCAAGGGCGGTACAATGCTCACTTATACTTATGAGGGCGATCTCAGTACAAGCGATGTCAAGAGCCTTGTTGAGGATGTTACAGGACAGAACGTAACAGTCCGCACAGGTAAGGACATCAACACAGGCGATGCTCAGTTCACTATCTCAATGACTACCGGTGATTTCGATGCTGATAAGCAGGCTGAACTCACAACAAAGCTCAAAGAGAAGTTCTCTGAAAATGATCTCAAGGATGCTGAGGCTGTAAACGTTACTTCAACAACAGGTAAGGAATTCCTCCTCAAGTGCGTTATCGCAGTTATCTTTGCAGCTCTTGTTATCATCCTTTACATTGCTGTAAGATTCAGAAATATTGGCGGCTGGTCGGCAGGTATGTGCTCAGTATTCGCACTTCTCAACGACCTCATTGCTGCAATGGCTGTATCCTTTATCTTCGGATTCGAGTTCAGCGCAAACACAGTCGCAGTTATACTGACTATCCTCGGCTACTCTATCAACAATACTATCGTTATTTACGACAGAATCAGAGAAAACCGCAAGCTTATGCCAAAGGCTACTCTTAACGAGCTTATCAATACAGGCTGTTCACAGTCACTTACACGTTCTATCAGAACATCCATAACAACTATCTCAACAATGCTCATTATTACGATAGTTGTATTGATAAAGGGCTATTCATCACTGCTCAGCTTCTCAGTTCCGCTTATGGCAGGACTTATCTCAGGTACTTTCACTTCACTCTTTGTTGCACCTGTAACATGGTCATGGTGGAAGAACAGAGAAAAGACAAAAAAAGCTGCTGCAAAATAATGATATCAAGGACTCCTTCGGGAGTCCTTTTAGTTTGTTAATAAAGTATGTTTTGATAAATAATAGGATTCTAAAGGGGTTTCACCCCTTTAGCAGAGTCCAGAGGCGGCGCCTCTGGTGGGGTGTGGGGCAAAGCCCCATATATTACCTTAGAAGCGCTCCGCAAAGGGTGAATTTCAAAACAGTCCAGTGGACTGTTTTGAAAGATAAGCAGTCTCGCAAATCTTTGATTTGCAGAGAATGCTATATGCAGAGCTGGGAAAGCCCTGTTAGAGAGGGCTTTCCCTAAAAAAACAGAATTATTCGACAAGCTGCAAGGACTCCTTCGGGAGTCCTTTTTGTTCTATATAACGCTTGATATACATATTTTTTTGAGAGCACGGTATTTTATTGACGTTATTTGATTGACATTGATTTCATAGCGTGATATAATAAATTGTGTATGTGTATCCGCTGATAGCGGAACAAATAAATATGTGGAGATAATGAAATTGAGAAAAACAGTAAATGGTATCGGCATTAATTATGAGCAGAAGGGCAGCGGTGAACTCGTTGTTCTCCTTCATGGCTGGGGCAGTAATATTAAGCTGTTTGCCAACCTGATAGACCTCCTTTCTGCCAAATATACCGTCGTTGCAATGGATATGCCGGGCTTCGGAGAGAGCGAAGAACCGAAAACTCCGTGGTGCGTGGACGATTATGTCCAGTTCGTTATAGATTTCCTGAAAGATTATGACGCTAAGGAAGTTACATTGCTCGGACATTCTTTCGGCGGAAGAGTTATCATAAAAATGCACTCGCGCGAATCGCTGCCATTCAAGGTCAAAAAGGTGATACTCGTTGACAGCGCAGGCATAATGCCGCCAAAATCCAATAAAAAGAGCTGGCGCACAAGATACTACAAAATGGGAAAAGCCGTGCTTTCAACTAAGCTGGTACAGAAGCTCGCTCCCGATGCGCTTGAAAATTTCCGTAAGAAAATGGGTAGTGCTGACTATGCAGCCGCTTCGCCTATGATGAGACAGGTAATGGTCAAGGTAGTCAACGAGGACTTAGAGCCGTATCTGCCGAATATCAAGTGTCCTACCCTTCTTGTGTGGGGCGTGAATGATACCGCAACTCCCCTTTCGGACGGCGAGAAAATGGAAAAACTCATTCCCGATGCCGGACTTGTCAGGCTTGAAAATGCGGGACACTATTCCTTCCTTGAACAGCAGTTCACGTTCAACCGCGTTATGTGTTCATTTATGGGTATAGAATAACAGATAAATATAGAATGGAGACTACTGAATGTATATTGCATTATTCTGCGTTTTTACCGCTGTAACCTATGCGGCGGTGATATTTACACATCTGCGAGAGCTTCATATGTTCCAGCTCAACGGCTATAAAACTCCAGAGCATATGCGCTGGATGAAGAAAAACATCCGCAGATATATTTTTCCGGCTCTGTTGCTGGCATTGCAGCCGGTATTGTATATTGTGGGAGCGTCGGTTCCGCTGATAACAGCGTTTATCTGCTTCAATGCCTGCTTTATCATCAATAACAAGCCGGGAAAGAAGTTCAAGAAGCCGCTCGTTTATACCGCGAGAGTAAAGCGCCTTATGACAACGTTTTTTATCCTCACGGCGGTATTCGTGACATTCGCCTGCCTTAACCTCAGATCTACTGAGGACGGCGACGAGGTATGGGGCAGAAACAGCCTCACCTACATTCTGATAAATTCGGCACTTTACCTCACTCCGCTGCTGGTAGTGCTTGCGAATCTTCTCAACAAACCGATCGAGAAGGCTGTTCAGAACTGGTACATCAACGACGCAAAGAAAAAGCTGGCGGATATGCCGTCTCTTCACAAGGTCGGCATTACAGGAAGCTACGGTAAAACGAGCATGAAGTTCTACCTCAGTGAACTTCTCAGCACAAAGTATGAGACACTGAAAACCCCTGAGAGCTTCAATACTCCTATGGGAGTTACGATAACTATACGCCGTGATCTTAAGCCTACGCATGAGTATTTCATCTGCGAAATGGGTGCAAGAAGGGTTCACGAGATAAAGGAGCTCTGCGGCATTGCAAATCCTCATGATGGTATCATCACTTCTGTCGGACCTCAGCACCTTGAAACGTTCCGTTCGATCGAGAACGTACTTAATACAAAATTCGAGCTTGCCGATGCTGTTCAGGCTGCCGGCGGAAAAATCTACCTTAACGGCGATAATGAACTCATACGCAAGAAAGCACCGGAATACAAAAACACCGTCCTCTATGGACTTCAGGAAGGCAACGATTACCGTGCAACAGATATTACAGTTTCCGATAAGGGTACTGAGTTCACTGTGACTGCTCCGGATGGTGAAAGCTTCCGTTATTCTATGAAGCTTCTCGGTGAGCATAATGTCCAGAACGTACTTGGCGCTATCGCTTATGCTCACGGTACAGGAATACCGCTCGATAAGCTGCTGCTGCCTGTAAAGCGTATCGCGGCAGTACCGCACAGACTCCAGCTTCTCGACAAGGGCAACGGCGTTACTTATATCGACGATGCTTACAATTCCAACCCTAACGGCTGCCGTGCGGCTCTTAATGTACTCAGTCTTTTCGATGCCTGCCGCATACTTGTAACTCCCGGTATGGTTGAGCTTGGTGCAAAGCAGGAAGAACTCAATTTTGAATTCGGACAGGAAGCAGCAAAAGCCTGCGACTATATCGTGCTTGTAGGAAAAAATCAGACCGTTCCGATATACAACGGTATCAAGGATGCCGGCTACAATATGGAACAGGTATTCGTTGCAGATAACCTCAACGAGGCTCTTGCGAAGGTTCAGTCTTACCAGACCTCGAAGAAGAAAGTCGTACTTCTTGAAAACGACCTTCCCGACAACTATTAAGCGGGGAGCCCCCGCTGGCTTCAACGTTGTCGCTTGTTTCACTCGCTTACTTTGGCAGATAGGCGTACACGTACTCGCTAACAGCACTGCCTGACAAAGGAGTTCTAAAATTGGTGGGGGAGCCCCCGCTGGCTTCAACGTTGCCGCTTGTTTCACTCGCTTACTTTGGCAGATAGGCGTACACGTACTCGCTAACAGCACTGCCTGACAAAGGAGTTCTAAAATTGGTGGGGGAGCCCCCGCTGGCTTCAACGTTGTCGCTTGTTTCACTCGCTCACTTTGGCAGATAGGCGTACACGTACTCGCTAACAGCACTGCCTATAACAGATAAATATACATAAAGGAGAAAATCATAATGAAGATCAATCTTGCAGTAATTTTCGGCGGAAGAAGTGTAGAACATGAGATTTCCGTCATCTCAGCAGTTCAGGCTATGGCAAGCATGGACAAGGAAAAGTATAACATCATTCCGGTCTACATGACCAAGAAGTGCGAATTCTATACCGGCGAAAAGCTCATGGACATCAACTCGTTCAAGGACATCCCGGCACTTCTTGCTGAATCTACTGAATGTGTATTCGTAAGAAGTGCAGGAAAGGTACAGCTTATCCGCCAGAAAATGAAGAAATTCGGTTCAAATGTGATTTCGGATGTAGATATTGCATTCCCGATCGTTCACGGAACTAACGTTGAGGACGGTGCTCTTCAGGGCTATCTCCAGACACTTGATCTGCCTTATGTCGGCTGTGATGTACTTGCTTCAGCTGTCGGAATGGATAAATTCGTTATGAAGATACTCCTTAAGGATGCCGGCTTCCCTGTTCTTGACTGCTGCCGTTTCTCTGCATATGAGATAGACCGCATAGAGGACTGCGCTAAACAGGCTGAGGCTAAATTCGGTTATCCGATGATAGTTAAGCCTATCAATCTTGGTTCAAGTGTCGGTATCTCGAAGGCTAAGGATCACGACAGTCTCATTTCATCTATGGAGGACGCTTTCCAGTTCTCCGACCGTATCCTCGTTGAACCGTGTGTGGTTGACCTCAAGGAGATCAACTGCTCAGTTGTAGGCGACAGCGAGTCCGCAGAAGCATCCGTATGTGAAGAGCCTGTACAGGCTAAGGATGAGGACATCCTCAGCTTCGATCAGAAGTACATCGGCGGCGGAAAGTCCGGCGGCAGCAAGGGTATGGCTTCGCTGAAGAGAAAGATCCCTGCCGACATCACTCCTGAACAGGATGAATTCATCAGAAAGACCGCAGTTGATGCTTTCCGTTACCTCGGCTGCAACGGCGTTACACGTATCGACTTCATGATAGATATGGCGACTGATAAGGTTTACATCAACGAGATAAATACTATCCCCGGCTCACTTGCTTTCTACCTTTGGGAGCCTAAGGGTGTTAAATACAAGGAACTTCTCGAACGCATGATACAGCTTGCACTAAAGCGCAGCAGACAGAATTCAAAGATCAACTATTCGTTTGATACAAATATCCTCGCTATGGGAGGAAGCTTCGGGGCTAAGGGCAGCAAGAGATGAGCCTGCACTTTGACATACAGCGGCGCAAAAAGCATCGGTATGACAGAGAACTCAACGAAGTTGTTGACGATATAATAACTGAACGCTTCCTTGACAAGGAGGATGTTGACGCGCCGATAGTCGTTACAAAGCAGCAGCTCGAAGCAAAGCGCCGCGAGGACCGCGGCATTGACAACTATGAGGGAAAGCAGGAGAAAACGTTCGGCGAAAGGCTGATGTTACCGCTGTTTCTGATATTTATCGCGGCAGTTGCAGCAACCAGAATATTGCAGAAGGCTTTTCCGTTAATGTACGGTATTTCTGCGCTGTTTCTCATATTTGCTCTTGCGGATAAAAATAAGAATCTTGACGGAGTGACCTATAAGGCACCCATAAAGCAGAGGGTATTGCTTGCACTGGCAGCGGGTGTATTGCTCGCTCTGGCAGTCTGGCTCACCATAAAAGGAAAATAAGGGAAAATAACTATTTTGGTGGTCGGGATTGGCTGGGCGTTTGTGGTATAATATGCAATTGCGAACGCCGGATACACAATAAACCATCAAAACATTTATACACCCGAGAATAATAAGGAGGGTTAAAAATGACCGAAAAGGAAAAACAGCAGGCAGGCGAACTCTATAACGCTAACGATAAGGAACTCGTTGCGGAAAGAGTTAAGGCGAAGAAACTCTGTGTTGAGTATAATGCTATCGAGTATAATGATTACCAGAAGAAAACACGTCTGCTCGACAGACTTGTTGCTCTCAGGGGCGAGAATACGTGGATAGAAGCCAATTTCTTCTGCGATTACGGCTATAACATCGTTCTGGGCGACAATTTCTATGCAAACCACAATCTTGTGGTGCTTGACTGCGCCGAGGTAGTATTCGGGGATAATGTGTTTGTTGGTCCGAACTGCGGTTTTTATACTGCCGGTCATCCTCTTGAATACAAGGTTAGAAATCAGGGACTTGAATATGCAAAGCCTATCAAGGTAGGAAGCAACGTCTGGATAGGCGGAAATGTATGCGTTATGCCGGGCGTGACTATCGGAGATAATGTTGTAATCGGCGGCGGAAGCGTAGTCACTGAGGATATTCCTTCCGGAGTTGTGGCTGCCGGAAATCCATGCAAGCCGCTGAGAAAGCTTCCGGATGAGGATATACCTGAGATCTCAAAGGAAGAGGTCAGGGCTGCTGAGGAAAAGCAGGCTGAGATCAAGTCTGAAGAGGTAAAGAAGGCTGAGATCAAATCTGCTGAGACAAAGCAGAACGAAGCTAAGCCTGATGATAAGAAGCCTGCTGCTGCGGAAGAAAAGAAAACTCATGTCAACACGGTAAAGCCCGTGAACAAGAAAAAGCGCAAGGTCATCAAGATAGAAGAAGTTAAGAAATAAAATGCCGGAAAGCACGTATTTCCGATAATACCACTTGTGAGGAGGCGACAGTATGAATACGCTACACTTTAAATATGCAGTTGAGATCGAAAAAACACGTTCGATCACTCAGGCTGCCGAAAACCTCTATATGGCTCAGCCGAATTTGAGCAAGGCTATCAAGGAACTCGAAAACACTCTCGGAATAACGATATTCCGCAGAACCTCTAAAGGTGTTATACCGACGGATCAGGGAATAAAATTTCTTGAATATGCCAAGCAGATACTCATGCAGATAGATAACATGGAGGCTATCCATTCACCGGATAAGCCTGTGAACCGCAAGCTGAGGATCTCCGTGCCCAGAGCAGGATATATTTCCAAGGCGTTCTCAGAATACGTTGCTGAAATGGAATATCCCGAGGACATGGAAATTTATTTCTGTGAGACAAACTCTATCAGAACTATCGAGAATGTGCGTGAGAATGGCTATAATTTCGGCATAATCCGCTTCAATACAGTGCATGAGAAGTATTTTGAGGACTTCCTTGCCGAGAAAAACCTCGAAAGCAAGCTGCTGTGGGAATACGAGATGCTGGCTGTAATGTCGGCGGAGCATCCTGCGGCTGAGAATGAGAATATCAGCTATGCTGATCTTTCGGCTGATTATACTGAGCTTTGTCAGGGCGATGATGCTGTGCCATACGTCAATGGCGCTGTTGAGAAGCTTTTCGCTGAGAACCGTCCTGAGGATGTTCCGGTCAGACGTGTGTGTATGTATGACCGCGGAAGCGCTCTCGATTTCCTGCTGACTGTTCCGCAGTCGTTCATGCTGGATTCTCCTGTTCCGGAGAGCCTTTGCGGTAAGTACGGACTTGTTCAGCGTAAATGTGCATTCCGGGATAACAGCTTCAAGGATGTTCTGATCTATTCAACAGGTCACAGACTATCGGAAAAAGAACTCGAACTGGTCAATAAGCTGTATGAAGTTCGCAATGAATCGGCATTTGCGGAATACAAATAAAATATAATATGAGTTCGTTCAGGACGTCAGCTTCTGTATTTGTGTCAGCTTTACAGGAGAGGCGTCCTGTGCTGTATAGCATCAGCAGCAGATCGTTAACATATTAACAGCTTAAAGTGTGAAAATATACTTGAAATCCGCGTGAATGTGTGGTATAATGTAATTTATCCCCTGCAATGCTTGTATCGCTGTCCTCAATGGCGATGACGGCGGGAGTTCCTGCATTGCAAATATACGTTTAGGAAGGTAAAGACAATGTTTGAAATACTTGAAAAAAGAAGTCTCAACCCGACTGTTACACTTATGAAAATTGCTGCACCGAAGGTTGCTAAGAAGGCTGAACCTGGTCAGTTCATCATTCTCAGAACAGATGAGAACGGCGAGCGTATCCCGCTCACTATCGCTGATTTTGATCGCAGTGCAGGTACTGTAACTATAATTTTCCAGATAGTCGGTGCTACAACAGAAAAACTCAATCACCTCAATGAGGGTGATTGTCTCCATGATTTCGTTGGACCTCTCGGACGCGCTACTGAAACAGAAGGCCTTAAAAAGGTTGCTGTCGTAGGCGGCGGTGTCGGCTGTGCTATCGCATATCCTGTTGCTAAGAAACTCCACGATCTCGGAGTTGAGGTACACTCTATCGTTGGTTTCAGAAACAAGGATCTCGTTATCCTTGAGGACGAGTTCAAGGCTGCATCGTCAAAGTTCGTGCTTATGTCTGATGACGGTACTGCCGGCGAAAAGGGACTTGTTACAGATGCTCTCAAGAAGCTTATTGAGAGCGGTGAGAAGTACGACCGTGTTATTACTATCGGTCCTCTCATCATGATGAAATTCGTATGCCAGCTTACAAAGCAGTATGAGATCCCCACAGTCGCTTCTATGAATCCTATTATGATCGACGGAACTGGTATGTGCGGCGGATGCCGTCTTACAGTCGGCGGAGAGACAAAGTTCGCCTGCGTTGACGGTCCTGAGTTCGATGGTCACCTTATCGACTTCGATGAGGCTATGGCAAGAGGCGCAATGTATAAGCCTTTTGAGCGCAAGGCTCATGAGGATACCTGCAATCTTTTCAAGGGGGTAAAGTAAGATGCCTAATATGAGAGCTACAAGAAATGAAATGCCGGTTCAGGAACCGGATGTCAGAAATAAGAACTTCAAGGAAGTTGCACTCGGTTATACTGAGGAGCAGGCTATCGACGAGGCTCAGCGCTGTCTTAACTGCAAGAACAAGCCTTGCGTTACAGGATGTCCTGTTCAGATCGACATCCCTGCATTCATCGCAGAGGTCGCAAAGGGCGATTTTGCTGCTGCATATAAGGTGATAACAAAGTCAAGCTCACTTCCTGCTGTATGCGGAAGAGTATGCCCTCAGGAGAATCAGTGCGAGGGCAAGTGTGTCCGCGGAATCAAGGGCGAGCCGGTTGCTATCGGACGTCTTGAAAGATTCGTTGCAGACTGGCACAATGCTCAGCCGGAAACTGCTGTTGAGAAGCCGGCTTCAAACGGTCATAAGGCTGCTATTATTGGTTCAGGTCCTTCCGGACTTGCCTGTGCAGGCGACCTCATAAAGAAGGGCTATGATGTTACTGTATTCGAGGCTCTTCATGTTGCTGGCGGCGTTCTTTCCTATGGAATCCCTGAGTTCCGTCTCCCTAAGGACATTGTTCAGAAGGAGATCGAGGGGCTTAAAGCGCTTGGTGTAAACGTTGAGACAAATACTGTTGTCGGACGTACTATCTCAATTGATGAGCTTATGAAGGAAGAAGGCTTCGAGACCGTTTTCATCGGCTCCGGCGCAGGACTTCCGAGATTTATGAGTATTCCGGGTGAGAACCTCAGCGGTGTATATTCCGCAAACGAGTTCCTCACACGTATAAACCTCATGAAGGCTTATAAAGAGGACAGCTCAACACCTGTTCAGCACGGTAAGAAGGCAGTTATCGTCGGCGGCGGAAATGTTGCTATGGACGCTGCAAGATGTGCTAAAAGACTTGGCGCTGATGTTACTATCGTTTACAGACGTACAGAAAAGGAACTCCCTGCGAGAGCTGAGGAGGTAGAACACGCTAAGGAAGAGGGCATCAAATTCATGTTCCTCACCAATCCGACTGAGATCAAGGCTACTGACAACGGCTGGGTAAAGAGCGTGATATGTCAGGAAATGGAACTTTCCGAGCCTGATGCTTCCGGACGTGCAAAGCCTGTTCCGAAGGAAGGCGCATTCGTTGAGATCGAGGCAGACTGCGTTATCATGTCTATCGGAACCTCTCCGAATCCGCTCATCAAGGCTACAACAGACGGTCTTGACACTCAGAAGTGGGGCGGTATCATCGCTGACGAGGACGGTCTTACCTCCAAGGAAGGCGTTTATGCAGGCGGCGATGCTGTTACCGGTGCTGCAACAGTAATCCTTGCAATGGGTGCCGGCAAGAAGGCAGCTGCTGCAATGGATGCATATATGCAAAACAAGTAATCAAATACGACGTTTTATCCCCGTACAGAAGTTATTTGTACGGGGATATATTGTTATATGACAAAACTTATTAATTGTGAGTTAATATTGATACACGGCTATATAGTGAGACACTATACAAAACTACTAAATATCAAGCTTTAATTTCTACACGTCCGAGAACGTCAAAATGCACAAAGAAACTTGACAAATTTTTACGGATGTGATAAAATGTGATTGTAATTATCGGTGGGAAATTTGCACTGTGTTCCTGTCGGTGTTTTAAATTTATTACAAGGAGGGGTTGTTATTATGTTTTTTAATGACACCAAAAGCTTTAAGCGCATCGTAAGTATTTCTGCAGCAGCAGTATGTATGCTCAGTTCACTTAACGTTGCACCAACAAGTTACCTTGAGGCCGACGCTGCTAATAAGGTGCTTTCTGCATTCGAGATCACAAAGGATATGAAGGTGGGCTGGAATCTGGGTAATACCCTTGATGCTTATGCTCAGAAGCCTGATCCGAACGATCCTAACACTTATATCCCAGTGGAAAGCGCTGGTCTTGAAACTGAGACCTGCTGGAATAACCCGAAGGCAACACAGGAACTCTTTAATGCTATCAAGGCTAAGGGCTTCAACACTGTTCGTATCCCTACAACATGGTTCCAGCATCTTGATTCCCAGAACAATATCGATCCTGCATGGCTCGCTCGTGTTCATGAGGTAGTTGACTACGCTATCAATAATGATATGTATGTTATCCTTAACGTTCACCATGAGGAGGGCTGGATCAACAGACCTGATCTTGCCACAGCTTATGACGAGATCAAGCCGAAGCTTATGAAACTCTGGGAGCAGATCGCTACCGAATTCAAGGATTACGATCAGCACCTCATATTTGAGTGCATGAACGAACCGCGTGCTAAGGGTACAGACCATGAATGGTGGTATGCAACACCTGTTGCTGAGGCAGACGTTATCAACAAGCTGGAGGCTGACTTTGTAAAGCTTATCAGAGGCATGGACGGCGATTACGCTAAGACTCGTCTCCTTATGCTCCCTGGCTATGTAGCAAGCTCGGATAAGACATTCCTCAATCAGATCGTTCTTCCTGAGAATGACGATTATTTAGCTGTTTCTATCCATGCTTACACTCCTTACAACTTCACAATGAATACAAATACTGAGGAAGGCGCTTATCACGATACATTCACTACTGAGTTCAGTAATGACCTCGCTTATAACCTCCAGAACTTCCGCGATATGTTCGTAAACAAGGGTATTCCGGTAGTTATCGGCGAAATGGGTACTTCCAACTTCGGAAATACACAGGCGCGTGTTGACTGGACAACTCAGTATTTCACAACAACTAAGAAGTACGGCATCCCTTGCGTACTCTGGGATAATAACATCGAATCAAATCCTGATAATCCCGGTGAGTGCCACGGCTATATCAACCGTGAGACAGGTGAGTGGCTCCAGTCCAGTCTTCCTATCATCAACAAGATGATGGAGATCATGAACGATGATACTATCGTATGGGGCAGCGAAGGCAAAATGCCTGAGTATGACCATCAGGATCTCTCACAGGGTAAGGTATATTTAAGCACACCTACTGAGATCGATGCTTCCAAGTCTGATGTATATCAGAACACAACTCCCGGTGAGCCTGAAGTAACATGGGATGACATGAAGGGCAAGGAAGTTGCTATCAAGTACACAGGCGATACACCTGTACTTGCAGTTTCTGACAAGAATTACAAGGGCTGGAAGGAAATGAGCCCTTACACCATCGACGAAAAGAACGGCATTGCTTACTACCTCGTAGATAAGGCTGTTCCTCAGGTATGGGAAGGCGAGCTTTCTGACATCAAGCATATGCAGGCAAGAACAAACGCTGTTACTAACATCGAGAAGATAGTATTCCTTGATGCTCCTGATATTGAGATTGATGTTCCGATCGACAAGACAAAGAAGTATTCTATCGAATTCGGTACAACAGACAGAACTGGCACACTTGTTATGACAATTGAAGGCAAAGCTGGTACTGACCTCAACGGCTGCGTTGGTTTCAACGGCAATGGCTGGGAGAAGGTTGAATGGGAAGCAACAGTTGGCAGCAATGGTACAGTCAAGGTTGAGGTTCCTATGAGCAATTTCCCTGCTTCAGTAGATGCTGCTGAGATCCAGATCTGGCTCGGTGCAGAAGATGTTGATCTTGCAGGCTTTGAAGTAGTAGCTGCTCAGCCAGTAACTGATCCTGTAACAGACCCTGTAACTGATCCGGTTACAGACCCAGTGACAGATCCGGTTACAGATCCTGCAACTGATGATCCGACTGCTCACGATGCATTATTAGACGGTGACGCTAACGGCGATGGCTTTGTTGATATGGCTGACGTTGTTATGGTAATGCAGGCAACACTTAACCCTGGTAAGTATGGCGTTAACGGTACAAGCGCAGATCGCATCACAAAAGATGGTGAGATCGCAGCTGACGTTGACGGTAACGCTGGTCTTACTGCAAACGATGCACTCGTTATCCAGAGATTTACACTTAAGCTTATTCCAAGCATTTCAAGAAAGTAATATAACATTACAGCCGCACGAAAGTGCGGCTGTTTTTTCGGGAATATATAGAATTAAAGGGCGCTTTATGCGCCCTTTTAGTATGTCGGATCAAATAATTGTGCCGTTAGCGAGTATGTGTAAGCCAGCGGGGCTCCCCGCGTTACATTGTAATAATAAAGCAAATGCTTTTGCCTTCTTCGTTATCCACATAAACCTTGAATTTGTGCTTATCAATGATAGATTTTGCGATAGCAAGTCCAAGACCATAGCCGCCGGTAGCGCGGTTTCGTGATTCATCACTTCGATAGAAGCGTTCAAATATCTTGTCTTTGTCTTTTGCCTTAACGCCTGTACCGGTGTTATAGATCGAGAAGACTTTTTTGTCGCCCTGCTTTTTTAGTCCGACCTTGACGATGCCGCCTTCGTTAGAATACTTCAGCGCGTTGTCGATAAATATTGCAGCCATTTGCTTGATATGACGTTCGCTGCCGTTGAGAGTCAGTCCCTCTTCGATGTCGACCTCAAACTTCTTATTGGACTCGAAAGCCTGACACTCAAAAGGCAGAGCGGTATTGGTGATAGCCTTGCTGAGATCGAAGTCTCTGCGGACGAATTCGCTGGAATTGTTTTCAAGTCTTGTGAGATTGAGCAGATCGTTTACGAGGACGTTCATACGGTCGGTCTGTGATTTTATGTAGGTAAGCCAGCGGTTCTCGCCTATTTCACCCGAAAGTACATCTGCATTGGCTGAAATAACGGTCAGCGGAGTTTTTAATTCGTGGCTTGCATCTGAAACAAACTGCTTCTGCTTCTCAAATGCGCTTTTAAGGGGCTGCATGATCTTTTTACTCAGGAAGTATGCAGCTGCTGCGAGGAATATAAGGCTTCCCGTACCGATTATAATAGTAGTACGAATAAGCTTGCTCAGCATATTGAACTCGGCACTTTTGTCGGTGAATACTATGAGAGTGCCGTTATTCTTTTTCATCTGATAGAACTGATACTTGTTTTCCAGCATACCGCTGCTTGCTTTTTCTTTGAGGATAGCAGAGATATAGTTCTGTGCAGTACCTTCATCGAGATCATCGTTGTTCATCATATCAAGATAGTTGCCGTCGTTATCAGCCATGATGATGAAGAAGTCGATAGATCCGATAGATTTCGGTATATTATCGGGATTGCGCTTCTGATCCTGTTTTTCGTTTTGCGGCTTATGAATACCGTCATCAATGAATGCCGTAGAGTCCTCAAGGAACGTGTCGCTGCCGATATAAGCGAGAGCGAGAGGAGTCGGCGAGGTCGGTTCGGTGTTACGCTCATGTGATCGTTCGGTAGTTGGCTGTTCTTCTTTGCTATCCTGCGGAGCGTTTGAGCCGAACCATGAGAAGGAATTGCCCCAACCGCCCCAGTAAGGCGGATAGAACGGCGGATAAGTACCGCCGCCGCCGTCCCACGGCGCCGGATATGTAGGCATCTGTCCCCAGTTGTTAGGATCCTTCCACCATTCGTAAGGATCTGTCTGTTTAGGCGGTTCAGTAGGCTGATGAGATGTTGTGGGTTCGGGGCGGGTTGGTGACGTCTCTATGTGTTTTGTAGCAGGCGGAGCAGAGGTCTGCGCCGGTGCATCTGTATTTTCCGGCGGTGGAGTTGTTGTTACAGGCTCGGGTGCAGGCTCTTGCGGAGTGACATCAGGGCTTTCGGTATGTGCCGGAGCAGCCGGTGAGGTCTGAACGACAGCCGGAGACTGCTGCGGCTGTGAAGTCTGAGAAGTCTCCTCTGAGGTAACATCGGTCTCGGAAGTTTCTTCTGAAGTTTCCTCGGAAGTATTCTGAGAAGCTTCGGTGGACGAGGTCTCTTCCGGCGGCTTAGAAGGCGGCTGATCGTTTGGCTTCTGACCGAAATCCTCGGGACGTGTTATAACGAAACCGTTATTGGAATAGTCCACGCCGGACGCTATTTTTTTCAGAACATCCATAGACTGCCGCTGCATCATAGCCTGCATTATCAGATTTATTGAGCCGAGAACTGCAACGAATATTGCAAGGAGTATGCAGGTGATAATTGCGAAAAGCTTCAGCTGGGCTTTCCTGAACATCGCTCATTCCTCCTATTCAAGAGAATAACCTATCCCGCGGGCGGTTTTTATCTGTATCGGGGCTGATATGACTGAGAGCTTCTTTCTCAGGAATGATATATATACCTCGATATTGTTGTATTCAACATCGCTTTCATAGCCCCATATTTTTTCGATGATACGCTCTTTGGGAAGTATCTGGTGAGGGTTTGATATGAGAAGCTCCATGATCTGATACTCTTTCAGGCTGAGTTTTACATCGTTGCCTTTCCAGATAACAGAACTTGTATTCTTATTGAGTTCGAGACCGTTGTAATCGAGACGGTTTTCGTCGATTATTTCGCCTTTGCGTCTTGTAAGGGCACGTATACGTGCGAGGAGTTCACCTGTCACGAATGGCTTGGTGAGATAGTCGTCTGCGCCGCAGTCGAGACCGTTTATCTTATCTTCTATTTCGCTTCTTGCTGTAAGCAGAAGGACGGGGGTTGAGATCTTTTCGCTGCGGAGCTCTTTCAGTATCTCGATGCCGTTCATACCCGGCAGCATAATATCGAGAACAATGCAGTCATAAACGCCTGTAAGAGCGTTATCAAGTCCGTCGATACCGTTATATACCGTATCGACATTGTATTTGTTGCGTTTCAGGATCTCGCTTAGTGCATCAGCGAGCTGGATTTCGTCTTCAACAACGAGCAGGCGCATAGTTATCGCTCCTTTCTTCCGGCGACAGAATATAATATCACATCTTACATACTATTATAACATCAAATATTGAAATAGGCTTAATAATTTTTCAAAAAAAGGCTGAACAAGTAAATTTTGTAGATATGAACAAAATGCAGACGAAAAAACTGTGACCTTAGATAATAGCGGCTGCAATAAGTATAAATTGTTAAAAATTAAATTTGCTGATTAGGAAAAAAAAGACTATCGTTTTTTGTGCATTTCAACAGTTTTGAGCGAAGTGTCTTAACAAATATTGACTAAGTTTAAGATTTGTGATAGAATTATAAAGAACCGAAAATTTGCGTAAAAGTATCTTTTGGGGAGGGAAATGTTTATGCTTTCGCCGTCAGAACGCAAGAAATCAAGTAATTTTGCTAAAACTCTGCTGCCCTCATTCGGGGCTGAAATGAAAAAATATGAAGAAGTCTACGCTGATTATTCGAGCGGCGGTTATACAAAGGAACTGTGTGAACACTATGCGGATGTGTTTATTAACGATGTCAAGAAGCCTCAGGCTGAGGATATTGTGCAGGTCGCTTCGCTATACGATCGCATCCACGACAGTAAGAGCGCCGGATTCTATCTTGATATGCTCATGGAACGCAAACTGAGCGGCGACGATAAATTCGGATTCTGCATCGAGGTGCTCAAGGCTAAGAGCAAACTCGGCCATTGGCGTGATGCTGATGATTTCAGAACCGAGAATATCAATTTTCTCCAGAACTATGTTCAGAAGCATTCTGATAAGAAGCTTGCTGAAATGTACATGACACTTTCACTTGTGGATTGTGCGGCAAAGCGATACAATGATGCTTTCAAATTGCTGAGATTCGGCTATAAACCGCACGGAAGAAATGATGTGACTCTGTTGGAAATGCTCATAACTGGAGTTTATATATTTGCAAATTCCGGAGAGCGTGACGGTCTTGAAGAAGCGGTTGCAAATACTCACAGCTGTCTGAAGCTTTTCAGCGAGTTTGAATTCAGCTGGAGCAAGGAGTATTATGAAAAACGCATCGAAGAAGCTGCACAGGGAATACTGTAATATCACAGGAGCTTAATAGCTCCTGTTTTTTTGTCAGCACACAAATGAAATTTTACGTAGCACAAAAGTGATATTTTGCGAAATCTTAAAAAAATATTCATAATTTCATAAAAATCGTATCCGGTAAGCTTTGTTAAAATTATTTGGCTGGAGTTACTGATGAGCGACGAAGCTGGTGAGCAATTAATTGATGAATACTTATAATTAAAGACGAGTTTCGGATAGGAGCAAAATTTGCCAATATTACGGCAATTTTTTTGATGAACGATATAGGACGAAAACTGCGGATGAAAAGTTTCTGATTTCAACGTATATAGCGGTAAAAATTAAATGAAGCGCATTGTTAATAATTACTTAATATAAATTCTTGAATTATATGTAGCAATATAATCCTAAAAGAGAGCAATATTTTCAATTGAATATTTTTGTGCAATCATCTATAATACAATTGTTGGGAGTGGTATATACATAATTCACTCACTGACATTACAATGATACATTTTTGTGTCCTGTGAAAACGGCAATAGTCGAATCCCTGCTTATCCGGTATAAACTCCGCCGGATCGTTAAGCTACCGGTTACATTATACTACTATGCTGATAAGCTGTTATTGAACATTAATGCCTATAATATGTTTGATCGCCTAAAGCAGCTTTTATCAATTGAAACGTTCAACTACCGGTCCGATCACAGCATATCGACTATAAAACGCTTCGGAATTGCGTTGCCGGAAAGAAGAAACGTATAGAGGGTGCGTTTCTTATGAACTTGATCTTCATTGGTTTTTGAGAGGGTACCAATGAAGATCTTGTTTTTTTATGTGAATATTCATAACAAAACGGACGTACAGAATTGTACGTCCGTTTGCTTGTTATTTAAAGCAGGCAGGTTCAGTGCTTCTGCTTTTTGTATTCGTTGATAAAAACGCGGTTGAAATCCGGGCGCTTGAAGGCTTCGTGATGCGTAGATACATAGCGCGCGCTGCCTTTGAATTTTGTTGCCGGAAGGACTTTTATGCGCGGAGGATCGGAATATTCCGCTAAGAAGAAATCATCGGTTTCGGGAGAACGTTTCAGTGCTCTTACGAATTTTACTCGCAGACGCAGGAAATCAAGCTCTTGTTTTTCGTTGTTTGCAGCCTTCAGAGCCTCAAAGAATCCGATCTCTTCAGGGGTGAATGGGAGCGAAAGAGCCTCTGCACGAAGCTTTTCGACGGTTGCTGCTTTAGCCTCTGCGATCTTTTTCAGACGCTCCTGTTTAAGCTGCATGAATTTTTCATTTGCGGTAATATCTGTCGTGTATACGGCTTTGTGAATGGTATATAGCGCCTCTGCATCGTTAAGAGCGTTGTGGAAGCTTCCGGATTCCGGAGCATAGTCGAAAACGGCAGCGAGCTCGCTTATACTTACAGCTTGCGGAAGCTGCATTTTAGCTGTGACCTCAGCCTGAATATCATTAATGCTGTTGTATATGAAATTGATGTTCCCGTGGGGGACGTTTTTTTTGCGGTGCTGATTAATGTCGCCTGCAAGACCGGGTTTGTCGAAATTCCCCCATACGTAGATCTCGGTGATATTATAATGCTTCATGAGCTGAACAAGACCTCTGAGGGCTTCGTTGCTGTCGGGAGAGGATGAGATCTCTGCCTGAGTAAGACCTGTCAATTCACGGCATTGTCTGGTCATGCGCGGAAACTTGTTCGGACGCGCGGTTGAATAGTATTTTTCAGCGATCTTGTAGTCCGGAGAGCATATGACTGCCCCAACGGAAAGGACTTCGCTTTTTGTATCGTCTATGAAAGCTCCGCAGGTGAATTCAAAATCTGCAAAGCAAAAATATCCATTATATTCCTTATCAGACGTAAAATTTCCTTCTTTCGTATGACGGCAATGCGTAATGCCGACGGATTTCTCAAATAATTTCGGTTATAATAAGTGTGCGTGCAATAACATCGTTATCGAGGTTATTTTTGTTGATCATCTGAAATTATAGATGGAGCTGGTGCGTTTTCTTTCTGACGTTTGCGTTCCCGGCGCAGTTCGCTGAGATCATAGGAAAAGTACTGGCACAGGGCTGTCACAGTGGCTGCGATCGCCGGAAGAATACAGGGCAGGAGTCTTGTTTGGAACGTATAGCTCGCAGATACGTTTTCGTACATACCTGAGCCGTGCCAGCCGTGTTCATCGGCGTGTTTTACGAGACGCCTGAGTACGGCCATGCACATTACAAGACCTGTCAGTGAAAAGAATGGAGATAGCAGTGAAGTGAGATTTTTTCTGAAAAGACAAAGTATTGTCCCTGATGTCATAAGGCAGCCGGAAACTATCAGAATAGTGCCGTAACGGGCGAAAGAACTGCCGTAGCTGCCGCGGTTATACAGAATACCTGCACCGGTCATCATGGTCATAAAGACGGGATATATTGCGGTCAGAACGAGAGTGACCGCCTTTAAGGCATTAAGATAGGGATGCTTTTTCCGCGGAAGGCGCTGTCTTGTTTTCATTTGAAACTCCTGTGCGTTAAAACTAAAAATGGCAAAAGTATCTCGGGGATTTTTACTGTAATAATGCTTTTGCAGAGACAAATAATATATCTGCTGCGTACTGTAACGCAGCCAGAAAGGGATACTGTTATGCAGCTGAGACGTAAAATATCTAAAATTGCCGCGATAATGCTTTCTGCGGCAATGATCGGTGCATTTGGAACAGCCGGATACTATTCGGGAAAGCTTCCTGATAAAGTCCGGTCTGAAAACGGAAGAACGCTTAAAATAGCTGAATATCCTGAGATAAGCTGCTGCGGCTATCCTGTTTCGGATGGATCTTCCGCGAGTGACCATGTAACGCTGTCAATTTTTGGCGCTATACCGGTCAAATATGTTGAAGTCTGCGAAGAGGAGACTCCGGTATATGCTGCAAGCGGAATGCCTTTTGGCATAAAGCTGCTTATGAAAGGCGTTATGGTTACCGGAACTGCTGATGTAGAGGCAGAAAACGGCGAAAAGGTCTGTCCGGCTGAGGATGCCGGGATAGAGAAGGGCGATATTATCTGTCTTGCAGACGGAGTTGAGGTTCTTTCAAATGAGAAGCTTCAGTCCATTATCTCCGGCAGCGGCGGAAACAAAATATCGCTCAGAATAGACCGCGGCGGCAGAGAATTCACAACAGAGCTCCAGCCTGTATATTCAGGCAGAAGCGGAAGCTGGCGCGGCGGAATGTGGGTGCGCGACAGTATTGCCGGTATCGGAACGATGACCTTCATTAACAAAAAGACTGGCAGCTTTGCCGGTCTTGGACATCCGATATGTGATGCTGATACCGGTGAACTGGTCCCTGTAAGCAGCGGTGAAGCTGTACCTGTTGAGGTAAGCGGAACAAAGCGCGGCGAAAAAGGGATCCCGGGAGAGCTCCTCGGAACATTCAGGCGCGGAGAAAAGCTTGGTGATCTGAGTGTTAATAAGGAAAGCGGAGTTTACGGCAGACTTTCACCGGAAGCTCTTGATGACCTTGAAATTAAGGAGTATCCTCTCGGATACCGTCAGGATATAAAGCGCGGCGATGCTGAGATCTATACAACGATCAAGGGCAGCAAGCCTAAAAGCTATTCGATAGAGATCGAAGATGTAGATTATAACAGCGATGATTCTGCTAAGAATATGGTCATACGCATAACCGATCCTGAACTTCTCGAAGCAACAGGCGGAATAGTTCAGGGAATGAGCGGAAGCCCTGTAATACAGGATGGAAAGCTTATCGGTGCGGTCACTCATGTATTTGTAGCTGATCCGACGCGCGGTTATGCTATATTTGCAGAAAATATGGCATCTGAACTTGAGCGTTAAAAAACAAAATGGGCGTTACATATTGTAACGCCCATACATAAATAATTATCTGTTCTCTTCGCTGAAACCGCTGTCAACGAGCTCAACAAGAGCGTCAACTGCAGCCTTCTCATCAGCGCCGTCAGCGATAACCTTTACATTTGTGCCGCCAACGATACCAAGAGAAAGAATACCAAGAAGGCTCTTAGCGTTAACTCTGCGTTCTTCTTTTTCTATCCAGATAGATGACTTAAATTCATTAGCCTTCTGAATGAAGAATGTTGCAGGTCTTGCGTGAAGTCCAACCTGATTCTTAACCATTACTTCTCTGACAAACATATACAACTCTCCTATTCTCTTTAGTGCGGCTCTCTATTTCCGAGCCATATGTGGTGTTGCAATTTTTTCAGTTGCTGATATCATTATACATTCATTTTTCTGCATAGTCAACGGATTTTTGTGTATAAATGCTGACTTGGGGTTAAATTCTACATTTCGATAAAATGTGAGAGAAATTTAGTCGGTCTGCTTGTGGATTATCACTACAAAAAAATAGAAAAATTTGTTAGTCAATTTGCACATTATTCAACGTGGATATATGTGTGAATCTTCTAAAGGAATTTCAGATTTAGCGGAATAATGGCGAAATACCAGATATATATATACCTATAAAATTAATATATATATAAATCGCAAAATTTGGTCACAAATTGGTAAAAAACGTCATTTTTGGTCGGATTTTTCCCTGTATTTCGCAAGAAGATCGGGACGCCGCTGTTCTGTCAGAGCGATGCTCTGTTCCATGCGCCATTGCTGTATGTTTTTGTGGTGACCGGTCAATAATACCGGCGGAACAGCATCGCCTTCCCACACTTCGGGACGTGTATACTGTGGATATTCAAGAAGTCCGCTGTAAATGCTCTCATCGGTGAAGCAGACATCATCAGACAGCACTCCCGGACACATTCTTGCAACAGCATCGGCTACAACGCAGGCAGGAAGCTCCCCTCCTGTTAGGACATAATCGCCAATGGAGATCTCCTCGTCAACTATTTTGTTGATAACACGCTGATCTACGCCCTCGTAGTGACCGCAGACTATGAGGATGTTGTCCATTTGCGAGAGTTCTATGGCTTTCTGCTGATCGAAGATACTGCCTTTGGGCGACATATATATAGTATGCGGTTTTGTGCCGAGTTCCTCGCAGACTGCATTATAGCAGTTGTATATAGGTTCGCACTGCATGACCATGCCCATGCCGCCGCCATAGGGAGTATCATCGACACGGCGGTGCTTATCCTGAGTATATTCACGTATCTGGCGGCAGTGTACCGAGATCTTTCCGGCTTTTCGCGCTCTTCCTACTATGCTCTCGCCGAGGACAGCCTCGCACATTTCCGGAAATAGTGTTGCTATTTCTATATGCATAGGTAACTTCCTTTTTACTATTACTCAGTCAAAAAGACCGTCAAGCGGACGAATAGTCATAAAGCCTTCGTCTACATCGGTTGAGATGATAACATCTGCGATAGCCGGCACGAGGTACTCGCGCTCATCGCCCTTTATGACATATACATCGTTAGCGCCTGTCTGCATAACATCGGTTATTTTGCCGTAAACCTTGTCGGAATCGGCATCGCGGACTTCGAGACCTATGAGATCCTGGATAAAGTAAGTATCCTCATCGAGTTCAAGATCATCGCGGTGCATATAGAGCAGCTTGTTACGCAGCTTTTCGGCGGCTTCGGGAGTATCGACACCCTCGAGCTTTGCGATGACGGTATTTTTGAATACACGGGCGCGTTCGACTATTATTTCGTCATGATTTCTGCCTATAAAAAGTCTGTCGAACTCGCAAAGAAGATCGGGCGAATCGGTATACGGCATTATTTTCACTTCCCCGCGGATGCCGTGGGTCGTGACTATTTTTCCGGCTTCGAGGTATTGTTTTTTCATAATTATCAGTTCTTCATTTCAAAGTTTTCGCCGAGAATGTCCTTGTTGGCTTCAAGAATAGGATCAATGCAGCCGGTGAGGAATTCCTCGACCTGCTGAGAGCTTCTTCCGGTGTAGTTTTCAGGCTTGAGTACAGCATCGAGCTCCTCTTTTGTTACCATGAACATAGGATCAGCCTCTATGAGTTCGCAGAGGTTGTTATCAAGACCGCGCACCTTAACATTAGCGCCGGCTTCCATAGAGTAGTCCATGATACGGTCGTGGAGTTCCTGACGGTTTCCGCCCTTCTTTACGGCATCCATCATGATATTTTCGCTTGCCATGAATGGGAGCTCTGCCATAACACGTCTTCTTATCATTTCCGGATAAACTACGAGACCGTCGGTAACGTTCATCATGATGTTGAGGATAGCGTCAACGCCGAGGAATGCCTCAGCAACGGATATACGCTTGTTTGCGGAGTCATCCAGTGTTCTCTCGAACCACTGTGTTCCGGCTGTGAAAGCAGGGTTGAGGCTGTCGATCATGACGTATCTTGCGAGGGAGGTTATTCTCTCGCAGCGCATAGGATTGCGCTTGTAAGCCATTGCGGATGAACCGATCTGCTTCTTTTCACGCGGCTCTTCCATTTCCTTGAAGGACTGGAGCAGACGCATATCGTTTGAGAACTTGCTTGCTGACTGTGCTATACCGCTGAGAACTGCAAGCACCTGTGAATCCATCTTTCTCGAATATGTCTGACCTGAAACGGGCACAACGCTGTCGAATCCCATTTCCTCAGCTATCATGCTTTCAAGCTTCTTGATCTTGTCGGTGTCGCCCTCGAAGAGCTCCATGAAAGAAGCCTGAGTACCTGTTGTTCCCTTTGAACCGAGGAGTTTGAGGGTAGAGATACGGTATTCGAGATCCTCAAAGTCCATGAGGAGCTCATTGAGCCAGAGAGTTGCTCTCTTGCCGACGGTTGTGAGCTGAGCCGGCTGGAGGTGGGTGTATGCGAGACATGGCATATCCTTGTATTCAGCGGCGAATTTTGAAAGATTGCTCATAACGTTTATAAGCTTTCTGCGGATGACCTGTAAAGCATCGCGCATGATGATAACATCGGTATTATCGCCTACATAGCATGAAGTTGCGCCGAGATGAATGATACCGGCAGCGTCAGGACAAGCCTGACCATATGTGAAAACATGAGCCATAACATCGTGGCGGGTGATACGCTCTCTTGCTTCGGCAGCTTCGTAATCAATATCGCTGATATGTTCTTCGAGCTGCTTGACCTGTGCTTCTGTAACAGGGAGACCAAGCTTCATTTCGGCTCTTGCGAGAGCGACCCAGAGTTTTCTCCAGGTAGTGAATTTTTTATCAGCAGAGAAGATATACTGCATCTCTTCGCTGGCATAACGTGTACAAAATGGACTTTCATAGCTGTTTTTGTTTCCGCTCATGGTAAAAATACTCCTTTTCAGCGCATAGCGCATATTATTTCATTATAATTATATCATTATAAGGGGGATGTGTCAACAGCCGGAAAACAAAAAGGGTGTCAGCAATAACAGGATTGTTATGAAAAAATGCTTGACAAAAGCTATGGGGTGTGTTATAATTAACGTCAGAGCGTATGTCTCTCAATTAATTCCGAAATATAAATGTGCGGGCCCTGTGCAACAAGACCTCGTGAACCATGTCAGGCGGGAGACCGAGCAGCATTAAGCGGTGTGTGTTGTGTGCCGCAGCAAGCCTGCACATTTATGTTCCGGAATTTTTGTTTTAGTTACGCTGATTTTTCGGGAGGTTACAATGCTGCTATTTACAATATTGCTTAGAAGAACAAGGCGTGTTATGATCTGCATGAGACGTGCGGCGATAAATGCTCTTGCTTTCAGTGCGGCAACGATGCTGCTTGTATTGATCTCGTATACGACATTTAAGGGCGAGCCGCTTTTCAGCGTCAGCACAGCGCTTCTCCTGATGCTGGCTGTAATGGGCTCGGCATTTGTAGTATTCTTCTTCGTTGAAGTAGGAAAGTACGGAAAAAAGATATTTCACCGTTATGATGAAGATATGATAGGCGGCGCTTTTACCGGGCTCGGAAAGAAATCACAGCGCTTCGAGAGCGGTCTGTGGACTCTTCATTCAGGAGACTTTGAAGCCGCTCTGAATATCTTTACAGAGCTCGATGCGAGTGATCTTGAATGCAGCCGCGAGGAACAGGGAGTTCTTTCATTTTACCGCGGACGTTGTTATCAGATAATGGGTATGTACCCTAATGCTGTTGTTAATTATGAAAAAGCTGAGGAATTCGGCTATTCACTGCCGGAGCTTCCCCTCTTCAAGGCAAGAAGCTGTGCTGCAACAGGTGCTACGAACAAGGCAATAGAAATACTGAAAGGTATTATGGATACGGACCATAAATACAGCTGCCGTGCAAGATATGAGATCGGCTCGGTCTATATCAAACTCAACGACGGCGAAAATGCACTGAAATGGTTCAATGAGGCGATAGAACGCCGTGAATGCTATGCGGATGCGCTCGGAGGAGCTGCTCTTGCATATACTATCATGAGAGATCTTCATAAGGGCGAGGAATATTTCCGCATGGCTCTTATCAATAACATAGAGGATCCGCATGGATTTACGACCTATTTTAAAAAGGTACAGGCAGCTGTTATGCTGGAATCGCATCCCGGAAAGGAAGATACGGTATCACATAACGCTTAATATCAGGAAAGGGGTAGCTTTCGGTGTATAAGGCTCTATACCGCAAATGGCGTCCGCTGACATTCGATGATGTCATTTCACAGCAGCATACTACGGATACGCTGAAAAATCAGATAATCAGCGGCAAGACTGCTCATGCTTATCTTTTTACCGGTTCACGCGGAACTGGTAAAACTACGTGTGCGCGTATACTTGCTAAAGCCGTGAACTGCCGCAATATGAAAAACGGCAACCCCTGCCTTGAATGTGATATATGCCGTGATGCGGATAACGGCTCGCTGACAGATATTGTCGAGATAGACGCTGCTTCAAACAACGGCGTTGACAATATCCGTGATCTGCGCGAGGGTGCAGTCTATACCCCTGAGCGCGGCGCTTATAAGATATACATCATTGACGAGGTGCATATGCTCTCTCAGGGAGCGTTTAACGCACTTCTGAAAATTATGGAAGAACCGCCGCCGTATGTAAAGTTCATACTTGCTACAACGGAGATACATAAAGTTCCGGCAACTATCGCTTCACGCTGTCAGAGATATGATTTCAGACGCATCAAAGCTGAGGATATTGCTGCAAGACTTAAATTCATAGCCGAACAGGAATCACTTACACTTACCGATGACGGTGCTGCACTTATTGCAAAGCTTGCCGACGGAGGTATGCGAGATGCGGTATCGCTGCTCGATCAGTGTTCAGCCTGTGCAGAGGTAATAGATGCGGCTGCTGTTTCCGAAACCGCCGGAATTGCCGGAAGAGATTACCTTTACGATATGCTTGATGCTATTGTTGATTCAGATACGGCAAAAGCTCTTGAGATAACAGGCTCGCTCTACGATATGTCCAAGGATCTCACAAGACTGTGTGAGGAACTGATAACGCAGTACAGGAACGTAATGCTGATGAAGGTGTCGCCGCAGAATGCCGATAAGCTTATCGTTTGTATGCCTGATGAGCTTGAAAGGCTGAAGGCTATCGCAGAGAGATCAGAACTGGATACGGTCATGGACAGGCTTGCTGTGCTTCAGGAGTGCCGCGAACGCATGATGAAGGTAATGAACAAGAGAGTTGAGTTTGAGATGACTCTTATAAAACTCTGCGGAAATGTAAAAAATAACACTGTAACTATTGACAATTCTGAAATTTATGATAAAATAAAACAGTTAGAGGACAAGATCAGCAATGCTCCGGCGGAAGTAAGAAAAAAGCCGGAACAGGAGATACTTACCGCTAAGAATCCTGCACCCGATACAGAACCTGCACCGAGTGTGGATATTAAAAAGCTTCGTCCGGAAGACCTTAAACCATGCGAACGCTGGGATGAAGTCATGGAAGAGTTCAGAAAGGTGAATCCTGCTGTTGCAGGAAGTCTCGACGGCTCATTTGCCGCTACTGCCGGTAATATCATATTTATAACCTCGCAGAACAGGTTCTTTATAACGCTGTTCAAAACAAAGGAAAATGCAGTTTCTCTCAGTGAGACGATAACACGTATACTTGGGCAGAGATATATCATCAGAGCTAAGTGCGCTACGACAGTCGATCAGCAGAGAAATATGGCTGAGGAGCTTATCAGAAAGGCTCAGGCAAATAATATCGAAACTGCTGTTGAAAGCAGTCAGGGCTAATGTTGAAAAAGCGTGAAATCGCTTTTATAATACTAAATATTCATTCTAAAGGAGAATTTGAAATGAAAGCAAGAATACCAAAGAATATGGGCGGCGGCGCTCAGAACATGAATTCAATGATCAAGCAGGCACAGAAAATGCAGGATCAGATAACTG
Organism: Ruminococcus flavefaciens; assembly: GCA_015067005.1. Lineage (GTDB taxonomy): Bacteria > Bacillota > Clostridia > Oscillospirales > Ruminococcaceae > Ruminococcus > Ruminococcus flavefaciens_AA. The sequence continues at coordinate 59,746 of SVNH01000001.1, forward strand.
AACTCCAGGAAGACATCGAGGGAAGAGATTTCTCAGCAGTTGTCGGCGGCGGTGCAGTAGAAGTCGTAGTAACAGGCAAGAAGACTATCAAGTCTCTTACTATCAAGCCTGAGGTCGTTGACCCTGAGGATATCGAGATGCTTCAGGATCTCATCATCAGTGCTGTAAATGAGGCTGTCAACAATGTTGAGTCTACAACAGAATCTGAAATGAGCAAGATCACCGGAGGAGTTTCTCTCCCAGGTCTGTTTTAAGGTGTAATGGCTGATCATAATGCTCTTCCGCTGGTCATACTTGCGGAAAAGTTTGCTGCGCTTCCGGGGATCGGTATGAAGTCCGCCCAGAGGCTGGCTTATCACGTTATGTCTATGGATGAAGCCGCTGTTGAGGATTTCGCTAAGGCACTTATTGATGCTAAGAAGAATGTTCGCTGCTGTAAGTGCTGTCAGAATCTTACTGAAAGGGAGATATGTCCTATTTGCAGCGACGATGAGCGGGATAAGAGCGTTATATGTGTTGTTGAGAGCCCGAAGGACGTTACTGCTTTTGAACGTACACGGGAATATAACGGCGTTTATCATGTTCTTCATGGACTGCTCTCTCCTATGGACGGCATCACTCCCGATAAACTGCGCTTCAAAGAATTGCTTGAACGTATTGCTCAGGGCGGCGTCAAGGAAGTGATCATGGCTACCAATCCTACTGTTGAGGGCGATGCTACCGCTATGTATGCTGCTGGTTTGCTTAAACCTCTCGGCGTTAAAGTTACAAGGCTTGCCTTTGGGTTGCCTGTCGGCGGTATCCTTGAATACGCTGATGAAGTCACGTTGTTTAAGGCTCTTGAAAACAGAAATGATATGTAATATGAAAGACTGTCCTGAGGGACGGTCTTTCACTTTCTATTATTATGTTTTGAAGTCTGCTACTTGACATTGCAGCTCTTTTAGTGTATAATTATTATATTGTATTTGATTCTATATGCTGCTTGTGTAGCACAGTTGGTAGTGCAGCTCATTCGTAATGAGCAGGTCTCGGACTGATTATAAAGCGACAGCTGTGCAGCACCTTACAAATTCAAAAATTTAATATGCTAGTGTAGCACAGTTGGTAGTGCAGCTCATTCGTAATGAGCAGGTCGCCCGTTCGAGTCGGGTCACTAGCTCCAATTATAAACCGCTTAGAATAGCCTTCTAAGCGGTTTTTGCTTTGCCTCCCTTTCATTTTGACCTTGGATTGCTTATAAAACGACCGTTGATAATAATTCACATATATTCAACGTCATCTATTGATTAATTGTGCGAAATATGGTATAATTGTTATAAAAACAGAGCTACTATAAAACTAATATTCAGTAGATATAATATGTGACCTTTGTGACGGAATAAAAAGGTTTCAAGAAAAGCATTTTATGAATTTGTAGAAGGTTACATATGTCGTTCATCACTATTTATTATGCCGGATTGGAGAAATATTATGGATATAAAAATTATCGAGTTAAACGAAATAATAGAAGTGTGCGAAAACTTGGTTCAAAAAATACGTTTATATGGCGAAGCTCAAACTGGCGATGAATTATATGAAAGATATAAGTTGCTTGTAAAAGAATTTTACAAAAAGTACGATTTGAGTCACACTACCTCAAATCAAATGGCTTCTGTACTAAAGACCATTAACGATTATCACTGGGAAGGTAGAACATACACTGTAAATATATTAGAAGCAAATATAATTCTAAAAGCAGTAATATGTTTAAAAGAATTGCTATTTCCAGGTTTGTTTGAAAAAATATTTATAAGTCATAGAGAAAAAGATAAAGATCAAATCGCTGCCCTAATGGAATTATTATATGCCATAGGTATACCACGTCCAAGTCAAGGAGAAGACGGTTGTATTTTTTGTTCTTCACATCCAGATGCGTATATTGAAAACGGCAGAATGATTGACGATGAGATTTTGAAGCAATTCCATAGCAAACAAAACGTATTTTTCATTTTATGGTATACTGATAACTATTTTGAAAGTCAGGCTTGTTTAAATGAAATGGGTGCTGTATGGGCAATGAAAAAGACTTATCAGGAAATATTGATGCCTGGATTTGATAGGAATAAAATAGGCGGATTACTTCCTAAAGAAAAAATAGATTTCAAAGCTAACGACAAATTTCGACTTAATACATTTAAATCTCAGATTGAGCAGATGTTTAACTTGCAACCATTAAAACAGAACGCTTGGGAGATCGCAAGGGATGCATTCATTAATAAAATTGATAAACTAGCAATAAATAAACAGAGTTAATTTGATAAGCAGTTGCAATGATTAGGAGGCGATATATATGTTACAATTAATCAATCAACCGTTTGACGGTCAATTAGGAAACATTCTTATAGATAAGCTTTCTGAAGATAAATACAAAGCTTTTGTTATTGTATCAGCTTTTGCGAAAAATAGTGGCGTTCTTAGACTAAAAGATTCTATAAAGGAGTTCCGCGATAAAAGCAGTAAAATACAAGCCTTCATTGGAATTGACGCACACGGAACTTCTTATTGAGATAGACTTCCTGATTCCCAACAACAGCAAGCTTAAATACAAGATGTTCCCGATAGAGGTCAAGTCAGGCAAGAAATATTCGACAGGGGCGCTCAAACGCTACAATGAGAAGTTTAAGGTTCGGATAGGCGAGTGCTATGTGATACACCCACGTACTTTCAGCTTCAAGGAGGACATTGTTTGCATACCGTCTTATATGATGCTTTGCTTATAACAAAAACACTGAGCCCTCGCAAATTTGCACTGTGAGGTTTTTTTATTAATAAGTTATCCACTATGATAGAGCTATGTTATCATTCATGGATATCATCTTTGATATTTCATCCAATCCTATAAATAGAACTTTTTTACTTCCTAACCGAGCTAAAAATCGCAGAGTACCCTTAAATCCCAAATCAAAGTATTGTGGAACAATTACTGCTATAACTTGGCAACGGCAATCTGATAAACCTTGTTCAACAAATTGTCTTATCATTTCCTCTCCTTCACGAGAGGTAGATAATAGATGCTGTGATATTAATTCTTCAGTAGTTTTGTTGCTGTTTTTCTTGTGTAGCGAATTTTTCTTTATTATTCCTTTGAATTCCAAGTAGGTGTTTCCAACTTGAAGTTGCCCGGATACATCGCCATACTCATAACCACTATGAGGTTGAGGGCGATACCCTGATATTAACCCCCAGAATAGTTTAGGTAAACATACTTGATTGTTATTCTGAATACAATTATTAATCTCTTTATTTGTACAGCTCTTTGAACATTTTTCGTTTAATCTAACAGCAAATGATTGACATTTCATTAAGTCTTTGCTTTGTGGATATTGAAACTCTTTAATACTGTCAAAATCAACTTCGATTTCTGTATCAACTTCAATCTTTTTACACTGCAATAATAGTGTATCTTCCATTATACACATATTTATACTTGCTTGCTGCCCTTGAAAAGCCAATTTGTAATTCCGTTGAATCTCTGATATAAAACGTCCTGTTGGAATATACCAATTAATTTGTTTGCATTTTTTATGACCTTCCCCACACATAATATCTTCTCGCGGAGCTTTGCTTTTATCTCGGGATATGGAGGTTCATTTTCATTTTTGCAGACGAGGCTCAGTTCCTCGCCTGTTGATATTATTGTACACGTCAATTTAACTCACCTTCCTGTTTTATTTCTCCTATTATATCATTATTATACAATATACGCAAGTGCGTACACGCAGAAGCGTAATAATTTGTATAATATAAGAAATAATAGTTGGTGGTGAGAAATGTGTCAGTTGTAAAGGAAGCTGTTGTTCAGAGACTAAAGAGCATATGTAAAGACAGAGGGATAGCTGCAAATGAACTGGCAAATCTCTCAGGTGTGACACCGTCAACGGTTTACAGTCTCCTTAATCCTGAACGTAAAAATGCTTCTATAACTACGATAAAAATTCTATGTGACGGATTAGATATGACTTTAGGCGAGTTTTTCAGTTCGCCCGAGTTTGATGACCTTGAACAGGAAATAAAATAACAATATCCCTGTGATCAGAACGATTTTATGTCTGATTACAGGGATTCTTCATTTATAACACCGGATTAGCAATTATTTCTGCACCTGACCATTGCTTTATTGAAGATAAAATGGTAGAATATAATTGAAAAAAATAATGCTATAGAATCAAACATAATGTAAAAACAATGAAAGTTGGAACTGCAATGAGCAACATAGTAATACTTGTCGGCAGCATGAGAAAAAACGGCAATACAGCACGGCTGGCGCAGAGCTTTGCGGAAGGAGCTGCCCTGAATAATAATGTAGAGATAGTTTCTGTTGCCGATTGTAAGGTGAATCCCTGCATAGGCTGCAACAGCTGTTTCTCGCGCGAAGGCAATAAATGCTTTCAGGATGATGACATGGTACAGATATATGAAAAATTGCGGAATGCGGATATTGTTGTAGTCGCCTCACCTGTCTATTTCTATGGTATCAGCGCACAGCTGAAAGCTATCGTGGACAGGCTTCATACTCCCATGCGGAATACCTTTCACATTAAAAAGCTCGGACTTCTTCTTATAGGAGCAGCTCAGCTTCCGAATCTGTTTGATCCGATACTGATGCAGTACCAAATGGTACTGGACTTCTTCAAGCTTGAAAGTATCGGCACTGTACTGGTTCGCGGAGTAAAGGACATAGGTGACATCGAAAATATCTCTGCACTGGAAGAGGCGTATGAGTTGGGAAATTCATTAGTATAGAAAGAAGGCAATCGTATGAAATACTCCGAAGTGCAGAAAATAGCGAAAGACACGATTGAATACATAAAAAATGAGATACATACAGGTATGAAGCTGACCGAGGTGCGTCGCCTCTGCGAGGATAAAATGCTCACGCTGGGAGCAGATTCGTTCTGGTACTGGGACATTGGTGCATTTGTATTTTTAGGTGACGAGACCACAGTTTCAGTCTCCGGCAGAGAGTATGTGACCTCAGACAGACTTATCGCTGCGGACGACATCATAACGATCGACCTCAGTCCGCAGAATGATAATATATGGGGCGACTATGCAAGAACGATAATTCTCGAGGACGGTAAAGTAGTTGATGATATAAGCAATATTCGCAACGATGAGTGGCGAAGCGGTCTGCTTATGGAGGAGGAACTTCACGCAGAACTGCTTAGCTTTGCGACTCCGCAGACCACATTTGAGGAGCTGTATTTCCATATCAATCAGCTAATAACCGACCGTGGATTTATCAACCTTGATTTTCTCGGCAATCTCGGTCACTCTATCGTGAAGGACAAAAACGAACGTATCTATACCGAAAAAGGTAACAACGCACTGCTCTCGTCAGTGGATTATTTTACATTTGAACCGCATATAAGTGTCCCGAACTCGAAATATGGATATAAGAAAGAGAATATTTACTATTTTGAGTCGAACAGGCTGATAGAATTATAGGAGAAAACCGGTATGATACTTAAAGCTGAACGTGAAGACCTGCAAGAAATATTACAGCTTCAATATCTTGCCTATCAGAGTGAGGCTAATCTGTTCGGCAGCAGGGACATTCCTCCGCTGAAACAGACTCTCGATGAGGTCATCGAAGAGTGGAACAGTGGAGTGATACTGAAAATGACTGATGATACGAATACTATTATCGGCTCAGTTCGCGCAATAGAACGTGATGGAACGGCATACATTGGCAAGCTCATGGTACACCCTGACCACCAACATAAGGGCTATGGTACAATGCTTCTGTCCGAGATAGAGAAATGCTTTCCTCATAAGCGATATGAGCTTTTCACAAGTACGAGAAGTCTTGATAATATCCGTTTGTATCAGAAGCTGGGTTACACGATATTCGCTCGGAAAGCTGTAAACGACGAACTGGAATTTGTGTATATGGAGAAATATGAAAACAATTGAGATCAACGGCAGAACCAGCCATATTATAATAAACGGTGCTGATCTTCCTACGATATACTGGGGCGAGATGAAGAACAGCTCCGAGACGATTGAAAAAGTCCTTGCGTTATGCGAGGACGTGAAGTGCAACTATATCATTTATGAGGTCGAAGACTGGAACGCTGAATTCTCGCCGTGGGAGTTTACGCTCAATAAGAAGATGTCTTTCTCAGGCGGTGGACGCAAAACGCTGGATTGGCTCATGAATGACTGTGTTCCCTGCTGCGAGAAGGAGTACGGTCTGACAGGAATGCGTATCCTATGCGGCTACTCGCTCGCCGGTCTTTTCAGCCTGTGGGCGTTCTATGAAAGTCAGGTGTTCAGCGGAGTTATAAGCTGTTCGGGCTCGCTGTGGTTCGGGGACTGGATAAGCTACGCCGAGAGCCATACCGCTCCGCAGAACAGCTCCGTATATCTCAGCCTCGGCGACCGTGAGGAAAAGGCTCGTGACCGTATTATGGCGACTGTCGGTGACTGCACTCGCAGGCAGTATGAGCTTGTGTGCGGCGATAAAAACGTTTCCCGTCATATCCTTGAATGGAATGAAGGCGGACACTTCAATGAGCCTGAGAAGCGTATAGCTAAAGGAATAAGGTGGTGTGTGAAATGAGGAGAATAATAGTACTGACAGTTGCTGCTTCAGTGTGCTTGTTACTGTCAGCCTGCGGCAATGGGACAAGTTCGTCGGAAGGTGCTCAGTCGGAAGTCCAGATAACTACTGCTTCTGAAAATGCAACCTATCAGCAAATAACACAGGAAAAGGCTAAGAAAATGATGCAGGCTGAGGACGGTCATATTATTGTCGATGTTCGGCGGCAGGACGAATACGACAGTGGTCATATCCCCGGTGCGATACTTATTCCAAACGAGTCCATTGGCACAGAGCAGCCGAAGGAATTGCCCTACCTCGACCAGGTTATTCTCATATACTGCCGAAGCGGTCGCCGAAGCAAGGAGGTTTCGCAAAAGCTGGCTGATATGGGCTATACACATATCTATGAATTCGGCGGAATAATTGACTGGACGGGAGAAATAGTCGCAAATCAATGAAAAAGATTATCAATGCAATCGTTGATATAAAGGTGTGTTATGGACATACAGGAGGAAGCGATATGGGTGAATATTTTAGTTGGGTGAATGTGGATAAAAAAGAATATATTCAGCCTGGTGATTTCGATTTAGGACAAAAAAGCCGGGAATCAACATTTGAGGATAATATTTTTCTTAGAGCTTTACATAATCTTCTTGCAACAGATTGGAAGGGGTGTCGCATTGTATTCCTTGGAGATGAATGTAATGCTCCTGATAATAACAAAAACAATGTTATTGAAACTATAATAAGACACAGCAAAGAAAGTAACTGCTCAGGTTATCTTTTTGATACCGTATATGAAACCTATAAGAATGTTTCGGGGCTGTTCAAAGTTACTGAAAAAGAAGTCCGCAACGAAATAGGCTACTATCTTGATTGCCTTAAAAGTGATGGATATATTCCGCCAAATGAATATGGGATAGACATTAAAAATCCATATGAGGGACTTTTTCTCAGAGAGGGAAAGACTTTTAGATACACAGTAAACGACACGAAGAAAGTGTATTATTCCCTCGGACATACAAGAGTTCTCGACAGTAGAAATAATATAATTGATAAAATTGATCCTTTGCCCGTCCTTTTTCGTTATGGAAAATACGGAGAAGCTGGGGCATGGATAGGAGATATTATTGAAGTCAGCGATGAAATTCCGCCAGATTGTATTCTGTTGGACGAAATATTAATTGACTGGTGAAATAAAGGAGTAAAATATGTTAAAAAACAAAGTAGCCGTAGTAACAGGCGGCGCAAATGGTATCGGCAAGTGTATAGCCGAGGAATTTTACAAAAACGGAGCGGCTGTGTGCGTGATAGACAAGGCTGAGGGCGACCATTTTGTGGGCGATATTTCCGACAAGAATGTGCTTGAAAAATTCGCACAGCAGGTCATAGCCGAGCACGGACACATCGACTTCCTCGTGAACAACGCTCTGCCGCTGATGAAAGGCATTGACGAGTGCAGCTATGAGGAGTTCCAGTACGCGCTGGCGGTGGGCGTGACCGCGCCGTTTTACCTGTCTAAGCTGTTCGCTCCTCACTTCAACAAGGGCGGCAGTATCATCAATATTTCGTCCTCACGTGACCGTATGAGCCAGCCTCAGACCGAAAGCTACACTGCCGCGAAAGGCGGTATAGCTGCGCTCACTCATGCTCTTTCGGTTAGCCTTGCAGGAAAGGTGCGCGTGAACTCCATTTCCCCGGGCTGGATAGATACGTCCTACAAGGTCTACGAAGGTCCCGACGCTTATCAGCAACCCTGCGGACGCGTGGGGAATCCGCTTGATATTGCCAATATGGTGATGTTCCTCTGTTCCGACAAGGCAGGCTTCATCACAGGCGAGAATATCTGTATCGACGGCGGTATGACCAAGCTGATGATATATCACGGCGATAACGGCTGGGAGCTGAAATGATAAAAAGACCGCAGTTAATTCTGCGGTCTTTTCTTTATCTTATATCAAAAGCACATTCGTCCTCTGTTCCAGTCAGTTCAGCCCAGCGGGCGGATAACAGCTTAGCGTAGTCAATGTAAAACAATCCGTAGCACCCGAGTGCGTAACCGTCATTAACCTCGATAAGTAATGTTCTTCCGTCATCGGTTAGTCCAAAATCAATGGCATAGCCTGCGGGAGCTGATGTGAATTCCTTTACAGCATTTTCAATTACTCTGTAATCATAATGCTTGCGCCAGTCACCCTTGTAAGGTCTTACACTGAGGATATGGCCATATCTCACAAAACATCGCCATTCTGCTTCAAATTTTACGATTTCGGAGCAGTAAACATCTTGATTAACGCCTTGGATTCCACAGCCGATAAGGTCTTTCGGAGAACGCACAACAACACCCGTGAACTGTTTATCTTCAAGAGGTTTAACGAATACAGGCCAACAATCCGGATTATTGTTTACTTCGTTCATTTTTGTCTGCCATATCTTACGTCCAAGATATTTTTGCAGTTCGTCGGGATAGTCCATTTCAGGAGTGATAATTCCAAAATCCGCAAGCCGTGCTCTTACCGTTCCAACATATCCGACCACGACATCTTCTTTATTGCTTTCTTGAAATTTGTCATTATCATGAAACGGTACTACTTCAAATCCCATTTCATAAAACCCCTGATAGGCATTCATAAAATTATAATTATGCGGAATACCGTTTTCATAGGATTGAATATATGCTTTCACATTATCACTTCCCGTCATTTTTTCTCATTATAGCACAGAAAAGCAGATTTTGCAATATGAAAAATCAAGCCGCAGTTTTTCCCTGCGGCTATTATACTTATTAAACGATTATTTCAGCAATTCCATTGCCCGCTTGTGAATCTGCTCATCGATTAGTTTCAAACGCTTACTGTCGAGATTATATCTTGAATGGCGCTTAAAGCGGAAGTCGAGCAGTCTGCGAAGTCCGTCTCTGTGCCTGTTGCTGAGCACCTGTTTAGCAGTGCCGATGAAGTCGTCATACACGCACGGTACGAGCGTATCCGCATAATCGCTGAGTGTCTTATCAGAGATAAGGTCGTCCCTGCCTGCAAGATTGAACAGTGAGTTGCCGTGGTCGAACAGCGGCGCAGGAGCAGCTATCTTGTTTGTGCGGTTATCCACCAGAAATCCGAAGTTTCCGAAATGTCTGTCCACGTTGCATATTATCGCATCAAGTACCAGCATATCATCAAGTGCGGCTATGAACTCCTCGCCCAGTGACTTGTAATAATCGCGGACAGCTTTCATTCCGCCCTTGCTGACAAGTCTGCCTATCGGCATAAACGAGTAGTCCTTGCTTGTGAACAGTTCGCAGGTGGAACACAGCTCTCCCTGCCATTTTGACAGTCCGTAGGAGATAGCGTTGATACCAAGAGCATCTGCTATCTGAGCGGCATAGAACTCTGAATACGGCTCGTTCCCCGTGTTGGAAGCTCCGCTCGTTCCGCCCTTGTAAAGTCGTATAATACCATTTTCTCTGCGCCAGCACTTAGGAAGCATACCGTTAGTTGTGAACTCAGGACAGGACGCCAGAGAAGTTCTCACAGAGCTGCCGTAGCCTGTGAAAGCGATAAGTCCCAGCACTCGGCTGAACCTGTTTTCGTACAGATTGTACTGCGAGAAGCCGCCCTCAAAACCTTCCTCAACTACCCAGTAGCAGTCGTTCAGCGACAAACCTTTTGATACGCTGAGTATGTTCATAGGGCGGTTGAGATTTAGTCCGCATTTACTTAGAAAGCTGTGAACGTATGCACGGTTCTTCGGTATAGTTCTGTGTCTCAGCCAACGTGAAACGCTGTCGCCGTCAATAGTCATATCAAGAGGCAGCAATGCCTTTTTTTCTTCATTTACCCAGAGAATGTCTATCTCGGGTGAGCTTGTATCTTCTGTTGCTGTGAAACGCATCAGCGGAGTATCAAAGTGTCTCAGTTCGTAAGTCATGGCTCTGCCTCCTTTCTTTTAGTGTAGTTATTATACCACAACAGAGCGATTTAATCAAGAGGTTTGTTAAAACAATATGCGTACTAAATCCGTATCAGTTTCTGATACTCCTCAATCTCCAACTCGCCATCAGCAGCTTTAGTTCGCAGCTGGATAGCATACTCGCCCCACTCGGCGAACTCGGATTTGCTCATTTTCTTTTTCATATAGCGAGCGTAGTGCTGCTTGTATGCACGATTGTATATCTCCCAAACGGGATCACTCTTTATCTTCTCCTTGAAGTTATGGCTCATTGCATTGTCACGACAAGTTTTCGGAGGATTGCTACTTACAAGGCGCTTGCAGTAATGTGAGAAGGTAGTGTGCTTCATGATGAACCACCGACCGCAGTTGCGGCACTTGACAGGCATGAACTTCTCCTCAATGCACTTGAACAATTCAAAATACAGAAAGGCTCCCAGCGATGTGAAACGATAGGTCTCACAGAGTATGGGACCTTTTTTCGTTTCGATAACTGTGTGTCCCATGCACATACTGCCGCTTGAAATAACGCCTTTATATTTTTGAAATGTGTCGATAACCTTTTGATTAGACGGATAACTGTTGTGGTCACAAAGCTCGTCAACGAACGGCATAAAGATTTTCTTGACACGAATAATGTCCTCGATAAAAGTTGAGAACTCGTTCGTCATCTGCTCGATACAAGTTGTAAAGTCAGCTGCGTCCTTTCGGTTCTCGTAGTTGCTGAAAACTTTCTTGCTGTCGAAGTCATAATCGTCAAGTGCTCGCAGCTCGTTCAAATCTTCTGTGATATACATTTCCTCATAAGACACAGGAGTGCTCTCTGCGTTGACAAAGTGTTCGTTGTAGTCATCAACTTCAAATTCCGAGTCTTCATAGAAAGGCTCGTCAAAGATGTCGTTGTAGTAAGCGAACAGATTTCTCAGGAGACCATGTCTGAAATGTTTTGTGTCGTAGGGCGGAAGTGACTTTGCAATGTCCATGATGCTGTCGTATGTGAATTCTATTTCCTGTGCACACTTTCCTATGTCAGCAGGGCAGAACAAGGAACTGATGTTCAGCTCAGACTTTGCACGTTCACATACGTCAAACAGTTCACCTAAGTCATAAAAATTCATTGAAAAATAGCGCAGAAGGATCTCTCCGAGCGGATAAACTCTGCCGTCGGAAAGATATATTTTTCTGTCATGGTAGTGTGCTTCTATCTCAAACATAATAACTCCTTTCAGAAATAGTGTTCTATTTCATCAGAGCGCATAACACTGCGGTTTGCTTTGAAAACGGCTGTATGAATAGCCAAGAAACAAAAGTTTACAATTTGTTCATAAAAATAGATTATAGATTGAACTCGGTAGAGATAGTATACTATATCTATTGACTTTTGTCAAGAGAGCGTGTATACTGAATGCAGTTAAGACGTCCGGACACTCTTGACATCACAAGTAAAAACTCGAAACGCGAAAGGAAGATGTAGATGAAAGATTTGAACGTTATCAACTGCACAAGCTACTCTAACGGCGTCAACTCTCCGCTTGAGTATCTCAACATCACTACGCCTGCCGAGTTCAAGGTGGTGATGGAATTACTCTGTCACTATGACGAGGAAAAGAAAAGTGCGTCAATAAGCCGCACAGGTATCGCAAGAGACACTGCGATGTCGGTGAGCAATGTTGAGCGTGCACTGAAAACTCTTGCGCAGAAGGATATCATTCGCATACACAATAACTATGCTGACAACGGTCGTCAGGTCGAGAACTCTTACGAGGTCGCATTCCTGAATTATGACATGGACGAAAACAAGCTCCGTGACGCAGAGTTGGCGTTGCTGTTTAAAAGTTAATTGTCATAGGGGCTGTGTCATGATGTCATAGGCTTATATATTAAGTATACAAGATAATATATAATAATACTAATACGAAGAAGGAAGATATATATTACATGATAATTATAAATCAAGTAAGCGCCTTTTTTCTTCAGCTATAATATCTATGACAATGATGTTCAGTTGATAAGAACTGAAACACGAGCAGAAAGCCCTGAGTTTGCCCTATTCAAATCCGAAATAGTATAGTTACCCCACCGCTCGCGTTGAACGCGATTGTCGCGCAACGTGGAGCGAGTGTGGGGATTATACAGGTATCGAAAAAAACGAAAGAGTTGAGGGTATGGAGGTCGGTCCGCAAGACCGGCAAGCATAGCGGTCGGCGTTCCGCCTGCCGCTGAAACGGGAGAACCCGTGCCCCTTTCCAGTTTTGCAGGTAAAAGGCTGGCGTCAAACCGCCAGCCGATTCACCTCGGACGGGCAGTGCCCGCCGAAATGTCGGAGAATGCGAATTTTGCAAATTGGCGTCAAAATTCTTTTCCTTCAAAAAGTGTGGGGTCAATAATTGAAAAAGTACTCGAGAAAGGCTGTACTTAGGAATGTATGGCTGGCGTCAGAGAGCAAAAACAGGGAGGAGTGATATAGATACACCTGGGCCGACCCGAAAGGGAGTCCAAAAAAGTCTGGGCTGGTAACACGCAGGCGCAGCAAAGCGGTACGATTTGATTTTGTACCGAGTGATATTTGATTTATTGAATTGAATAGTTTTAGAGGAGGCGGATGTATGAGCGTAAAACTTGAGAAACCTCATTGCAGTGAAAATCCCGAGGTACAGTCCGTATTGCATCACGACTGTACTGTTGACGGTGTCACCTATCGTGTTTGGTCTGCTTTCCTCGGCAGGAAAAGGGCTGAAGAGTCACTCGGAGAACTTATGCTCCGACAGCTCGAAAGGGGTGATGAAAAGCCTGCCGCAGATGCAAAGCAGACCGAGAGCGAGTCGATGTAAAAGTTGGAAAATGTTTTTTGTGCAGTCCTACGAAATCAGCTGTGCACACTGGATTCCTGAGCGGAGGTGTGGTATACTGTCCGTGTAAGGATCTGCTGCACGGCTGAGAAAGGAGTTTTAATGAAAAACAAACAGCCTAAAAAAGCAGCACTGTATTGCAGGCTCTCGGTCGATGACGGGCGAATGGGCGAAAGCGTAAGCATTGGCTCGCAAAAATTATTACTGGAGCAGTACTGCAAGGATCATGCAATAGATAATTATGAAGTGTACGATGATGACGGATACAGCGGCACTAACTTTGACCGTCCTGCGTTCCAGAGAATGTTCGAGGACATTCAGAACGGACTGATAGATACTGTCCTGGTAAAAGACCAGTCACGATTCGGAAGGTCGTATATCGAAGTCGGAATGTACGTCGAAAAGTTCAAGGAGCTCGGAGTTCGGTTCATTGCTGTGAGCGACAACTACGACTCCATGAAGAACGAAAACGATATGATGTTCCCGATGAGAAATGTTCTAAACGATTACTTCGCAAGAGAGGCTTCTATCAAGACTAAGACTGCGAAGAAGGCAAAAGCGAAAGCAGGGCAGTACATCGGTTCAAAGCCACCCTTCGGTTACAAGCTGGACCCGAACGACAGGCATCATCTTGTGATAGACGAGCCTGCTGCGGAGACAGTACGAAGAATATTCAGAATGGCGGCACAGGGTATCGGCTTCAATAGGACAACAAAAATCTTCCGCGAGGAAAAGGTTCTCACACCGATAGCTTACTTCAATCTCCATAATCCCGACTACTTTAAGTCGGATTACTGGAGACGGGAGTTCGACTGGCACGTTACTTCTATCCGAGTGATTCTCGAAAACGAAGTCTATCTTGGAAAGCTTGTCTACGGAAAACGGAAAAACGTATCTATGAAAAGCAAGAAGAAGGTGTTCTGTCCGCGTGAAGAATGGATAATAGTTGAGAACTGTCACGAGCCGATAATATCTCAGGAGCTGTGGGACGACGCACACAGAATGATGAGCGTAAAACGCCGCGCGACTAAAACAGGAGAGTTCCAGATATTCGCGGGACACCTGTACTGTGCGGACTGCGGTCATGCACTCACCTACTCCCAGAAGCAGCGCCGAGACGGCACATACCACGGAGCATACTCATGCTGGTTGTACAAAACTCACGGCAAGGAATACTGCGCATCGCATTACATCAACTACGATGTTATTTACGACATCGTTCTTAAAGATATGCGGCGAGTGCTGAAGTCGTATCGTAAAAACAAAGATGAGTTCAGAGCTTTCCTTAACAACAAAAGCAGCGGCATCAGCAGCCAAAGGATAGTGCAGCTGAAGACCGAGCTTAAAAAGTCGCAGGGCAGAATAGAAGAGCTTAATCATCTGCTCAACAAGCTCTATGAGGACAATGTGCTCGGAAAGCTGACTGACAACCGTTACGTTCAGATGTCCAACAGGTTTGAAAAGGAACTGCATGAATTAATGGAGTCTGTGTCAAGGATAAACGAGGAGCTCAACAAGTATTCATTCCAAAACAATGAAACCGAAAAGTTTACAAAGATCATAGATCAGTACACTGACATAAAAGAGCTTGACTCTGAAATAATCAACGAGCTTATTGATAAGATATTAGTCCATCATAAGGAAGAAATTGACGGCAATACTTATCAGCAGGTCGAAATATATTATAAGTTTGTGGGAAACCTGAATCGAACCGCACAGAATGCGGCGTAAAGGCAATAGATGGAACATCTGTTCCCTCTATGTCCAAACACGTAGTCGCAGGTTCGAGTCACGTCACAAGCTCCAGCGCAGAGCCAGCGCCCCCTTCCACGGGGGCGCTCGTTTTTACTCGCTTACTCTTTACAGAACTGTCGGTCTGCTTCCGTTTACGGAAGCAGTATTCATTTTGTAACACATAGACATTGAAAACCCGCTTAGAATAGGCTTCTAAGCGGGTTTAGTTTTTGCGCTATGTGTTGTGAAACTTCATACTACACTAATATTGCTCGTTGATAAATACACATTTATTCAGCCGTATCTATTGATGAATTGAGCGAAATATGGTATAATTCTGTAAACGAAAAATTCGAGGGGTATATGTTATGTGCGTAATAAAAAAAGCTGAACGAGGCGACCTGCAAGCGATCTTACAGCTTCAATGCCTTGCGTATCAGAGCGAGGCGGAGCTGTTCGGAAGTCGTGATATCCCTCCGCTGAAACAGACTCTCGATGAAGTTCTTGAGGAGTTCAGAAGCGGAATTATACTGAAAATGGTCGATGATAAGAATGCCATTATCGGCTCGGTGCGGGCGCAGGAGCGTGACGGGACGGTTTACATCGGTAAGCTTATGGTACACCCTGAGCATCGCCACAAAGGCTACGGAACAATGCTTCTGAGTGAGATAGAGAAATGCTTTCCTGATAAGCGGTATGAGCTTTTCACAAGTACCCGAAGTCTGGATAATATCCGTCTTTATCAGAAGCTGGGATATACGATATTTGCACGGAAAGCTGTGAATGACGAACTGGAATTCGTGTATATGGAGAAAAATGATAAATATTGATATTATCGGAGGTTAATTATGGCGTTTGATTTTAAGAAAGAATACAAGGAATACTATATGCCGAAGAACAAGCCACAGATCATCGAAATACCACCGATGAACTACATCGCGGTGCGTGGGCAAGGTGACCCGAATGAAGAAAACGGCGAATATAAACAGGCAATAGGCATTCTTTATGCAGTTGCTTATACGCTGAAAATGAGTTATAAGACCGACTATAAAATAGACGGCTTCTTTGAGTACGTTGTACCGCCGCTGGAAGGCTTCTGGTGGAGCGATAACGGAGAATCTTTTGACTACGCAGACAAGTCACAGCTGAGGTGGATATCCGTTATCAGGCTGCCTGATTTTATTACGAATAAGGACTTCCAGTGGGCGGTTGAGACTGCTTCAAAGAAGAAAAAACTTGACTGTTCATCGGCAGAATTTCTGACGTTCAATGAAGGACTGTGCGTTCAGATAATGCACAACGGCTCTTATGATGACGAGCCTGCGACTGTTGAGATAATGGACAAATTTATTGCTGAAAATGGCTATATGAACGATATAAGCAATGAACGTCTGCACCACGAGATCTATCTTTCCAATCCGGGAAAAACTCCGCCTGAAAAGTGGAAAACAGTTATCCGTCACCCAATAAGAAAGTGTGATTGATATGTTCAAAAACAAAGCAGCCGTAGTAACAGGCGAGAATATCTGAATTGACGGAGGCATGACTAAGCTGATGATATACCACGGCGATAACTGCTGGAAGCTGAAATGAGGTGAATATAGCAGGATGAATGCAAGTATTAAGGGCTCTTGTCTATTAGAACGGACAAGAGCTCTTTTGCGGTCATCATTCCATTGAACATCCGGACAGCGAATACTCCACTGTAAGTGAAAATATTCCGTTTTCAGTATCTATTTTCATTTGTCCATCCAGATCGTTCACGGCTTTTCTTATATTTATGAGACCGAAGCCATGATTTTTCTTATCGCTTTTGGAAGTTCTGTCAAAGCGGCTTTTTTCCGGCATCGGGTTTGAGATAGAAATGACTTGTATATTGTGGCTTACAGCGCACCGGACATCTATCACCTTTTTTTCTGAGGAATTTATCCTGCCGCAGGCTTCAACAGCATTGTCAAGGGCATTGAAGAGTATGGTTGACAGTTTTGATAGCGGAGCGTTGCTGTCTATTGCGCCGCTGAATACTATCTCAGCGTTGTTTGCCTGAGCGTTCTCGTTTTTGTTATCAAGGATCGAATCGGCTATGTAGTTGCCGGTAGAGTAGGTCTTGCTGCTGATTATCTCCTGATTGGTAACGTCCTGAATGTACTGGGAAGCCTTGCTGTACTGTTCTGAATCAATGAGCATACTGATACATTGAAGGTGATTCTTGTAATCGTGGCGGAACCTCTTCATATCATTGTTCATGGTATCAATTTTTTTGTAGTAGCTGATCTGTTCATTGACGTTTTTCTCCATAATATCAGACATCAGCTCATAATACTGTTTTGATATACAGCTTTTGATAAGGTAAATTATCATCATAAAAATGATCGGGATTATGATGAGAGTGCTTATCATTAGGATATTATTCTGGAGAGTCTCGTTGCTGAATTTAGACTGATAGCAGCCGAACAGTTCACCGAGCAGCATGAGCACACTCAGAACGAGTCCATGAACCTTTGTTGGTATCAGTTTTGCAGTGAATTGCAGGCTGTTGTCATTTCTTTCCATATACCGGGCGGTTATCAGCAGTATCAGCAGGTTGATGAGAAGTGATGCCAGCTTGGAGATTCCGCTCACCATGCTCGATGTCCAGAAAAAGTCCAGCAGCAGCTTGCACATCGACTGCAATATAGAGTCTAAGCACATATACACAGCAGTAACATAGAGAGCGCTGCGCTTGTTCGGGTGCATAAGATAGACTATCAGGAATACGAGCACATAAAACAGCAGTGTAAACAGCGACACTGTTACAGGCACATTATCGGAAAAGCTGAAAAAACCGCATACACCGCTGGCAGCAGAAAGACAGACCAGAAGCGGTATGACTTTCTTGTAAGGCGAGCAGGAGCCGTCGATGAGGAATAATATGCGGTTGATATTTACTACATACAGAAGAGACAGGGCAATGAAGATTACAGAGAATATATAATTTATCATCATATTTTATTGAGACTTTCTTTTTTGACGAACTCAAAAAAGTCTTCACGGAACGGCTTGTATCTTTTTTTGGATATCGGGACCTTTTCCTGCGTAGAAAGCAGGATGTCGGTCTTAGAGAATCTTTCTATGTAACTGAGATTAACAATGTATGACCTGTGCACTCTGAAAAAGAAGCTGCTTTTCAGTTCTTCTTCAAATTTTGAAAGAGTGTTCCGGAAAACATATGCATTATCCTTAGTGAATATTTTGGTATAGACATTTTCAGCCTGAGCGTAGATTATTGAGTTTTCTTTGATATTACAGACTGCGAGGTTTGAATCGTCATGGACGAGCACAGAGGGACATCTGACAGTTTCCTTGATAAAAGAATCAAGTGCTTCACGCAGCTTGTCATCCGCTACCGGCTTTATGAGAAAACGGAAAGCCTTAACTTTCATGGAATCAAATACTATATCCTTGTAGCTGCTGACAAAGATGACATGAGTATCATTGCCGCGGGCTCTCAGGTGAGTAACAGCATCGAGACCATTCCTGTTTTTCATTTTGTGGTCGATAAATATAAGGTCGAAGTCGATATTTGAATCCATTAGTTCATTGCCGTCGCTGAATTCAAAGAACACGGCGTCCATACCAATATTTCGGAAATAATCGTCTGTTTTTTTTATAAGGTCTAAGCGGTATATCTTTTCGTCGTCGCAGATAGCTATTTTCATGGAAAATCCCCTCTCCTGATATTTCATATCGCAGCGGTGACGCAGGCAGTGAATGATAGTATGGTTATAAGATCAACTGAATTCAGAGCGATAGTGTTTGCTTTAACTATCGTATTCCTGTTTTTCAGTATTTAGTGCTTTTTTTGAGAAAAACGAACATTTACTTTAATCATTATACAACAATTTGTGGATAAATGCAAGTGATTCGTATAAAAAATAATCAAAGCAGGCGCTGTTTACTAAAAAATAATATACATTGACTAAATATTGCTTGAACTCCGGAGTCGATTGTGGTATTATATTTAAATTAAAGAGAATAGCTTTTCCGGGATCATTTGGGTATAGTTTTAGGCAGTTTATATGGCAAAATTGACTGTTTACTAAATAAAACCGCACGTTTACTAAATATCAGTTGATTTTGGAAAGATTTTGTAGTAGTATAAGTTTAGCATTAAAACACGTTATTTATACCATAAAGTGAGGGATCAATTATGTGGAATGATATTATGAAAGCAATCGGAAATCTGTTCTGATGAACTGATTTCCGGTTAATGAAACAACTCCCAAACATTCAAAGCAAAGAGGACAGCTATTGGTCTGCTCCCTTTAGCGGAAAAAGTGGGTTACCGAGTACGAAAGTATGGTCTCGGTAATTATTGCCGCGATTCCGCGAGAGGGGCTCCCAATTAGCTGTCCTTTTTGCATATGTGATATGATGCATCTCAATATTCCTATATATTTCATGCAGACAGTGAGGGGGGCTGGCTGCGCTGCATTAAAAATGCTGTTTACTAAAAAAAGTTATCCCTTAACTAAACTTATGTTGACTTCATAACATTATTCTGCTATCATTTAGAAACCAAACAGGAACATTACCGCAAAGGTAAAAAAAGACCAGTATATCATTAAAAGGGGTGTAATATATTGTCAGATTATAAAGTCTCAAAATTCAATTACTGTGTTGACTGCGATGGAAAAACGGTCATATTCAATTCGCTGCGCAACACTTTTGCCATTATGGACAAGAGCTTCTATGAAGGTCTCGACTGCGGAAATTTCAGCAATATCCCGCAGGATGTTGTTGAGAAGCTCGAGGATAAGGGAATAGTCTGTGGAACGGACTACGATGAGGACAAAAAAGCACTCATCAAGTATATGGACACGATAGACAGCGGATACGTCGAGTTCATCATACTTCCTACACTTATGTGCAATTTCAGATGTCCTTACTGCTATGAGGAACGAGTAAACGGCGTTATGAGCGATGAGGTCATAGACAGGGTTGTCAAGTTCGCAAAGACTGTTGTTCCGTCTTCAAAGGGACTTCATGTGAGCTGGTTCGGCGGAGAGCCTCTCGTTGCGATGTCCGTTATAGAAAAGCTCAGCGAGCGCCTTATGAAGCTTGCAAGAGCCTATAAGAAGAGCTATACCGCAAGTATGACGACTAACGGTTATCTTCTTGACTATGATACTTTTATGAAGCTGTTCAGGAAATACCACGTTACAAGCTATCAGATAACCCTTGACGGACGCGCACAGTTTCATAACAAGACCCGTCCGCTTGCAGGCGGAGGTCCTACATATGAGGTGATAATGAAGAACCTCATCGACATAAAGACAAAATGTCCTTCACCTGTTTTCAGTATACTTCTCAGAAGCAATCTTACTAAGGAAACTGCTGAGGATCTCGAAGCTCAGGTAGCTGAACTCGAACAGAATTTCGGCGGCGACAACAGATTCTCCTTCCTCTTCAAGGCTGTCGGAAACTGGGGCGGTGATACAGTAAGATCTATCGAAGGAAGCCTTATCAATATCGAGGAAGAATTCATCGACAGAGTTACAGCACTCAATACTACTCTCAATATCACAGGTAGGTATCAGTTCTTTGAGAATCTTAACATATGCTATGCAGCAAAGAAGGGTACATATACGATTGATCCGCTTGGAAAGATGCTCAGATGTACAGTCAACCTTTATTCCGAGTATAACATTCTTGGCGAACTCGATGAAAACGGTGAGATCGACAAGAATGAGAAATATTATGACAGATGGCAGTATCCGGCAAATCCTCCGGCACGTCCGGATTCTAAGTGTGAAGGCTGCGGACTGTATGCAAACTGTTACGGAATCCTCTGCCCAGTAAATACAGTTGCCGCAAATAAGAATGTAGCCTGCAAGAAGAAAGACGCTGAGCTTCAGGGACTTTACAAGTCTAAGCCCGAGCTGTTCGCAGAAATAGGAGTATAAGATTATGGCATACGAAGTTATCATTCCTGAAAAGGATATAGAACAGATAGGAGAGATACTTGACAGTATCGGAATATTTGTTGAAGAACTTACACCTGATATGAGAATGGATGAGATCATTCTCGATTCAATGTCTCTCGTTTCGTTTTATGTTGAACTTGAGGAAAAATACGGCTTTTACCTGCCGGACGATGTATATTCAAAGAGGCTTTCAGAACTCACTCTCAATAGTTTCTGGACAGATGTTATAAGCCCTTCTTTAGAAAAAAAGGAAACTGTCGGAGTGTGATAAAGAGTGTTTTATGATCTGGTGCTTCTCGATTCAGGTTATGAGATTAACGACCGCAAGAGCAATGTAGATATATATGTCAGAAACGGCGATTTGTGGGAGCAGACTGACAACGACACCGATGACGTAGGTCACGGCGGCGCTGTTATGAACCTCGCTATTGAGGGCATAGATAATGTAAGAGCCGCTGTTTTCAAGAGCTTTACCGATGTTGTTATGAGCAACATAGACAATATCGTTTCTGCGCTTGAATATGTTTACAACAATATAGAGTGCCGGTACATACAGATGAGTTTTGGCGTAAGAGCTTACAGTCAGCCGCTGTATGAGATACTCAGCAAGCTATATAATGAAAAGAATGTCCTGATAATCGCAGCTTTTGATAACTGCGGAGCAATGTCGTTTCCGGCGGCGCTGGATTTTGTTATCGGAGTATCCGGAAACCCTTATATCAAGGATAAGAATACCCTTATAGCCTGCGATACGGGACTTATTGACATTTATGCAAGGAACGGCAAGCAGCTCGTTGCTGCCAAAAGCTCTAACGGAAGAAGAGTCGAGGAGGGCAATAGCTTTGCTACCTCGCACGTTACGAACAAGCTGCTGAGATCCGGCAGAAACTTTGCAAATAAGGACGAAGCTATGCTGTTTTTCGACAGCCGCTATAAAGGTCCTGCAAAGACAGAGAGATGTTCTGTTAACGGAACAAGAGCAGTGTTATATCCGCTCAACAAGGAGATGTATTCCCTTGTTAACTATGCCGATAGCCTTACAGTTGATCTTGTGGGTGTATATGATATAAAGTATTCCGGCAATCTCGGAAGAGAACTGAACAGCTTTTCCGGAAAGAAAAGCTTTACCGTAAAGAACATCGACAGATGCGGCTGGGATAGCTTTGATACGATGATACTTGGTCATCAGCGCGAACTGAGTTATATACTCGGATACGATTCCAAGAAGAAAATGCTTGACCTCTGCCTTGAACACGGTAAGAACGTATTCTGCTACGACCGTTTTCTTGCTGAGGAGTATGAGCCGGAATTCCGTAAGAGATCGCTTGCATTTGTCTGCGCGGACAATTTCAGAAGGACACCTCGTGAGGGCAGGCTCTATCAGATACAAACTCCTATACTGTGCGTACTTGGCACCAATAAAAAGCAGGGAAAGTTTACGCTTCAGATGCAGATAAAGCGTATACTCGAAAGCAAAGGGATTGATCTTGCTGTGCTTGGAACAGAGCCGAATGCAGAGCTCATGGGCTGCGCTGAGACGCTCGTTATCGGTTATGACGCAGACCTCGGTTCAAAGACCGGCGATGAGATAATAGAGTCATTCAATGAAAAGATACATCTTCTTGATAAAAAGGATCATGACCTGATACTTGTTGGCGGACAGTCAGGATTTTTCCCGCATCTTATGTACAATACCGGTCATATCAACATAAATCAGATCGCATTTCTCTATGGCATAATGCCGGACGGAGTTATACTTTCGTTCAGCTGTGAAGATGAACCGGAGTACATAAAGAAGTCGATAGCGGCGATAGAAGCCCTCAGCAAGGGAAAGGTGATAATGCTTGCACTTTATGCCTTCAGAACAGAATATGACTATGTTATCAACTCATCAAAGGTAAGACTCACAGAAGAGGAAATATCTGAGATCAAGAAAAAAATGGCTGATGAGATCGGGCTGCCCGTTGTGGTATCCGGTGACTTTGCCGAGGATGACAGGATATTTGATACTATCATAGAGTATTATTGCAAGTAAGCTGTAAGAGGTTTTATATGCGACTGAATCACATTTGCAAAACATACAATGAGGGCAGGGAAAATGAAAAACAGGTTCTGAAAAATATAGACCTTGAATTTCCGAAAAGCGGAATGGTATTCATTACCGGAAAGAGCGGAAGCGGTAAGTCTACGCTGCTGAACATAATCGCCGGACTTGACAGTCCGACATCCGGCACTGTATCAGACGGTGATACTGTTATTACTGAGCTTGATGCCGATGCGCTCAATGCCTACCGCAGGAACAATCTCGGATTTATTTTTCAGGATCACAGCCTCATCGGAGAGCTTACAGTAAAAGAGAATATAATGCTTGGCATTGAGGCAAGTGAGCAGAAGGAAAAGGAAGCTGAAAGGATACTCAGGCTGCTTGACATATATGATAATGCAGACAAAAAAGCTTCGGAACTTAGCGGCGGACAGCAGCAAAGAGCAGCAATAGCCCGTGCTCTGGTAAAGGACAGCCGTATTATAATTGCCGATGAGCCTACGGGAAATCTCGATTCCGGAAACAGCGAAATAGTATTTGAGGCGCTGAAAAGTATAGCTGATGAACGCCTTGTGCTTGTAGTTACTCATGATGCAGACAGCAGTGTGCGGTATTCGGATCGTATCATAACCATATCTGACGGCATGGTCGCTGAGGACAGCGGTTCAGAGGTCAGGGAGGAGCCTGTCGGATGTGAGGTAGATCTCAAAAAAGCCGGGCATATCCAGATAAGCGATGCTATGAAGATCTCGCGGGAGCTTGTCCGTTCAAAGCGGAAAAGACTGCTGGTGAGCGTATGTATATCGGTGATACTGTTGTCTATTGTCGGCATAAGCGTGTCGTTTTACAATTTCAATTTTGAAAAGATGTCAGCAAAGCTGTTCGATTCTGAGAATGTAAACTCGATATTTCTGAACAAAGGCTATGTCGATGATAAGTCGAAGAACTTTGTTTGTACATCTCGTATGATAACAAAGAGCGAGATAGAGGACTTCGTTTCAGAAAACGACATCAAGGACTATGACGAAAGCTATATGGTCATGGGACTAAGCTTTTATAATGGTTCGAGCGGGAATGATTTCCTGCCTTCGGAAGTGAATATAGCGATAAAAGGTTCAGAGGAAGGGCTTGCGAAGTACGGTGCTTCTCTTGGCTGGGGAAAATATCCCACCGCTCCTAAGGAGATATGCGTAACTGACTATATGCTTTACGTTATCAATACTCTTGCACCAGATAATGTTTACAGAAGGCTCGGACTTGAAAATGCACAGGAACTCAGCGATGATGAAAAGGTAAGAGCCGGTCTTAAAAGACTTGACGGAGCTACTCTTGAAGCTCTGTTCGGTAAGGAATGGACTGCGAAGCTAGATTCGCCGGAAGGTATTGCTGAATTCAGAAAGGCTCCGGAAAGAGTTCTTCTGAATAGCGACATTGATATGTGTGTATCGTCTTACCGCATCACAGGCATCATAGATACCGGCTTCGCTGAGAAGTACAAGGACATGGTGTATATGGACAAGGTAAGTCTCAACAACGATAAGCGCACCGAGACTTTCAAGTATCTTGTGAACAGCGGCATATATATGGCGATATTTGTAAGCGATGATTTTCTCGGCTCAGTGTATACTGACAAGATGATATTCAATAATGCGTCTATATTAAAAAACTCAGTATACGGCGAAAAGCTGGGTATTCCGAAGATAACTGCAAAGAACGATATATATGTATCAGCGAACTTTTTCCGCTCATATTTCAGGACAGAGTATTCCCCTTCACAGAGCTATACTATGCCGAACACTGTGTCAATGCCTCTTGGTGAGGGAATGGCTCCTGATATACTGTTTGAGAGCGGAGAGCTAAGGATAGCCGGAGTATTTGATATGCCATCCGGATTTGAAAATGAGATCAGAAGCGATATGGCTCTTGTAGTTTCTGACGAGTATTTCGAGGAATTCTCGGCCTCGCAGTGCTATCTCTACGGTATCGTATTCGATAATAACAGAGACCGCAGCGATACGGCAGCGCTTCTCAGGAATATGGGCAAGGAGGACTATTTCTACTCACTTCCCTATTCATTCGTGATTTACGATATACGCGGAGTTGTAGCGATATTTAACCGCTTTTCGTGGGTGCTCGTGATAGTGATAATAGTGCTCGAACTTGTGCTCATATCGTCCTGTTACAGCGGTATAATCAACGATCAGAAGCGGAATATAGGCATAATGCGGGCAATGGGCATTGACAGGGATTATATAACAAAGCTGTATATGTCCGGACTGTTCAAGTATGCAGTCATCATCCCCGCAGCAACATCACTGCTGTTCGTTCTGCTTGCAAAGATCGGAAACAGCATACTTTCCAAGAATATGACGAGTTATTTTCAGCATACAAGTCTGAAAGAGCTTGCTATACTCAATCCGGACTGGAGACCGTTTGCAGCTATAATACTTGCAAGTTTGCTGGTGGTCATCGTGTCGGTACTTATATCAGTAAGAAAGCTAACAAAGGTAGAACCTATAACTATAATAAGGAAGTGAAAATAATGGCAAAGTTTACGGAAACCAGCACATTAAGAGAGGTTATCAGCGATCCTGAGGGAAAAGCAGTCATCAAACAGGCATTTCCGCTTGCATTGATGCACCCGAGATTTCAGGAGGGACTTGATTACAATCTGCGCGAGGTCATCGAGGATAATATGGGCGCAATGGTAGGCATCCCCAATGAAAAGGTAAAGGCAGTAATAGAACAGCTCTATTCACTCTGAGCCGAAGGATAATACTGATGGAAGAGAAAAGAATATACGATATAAAGCCGTTTGACCGGTTTGCACTGGGAACCTGTATGGAATATGGATATATTCCCATGTTCACCTATTTCGGCGGAACGGAATTTGAATATTTTCTCAACAAATGGACATATTTCCACTATATGGACGATCACTTCTGTATCAGCACGGCGGATCAGACAGACTTTGAAAAGCTGCTGCTGTCTCATGGCATAGAAGCGACTCTGGTCATGGAATATGAAGAGAATATCATAGATAAGATACTGAAGAGCCTTGATGAGGGCGCTCTGATAATGCTGAGGGTATCCGGTGCGGAGGCTTATGAGGTCGAGACCGGTTACAAGACAGAGAAAAGTCTTTCTGAGCACTGGATCCTGTGCTACGGATACGATAAACAAACAAGAGAGTTCGACATCCTTGAACACAGGACGAATGTTGCAGCTGCCTATAAGCATTGCAGGATACCGTTTGATGACTATGCTGAGGCATATCGCTCGCTCAACAAAGACCGCGAAGAAAGCTCCCTTAGTCAGATAATAATGCGCCGTATCGAGGAGGTCGATACTGATATTGATTTCCAGAGCGAATATCTGAAAAGAAGAGCCGGAAATCTTGCAGGTTTTGACCTTTCAAACCGCTGCCTCATGCACATGATGGACACACTCAAGGAAGAGGCTGAGCATGAAGAGGAATTCGAGAGCGACTATGTTCTGATATTTACAGAGATAATCAAGTATTGTCAGCGTGAATTGTGGCTTCTGGAAACAGCAGGTATGCCTTATGACAGCACTGAGCTCATAAAGCAGCTGAATATAGTACGCACTTTTGTGATGAAGTGCAGCCTTTATCCTTCGGCGCGGGTATATGCTCAGCTTGCAAAGCACGTTGTACTTGCAGAAGAGCAGTTCAGACTGTTCAACGGATATATCGAGGGCATACTGAAAGGGGTGGCTGTACTTGAAATGGCATAGCATCAACATTGACAGGCTGCTCGATCATAAGATACTCTTTGATCCTCTCCCGGAGGACGGCGAGGAACATGGAGTATCCGGCATTTGTATCAATGATGGATCACTTTCCGGTGAAAAGCTGAACAGGGAGTGCGGCGGAGTACCGTTTGAGTTCTGCGGCACATCAAGAGAAAATGATAATCTTATATGTGCTTATCAGCATATAGAGATAGGTCTTAACAATGTAAAAAGGCTTGCATTTCTCGGCTTCAATGAATTCGGCAACTACGGCGACAGGCTTACAGTTATCGGAAAAGACGGCAGTATGCACAGCGAGCAGCTGTTCTTCTACGGTATCAATCAGTCCGTAGAAACGCTTTATTCGAGCGAGATGAACGAGCTTTGCAGCGAGGCTGTAAAAACGACAGCAAATGGGTACTTAGACGTAAGCCTTTACAAATGTGAGATACCTCTCGAAGGCTTTGATATAGAAGAGATAGTTCTTCCGGACAATATTGAGATGCACATAATGGCGGTTTCCGCATACGGAGGCTGAACCATAATAGTGCTGCCGGAGCAAACCAATGCTTATAAAGAAACGTTCATGCAGCGGTTCTTTATAAAAATAAAGGCATATGCATAATTATCTGCTTATGCAGAGAGGCTGGATACTAATTCCCACTGGGTAAACTGTCCGGACAGTATAGAAATATCCGGCTGATTATGTATCTTCCAAAAAAACAGAGGAGGTGTAAGTATGAAATACGAGTTCACAAAGAAGTCTGTTGAGGAGAACACAATGAATGTTGCTCTTTACGGCGAGAACAAGAACGGCGGAGACTGCAAAAACCAGGGTATCTGCGGTGACGTAGACGGCGTTTGCGGTGTTTGATCAATTGACCGTCAACAGTTACATTGATTATATGAAAGGCGGTATTACTATGAGATATGATCTCATAAAGAAGAATGTAAGTGAAAACCTCACAGAGGCAACACTTTACAAGGAGGGCAAGGATCTTCTTTGTCCTGCTCCAATGAACGGCGGAGCTTGCATCAATGAGGGTATCTGCTATCCTGAGGGTGTTCCGATACCTACAAGCAAGATCTGAACGTTTAACTGATATTCTGCAAATTTTATAAGAAATATTTTATGAAAAGGAG
The DNA here is from genome assembly GCA_015067005.1 of Ruminococcus flavefaciens. GTDB lineage: Bacteria > Bacillota > Clostridia > Oscillospirales > Ruminococcaceae > Ruminococcus > Ruminococcus flavefaciens_AA. The sequence continues at coordinate 87,772 of SVNH01000001.1, forward strand.
GCGAAAATAATGTACGAATTCACAAAGAAGATCGTTGATGAGAATGCAGAGAACGTTGCACTTTACGGTGAGAACAGCGGTAACTGCAAGAATCAGGGTATCTGCGGCGACGTAGACGGCGTTTGCGGCGTTTGATCGCACGAGAGGATGAACATATTATAATACGGGAGGAGGTGCACGTAATGTACGAATTCACAAAGAAGATCGTTGATGAGAATGCAGAGAACGTTGCTCTCTATACTGAAAACGGCGGTGCTTGTCAGAACCAGGGTATCTGCGGCGATGTAGACGGCGTATGCGGTGTTTGATCCCGTAAACGATAAGGTTATAATAATTCGGAAAAGGGTGCGCTGGATGAAATGCGGTCTCACAAAGAAAGCTGTTAACGCTGATACACCCGGCGGAGTTCTGTATAACAGATAAAGCTCACGCTGTTCGTTAGCAGCAGGGCGGAGATGATATTTTATCGTTCTTGGCGCACCTTTATTCCATAAAAAACACATACGGAAGGAGTTAACACAATGGAAAAGGTATTCTCTAAGAAAAACGTATCCGAAGACATCCGCAATGTTTCATTATACAAGGAAAACACTGATTGTTCGTGCACAGAAGCAAAGAATATTTGCCCTGTTACAACAAACAAGCCTTGTGATGATTGATGGATAAAGGAGTATAGTACCATGTATAAATTTATCAAGAAGCAGATCTCGGAATCTGAGATCAAGAATGTAACATTATACGCCTCAGAGGATGTGGATGTAAAGAGGAACAGCGGTTGTTCATCACATCCTTCTGCTCCGATCAACGATCATTGCGATACACATACCGTTAATCAGCCATGCTGACGGAAATGAGGTAATAATATGAAAAAGTATAATTTCAAAGGTGTCAGAAAGGATAATGAATCCTTATTGAGTTATTTCGTTTATGCCGAGAATGACTCATGCAGAAATGGCGGGGATTGCACAAGCTCTAATTCTAACTGCAACAATTCCGGCTATTGCAATGCTACGAATACACCTTGTAAGAATTCCGGCTATTGTCCGTAATAGAAAAGAGGCAAAGATATGATTTTCAAGAAAAGGATCATAAGTGAAGCTCTCACAGACTTCTGTTTGTATGATGAGAATACAAATTGCCCATGCAAGGTCGTTAATATATGTCCGTATACAAATAACGGATGCAGCTAAGGAGGAATGGATCGTGAGCAGCAAATACAAATTCATCAAGAACAGCGTAAATGAGAATAAAACAGCAACAGCAGCAGTTCTCTATAAAGAGGATACAAACTGCGATGGAAGCTGTGTAAAGGTCAACAGCTGTCCGGTTATTAATGACAAGTGTAAATAAGGCTGTCAAGCTGAGAACAGCAGCCATCTCATTTATAATAGTGATCGCAGCGATAGGAGCAGTTATGTTTTTCAGACACAACAAATCAGAAAAAGTAGATATAGTAAAAAACGGAGCAGTAAGTGTAGTCCCCTCAAAGGATGAGCTTATCAGGAATCTAACAGACGAAGGATATACTATAAGTCAGTTCAATGATATATACGGCCTTGATGTCACCGGCGAAAGGGTATATGCCGAGAATGGCAGCAGCTGTATAGACATATGCTATAAACTCAGCAAGGAAGATGCGCTAAAGGCTTTTAAATACTACGAAGAAAAATATCTGTCATGCGATTACTACATTATAGCGCAGAATGAAAACTTTGTCTACTATATAAGTGACAAAGCGGCATTCCGCAAAAGCGGTTTCAAGAGTACTGATAACATAGGGAATCAGTATATCAGAGAGAATTAAGTATCAGCAGGATCTCAGGATCAATCTGCATAGGGCACGGAAGCGGTTTTTTACTGAAAGCGCCCTATGCGGAACGTTCCTTTAATATCCGGGATCTTAGCAGAGTAAGGGATCAATATTATGAAGGAAAGAGTAAAAAAAGATAAACATGGCTTTTTCAGCAATATAGCATATGTATTTGGCGAAGTAAGGAGAGTGGACCGTCCGCTTTTCTGGTGCAATATTTTTTCTGTACTTATGCAGCTTATAATACCGGTGCTTGATATGGTCATAACTCCGTGTATAATATATATCCTGTCTGACAGCCGCTTCGGACTGAGAGAGCTTATTCTTACGATAGGCGGACTCATTTTCGTAAAAACACTTGCCGGTATCATCAGCACAAGGATAGAGGCAAGAAAATATGTGGCAGAGCACAAGCTTGTGCTGCACTATCATGAAAGAATATATTCAAAGATAATGAAAGTCGATTATGATATGATCGAAAATCCGCAGACCAAGGTCATATACGATAAGGCTGAGGAAGCGGTAATGAACAACCATACGCCCTTTGTACATATGCCGGAGAATTTCTGCCGGCTTATAACGGGCATACTGAAGTTCGCGGTTTTCTGTTTTATCATAGTTGTCTTCAATCCTCTTGTACTCATAGCCCTTGCGCTTACGGCAGGACTTGAGTATCTCACCATGCTTTACATAGATAATTACGAATACAAAACAAGAGATGAGCGTATCAGGATCTCACGCAAGATGAAGTATTTTGCGGGCTTATCCGAAAACTACAAGACCGGAAAGGACATAAGGCTCTATGGGCTGAATACATGGCTGAAGAAGAGCCTTTCCCAGCTGATGAAGGAGCACCACAAGCTGTTCAGCAAGCTTGCACTCAGGAAGATCGCTTCATCCGCAGCGGATCTGCTTGTAATAGTTGCCAGAGACGGCTTTGCCTATGTATACCTCATTTCAAAGGTTGCGGCAAATGAGATAACTCCGGCTGAGTTCGTGCTTTATTTCTCTGTCATCTCCGGATTTGTGGACATACTCGGAGAGATAGTGATGAGCTTTGAGCAGCTTACTAAGGGAAACTATTCCGCAAAGGATTTTCGTGCATTTATGGGAACTGAGAACAGGATATGCGGCGAACTCGCTATGAAAGGTGATGAAGCCGAGAGCGTTGTGTTCGATAATGTTTCATTCAGATATCCCGGTGCCGAAGGGGATACGATAAGCAATGTCAGCTTTGAGATACATTCCGGCGAAAAGGTCGCTATCGTAGGACTTAACGGTGCCGGCAAGACTACACTGATAAAGCTGCTCTGCGGTATGTATCATCCTACCGGCGGCAGTATAAAGCTGAACGGCAATGAGCAGACAGAGTATGACCGCGATGAATATTACAACGGCTTTTCGTCGGTTTTCCAGCGTATATCAGTCATGCCTTTCACGATAAGGGAAAACGTGGTATACTCGGAGTTTTCGAGGGATAAGCTCGACAGATGTCTTGAAATATCCGGTCTTAACAAAAAAATAAAAGGACTTTCAGACGGCATAGAGACTTATCTTGTTCCGAACGTTTTCAGCAAGGCTGTTGATCTTTCAGGCGGTGAAATGCAGAAGCTTGCACTTGCAAGAGCAATGTACAAGAATGGCCCTGTGCTGGTACTTGATGAACCGACTGCTGCGCTTGATCCTCTTGCTGAAGAGGAGATGTATCAGAGTTACAGCAGGTATTCAAATAACAAGATCTCATTCTTCATCTCGCACAGACTTGCTTCGACAAGGTTCTGTGATAAGATATTCTATCTCGAAAACGGAAAAGTTGTTGAGAGCGGTACACACAGCGAGCTGCTCAGTAAACGCGGAAAGTATGCGGAGCTGTTTGACATACAGGCGAAGTATTACAAAGAAGCTGCTGTGAATATGTGATATGTGAGGAAAACTATGAAGCTTTCAGAAAAGATAAAAAAGATACTGTGGGGATACCGCCTGATATTCCGTATAGACGGGAAGTATATGTTCTATATTTCTCTCAAGTCGGCAGTCAGTGCTGTAATGCCTTTTGTACTGATATATTTTTCCTCTGCCATTGTTGACAGGATCAGCACCGGAACATCTTTCGGTGTCGTTATGAGGTACGTTATAGTGCTGCTTGCAGCAGAGATGCTGTTAAACGGTATAAAGGAGATCGCAGGAGCAAGATCCGAGATACACCAGTCTCAGTGGCAGCTGAAGCAGGAGCAGTTCTACTGTGACATAAACAACCGTATGCCATATGCCGATCTTGAGGATCCTGAGCTTCAGCTGCTCAAGAACCGCATACGCTCAAATCAGAACGCGACAGGTGCCGGACTTGATACTCAGATAACCTGCTATTCATTCCTGCTTACTGCTTTCATCTCGATAACAATATCCATATTTATGACGGTCGGATTGTTTGTGAATATGGCGGAATCCGGTTCACAGAGCGCAGATCTGGTGAATTCCGGAACATTTACAGCAGCGTTTATAGTTTTTATGCTGGTTTGTATAAGCATTTCTGTTTGGAGCAGCAGTGTGAAATTCAGAAAAGAAAACGAAGAATGGCGAACTTTGCCGGAGTCCAATAGACTGCTGCACTATATACGTTCTAACCTCAGTAATAACCTATGGGCAATGGACGGACGTATATACAAGTGGGATAACGTAGTAATGGACGAGATATATAAGTATACCCGCGATCCTAAGTATATCGGGAATATTTATAGGATCCACCGCAGATACGGCACTATAAACATGGCAGCAATGGGCGTTATGAGATTCTTTCTGTATATGTTCGTTGGCATCAAGGTATACTACAAGGCTTTCAGCGTGGGCAAGTTCATACAGTATGTCGGAGCAGTTGAGCAGCTCGTATCCAACGCCACTAATATGTTCATATACTTTGGCATACTCCTTAACAACGTTGCTTACATCGAGGACATTTATACGTATTGCAGCCATGCAGAAACTGCCGCCGCTAAGGACGGGGATGTTTCTGAGGGCACTATCAGGTTCAGCAATGTGTATTACAGATACCGCACTTCCGACAGGGATGTACTCAAAAACGTCGATCTTGAATTGAAAGAGGGCAGAAAGTATGCTATCGTCGGCGAAAACGGAAGCGGAAAGACTACGTTTGTAAAGCTGCTGTGCGGACTGTATAAGCCTACATCGGGAATAGTTTCGATGAACGGCACAGATGTAAGCACAGTCTCTCCGACGCGGTATTATGATAAATTCTCAGTTGTTTTTCAGGATTTTTCACTTGTATCGGCTTCTGTCGGGGAAAATGTAGCCTGTGATATGGATCAGGACAGAGAAAGAGTTTATTCTGCTCTTGATAAGGCTGGTTTCAGCGAGAGACTTTCAAAAATGTCAAAGGGAACAGACACTGTGATCTACCGTGAATACGATGAGACCGGCGAGGAGATCTCAGGCGGCGAGGCACAGAAGATAGCTCTTGCAAGAGCTGTTTACAAGGATTCACCTTATGTTATACTCGATGAACCTACCGCTTCTCTCGATCCTGTATCGGAGGAGGAGATATATTCACGGGTAAATGAGATGAACAGCGACAAAACCGTATTCTTTGTATCCCACAGACTTTCTTCCTGTAAATTCTGCGATGAGATACTTGTATTCGATAACGGATCCATCGTTCAGCGAGGCAGTCACGAAAAGCTTCTTTCAGAGAAAGGCAGCAAATATTTTTCTCTCTGGAATGCTCAGGCGCAGTATTATGTGTGATATGGAGCGTATCCGCAGGAAGGCTTAATATAAGATGTTCAGGAGTTGAGATTGAATGGTCACTAGAACAAGAGAATGTGTTATTGACGATTTTCCCGAGATAGCAGCATTTGAAAAATACTACGACTCAGTTAAGTACGGCATAGCCTATTTCCGTAAGAATGAGGGTATTGCCGGCGGAAGGATGATAATAGAGGGTGAGGAAAAGATAAACTATTCCACCTACAATTATCTTGGTCTTAACGGCGATAAGAGGATAAATGAATTCGTCATGGAGGCAGTTGAGCGTTACGGCACCTCTGTTTCAGGCAGCCGTCTGCTGAGCGGAGAGATCGAGCTCCACGAAAGGCTTGAAAGACGAATAGCCGGATTTCTTGGCACAGAGGATGCGATAGTATTTGTCGGAGGTCACAGCACCAACGTCAATATAATCGGAAATATCGTAGGTCCGCAGGATCTCATCCTTCATGACAGCCTTGCACATAACAGCAGTGTTCAGGGGTGTATACTCTCACACGCAAAGCGTATGCACTTCCGGCATAATGACATGGAGCATCTCGAAAGAACACTGAAGAAATTCCGCGAGAAATTCAGAAGAGTTCTGATAATCGCAGAGGGTATATACTCTATGGACGGCGATATATGCGACCTGCCGGAGCTTATCAGGCTGAAAAAGGAATATGGCGCTATGCTCATGATAGACGAGGCTCATTCTTTTGGTACTATCGGAGACTGCGGACGTGGTATCACGAGTTACTATGAGGCTGATCCGGCAGATGTGGACATCCTTATGGGTACACTCAGCAAATCTGCTGCGAGCTGCGGAGGATATATCGCCGGCAGCAGCAGATTCATAAAATATCTGCGCTATAATTCTCCCGGATTTGTATTCAGCTGCGGTATGACACCGGCTAACACAGCTGCTGCCTGCCGTGCAATAGAGTTGTTTGAAGAGGAGCCTTTCCGCATAGAAAAGCTTCACAGGAATTCGCAGTATTTTCTGAGTAAACTCAGTCTTATGGGATATGATACAGGTCTCAGTGAAGGCACTCCTATAATACCGATCATACTCGGAGATTCTCACAGGGCGATAGATATGTCCAACGACCTTTTCAGGGATGGTATCAATGCACTCCCGATCGTTTATCCTGCTGTAAAGGAAGACGAGGCAAGGATAAGGTTCTTCATATCTGCAAGCCATACCCGTGAGGATCTTGACAGAACTCTCGATGTGCTCTCATCGCTGCGCTGATATGGGCAGAACTGCGATAATAACAGGCGGCAGCAGCGGTATCGGAAAAGCTGCTGCATTGAAGCTGTGCAGAGAAGGCTTCCGGGTGTATGAATTTTCCAGAACAGGGATAAGTCTGCACGGTATAAGGCACTGCACTGTTGACGTAGCAGACGAAGAAGCTGTGACCGCGGCAGTACGCAGTATATACAGGCGTGAACAACGGATAGACCTGCTGATAAACTGTGCCGGCTACGGTATATCAGGTGCCTGTGAATTCACGGCTCACGAGGACGCGGTAAGGCAGATAAATGTCAATCTCATCGGTACGGCTAATGTCTGCAAGGCTGTGCTGCCGTATATGAAGGCACAGAGGCGCGGCAGGATAATAAATATAAGCAGCGTAGCGGCAGTGATGCCGCTGCCTTTTCAGGTATGGTATTCGGTCAGCAAGGCAGGTATAAATTCTTATACTTGCGGACTTGCAAATGAAGTCCGGCAGTTTGGCATAACAGTCTGTGCAATAATGTTCGGAGATATATGCACAGGCTTTACCGATGCGAGGAAGAAGTCCGAAAAAGGCGATTCTGAATACGGCGGATGTATAAGCCGCTCTGTCCGGAAAATGGAGAAAGATGAGTGCGAGGGCTACACAGCTCAGGCGGCGGCGTCCTACATAATGCACATCGTGAAAAAGAAGCACCCTGCCCCGCTCAATACAATGGGTATTGGCTATAAGGCGGCTGTCCTTGCGGACAGATTGCTCCCGTGCAGAGCCAAGAACTATATACTTTACAGACTTTATGGCGGACGATAGAATAAACAGTCAAACAAAAACAAGCCGCAGGAGATATCTCCTGCGGCTTGCTGCGTTATATCAGATTTAAGGAAGCTTATAGATCTGAGCGCACGAGATATGCTTTCCGGCAAAGAAAGTATCTTCGTTCTTATCAAAAAGCATCCTGCATATACTGAGAGTCGTATTATATTTTTGTGTGTTCCTTGTGTTGATGCATTTTGAGAATTCCGCAGTTATATTGCGGGGAGTGCGTACTTCATCGAGGAAAGAAAGCGATTCTTTCAGAAGGTGTGAGCTATGCGGATCAGCGGTGAGCTTATTGAGCATAGAGGCAGCTTTTTTTATGATACGGTTCTCGGCACGGTCGGGAGTAAAAACGTCATGACGCACATAAATGCGTTCACGGTGTACGAGATTACGCCGTATATTCTCAGAAAACATGATAGTTCCCTGAACCGACTTCAAATTTTCCTCGCGGCTCGTATAATTTGAGAGAACTCCGCTTTTTATGATTTTCATTGTTTCGCCGGCGAAAACGGATATGAAGTATTCCATGAAGTTTTTATCAGGATCAAAGCCTGAAAGACTGAAGGTGTATCCGCAGCGTTTGCAGAATTCTTCGCATAGTACCTTCCGGGCATTGGGGATACCGCCCTCTGTACAAGGCAATATTTCTATCAGAGTTCCGTTAACGAGGCAGAGGAATCCGCAGTAAGAGCCTGCCATGAAATGTCCGGTGCTGCTTTTTTTACTTGCAGTGATAACTTTTTTGCCTTCAGCTGAGCACATTTCGGCAATATCACTGAGTATTTCTGAAAGTCCGCTGTTTTCCGCAGAGGAGCCTATGATCCTTTCATTGGCTGATACGCAAATGTGTCTGGTGTACATTGTATTCTCCGTTCATCAGGAATTATGCTTGTATATGTTGATAAAGTGTTCTTTGTTCCAGTTCATAGGATTACCGAGACGATAAAGCTTCTGACCGGAATCGAACTGCTGGACATATTTAGGTGTAATGCACTCAATGAAAGTATTCTCGTCATTCAGTATAAGCCGGATCCTTTCGTAGTCATCGAAGAAATACTCCTGAAGAAGCGGGATTATCTTTGTTAAGAAGACCTCTCTCAGTTCATAGATGTTTTTGATACAGCCATTGTTATTCATAAAATATGCGTGACCGATAGCGTGTTCGCGGTCGTAATAATACTCGATGCGCTCGTTGAGTGCAGTAAGCAGCTCGCATAGGTCAATATCATCACATTTTCCGAGAAGTGACGGCTCAGGCATCATTTCAATGAAATGGAATCTTCGTCTGAGAGCAATATCGAGCATTGCGATCGAGCGGTCGGCAGTATTCATCGTACCGAGAATGTAAAGATTCGGCGGAACCGAGAACTCGGATTGTGAATACGGCAGGATAACAGAAGTTCCGCGCTTGGATTCTTCGATGAGAGTGATAAGTTCGCCGAATATCCTTGATATGTTTCCGCGGTTGATCTCGTCTATTATAGCCACAAAGTTTACTCGCGGACTTTTGGCAGCCTTTTCGCAGAGCATCTTGAAAACTCCGCTGTATGGGCGATAAATGACCGTAGTATCAGCGTGTGCGGTGGAAGTATCATTGCCGTATTTGTCAACTAATACAGGACGGATTCCCTCAACAAATTCTTCATAGCTCAGCGACTGATGAAATGTAGCGAATTTTATCTGACCTGATGCAGCGTATTTATCATATTTTGCTTTCGTTGAAGCATATGGTTCGCCTTCGGGTATCTTCTGACCTTCGATAAGCTCAACTGCGTATTTAACGACATTATAGGTCTTTCCTGTTCCGGGAGGTCCATAGAGTATCTGGTTCAGCGGAGCGTTCAGAGTTTTAAGCTGATAGTCTGAAAGGCGTTCGGCTGACGGAGGTTTCTCTTCTTCGACACTGAGCAGCTGCCACGACATAATGTCGAACAGCTTCATATTTTTGAATTTGAAATTGGCATTTCGGAAATCGAGGATCTTGCGGCAGTTCGGAATATAACTCGTTATTTCATCGACTTTTTTCAGTTCGATACCGAGCTCTTTGTATACAGTGGAATCGGTAGCGCTTTCGCCAAGAATAGGGAATGTGAAAGGCTTCATGCAGTGGAGTATCCTTGACAAAGCAAACACAGGCAGCCCGGAATCCCTGATCTTTGAATTTATCATTTTCTGGGCTGTATCGAACAGCATAATGTCGTTTTCGAGTTCGGAAAGGTTTATAAGCAGCTTGAAAAAGAACTGTATGGATTCAGACTTTTCAGCGATCGGCAAGTCTTTGAACGAAAATGGAGTCGTAAGGAATTCCATTTCCTGTTTTTCGACTACATGGCTGAAAAGCATACGCGAGTTTTTGCTCCATATTTTCTCAAGATACTTGTCGAAAAGGAGCTTATCGTTGTGAAGCAGGTGGGTTTTCTGAATGTGATGCTTGCGTTCGTTTTTATCGTTTTTCCAGACTCCGAGTGAAAGGTAGTACAGCAGGTCGAGGTCGTTGTAGTCGATAATGGAAGTTTTTCGCAGTTTGGCGTAACACTCCACCGCTTTTCGTACTGAACGGTATGTTCCGTCGAATTCATAAGGTAGTATCTCAGCTTTACGTTTTAGTTCATCAAAAGTGTTCGTTTTATCCATAATTATTACTGCCTTTCCAATAATATCCTAAAATAATTGTAGCATACACACAAACAGAAGTCAATAGTATTTGAAGTTTTTACACATTATTCATAAATAGGGCTGTTTCAGGCTTACATTATAAAAGGGACGTGATAACATATTTATCACGTCCCTTTGGTATGCGGTCAGATTTTCCATTTGTCCTGATAGTATGCTCCGTGCTCGGTACAGTACCACACAAGTTTTCCTGAACGGCACAGAGGCATGGTTATGTGGATGTTCCATTCGGGATACTGCTTGAAAATTGTTGCGGAATTATCAGAAAGATATGCTACGAAAGAGATATAATGGTCTTTTTTCATTTCGTGGTCGGATGATATGAACCATTCTCCGCCGATGTCCTCAACTTTGAGCATTTCTTCTTCGGAAGCTCTGACCGGTTCAAGCGGTGAGAGTACGTTTCCGCAGCAGGTAACAGCAGCTTCGGAAGTTGCTGTTATTATATTCCCGCATTTCCTGCATACATAGAGTTTAAGCTTTTTCATATTACCTTTCTCGCTTTCCTTTTTGTTTATTTCGCCAGACAGCAAGGTCTGGATGTCGGTTGCAAATATGTCGGCGAGCTCCGAGAGCAGAGAAATGTCCGGACATCCGTTGCCGCATTCCCACTTTGATACCGCCTTATCACTGACATTCAGCCTTTCAGCAAGCTGTTTCTGTGTCATTCCTGATTCGCTTCTCAGCTGTTTTATGAGCAGACCTGTCTTTATCTGATCCATTGTTTCATCTCCTTTTATTTTTATTACCGGCTCTATTTTAATTTTACTCACTAACCATAAAAAAGTCAATCTACGTTCCGTGGAATAAGATACATCCGTATTTATTAAATATGCAGCGAATACAAAAATGTTTGATTTTAACAAAATATCTATTGAAAATCGGAAAGGAATGTGCTATAATATTAATCAGCAGCAAATATCCAGCATAATTGATTAATGATTTATATAAAAACGTCTTGCCAATACAATGTGATATAACAGTTTTTGCTTCTTCGTAATGCATATTTAAGACAGCGGAAGAAGATCTTATGGGGTGGACTATGGAAAAATTAAAGAAAATTATGGATGTTCTCTCGATGAATATCTATGGAGATCAGAATAAAAGACAATGCGACAAGAACATTGCAATGTCAGTTATAGTATGCCTGTCTGCCGGTATCATGCTGATAATGAATATTCTTCGCCATTCTACGCTTATGACGATAACTTCTGTTATCCTTGTAGCAGGATTTGCAGTTACAGGCGTAATAGCCGGCGTTTTTAAAAGCAGCAAGGTATCTTCTGTGATAATGGCAATAATCCTTACGGGAGTTTTTACGGTTTTCCCGATTTCCGGAGGTAATGAGGGATTTGCAGTTCTTTGGCTGCTGCTGATACCTCTTTTCAGTATAAGTCTGTTCGGCGTTAAGATAGGTATAGGCATGAATACCTATTTTATCGTTCTCATAATATCATTGTTCTATACTCCTTTGAATACGTATATCTATGATCTGTATACAAGCAATTTTATGCATCGTTTTCCTGTTCTGTTTATCGCGGATTCTGCAACAGCTCAGTTTCTGGCGCTCGGCTCGGAATACTATTACAGAACTACCCGTTTGCAGTTATACACAGATGATATGACGGGGGTATTCAACCGTAAGTATTTCATGGAATTGCTTGAAAAGCCTGAGGGACTGAAAACAGAATTGTGTATAGTTGCAATAGATATAAACGGTCTGAAAGCAACAAACGATACACTCGGACACATCGCAGGTGACGAGCTGATATGTGCGGTGCCTGTATTTGTAAAGAAAGCTTTTGGCGAGGACGTTATTCTTTCAAGAATGGGCGGCGATGAATTTGCTATCCTTGCATACAGCAGCCGGAATTCGACAGAAGAAAAAGTAAAAATGATGAAGGAGTATGCAGTTGCTCATAAAGGCAATATGATAAACGAGGTATTCCTTTCGGCTGGTATTGCCTGCCGTTCTGATTTTCCGGAGCTCACGCCGGAAGGACTTTATCAGAAAGCTGATAAGTTTATGTATGAGGATAAATCGGAGTTTTACAGACAAAAAGGTCACGACAGAAGACACAGATAAAATACAGATCTGAACTGTTACAGAAGGAGGAATTCGTATGGGATTGTTTTCAAGGCTTTTCGGAGATAAAGCCGCTATAATTGACGATATTGCAGCCGCTAAAAGGCAGGAGGCATTAGACCGTCTTGAAAGTGAGCGTGAAACTGCTGATGCCGTTCCGCATCCTGCTGAATATACAGAAGCTGTACCTCAGGCAGAGCCTTCGGGCTTTTCATGGGGACCTGATATGCCGGATGAGGAAAACCAGTACAATTTCAACGGTACATATAAGGAATACTTTAATGATGTGTTCAGAAGCGAGTTCTCAAACTATAAAATAGAATCATCAGATGCTTATAACGGCAAAGCTGTGATATTCACATTCTGGGAAGGCGGAAGAAAAGCTCTTGTAGTTGAAGTGCTTTCGCAGAAAAGCTCCGTGTTTAAGCTTCGGGCTGACTGCAAAGCGGAGGGAGTTCCTTATCTTCGCTATTATTACGATCACCACGGTTGGTGGAATACAAGAGAGTACGTCAAACAGCGTACACACAAAGCCCTCGCTGGCTGATAAACTGAATAAAACAGAAAGAGAACGCCTATGCGCCTGTGACGGATCAGGCACGATCCTGCGATCGGCTTCGCAGGCAGCCGGATCGTGTACGGTCTTGTACCTCCAAGAATTTTCTTGGATTTAACGATTTCTCTTTCTGTTTTTATTTTTATGAAGGTGAAGCAATGTCGATACTTGATAGGCTTATTCAGCGCGAAAGCTGGGAAAGCTTCTATAAATACAAATGCTCGCTTACCGGCAGCACTAAATTCTGTAAGGAACTCAGAAGCTTTATTGACAGCGAAGCTTATATTCCGGTATGTGAGAAAATAAGACGCGGAGAAGCTTTTGCGCTTCCGGGAAAGTCTGTGATAAGCAAGCTTGATACTCAGAAAAAGCGGATCGTATATACCTATCCGGCGGCTGAAAACATGGTGCTCAAGCTGCTGACGCATCTGCTGCTAAGGAAGTATGACCGGCTGTTCAGCGGCGGACTTTATTCCTTCCGTCCGAACAGGACCGCCAAGGATGCTATACGGAAATTAGCGAAAACTCCGCATATAAACGAGATGTACTCTTACAAAGCGGATATAAGCAATTACTTTAATTCTGTTCCCGTAGAGAAGCTCCTGCCTATGCTGAAAGAGGTTGTAGCTGATGATGACGAGCTTTACGATTTCCTCAGCATTTTGCTTTCAGAACCACGGGTTATAGAAGGAAATGCCATTATTACCGAAGAAAAAGGCATAATGGCAGGAACTCCGCTTTCGGCTTTTTATGCGAATCTGTATCTCATGGAGCTTGACAGGTATTTTTGTGAAAAAGACATCCCCTATGGACGTTACTCCGATGATATTATTCTGTTTGCGGAGTCAGAACAGAAATGTGAGGAATATGTCAGCTTTCTGCGCGGGTTTATCAATGAACGCGGTTTAAAGCTGAATCCCTCAAAGGAATGCTTCAGTGCGCCGGGAGAAGGCTGGAGCTTCCTCGGCTTTTCGTACAATAACGGCGTTATAGACATAGCGCCTGTATCAGTAAAAAAGATGAAAAGCAAAATGCGCCGCAAAGCAAGAGCCTTACAGCGCTGGAAGCAGCGCAGCGGAATAAACGCGGAAAAAGCTGCCCTCGCTTTTATACGGATATTCAACAGAAAGCTTTTTGAGGCTTCCGAAGACAGTGACCTGACATGGAATAAATGGTTCTTTTCGGTGATTAATACAGATGCAAGTCTGCGTAATATTGACAACTATGCACAAGACTGCGTGCGCTTTCTCATCACAGGCAAGCGTACAAAATCAAGATTCGATGTCAGATATGAGGATATACGCCGCTTAGGACTTCGCAGTCTGGTACATGAATACTATTCGGGTTAGACGATTTGCAGGCTTCTGCCGAGAATAGCCTTTTTATACATCTGCCACAGCCTTCCGCCGGATAAATCATATTACAGTTGATTTATTTAACGCAGCATGATATAATAGTATTGTTACAGTAAAGCTGTATCAGGAAGGAACTAAAGATAATGAAAAGAATTAAATCAAAGATCGTACTGGCTTTAACGGTTGCGGTATGCTCACTGACAGGCTGCGGTAAGGTCGGTTCGGGCTCCAAAAATGACGTAAAGAATAACGCTGACACCTCTGCTTTAACGACTGCTTCGGCATCATCAGAAAGTGCTTCAACAATTGTCACGACTCTTGCTGATAAAACAGAAGCTGCATCAGCTGTGCAGAGCGAAAGTAAAGCGGATGCTCTTACAGAGGAGCAGGCACTGGATGCGATCAAGAATTATTGTTTCAGTCGTAATCCGGGTCTGAAAGACATGGTGGAATCGGGAGAATACAATATCTATTGGAATGTTATTTCAAATGATGCCAATGAAATAGTTGTTTTGTACAGAGCCTATACTTCCGCACAAATGCGCTATTATATCAGCAAGGCTTCGGGAGAAACTTATGTCACCGAACTGGTTCCCGGAATAATAGATGAGGAACAGCGTACAGATGAAAACTTTAATATAAGAGATTACTTATAATATAAACACTTTATCGGTTTAGTCTTTTGTAGTTCGAGCCTCCTTGGGAGGCTCATTTTGTTAAATAACATTGGAAGCAAGCGGCTAAATGGGACTTCAGAAAAATTTCTATGAAAATTTTTTCAAAAAAGTGTTACACCTGAACGTTACAGTGCGTTTATATAAGTGAAGGACAGATCTGAACCTGAAAACAAAGGAGGAAGTGTATGACTGATAATGAAATACTGAGTCTGATGCGGGAAAAGCCGCCGGAGGGACAACGCGCACTATTTGACAAATATTACAGCTATGTATATTCCATAGTAAACAGGATACTAAGCGGAAACGGAAGTCCCGATGATGCGGAGGAATGCGTCATTGACGTGTTTGCATCGGTCATGATGAAGCTTGTTCCTGACGATGACTGCTCATTGAAGTCGTACATCGGCACAGCTGCGCGGAATACCGCAATAAGCATGAGCCGCTCACTTGTATTAAAAACTGGCAGGAACATATCCGCAGACGATGAGAATATGGCAGAGATCGCAGACGATGAGAATATCGAAGCAAACGCCGATAGAGCCGAAACATCTGAGATCCTGCTGAAAAAGGTCTCCGAACTCGGACCTCCCGATTCTATCATTATTATTCAGAAATACTACTATGATAAAAGTTCAAAGGAAATAGCAAAAATGGTCGGACTTAACTCGGCAGCAGTAAGAATGCGCTGCGGAAGAGCAATGAAGCGTCTGAAAAAACTCCTTGAAGCTGACGGTATTACTCTATAAAGGAGGATGAATATGAATAATAAGAAGAAAATTATTGACACTCTCCGCAGCGCAGACAAGGCTTCTGTGGAGAAATTAATGGCTGAGGAAGCAAAGAAGAACGAGATATTTGCAAAGGCACAGCGCAGAGCAAATATCGAACAGTCCGAATACGCATATAGTGTAAGCGGCGTTGAAAAGTATGAGAGGAGAATCAGTATGACAAGAATAATCAGCATAGCTGCATCAGTGGTACTTGTGACAGGATTTATAGGCGGAGGGGCATATCTGATGAATAAGTCACCTAAGCATCCTGAGTCTGAAACGATTGCAACCGTTACTGAATCGGAGACAACAACTGTCGCAGATACAACCGCTGCAAATGCAGTTACTACTACCACAGAACAGACAACAGAGGAGCAGAATAATAAGTTCAGCGTAACAAAGGAAGAACTCATCGAAAAGATTAAGGATAATAATAGCGTGAATTATTTTGATAAGTTCTCGGCAGATTATACTATCTGGATGAATGAGCGCCTTGAATATCATAAAGAGCCCGAAACTCTCACAGGTAAGATATATATTGATGAGGTGGCTATGACAGCTTCTGAAACAGAAGAGATATATGTTAACGATAAACTCAAAAACAAGACACTTTGTGCAGTTAAGGATAAGCATTTCTATCAGGCTGATGAAGTGTGGACAGAAACAGATTTCGTAAACGGCGGATACAAATTCCTTGAAACTCCGGAAAAATACTATTATGTGAAAGACAATAATTCAGATAAGGTGTTTGTCACACCTGGCGGCAGAAGTGTGAATATAGACGTTTACGCTCCGGAAAACTGGGAAATAACAGGAGAAAGAACAGAAAACGGCAGAAAGATAGTATCAGTAAGCGGTGTCCAGAAAGGCGATAACAACTACGCAGGCATTTATCGTGAACTCACTTATACCGGAGAAGTTGACGCTGCAACAGGTATTACGCTTTCTTATGTTGAGTACGACAGCGACGGAAACAATACTTGCTCATATAAGATGACAAACTATAAGTTCGACGACGATGCAGTAGAGTTCAGAACAGCTGCTGATATAATAAGCGAGATCGAAAACGGCGGTTATACGAAGAAATGAAGCGATTCACTGAACTATCCGGAAACAGCGATGAATAATGAAACGGAAAGTCCCCGCATTTGCGGGGACTTTTATATTAGAAAAAATCTTAGAAAAACAACGGAAAAGGCACTTCCGATCTCTCGAAAGTGCCGTAAAATCTGTTTTGTTCCGCTTTAGGTGAAGCAGCGTTCTCGGACGAAAAATCGCGGTCCAGTAAAACTGAACCGCGACTCGGCTGCGCGGACTCCGCGCTGGGGTGGGAGATGGGATTCGAACCCACGATCTTCGGGACCACAAGCCTATGCTGACGGATATTCCGCAGTTTCGGCTGTTTTACCAGAATACTATTTTGCGTCTATCTTTCGAGAATTTGAGCAGATTTGCCGTGGAATGCCTTTGCATAAAAATGTGGCTAACTGTAGGAAAAGTGTAGGAAAAAATATACGCACGACTACCGGCAGTTGTATCAACATTAATTTCTTTTTTCTTTTTTGGCATATAATAATCACTGTCCTTTTGTTTGAACTGTATCGGGGCTTTATGCCCCGATTGCTATTTATATGATTCTATGCTTGTTTCAATTAATTCTTTTTCGCTATCGGATAGTCCTATAAGGTTATATAAGTACTCATCGAAGGAATCATCATCCATTTTCTCTTCATAATCATTGTTATGAATCAATATGGGCATATTCTTTAAAAACGCATTCTTATATATGGAATATCCGTTAGCTTTAGGAACTGATATCTTCTTATAAACATATGTAGCAAGTTTGCTGTTCAAGAAACGATATATAAAGTTCTCATATGTTTTATACTCGTCTTTTAATTCTGCACCACAAACGCTGTCTGTATAGAAGCATTCATCAACTAAAACAAAATCATTTTTTAAACCTATCTCTGAAAATACAAATTTGCGACTAATAAAATGATTAATCTTTCGGCAGTTCCATAATTCATACCACTTTTTGTTGCTCTTTTTGAAGTATTCTCGGCTTAACAATATATCTTTATAATCAGATAAGTATTTATAAAGATTCGGTGCATTATTCATGAACTCTGCTTCCGAAATACAAGTTGTTTTTTTTGCTGAATCCATAATATAAGGATAAAAGACTTTATATCCTCCATAATGAATGCAACGATCATATACATCTTTGCCTTTGTAGGCATCCTTAAGATATATTTTTTCCAAGTTTTTATTAATAATAACATCATCTGCTATAAGGAACACATCATTATTTCCGGTAACAATACCTTGTGAAATAGATTTTGTAATTTCACCAAATGAGTGCCATTTATGCGTATTTACTTTCTCAATTATCTTATTTGAATCTCTTTTTTCAAGTATCCAAGTAGGTTCACATAAATCGGATTGTTCCACATAATGCGAATCATATATCGACAACGATTCATTTAGTACACAGATTCTGTTATTGTTTTTTATGCGTTTACTAGCACCAAATATACATGTATATGTTTGGGCTGTTTCAAACACCTGAAAATCTGCGAAGTCAGCAATATAGCAAATGCTTGTGTGGCTTAATAAATAGCTTCGCGTATTTTTTCCATAATTTCTTTTATAAAAATATGATGGGCAGATAAATGTTACAAACCCTGTTTTGGATGCGAGTTTTATAGCTTTTTCAATGAATAAAACATAGTAATCGTATTTACCGTTGGCTGTATAATAATGTTTCTTATTGTATTCTTTGTCTGGTACTTTATGGAATCCAATATATGGTGGATTACCTATTACAACATCAAATCCAGCTTTTATTCCAAACATCCACTCAGGATCAAACCAATCAGTACTTCCGTTTTCAAAAGGCTCCCAAGTACAAAGAGCTTTATATTTTTCTGTTTTACTATGGTTTTGGTAAACAAACTGCATCATGTTTTTCTGAATTTTATAGAACTCTGTTTGCAATTGTTGGCGCTCATCGATACTTGAATTAAAGTAATTTTCCCTTACAGTCTTTAGGTCTTCTATTTGCTTATTATCCTCAAAAAGAGAACCCTGATTATCATCAAATACGTATTTCTCAGACTCTGTACCATCTGGCAGTTTCTTTAAAGAATTGGCTGTAATGAATTTAAAATCCAGGTTAGGAAGCGGATCGATACCTCTGTTTTCTTTTGAGTCATCAACTTGCTCTTCAATAATAAGTGATAGGAAACAACGCAAACGGGAAATTTCCACTGCTATGGATTGAATATCTACGCCGAATATTGAATTCTTTATCACTGTAAGCTTGCGAATATAATCTATAGAGTATTCTTTGAATTCAGATTTAATTTTTTTCTGTAGCAAGATATCTGCTGATTTTAGCTGATGCTCCAGCCACATCTTCGCTTCAGGATCAATTCTTTCAAATATGTATACTATTTTCTGTAGCATACCTATTGGAAATGCTCCTGATCCACAAGCAGGATCAATTACTGTTATCGTATATAATGCATCAAAAATCTCTTTCTTCTCATCATCTGTAAATACTGCTAGTCCATCGCCTTCAATTCCGTAGGTAATGAGAGCGTTGATCCTTGTTTCTGATATATTCGTTTTGTTCTTTAGATATTCACAAATACTACTGTCAACCATATAGTCAACTATATCTCGCGGGGTGTAAAAGCTGCCGGTATTCTTTTTAGCATTTTCACCTGTTTCTGGATTGATCTCAGCTAACAGGTTCTCGAAAATACGACCAAGCATTTCAGGATCAATTGATAATTCAATATCATATGCTGTATTCTCATCAACGGTAAAATTATATTCGTTAAGCACATTATATAAATTTAGGAACCATTCATTGGGGATTTCTACATTTCCCTTTTTTCCAGCAAAAGTAGCTGGATCATACTCATATCTATCATCGTCATGAGGACTAAACAAACCACCATTGAGATACGGAACTTTATCTGCTTCTTCGTTCAAATATTCTGATTTACGTCGATTACGCGGTGTATTCAAAAGCTCAAAAAATAATGGCTCCAATGTTTGATGGTAATAGCTATCATTGCTCTCAATTGTTTTCCGAGACAACCAATCCTTTGGAACAAGTGATATGCCGTTTGTGCTGCGCTTCTCTTTTAAAAACCAACAGAACATAATACGGCCTATCAATCGTACTCCAAATTCAGCGTACTTGATATGCTCTTCTACTCCGAAAATCGAAAGCTGTTTTCCATATTTCTTACCGTTGCGATTTCCGCCAACAAGTTCAGTGAAGGCAGTAGCGATTTCGGTATAGAACTCCTTGTTTACAACTTCCACAGAGAAGCGTGATATCAGCTCATCTAGTGAACTTACCTTCCCCTTCGAAATGAGGAACTTGTAGGCTGTTTTCGTTTTGGTTTTATAACCTAGACTATAGGAGAAACGGCGAGGATTAGAAAGAACTTTTACTATTTTATTTCCATCAAATTCGTATTTGCTTGTTAGAAGGGAAATACGGAAATTCTTTTTGTCCTCATTTACAAAAGATACTAAAGCATTATTTATAGCTTGACTTCTTAGAATACGAAACATCGCCTGTGTAATAGCTACACGTTTGTTTTGGCAACCTGCTTTAAGATATACCTCAAATACAGATACTTCACAATCATTTGATTCTCCTAAATATATTACTGAAGAAAACAAGTCATTATCGAATTCGGTTGGATGCTTATCTCTTCGATAATCTGGAAGAAGCAGTTCATTTATAAGAAATTCATAGTTATCAATATGATACTCTTTTGCTAATATTTCTTTCGCATCGTTATTCGATATCATTTCTTAAATCCTCCGTAAACATGATGATCTCTGTTTGAGCATCAATTGATTCAGCCTTCTGTTTTATCTGAATGATATAATGAACAGGAATTTCCTTCTTTACCTCAGATATAGTATCCGCAGCTTTATTGGGAATAATATCTATATTGGCAAGATACTTTAGCTCGCCGTCACTGAGATCATCATATTTTTTTATTACCTCAATCAAATCAGTAATGTAGTCTTTTTCGCCTTGGTATACTGGAGCAAGGAAGAAGTCCTAAGACTGTACATAAACTCCTCAGCCTTATCGGCCCTGCGTTTAGATACGCCGAGAAGAACGACTTTATTATCAAAAATCCAATGAGGGTTATTGACAGACCGACTAAGGTCAAGAAGGAAAGCCATTATTATAATGCTGAGCAGCTGAACACTCTCGCAAATGCTGCTAAGGGCTCATACATAGAAACGCCCGTTATACTCGCTATGGTGCTCGGACTCAGACGTTCTGAAATAGTCGGTATCACATGGGACAACGTTGATTTTGAGAACCGACTGCTGCACATAAATCAGAGTGTTATTGTAGGCGATTCCAGTATACTCCCACATGGGACGTATAAGGTCATCGGTCACACAAACAGCCGTAAACCGAAGGATATTATACTGAAATACTTTCTCAAGACCGAAAGCAGCGAGAGGAGCTTCACTATGAACGATGCTCTTTATAGCTACCTTAAGGCTCTGAAAGCGGAGCAGGATAATATGATAAGGGAGACGAATGAATATCGTGATTTCCTTTGCGTTAACGCTGTAGGTGCACTAATAACGCCGGACAGTATAACACATTACTTCATAAAACTCCTCGACGAAAACGAGCTTCCGCACATAAGATTCCACGAACTCAGGCACTCCTGTATCAGCCTCCTCGCCAATAATACCGCGTTCTCGGTAAAGCAGGTACAGGACTACGCAGGTCACAGTGACTTCCTCACGACGTTCAACGTGTACAGCCATACCGACGATTCGGATAAAAAGACTGAAATGGACTATATCACCAGCTGCTTCACGGATCTGTTCGGCGACAGCAATGAAGGATAAACGAAGAGCAGGCGTTCCTGTCCGGAGCGCCTGCTTCACCAAGCTCAAATCTGTTGACATTTGCGTTTGTTGGTGATATAACAGCGTTAAAAAGCGCAAATGGTATATGTTTTTGCGTTTTGCGTTTTGCTCTCTGTAACATCATTATCCCATCGCAATGAATATACATATTTGAGTCTTCATAATAATCTTGAAGAAACTGATAAGTTTCCAAAACTGCGATCCATAATATATAGAAAAGGACTGATTTCTCAGTCCTTTTTCTTTATTTCCACATATCTGAAATCAAATCTCCAAAAAAATCAGAAACACTATCTATAGTGAACGCAAAAAAGAATTTTGCTTTCACTATAAATATCAATCAGATCAGACGCAATACTTTTCTATCGCATCAGAAATAAACTGTGCTGTTCCATCTCCATGCCTGTCGATGTTTTTTCTGAAGCGTTCATCACCGGTATACATTTTACCAAGTCCAGCAAGGATCTCATCTGTACAGGTATAACTTGTTTCGGTAATATAACTCTGAAGTTTCCTTACAAGATTCACCGCTTCATTGCTGTCCGCAGTGGATCCGTTTTTCATGCATTCTGCAAATTCAGCCATAATGCCATCAATACCGGCTTCCAGAGATTTATGATCATCCGCAGAATATGATCCTGTCTTCTTCTCAAATTCACTGTAAGCAGCAGTATTTCCCCATTTTTCTTTTGCTTCGCGTGCGTATTCCTCACGCTTATTTTCAAATACACTGTTATCAAATACTTTCATATTGATTTTAACTCCTTTCACCGCATCATCGAGCGCCGAGATAAGCTTTTCGATCCTGTTCTTTTTTAGGATCATAAGATCTTTCTGCGCCTCAAGTGCTTTTTTTCTGTCATAGTCAGGAGATGACAGGATCTTTAAAATATCCTTCAGTGAAAAGTCAAGCTCACGGTAAAACAGTATCTCCTGCATTCGCGCAAGACTGTCTTCGTCATAATATCTGTAACCGTTCTGTTCATCAACAAAAGCCGGCTTCAGCAATCCTGTTTCATCATAGTAATGAAGTGTGCGCACACTTACATCAGTGAGTCTGGCAAATTCCTTTATCTGATATCTCATAGCATCTTACCTCCTGTGATTATTAGTATATACTATGACGTTACGTCAAAGTCAATAGGTTTTGAAAAATTTTTAAAGGAAAAATTACTTATCCTTCTCTTTGTACAGAAAGTCCCCGCAATTGCGGGGACATAGCTTTATATATGTTTGTTTATCAGTTCTCTTGACGCCAGCTCGGTCTTATCGTAGTTTATTCTGAAATAGTCAAGGATAGCCTTCATATCGTCCTGCATGGACAGGAATACATCTATCAACCGTTCTTTTTTCTCGTCCGACTGCCATTCCTTTAGTCCGACGTAGTAGAAATGCTTGTCCTCATTGATGAAGAACGGGACGATCCCGTTGGCGAGACACTGCTTCAGCATTAAGAGCCTGCCTATACGACCGTTTCCGTCGTAGAAGGGGTGTATCTTTTCAAAAGCGGCATGGAACTCAGCAACGTCATACAGGTCGGGAGAAGGCTTACTTTCGTATTTGCGGAGCAAGTTCTGTACAAGACCAGGTACATCTTCTGGTAAGGCTGTTTGTATCTCCCCGACCTCGTTGGGATATTTCTTATAGTCGCCAATAACAGCGTAATCAGTGTCGTCCTCCATAACGCCGTTTTTGAGCATACGGTGAAGCTGCTTTATATAGTCCTCCGTGATAGGCTCAGAAACGGTATCAAGGATATAGTCGAAGCATTTGAAGTGGTTTGCAGCTTCAAACACATCATTTACCGGAACAGTACCGTCGATAGTGCGAGTCTCATAGATGTATCTGGTCTGGTCGTGTGTAAGGCGGTTTCCTTCGATAAGGTTAGAGTAGTATGCAAAATCAACCTGCATCCTGTTATATATGCTGCCTTTGATCTTTCTGCTCTTCTCAGAAAGCAGAACAGGCAGTAGTTCTCTTGTATCTGACATAAGGAACGCCCCCTTATCTTTTATAATATTATAACAAGCTATAAAATATTAGTCAAGACGCTTTAACAGAAGTATTGTTAGCCCGACGGACGAAAGAACTATCCTGCCGATTTTTAATCGCCTTTATTCGTCCCTGATTTTACAAGTATCGTCAAAAAGTGTAGGAAAAATGTAGGAAATCAACGAAAAAGGCACTTCCGATTTCTCGAAAGTGCCTATTCTTCTGGGGTGGGAGATGGGATTCGAACCCACGATCTTCGGGACCACAATCCGACGCTTTAACCAGCTAAGCTACACCCACCATAAGTATTATAAGAAAAAATTGGCGCGCCTTGCTGGATTCGAACCAGCGGCTTACTGCTTAGAAGGCAGTTACTCTATCCAGCTGAGTTAAAGGCGCATAGATAAAATGAGCAGCCTAAGCTGCTATATGGAGCGGGTGATGGGAATCGAACCCACGTAACCAGCTTGGAAGGCTGGAATTCTACCATTGAACTACACCCGCATATCGTTTCAACAGAAAATATTGTATCACAAACGCAGAGGAATGTCAATAGAGAAAGGTGAAAAAAGTCGTAATGCACAAAAAAGATATGCAGTCGAAGCAGCGAAGGGGCAAAATGACGGTATAAGACGGTGCTGGAAACTCCGGAAAAATCTTCTTTACAAAGTTCGGGATATATGATATAATGTAAAAAAGAAATTTACACCAAATATCAATAGGAGATGATATTATGAAAAAATTATTATGTACATTAGCAGCTGCTGCACTTATGGTTGCAAGCTTTGCGGGCTGCGGTAAGGACAAAGACAGCAAGTCCTCTGGCGGTTCGGATTTAAAAGGCAAGTGGGAGTGTACTGAAATGACATCAGGCGGTATGACGATTACCGAAGTACCTTTTATCGGTGCACCTGTTTCAGCACTTTTCCAGCTTGAATTCAAGGATGACGGAACATTTTCTATTACTTCCGGTATTGTTGGCGGTGAAGAGAATGGCGTGGATTCAGAGGACGAATTCGGCAAGTGGGAAAAAGTGGATGACAATACTGTAAAGCTTACAGTCGAAGCTGATGCTAATGATTCAAGTAATAGCGGAGAGATCAGAGAAGTAACCGGTAAGCTGGACGGTGAAACATTCGTTATGGAATATGAGGAAGACGGCAGCAAGTCTACCGTTAAGTTTAAGAGAGTTACAGAATTCTCAACATTCATCATGACAACTATGGATCCAAGTTCGATAAGCGTTGAAATTGGCGACAGCGATATTCAGGGCGTAAGCATTAGCGTTGATGACAAAGACTGATAAATGTAATTGTAAAGGGACTGCTATAACGGCAGTCCCTTTAAATTGTTATAAAGAAACAGCCAAAGGGGAGCTTACTCTGGCGGAATCGCGGCAAAAAATTACCGAGCCCATACTTTCAGGCTCGGTAATTTACTTTTTCTATTCAGTGAAGCTGACTTAAAGAAGAGTATGCTTCTTTATGGCTGTTTGAGTTAGTCGTCGTCTTCATTTTTCTTTTTGTCAGACGCTGCAAAATCCGTGGTGTTGAGGTAGTTTGCAGGGTTTTTACATACACCGAGGTATCTTACCTCAAAATGGCAGTGGTTGCCGGTCGAGTTTCCTGTTGTACCGACAAGACCTATAAGCTGTCCGCGATGTACTTCCTGATCTGCGGTTACGAGGACTGTACTCATATGACCATATACAGTCTGATAGCCGTTATCGTGTGCTATCTGTACTACATTTCCGTATCCGCCTGAATTCCAGCCGGCTGATATTACAACGCCGTCGGCGGCTGCATATATCTCAGTGCCTCCGGGAGCGGCGATATCAAGTCCTTTATGATTTCTGTCGCTCATATAAGGATCGCTGATGTATCCTCCGTTTACAGGCCAGCCGAATTCGCCTGAACCTGTAAGAAGTGTGTTCGGACTATCCGGATGTGCTGAATAAATTCCTACGCCTATCTGTTCGGTGATAGGATCTCTTGTTACCTGTGAACTAATGACCTTGCGTGAACGTTCGATACCGTCGATGTAGGTTATCTCGTAATTGGTGTGCTTTTCGCCCTTTGCGCCTTTTACAAGTACCTGACGCATACCTACATTCAGAGCAGAGGTCTCGACCTCTATGGTTTCATAGTCGAGGAGAGAAAGCATTTCGGATTCTACGACATACTTTATCGGCAGATAGCTTTCGGTTTCGGTGATATTAATTATCTGTCCGGCTTTGATCTGGTCTGCGAAAAGCGGATTGAGTTCGCGCAGTTCCTGCGGATCCATGTTGTATTTCTGGCATATGGAAACGAGCGAATCACCTGCGCGGGTGACGTATATTCCTCTTTTCTTGACTGATGATGTGAGTTTGTCGATAGTTTCCTGCTGATCGAGGATACTGCTTGAAAGGTAGATTCCCTGCGTATACTCTATCTTGTTCTGGTAATCGACGTCTTTTACCTTTCCGCCTGCATCAAAATTCAGCAGACGTTCATCGAGGGCTTCCTGTATTGGATCCTTATCTGTTACAGCGCCGATGAATTGTCCGTCTATATAGATGCCGTAGGCTTCTGTAAGTTCTTCATCAGAGGCTTCGAGCATTTTATTTGCGAGCATTTCGGTATTGAGAAGGCGATCCTCCTCGTTGATTATTTTCAGTGAGAATTTAGCGGAAAGATCAGGGCCGCCATCACTGTTATAGGATATTCGCTGGAGAACATCCTTTTCGGCACGGTCGTATTCCGATTCCTCAGAGATAATACCGATATTCTTTCCGTTGAATTCAACGCTTATTCCGTATTCAAGACCTGCACCGTATTTTATAACTCCGATCAGGAATGCGAACGAAACTATCGGCATTATATAATTGAAAGCTGTATAGAAAACGCCGCCCTCTCCGAAAAGATATGACAGAATGAATCTTGACAGCGCTTCCATATATGAACGCTTGTCCTGTTTCTTGGCTTTTTGGACTGCTTTCTGGAGTTCTATGTTTTTCTTGTGGCGTTTTCTCAGGGATTCGGTAAAATACCTGAAAAGCCATACGCAAACGTTTGAAAATCCGCGGAGCATATCCTTTAACTCGTAAGCGACCGTTCTGAGTGCTCCGGCTATGCAAAGCAGCAGTACCGTGAACAGCTTTACAGTAGAAAGTCCTGCACGTAAGCACAATTCAGCTGATTTTTGAACTATGCTCTGGAGTATTCCGGCGTTCTCAGGCTGATATTCGCTTTTATAGCTATTCTCAGGACGTTCCTGAGGCATGACAACAACTCCTTTCCGTCGGTTCCTTCCTGAGGGGGGGATGAGTGTGATACTCTGCCCCGGATAAGAACGTATTTACAAAACAGTTACATTGTAATATTATAGCAATAGTCGGTGAAAATACAACGAAAAATATGACGAATTTTCCGGTTAAGGCTATATTTTGTATATTCGCACAAAAATTCAGCTTGATTTTTGCTGAAATAGTATAAATAGCTGAACGGTTATATAGTATCTGCGAATATTGCAGCCATATCTTCCGGAATATCCGCTGTTACGGTTATTTCGCTTCCGGAAGTCGGCTCTTTGAATGTAATGCTGCCGCAGTGGAGAGCCTGACGTTTTATGTATTGAAGAGAGCCGCCGTACATATCATCGCCTGCGAGCGGATGACCTGTATATGCAAAGTGTACTCGTATCTGGTGAGTTCTGCCTGTCTGAGGGATGACCTCTGCGAGGGAGTGTCCGTTTGCGCGTTTCAGTACCTTATACAGGGTCACTGACGGCTGACCGTCCGGGCGGACGCAGCGGAGGATTATTGATTCTCTTTCGCGGGCGATAGGTGCGTTTATGCGTCCGGAGTCCGGAACATCGCCCTCAGCGGCTGCGTAGTATATCTTGCGGCAGCTGCCTTGAAGCAAGCTTGAAGCGTGTGCGTCCTTAGCTATTATGCAAAGACCGGAGGTATCCTTATCAAGACGATTTATCGGACGAAATGTGAGTTCCGGATAAAGTGCGGCGAAGCAGTTTCCGAGCGTATCTCCCTGATGCTTTATTGAAGGATGTACCGGCACTCCTGCTGGCTTGTTGAATACGACAAGCCGCTCATTCTCGAATACGACCGGTATTTTCAGCTCGGGATTCGGTTCGAGGAAGCTCTGATCTTCAAATCTGAGGATTATTTCGTCTCCAGGATAGACGGTATCTATGCTTCTTATCTGGATGCCGTCTCTGGTTATTCCGTTGGTCTGACGTTTCAGACGTGTCAGCAGTCTTTTTGAGACTCCGCTCTGCCCCAGAAGGAAGCTCTGGAGAGTTGTGGACTCTTTCGTGCAGACTTTCAGTTTCAGTTCTCTCAAGGTACTCTTCCTCCTTTATGAATATGTCCACACTCAGTGCGAACGAAGTGCAGAGCAGCGGCAGTACAAACGGAGCAGCAGCGACACTTATTATTGCCGGCAGACATATCAGTGATAATTTCAGAAAAACTCCCCGCCTGCCGCGCATGAATCTCAGTGAGTAAAGCACGTTGCGGAGAGGACTGCGTCCGGGATATTTTGCCAGCAGAAATGGTACTGCGGTGAAGCTGAGTTTCAGCGATAGCCACATGATAACGGATACGACAGTGAGAGTTACTGCGTGAAGCGTCATAAAAAGCCCTGATGCTGAATGCCGGCTGTTGAAAATATCATATGCGGCAACAGCGAAGAATGCTGCCGGTATCAGTGCTGCGAGGCTGATGATCTTGGTCCATATGAGAGCGGAAATGCTCCTGCGGACGCTGCCTTTTTCGGTGAGGACTGCGGTGAGAGGAGTAAGCGGCGAGCTTTTTTCGCTGCATATCTCACAAAGCCGGTAGGCGCATATATATACCAGCGGTGCGGTAACGGTCCAGCGGACTATCGTGAATCCGGCTGTGACAGCTATCTGTAACGGGATACTGCCATCGAACAGGCTCATGGGTGCTTTGCCGCTGAAATACAGGAACATCGCATAAAAGCAAGCCTCTGCCGATCTGAAGAATATCCATGCAGCTATCGGCATAAAACATATAAGTGCGGTAATAGTCCGTTTGCCGCGCAGCAAAGAGTTTGAATAACGTAATAGCTCCAAAATTTTCATAAGTACCTCCGCGGTCAGTCTGCTGCGTATAAAGGGGAGATGTCCCGGCAATATGCGCCTTCCTGATCATGGAGATATTATGTGTAAATATTTGAGAATTATACGGTATCGTCGTCTTCTGTGCGGTCGTAGGGACAGTAGCCTAAGATCTCGAAAGCCTGCGAATTAAGCCACATCTGGGCGGTGACGATTATATCGAATCCGCCGCCGGCTTCGGCAGTTATCTGCGATGGCGGATACTTTGGTATACCGTAGCAGCTGAGCATATTTGAGATTATACCGCTGTGGGTTATCATAGCTGTATGTGTGATGCCCTGTTCCATCATGTCGGTGATGATCGCGTGAAGGGCTTTGAAGGTACGTGCAGTAAGCTCTTCGAGGCTTTCGCCCTTAGGCGGACGTGCTTCCTTGCCGCCGCGCAGCCAGGTGTTGTAATCCTCTCGCTTTGCGAGCTCGTCGATGCTTTTGTTCTCGAATTCGCCGAAGTTAAGCTCTCTGAGATCATCGACAATGCACATTTCCGTATACGGGAAAAGTATTTCCGCAGTTTCTGTGCAGCGCTTCAGCGGCGAACTATATACCTTATGTACTGACGGGTAGACGAATTCGTCAAGCTTTGCAGCGAGGTCAGCCGCTCCCTTCTGAGAGAGCGGAAGATCAGTAGTTCCTATGTAAATGCCCTTTTCATTGGCTTCGGTAAGACCGTGACGCAGTACGCTTATACGGTAGCCCTTCATAATCAACTCACTCCTATATAGTTAATGTATACAAAAATACGCTGAGAATTTTTAGGCGTTAGTGATTGTTACAAAAAAACGCCTAAAAAATCCTTATTCTTCCATATTTCTACTTATTTACAAATTATACAATATGTATTATAATAGTATTGTAGCTTATATTTGTAAAACGTTCATGCTTGTGGCAGCAGCAAGCTGGATCTAATAAATTTCCGGTCACAGGAGGAAAAAATATGAATTCAGATTTTGCAAGAATTATTACACTTCAGAGAAAAGAACGCCATATCAGCCAGAAGCAGGCTGCCAGCGATCTCGGCATCTCTCAGGCTCTCCTCTCTCATTATGAAAAGGGTATCAGAGAATGCGGACTTAACTTCCTCGTTAAGATCGCTGACTATTATAATGTATCATGCGATTATCTGCTTGGAAGAACTCCTGAACCAGAGGGCAAGACGATCTCTATTGAGGATATACCGGATGATGACGGCAACAATAATCTTAAAATGCCGTCGCCTGAGATCATTAACTTCAACCGAAGGATCATCAATAACTCGATCAGTCTTCTGTTCAGTCTCTCTCAGAAAGCTAACAGTATAACCCTTATAAGAGAAGTATCGTCTTATCTTATGCTGTCGGTATACAAGCTGTTCAGAATAGTCTACAATGCTAACCCTCATAACGATCAGAAGCTTTTCCGTATCCCTAAGGTCATCGCTAACGACAGCGCCAATGCTATCGTATCTATGAGCGAGGCAAATATCAAAGCCGCTTCGAGCGGTATCGCCCTTGACGGCAACGACTGCGTTGATAACTTCGATACATTATATGTAACTACGGCAACATTGCAGAAAGATTATGCACAGTATTCATCATCGCTCCTGAATCTTATCAAGCGAAGCGAGGAAAGTATCTCGCGTACCAGAGCAAAATACAGAAGCGACGGCAAATAAGCACTATATTATATTATAGCATCTTTGGAGATCTTTGAAAAGAGTTTTTTGATATTTTATCTCGACATAAAGGAAGGAATTGTAAGATGAAATTACAGCATCTTGAATATGTTATTGCGATCGCTCAGGAAGGCAGTGTTACCAGAGCCGCAAAAAAGCTTTATCAGGCACAGCCGAACATAAGTATTGCCCTGAAAGAGCTTGAAGAAAATATAGGCATCCAGATCTTTATCAGAACACCTAACGGTATGATACTTACTCCTGAGGGAGAGGCCTTTCTTGCAAGGGCAAGAAGCATCGTTGATGAAGTACATTCGCTTGAAAATGATTACAAAGAACACGTCGGCAATAATACTACACTTAAAGTCGCAATGTCACGTTCGCCTTATTCGGCAGCTTCTATTGGTCATCTGATAAACAATTCAAAGTTCTCTGAGGGCAGCAACCTCACTGTTCATCTTCTTGAAACAAACACGCCTAAAGCCCTTGAGGACGTATGTGCGGGAAAATTCGATATAGGTGTTCTGAGAACTCCTGTAAGTTATCTTGATATGCTCAATGAACGTATCAGGAATAAGAACCTCATCTCCAAAACAATTATGGAGTATCAGCTTGCCCTTATGATGAGGGAAGATCATCCACTTGCTAAATATGACGACGTTCCGGTTGAGCTCCTTAAAGACTATCCTGAAGTGATTCACGGCGACGACGAACCGGAAATGCTCAGAAGGGCTTCTATCAACCAGGAGCTTCATATAGAAACGAGCGGCAGAAAGATCTATATCTACGACCGTGGAACTCAGATCAGTATGCTTTCGACTGTCATAGGTGCATATATGTGGGTAACACCTGTGCCGGCAAGTGTACTTGCCCCGTTAAAGCTTGTGGTCAGAAAGTGTTCATATGCAAAGAATCTCAACAGAGATATTATAGTGTTCCGAAAGAGCAGTGAGAATGATCCGCTCATACAGGAATGCATCAAAACTATAACTTGGTTTGCAAACAGAATTGATGAGGATATAAAAAAAGAGTGAGTAGCCGTAAGACTACTCACTCTTTTTTAAAGGATGGAATTGAAAAAATCATTATAAAAGACAAGCAGCATTTGTCCTTCGAGTATATTATAGCACTAATTCTACAAAAATGCAAATATATAATCACAATTAATGATATATATATTTTATATGCCACAAAAAACGCGATATTACGTGATTTTTGAAAAATGCCAATCTTTATTTTTGGTTATTGGTTAATTAAATACAAAAATGATAGACGGTTTGCATCTCAGTTTTGAGCATTTTTTCATGGAGTTTTTGAACAAATTATGTACGTGAAAAATATTAACACAAAAAAGAGTGAGTAGCCATATGACTACTCACTCTTTTTAAAGGATGGAATTGAAAAAATCATTATAAAAGACAAGCAGCATTTGTCCTTTGACTATATTATAGCACCTCTTACTGCAAAAATCAAATATATATATGTTATTTCGATATAAAAATCTTATATATCTGATTTTGGGCTATATACCGTGCTGTAAGCGTGGTGACCAAAAGTCATTATTTGTCATTTTCTGCCGGTTTAGCGCCATCGAATACGTATATGAACTTTACACTGCCATCCATATCGTCTGAGATGCCTGAGAAGCTTGTGTACTCTCTCGAAACGTCTCTGATAGCCTTGAAGTTGTTCACAAATTCAGGAAGCTTTTTATCAAATGCAGCTGCGATCTTTGATATGCCTTCATCGTTGAATTTTGCCATGCCGTTCTTGAGTTCCTCGGAACCGTTCTTGAGCTGGGTTATTCCGCTGGTGAGAGCACCGCAGCCGTCCTTGAGGGCGTTTGCACCGTTCCAGAGCTGAACTGAGCCTTCTGCAAGCTTGAGTGCGCCGGCTGCGAGTTCATCTGAAGAAGCTGCAAGAGTTGCTGTACCGTCCGCAAGCTGTGAACTTCCGCTGAGAAGCTGTGAAAGACCTCCGTCAAGAGCATTTGCACCATTGCCCAGCTGATCTACGCCGTCATCAAGAGTTACAGCGCCTGTTTTAAGCTGTGCGAGACCTTTGTTGAGGTCAAGAGCACCGGCTGAGAGTTTTCCGAGACCGCCGTCGAGTTCACCGGCACCGGCTGCAAGTCTGTCGATACCGGCTGCAAGAGCGTTGATGCCGTCGGAGAGCTTTGATCCTCCCGCGGTGAGAGTTGTGATTCCGTTATCGAGATCGGCTGTGCCCTTTGAAAGCTTCTGCGCGCCGCCGTTTATGAGGTCTGTTGAGGTTGAAAGCTTTTCGGCACCGGCTGAAAGTGCCTTTCCGCCGTTATCGAGAGTAGTCAGACCGCTGCTTAGGGCTTCTGCACTTTGTTTGAGGGCGTTTGCACCGGCTGCGATATTGCCGTCAGAAGTCATATTTTCAGCGAGCGCTTTTTGTACTGTTATTGTCTGCTGGAGAGTCTGGATAGCTGTTGCGAGTTCGGTCGAAGGGTTTTGGGCATAAAGCTGTTGGAGAGCGGCGAGCGCATTTTCATTATTTGTGATCGTAGCGCTGAGAGTTGTACCCACAGTGTCGAGACCTGCTGAAAGGTTGCTTGCGCCGGCTGCGAGTGCAGCTGAGCCGTCCTTTGCGGAAGTTATACCTGCTGAAAGCTGTTTGGCTGAATCGCTGAGCTGTGAAGCGCCGTCTGCAAGCTGCTGAGTTCCGTCTGCGAGCTGTTCCGAGCCTTCCTTGACTGCGGAGCTTCCTGCTGTAAGCTGCTCTGCGCCGCCTGTAAGCTGTGCTGCGCCGTTCACGAGTTCGTCTGAGCCGTTATCAAGCTGTGCAATACCGTCAACGAGAGCAGCTGAGCCGTCCTTAGCACTGCTGAGACCTTCGCTGAGAGTTTCAGAGCCGGCACTTAACTGTTCAGCGCCGCTTACGAGAGCAGCTGAGCCGTCATCGAGTTTAGCGATACCGTCAACAAGTGAAGCTGAGCCGTCCTTTGCGGACTGTATGCCGTCTCTGAGAGCAGCTGTGGAATCTGCTATCTTCTTAGCGCCGTTTGAGAGTGCGGAAGCGCCGCTGCCGAGTTTTTCGCCGCCGTTTTTTAGTTCGAGAGCGCCGGAAGCAAGCTTATCAACGCCGTCAACGAGAGAACCGGTCTTATCGGAAAGAGTAGTAAGACCGTCATAGAGTGAAACAGTGCCGTTTACGAGCTTATCTGCGCCGTCTGTGAGCTCTTTGAGCTCGTCTTTTAGTTTGCCGTAGTTGAATTCGCCGTCGAGATCAAGCTTCGAGAACACCTCATTGCTTACGGCTGTTACGGTAGTTCCCATTTCAAAATCCTTGACATCTGCTGTGAGCTCGACATATTCAGGTATCTCTATGTCGAAGTCCTCTATCTCATCGAGACCGAGACTTTCGTTGAGCCCCGGAAATGCAAGACCTATAACAATGAGGCGGTTGCCGTCAGAAAGAATCTTGCCGCTTGATATTTCAGCATTCATGAACTTATCCGAGTTGAGAAGCATTGCGTTTGCACACATGAACGGAACATAGAGCTCTCTGTCTTTTCCGTTTACATTTTTAGTTACTTTGGCATGGTTTGTGTATTCCCAGCGGATGACAAGGTGACCGCTCTTGCCGATAAGGGTATCCGGATGCATTTCCTTGCCATCGAGGTAATACTTGATATTTACATCAACGGGAAGCTCCTTTGAAGAAGTTCCCTTGTAGTAGATGTCTTTTCCGTCTGCATCCCAGTTAAGCTGAGTGCCGTCGGATGTGAACTCCTCATCGCCCTTTACGTTAACGATGTCGGCAAGGGATGAAATATCCTCGATCGAATCAAGTGAAGGAGCGTTTTTTAGCCAATCGCTGACAATGACCTTCTTAACTTTTGAATTGCTCTCGCAGAGAACATAGACTGTTTCGTCCTTATAGGCTGAACTGTCTTTCGGAGTTCTTGTGTTAGTCTTTTCAGACTTCTGTGAAGAAGCTGAACTTTCTGAAGCATTATCGTTGTTATCGCTGCTCTTTGCAAAAGCGATAGTAGTTGTTGTACCTGCTGATATAGCGATCGCAACTGCACCGGCGATGAATTTCTTATAATTTTTCATACTTATTACTCCTTTTCTGTTTTCTCTGTTATTCAAGCGGATCTGAACTGTGTCTGAGTATAATTGCTGTATTTTTCCTTTTCAGGTCTGAAGCCTGCGCTCGTGCGGCAGATTATACCATCGAGCAGCATGAACATTGATGGAAGCATGGTTATTACTATTACCATTGAGATGATCGCACCTCTTGCAAGAAGCATACAGAGCGATGAGATCATTCCGATGTCGGAATAGAGTGCAACCCCTATGGTAGCTGCGAAGAATCCGAGTGCCGATGTTATTACCGATTTTATTGATGTTTCAAGCGCTATGCTTATGGATTCCTTTTTGCCCTTGCCGCTGTGTCTTTCCTTGCGGTATCTTGTTGTCATGAGGATAGCGTAGTCGACTGTTGCACCAAGCTGTATAGTGCCGATTACTACTGATGCGATGAATGGGAGTTCTGTATTTGTGAAGTATGCCAGACCAAGATTTACCATGATCGCAAGTTCGATAACGGATACAAGTATAACAGGCAGTGATAAGGATTTGAAAGTAAGTGCGATTATCAGGAAGATGACTGCTATCGAGAGTATGCTTACAACGTTGAAGTCCTTGTCAGTGATATTGATGAGGTCTTTAGTTGCCGGAGCTTCACCGATGAGCATTGCCTTATCATCGTATTTTGCAGCGATCTTGCTGAGATTTCCGACCTGTTCGTTGACTTTATCGGAAGCAACTTCGTATTCTGAGCCTATAAGTATGAGCTGATATTCATCACCTTTAAGCTTTGAGCGGAGATCTTCGGGGATGACCTCTTCCGGAATAGCAGGTCCTGCGAGTGTATTGAAGCCTAATGTGAACTGAACGCCGTCTACCTTATCCATTTCCTTGAGCATTTTCGATTCTGTTTTTGCATCGAGGTTTGTGTCTGCAAGGAGGATGTGGGTGCTGTTCATGTTGAAATCGTTTGAAAGCTTCTCATTGGCTGAAACGCTTTCGAGTGAAGAAGGAAGAGTGCTGTCGAGCTTATAGTATACATCATAGTGACCATTGCCGTAAACAGCCGGTATCAGCAGTGCTATGCCGATCATCAGGAATGCTGCTGAATTCTTTGCTATGAATGATGAGGTCTTTTTGAAGTTAGGAAGGAATTCTCTGTGGGAGGTCTTTGCAATAGCCTTCTCGAATATGAGTATCATTGCCGGAAGAACTGTTACACACGCTATAACGCCGCATATAACGCCCTTTGCCATTACTATGCCGAGGTCAAGACCAAGTGTGAAGCTCATGAAGCACATTGCAAGGAAGCCTGCAACTGTTGTGAATGAACTGCTGACTACTGATACTACTGTGTTTGCGATTGCGTGAGCCATAGCTTCCTGCTTATCATCGGGGTATACAAGAAGCTGTTCCTTGTAGCTGTGCCAGAGGAATATTGAATAGTCCATTGTAACGCCGAGCTGGAGTACAAGTGCGAGCGCCTGTGTCAGGAATGATATTTCACCGAGAACGAAATTCGAGCCGAGATTCCATACAACTGCAAATCCTATGCTGAGCATGAAGAATACCGGTATCAGGAATGAATCCATTGTAAGTACAAGCACAAGGCTTGTGAGAAGAACTGCTATAACAGCGTAGATAACGGATTCGCTCTTGGAAAGGTTCTTCATATCAAGTGTTATTGCTGACATACCGCTGATGAAGCACTGTTCATCAGTTATGCTTCTCATTTCTTCGACTGCTGCGAGAGTTCCGTCTGCGGAAGTACCTTCATCGAAGAATACTGCCATCATCGTGGTATCGTCCTTAGTGAAGAATTCCTCGATGTCGCTTGGGAGTATCTCCTTAGGTATCTCACAGTCTGTTAGCGACTGGTAGCATACAACGCTTGAAACGTGGTCAATCTCTTCAAAACGCCGGGCGGTTTTCGCGACATCCTTATCGCTCATGCCCTCGGTCATTACAAGTGAGAAGCCTCCCTGACCGAATTCATCCTGAAGAATATCCTGACCTACCATAGTGTCTATATCTTTTGGAAGGTAGGAGAGAATATCATAGTTTACTCGTGTGTTGATATAACCGATAGCGGAAGGTATCATCATAAGAACTCCGAATATAAGTATCAGAGTTTTGTGTTTTGCAACCCATTCTCCGAATCTAAGCATATTATCAGTCCTTTCTGGAATAGTTCTATTGATCTATAATATAGTATACGATAAAAATGACCGATAGTCAACCGTTTTTGAAAGAAAAAATGACTTTCGGTCAAAATTTTGTATACCTGCACAAATCTGAGGAACAAAATTAGTGACTTGCGGTCAGTTTTTCTCTTGACAACCATGTGTCCTATCGTTTATAATAGATTTAGAAAAGTCAAGGAGGTGCATTGAATGGGAAAAGTTGATACAAATAAACTGCAGAAAGAAAACTCTCTGCTAAAAACAGCATATGAATTTTTCACTACCAAAGGCTTCAGTAAGACCTCTATTTCTGACATAGTCGGAAAAGCCGGAGTTGCTAAAGGAACTTTTTACCTCTATTTCAAAGATAAATATGACATCCGGAACAAACTCGTTTCACATCAGTCAAGTCTTCTTTTCAAAAACGCCATTGAAATGCTCGGTGAAAATGCGAATGAACTCAGCTTTGAAGACAAAATGGTAAAAATAGTTGATAGTATCGTGAATCAGCTGAACAGTAATCAGTCGCTTCTGACGTTCATTTCCAAGAATCTCAGCTGGGGAATATTTAAATCCGCTCTTACTTCTCCGTCTTCAAATGAGGATGTGGACTTCTCAGAGGTTTATTACACCATGATAAAGGAAGCTCCATATGACCTTAAAGATCCGGAAATAATGCTGTTTATGATAATAGAACTCGTTTCTTCTACCTGTTATTCCACGATCCTTTATAATGAACCTTGTTCCCTCGAAAATCTTAAACCGTACCTTTTCGCAACTATCCGTACTATGATCGCTCAGCATAAAGCAGTGTGAACAAGAAAAGCCTCACATTCATTGAATGTGAGGCTTTTCTTATTTATTGAATATAAGTCTTCTGAGAAGGATGTCGTCATAACCGTTGAGTTTGCCGTCTTTGTTCATATCGGCAAGCTTCCAGTCGATGAGATATTTTGTTTTTCCGAGGAGATAGTTCTGGAGTTCAACTATATCCGCGATATTTACCTCACCGTCTGAGTTTACATCTCCGAGATCAGATCCGGATACGACTGGCTCAAAGACGAATTTCTGACCGTCTCCGCCCCAGTATTCCCACTGGCATATATTAGCGCCGGGTTCTTTGCTCATCTCGTAAACATCAAAACAGGACTTATAGTCTGATGCGGCTGTGAGTATCGAATAAGAGCCGTCTTTGTTGCAGATGATCTTAAACAGATCAGAACCTTCTTTATCAATGGTCATGTAGACTATATCAGCGCCGTTTTCAGAGCTGTTATCCACAACAGCTGCGTTTACAGGAAGGATAGGCAGGACGCCGTGAGTATCAACACTTATGCTGCGATCACCGTCTGTATAGCCGGAGATGCTCCAATTCTGCGGCTTGGAGGTCTGTACAAGACTGCTTTTTGTGTCCATTCCGACATAAAGTCCGCTGTTGACATTTCTGATAGTGTATTCTCCGTGCGGAATTGCCGGATGTACAGGTGTTATGTTCCACAGCTGGCACTCGTATTCGTGGTAGGCGTACTGGTTGATGTTTCCGCCGTTTTCTTTCGACCATTCAAAGACATCAAGAGCGCCCTTGCCGTCGGAGCATTTTGAAACAATTCCATAGGATGTTCCGCTTTTGACTATCTTGAAAAGCTGATTTGCAGCGCCTGTGTAGGTCTGTAATTCGATATTTACAGCATCGGCTGCGGAATCCTCGGCAACCGCGATGCACTTTGTCTCATCACCAACGGAAACTATCCTGCACCATTCATCGTCCACTGAGATGATTTTCCACTGCTGCGCCCAGAGCTTGTTGACTTCCCACTGCTGGATATTAGTACCGTTTGCGAGTTTTCCGTTCGGAAGGTCGATAGCAAGTCCGCTGTTGACGTTGGTGATGTAGTAAGGAACTCCGCTGAGGAGGTCGGTTCCGCTGAGTTTAAGTGATGCGCTCGGCTCTCCTACGCTATCCTTATTCATGACGAGTTCCGCATTTTTATCGGTATAATCGGCTGTTGAGGAACGTTCACTTCCTGTGAATGCGGTATTTTTAGCGCCCCAGATCGTCTGGTTATTGTTTCCGACAGCGGTAAATGACATTACCTTTTTGCCGCTTTCGTTTTCAGCAGCTGTAAAAACTCCGGAATAACGCTGTCCGCTGATAGTGATAACAGCATTTGCGCTTCCTGCATCCTGTTCCCAGCGACCGCTTACTGCGCCGGAAATGGTATGATCGGCATTGAGCTTGATGTTCTGATAGCCGATGATCTTGCCGTCGGTAGAATTACCATGATTGATGTATTCATAATCGCCGATAATATCTGATTCATTATAGCCGCCCGGAGAAATGGTATCTCCGCTGTATTCAAAAGGTGCCGTGACCGGCCAGCCTTCCTCGTTGAAGAACATCTGATGAACTCTTACTTCGTGGAATTCAGCGCCGTCGTCAAAACGGGTGTGGTAGAATAAGAACCATTTACCGTCATCATCGCGGAGTACGGAGTTGTGTCCGCAAGCCATATAAGCAGTGCCGAGAGTGCTGAATTTGTAGTTTCCCATAACTTTAAGACCAACGCTGTCGAGATTGGGGTTAGAGGGGAGAACAGCCTGTCTTCCGGCTGGATCAGTAAACGGACCGGTCGGGCTCTTTGAACGGAAACCCCGCATATTATAGCCGCCTGTTGAGGTGAGTCCGCCATAGGTCACCCACAGATAGTAATAGCCGGTATCAGCATTGTACTCGATAAACGGTCCTTCGCCGGATTTTCCGTAGCCGCCGGATATTTTTGTACCAAAATAGCTGTCTACCATTCTTCCGTCGGAGGTTTTACCGGTTTTTGGGTGGATGCACTTTCCGGTAGTTTTGTCTATTTCAAGGGTGAATATACCGCCCGACCATGAACCGTAGCACATATACATTTTTCCGTCAGTGCCGTAGTAAATGGTGGGGTCAATGGCGTTAGGGAATAACTGATTGTTGTAATTATTCTTGTTGAACCAGCTGTTGTTGAAGGTGACCTCGCCGGAAGCGATGAGTTCATCGACATTGGTCGAGGTATATTTCCGGTTCACATTTTTGGTTTTACTGGTGGCATAGCTGTCGTTATTGGTGAAGCCGGAGTAGATGAGGGTATCCACAAAGGTATATGGTCCTTCAATGTTTTTTGCGGCAGCAAAGGCTATGACAGAACGCATATATGTCGATGAGGCACAGAAATACATAAGATAAGCGCCCTTAGTTCCATCGGTATTTATGTAATCCGGATTCCAGATGACATCAGGTGCCCAGACTGCAAAGCCGTTTTCGCAGTCTTCAAGGTCTTCGCCCGCCCATGCAAAAGCCTTCTGAAGATTTTGTGAGAGGTTGCCGAACTCAACGTTATCAGGTGTTGTATAGCCGTTTGTGAAGCGTGACCAATTCTGGAGGTCTTTGGTCTTTGCCGCTTCAATGTGTGAACCGAAAACATAGTATGTATCGCCGTTCTTGATGATAGAGGGATCATGAACGGAAACCCGCGATTTGTTTGCGGCATCAGCTGTAAATACCGGCTTCATCGGAAAATGTGCCGAGGTAAAAATTATTGCGCCGGCAATAATTCCGGCGGCAGCCTTCATGAAAGAAAATTTGCCCATATATAAACTCCTTTCAAAATACTATAAAAACTTCCCTGTATGCCTGAGAGTAATATACATATAGAAGTCGGATATTTCTATAATTGGAACACGCTTAGGTGTGCAGGGAAGTATTATATTATTTGTTTTTGTTAATAGTACGTCTTACGATGACTTTAAGTCTTTCACAGGTATCCTGCGGAAAATCAGTAATAAACTTTATCGCCTGATCGTGAGCTTCATCGCCGGGAAGCTTTAAGAAATTGTGGAAGAATGCGTATATCTCATTGAATGTTGAAAATATCTCTTTAACAGCGTCCTTTCCCTGAGGTGTCAGGACGACACTGTTGCCGAAGTCTTCATATACGAGGCCGCAGTTTGCAAGGCAGCGCAGCATTTTGCTTACGCTTGGACGTGATACTCCGAGGTGGCGTGAGATATTGACACAGCGGACATATTCATCTATATCCAGTAATTCTTTTATTGCGATCAGGTACTTGATCTGACCAGCACAATGTTTCATATATACTCTCCTTATTTATCTGAGTCGATCAGGTGCCAGTAGCCTTTAAGGTAAACAGCACCGGATATGATTGTGAGTGCAGTAGAGATCCAGATGAGCACCGGAACAACGATGTCATTTACAGCGTCCTTGAAGGCGCATGGAAAGCCAAAGCTGAAATCATAGCAAAGGCTGAGCCAGAAGATTATCGCTATGATAGTTACCATAGTGAAGGCTGTTTTGAGTTTGCCCCATATTCCGGCTGCAACAACTATACCGCTGTCTGCTGCGAGCAGACGAAGACCTGAAACCATGAATTCTCTTGCTATTATGATAATGATCGGTATCGCACCTACATTTACTTCTTTCATTTCTACGAAAACCGTCAGAGCGGCGATAACGAGTACCTTATCCGCAAGAGGATCGAGAAATTTTCCGAAATTGGTAACGAGTCCGCGCTTACGTGCTATCTTGCCATCGAGAGCATCGGTTATCGAAGCTGCTGAGAATATGACAAGTGCGATAAGGAAGCTGAACTTGAATTCCAGATACATGAAAAGGAGGAAAAATGGTATGAGAAGCACTCTCAACAGAGTAAGCTTATTTGGTAAATTCATTAGTCTATCACCTCACCGATAAGATCATAATCAAGAGTATCTGTGATCTTTATTCTTACATATTCACCGATGCTGAGACGGCGTGAAGAAGTAAAGAAAACCTTTCCGTCAATATCCGGAGCATCGTTTTCGGTGCGTCCGAACCAGCATTCGCCGAATTTGTCGAAGCCCTCAACAACAGCTACGAACTCGCTGCCAAGAAGCTTTTCGTTGTTTTCGGCACTTATGAGCATCTGCTGTTCCATGATTATATCAGCACGGTGCGTAGAGACCTCCTCGTCTATCTGATCCGGAAAATCATAGGACTTCGTGCCTTCTTCGCGTGAATAGGGGAAGCATCCGAGTCTGTCGAAGCGGATCTTCTTTATGAATTCAGCCAGTTCATTGAACTGTTCCTCTGTTTCTCCGGGGAAGCCTGTGATAAGAGTTGTACGGAGAATAACCCCCGGTATCTTTTCTCTTATATGTGTGAACAGAGCTTCAAGCTTTTCGGGATCGCCCCAGCGGTTCATGCGGCTGAGGATGTCTTTATCGCAGTGCTGGATAGGAATTTCGAGATACTTGACAAGCTTCTCCTCAGAAGCGATCGTTTCAAGGAGTTCATCTGTGATACGCTCAGGATAGCAGTAAAGTGTTCTGATGCGTTTAAGACCGTCTATGCGGCAGAGCTCCCTCAGAAGCTGCGGAAGCTTTGATTCACCGTAGAGATCCTCGCCGTAGCGTGAGGTATCCTGCGCGATGACTACAAGCTCTGTAACGCCGTTTTCAGCCATGAAACGTGCTTCTTCAAGTACCTTTTCCATAGGGATGCTGCGGAATTTTCCTCTTATCTGAGGTATTGAGCAATATGTGCAGCAGTTTGAGCAGCCCTCAGCAACTTTCAGATAAGTAAAGAAAGGCAGTGTGGAAATTATACGTTTTCCTGTTATTTCTGCATCAAGCTTCGGAGCGAAATTGATATATCTTTCGTTTGCGAGGACATGATCGAGAACATCTATGATGTCCTTGTTATTGCCGATACCGATAACAGCGTCTGCCTCCGGGAATAGCTCAGCGGCTTCTTCTTTGTATCTTTCTGTAAGGCAGCCGGTTATGACTATCTTTTTCAGGCTGCCCTCTGCTTTAAGCTGACCGAGTTCGAGAATAGTCTCGATGGCTTCCTCCTTGGCTGATTTGATAAAGCCGCAGGTGTTTACGACTGCAATGTCTGCCATTCCCGGCTCTGTCACGAGCTGATAGCCGTGACTTTTCAGTTTATACAGCATACGTTCGGAATCCACAAGATTTTTTGAGCATCCGAGCGATACCATTCCGACCTTGATAGGCATTATTGTTCCTCCAGTGTTTCATTCATATTATCAAAATAATCCTTGATAGTGCAGTTTATCTGTGAAAAATCATAGCCGCTGCGTATCAGCGAATTCTTTACCTTGTCTATGGCTCGTTTGTCGTTTATATCTGCCAGATAGCGGGAATACTTTTCGCTGAGCAGCTGCATGATGTTTTC
The DNA here is from genome assembly GCA_015067005.1 of Ruminococcus flavefaciens. GTDB lineage: Bacteria > Bacillota > Clostridia > Oscillospirales > Ruminococcaceae > Ruminococcus > Ruminococcus flavefaciens_AA. Next base: position 130,716 of record SVNH01000001.1, read on the forward strand.
CTCGAAAACATCGTCATACTGCCGCAGAGCGTCCTCAGCAGTGAATCTGCTGATACCGCGCGAGATGATCTCGCGCATGGCACGTCTCTTCCCGAATTTTCTGACTTCTACATATTTATATGCAAGCTTTTCTGCATAGCGTTCATCATTTATCAGATTTTCGCTTATAAGCTTCTGAACAGCAGCTTCGCAGAGATCAGGATTCTTGCAGTCCTCGGAGAGCTTTTTCAGCATTTCCGAAGCGGAATAGTCTCTGTAAGAGAGTTTATTCAGAGCGGTGTTGTAAAGGCGGAGGAACACTGCCGCGCGCATTATATCCCTTATCTGCGGAAGATCAAATTCAGCGCCTTCACTGATACCGTGATCCCATACTATCTCAGCACTGAGTACGACAGTGCGTCCGTTGCTGAACGTTACTCTGTAAGAATTTTTATCATTAAGCTTAACAGCAAGAACTTTCATTATCAGTCAGCAGGGGTGAATTCCTCAAAATCCTCTTCGATGTCGGCAAGAATATCGTCAGGATCATCGGCGTTCTGAGCACTGCCGGATGAAGCAGATGTTACAGCCGGAGCTTTTTCCTTTGTCGGAGCAACAGAGTCTTCAAGCTCTGATTTTCTTGCGAGGATCTGATCTTCTATCTCCTTCATGAGAGCCTCATCGTTCTTGAGTATCTCCTTGACATTATCGCGTCCCTGACCGAGTTTCTGGTCATTATAGCTGAACCACGAGCCGCCCTTCTTTATGATGTCGAGCTGAACTGCGAGGTCAAGGACTTCGCCTGTACGTGATATACCTGTGCCGTACATAAGGTCAAACATACACTCCTTGAACGGGGGAGCGACCTTGTTCTTGACTACCTTGCACTTTGTTGAAGCGCCGATTATCTGGTTTCCGGACTTGATAGTCTCGCCCTTTCTTACCTCGATACGAACGGATGAATAGAATTTCAGAGCGCGTCCGCCGGGAGTAGTTTCGGGGTTGCCGTACATAACGCCGATCTTCTCACGTATCTGGTTGATGAATATTGCAACGCAGTTGGATTTTGATATAGCTGCGGTAAGCTTTCTCATAGCCTGAGACATAAGTCTTGCAAGCTGTCCGACATGGAGATCACCCATTTCGCCGTCGATCTCGGCACGGGTAGTCATAGCAGCGATCGAATCGAGTACGATAACGTCGATAGCGCCGGAGCGGATAAGAGCCTCGGCTATTTCAAGAGCCTGTTCACCGCTGTCCGGCTGAGAAACGAGGAGATCATTGATATTGACTCCGAGTGCGTTTGCGTAAACCGGATCGAGAGCGTGTTCAACGTCGATGAAGGCAACTTCGCCGCCAAGCTTCTGAGCCTGAGCGATTATCGAAAGTGCAACGGTAGTTTTACCGGAGCTCTCAGGACCGTATATCTCGACAATTCTTCCGCGCGGAACGCCGCCGATACCAAGTGCCATATCAAGAGTCATAGAGCCTGTCGGGATCGCAGCAACATTGAGTTTTTTCGTCTCACCGAGACGCATTATCGAGCCTGCGCCGTATTTCTTTTCGATCTGCTTGAGAGCGCCTTCAAGGGCAGTTTTTTTATCGTCTTTGGTTTCAGCTTTTACTACTGATGCTTTTTTAGCAAGTTCTTTTTTTGCCATGTTCATACCTCCGGTATCTGAGCGGCGACTGTCCGGACTATTCCCGAAAAATCGCGGCTGAAAGTAATATTTGTAAAGCCGTTTGCGGCGAGTATATCTCCAACCTGTTCATGCTGAGCGTCGCCGAACTCATAGCAGAGCCAGCCGCCCTTGTTCAGGTGTTTTTTCCATATTTCAGTTATGCTTCTGATGAGATCGAGACCGTCATCCCCGCCGTCAAGGGCGAGTTCCGGTTCATAGGTGACCTCAGTCTGGAGATGATCCATTTCTTCTTTTGTAAGGTAAGGCGGATTGCTCACGATAATATCGAAGCATCCTGCGCTCCCGACAGAGCTTTCATCGGTGACATCGCCCTTTATCAGGCTGATGTCTGCATTATTCATTGCCTTGTTCCTTTCAAGGTAGCCGAATGCCTTGTCAGAGAGTTCATATGCGCTCACTTTCGCGGAAGGCAATTCCTTTTTCAGCGTTATTGCGATGCATCCGCTGCCGGAGCAAAGATCAGCTATGACCGGTGCAGTTAAGCCGTTGTCCCTGCAAATGTCAATAACATTCTCAACGAGCTGTTCCGTTTCCGGACGAGGTATCAGAACGCCTTCGCCGACATAAAACGGATAGCCGTAGAATTCCCACTTTCCCAGCAGATACTGGAGAGGCTGTCCCTTGGCGCGTTTGGCAGTAATATCGCGTATTTTAGCGGCATCATTCTCTTCGACCGCTTTCATCGGTGAGAAGAGCGGATTCCTGTCGCCGAGCATATCCTGGAAGATACACAGTGTATCGAATTCAGCGGATTCCTTTCCTGCGGCGTTGAGGAGATTCAGACATTCATCAAAGAGTTCGCGGCGGTTTACCACTTGTCTTCCTCCTTATCCTGAGGGATGCAGGGAGTAAGAGCTGCAATAGCTATCTCTATCATGCTGTCATCCGGTTCGCGGGTGGTAATCCTCTGCATTGCGAGACCGGGTGCGGAAAGTATCCTTGTAAAGAGGTTATCATGGTTTCCGGCAAGTCTTATGCATTCATAGGAAATGCCGACTACCAGCGGAAGAAGCACAAGGCTTGCAACTATTCTCTGCCATGTAACAGTGAACGGTATGAAGCACATGACAAGTATTCCCACTATGAGTACGATGAATATGAAGCTTGTGCCGCAGCGCTTGTGGAAGCGTGTCTGCTTGCGGACATTCTCAACAGTGAGAGGCAGCTCGGCTTCGTGGCAGGCAATGGTCTTATGCTCAGCGCCATGATACATATACTGTCTGCGGATGTCTTTCATAAGACTGATGATGACCATATATCCCACGAATATTGCTATTTTGACTATACCCTCGATAAGCGAGCGAAGTATTCTCTTTTCTTTTACAGCCGGGAAAAAACCGACTATCCATTTGGGCAGAAATACAAAAAGACCTATCGCCATAACTATTCCGATTATCATTCCGGCATACATCATGGCATTGAATATTGCCGAGGCATTTTCCTCTTCGGCTTTTTCTTCCTCAGTGAGCTGCTTCTCAGCGGACTTCATCATGTATTTATATCCCTTTGAGAGCGAGGTCACAAAGCTTGTGCAGCCGCGTATAAGCGGGACCTTTCTGTACCACGGAGCATTCTTTCCGTTGCGCTCGTTCCATGTTTCGAGGTCGATAGTACCGTCCGGAAGCCGGCAAGCCATAGCGCCGGTATTCGGACCAAGCATCATGATACCCTCGATGAGAGCCTGTCCGCCTATCTTGGACTTGAATTTTTCAGCCGATGGCTGCTGATTGTTTTTGCTCATTTATATATCTCCGTTCTTAGCTTTGTATAGCCGGAAGCTTTATAGTAACAGTAGTACCCTTGCCTTCGCCGGCACTTGTAATGTCCATAGAGCCGCCATGCATACTTACTATCTCATCGGCGACCGCAAGACCGATACCAGAACCGCGTCTTGTATGGTTAGCCTTGTAGAATTTTGTCTTGACCTTGGAAAGGTCGGATTTTTTGATGCCGCAGCCTGTATCGCTCACCGAAACGATAACTTCTCCGCCGTTTTCAGAGGCGTTTATGGTAACGGTATCGCCGGCTGAGGAATATTTCACTGCATTGTCTATGATATTTATGAATACCTGACGTATACGGTTTTTATCGCCGAAAACGAAAGGAAGCATTTCGGGATCATTGTAGATAATGTTGATCTGTTCGCGGCGGGCTTTGTCGCTGTATATTAGGACAGCGTCTCCGAGTTCCGCGAGGATGTCCATATTTGCGCTTTTCAGTGTGAAGTGGCCGTTCTGCATACGGGAGAAATCAAGCAGTTCCTCAACCATCTGCGAAAGACGTTCGGTTTCATTGACTATTACGCCGACGCCCTTTTTCATGGTCTCGGGATCTTCACCGCCGTCCACCATGAGGGTTTCCGCCCAGCCCTTGATAGCTGTCAGAGGCGTTCGCAGTTCATGTGATACCGACGATATGAATTCGTTTTTCATTGCCTCAGCGGTTGAAAGCTCGTCCGCCATGTGGTTGATAGCGGTGCAGAGATCGCCGATCTCATCGTTGCTGTTGTTGTCGATACGGACTGAGAAATCGCCCATTGCGAATTTGCTTGCGATACCGCTTATCTGTCTTATCGGTTTGACGATAGAGCCGGCGAAGAACAGACCTGTTGTGATGATGATAAGGAGTATCAGAAGCGAAACTATCGTGATTATGACGATATATGTCTTGATAGTGTTATCAATATCGGTGAGTGAGGTGACCATGCGAACAGACGTATATTCGCCGCTCATTGAGGTTATCGGTACAGATACGGCGAGTACTTTTTCGCCGCCGTTGAGTTTGCCGATATAGTAGCCCTCACCGTTGACCATAGCGTCCTCGTAGTCGGGCATAGGAGCGTCTGCATCGGGCGAGAATCCCGATGAAGTGAGGACGACTCTTCCCTTTGAGTTGATCGCCATGAGTTCGATCTTGTCCTTTTCGTTGAAGGTTTCGAGCATATTACGCATTTCTGCCGAGAAATTCGCGGCGCTGTCCTGCGAATGTATGCTGAGGACGCTCGTTACGGCGTTTATCTTTGAAAAAAGATACTGCTTGGCAGAGTTGTAATAATAGCTTTGCAGGGCGTAGATTATCGCCATTTCGATAACGAGCAGCGCAAGTACGATAACGCCGAGGTTGTTCACAGCCCAGCGCTTTGTGATACTCTTTTTAGCCATTACTGCGAATCATTCCATTTATAGCCATAGCCCCATATCGTAATGATATATTTCGGGTTAGAGGGCTCTTCTTCTATCTTCATGCGTATGCGTCTGATATTAACGTCTACGATCTTGTCATCGCCGTAGTAGCTTTCACCCCATATGTGGTTGAGGATACTTGCACGGTCGAGAGCGGTATTCTTATTGTTCATGAAGAATTCGAGTATCTGGTATTCGACCTGTGTCAGCTCTATCGGAGCGCCGTCCTTAGTAACGGTACGGCTTTTCAGGTTCAGGACGAAAGGTCCTGATTCAATGAGAGACTGCTTTTCGTTCTTGATGAAGCTCATGCATACTCTTCTGTAAATAGCGTCCACACGCGCGGTAAGTTCTGAGGGGGAGAACGGCTTTGTGATATAGTCGTCCGCGCCTATCATAAGACCGCTAACCTTATCCATTTCCTGTGTTCTTGCTGTAAGCATGATGATACCGATAGTCGAACTCTTCTCGCGTATCTTCTTGCAGACGGTAAATCCGTCGATGCCGGGCATCATAATGTCGAGAAGAACTATGTCGAAATTGCCGTGTTCAGTCTCGAAGGTCTTGAGTGCAGCCTCGCCGCAGTTGACGTCCACAACGTCATATCCGGCACGTTTAAGGTTAATGACCACGAATTCGCGGATAGTGTCCTCGTCCTCGCAGATAAGAATGCGTTTCAAATATATCAGCTCCTTTTCAGGTATCAGTTTGCAAAAGTGAATCCTACCGCAATATCTCCTGCGGCAGCCGAGAGATCATCATCGTATAATTCGGAATATGGCGGAATATAGGCGAGATATGAAGTTTCGCCCTTTGTTCTGAGGAGCATATAACCGTTTGAGAGTCTGTCCTCGCGTGAGGCAGTGTCCTCGGCACAGTATATACGCAGGAGTTCTCTTCCCATCTGTCCATCGGAATAAGTGCAGAACACCAGTTCTCCGCCGTTTATAGCATCGCGCTTAACAGTTACTCTGTTGCGCCAGTTCTGAGGGAAAACGAAAATATATCCCTCATTAACGCTGTAATATGAAGTATACTTTCTTTCAAGGCGGTTATCCTTGCTTATGTACATCCAGTTGGTAAGCTTCATCTGTTCGCTTTCGGAGACATCCTCATAGCCGGCAGCGTTTATCTGAACCGGTATCTCAAGCATTCCGTCGCCGTCGATGTCGGATGAAGAGCAGCCTGCCGGACGCACTGTAACGAGCGAATCCTCGGGAGTTTCAAAGACCTTGTTCAAGCCGCTGCTGTCCATATAGATGACATCGGTCTGAATTGCGCCTGTTCCGGATAGCGCGTCGATATAGAGACCTCTTCTGCCGCCGCCGATGTCGCCGTAGCGCAGGCTGTCGAATTCTGTGAAGTTTCCGCTCAGACGCTTGCTGTATTTATGATAAAGCCCTTCCTCATTGAGCTTATAGACCTCAGCAGTTGCCGGAGCGCCCATTGCTGAGCCGGCAAGAAGCAGGAATTCATTCTGACCGTCGCTGTCGAGATCGGTAACGTCTATGAACGAGCACGAAGATGAGAAGTTCGGGGATAATCTGCCTTCCTCAGGAACGTAGTTATAGATAGTAACATTTTTTTCGGAGCGGTTGATAAGGCTGCTTCCGATTATGATATTTACTCTGTTGTTGCTTCCGAGCTGCGAGATCATTACCTTTTCGATCTCAGCGCCTTCGACAGGATCATCGCTTACCGAGCGCCATTTACCCTCGCCCTGATCGAGAACATTCATGCGGAGAGTATTCTCTTCCATTGTCAGACCTGTTCTCTCGTAGAAAACGATAGCTTCGTTTCCTCCGTCGTTGTCGATGTCCTCGACTATGAACGCCGACAGATACTTACCTGATTTTGGGTATTTAAGGCTTATCGAAGGACCTGTTGCATCGGTGAGAGCGCTGTATATCTGTTCCTGTTCAACGCTCAGCTTCGGCGGAGTCATGAGATTATCAATGCTCGAACCAAAAGCGCAGCCTGTGAGCAGCAGCGCTGAAGGTATAGCTGCCAGCAAAAGTGCTGTTATTCTGTGTTTTTTCATGATATGCCGGAAGATATGGGATCATCTTTCTTCAAGTTTAACGTATTCGCGTTCTTTGGCGATAGTCTTGTATGCGGGACGGATTATTCTTCCTCCGGTGAGTATCTCCTCCATACGGTGAGCAGCCCAGCCTGCCATTCTTGCAACGGCAAAGAGCGGTGTGAAGAGTTCGTCCGGAATGTCGAGCATTCGGTAAACAAGACCGGAATACATATCAACGTTAGCGCACATTGTTTTTGTGCTGCCCTTTTCCTGAAGGAATACTTCAGGAGTAAGGCGTTCTATTGTATCAAGGAGACGGAATTCAGCTTCGATCTCCTTGCCCTTAGCGAGTTCAAAGGCTTTTTTCTTCAGAATGAGCGCACGGGGGTCTGAGATAGTGTATATAGCGTGTCCCATGCCGTAGATAAGACCTGAGCCGTCGTTAGCCTCTTTGCGGATGACACGGCGCATATAATCGGCAACTTCGCCCTCGTCCTCCCAGTTCTTGATGTTAGCCTTGAAGTTATCGAGCATATTTATTACCTGAAGGTTAGCGCCGCCGTGACGAGGACCTTTGAGCGAGCATATAGCTGATGAATATGCTGAATATGGATCAGTACCTGATGAGGTGAGTACACGGCAGGTGAATGTGGAATTATTACCGCCGCCGTGTTCAGCCTGAAGCATGAGCAGGCGGTCAAGCATCTGAGCCTCGTCCTTTGTGTACTGTCTGTCAGGACGCAGAAGAGAGAGTATGCACTGGGCGGTGTTCTCCTCATAGTTGATCGGGTGCATTATCATGCTGGAATTATCGAATACTCTGCGCTTGACCTGATAAGCATTAGCCATTATGACAGGGAGCTTGGCGATAAGGCTTATAGCGGTACGCATTTCGTTTTCAAGCTCTTTGTTCTCGCATTCGTCATCGTAGGAATAGAGAGCGAGTACAGAACGTGCAAGCTTGTTCATGATATTTTTGGAAGGTGCTTTGAGGATCATGTCCTCAACGAAGCCGTTCGGAAGATCTCTTTTCAGCGATATATATGTGTTGAAGGTATTGAGTTCCTTCTGAGTTGGAAGATGACCGAAAAGCAGCAGGAAGGTTGTTTCCTCATAGCCGTAGCGGTCCTCGGCTTCAACATTTTCAACGAGATCGTTGATACTGTAACCTCTGTATATAAGCTGACCGGGGATAGGTTCTAACTCACCCTCGTTAAGTATATAACCGTGAACATTGCAGATATTCGTAATACCGGCAACAACACCTGTACCGTCGCTGTTTCGGAGACCTCTTTTAACGTGATATTTTTCGTAAAGTTTTGGATCTATTTTAGCATTTTCAGTAAGATCTCTGCATAAATCTGTAATATTGGCACCTGAAATGAAAGACGGCATCATAATCACACTCCTTTGAGAATATTCACAATTAATTATACACTATATTTCGTGCTGTGTCAAATATTATTTGGGTATATAAATATTTTGGTGATTTAATACGCATCTGGCGTTCGCAATTGCTTATTATACCACAAACCCAGCGCAGAGCCTGCGCCCCCTTCCACGGGGGCACTCGTTTTACTCGCTCACTTTGTAAGAAAACGTTAATCTGCTTGCGCTCACGGCATTGTATCTGAATCATTTCACATTTTCAGATACAGTCAAGACCAAGACGAGCGCCATAAATGGCGGTCTTGACAGAATGTGTGTTTGTAGTTTTGGGTAATTACGCAAACGCCCAGCCACTTCCGACCGCCAAAAAAGTTATTTACCCTATTATTTATCATTATCCGCGCCAATAATTGTGTTTTTTTGTTTCAGCGCGGAAGGAAACGAAAAAGGAGAGATAGCTATGAAAAATTATTTTGCAGCAGCTTTGTTTCTTGCGGCTTCGATCGCAGCAGCACCGGCGGTTCCGGTTTATATTGCAGGTCCGGGAAAACAGGTAGTCTCAGCTGAGGAAAAGGTACCTTCTCAGGAGAGTGCTGAGCCTCTGACCGATGAAAATACAGAAGAGGTCACCGAAGAAACGTCAGTGATCGTTGATGAAGCTGCTGAAACGCAATATACCGGTACTCCGTACAGAGTTCTTGACATTGCTTCCGGAGAAGTGCTTGAAGTTTCGGAGAGAGACTATGTTATAGGTGCGGTTTGTGCGGAAATGCCTGCAAGCTTCGGGGAAGAGGCTCTAAAAGCGCAGGCGGTCGCAGCTCATACCTATGCGGAACGTCAGCGGAAAAAGGAGCGTTCAGCGCCTCATGAGGAACTCGGCGGTGCTGATTTTTCCAATGATACCTCAAAGTATCAGGGATTTTTTACAAAGGAGCAGACTGAGAAGTTCTACGGTGAGAATTTTGAGGCGAATTATGGGAAAATAAGTGCAGCAGTTGATGAAGTCCTGCCCTATATCCTTACATATGAGGACGAGCCGATAATCTCGGCGTTCCACTCTATGTCGTCCGGCAAGACAGAGAGTGCAGAGAATGCGTGGGGCGCTTCGGTAGACTATCTCGTCCCCGTGGACAGCAGCTGTGATACCTCCGCACCGAAGTACCTTGAGCAGCAGCATTTTGGACGTGAATCGCTTGAATTCATGCTTAAATCGGCGTTTCCGGATATAGAACTTGGCGAAGATATGTCAGAATGGGTGAAGGTGATAGAGGTTTCAGATTCGGGAACGGTACTGACCGCACAGGCAGGTGATATGACTGTTACCGGAAACGACATCCGCACCGCTCTTGTACTGCGCTCTGCCTGCTTTGATGTTACATATGAGGATGATGAAGCGATATTTACTACACGCGGCTACGGTCATGGTGTCGGAATGAGCCAGTACGGAGCTAATTCAATGGCTGCCGAAGGAAAAAACTGGAAGGAGATACTGGAGCATTATTATTCCGGCTGTAATATCAGCAAACAATAAGCGCTGCAAGTGAAAAAGGGGCTTGCTCAGAATCGAGCAGCCCCTTAAATTACGTATTATGCCATGAACGGCGGAACGGGAAGTCCGTTCGTGCCAAAGAGTTCAATATCAGCGTAGTTCAGCCATTTATAGCGGATATGCCTTACCCTGACACCGGTGCGGACGAATATTTTATTGCCGTGTATCTCAGCTTTTGCAGGTACAAAGATACTGTCCTCGGCGGCGACTTCAAAGTCGCTTAGTTCGCCCCTGACCTCAAATCCGGAGCAGTTATCGAACCTAAGCATTATACCGCCCTTAACGGCATAGAAGTCCCTGAACAAAGGCGGCAGCGTTTCCGACCTGTCTGCAATTGAGTATACCTCCGAAAGCGCCTGAAGATAAAGTCTGTGACCTATCTGAGACTTGTCCTTCGGGTGTATGTTATCCAGTTCGCCGCAGTCGGAAGCGACTGCGATACCGGTATTTTTAACGGTGTTGAAAACTTTCATCTGTTCATCGCGGATCATTGCCCATCTGCGAGTGTCCTCTTCGTGTGAATACCTGAACATAGGCAGCTGCACTATAATGAACGGCAGCTTATCATTGTGCCATATTGTGCGCCAGTTGTCGATGAGCGCAGTAATAAGTGCGCTGTAAACAGCAGGGCGGTGATCGTCGGATTCACCCTGATACCACAGAACTCCGGCAATAGTATACGGACATACACGTTTTACCATAGTCTCATACAGACCGCACGGACGCATCGGATTTTTTATGCCCGGAGGTCCGGAACAAGGAGTTTCACCGCAGCGTTTCAGGATCTCTTCCCAGCTCATACCGGGATCTTCCGCATAGCATTTTTCGGCATTTGCGTACCATTCGTCCTGTATCAGACGGTATTCGTCGTATTCAGCGATCATCTCTTCATCGGACTTTCCGGCGATAGCTTCTTCGTAATCTTCGATGTAAGGTCTGAGGCGTTCATCGCGGACAAGGTATTCGCGCTCAAGCCATGCAGAAGCGGAAGTTCCGCCCCAGTTACAGCCGATAATGCCGACTGTAACACCGAGCTTGCGGCTGAGTTCCTTTGCGAAATAATAGCCCGCAGCCGACCATGCTCCGGAGTTATTCTCGGATGCTTCCGACCAGTGGCTTTCAGCCTCGGAACGCAGCAATTCATCGTCTGTCATGCTGCACTTAGGCGTATAATAGAAGCGGACGTTCTCGCGGCTGCAATTTTTCAGTTCTTCTTTTCCGTGGAGATCATTGTGGAGCTCAAACTCCATGTTGGACTGTCCGCCGGCAAGCCATACCTCGCCGACAGCAACGTTGCGGTATACTATTTTAACAGCGCCGCAGCTTATCTCGACTGTGCAGTTGCTGCACTCGCTTACAGGCGGAAGAACAGCTTCCCAGCATCCGCCGGATATTATAGCATAAGCACTAACGGAAAGCTCTGGGATACAGACGGCTATTTCACGTTCATTACCGGAGCAGGTACCGAAAATACGTACCGGAACACCTCGCTGGAGAACCATATTATCACTGAAAACTGCTGCTGTTTTCATAGAGTGCCGCTCCTTCCGTGATCAGAACTTGCTATTAATGATGCCCTGTCTTACAAGCTGGACAAGGAACAGCAAACGTGCTTCATCACGCAGTTCCGGCTTTGCCATGTAGTACATATAGTGCTCGACAAGGTTCAGCAGTTCGATGCTGCGTCCCTCTATCTTGAACTGTTCAAAGCCCATAGGTATGTATTTTTCCCATATAGCCTCAGGACTGATGTGTGTACTGAGGTCTTTTATCTGGAATACAGTACGGCTCATGCAGGGACATTCGATAAGTGACTGATCCATAAATTTATCAAAATTAGGATCGGCGGTGAAATCAAAGTCTTCCTTTGAGCCGCTTTTGAGGTATTCAGCGTAGACAAGCTGTTCGATACCGATAGCCTTGTAATGGTCAGAACGTCTCTTGCATCCCGGATTACAGCAGGCATTTACGAGAAGCTCGCACTTTTTCTTATCCTGTATCTTTTCAAGAACATCGAATTTGTTATTGAGATCATAGTCGATAACGACGATGTGGTAATCCTTTGAGATCTCATCATAAAGCTTATCAGGATCGGTGATACGCTTACAGGTCGAGCTGGTTATCTTGTAGTTGGGATAGTTCTTGCGGATATACTCCTCAAGCAGCGGCGAAGCCACGATGACCTCATTCATACCGTTATCAGCATAGTGCATTATCGCATTGCAGAATTTATCGCTGAGGTGCTTCTTTTCGAGCATAGGGTTCGTGAAGGTGAAGCGAAGCGGGATACCGCGGTCGTTGAAATTCTTTATAACGGTTTTAATGAAGTCTTTGTCGCTCTTTCCGTACTGGAAGCGTCCGCCGTTCCATATTGCCGGCGGGAAAGTACCGTAGACCGAAGCTATCTCAACGCCTTCGCGGAAATACTGCGGACAATCATGCAGCATCTGAGCGAATATGATGTTGAATTCATAGTGTTTTGAAAATCCTGGAAGGTGAAATCTTGCTTTCATGTTGACAGTCTCCTTAGTTGAATTTCATAACGCCTGTATTTTCAAGCAGTTTCAGCAGGAAGAAGCGTGCTTCATCGCGGCGATCCGGCTTAGCCATATAGTACATATAGGTCTCGATGACATTTATCGGACTTGCTGTTCTGCCTTCTATCTTGAACTGTTCAAAGCCCATAGGGATGTACTTATCCCAGATGTCATCAGGTGTTATGTGGGTTTTCAGTTTGCGGATGTCGAAAATACCTCTCTGCGAATACGGACAGGCACGGAAATTCTGTGGATCGTGCTTTTCAATATCAAACGGGAGATTCGGGTATTTTCTGATATGCTCACAGTAGGCGATCTGCTGTGCGCCGATAGCCTTATAATGCTCGATCCTGCGCGGACATTCCGGCTCGCAGCAGGCATTTACAAGCAGTTCGATGTCGTTCTTGCGCGGAAGCTTTTCAAGTACATCGAATTTATTGTTGAAATCGTAATCAAGAACTACAATGTGATAGTCTTTTTCAAGTTCAGCGAGAAGAGCCTCCTCAGTATTCAGACGCTTGCAGGTCGAGCTTGTAAGCTTGAATTTAGGATAGTTTCTGCGAAGGTAGTCTTCAAGCACAGGCGAAGCAACGATAGCTTCATTGAGACCGTTGTTTGAGAGATTGAGTATCATGTTGCAGCGGTCATCAGAGAGGTGCTTCTTTTCCAGAACCATATTTGTGAAGGTATAGCGGAGAGGGATACCTCTGTCGTTGAAGGTCTTTATAACGCCCTTGATGAAGTTTTTATCAGTCATACCGCCCTGAGTTCTGCCGCCGTTCCAGAGACAAGGCGGAAAAACGCCGTAGAACGATGCTATCTCAACGCCCTCCCGGAAGAAATCCGGACGGTTTTTCAGCATATCTGCAAAAAGCAGATTTAGTTTAAAATTTCCCGAAAAATCGGGCAGATGAAAACGTGCTTTCATTAAGTTTCTCCTGTATTCAATATTCTGAGGTCATGCGTTATGGAAGGAAACGCAGTCTCCGCGCTCGGAAGCTATCTCATATCCGGCGGATTCTATGCGTCTTTGCAGACATCCGCGGCATTCTGCTGCTTCCTCACCGGTACATATCTTGTTATCGTAGAGGTCGTATTTTTTTCGTACCATTACCGGTGAAAGATTAGGCATAACAACATTGCAGCCCGTCATGAGACCGAGTTCTCTGCCGTTCGGAGCGATAGTTCCGAGGGCAGTGGTTGCCGGCAGAAGCACACGCGGAAACATCAGGCGGAGTATGCCGAGCAGACGCAGGGTAAGTTCGAGCGTTCCGCCTTTTTCTTCTGCAAAAGGCGTATTATGATGCGGTATGAACGGACCTATTCCTATCATCTGCGGCTGGAGCTGCTGTAAAAAGCGCAGATCGCAGATAATGTGGTCAACGGTCTGGAACGGCGCTCCGACCATGAATCCTGCACCTACCTGATAGCCGAGTTCACGCAGTGCAAACAGACATTCCTTGCGATTTTCAAGGCTTAGTTCAGCTGGATGCAGTCTGGAATAGAGTTCCGGCGATGCGGCTTCGTGACGCAGCAGATAGCGGTCAGCGCCGGCTTCTTTGAATAGCTTGTAGCTCTCGCGGGAGCGCTCGCCGAGTGACAGGGTTATAGCGCAGTCCGGATAAGAACGGCGTATCTCCGAGATGATGTCTGCCATTATCTCGTCAGTGAAGAAGGAGTCCTCGCCGCCCTGCATTACAAAGGTGCGGAATCCGAGTTCGTAGCCGTTTTTGCAGCAGGAAAGTATGTCCTCCCTGCTGAGACGGTAGCGCTCGGCGGACTTGTTGCTTCTGCGGATACCGCAGTATAGACAGTCATTTTTGCAATAGGACGATATTTCTATAAGTCCGCGGAGAAACACCTTTTTACCGTAGTATTTCCGGCGTGTTTCGTCCGCATATTTTTTCAGAAGCTCCGCAGCTGATTCGTCGTCAGTTTTTATGAGTGCGGAGAATTCTTCATTGGTAAGATCGCCTGTGCGGTAAAGTTTTTCTACAATATCAGTCATTTCAGCCGCCCAGTCTTATCATTTCGTCAATGCAGCGGCGAGCCTTGGTGATGAGATCATCATCCATAAGTATCTCAAAAGCTTCTCCGCCTTTACCGCTGATAGCGAGAAGAGAATTGTAAATATCCGGCAGAGTTGTTATTTTCATGTTGTGGCATACGATGTCTTTGGTTACCGGATAGAATTTCTTATCAGGGCATTCATACTGCAAATGCTCAGCAATAGAGGTTTCAGTTCCGATTATGAACTCCTTTGCGTCAGATTTTTTGGCAAAATCCATAATGCCGGTAGTTGAGCCGACATAATCAGCAAGAGCGGTCACCTTCGGCTGACATTCCGGATGTACAAGGAACAGTGCTTCCGGATGCTCTGCTTTTGCATCAAGGACTTCCTTTTCAGTTACCTTTGCATGAGTAGGGCAGCCGCCGTTAAGCAGCTTTATGTCCTTTTCGGGACAGTTCTTTTTAACGTAGTCTCCGAGGTTGCAGTCCGGGATAAAGAGTATCTTATCGTTATCGAGCGCCTTGACTATTTTAAGTGCGCTTGATGATGTTACACATACATCACATACTGTTTTCAGAGAAGCGGTCGTATTGATATATGCAACGACAGTTCTTTCCGGATCAGCAGCCTTAACAGCGCTTATCATCTCAGCGTCCATTTGTTCAGCCATCGGACAGCCGGCATTTTTATTGGCAAGATATACGTGCTTCTGCGGAGAGAGCATCTTCGCAGTTTCAGCCATGAAATGAACTCCGCAGAACAGGATGTTCTCAGCGCTTATACCTTTTGCATCAACGCTGAGCTTATAGCTGTCGCCGGTAAAATCGGCTATCTCAACTATCTCCCGTGCCTGATAGCAGTGTGCGAGGATAGCGGTATTGGTTTCTTTTTTGAGTTTCAGGATCTCATCCTGTAATTCACGTACTGTCATAGGTTGCTCCTTTTTCAAATATCAGAGGCTGCTTTCAGCGATGACCTCTACCTCTGCGAGAACGTTCTTTGGCAGAGTTTTAACGGCTACGCAGCTTCTTGCCGGCAGACTTGTAAAATACTTGCCGTAGATCTCGTTGAATGCTGCGAAATCGTTCATATCAGCGAGGTAGCAGGTAGTTTTTACAGCCTTGCTGAAAGAAGAGCCGGCTGTTTTGAGTATCTCGCCGAGGTTTTTCATTATCTGTTCTGTCTGACCGGCTATATCGTCAGCCTCAACAGTGTTTGTTACCGGGTCGATAGCTATCTGACCGCTGGTGTAGACCATACCGTTCGAGACGATAGCCTGAGAATAAGGTCCGACAGCAGCCGGAGCTTTCTCGGTATGTATTTTTATCATAGACATTGCCTCCGTAATATATTCGTTCCTGACATCAGTTGCTGTTCATAAGCTGATTAACAAACTGCTTTGCTGTACGCGGTGAACGTCCGCTGCCGGATGCAAGAGCAAACTGTAAAGCCTTGAGATTGAAGTTATCCTCCATTTTTACTCCCTTGGATTTAGCGATAGCAGCAGCTATCTCAAGGTAGCCCTTCTTATCCGGTGCGCTGAAATTAACGCGCAGACCAAAGCGTGATGGCAGAGAGAGAGATTCCTGTGCAGGGTCATTTACATGGATGTCATCGCCGTCGCGGTCAGATAAGCTTTCCTTAACGAGATTTGAGCGGTTGGTTGTGGCGTAGATGAGCATATTATTTGATCTTGCCGCAGAGCCTTCAAGGGTAGCCTTGAGAGCGCCGGAGGAGTCCTCATCAGCGCTGAATGTAAGATCGTCGATCAGTATTATGAATTTAAGCGGATTGCAGCTTATTTCCTCGACAATATCAGGAATATGGCTGATCTGATCTTTGGTGATCTCTATGAGACGAAGACCGTTTGCTGCATATTCATTGACGATAGCCTTGACAGTCGATGATTTGCCTGTTCCGGCATCACCGTAAAGGAGAACGTTCTGAGCATATTTGCCGTTGATGAGAGCAAGAGTGTTGTCAACGACCTGCTGTCTCTGGTTCTCATAGCTTATGAATTCGCTCAGGCGCTGAGGATCAGGGAATTTTGCAGGCATTATCTCTTCATTGCGGTAGATGAACATATTGCTCTTAGCCCATTTGCCATATCCGTAATTGTCGATCTCACGGATACGCTGGAGATAGCTTTCGATAAAGTCTACCTTGGAATTGATCCAGCGTGGGAAATTGCCGTCGTGATGAGCAACGGATATGAAGTCATCCGGAGTGAGCTGTGAAACTTCCTGAAGGAATTTCAGTTCGTTGAGGAGGCATTCCTGCATCTCTCTCGGCGGAACATTGCCTTTAGCAGCTTCCTGAATAAAGATGTTATCATCTTCGAGAGTGATCTTTAGCAGATACTGGCTGAGATCTATCGTATTCTGGTTGTAGAGTTCAGAAACGAAGTCTGAATAATCTCCGAGATAGCAGGAGAGATGTCGGCTGTCAGAACCTATGAGTATCATAAGCTTGTTGAATACCTCGTCCTGAGCAAGTCCTCTGAAAATAGCCACAAGATCACGGCTGCGGCATAGTTTGATCAATTTTTCATTCATGTTAGATTACCTCGATTACTTTATTTGTAATTTCTGTGCAGGAGAGTGGAGTATTGCTGGAAGTTCCCAATATATCCGCAGTTCGGTGACCTGCATCGAGAACCGAGTTGACTGCATTTTCGATACAGTCGGCTTCGCTGGAAAGTCCGAAAGAATAGCGAAGCATCATTGCGCCGGATAGGATAGTTGCTAAGGGGTCTGCTTTATTCTGACCGGCTATATCAGGCGCACTGCCGTGTATAGGCTCAAACAGTCCGCGCGTTGAAGCGCCGAGCGAAGCCGAAGGCAGCATACCTATCGAACCGGTTATTTGTGAAGCTTCATCGGAGAGGATGTCTCCGAACATATTCGATGTTACTATGACATCAAACTGATCTGGATCGCGTATGAGCTGCATTGCAGCGTTATCAACGAACATATCGCTGTATTCAACTTCGGGATATTCTTCTGAAAGTCCGTGCATGATCCTGCGCCATAAACGCGATGTTTCGAGCACATTTGCCTTATCAATGCTGCAAAGCCGTTTGCGTCGTTTCATAGCGGCTTCAAAGGCTGCGCGTCCGATACGTTCGATCTCCATAGGGCTGTAAGATTCGGTATCGAAGGCTTCTTCGCCGCAGCGTCCCTGCCGGATGCCTCTTTCGCCGAAGTAAATACCTCCGATCAGTTCGCGTACTATGAGTATATCAAATCCGTTTGCGACTATTTCATCTTTGAGCGGAGAGGCACTGCGCAGTGCGGGATAGAGCTTTGCCGGACGCAGATTCATATAAAGTCCGAGCGCTGAGCGTATGCCAAGGAGCGCTTTTTCCGGGCGGTTATCTCCGGGCTGGTCATCCCACTGCGGACCGCCTACCGCACCTAACAGTACGCTGTCGGAAGCAAGGCAGCCGTCGATAGTTTCCTGCGGCAGCGGCACACCGGTTTTGTCAATGGCACATCCGCCGATGAGATAAGGCTTGAAGTTGAATTTATGTCCGAACTTAGCGGCTGTTTTTTCGAGGACCTTCACGGCGCTGTCCACTATCTCAGGACCTATGCCGTCGCCTCGCAGCAAAGCGATGTTGTATTCCATAAAGCACCTCATATAAGCGATGTAATGATATAAAACGGGGCATATAAATGTTATGGTGTTTTACTGTGTATCCGGCGTTCGCAATTGCATATTATACCACAAACCCAGCGCAGAGCCTGCGCCCCCTTCCACGGGGGCACTCGTTTTACTCGCTCACTTTGTAAGAAAACGTTAATCTGCTTGCGCTCACGGCATTGTATCTGAATCATTTCACATTTTCAGATACAGTCAAGACCAAGACAAGCGCCATAAATGGCGGTCTTGACAGAATCAGTGTTTGTAGTTTTGGGCAATTACGCAAACGCCCGGTCAATCCCGACCACCAAAATAGTTATTTACCCATAGAACGTATCATTACAATGCTTGAGTATATCAAATAATAACGCCGTTGGCGATCGACTGTATCAGTCCGCCGTTTTCGATTATCTTCTGTATGAACTCGGGGAACGGCTGAGTGCGGAACTCCTGACCGGTAGTGATGTTCCTTATAACGCCGTTATCGAGGTCGGCTTCGATCTCGTCTCCCTCAGAGACAGCGTCCGCAGCTTCGGGACACTCAACGATAGCGAGACCGATATTTATGGCGTTGCGGTAGAAGATACGCGCGAAGCTTTTTGCTATAACAAGCGATATACCGCTCGCCTTTATTGCTATGGGAGCGTGTTCGCGTGAAGAACCGCAGCCGAAATTATGCCCGGCAGCGATAATGTCTCCCTGCTTGACTCTGCTTACGAATGTCTTATCAAGATCTTCCATGCAGTGTGCAGCGAGTTCTTTGTGATCGCTTGTATTGAGATAACGAGCAGGGATGATAACGTCAGTATCAACGTTATCGCCGTATTTTATGATATTTCCGGTGAATTTCATTTTTCCGGCACCTCCCATGGACTTGTTATCCTGCCTGTTACTGCACTTGCAGCAGCAGTAGCCGGACTTGCAAGATATACTTCGGATCCGGGGTGTCCCATACGTCCGACAAAATTGCGGTTGGTAGTTGCGACTGCTCTTTCACCTGCGGCGAGTATTCCCATATGTCCGCCAAGACAAGGACCGCAAGTCGGAGTTGATACAACTGCACCGAATTCGATGAATGTCTTGAGCAGACCAAGCTCCATTGCTTCGAGGTAAACTCTCTGCGTAGCCGGAATGACTATAACGCGGACGTTTTTTGCAGCCTTTCTGCCTTTCATGATCTCAGCTGCGATCTTCAGGTCTTCGAGCCTTCCGTTTGTACATGAGCCGATAACGACCTGATCTATCTTTATATCGTCTATTTGTCCGAAAGTACGTGTGTTTTCGGGCAGATGAGGAAATGCTACTGTTGGTTCGATCTGTGAAAGATCGATAGTAATTGTGCGGTCGTAAACAGCATCTGCATCAGCGCGGAAAATACGGGGTTCAGCAGCGCCGTGAGCACGGATGTAATCAAGAGTGGTTTCATCCACATCGAAAATGCCGTTTTTAGCGCCGGCTTCGATAGCCATATTGGCTATACACAGCCTGTCTGACATTGTGAGCGATGCAAGACCGCTTCCTGTGAATTCGAGCGACTTGTAAAGAGCGCCGTCAACGCCAATCATGCCGATGAGGTGCAGGATGACATCCTTTCCTGTGACATATTTCCTGAGCGAGCCTGTGAGTTCGACCTTTATCGCGGACGGCACTTTGAACCATGCCTTGCCGACAGCCATTCCGCAAGCCATATCGGTCGAGCCGACACCTGTCGAGAATGCACCGAGAGCGCCGTAGGTGCAGGTATGTGAATCAGCACCGATGATGAGATCACCGGCAGATGCAAGTCCCTTTTCAGGGATAAGGGCGTGTTCTATGCCCATTTCGCCGACATCATAGAAATGAGTTATGTCAGTATCCATGCAGAAATCGCGGCAAAGTCTGCATTGCTCCGCAGCCTTGATGTCCTTGTTTGGTGCGAAGTGATCCATTATCATAGTGACTTTGTTTCTGTCAAACACGCTGTTTTTGCCAAGCTTTGCGAACTCTTTGATAGCTACCGGAGACGTGATGTCGTTACCGAGGACGAGATCGAGGTCTGCGAGTATAAGCTGTCCTGCCTGTACGCTTTCCAGACCGGCATGAGCAGCAAGTATTTTCTGCGTCATGGACATACTCATTTATATCAGCTTCTTTCGTTGAAGCGAAACTGTTTATCAGCTGCGCCTGTTGATTATTGCGCCTTATCTGCGCTTGATACCTGCCGGGCATAGCGCCTTAGGCAGCATCAGATGTTTTCACTGTAAGGAATGTATACAAAAGGTTTTCCGGCAAAGGCAAGTATCATGTTCCCGGCGATAAAGAAAGGAAGTCCCAAGAGGAAACTCTGTCGTTCCCGTGCGGGAGAAACAGCTTTCAGTCCGATAACGGTACAGTTATCATAAGCAACATCAACATTGGCATTGTGATAGAATTTGCTGTAATATCTGTCGATGTTCTTCATATAGTCAAGAAAGCCGTCACTGTATTTGTCGGTCACGATAGCTGTCATTTCAAAGCCTTCACAAGCGGAATCGGCACGATTTGTATCTATCCAGCGCTGAAAATATTCATCATCAACTATAAGCGGACATAGTTCGCCGCCGATCGGGATGATATAACAGTGCTTACCGTTCTGTTCAGCCCATTCTATCGGTCTGCTTCTGTTTGCACCTGTCATACTGCCGTAAAGGATCTCAGGATTACTTATCGTGATACATTCTCCTGTGCTGACGCTGTCGCCCTGCTTTATTCCGCGCGGATCAGAGACTTTTGCCGCTCTGAAAGCGCCTATAACGAAAAGTACAAGAGCAGTGGCAAGCAGTACCGCTGAAATGATATGCTTTTTGTTGGGACTGAATTTTCTTATGCAGTTTTCAGACATATAACTATTCCTTTCGCAAACATAAGAAATGGCATACATTATCGGGAAATGATCTGTTTATTTTACGGTTTTCAGGCAGTTATCTCCGCGCTCGACCGCAACTATACCCGTTCTGCACATCTCCATTATGCCGCAAGGTTTGAGGAGTTCTATAAAAGCGTCTATTTTTGAGGTCTCGCCGGTTAGCTCACAGATAAGAGCAGTCGGCGAATAATCGACTATTTTTGAACGGAATATTTCAACGGCAGTCATAATATCCTGTCTTGATTCCGATTTGTTTCTTACTTTTATGAGCAGAAGCTCGCGGATAACAGTGTCGTTTGCGTTCAGCACCTCGACCTCTCTTACATCGTGGAGCTTCTGGAGCTGCTGGAGAATACGTTCCTTGATGTCGTCATCACCGTGAAATGAGATAGTGATTCGTGAGAAGCCGCTTGATTCAGTCTCGCCAACGGTGAGGCTGTCGATATTGAAGCCGCGGCGTGTGAACATTCCCGAAACGCGCGAAAGTACACCTGAGATATTGGAAACGAGAACTGCTATGACATATTTATTTTCCATTATCCCACCTCACTTAATTTCGGTAATGATGTTGTCAATAGATCCGCCGGGCGGAAGCGTGGGCAGAACAAGCTGGTTACAGTCAACAGCGCAGTCGATGACAAAAGGACCGTTGTATGAGAAAGCTTCCTCGGCAGCTGCTTTGAGTTCCTGAGTATTCGTGCAGCGTATGCCTTTTGCGCCGAAAGCTTCCGCAAGCTTGACGAAGTCGGTTTTGCGGCTTAGGACTGTATTTGAATAGCGTTTGTTGTAGAAAAGCGACTGGATCTGATGGACCATTCCGAGAACGCCGTTGTTCATGATTACGATAACAACAGGTATCTGGTTAGTTACAGCCGTTGCGAGTTCATTCAGATTCATTCCGAAGCTGCCGTCTCCGGTAAAGAGAAGTATATGCTTGCCGGTAGCGATAGAAGCGCCGATCGAAGCGCCTATGCCATATCCCATAGTGCCGAGACCTCCGCTCGTAAGGAAAGTACGCGGCTTTTTAAGAGGGTACCTCTGAGCAGTCCACATCTGGTGCTGACCGACATCGGTAACGACTATCGTGTTTTCGGGAGCAGCAGCGCTTAACGTATCAATAATATCGTAAGGAGCGAGATATTCGTCCTCCGGAGTATCACTGTGGCTGCATTTTACATAACAGTTTTCGCAGTCCTTGGAATGACGGATCTTGAGGGCACTTTCAGTACGTTCGAGTTCTTCGATGCGGAGAGCGTCGATACGTGCAGCCCACTCTGGGTTATTGTGCTCTTTTACCATAGCGGTAAGTCTTTCAAGAGCATCGAGGATGTCGCCTCTTACAGGGAGATAGGCGTTGATATTCTTCTGCAATTCAGCGCCGTCTATATCAATATGGATTATTTTTGAATTTTTACCGAAGCGTTTGGTGTTGCCTGTTGCTCTGTCAGAGAATCTCACTCCGAGAGCGATGATGAGGTCTGCTTCGTCCTCAGCAACAGAGGAAGCAAAATGGCCGTGCATACCCTGCATACCGAGAAAATTCGGGTGGTCGCACGGAACAGCGGAAAGTCCCATGAGGGAGCATCCCATTGGTGCGTTGAGTTTCTCAGAGAATGCGATAAGAGCCTCGGAAGCCTTTCCTGTTATAACGCCGCCGCCGAAGTAGATATAGGGCTTGCTGCATGAATCAATGAGTTCCACAGCTTTGCGGAGCCTATCCTCTGGTGCGTAGATTATAGGATAAGGTATAACGGGCTGAGCCTTTGCTTCGAACTCGCATTTTGCAGTCTGGATGTCTTTGGGAATATCCACGAGGACAGGTCCCGGTCTGCCGGATTTAGCTATTTTGAACGCCATACGTATAATATCGGCAAGTTCTTCGATATTTTTAACGATGAAATTATGCTTGGTTATAGGCATAGTCACACCGACAATATCTACCTCCTGAAAGCTGTCCCTGCCTATCTGGCTGCATGATACGTTTCCTGTAACAGCGACCATAGGTACAGAATCGAGGAAAGCGGTAGCGATACCTGTAACGAGATTTGTAGCACCCGGACCGGATGTAGCGATAACAACGCCGACCTTGCCGGTTGACCTTGCATAACCGTCGGCAGCATGGGCTGCACCCTGTTCATGTGCGGTAAGAATATGGTGAACGCGGTCACGCGCGTCGTATAATTCGTCAAAAAGGTTGATGACCTGACCGCCCGGATAGCCGAAAACGGTATCGCAGCCTTGTTCAATCAGAGTTTCAACAACGATTTTAGCGCCTGAGATCATCATAATAACAAATCCTCTAAGTTGTTTATTTGTGTGGAATACAGCATATACAAAAAAATCCGGCACTCTGCCGGATGAAAAAGCTTCATTGCCTAAAGTGACATAGTAATATCAAGCAAGAGCGCCATTCGGGCAGAATGAAAAAAGACGGCAGCCAGAAACGTTCACGACCTCGTCTGCTATAATGACATCATCGGAAGAAAAATACATTGAGTTCATTATAACACCGCTCCTTAACCTATTAATATCGAATTGTTTCTGAAAATATATACAGAATAAGAATACATTATATATTCTACCACTTTATTGCAACAAAATCAATAAGCAGCGAAGTTTTTTAAAATAATTTGGATAATATGAATAATTTCAACAGTTGCAATTGTGCATAATATTAATTTTGAGACTGAGCTTCATTCTGCTGAGCATTCATCATATTGTTTATTGCGCTTACAAGTGCCTTTCTTGAGGAAGTGACGATATCGTCATCAACCCCTGCACCCCAGAAGCTCTTACCGGTTCCGCTGAGAACCTCAACGTAGGATACAGCCTTTGATGCAGAACCGACTTCGAGAGCGTGTTCGGTATATGCGTTTATGCTGTAATCAATGCCGGTACATTCACGGATAGCGTTGCTGACAGCGTCCAGACGACCGTTGCCCTTTGCAGATACGCAGCTTTTAGCGCCTTCGAGCATGATCTCGACTTCTGCGGTGATACAGCCGTTCTGCTTGTAATGGGCGGAAATAATGTTGAGCGGGGTTATTATATCGACATAGTTGGTCCTGAAAATGTTGTATACCTCATCCGGCATGAGCTCCTTGTGCTTGTGATCGGAAATGCTCTTGACAAGATAACCGACAGCCTCGCGCATTTTCTTCGGAAGATCATAGCCGAAGCGGGTCTCGAGTATATAGCCGATACCGCCCTTTCCGGACTGGCTGTTGATACGTATGACATCCGATTCGTATTCTCTTCCGATGTCGTTCGGATCAAGCGGAAGATAGGGGACATTCCAGTGAGTATCGCTGTTTTCCTCACGCCACTTCAGACCCTTTGCGATAGCGTCCTGATGAGAGCCGCTGAATGCTGCGAATACAAGCGTTCCGGAATACGGCTGGCGCTCGTTGATATTCATGCCGGTAACGCGGGTGTAGAATTCCACGATGCCGGGTATATTGCTGAGATCAAGCTCCGGATCGACACCCTGCGAATACATATTCATCGCAAGCGTGATAATGTCAACATTTCCGGTACGTTCACCGTTTCCGAATAAAGTTCCTTCGACGCGGTCAGCACCGGCGAGGAGTCCGAATTCAGTATCAGCGACAGCACATCCGCGGTCGTTATGCGGATGAAGCGATACTATGACATTTTCGCGGTATTTCAGATTCTCGCACATATATTCCACCTGATTAGCGTAGATATGCGGCATCGAAAGCTGGACTGTGACCGGAAGATTGATTATGACCTTATCATCAGGAGCGGGCTTCCAGACATCAAGGACTGCATTGCATATTTCAAGAGCAAATTCCGGTTCAGTTCCGGTGAAGCTTTCCGGAGAGTATTCAAATCTGTAATTGCCGCTGTATTTTTCTCGGTATTTCTTACAAAGCTCTGCACCTGAAACGGCTATATCTGTTATTGCTTCCTTTGTCTTGTGGAATACCTGTTCACGCTGTGCAGCGGATGTTGAATTATAGAGGTGTACTATCGCGTTTTTACAGCCTCTGAGTGCCTCGAAGGTCTTTTCGATGATGTGCTCCCGTGACTGTGTGAGGACTTGTATCGTAACATCGTCCGGAATGAGACCTTTTTCGATCAGTGTGCGGCAGAAGTCATATTCAGTCTCAGAAGCAGCCGGGAAGCCTATTTCTATCTCCTTGAAGCCGAGGCGTACAAGCTCCGCAAAGTATTCAAGCTTCTCAACGAGGCTCATAGGTGTTATAAGAGCCTGATTTCCGTCTCTCAGGTCAACGCTGCACCATATCGGCGCCTTGTCGATATACGGCTTTTCAGCCCATTTCATTGAGGTTTTCGGTGCTTCAAAGAATTGACGTGTATACTTGCCTGTGTTTTTCATAGTTATCCTCCGTTCTGTTATGTAGAGTCCGTTTCTCGAATGCATGGGGGAATAAAAAAAGTCCCCTCCATGCCCTGCATGGAAGAGACGAAGCTGCGATATACTCCGTGGTACCACTCTTCTTGACGTATCAAACGCCCGCTCATCTGCGTCCTGCCAACGCATATCTCTGTAACGGGAGAGCCCGTTCAAGCCTACTTGCAGCAGAACTGCTTTAAGCCGACTGCTCAGGGATGAGTTATGACCTGTTTAAGCCTGCTGCCTTTCACCATACGGCAGCTCTCTGTGAAAACATCGACAGGCTTTGTTTCCCTTCATAGCATTTAACTATTGTAACTGTATTATACACTATATTCTTATAAATGTCAAGAGCTATTCTATTTGCACTGCACAATAAAAATTATGCCGCCGGAAAAGCAAATGGAACGCGTCAAAAAGACAGCGTCCCATTGCATGTATCACTTCTTGAACTTGTCGATAACATCGCCGACTTTGTCCTTGACATCATCAACGGATACCTTTGAAGCAACTTCCTTAACTACCTTTGTCACCTTTTCATCCGGAAGATCAATTCCGGTAGCGTCCTCAACGGCTTTGATAGGATCCTTGTCGTTGATAAGAGAGTTAGCAGCTTTTTTGATGTCCATAGTGAGACCTTCTTTCCGTAAAAATTATAAATATATTATATCATGCTTTTTTACAAAAATCAAGAGGCAATGCTCAAAGTTGTGTTATAAGTTTCTGCTGAGGTCTTGTGAAGCGGCGAAAAAATTGACAAAGCCATGTCAGAAGTGGTATAATATAATTTGATGTGCAAATACACCTAAATTGAACAATTATTAATAAGAAAGAAGTGCTGAATATGACAAAGATAACAATTTTCTCAGGCTTTCTCGGTGCCGGTAAGACTACTCTTATCAAAAAACTGATAGCCGAGGGTTACAAGGGAGAAAAACTTGTTCTCATCGAGAACGAATTCGGTCAGATAGGTATAGACGGAGGCTTTCTCCAAGATGCCGGCGTTGAGATAACAGAAATGAATTCCGGCTGTATATGCTGCTCTCTGGTAGGCGATTTCGGAAAGGCTCTTGAAAAGGTCCTCGCTGATTACGCTCCTGACCGTATCCTTATCGAGCCTTCCGGCGTCGGAAAACTCAGCGATGTTATCCGTGCAGTACAGAATATCAATGCACATGATGTCATCCTCGACGGCTTTACTACTGTTGTTGACGCCAAGAAGTGCAAAATGTATCACAAGAATTTCGGCGAATTCTTCAATAATCAGATAACCTATGCAAGCTGTGTTATCCTCAGCCACACAGCAGGTCTTTCAGAGGAGAAGATCGGCGAGGCTGTAAATATAGTAAAGGAGCTCAATCCTGTTGCGCCTGTCGTAACAACTGAGTGGGATCAGCTTACAGGTGAACAGCTTACTGACGCTATGACTCAGAAGAATACCCTCGATGACGAATTGAAGGAGCTTCTCGAAGAGGCAGAGCATCACCACCACGATCACGATGAGCACGAGCATCACCACCACGATCACGATGAGCACGAGCATCACCATCACGATCACGATGAACATGAGCATCACCACCATGACCACGATGAGCATGAGCATCATCATCACGATCACGGTCCGGACTGTACCTGTGGCTGTCACGATCATGACCACGATCACCACCACCATCACCATGCTGACGAAGTATTCACAAGCTGGGGCAAGGAAACCCCTAATGCTTACACTCAGGAAGAGATCAGCACTATCCTCGGTGAACTCGGCAACGAAGAGAAATACGGTATTATTCTCCGCGCAAAGGGCATCGTAGCCGGTCAGGACGGCAAGTGGATACACTTCGACTATGTTCCGGGGGTTCCGGATGTACGTACAGGAAGTGCAGGAACTATCGGCAGACTTTGTGTTATCGGATCAAAGATAAACGAAGCAGCTATCGCAGAGCTCTTCCGCGCAGAATAACAGGGGGAGTAAATATGCCGCAGAATAATAATGAAGTTCCGGTCTATCTGTTTCTGGGATTTCTCGAATCAGGCAAGACTAAATTCATACAGGAAACTCTTGAGGATAAGCGTTTCAACTCAGGTGAGAGAACTCTTGTACTGGTATGTGAGGAAGGCATTGAGGAATACAGCGATGCGAAATACCCCTCAAAGAACGTAGTTATCCGCAGTATCGAGGATAAGGAGGAGCTTACTTCCGAAAATCTTGATAAGCTTGTAAAGGAAAGCCGTGCGGAGAGAGTAGTTGTTGAGTATAACGGTATGTGGCTTGTGAACGACCTTTTCAAGGCTATGCCTGAGGGCTGGGCTGTATATCAGGTGATGTTCTTTGCCGACGCTTCAACGTTTCTCAATTATAACAGCAACATGAGAAGTCTTGTTGTTGATAAGCTGAATCTCTGCGAACTTGTGGTGTTCAACCGTTATGAGAGAAGCATGGATCCTAACGAGTTCCATAAGATAGTGCGCGGAATTAGCCGCCGTGCCGAGATCGCTTATGAGTACACTGATGGAACAGTTGCTTATGATGACATTGAGGATCCGCTTCCGTTTGACGTTGAGGCGGATGAAATAACGATAAACGATGATGATTATGCCCTCTTCTACCGCGATATTATGGAGGATCCGATGAAGTATGACGGCAAGATCATCACATTCAAAGGCATGACTGCAAAGAACAGTAAGTTCCCGGCAGGTACTTTCGCAGTCGGCAGAAATATCATGACCTGCTGCGTTGAGGACATACAGTATTGCTGGTTTGTGACCGAATCCGCTGACGACTCTGAAATACAGGATCGCGGCTGGATAATGGTAAAGGCTGGGATAAAGGTACAGAAGCATAAGTTCTACCGCGGAAAAGGTCCGGTGCTGAGAGTAATGGAAATGTCCAAGGCGGCACCTCCGGAAAAGGAAGTTGCGACCTTCTATTGATCGTGAAATAATGCACAAGTCTCACTGATGATATTTATGCAAAAAGCCTATGACATTTTGATGAAAAATATGCTAAAATAAATACATAAGTATCAACGTGTAGCCGCTCAAGGACGTAAATCCAGTTGTCTGAGAGCGGCTTTTGTTATTTCAAGGAGGCTTTATGTTCAATATCAATGATGCGGTGGTATATGCTTCTTACGGCGTTTGTATGATAACTTCGGTCGAAACGAGGGATTTCAGCGGCGAAGACGTTGAATACTATGTGCTTCAGCCGGTAGATGATGACAAGAATAAGTTTTATGTTCCTGTTGAAAACAGCGAGTTGCAGAAGAAAATGCGTCGGGTATGCACAAGGCAGGAGGTCGAGGAGATAATATCCGTAATGCCGGATGAAGATTTCATATGGATCGAGGATGATTCCGAACGCAAGGAGGTTTATCGGAATATTATCAGCGAGGGTGACCGCCATAAGCTTGTAATGCTCATAAAAACGCTGTATATTCACCGCCGTGAACTTTCCGGACAAAAGCGTAAGCTGCATTCTCATGATGAAAAATACCTTAACGAAGCAGAAAATATGCTGTATGATGAGTTTGCGTATGTGCTGGAAATACCGCGCAGCGACGTGGTAGACTACATAAAAAAGGCAATACGGGACAAGAACAAATAATTATTCAGTAAGCAATTTTTTGTATAAATTATACATTCTGTTAATCTACGCGATGCTATATTTGTATTAAACATAGGACTTCGCAAAATCCCTTGATTATACGTGAGTATTATGTTAAAATGAATATGTACCCGACAGGAGTACATATGATAAAAGTTATTTCCGATATACTTCTCTATAAAACAGTTCATTTGGAACTAATATCCCCCAAAAGAAAAGGCTGCGTTCAACGCAGCTTTTTCTTTTTGTCATAAGTCAGCTATTTGAATATATCAGACAGCTGCTAATTGTTTATTATTTACAAAAATCTGCGGCGAGATTGACATTATTTTAAATATTTGATATAATGTAATCATGGCATTCTATACTCTTTTGAACATGGTGCTCATGAAAGGGTGTCAGAACGCTTAAAGGAGGAATTGATTTGAAAAATTTGACCGGAAGCAAGCGGACTATTTATAAGATAGTATTATTTCTGATATGTATAGCAGTGAACTGCGGCGGAAGAAAGCTTGCTGAAACTTTTTCTCTTCCCGGTTTCTTTGATGCCTATGGCACATTCTTTGCAGCATATGCTCTGGGACCTTTATACGGTGCAGCAGCCGGATTTATATGCAATGCAATATTCTCGCTTGCAAATATCAGTTCTGTTGCATATGGACTTGTAGGTATATTCATAGGTGTATATGTCGGGGTAATGGCTAAGAAAGGCGCTTTTTCTGCTATATTCAGTACAGTGACAGTTGCGCTGGCAGTTGCCTGCGGTGCAATGGTCATATCAGTTCCGATAAATATCATCCTCTTCGACGGCAGCACGGGTAATATCTGGGGAGACGGCGTTATTGAATTTTTGTGTGAAAACGGAGTATACCGCCATGCAGCTGAGGTAATTGGAGACCTTTATATCGAGTTCCCGGATAAGCTTCTGACAGCTGTCGTTATATACCTGATAGTGAAGCTAACGTCAGATAAGGATAAGAGCGCAGTAAAGGACATTGCCCGGAAAACATCAGCTGTTTCGGCAAGCATACTGATAATGCTGATGTGCTTTCCGATGACATCCGCTGCCGCAGATGCAGCGGAAGAGGTCCAGCACGTTTCGTACATACAGAATGTATACAACGGTTCAAACGGACTGCTCTGCGGTCATGCCAATGCCATAACTCAGAGCAGCGACGGCGTTCTCTGGATAGGTACTTATGCAGGACTTTACAGGTATAACGGAAGCGATTTTGTCCACATAGATGATTTTAGCGAGGTAAGAAATGTAAACTGCCTTTATGATGACGATGATGAGAGGCTCTGGATAGGTACAAATGATAACGGAGTTGTAATAGTCAGCGGCGAAAATGTACTGGGATCATCGGAGCAGAAGGACGGTCTGCCTTCAAATGCGGTGCGTTCGATAGTTGCTTCTTCAGACGGTGATTACTATATCGGCACAGCTTCTGGTATTGCTGTTATTTCTGCGGAGAATGATTACAGTGTGATTGCAGCCTTCCCGGAGATCGGATATGTAAGTTCATTATCTTCTGATAAAAACGGCAACGTTTCAGCAGTAAGCTCCGATGGAACGCTGTATATCATCAATAAGCGCGAGATCATTACAACGCTTACTCTTGATGAGAAGGGCAAGAAGATCTCATGCTGTGATTTTACACCGGAAGATGTACTCTGTTTAGGTACTAATGAAGGCTCAATATACGAATATAAGATAGAGGACGGCTCTCTCAGGAATATAAACTATACAAAATGCAGCGGGCTTTCAAAGATCAACAACATTTATCCTGATGTTGACGGTGATACATGGCTTTGCGCTGATAACGGAATAGGCTACATAGATCCGAACAGCAAGTTCACAAAGCAGGAGACCGGTGATTTCAACCATTCAATTGAAAACATGATAGTCGATTATCAGGGAAATCTCTGGTTTGCTTCATCGCGTCTCGGACTTCTTCAGCTTTCCCGTTCATCGGTTACAGACGTTTTTGCTGATGCTGGTATAAAGCCAAGCGTTGTGAATTCAACATTTGTTTCGGAAGGTCTGCTCTATGTCGGAGCGGATGACGGACTTATCATAATAGATCTTGCTAAGAATCAGATCGTTGAGAACGAGCTTACAGCGGCACTCGATGGAAGCCGCATAAGATGTATAACCGCGGATAATAATAACAATATCCTTATTTGCAGCTACGGAGCAGGTCTGACGATGCAGAAGAACAGCGGCGAGGTCGTATCGCTCACCGACAGTATCCCGGAGCTTGGAAAACGTGTAAGAGTCTGTTATGAACTCTCCGACGGAACTCTTGCCGTAAGCACCTCTAACGGTATATTCTTCATTAAAGACGGCGTTATCAAAGAAAGCATTCCTTACGGTGACGAATTTGGTCATGCACAGGCACTCTGCTTCCTTCAGACATCAGACGGCACTCTCTATGCCGG
The DNA here is from genome assembly GCA_015067005.1 of Ruminococcus flavefaciens. Taxonomy (GTDB): domain Bacteria; phylum Bacillota; class Clostridia; order Oscillospirales; family Ruminococcaceae; genus Ruminococcus; species Ruminococcus flavefaciens_AA. The sequence continues at coordinate 162,045 of SVNH01000001.1, forward strand.
TACTGACGGCAACGGCATAGCAGTCATCAAGGACGGGGATTTCCATAAAAAGCTTACCCGTGATGACGGTCTTACCTCAGAGGTAATACTGCGAATGGTAACAGATCCGGATGACGGAAGCATATATATCGTTACCTCGAACAGTATCTGCCGCATGGAAGACGGCAAGATACAGCAGCTGAACTCTTTCCCTTATTCCAATAACTATGACGTTATCATTGATAACGACGGCGAGATACTGGCAACAGGCAGTGCCGGAGTATACGTCATGGATAAAAAGGCTCTTCTGAGCGGAGATCCCTCCGAGAATATTCTCATCAATTCCAAATCCGGTCTTGTGTGCTCACTGACGGCAAATGCATGGAATTACGTGGATTCCGAAAAGAAGATCTATCTTTCGGCAGACAGAGGCGTTTTCTGCTTCAATCTCGATAAGTATCTTCTCAGGCAGAAGGAGTACCGCCTTAAAGTCACTGGCATAAAGCTTGATGATACAGCTCAGTATGCTGATCTCGATTCAGTTATCAATATCGACCGTGATGTTACAAAGATCGAGTTTATTCCTGAGATCGTCAATTTCACCCGCGATGAACCGATCATTTCCTATAAGCTTGAAGGCTTCGACAGCAATTGGGTTACTGTTTCTGAAGGTGAGTTCTTCTCGGCTAAATATACAAATCTAAAACCCGGTGATTATACCTTCCGCCTTACTGTACGTGATGAAGAAGGAAACATCCTATCAGAGCGTTCTTACAAGATCAGTAAGGAAAAGGCGATATACGACAATTACTGGTTCAGATTCTATATGCTTGGCGTTGCGGTGCTGTTTATAGGCTGCCTTACATGGTATGTGGCAAGAAAGCGTATGCAGCATACGTTTGAACTCCAGCAGGCAAAGCTCTCCCTCGCACTCCAGCAGGTAAAGCTTGGCAACCAGACTATCGTTGCTATTGCCAAGACTGTTGATGCAAAGGATGTTCGTACAAGTAAACACTCCCAGCGAGTTTCGGAGTATTCAGCACTCATCGCCAGAGAATACGGCTTCACAGAGGCAGAACAGGATAATATCCGCAATGCTGCTCTTCTCCACGATATTGGCAAGATAGGTATACCTGATTCTGTACTCAACAAGCCGGGCAGACTTACCGATGAGGAATACGCTATCATGAAAACTCATGTTACCCGCGGCGCTGAGATACTAAAGGATTTCACTATCATCGACCACGTTGCCGAGGGTGCAAGGTACCACCATGAACGCTATGACGGCAAGGGATATCCCGATAAGCTTGCCGGTGAGCAGATACCGCTCTACGGCAGGATAATCTCCATTGCGGATGCTTTCGATGCTATGACTGCGAATCGTGTCTACCGCAAGCGTCAGGACTTTGATTACGTAATGGGTGAGCTCCACAAGGGAAGGGGAACTCAGTTCGATCCTGAGCTTCTTGATATTTTCCTCAAACTCATTGATGATAAAGTCATTGACATCGACGCACTTTACAATGAATCAGCTGCGAAAGATCAGGAGAGCGAAAAATCAAAAGAATAGTATCGGCACTTGATGCGAAATATTTCCTGAGCTGACATTAATATAACAAAACAGTTAGCATGATTTGAACGGAGAGATTTTTATGACCGATGAAAACAGAATTAAATATTATGATTTACTCATTAGTATGATCAATAATCTGACTTCCTTTGATAATTTCAAACGTGAGGAATTAAAACGCACAACTACGGAGTTCTGCAAGCTTTTCCGGCTTTCAAGAGGAACTACCGAGTTTTACCGGACACCTACCCATGAGAAGAATAATCAGGGAGAGATCTATACGGATTATGATACAGGTGAAGAATCAGATGTTGTCATTGAGCATAGATATGTTACGCCTTCTATGGCGGTTCTGAAGGGATCACTTTATATGGCAAAGGGCGAGAAGCCTCTTGATGATGAAGAACGCGAAAAAGCAGACGCTGTTCTGAGAATCATTATGAGCTTCCTTACACGCAACAGGCTCCTCGGAGTTGTAGAAAGGTTTGCATTTTATGATGATAACGGCTATCCGAACGTCAGATCATTCATGCGCTATCTTGAAAGGCTGAAGGAGAGCAACAATATAGGCGGACATACTGCTGTTCGCTTTAATCTGCGCCATTTTACACTCATTAATCAGCAGATTGGCAGAAATGCCGGAGATATGGTCATCCGCAATTATTATTCAATGATTGAAAAGGTGATTGGCGATAAGGGCTTGCTATGCCGTGTCGGCGGAGACAATTTTGTTGCTGTATTTGAATCTTCAATAGTTGATGAGGTTGTTGAATTGCTTCGTGGTGTTCCTGTGGTATATGATCCTGCAAGTGAAAAACGGATAATGGTGTCTTCAAGTGCAGGTGTATTCTCAATGCCTGAAGGCTATGTTTTCACTATCGCCGGCGATGTTATGGACAATGTTCTTGCTGCAATGCAGATCGCAAGGACTGGCGGCAAGGACAGTATCGTTTTTTACAGTGCTCAGATGGACAAGAACAAGGAAAAGAAAATGCGTTTGCAGCAGCTTTTCCCGATAGCTGTAATAAACAAAGAGTTCAAGGTGTTCTATCAGCCTAAGATAAATGTGAATACAGGCGAACTCGTTGGTGCAGAGGCTCTTTGCCGCTGGTTCCACGATGACAGGATAGTTCCGCCTATGGAATTTATACCGCTTCTTGAACAGAGTATGGATATATGCACTCTCGATTTCTATATGCTCGATCATGTGTGTCAGGACATAAGCCGATGGATAAAAGAGGGCAGAAAGATAGTCCGCATATCAGTTAATCTTTCGCGTAAGCATATGATGGATGTGGATCTGCTTGAACATATCCTGAATATTGTTGATAAATACAGCGTTCCTCATAAATACATTGAAATAGAACTTACTGAGACTACTACCGACGTTGAATTCCGTGATCTGAAGCGTGTTGTAAGCGGACTTCAGCAAGCCGGTATATATACCTCGGTGGACGATTTCGGCATGGGGTATTCCTCGCTCAATCTTATCCGTGAGATACCGTGGAACGTTCTGAAGGTAGACAGAAGCTTCCTGCCGGTCGATGAGGATGATGATAAGAGTACGAGAAGTGTAATGTTCAAATACGTTGTTTCAATGGCAAAGGAACTTGGTCTTGAGTGTATTGCAGAGGGTGTTGAAACACAGAAGCAGGTAAAGGTGCTTCAGGATAATTCGTGCTTCTTTGCACAGGGATATTATTTTGATAAGCCGCTGCCGCTGCATGATTTTGAAGCGCGTCTTGATATACCGGATTACAAGGACAAGCTTTAACTGAACTGTCAGCAAAAAAGCCGGATTTTATGCAAAAGATAACACGGTCGCACAATGTGCGCCCGCTGATATTTGAATTAAAATTGGGTTTATCGACAGATGAAAAGGACGACCTATGGTCGTCCTTTTCGTTATCTTTTCTTCTTTTTCTTTTTGCTTCCGTTTCCGGAAGTATTTTTTACAGTCTTTTCTTTGATCTCAGGCTTTTTCTGTTCAGCTTCTTTGGTTTCGGGAGCGGCGGATGATTCCGGCTGCTCTTGAGCTTGGACAGGCTCTGAATTATCGCTGACTTTTTCAGCAGTTTCGAGTTTTATTTCAGTACCCGCCTCAGAAACTTCGCCTTTAGACTTGATTATCTGCACATTCTTTTTTTCCGGAGCAGTTTCAGTATCCGGAGTTTCCTTGATACCAAGCTTTCTGCGTTTTTTCTCTTCAAGATTTGCGAGAACTACCGGATTATGAGTTTTGTCGTAGAAGTAGATGATGAACAGTGCGATTATACCAAATACAAGTGCCACAACACCGGTATTGAATCCGGGCGGAGTATAGGTCATAGAGATGGTATGCTCACCGGGTTCGAGGTCATCGAATCTGATACCTATGAAAGCATCTGCAAGTGCGACCTGACCTTCATCTCCGGATTTATTCACAAGGCGCTGTTCCTTGCCTTCTCCTTCGTATTTTACGAGGTCATCGTATTTTTTACCGTCAACCTCGATAGTCCAGCCCGGTTCATAGGGGATAGAAGTAATGAACACCTGATCCTTATTGGTTACGATCGTACCTTCGAGGTGTCGGTCGTTGGTTTTATCCATGTCGATATGCCACTGATTCTTTTTAAGGATGTCGATGTCCTTCTGGAACGCCTCGCTGTCGAGGTAGCTGAAGTGGAAGCCGTCGTCCTTTCTTACCATGAGGTATTCGTTTTTGCCGGTATATTTACCTTTGTCGCCGGTAGCCTTGATAGTGAATCTTGTTTCGACTTCCTGTCCTTTTTTGAATGGACCAAGACGAACGATAGGAGTTGAATTGTTCTCAAAGTAAGTTCCATAGCTGTCATAGTTGCTGTTCTTGGAGCCTTTATATTCACCGTCTGTATCCTTAACGCCGACCCATACATTGCAGGTTTTTTTGAGCTGTGAAGAAAGGTGCATATAAACGTCTCCGTCAATAGGAGCTGTAAAGCGAACGTTTACAACTGCATCGGTCGAAGTCGGATAGGATTCATAGCAATCATGAACAACGCCGGTCGTATGGGTATAGTCATGGTATTTTATCTGCTTGTCATCGTAAACAACTTCCGTAGGGATGTCCTTATAATACTGAGCATCCTTGTGATTTACCATAGTTCCGAGAAACTGATTAAGACTGTGGAAAGGGTTGGTCTGATCGAGATAAGGCACATCAAGGATAGACTTATCTGACATCCAGCCGATAGAGAGTGCGTTCGGGTTCTCGTAAACGTCGACCGTACTTGTCGCAACTCTGAGGTTAGGCTCATCATAGTGCTTATATTCGATATTTTCGAGCACTTTTTTATAGGATGAATCAAGAAGCTTTTTGGTAACACTTCTTCTTGAAGGATCGTCGATAACGTATTTTATGCCGAGGAGCGAATCTGAGACAGGATTGCTGCCTTCAAATTTTGATTCAAAGCTTTGTGTGAAGTATCCGAGGTGTTCAAGAGCTTGAATAGCCTTTGCGTTCATTACTGAGCTTGAATGCGAAACGCCCTTGAGACCATATGCCATATTATCGTTTACCATACGGTTATAGGTCTTTTCAGCTCGGTAGAAGCTTCCGTCGTAATCTTCAAGAGTAGCTACGATGTCATCCGGAGCGCTTGTGATCTCAGCATAGGAATTATAGCAGCTGTTTCCGACTTCCTTATAGATCTTTCTGAATGAGTCATAGCAGTTATAGCCGCCTTCAAAGCAGACAACGCAGGCTGTTGCGACCAGCAGGAAACTGCGGAGATTCTTTCTTTTTGTGCTGCTGTAAGTGAAGATGAGAATGGTATATATAGCAGCAAGGAGAGCGCCGAATCCGAGAGTTCCGAGCCAGATCTCAGTCCAGTGGTCGGATCCGAAGTTCATATCATTCTTGTAGAAGAGTCCCTTTGCCGGATACTGGAATTTTGATTCGTTATAGTTATACTTTGATGAAACAGCAGCGCTGCATAGTATAAGTATACCAATGAAACTGAAAATGCCTGTTCCGTATACTACCGGGCTTGAATACTTTCCGAATTCGCTTAATATGCTGTCCTTGCTCAGGCGCAGACCATCGAGATTTGCAAAGACCTCAGCAGCCATTGATACAAGGATGAATGATATGATGAAAGAGTATCTGTATGGGAGCCAGTTAGGATCCTGACCGCCGTGCCAGTACATATTCAGCGGCTTTACATACATACTCGTTACCATTACAGTGAGGAGAAGCCCATGTCCGACTTTTCTGTTCCACTTGATGTTCTTATTGAAGAAGTAGAGCGGTGCAAGGACAAAAGTGAGAACACCGCAGTATATCTCAGGTCTGCCGTAGAATCTTGTCTCTTGATCAACGTTTACAGAGTAATACTGATTTGGCAGGAGAGTAGGGATGAGTTCAGGCAGCTTGAAGAGGTGTCTGCTCCAATCGTATCTTGGTTCAGAGAAATCGAATTTACCAAGCTGGAGAGCGTGGTAGACCGGCAGTATCATTATCGCGCTGCACATCAAGACTACTATCGTTGAAAGAGCCATAATTCCGGTCGTTACGGCATAGTCCTTAAAGCCTTTGAACTTGCGCTGTGTTCCGAACATCAGATAGTAGAGGTAGTAGATAGCGATGAAAATGGCTATCATGAAGCCGATATAGAAGTTTGCGATGAACATCAGAGCGGTCGGGATGATGTAGCCAAGCTTTCTGCCGTCGTCAACAAGGTGTTCGATACCGAGTATGATAAGCGGAAGAAGTATAGGACCATCTATCCACATAGGGTCTATGAGCTGAATTACCACAAATGCCATCATTGCATACATTATTGAACATATCAATGAAGGTCCGGGAGCTAATTTCTTGGATTTCTGAGCGTATATACAGAATGTGAAGCCGCATGAGCCTACCTTGCACATCTGCATGAGCATTATCGCTTCGAGAATATGTTCTCTCGGCATGAGTATCGGTATCAGTGTGAATGGACTCGCCAGATAGTAGCCTATGATACCCATGAAGCCTCCGGAAAGGTTGCGGCTCCAGTTGTAGAAAAGACTTCCATCGCCCCAGAAAGCGTCTCTTATGCCCTCGAAGTAGTAGATGTACTGACCGTTGAGGTCGAGAGTGAGAACAGAGCGTTTTCCGAAAGGATAAACATCATATCCGATATATGCGATAAGCGTTAGCAGGAAAGGTATTGCAAATGCAAGAACGCACATCCACGGATTGAATTTCTGACCTCTGTAAGATGAGATACTGTCGGAAGCAGTCATGGCAGGCATGGAGCTGCTGGAGCTGCGAGGCTTGAAGTTATTGGACTTCTTATTACCGCCGGGATTGTTTGAGCGTTTGCTTTTCACCGCGGCCGAAGCATTAGACTTAGCCAATTTTGTTCCTCCTTTGTTATCGTCTGGGGATCTGTCATTATTGCATATCTGGATATAAAAAGTCCAGAATACAGGCACAATGCTAAAACAAGCCATAATCCCCGATTTTAAATACTAAATTTAATTATACTACATTATTTCGTATTTTGCAAGTAATATAACAGATTTAGCGCGCTTTTTTATGAATTGTTTTTATTTGGATCAAATGCTGAAAAATGAAAAATTTACTTGCAAAATTATTTGTAATGTGGTATAATGTATTCGTTGAAATTATATTTTTATTGTTAAATATAAACAATAAAGGGTGGCGTATATGAACAAATTGCTTTCAAAGATTATAGCAGCTGTGGCGTGCTGCGGAATTGCATTGGGTTCGGGTAAAGCAGTCAGTGCTTCGTATTCAGGTGATAACGAGCCTGTGGACTATAATGGCGCATACTATTTGGAAAGTATGTATCCTAATGGAAATGCTCCGGATTTTTCAGAATCAGCAATAAAACCGACTATATCGGTAGAGCAGAAGATAATCAAGTATAATGACAGTGTTCCCGGCTCTACGCAGAAGGTCGAGATAAGTATAAGCGGTGCGGAAAAAGCCTATGTTGCGACAAGTATACATATTCTGTTTGATAACAGGCTTATTGTTGCAAACCCTTATAAGCCTCTTGAAAGAGGAAATGCAATATCCAGCGATAAAATTGATTATAAGAGTCAGTTGAATTACCGCTATGAGAGCGACAACATCAAGGGCGAATTGTGGGCTTATACCGTAGGGGACGATAACTACGGCAAGGACGGCGTTATGTATACCGCTGAGTTCATTATTCCGGATGATGCTAAAGAAGGCGATGTTTATCCGATAGGTATAGAATTTGAGGCTGATGAATATACAAGCGATATGTTCACTAATGTTACTAATAATTATGCCGGTAGACTGATGCAGGGCTGGATATTTACACAAGGTATCGAAAATGGCTATATCAAGCTCGAATCCCCTGATTATCAGCCTCCGACAGAGGATACTCAGCCGAGGATAATACCGGATGGCGTTAAAATGACAGTCGGCAGTACGAGTCAGCTTCTGCTCATGAACGCACCTCCCGGCGAGGACGTTATGTGGACAAGCGATAATCTTGGCGTTGTTACCGTTGATAATGGACTTGTAACTGCTGTTGGTACCGGAAAGGCTACGGTATATGCTATATGCGGCAATAATCTTATGATGAGCTATATAACGGTAGGTCCGTCTGATGCAATACGCGGCGATGCAAATTGCGATAGTGATGTAAATATGTCTGATGTGGTCATCGTAATGCAGTCGAATCTGAATCCGACAAAATACGGTCTTAATGGCATAAGTTCGGATAGGATAACGCTTCTTGGCGAATCAAACGGCGATGTTGACGGAAGCAAAGGGCTTTCGCTTAATGATGCTCTCACGATACAGAAATACACGCTGAAAATGGTGGATATACTATAACATAAAAATGACGTTCCTCTGGAACGTCATTTTTGATGCGGCATATAAAAAGGACGACCAGAGGCCGTCCTGAGATCCAATTATCAGACTGCTTCTTTTTTGTTGTTTTTGCCAACAGCCTTATCCGGAATGCTTACCTTTTCAATATCAGCACCGAGCTCACGGAGTTTACCTTCCATGCAGTCATAGCCGCGTTCGATGTGGAAAATATCCTCGATCTCAGTGATGCCCTGAGCAGCAAGACCTGCAATAATAAGTGCAGCACCTGCTCTGAGATCGCAGGCTTTGACAGGAGCGCCCATAAGCTTGCCTGTACCCTCAATAAGAGCAACTTTGCCGTTTACGGTAATATCAGCACCCATGCGTCTGAGCTCGTCTACATAGCGGAAGCGCTGTTCCCAAACGCCCTCAGTGACAATGCTTGTGCCTTCTGCGAGAGTAAGGAGAGTAGCTATCTGAGGCTGCATATCAGTAGGGAATCCGGGATGCGGAGTAGTTTTTACATTAGCCTTTACGAGAGCGCCTTCTACCCAGACTCTTATGCTGTCATCGTACTGCTCGATGCTTACGCCGATCTTCTCAAGCTTCTTGGTTATAGACTCAAGATGCTTCGGGATGACGTTTTTGATAAGAACATCGCCTCTTGTAGCGGCAGCAGCGATCATGAATGTACCGGCTTCGATCTGATCCGGTATAACGGCATAAGTAGTACCGTGGAGATGTTCAACGCCTCTGATCTTGATAACATCAGTACCCGCGCCCATGATGTTAGCGCCCATAGAGTTGAGACAGTTAGCAAGATCAACGATATGAGGCTCTTTGGCAGCGTTTTCGATAACTGTAAGACCTTCTGCCTTGACAGCAGCGAGCATAGCGTTCATAGTTGCACCGACTGTTACAACGTCGAAGAAAATCTGGCTGCCTCTGAGCTTATCTGCTTTGAGGTCGATCATTCCCTGACTGAGGGAATATTCAGCGCCGAGAGCCGAAAATGCTTTGAGGTGCTGGTCTATCGGACGATCGCCGAGCGGACATCCGCCTGGCATAGAAACTCTTGCCTTATTGAATTTGCCGAGAAGAGCGCCGAGAAAATAGTATGAAGCGCGCATTTTTCTTGCAGTTTCATACGGAACGCAGCATTTATCTATACCGGTAGGATCAATTCTGTAAGTATCTTTGCCGATGTTTTCGACAACTGCGCCCATTTCCTTGAGTATGCGAAGGCTTATATTGACATCGCTGATCGAAGGAACGTTTTCGATAACACATGGTTCATCTGCAAGAATTACAGCTGGGAGTATTGCAACAGCAGCGTTTTTTGCGCCGCTTATAGTAACCTCTCCGGTAAGACGTCTGCCACCCTTTATAACAAATTTATCCAATTGATTTCTCTCCTTAATTTTCAGGATATATATATCTTTTCCTGAACTTCTTTCTTTTGTCTATCTTATTCGGAAACAGTTTCGGTTTCCGGCTGAGTGGAAGCTTCTGTCTTAGCCTGTGTTGAAGCTTCTGAAGATGCAGCAGTATCTGAATAGTCTTCGATGTACCATCTCAGAGCACCGCCGTCATATTTTGCAACCTTCATTGATTCGATAACAACAGGAGTTACAGGCTTATCATTGGAGTCTGTTTCTACCTGCTGGAGTTTGAATACAATATCAAGTCCGTCGTAAACCTGTCCGAAAACAGTATATTTACCATCGAGGTAAGGAGTTCCGCCAGCCTTCATATAGGCGTTTTTAGCAGCTTCCGGATAATTTGCAGCGAACTGGCTCTCCGGATATTTCTGACCTGTAACGATATAGAACTGGCTGCCGTTTGTAGCGGTTGAGCCGCTGTTTGCGTAAGCGACTGCACCTGCGGTATGGATGAGGTGTGAATCAGTGCCGCCATCGAATTTTGCGCCCCATATGGACTCTCCGCCGCGGCCTGTACCCAGAGGATCTCCGCCCTGTATCATGAAATTATTAATTATTCTGTGGAATGTAAGGTTATCGTAGTATCCCTGTTCAGCGAGTGTTCTGAAGTTCTCGACACCTTTTTCAGCGTATTCAGGGAAAAGCTTGATCTTAACATCGCCGTAATCCTTGATAGTCATAATAATGACAGTTTCGCCTTCTTCAGGTGCTGTGTAGTTACAGACTTCAGTACCGAAAGGTTCATTTGCGTTAGATTTTGTTGCGCTGGTAGTAGACTGTGCAGCATTGCTGCTACTGTCTGAGATACTGATATTCTTCTGACCGCATGAAGCAAGAGATGCAGTGAGCATAGCACTGCACATTATAGCAACAGCAGCTTTTTTGAACATAATATTCACTCCTTGAAATTATCTGTGAGATCAAGTAATTTACACAAAAAATCAATTCAACTTATTTATTATACACCAAATACGGTGCTTTGTAAAGAGTTTGCATCTGTTTTTGTAACAATCGGGCAAATCGTCCGACGAAACGGAGCACATTTACTATAATATGCTATCTTTTTTCTATCTCGTCCCCGTCTGCAAATTTGTCTATTTTCACTGATATAACTTTTATTTCTTCTTTAGGCATTAGGTAATCGCCGCTTTCCTGATTTTCAAGTGAAGCGAGCTTATCAACGATGTCGTATCCCTTATAAGTCTGACCGATGATAGTCATCTGCTGAGAGAAATTAGGGATACCGCCCTGCTTTATGAACGCTTCTGCGAGTTCGGGGGAGAAGGAAGAGTCTCTGACATCCTGACTGAATTCCTCGGTGAATTTAACTGAATTAAGTATAATGAATCTGCTTCCGCAGTAATAAGTACCGCCGCCGAAGATCTTTTCTTTAAGTGTCTGGTCGTAGGATGTATTCAGCATACATACCGCGCCTCTGAAAGGCCAGAGGTTCTGGTGGAGCTCGCGCTCGACGTGTTCACTGCCCTGAGAATAGCTTCCGTTGATCGAACCGTTGCGGTTAGGTGCTCCCATAGCGGAGTAGGCGCCGTTCTGAGCATCGAAAACGTAGGTGTCGTTGTAAGCGCCGCTCTCTGCAAGGCTTACGAAATTATTGACGGCTTCCGGAGCGTATTCGGGATAGAGCCTGAAACGTACTTCACCGATCGTTGTATCAACTATTGCGATCGGGTCACCGACCTTGGGCTCTTCAAGCTGAACGAGCCTGAATGTAGAGAGATCAATACTTATTGGTTTATTGTTATTCTGATCGCGTGTTGTTGCGAACAGCATGAGTGCAAGTGAAAATGCTCCCATAGTAAGCGTCATCAGAATGAGCATTTTAGGGAAATTATTCTTTTTTGTCATCAAAACAACCTCTCTGTATGATACATAAAATAATTATATAACAAGATAACAGTTTTGTCAATATCTATTTTGACCTTATCGGTCTTTCTTATACAATAAACAACGTTATTGACCTGAAATAAAAAACGGACTGCATGAAGCAGTCCGTTAAGTTATCAGAGTTTTTTCTTTTCGTTTTCGATGATCTTGAGAAGATCGTCAACTGACATATCGGAAACCGGCTTTTTCTTAGTGGATTCGGAATCAGTTTTTCTGAGGATGTCTGTAATATCAGGCGAATCGCTCTTTTTCGGAGCGTAAGCGCTTGCAGACTGGCTTCTCAGAGGGGTTGTTCTCGGAACATCGTTTCTGGACATTTCAGCAAGTTGAGCCTTTGAAAGTACGCCTGTGTTGTCCGGAACGCTTGATGCAGCGGAAGTATCTGTGCTTGCGTTCTTGATACTGAAAGTGCCTGTGCGCTCGGCTTCGGCAGTTTTTCTGAGCATTTCCTCACGGAGAGCATCTGCGGTAGGAGCGGTAGATGAAGAGCCGCCTACATTTCTTGCTGCAAATGCGGATTCAGCAGAGCGCTGGCTTCTGAACTGCATAGTGCGCTCTTTTTCCTTCTGGTAAGGTGAATCGTGGTTTACCTGCTTCTGGCTGAAATTCTCAGCGATAGACATCTTCTTGCGTTCGAGTTCATCGCTTGGCTGTATTTCCTGTGAAGCCTCGAAGAGAGGGGTTCCGTTCTTGACATGAGAGTGTCTCTGAGGAACTTTCTTAGCTTCCTCATCGTATTCATAGAAGTCGAAATTATCGTCTTCGTCGGAGTCGCTGCCGGAAGAAGCGATCTTGACGATGAGGAGTATAACAAGGATAACGCAGGGAAGTATAAGAAGAGCGAGTATACCCTTGATAGATGTTGTGAATCTGATGAAAGCACCGAGGTCTTTGCTTTCCGGATAGCCTGAACATACTGCAACGATCTTGTCCTTGGAGATAGTACCGTCGTTGTCCGGACCAGCCTTGTCGATGTGTGTAGCGTCCTTTGTGCCGTATTTATCGTTTACGCTGTCAGCGTTGATGATCTCGCGGACACGGAGTTCATCGGGCTTATCAGCCGGATAGCAGAGAACTACCTGACCGTTTGTGATAGACTGGTTTTTAGCGTCTTTAGCAAGAAGTGCAGAGCCTTCCGAAACGTAATTGCCCATGTTGTCCTTTTTATCTACAACGTAGATATACCTTCCGAGGATATGGGGGATCTTACCGTTTGAGAATGCAACATTAACACCTGCGGCAACGATTATCAGCAGTATGCAAACGATAACCAGGAAGCCTTTAAGTATTGAGAATCCTTTATTCTTTTCCATTTACGATCATCCTTTTCTTTTTAATCTTTTTCTATCGCTACACATTAATAATAAATATTACTATGAAGTGTTGTTTGCCGCCTTAGATAAGCACATCAAAAAGCGGATAAAAATATTATAACACATATTGCGACAGATTTCAAACTTTTTTATGGTTTTATTTTTTAAAAATATATAGCTGTCTGAAAAAATGTCTCGTCTTCGTCAGAATCTACTAAATTCACCTGTTAATTATTTACAATTCGTTATTATGCACAATCGATACCTGCTTTTTTCTCGCCTGAAACGCCTTTTCTTTGTTCGTTTTTCGCAATATGTATATTTCGTGGATAAATATTTGTTGAAATATACAGTTGCAAAAACTATGCAAAAATAGTATAATTGGAATATACCGTTTGTAAATATATGTGTCAGGGGTGACGGCGGTACGTGCGCGGAGGCTGATACGCATTATACGTTTTGTATTTACGCCGCGTATTCTGTAACAGAATGGAGTTTTTATAATGGCTAACAAAAAAGTTAATCCTCTTATGAATATTATCAGGAGTGAGTTCCCGAAGAAATTGCAGCTTCTTTACAGCGTTTCTCCGGAGGATGCTTCCGATAAGCAGGTCTATCAGGTGCTCTCCTCTATCATCGTTGAGATCCTCGGCTCAAAGAGACAGAGCTTCATCAACCATACCCATTCCGTAGGCGGAAAGCAGATATACTATCTTTCTATGGAATTCCTTATGGGACGTTCACTCAAAACAAGCATTTATAACCTTGAACTTGCTGATGACATCACTTCCATGCTCAAGGAATATGATATAAATCTCGATAAGATATATGAATACGAGCCTGATGCAGGTCTCGGAAACGGCGGCCTCGGACGTCTTGCTGCCTGCTATCTCGATGGTCTCGCTACAACAGGTTTCCCTGCAATGGGCTACTCTATCTGCTATGAATACGGTATCTTCCAGCAGAAGCTTGAAGACGGCTGGCAGACAGAGCTTCCTGATAACTGGCTCCCCGGCGGTTCGGTATGGCTCGTTCCTAAGCCGGAGCTCGCTATCGACATCCATTTCGAGGGTGATCTTCAGGAATACTGGGATAATCAGTATCACTACATCTCCCATGTGAATTACAATACCGTTGTTGCAACTCCGTATGATATGTATGTATCCGGCTATGGCGGAGAAGGCGTATCTGTACTTCGTCTCTGGTCTGCTAAAGCTCCTAACTTCAATATGGAGATGTTCAACAAGGGCAACTACGAAAAGGCACTTGCTCAGAACTCTATTGCAAATGCTATCTCGAAGATACTCTATCCTAATGATAACCACCTTGAGGGTAAGAGTCTCCGTCTGCGTCAGCAGTATTTCCTCTGTGCAGCTTCTATCGGAGACATCGTAAACACACATATGAACGTTTACGGCACTCTTGAAAACCTCGCTGACAAGGTAGCTATCCATATCAATGATACTCACCCGACTCTCGCTATCCCTGAACTCATGCGTATCCTTCTCGATGACTGCGGCTATACATGGGAAAAGGCTTGGGACATCGTTACACGTACTTTCGCTTACACCAACCATACTGTTATGGCTGAAGCACTTGAAAAATGGGATGTCAACCTTGTTAAGGCTGTTATTCCGCGTATATTCTCTATCATCGTTGAGATCAACAACCGCTACTGCCAGTCACTTATGGAGAGAAACGGCTACGATAGTGCTAAGACTACAAGAATGTCGATCATCAAGGATAATACTATCCATATGGCTACTCTCTGTGTTGCGGCTTCACACAGCGTAAACGGCGTATCAAAGCTTCATTCAGAGATCATCAAGCAGTCGGTATTCCACGATGAATATGAGAATACTCCTGAAAAATTCAAGAACGTTACCAACGGTATCGCTTACAGAAGATGGCTCTCGCAGTCCAATCCGGCGCTTACAAAGCTTCTTTCAGATACTATCGGCAAGAAGTTTATCAAGGATTCCGATGAACTTGAAAAGTTCAGAGCATTCCAGAACGATGAGGAAGTTCTCGGCAAGCTCCTTGAAGTTAAGAAGGCAAGCAAGGAAAGCTTTGCTAAATATGTCATGAAGGAAACCGGCACAGCCCTCAATACTGACAGCATTTTCGATGTTCAGGTAAAGCGTCTCCACGAATACAAGAGACAGCACCTCAACGTTATGAATATACTCACAGATTACGCTTATCTGCTCAATAATCCTGATGCACCTTTCACTCCTAAGACCTATATCTTTGCTGCAAAGGCTGCTCCGGGCTACTATCTTGCTAAGCAGATAATCAAGATGATCTGGGCTATCTCGGAAGAAATCAGAAAGAATCCGCATATCAACCAGAAGCTTCAGGTCGTATTCCTTGAGAACTACTGCGTAACACTTTCTGAGCACCTCATGCCGGCTGCCGACATCTCAGAACAGATCTCGCTTGCAGGTACAGAGGCTTCGGGTACAGGATGTATGAAGCTCATGCTCAACGGCGCTATCACTCTCGGTACTCTCGACGGCGCTAACATCGAGATAAGAGAGGCTTGCGGAGAAGATAATATAATTATCTTCGGTATGACAACTCCTGAGGTGAATGCTCTCAGGGCTAACGGCTATAATCCGATAAACTACTTCAACAGCGATAATCGTATACATGAAGCTATCGAGCGTATGTATCACGGTATCAACGGATGTACTTTCACTGATGTTGCTAATTCACTCAAGGAGCGCGATCCTTACATGGTACTTGCTGATTTCGACAGCTACCGCAAGGCTCAGCAGTATGCAACTGAGTGCTATAACGATAAGATGAAGTGGGCTAAGATGTCGATCAATAACATTGCCGGTGCAGGTATCTTCTCTGCCGACCGCGCTGTTACCGAGTACGCTGACAACATCTGGCACTTACGCTGACATCCGGGACTCGGCTGCATTTCACAATAATCAAACCACGTATTTTAGGGGACGTTTTTGCCGTCCCCTATTGGCGTGTTTAAACAAAATCAATATTGAAAACGGAGACAACTATGAAACCTATATATGACACTTGGGATCTGTCTTATAAATCAATTTTCGGTGCGGTGAGACAGTTTGAGACAGTTCGTTTCTCAATACGTCTTTCAAAGGACATACATCCTGATTTTCTGCCTGTTATGGTACTCTTCCGTACCGGATTCAAAGAGAGATTTCTCACAATGCACTGCACCGGCGAAGAAGAAGACTGCTTCGTTTATTCCGCTGAGTATAATGCAAGATATACCGATGTGCATTATTACTATTTCTCTTATACTCAGGGCGGTCTGCGCCATTACATCAAAAAGACCGACTGCCATTACGGTACAGTCGATACAGGTGATCTCTTCCAGCTTACAGTTTATAGCAGTGAGTATCAGACTCCGGATTTCCTTAAGGGCGGAATTATGTATCAGATATTTCCGGATCGCTTCTGCCGGAGCGGAAAGCAGCACGAAAATGTGCCTTCTGACAGGATAATCCGCGATGACTGGAATGGTACTCCCTACTATAAGCCGGATCAGAACGGTCATGTATGGAACAACGACTATTTTGGCGGCGATTTTGAAGGAATAAAATCGAAGCTTGGCTATCTCAGCGATCTCGGAGTTACCTGCATATACCTCAATCCTATATTTGAATCACATGAGAATCACAGATACAATACCGCTGATTACATGAAAGCAGATCCGCTGCTTGGTACTAATGAGGAGTTTGCCGAACTCTGCGCCGAAGCTGAAAAATACGAGATCTCGATCATCCTTGACGGCGTTTTCTCACATACCGGCGCTGACAGTGTATACTTCAATAAGTTCGGACGTTATCCGGAGCTCGGAGCATATCAGTCTAAGGACAGTAAGTATTATGAGTGGTATAGCTTTATAAACTATCCTGATACCTACGAAGCGTGGTGGGGTATCGACACTCTCCCGAATGTATGGGAAAATAATGAGGATTACACCGAATTCATCTGCGGTGACGAGGGTGTACTTCACTACTGGCTCTCACAGGGAGCAGCCGGTTTCCGTCTTGATGTTGCTGATGAGCTCCCGGATCAGTTTCTCAATAATCTTCGCAGAAGCGTTAAGAAATTCGATAAGGACAAGATCATTATCGGTGAGGTCTGGGAGGACGCTACAAACAAGGAAAGCTATGGTGTAAAGCGCCGTTATCTCCTTGGCGATCAGCTCGATTCGGTTATGAACTATCCGTTCCGCGAGGCTATCATAAATTATGTTAAAGGCGGAACATCGCGCGAATTCATATATTCAGTAATGAATATCCTTGAAAACTATCCTAAGCCTACTATCGACGTTCTTATGAATTTCGTCTCGACTCACGATATAGAACGTGCTATCAACCGTCTCGGCGGAGAGTATTGTGATGATAAATCCAAGGACTGGATGGCTGAACGCTGGCTTACTCAGGAGCAGTATCAGCACGGAAAGGATCTTCTCAAGGCTGCAATGGCACTTCAGTTTTTCCTGCCGGGAGTTCCGAGCATTTACTATGGCGATGAAGCCGGACTTCAGGGGTATAAGGATCCGTTCAATCGCCGCTGTTACCCTTGGGGCAATGAGGATCATGAGCTCATCGCTTATGTAAAGGAACTCAGCCGTGTAAGAAAGTCTATCCCGAACCTTAAGGACGGAAAGGCTTATTTTGCTCTTGTTGACGGTCATTCACTTGATGAGCGCCTTGCAATATTCACCCGTCAGGGACCAAAGGAAGATTACCTCTTCTTCATTAACAGAACAGGTGAGACCGTTACACTTCCTCACATTGACGAAACCCTTGATCTCTTCGAGAATTTTGCGCCTTTCTATGGAGAATTCAGCGATGGAAACATTACTGTTCCCCCTTATGGCTATTCAATAATCAAAGCACGATTTATCTACAAATAAAATAGACTGCACCGTAACTGAAACGGTGCAGCTTTTTGTTAAAATAAGAATTTATCTTTTACTGTGTCTGAAAATAGTTTTTGAAGGCGAATGTATATATTGTAGAATGAAACAAAGAATACATATACTGAATCAATACTGAGAAAGTGAGGACACAACAATGATAATGTTCAAAAAGACAAACGACATGACTGTATACCGCAGGAGAGGATGTCCTGTGTGTATAAAATTCGCGTGTATGACGGCTGTTGCCGGAATGGTCACAGCTGCCGTGGGCGGAGTTCCGTATCTTATCATGGAATTCTGTGTGCGCTGAACTGCGATAGCTTCTTTCATCCCCCATATATGAAGAGACTGCTGTAATTTACAGCAGTCTTTTCTGTTATAAAGTTTTGGTATATAAATGCTTTTGGGTAGTGTGTATCCGGCGTTCGCAATTGCCCAGCCAATCCCGACCACAAAAAAGTTATTTATCCTAATGTTTTGAGCAATTCCGGAAGCTGCCTGAATTCCGGCAGTTCCGGCACGGTCTGAGCAATACTGCCAAAGCCATAGGCGGCGTGGATAAAGTCAAGACCGGCTTGCATAGTCGCATCGTAATCTCCCTGAATATCACCGATATAGAAGGCTTTATCGAGCGAGTTGCGCTTTGCTATAAGAGCGATATTATCGCCCTTGCTTTTCAGATTATTTCCGTAGCACTCGATGTCATCGAAATACTTCCCGAATCCGTAATGTTCAAGAAAGGCTTCGATATAGCCTTTCTGACAGTTGCTTACGATATAAAGGGAGTATTCTTCTTTAAGGCGGATGAAAGTCTTTTCGAGATCAGAGTAGAGAATACCGCCGTGTTCGCGCAGATAGCGGTTTTCGTTTTCACAGCATTCTTCAAGAAGCTCCATGCGTTTTTTCTGCGAAAATCCTTTGAAGATAATATCTGCGATCTTATCCATAGTAAGTCCCATGACGCTCATAATATCGCTTTGAGTTATGTTTATATCAGTATAGCCGAGCGCTTTTAGTTTTTCGTTCCATGAGGCGGCAACGTTTTCTGAGGAATCCCAGAGTGTGCCGTCCATATCAAATATCAGACCTTTTTTCATGTTTCACCTGTCATTCTGCTGTAAATCTCGTTAAGCTGCGATCTGTCGTGCTTAACTTCATCGAGTATCGTTATCCTGCCGGTTCTTACGGTTCGTGCTTTTTCCCACATATCCGCGAACATATCCTCGGTTATGCCGTAGGAAGCCGGTGAAATATCAAGCTTATGTGTCTTGAAATAGCTCAATATTCCGCTGGGATCCTGTCCCTGAAAGATACAGGCAGGGATAGTGCCGAGCGCCACTGCAAGTCCATGGGATATTCTTATATCCGGATAGTATTCCTCAATAGCGTGGGCGAAGAGGTGTTCGCTGCCGCTGCACGGACGTGATGAACCGGCAATTTCCATAGCAAGTCCGCCCATAACGAGTGCTCTTGAAAGTATCCTGATGAAAACGCGGCTTTTCATGTCCTTCTGGTCGCAGTGGTAGACGGAATCGAAGCTCATTCTGCTGAGGGCATAAGCGAAATCGTCTATCTGCGAGGAAGTCTTGGAGGCTGAGAGCTTCCAGTCAAAGAGGGCAGTATGCTTGGCGATCGTATCACCTATCCCTGAGAGTGTCTGACCTTCCGGCGCGTTTATTATCATGTTGGTATCAACTATTATCGCAGTAGGTATCTTGCAGGCAAAAGTCTTACGCGCTTTGCCGTAGGTCTCAAGAACTGAGAAAGGCGAGGCGAGCGAATCATTACTGAGGGAAGTCGGCATACAGATATATACAGCTTTGCTGATATGAGCGGCGTATTTAGCAGTATCAAGAACTCTGCCGCCGCCGATGCCGATAATGATCTTAATGTCCTCAACGCAGACCTTTTTTGCTATCGAAACAGCTTCATCGAAGCTTGCACTGTTCATTGCAAGGATCTCTGCATTGCCGAAATCATGGCTGATGTCGGTGATCTTGTCCTTGTATATGTTTATGAGGAACTCTTCTGATATAACAATGGCTTTCTGACCGATTATATCCGGGATATATCGCTTTACGATCTCATCCGAGTGAAAGAAAGCGTCCTCTTCGACTGCAAGGCATATCGGAAGATTAAAACGGGTATGCTGGTTCATAACATCACCTCTTGTGCATATTTGTTTTTAGTATTATAACACATTACGAAATAAATATCAACAATAAAGCAGATGAAAAAGGACTTCCCGTCAGGAAGTCCTTTTGTGAGCATGATATTATGAGGTAGGAACCTCAGTTGCATTTACGAGTTCGAGATACTTGTTTCCGGAATCCCATTTGTAAAGTCCGGTATTTACAAGAAGCTGGAGATTATCCGCAGTGATTACTGTTGGTTCAAGCAGATATGACTGAATGTATTTAGTGCCGTTGTTATAGGAATCTGTGTCAAACTTGGTCTGAACATCGAGCTTGTCAACAAGACCGGCAGCAGGAGTTTCATCTGAAAGGATAGTCTTGCAAACCTCAAACGCAACCTTTGCTTCATCGTGAAGGTTTTTATAAACAGTCATAGCCTGTTTTCCGTCAACGATATTGCGGAGATTCTCTGCATCGCCGTCCTGACCGGTGATTATCGGAGCGTTGCTTCCTTTATAGTCGGATTCGATAGCATTTGTTACGCCGAGTGCAGTTGAATCGTTGGAGCAGAGGGCAACATCGAGAGTTTTTGAGGAATAGTAGCTGGAAAGAGTACTCTTCATATTGCTTTCAGCGTTTGCAGTGGTCCAGTCTTTAGTAGCGACCTGTTCAAGAGTATTCTTGCCGGAAGGGATATTAAGCTTGCCTGATTCTATGTAAGGCTGGAGAGTCTCATAAGCGCCATCGAAGAAATAACGGGCATTGTTATCTATCGGATCGCCTCCGACGAATTCTATATTGTATGTTGAAGAAGAATTCTTGAGATCAAGCTTATCGCTTACAAATTCAGCCTGAAGCTTGCCGACAGCATAGTTATCAAAAGAAATATAGTAGTTTACAGCGCTTGTTTTCATGATAAGGCGGTCGTAAGCCACGATCGGTATTTCAGCTGTTTTAGCGCTGTCGAGAGTATCTGAAAGCTTAGTTCCGTCAACAGCAGCAACGAGAAGAAGGTCAACTTTATCAGAAATAAGCTTTATGAGATCGTTGTTCTGCTTTGCGGAATCGTTATTTGAATAAACGAGTTCAACATTATATCCGGCTGCTTCAAACTCGGATTTGAGGTATTCACCGTCGCTGTTCCAGCGTTCAAGTTCTGAAGCGGGCATAGCAATACCGATAGTTTTTTTCTCTTCTTTTTTTGTTGAACCGCATGAAGTTAGAGCGGCAACAGTTGTCATAGATGTGATAACTGCCAAGAGTTTTTTCATGTTTTGATTTCCTCCTTGAAGTTAAGTCCTCATGAGGGCGAGGACATTTTCATTATGATATTACAGTGCCATAATCTAATTGTAAGCCTGTTGTGCAAATCTGTCAATAGATGATGTTGAAATTTGGTTGTTTGCACAAAGCTGAGAGAGTGAAAAGGTTCATGTTTAGCTATAAATCGAATCCGCTTGATTTTTGAGAGCTATGATAGTATAATGTTAGATGTGACCGCTGGATCGAAGAAACATTGCGGCGGTCTGAAAGGAAATACATTTGAAGAACAGGATATTAAGATCTGCGGCTGCATTTTTTCGTTCACAGCCGGTACTCGTTATAGCTTTTTTTGCAGCTCTTGCAACAGTATTCATTATACCTCCGGACAGCGGCTATAAGGGCTATTGCAGCCGCACTGTACTGATACAGCTTTTTGCACTTATGCTTGCTGTTTCAGGTTTCAGGAGCATTGGCATATTTGACCGTGTCACGCGGTATATACTTCAAAAAACGGGAAGTCTAAGATCACTTGGCAGAATAATGATAGTTATATGCTTTTTCACATCAATGCTTGTTACGAACGATGTTGCGCTGCTGACGTTTGTTCCGCTGACTGTACTCATATACAAAGGCATTGACGATGAGAAAAGCAGGATACTTACGATCGTTCTTGAAACAGCTGCTGCTAATCTCGGAAGCATGATGACTCCGATAGGCAATCCGCAGAATCTGTTTCTCTATGATGAATTTCATATGACAGCTGCGGGATTCGTCCGGACTATGCTTCCGATAGGCGGGATAAGTCTTGTACTGCTCATGGCGGCTTCTTTCATACTGCCGAAAACTGAGTGTGCAGCACCTGAAAGCGAAACAGTCAGTGTATCGAAAATGAAAGCGGCAGTATACGGCGTTTTATTTGCGCTGTGTCTTTGTTCGGTGCTCAGGCTTGTACCTGACTATGTATGTCTGATAGCTGCGGTTGCGGCAGCGCTCATATGTGATGTGAAACTGCTCGGAAAGGTAGATTACGCCCTTCTTGCAACGTTTGTATGCTTCTTTGTATTCGTTGGAAATCTTGCACGTATCGGCACTGTAAGCGATTTCTTCTGCGATATCCTTTCCGGACGCGAAATAGTGGTAGCAGCTGCGCTTTCACAGTTAATTAGCAATGTTCCGGCAGCTGTGATGCTTGCCGGCTTTACGGATAACGGAAAAGAGCTCCTTATAGGTGTTAATATAGGCGGTCTTGGTACCCTTGTCGCTTCGCTTGCAAGTCTGATCTCATTTCAGATATATCGTAAGTCTGAGGGTGCTCAGCCTTTGAGATACCTTGCAGTATTCACGCTTACAAGCATAGCGTTTCTTGCTGTACTTCTTCCGGCTGCAATTCTGATGTGAAGTGGTAAATTGCATAAAAAAACGGCAACTATTTCAACAGAAATGATGGTTGAAATATGGTAAAAAATGTGTTATAATGTATAAATAGGATGGTGCCGCTGATGCGGCAGCAACATCATTAAAGGAGCAGGACATGAACATAGAAGTTGCAAGGATAAATAATGCGATAAACGCAGATCCGATGGCGTTTGTAAAGGATACAAATGCGGATTATATGTATAAATTGAGAAATATAGCCGAAAACATTGCTAAAACCAGCAAGGAAAGACCGGTCATACTTCTCTCGGGACCTTCCGGCTCGGGCAAGACTACTACTGCGCTCATGCTCGAAAGGATACTCGATAATATGGGACATGAAACACATACCATTTCAATGGATAATTATTTCTGTCCGCTTACTCAGGAAGAAAAAGAACTGTCAGCACTCGGTAAGGTTGACCTTGAATCACCTGTCCGTGTTGACAAGGAACTCCTCAATCAGCAGATAGAGTCTATCAGCAACTGCGAAGAGGTCAAGATACCGAAGTATAATTTCAGAAGTTCAACGCGCGATGGCTATGAAAGGATACTCAAACGAAATCCCGGCGAGCTTGTTATCTTTGAGGGCATCCATGCACTCAATCCGGATGTTATCACAGTTGAGGAGAATTATCTTTCAAAGATATACGTCAGCGTCAGAACGAGGATCACCAGCGGGGATATATGTCTGCACCCTTCAAGAGTGCGTCTTATGCGCCGCATGATAAGGGACAAAATGTTCCGCGACCGTTCACTGCGCGAAACTATGAATATGTTCGCAAGCGTTGAATCCGGCGAAAACAAATACATAATGCCTTATAAGCATCGTTCTGATTACGATATTGATACCTTTATGGCTTATGAGATCAGCGCATACCGTGATACTCTCATAGACCAGCTGCGTGAAATGAGCGATGTTCCGGAACTTGCAGAGGCTATAAAGGTGCTTGAAAAAATAGTTCCGATAGATCATAAATTTATAACTCCGGATTCGCTTATCTGCGAATTCATCGGAAACAGCGAATACGCTCACTGATACACTTCATTTATCTTATCAATGCCTGAAGGCAGATCGGAGAATCATATGGAATACCTCGAAAACCGTGAATTATCATGGCTCAAATTCAACAAAAGAGTTCTCGAAGAAGCTACTGCACCGGAAAATCCTCTGCTGGAAAGGCTCTCGTTCTCAGCTATATATCAGAGCAATCTTGATGAATTCTTTATGGTCAGAGTCGGCTCTCTGACCGATAAGGCGAAGTCTTCACCGAAAAAAGTAGACTCTAACAGCAACATGACTGCCGCTCAGCAGCTCGATGCGATATTTACTGCCGTAAGGAGACTTCAGCCGGCTGTCGAATCCGCTTACTTCAATACTATGAGCGAGCTTGCCGCTTACGGATACGAACACGTAAGCTTTGATAAAATAACCCCTGAGGAGAAAAATCTCCTGGAACTCTATTTTAAATACGAGATAAAGCCGTTCATTTCGGGAATAGTAGTGAATGATGCCATGCCGTTCCCTTTCCTTAAAAATAAGGAGATCTACGCTGTTGTTCAGCTGGGCTCAAAGAAAAAGACCTCTATCGGTATCATTCCGGTAAGCCATGACCACTGTGAACGCGTTATCCCGCTTGGAAACGGCGGAAAGCGCTTCATACTTCAGGAGGAAGTCGTTCTGCATTTTGCACACCTTATGTTCAAGTCCTATAAGGTGCTCGACCGCGTTCTTGTAAGAGTTACCAGAAATGCCGATATTATGGTATCAGGCAAGGAAAATGATTTCCGTGAACGTATGGAAGAGCTTGTTGTCAAGAGAAGCAAGCTTGAACCGGTAAGGCTCGAAATATCGGATGTTTTTTCAAATGATGCTCTCGATTACCTCTGCAAGAAGCTTAAACTGAAAAATGCGAGGGTATTCACTTCAATGATCCCGCTTGATCTTTCTTATCTCTATTCGCTTCAGGATCTTGATGATAATGAGAAACTCCATTTCCAGCAGCGTTCGCCGAGAAAACCGGCATCGCTTTCGGATACAAAGCCTGTGTTCGCTCAGGTAAAGGCTAAGGATATTCTTCTCAGCTATCCTTTTGAATCAATGAACCTTTCGTTTATAAGACTTCTTCAGGAAGCTGCAAACGATCCGAAGGTAACTTCAATAAAGATAACACTCTACCGTCTTGCGCGTAACAGCAAGGTGATCGACGCTCTTTGTACTGCCGCTGAACAGGGCAAGGAAGTGCTCGTAATGATAGAGCTTCGTGCCCGTTTTGATGAGGCTAATAATATTGAATGGTCCAAGCATCTCCAGAAAGCCGGAGTTAAGGTCATATATGGTCCTAAGGACTACAAGGCGCATTCAAAGCTGCTGCTTATTACCAGAAAAGCTCAGGGCGGCGGGGATGAATACGTAACTCAGATAGGTACGGGAAATTATAACGAGAAAACTTCTGCGCTGTATACCGATCTGATGCTTCTTACTGCTGACAGGGCTATAGCTGAGGATGCTGAAAATATATTCAGTTCGCTCATTAATGGAACTTTTGTCGAAAAGACAAACAAGCTTCTTGTTTCTCCGCTTGCACTTCGTCCGCAGGTGCTGGCGATGATGGATGAGCAGATAGAGATAGCTAAAAACGGCGGAAAAGGCTATATTGCCGCAAAAGTCAATTCGCTTTGTGATAAGGTCATAATGGCTAAGCTTGTTGAGGCTTCACAGGCTGGAGTTAAGATAGAACTTGTTGTAAGAGGTCTTTGCTGCCTCATCGCAGGTGTTGAGGGATATACGGACAATATCGCTATAAGAAGTATTGTCGGACGTTTCCTTGAACACAGCCGTATTTTCATATTCGGTACTGACGGAAAGGATCAGAAGATATATATCGGTTCAGCTGACTATATGTCGCGTAATACGATACGCCGTGTAGAGGTCGCAGCACCTGTTGAAGATGAAAAGCTTAAAAAGCGTATAAGGGATATGTTCCATGTGCTTATGGCGGATAACGTTAAGGCTCGTATCATGCATAACGACGGTACCTACGTCAAGATAGTACGCAGACGCGAGAACGATCAGCCTGTTAATTCACAGGAGATATTCTACGATGATGCTTATCAGAGACTTGAGGACAAAAAGAAAAAGCAGGAAACCCTTCGTCAGAACCGTGAAAAGGGTACTGAGAAGAAGCCGGCTGCCAAGCGCAGTTCAAAAAATACTGCTGCTAAGGTCAAGACTGCATCCAAGCGCAGCACAGCTAAAAAGACTTCGGGTGCAGCTGAAAAAACCGGAGCAAAGCGCGGCAGACCGCGTAAAAAGTCTGAAAATTGAAAATGATCACCACAAGGACGGCTTAAAACCGTCCTTGTTTTTGTATAAGGTGATTGATAATTGAGAAGTGGCTTTGTTTCGACAAATATATTATTCAGGAGCATAATATTTTGCTGCGTGTGTTGCTATTTTAACGATAATGTGATATAATGAAGTAATATGATAGTAAAATAACGATCCCCTTAAGGAGTAGATATATGAATACTGAAACTTTACTGGAATATTCACGTCCTGCTGAAAAATTCACTGAGGCGCTGCCTGTCGGAAACGGCAGGATAGGCGGTATGATCTACGGCGGAACTGCCGAAGAGATCATCAAACTCAATGAGGATTCGGTATGGTCAGGCGGACTGCGCCACAGAGTCAATCCTGATTCGCAGGAAGGTCTTGTTGAAGTCCGCAAGCTTCTCGAAGAGGGAAATATTCCTGAGGCTGAGAAGGTCGCATTTGAGAAAATGCAGGGCGTAACGCCTAATATGCGCCATTATATGCCGCTCGGCGATCTCCATATCGACACTGTTCTGGAAGGAAAAGCAAAGGATTATGATCTCAGTCTCGACATATCCTCAGCGGTTTCACAGACTACCTTCACAGTGAACGGCGTGAGATTTGTCCGCGAGGTGTTCGTATCAGCTCCGGACGAAGTAATGGTGATACGCATTTCGGCGGATTCAGCCGGAAGCCTTAACCTTTCCTGCTATATCGACGGCAGAGATGATTATTATGATGATAACCGTCCGTGTGAGAAGAATATGCTCCTCTACACAGGCGGAACAGGCAGCCGCAATGGTATATTCTTTGCAGCATGCCTCGGTGCAAAGGCTATCGGAGGCGAACTGCGTACCATCGGCGGAAAAATAAGGGTAAAGAACGCTGATGAGGTAATGCTCGTGCTTTCTGCAAGAACGAGTTTCTACGGCGAAAACTATGAGGAATCAGCGATCGTTGATGCCGAAATGGCTCTCCGCTGCGAATGGGATGAGCTCTATTACCGTCATGTAAGCGATTACAAGGAGCTTTTCAACAGAGTTGAATTCTCTCTTGAGGATAACAGTTCCGCTGATCTTTCTTCACTTACGACCGATGAGCGTATCGAACGTCTGCGCGGTGATGAACTTGATAACAAGGAGTGTACCCGTCTTATCCACGATAACAAGCTTATCGAACTCTATTTCAACTTCGGGCGCTACCTCATGATCTCCGCAAGCCGTGCCGGTACTCAGCCGATGAACCTTCAGGGAATATGGAACGAGGATATGCTGCCTTATCTTGGAAGCAAATTCGCTACCAATATAAATGTTGAAATGAATTACTGGCCGGCTGAAAGCTGCAATCTTTCGGAATGCCACCTTCCGCTGTTTGATCTTCTTGAGCGTGTCTGCGAAAACGGAAAGACTACTGCTAAGGAGATGTACGGCATAGACAAGGGATTCGTATGTCATCACAGTACCGACATCTGGGGCGATACTGCACCGCAGGATATGTGGGTGCCGGCAACTCTCTGGCCTACCGGCGGCGCGTGGATGGCTCTGCATATTTTCGAGCATTATGAATACACTCTCGATAAGGAATTCCTCGCTGAAAAGTACCATATTCTCAGGGAAGCTGCTGAATTCTTCACTGAATTCCTTATTGAGGACAGCGAAGGCAGACTTGTAACAAGTCCGTCTGTATCGCCTGAAAACACCTATATCACTGAAAACGGAGTCAAGGGCTGTCTCTGCATCGGACCTTCAATGGATTCGCAGATAATAACAGTTCTGTTCAACGATGTTATAAAGGCTTCGGCTATTCTCGGAAAGGATGAAGCTTTCGCAGAAAAGCTGAAAAATATGCTCGAAAAGCTTCCTCAGCCTGAGATCGGAAAATACGGTCAGATCAAGGAATGGGCAGTCGATCATGATGAAGTCGAAGTAGGTCACAGACACGTTTCTCAGCTTTTCGCACTTCATCCGGCTGATCTCATAACCCCGAACAAAACTCCTAAGCTTGCTGACGCTGCAAGAGCAACTCTCATCCGCAGACTTATCCACGGCGGCGGTCATACAGGATGGAGCTGTGCATGGATCAGCAATATGTGGGCGCGTCTTTACGATGGCAGAATGGTCTATGAATATATCAAGAAGCTTCTCACTCATTCCACAAGTCCGAATATGCTCGATAATCATCCGCCTTTCCAGATAGACGGAAATTTCGGCGGAACTGCTGCTATCATCGAGGCACTGCTCCAGTGTACACGCGGAGAGATCATACTCCTTCCGGCACTTCCTGAAGAATGGAGCAACGGTCATATCTACGGTCTCCGCGCAAAAGGCGGTTTCGGCATTGATCTTGAATGGGAAAACGGTAAACTGAGTTCAGCTGTTATAACATCAGATCACGGAAGCGAGTGCCGTCTGAGAACGAACTGCGTTGTAAGCATTATCTGCGACGGCGTTAATGTCGGCTCAAGGATAGAGGACGGCGCTGTGATATTCAACACCGAAGCCGGTGAAAAGTACATCGTTAAGACCTGATACGGGAGGTATCATGAAAATATCAAGATATATTTCTCTTGCCGCAGCAGCAGTTATTGCAGCTATGCCGCTGGCTTCATGCAGCGGAAAGAGTTCGGGCGGAGTAAGCATAAAAGAGGTCGAGGAAACTACCGGTCAGCCGACTACTTATCCGGTGCCGTCCGAGACTTATCCGGATTTCCCTGTTAATTATCCGAACATAGAGAAGACTGACATAGGTATACTTTATGAAGCTGAAAAAGCCGATAAAAGAGGTCCTCTTTCGGTAGAGCACGATAAGATGAATTACAGCGGTGAGGGCTATGTTACTGGATTTGATGAAGACGGCAGTTCTTCCGTGACCTTCAATGTTGAATCACCGAGCAATCAGCATTATGACGTTTCGTTCAATATCGCCGCTGATAAACCGGTCAAGTGCCGCATTGAACTTAACGGCAATACCGTTACCTCGTTCAAAACATCTTCCGCTGGTCAGTTTACTGAGATAACGCTTTACGGAGTTTTCCTCACAAAAGGAAAGTCGCAGATAGAAGTTATTCCTGAGGACGGAAATATCTGTCTCGATTATCTCAAACTCATCGACAGTGACCGTCTCGGCGAGATAAGCTATGATGCAAACATTGAATTATCCAATAAGCAGGCTGGCGAATCCGCTAAGCTGCTTATGGATCTTCTCACTGAAAACTACGGCAAATACATGATGACAGGTCAGTATGCTGCCGATAACGATAATTCCGAACTTGACCTTATTTACAGTATCACGGGAAAATATCCGGTGATACGTTTTACCAATTTTTCAGTTGACAAGGGCTCGTTCGATGAAAGCTTTGCACGTATCGAAGCCTGTGCGGACTGGTGCAGGAACGGCGGAATATCCGGCGTTTCGTGGTACTGGGCTTCGCCTTCAAATGTGAGTTCGATAAAGGCTGAGGAGAGTGATTTTGACCTCTCAAAGGCTGTTACTGATACTGATATTGCAATGCTCTCTCAGGAAGAGATACGCGGTCTCTACGGTGAGGGAAATATTTCCGAGCAGACTTACAGCCTTATCCTCGATATTGACAGCATGGCTGGTCAGCTCACATCCCTGAAAAACAAGGGCATCGCTGTTCTGTGGAGACCTCTCCCTGAGGGCAGCGGCGACTGGTACTGGTGGGGCGCAAGCGGTCCGGAAGCCTATAAATGGCTTTGGGATCTGATGTATAAACGCCTGACAGATTACTTTGAGCTCGATAATCTTATATGGATATGGAACGGTCAGAGCGAAAGCACTCTTGTGGATAGTTCTACCTACGACATTGCTGCTGTTGACCTCTATGTAAGCGGCGCAAGAGACTACGGCGACCGCTTCTATGAGCACTTCGGCGGCTTGCAGAATACAGTCGGCAAGGATAAACTAATTGCCATAAGTGAATGCGGAAGTGTTCCTGATGCAGATACCTCGTTCCGCGATAATTCGGTATGGTCGTTTTTTGTGTTGTGGTCGGGTGAATACATCGAGAATACAAAGGGTGAATATTCCGATAAATATACGAGCAGGCAGTCGCTTATAAGGCTTTACAATTCAACCGGCGCTCTTACGCTTGATGAATTCAAGGAGATGCGCCTTTCAAAGATGAACGGCGGACAAGCTGCGTCAGCCGCTGATGTCACCGAAGAGACCTCTGCTGAGGAAACAACTGCTGAGACAGAGGAGTCCTCGGATGAATGACGTTACAGAAAGGAGTTCGCTATGCCATTTGCAGATGTAAGAATACGCAGACCTCTATCGCAGGCACAGATCGAACTCAGAGACAAAATGCTTGCAGAAGTCTCAGGCGATAAGTATCGTGCGGTAAGCTTCAAGCTGATGGAAACTCTCACAGTTATGCCTTTTTCCGGTGAAAACGACATCTTCACCATTATGGAAAAGGATATTGCGGATATACCGCATGACGCAAAGACTTCCTTTACTGATATGCGCTGCCGTGCGGCAGAAGCTGCGCTGAAAAAATATGCAACTCCGGCGAGAGTTACTCTTGCTAAGATTTACAGTATTCTCGCAAAAATGAACAGCATAAGCAAAGAGGATGCCGACCGGCTTATGGTGCGTGAGTGTGAGCTTGTGGAAAAATATGCAGTTCCGCGTGAATGCTCGAAGCTGCTTTTCCGCAAAGCCAAAAGCTGCAAGAAGCGCGTTATCGTTGCTGCTGAAACGATATACCCATATGAAACAGTTAAGAATATCCTTGAAAACTGCGGTTATGGCTCTTATGATGAACTTGTAATGGTATCGGATATACCTGATTGCACCAGCGAAAGCTACTATGATGCTGTACTGAAAAAAGCCGGAGTTTCCGCGGATAAACTGCTCCATATCGGCAGTGATGTGGCATTTGATGTCGAACTGCCGATAGTAAAAGGCTCAAAGGCACTGCTTATGGCTCCGCCTGATGTGCTTATGGCAAAATCCGGAAGAGTACGCGGATATGCCGAGGAAAAGGACCTGTTCAATTTTGATGACATCAGTTATCTGAGGCTTCGCCTTGTCTTCGGGCTCTATTCGCTTTATGCCTTCGATGCGCCGCAGAACAAGAATGCACTGAGCGATTTTTGCTGTGATGAGTATATGATGGGGTTCCTGATACTTGGCAGCCTTGCACTTGCTGAATCGCAGCTGAAGCTTTCAAAAATGCAGGAAACTCTCATTGAAGCTATGCAGAAAAATGAAAAAATGGTTGCCGGAAGAGACGATCTTCTCGATATGTTCAGCGTATATTTTGCTGATATAAGGGATATAGCCGGATGTGAGGGATGTCAGCTTCCGTTGGATTTCGCAGAAAAATGCTGTCCGGCAAACGACAGAAAATTCCTTGAACCCTATCTTTCAGCCGATACTATGAAAAAATGGAGCCGCTCTGTCAAAGAACCCGAAATTGTACCCATTGCCAGAAATCGACACCAGCAGAACGCACTTTCCAGACTTGCCGACAAAATGTTTCCGCCAAATACCAAAGTCAGAAACATTGTCGACGGAATACTCGCAAAAGGGCACAAGCATTCTGACTGATTCATATATCCTTTCCGTATATCCTACATTTCCCAGCAATTTTTACATTTCCCCAGTTTTATTTACACAATTCCCCTAAATAAACCGTTGCGTACCCTGCGCCGGCTGTGATATTATTATATTCGGACACCGGAACTTCGGTATCCGGAAGAACATTCCGCCTTATGCGGATCAAGATCACAGGGAGGTTTAAATTTAATGAACAACAAGATAAGAGTACTTATCGGAGACGACTCAGCAGAAACAGGAGTAAGTGTTGCAAACAAACTCAGGGAGAGGGGAATGTATGCCTATACACGCCGCAAGGATTGCACAGTCATCCTTGAATCTATCAAGAATGATCCGCCGGATGTTGCGGTTCTTGACATAAATGCCCAGAACGGTGATGTTGTTTCTATAATGAAAAGGGTGCGCGAACTTGGCGTGAAATTCCCGGTATTTATAGTAACATCACAGTACGATAATGAATTCATAGAGCGACAGGTCATGGATAACGGCGCTTCCAAATTCCTGCTGAAGCCTTATGATGCGGATGATCTTTGCACAGCAATAACCTCTGCACTCGGTGACAGAGCAAACAGCCTCAGCGATGATATGGAAGTAGTAGTTACGGATATGATACATCAGCTCGGAGTTCCCGCACATATCAAGGGCTATCACTATCTCAGAACTGCTATTCTCTACTCTATTGAGGATAAAACTCTTCTCGACAGCGTTACAAAGCTGCTCTATCCTACCGTTGCAAATATATACGATACGACCTCTTCACGCGTTGAACGTGCTATACGTCATGCCATCGAGATAGCGTGGGACAGAGGCAACGTTGATACCCTTAACTCATTTTTCGGATACACAGTTGACACCGGAAAAGGCAAACCGACTAATTCCGAATTTATCGCGCTTATAACCGATAAACTCAGGCTTCGCTATAAATCAGCGCTCAGAAAGGTCTGATAAGCAATAACGCGGTGATTCCGGAATATATATTAATAAACAATACAAGGAGGAATCATCATGTCATTTAAAAAAATCAATCTTTCAGACCTCAGCTTCAATCCGTTTTCAAAGATAGGCAAGGAGTGGATGCTTCTTACCGCCGGAAACAAGGATAATTTCAATACCATGACAGCTTCATGGGGACAGCTTGGCGTTCTCTGGAGCAGAAACGTACTTACCTGCTATATCCGCCCGAACCGCTATACTTTTGAATTCGTGGAAAAGGACGAGTATTTCACTGCTTCATTCTTTGGTGAGGAATACCGCAAAGCACTCTCTTACTGCGGCTCGCACTCCGGAAGAGACTGCGACAAGGTAAAGGAAACCGGTCTTACCCCTGCTGAGATCGACAGTTCCATGACATTTGCCGAAGCTGATATGGTTTTCGTATGCCGTAAGCTCTACACCTACGATATGCAGGAAAGCGGCTTCGTTACAGATGACGGGATCGCCGAGCAGAATTACTCCTCTGCGCCTTATCACAAGGCTTATATCGCTGAGATAGTTGAGGCTTATGTGAAGGAATAAGCTGCTGAAAAAGTACAGCCCCAAGGCACTTGCCTTGGGGCTGATTGATTTTAACTGTATTTTGTTTTGTAAAGCATCCAGACAACTTCGATCGCACCGATCCCGATGAATGCCAGCATAGTTTTCATGCTTGGCTTCTTGACCTTGAAACGGGTTATGAATGCAAGTGCGATGATAAACAGCGCACAGCCATAAGCATTAGGGAAGCAATCCGCACCGATGTCCTTATGGAAGCTGTAAAGAAGCGGAAGTATCAGGGCAACGCTTGTTACGGGCAAGCCCTCATAAACCTTTCTTACGTCCTCAGTCTGTTTTTGTCTGTCCTCTTCAGCAACGTTGAAATAAGCAAGTCTTATAACAGCGCAGAGCGGGAACATTATCAGCACCGGAATATCTGCCCAGTCGTCCATACCGATCGAATAGCCGATAACTGAAGGCAGAACTCCGAAACAGACTGCATCGCACAGCGAATCTATCTGTATACCGAATTTCTTTTCACTTTCTGTTCTGTTCTTTTTAGTACGCGCGACTTTTCCGTCGAACATATCACACAAGCCAGACACCATGAGACAGATTATCGCATATTCCGGATGAGGTCCGCAGTCTCCGATGCCGAGTGCGAAGAACATTCCCAGAACAGACGAGATCAGACTCATATAAGTGAGAATGACCGTGTAGCTGTAATAACCAATCATAAATAATCCTCTAATAATAGTATATGATCTAAGAACGCGGAAAATGGTTCTTTGATCGTTTAAAACACAGCAAAGGCGCTGTGAAAAAGCTTCAATAACGTGAATGTAATTATTATATCACAAACTGTCGATGATTTCAAGTGTTTTGAGAGATTTTTAGAATAATGTTAGATAAAATCTGTTGTATTATGTCATAATACAATATCATTCAGAATAGACCT
The DNA here is from genome assembly GCA_015067005.1 of Ruminococcus flavefaciens. Lineage (GTDB taxonomy): Bacteria > Bacillota > Clostridia > Oscillospirales > Ruminococcaceae > Ruminococcus > Ruminococcus flavefaciens_AA. Next base: position 196,136 of record SVNH01000001.1, read on the forward strand.
TTGCAGCAATGTCCACAGTTTTTTTAGCGTCCTTAGCGTAAAAATCGGCATTGATCTGTTTTGCATAGGATTCTGTAAGAACAGCGCCGCCAACGACGGTCTGACAGTCCGGGTACTGTTCATTGAGCAGCTTTATGGTAGTTTCCATAGAGCCGAGCGTAGTGGTCATGAGGGCGGAAAGTCCTACGAGTTTGACCTGATGCTTTATTGCGGTGTCGACGATAAGCTGAGGATCAACGTCCTTTCCGAGATCAATGACGGTAAAAGCGTAGCTGTCGAGAAGCACCTTGACGATATTCTTTCCGATGTCGTGGATGTCGCCTTTTACGGTCGCAAGCACGACTTTTCCCTTTGAGACGGTCTCAGAGCTGCCGAGCGAAAGCTTATTCTTTATTACCTCGAAGCAAGCCTGTGCAGCACCGGCAGTCAGTATCAGCTGCGGCAGGAAGATCTTTCCCTTTTCAAATTTATCACCGGCAGAATCAAGCGCAGGTATCAGGTAATTATTGATGATCTCCATAGCATCAACAGTGTTAAGAAGCTCCTCAGCAGCTTTAACGGCTTCGTTTTTGAGACCGTTTTCCACAGCGTACATGATGTCCGGTGATTTTTTGTCAGAAGCGGAAGGGGCAGGGGCTGCTTTAGGTGTATCAGCCTGTGCGTAAACGCTGATGAAGTCCGCGGAATTGCGGTCGATGCCTGCAAGAAGGCGATAAGCGCGTACTGCACCGATTATCGACTCGATATTTGGGTTTATGATAGGCAGATCGAGACCGCTGTGAAGCGCCATAGTAAGAAAAGTACGTGTGATGAGCTCGCGGCTCGGAAGACCGAATGAAATATTCGATACGCCGAGAACAGTTCTCAGACCAAGTTCTGTCTTGACGCGGTGAAGTGCGTTGAGAGTCTCCATAACGCCGTCCTGTTCGGCGGATGCGGTAAGGGTAAGGCAGTCGATAAAGACGTTTTCACGCGGTATACCGTAAGACATAGCCCGATCGAGTATCTTCTTTGCGATAGCGAATCTGCCCTCAGCAGTTTTTGGGATACCCTGCTTATCAAGAGTAAGACCGACTACGGAAGCGCCGTATTTTTTAACGAGCGGAAGGATAGTTTCAAGGGAATCCTCTTCGCCGTTTACCGAGTTTACGATAGGCTTGCCGTTGTAGACGCGCAGACCGGCTTCGAGGACCTCCGGGATAGTGGAATCGAGCTGGAGAGGTGTATCGCATATGCTCTGAATAGCCTTAACAGCGGTCACCATCATCTCTTTTTCGTCGATGCCGGGCAGACCTACATTGACATCGAGTATTTCAGCGCCGGCGTGTATCTGCTCAACAGCCTGACTGAGGATATAGTCCACATCATGTGCAAGAAGAGCCTCTTTGAAGCGCTTTTTGCCGGTAGGATTGATACGCTCGCCAATAACGCGCGGCTGGTCTATGACAACGCAGTTCACAGAGGAACAAGCTGTACTTTTAGGCGTTACACTGCGTGGGGTGCGTTTCATATCCGAAAGTATCTTCGTAACGGCACTGATATGTGCAGGGGTAGTGCCGCAGCAGCCGCCGAATATCGTAACGCCGGCTTCGGCAAGTTTAGCAGCACTCTCTGCAAATTCTTCGGGACCTACGTTGAATTTATTGGTGACAGGATCAGGCAGACCTGCGTTTGGTTTTGCAATTACAGGAAGGACGGTCAGGGAGCATATTTTTTCGAGGACAGGGAAGAGCTCCACAGGACCGAGCGAGCAGTTTACACCGAGAGCGTCAACGCCGAGACCTTCGAGCAGAGATACCATACATTCCGGAGAAACGCCGGTAAATGTTCGCATATTCTCTTCAAATGTCATTGTTACGAGGACTGGCTTGTCTGAGTTTTCTTTTGCCGCGAGCACAGCCGCCTTTACCTCATAGAGGTCTGTCATCGTTTCAATGACGATAACGTCGGCTTCACTGCCGGCGAGGACTATCTCCTTGTAGCAGTCGTAAGCCTCCTCAAAGCGGAGCGTACCGGCAGGTTCAAGAAGCTGACCGATAGGACCGATGTCCAGAGCAGCGAGAGCTTTTCCTGCAACAGCGCGTCTGACGTTTCTTACTCCTGCACTAACGATCTCTTCAACGGTGTGACCGCTTCCGCGCAGCTTGAAGCTGTTTGCCCCGAATGTATTGGAATAAACTATATCAGAGCCGCTTTCGGCATACATACTGTGTATTTTCATGATAGTATCCGGATCAGTTATGTTGAGAAGCTCCGGAACGTGTTCTGTCACAATGCCAAGAGATTGCAGCATAGTACCCATGCCGCCGTCAAGGAAAATGAATTCTCTGTTTTCGAGCAGATCATAGAAACCTTGGGACATAATTATCTTACCTTTCTGTGTGATCGGGGGATCAGCCGTTATCGCTGTTTATATTTGACTGCGTTTTGAACGTTCCGAGGAGACGGAAATAATCAAGGTTTTCGGTAAGATCACGCAGTACGGCTTTAACGCTTGGATCTGAGAGCTTTCCACTGAAATCAAGGTAGAAAAGAACATCGAAGCTGCCGTCCTTGATAGGTCTGTTCTCAATGCTCAGAAGGTTCATGCCGTTGACGTAGAATTTGGTCAGGAGACGGTAAAGACTACCTTCCGTATGCGGGATACGCAGCATGACACTGATAGCATCAGAATCCGGATCAGCCTGCATATCCTTTGATATACACACGAACTGAGTACGGTTGAGAGAGCAGTCCGCGATATTTGTTGCAATGATGCTGAGCCCAAGACGCTTTGCACATTCAGGCGAGCATATAGCAGCGTATTTCTTTTCGTCCGGGCTTTTTGCTACCATTTCCGCAGCAAGAGCAGTATTTGCGTATTCAGCGTTCCTGAATGAATTTACAGTGAGAAAGTCGCTGCACTGTGCGATAGCCTGCGGGTGAGAGTATACGCATCTGATCTCGTTAAGAGCTGTTCCCGGTTTAGCTGCGAGACAGTGATTTATCTCAACGCATACCTTTTCAACGGTGAAAACATCGTATTTTGCGAGAAGATCGTAGGTGCTGTCTACCGTTCCGGCAGTGGAGTTATGTACAGGCAGAACGCCGTAATCGAGCTCGCCGGACTGCACAGCCTTGAAAACATCCTCGAAGGTGTGATAGAACGTGATTTTTTTGTTGCCGAAGAGAAGCTTTGCCGCAGCTTCGGAGTTAGCGCCGGTTGTACCCTGACAGCCTATCCTTTCAGCACCGGAAATATCCGGTACAGAGGCGCTGTATTCGCTTGAATTTGCGAGTATCCTTCTGTTCTGGAGAATTTTGCTTATATCCATTATGGTTGTGAAAAGTGCGGCAGTACCGGCTTCGAGAGCCGGATCACCTGTGAGAGCTTTTATGCGGTCGATTATCTGCTGCTCTCTTCCGCCTTGAAATACCGGCATTTCGTGTGAGCGTTTGTATTCTGCAACATCTTTGCAGAGTTCCATTCTCTGTTTGAACAGATCGAGTATCTGCTGATCTATTTCGTCAATACCATTGCGAAGCAATTGAAGTTCGTTCATATAAGACCTCCGGAGAAATAACTTTGCCTGAAATCAGGGCGATTTCGGCATATTGCATCCGAGGCGTAACTTTTTTCGCCCTCGGGACACAATATCACAAAATACATTATATCAGATTTTTTTGTGAAAATCAATAAAAAGCAGATAAATATATTGCAAAATGCATTGAAGGTGTGTTATAATATAATAGTATATAGTGAGAAGTTGTGTTTATTTGAAGAATAATTACAGCTGCTTGCAAAAGAGGTATGGTGGATATAGTGAAAAAAGTGCGTATTTTAGGAGTGGATCCCGGTTATGCGATAGTGGGCTTCGGAGTCCTCGATTATGACGGAGTGAAGTTCACACCTATCGAATACGGCGCAGTTCTTACAGAAGCCGGAGTCCCTTTTCCTGAAAGACTGAAAGCTATCTATGAGGACATTGAGTTTATTTTTGATAAGTTCAAGCCCGACTGTATGGCAATAGAACGGCTTTACTTCACCACAAACCAGAAAACCGCTATCGACGTTGCTCAGGCAAGGGGAGTTACCGTGCTTTCAGCAGCGAGAAGAAACATACCCGTTTCGGAATATACTCCGCTTCAGGTAAAGCTTTCGGTAACAGGCTACGGAAAAGCTGAAAAGAAGCAGGTCATGGAAATGACGCGCCAGCTGCTTAATCTTGCACAGATACCAAAACCGGATGATGCTGCGGATGCTCTTGCAATAGCCATCTGTCACGGTCATTCAATAAGATGGCAGTAAGCTTTTGGCGGCAGGGTTACAAAACAGCGATCACGCATTGATTTAAGGATTATAGCATATGATATACAGTTTAAGAGGAAAATTAACAGTCAAGGAGCTGGGCTTTGTCGTGATAGAGTGCGGCGGAGTCGGCTATGGCTGTAAAACTTCATATAATACAGTCGCCGCTATTGGCGAGATCGGCAGTGAGGTTCTGCTCTATACGCATTTATACGTCCGCGAGGACGCTGTTGAACTCTTCGGATTCGCTTCATTGCAGGAACTCAGCTGCTTCAAGCTGCTTATATCAGTATCCGGAGTCGGTCCTAAGGCGGCTACGTCGATACTGTCCGATGTTTCACCGGAACGCTTTGCGTTTCTCGTCGCTTCGGGCGACAGCAAGGCGTTTACCAAGACTAAGGGCATCGGCGCAAAAACAGCGCAGCGTATAGTTCTTGAGCTCAAGGACAAGATCTCTTCAGAATCGCTCAGCGGAAGTGCAGCTTCGGACTACGCTGAGTTTGCAGCTGTATCATCGGATACAGCAGGTGCTTCTGTTACTGAAGCACTCGAAGCACTTATGGTTTTAGGTTATTCTCAGGGAGAAACGGCTCCGATACTCGGAAAGCTTGATCCTTCACTGACTACGCAGGAATTGATAAAAGAGACATTAAGAATAATGGCAGCAAAAAATACACGCTGAATTCAGCCGAAAGGGAAGAATACTTATGATGAATCTTGACGAATTACTCAAAGCCGCTATAAAAGATCCCTCAAAGAGGTCGGTCTTTTTGCAGACACTTATCAAGAGCGATGTTTATGTTATCTGTAAAAATCCTGTAAAGCAGGAACGCGACAGGGCTGAAGGCGGTATACAGCTTGAGCTTATCACTACTCAGAATCCTGATGGCGATGTGTTTATCCCGTTCTTTACAAGCTACCGTGCGCTTCAGCAGTTTGCAAAGAGATATGTTGACTGCTATAAGATCAACTGTCTGAGACTTTTCGACCTTATACAGTCAGTATCCGCAGTTCTGAACCCGAACTCCTACGGTAAGGAATTTTCATCACAGGAGATAAAGAGCATACTTCTTGTTGCAAGGAACCTCAAGATCAAGGCTATTTCTTATAACGAGGCGGATATAATCTCGTATCGTCCGGTCGAGCATTCCGTTGGTCATATCACAAAGGCTGCTGTAAAGTTCCTTTCAAAGCAGCCGAATGTCGACCGCGCTTTCATAATGGAAATGATAAAGGGATGCGAAAAGCCGCAGATACTTATAGTCCTCGATATGATAGGAAGTACAAGAAAGCTCTTCGTGCCGCTTTCAAAATACCTTTCAAAGATAGTCAAGGCGAACGAGCACCTCTGCTTCATCAGCTATGAGCAGGATATGGGCAAGAAGGCTGCCGAGACCGTGGATCCGTTCTATGTCCGCAAAAAGCGCTACTTTGAAAAATAAGCGGGGAGCCCCCGCTGGCGTCCACGTTGACGCTTGTTTCACTCGCTCATTTTTTCTGTAGGGCTTAAACGTACTCGCTAACGGCACTAATAATGAATGGGATTCTCAAGGGAGGTTCTCCCTTGAGCGGATTCCAAAGGCAGAGCCATTGGTGGGGCGTGGGGCAAAGCCCCACATATAGCGACAAAGCGCCTCGCAAAGGGTGAATTGAAAAACAGTCCAGGGGACTGTTTTTCAAGAGGGAACGTCTTGCAAGAGAAGGCATTCCCTACAAACGGTATCAAGTCACGATATTTCAATCCGTCCGGTGAAAGCCGGACACCATAACTAAGAACAAAGAACAAAGAACTAACAAGGTGAAACAAATGATACAAACAGAAGAAATGGAGTTTGCTCCGCGGGTAATATCTCCGGAGAATATTCAGGAGGACAGCGACATTGAGGTAACTCTCCGTCCGCAGACTCTGCATGATTATATAGGACAGGAAAAGGTCAAGGAGAAGATCGCTATTTACATCGAGGCTGCGAAGCGCCGCGGTGAGCCTCTTGACCATGTTCTGCTGTATGGACCTCCCGGTCTTGGAAAGACTACTCTTTCTTCGATAATTGCTCATGAACTCGGCGTGAATCTCCGTGTAACGACAGGCCCGGCTATTGAGAAGCCCGGCGATCTCGTTTCGCTTCTTACAAGCCTTTCGGATAACGATGTTCTGTTCATCGACGAGATACACCGCCTTTCACGCGCTGTTGAGGAGATACTCTATCCTGCGCTTGAAGACAGAGTTATCGACATTATAATAGGTAAAGGACCTTCGGCTCGTTCTATCCGTATGGACCTCAAACCTTTTACGCTTATAGGTGCGACTACCCGTGCGGGACAGCTTTCTGCGCCTTTGCGCGACCGTTTCGGCGTTATCGAGCGCCTTGAACTCTATTCAAAGAACGATCTTGCGGATATTGTACGCAGAAGCGCGATGATACTCGGCATACCATGCGATAACGAGGGCGCAGCTGAGATAGCAGGAAGGGCAAGAGGTACACCGCGAATCGCTAACCGTCTGCTGAAAAGAGTGCGCGATTTTGCCGATGTTATGGGAAATGGTCAGATAACACGCGATATAGCGTCTATTGCTCTGAGCAGACTTGAAATAGATGCGCTTGGTCTCGATAGCCTCGACAGACGTATGCTTGAAATGATAATAAAGGGCTACGGCGGCGGTCCTGTCGGACTTGAAACACTTGCTTCGGCTATCGGAGAAGAATCTGTTACCTTGGAGGATGTCTGCGAACCGTTCCTTATGCAGCTCGGCTTCCTCGGAAGAACTCCGCGCGGAAGGTGCGCTACAAAGCTTGCTTATGAGCACCTCGGATTTAAAGCACCGGAGCAGGATACACCTCAGAGCAGCGGTCAGCTGACATTCTGAAATGATCGGAAATAATAATTTCCGACATAACTGCGAGTGCTTCAGGCAGGAGTATGCCGGAAAAATGATAAACGGACAGGCTCTCGGCGGTGTCTCGAAAATGCGATACGGACTTTGCAGGATGAGCTTCAACGGCTGTGAGGTCATAGCAGTATATAATGCGCTGATCTATGCAGGTGCGGCGCGTCCGCTGCCGGAAATTGCCGTTTATATGGAAAAATTCCGTATGCTCATGGGAGTATTCGGGTGCAGTCCTTACAAAATAGGAAGGGCGCTGAGACACTTCGGGGCGGATCAGGAAAGGGTACGCAGTGCAGAAAACGCTGAGGCTTTCATAGTCACGTTCTGGACGAAGATACCGTTTCTTTCGTCTTTGCATACGGTTTTCTGTGTCCGTAAAAATAATGGGATAATAGTATACAACAGGTACAATAACTGCGGTGAGCCGCAGCTTTGCCAGAATATAGAAGAGGTAACAGGAAAACACAGACCTGTTGCAGTATATACGATTTACAGAGATAAGAACAAGGATATATCAGGAGAATAAAATGTCAAGACTTTTTGGAACGGACAGCGCTAAGGGAGTTGCTGTCGCTGATCTGTCGTGTGAGATAGCCATGCAGGCAGGAAGAGCTTCTGCGGCTGTGCTTTCGGGCGGAGAGGGTAAAAAATCGAAGATAATAATTGCTAAGGACGGGAAGCTGTCCTCGGATGTGCTTGAAGCGGCTGTATGTGCCGGGATATGTTCGGCTGGCGCAGACGCTGAGGGCGTAGGACCTGTGCCTGTTCCGGCTGCTGCAAGGCTTGCAGGGGAACTCGATGCAGATGCCTGCATAATGATCTCTTCTGCCGGAACTGACGGAGAATCGAGCGGTATACGTATATTTTCGCCCGAAGGAAGACGTTTCGGGAAGGATACCGAGGAACAGATAGAACGTCTTGTTTTTGGTATAGGGGCTGATTCAGTCCTCGCGCTGCCGAAAACTGAAATGGGAAGAATGCTTCACAGCGACGATGCCGCTGAAAGATACATCAAACGCATAAGATCAGCGGTCAAGACCGATCTTTCGGGACTTAAAGTGGCTCTGGTATTTTCTGAGAGCTGCGCTGCAATAACCGCTGAAAAGCTTTTCAGTGAGCTTGGTGCTGAGGTGCTCGTTCTGCCTGAGCCTGAAGATGAATTCAGTTCGGAGATAGAAATGGGGCTTACCAAATTTGAGAGACTTATGGAATTCGTTCCGGCTAATGGCTGTGATTGCGGTCTTGCCTTCGACAATGACGGCTCGGGCTGTCTTGCCGTTGATGAAACCGGAAAGTCCATTGACGGCGATTCGCTGCTTGCAATATTCGCAAAGGATTATAAGCAGCGCGGAAAGCTCAACGGCAACAAGATAGTGGTCAACTATATGAGCTGTCTCGGACTTCTGAATTTTGCACAGGCAAATGATATTACTGTGCTTACTTCTGGGGCTGGCGACCGCTATGTCCTCGACAGGATGACAGAAGAGAAGTGCAGTCTTGGCGGTGAAAAAAGCGGACATATCATATTTCTGGACGATTCGCCTATCGGTGACGGTCAGCTTTGCGGTGCAAGACTTCTCGAAATAATGAAGCGTTCGGGAAAAAAGCTGAGTGAACTTTCCGATGATATGCAGAGACTTCCGCAGGTAGTCTTCAATGTCAGAATATCTCCGGATAAAAAGGAAATATGGAAGAACGACAGCGTTATTACCGGACTTATAAAGGAAAACGAGGAGCGTCTCGGCAGCGAAGGAAGGATAGTAGTCCGTGAATGTGCCGGAACAGAGCCTTATATCCGCGTTCTTGCGGAAGGACCTGATTTTGGTTCGATAAACAAAATGGCTGTTGAGATCGCTCAGAATATAAAATCACGCTGTGCGGCTTCGCGCCCGCGGCAATAAGTATAAGGAGTTGCTACCTTGAGAACAGCAGAAAACTGGAAGGATTACGTGATCCTTGATACATCTGACGGCGAAAAGCTTGAAACATGGGGCGGGATCAGTCTCATAAGACCTGATCCGCAGATAATATGGAAAACGGATAAGAAGGATCCGCTGTGGAATACTGCGGACGGTCACTACCGCCGCTCGAATCAGGGCGGAGGCAAGTGGGAATTCCGCAAGAGACTTCCCGAATCGTGGAACATAAGCTACCGCGAACTTACCTTCAATATCCGTCCGACAGGCTTCAAGCATACCGGTCTTTTCCCTGAACAGGCTGTAAACTGGGATTTCATGGCAGAGAAGATAAGAAATGCTGGCAGGGAAATTAATGTACTGAACCTTTTCGCATATACCGGCGGCGCAACTCTTGCGTGTGCGGCAGCCGGCGCTTCTGTGTGTCATGTTGATGCGGCAAAGGGTATGGTGCAGTGGGCGAGAGATAACGCAGCTGCGTCAGGGCTTACTGATAAGCCTATCCGCTGGATAGTGGACGATTGTGAAAAATTCATTGCTCGTGAGATACGCCGCGGAAGAAAATACGATGCAGTTATCATGGATCCTCCAAGCTACGGCAGAGGTCCGGGCGGAGAGGTATGGAAGCTTGAAAACTGCGTTTATGATCTTGTGAAGCTCTGCTCGGGAGTCCTTTCGGATGATCCGCTGTTCTTTCTGATAAACAGTTATACGACCGGACTTTCACCGTCTGTTATGGGATATATACTCGGAAGCGTACTCACCGGAAAATACGGCGGAAACGTTTCCTTTGACGAGATAGGACTTCCCGTAAAGTCCACCGGAATGACGCTTCCGTGCGGCTCGACGGCGATATTCAGCCGATAACAGGAATGCTTATGAACAATATCATAGAAATACATGATCTTCATTTTGCATATAAGGGCAATGAGAACGGTGAAGAAAAAGAAGTTCTGAAAGGTATTGATCTTAATATCCGGGAGGGAGAATTCCTTGCGGTATTAGGTCATAACGGCTCGGGAAAATCTACTCTTGCCAAGCATATGAATGCAATACTCCTGCCGACAAGCGGCAGAGTTACCGTGAACGGTATAGATACAGCCGATGAAGACCGGCTTTTCGAGCTGAGGCAGTGTGCCGGAATGGTTTTTCAGAATCCGGATAATCAGATAGTATCATCAATAGTCGAAGAGGATGTCGCGTTCGCTCTCGAAAATCTCGGCGTTCCTTACGAGGAGATGCGGAAACGTGTTGACGATGCTCTGAAGGCTGTGGGAATGTACGAATATCGTTTGCATTCGCCAAGCCAGCTTTCTGGAGGTCAGAAGCAGAGAGTGGCTATTGCCGGAGTCATCGCGATGAGTCCGAAGTGTATAATTCTCGATGAACCTACTGCTATGCTTGATCCAAAGGGACGCAAAGAGGTCATGGAGACTATACGCCGGATGAACCGTGAACACGGGATCACAATAATACTAATCACACATTATATGGACGAGGCTGCTGCCTGCGACAGAGTTATCGTTATGGATGAAGGCAGGATAGTCATGGACGATATTCCGCCAAAAGTCTTTTCCCGTGTGGACGAGATGAAGAGAATAGGTCTTGATGTTCCGCAGGTGACGGAACTTGTCTGGCAGCTGAGAAAATCAGGCTGCGATATATCACCGGAGATAATTTCCGGCGAGGAATGTGTTGATGCGATCATGAAATTATTCAAATCCTGATCGTGCATAAGATCTGAAGGGAGATTAAATTGGCAATACTTGAAACACAGCAGCTTACCTATACTTACAGCATTGATACTCCCTTTGAGAAAACAGCGGTGGATCATGTTGATCTTTCAATAAATGAAGGTGAGATCATCGGACTTATGGGACATACCGGTTCTGGAAAGTCTACACTGATACAGCATTTCAACGGTCTGCTGTGCCCGACATCAGGAAAAATACTTCTCGATGGAAGGGACATCTGGGCTGATAAGAATAAAATACGCGATGTTCGCTTTCAGGTGGGACTGGTGTTCCAGTATCCGGAATACCAGATATTTGAAGAAACTGTTTTTAAGGATATAGCGTTCGGTCCTAAGAATATGGGGCTGAGCGATGAGGAGATAAAGCAGCGGGTTCTTGAAACAGCCGAAGACATAGGACTTTCCGAGGAGCTCATGGAGCGTTCGCCATTTGAGCTTTCGGGCGGTCAGAAAAGAAGAGTTGCTATCGCGGGAGTTATGGCGATGCGGCCGAAGGTGCTCATACTCGATGAGCCGACAGCCGGTCTTGATCCGGCAGGAAGAGACCAGATATTCGCACAGATAAAAAAGTACCACGAACGCAATAAGAACACTATCCTCATAGTTTCTCACAGTATGGAGGATATTGCTTCGTTTGCCGACCGTATACTGGTAATGAATCAGGGAAAGCTTTTCTGCTTTGACGAAACAGTAAAGGTCTTTGCAAGGGCAGAGGAAATAGTGAAGATAGGTCTTGATGTTCCGCAGATAACAAAGGTGTTTCTTGAACTGAAACGCCGCGGACTCGATTTTGGAAAAGAAGTTTACACAGTTGATTATGCAAAGGAACTCCTTCTTCGTCATCTGAAAGAAAGAGGGGGACTGTGATTTGCTGAAGGATATTACTATCGGGCAGTATTTTCCGATGAACAGCGTGATACACAGTCTTGATCCGCGTTTCAAGATAGTGATAACGCTGCTGATGATAATCATGCTGTTTTCAGGCGGCTCGATGATATGTCTTGCGATAGGGGCGGTGTATACCGTTATGGCAATGCTCCTTTCAAGGATACCGCTGAAGCTGTTCTGGAAAAGTGTCAGACCGCTTATGCCGTTTCTTGTGATAACGGCGGTGCTGAATATATTTATAATCAGATCCGGAGATACGCTCTGGAAATGGAAGTTTATTAGTATTACAGAGGATGGTCTTAATTCGAGCGCGTTCATGATAATCAGGATAACGCTGCTGGTTATGGGAAGTTCGATACTTACTTATACGACTTCGCCGATAACTCTTACCGATGCGATAGAGCGTCTGCTCTCTCCGCTGAAGAAGCTGAAATTTCCTGTTCACGAACTTGCTATGATGATGTCGATAGCGCTGAGATTCATACCAACACTTATTGAGGAAACAGATAAGATAATCTCCGCTCAGAAAGCAAGAGGCGCTGAGATAGATTCGGGAAGTCTTTCTCACAGAGCTAAGAATCTCGTTTCAATACTCGTTCCGCTGTTTATATCTTCGTTCAGAAGAGCGGACGAACTCGCGACCGCTATGGAATGCCGCTGTTATCACGGCGGTGAAGGACGTACAAGGCTGCGTCAGCTCAGATCATCATACAAAGACTATATTGCTTTGATCATAACTATTGTATTCCTTGCGGCTGTCATTGCGGCAGGAAGAATATTCTGAATAAATATAATAAGAGAGAGATGTTACCAATGGCTAATAGTAGTAATAAAAAGAAAAAACAAACGTCAAACAAAAATACGGTTAAAAACAGGAAGCCGGCTTCCGGCAAAAAGAATGTTTCTGCCAGAAACAATAAAACGATAAGAAAAAATGCTGCATCCGCAAAGGCTCTTACGCCTGAAATGGAAAAGAAGCGTCTCGAAAGAGAGCAGTTCTTTGCAAGGGTGCGAGGAAATGTCTTCTATCGTTACCTTTATGGTCAGGGCTGGCTGTATTTCGTGCTTTCTTTCGTAATATCAGCTTCGATAATGCTTTATGCGTTCGCACAGGAAGGAATACATCCTTTCGGCAATAATCAGATGCTGGTAGTTGACCTGTGGCATCAGTATTTCCCGTTCTTCAGAGTTGAAAGAGAAAAGCTTCTGACAGGCGGTTCGCTGCTCTATTCATGGCAGAACGGTCTCGGCTCGAACTTCATATCGCTTATGGCTTACTATGCAGCGAGCCCTCTCAACTGGATATCAATGCTGTTCAGTGAGGACGGCGTCAGGGATGCCATGATGTATATACTTGTTATGAAGATAGGCTTTGCAGGAGCATTTTTCCAGCGCTTCCTGAGATACACATATAACAGGAATGATTTTTCGACCTGTGTATTCTCAGTAATGTACGCTCTTTGCAGCTTCAATCTCGGCTACTACTGGAACGTTATGTGGTTCGATACAGTAGCTATCTTCCCGCTTGTAATGCTTGGTATAGTTGCGATATGCCGTGAAAGAAAGTGGAAGACCTTTACTTTCTCACTTGCACTTGCACTTATCTCGAACTACTATATCGGCTATTTTGTATGTATATTCTCAGTGTTCATGTTCCTGGCAGCAAGCATTATCGAGTTCAAAAGCATCAAGGACTGGCTTGTAAAATTCTGGATAATGCTTCGTTCTGCACTTCTCGGCGGCGCAATGAGTGCTTTTATGCTGATACCGGCTTACTGCGGTCTCAAGCTCTCTTACAGCAATGATGAACGCTCGGTATTCCAGAAACTCAAGGACATTCTTTCCGGCGACTTCAAAAAATATGAAAGCTGGACAAGTATTTTTGCTAATACTATTTCGTATAATGAACCGACAAAGGTCGAAGGTCTGCCGAATTTCGCCTGCGGTATGCTGGCTATCGTGCTTATCGGCGTATTCCTTTTCTCGAAGGGTATAAAGATAAGGGAGAAGGTATCTTCAACTGCTATGCTTGCGATCATTGCGATCAGCTGTAACCTTCGTCCGCTCAACTACATCTGGCACGGATTCCATTTCACAAACCAGATACCTTACCGTTTTGCATTCATTTTCAGCTTCGTCCTTGCGGCGTCAGCTTACAGAGCGTATGCTATTATGCTCAAAAACGGTATAAAGTATTATCAGCTGGTGCTTATGCTCATAGGTCCTGCGACCGTATTCTACCTCAACTACTATGTGAAAAAGGGCGATTTCAAGATCGAGGGTGCTATCAAGAGCTCACTCATAATCACAATAGCTTATCTGCTCATATTCACTGCGGCTAAGGTATTCCCGTTCAGGAATAAGGCTGTCCGCAACACTATCATGAGCTTTGCGCTTGCGATAGCTGTTTTCAGCGAATTTGTAAGCGTCGCTAAGACAGGCGTAAAGACTGTCGGAAGCAGTTCGTATACCTCTTATCCTACAAGCTATGATGAGGTTGAATCGCTTCTCTCAGCTGCTAAGGAGTCCGAGGATTCACTGTTCTACCGTACAGAGGTAACGGATACCTACACTCTCAATGACAGCGCACTTTATGGCTATTACGGCATTTCACAGTTCTCATCAGTAGCAAATGTTTCAGTTACAAGATTATGCAAGCGTCTCGGAATGTATGCTTCCGAAGCCGGAAACCGCTACTATTACCGTATCAATACCCCTGTTGTAAATGCACTGTTCGGCGTTAAGTATATGATAAAGAAGGGCAGTCCGCTCGAGACTGAGGGATATGCTCTTGAATATGCAGGCTCAGCCGGAAAATCAGGCACCTGCTATCTCTACAAGAACAAGTATAACCTTTCACTTGGCTTCATGGTCGATAAGGACATCCTCAGAGTTGAGGACAAGGAAGCTCTCAATCCGTTTGAGTATCAGAACAGCGTCATGAAATTTGCAACAGGCAGCAGTAAGCCTACCTTCCTTGCTCAGGTCGTAAGCCTTGCTGAATACACTAATATGGACGTTACAAAGAACGGATACGGTAACTATAACTTCACACGACCGGATAAGGACAGTTCAAATTCCTATACCGAATATACTTTTGAATGTAATGACGGTATGCCGCTTTACGCTTATGCAAGCTGTAACGATTCCTGTGATAAGATACAGGTCAGATATGACGGAAAGGTCGTTGACAGCGGAAACCTCATCAAGAAATATCCGGTAGTATTTCCGGCTGGCGACGGCGTAAGCGGAAAGAAGTCTGTTATTCAGATAAACTCGGATTCTGAACATAATTCGGGCAACTTCAAGCTTATGGTATATGCTCTCGACCAGAAGGCATTTGAAGAGCAGTATGCTCAGCTTGCTGATGAGCAGTTCCAGATAACCGATTTTGCCGACAGCAGGATAGAAGGCAACATCAAGGCTAAGAAGGACGGTATACTCTACTTCTCGATCCCTTATGAAAAGGGCTGGACAGTCTATGTTGACGGCGAAAAGGCTGAAACCTTCGATGTGCTCAATTCAATGCTCGGCGTTGAGGTCTCAAAAGGCGAGCATGAGATAAAGCTTGTTTACTGTCCTGAGGGCTTTAAACTCGGAACTGCAATAAGCGTTTCTGCATTCGTTATTACCTGCGGACTTATATGGTATGACAGACGCCGCAGAAAGAAGAAGGTACCGGTCGAAAAGCAGCCTGAATCCGGAGAAGGTCCTGACAATGCTCCTGAAAAGGAAGAGCCGGCTGAGGAAAATATTATCCGCACCGGTGAGATATACAATCAGGAAGTCGAAGAGGTCGCAGCACCTGCTTCTGAGACTGCTGAGGCGAAAAAAACGGAAGCTGCTGAAATAACTGCTGAGCCGGAAACCGAGGCTCAGACCGAAGCTCCGGCAGAGAATATGGAAAATGATGCCGAAAATCCAGTATCGGGGGAAGAGAATGAGAAATCTCAAAGTGATGATAGCTTACAGGGGAACTAAGTATCACGGCTTCCAGCGGCAGAATAATGCGCTGACGGTTCAGGAAGTTGTCGAGCGCCATGTTTCAAAGGTGCTTAACGAGCCTGTTACTATTATCGGCTGTTCACGTACAGATACCGGGGTTCACGCCAACAACTACTGCTTTAATGTCAAGACCAGCAGTAAAATAAACTGCCGCGGATTCGTCCGCGGCGTGAACGGCGAACTTCCGGATGATATATCGGTACTCAGCTGTGAGGATGCTCCTATGGATTTTCATGCAAGGTTTGATTGCGTGGGCAAGGAATATATCTATAAAATGCATTGCAGTGAATCCAAGAATCCTTTTGCGGCTGATCTGATGTATCATTACAGGAGACCTTTTGACCTTGAAGCGGTAAAAGCTGCGGCAAAGTATTTCGTTGGTGAGCACGATTTCACATCTTTTTGTGCTGATTGTTCAAATGTTTCAACACCTGTCAGAACAATATATTCATTCAAAATAGAAAATAGTGGCGATTCTGTATTAATGCTTGTAAAAGGCAACGGTTTTTTGTATAATATGATTAGGATAATGGTCGGTACGCTCATCGAGGTAAGCGAGAAGAATATAAAGCCTGATGATATACCCTATATCCTTGAAGCTAAAGACCGCCTTAAAGCCGGCAGAACTGCTATGGCACACGGACTTTACCTGAATCGTATCTTCTATTCAGAGGATGAACTGCTTAAAGATGTAAACTGATGCCGGATACGTTGTTTTACGGCAATGCACAGAACAAAAGAGTATAAAGGGGATGAAAGACTTGCCGGTATACGATGCCGATGATATAGTCGAACTCAAAAACAGAAAGAAGCGCCGACGGAGACTGATAAAGCTTGGAGTTATAATCCTTCTTGCATTCATATCCGCGGGAATGTATTTCACAAGGGATACGTGGTATCCTAAGCTTCGCGGAATAGGAAAGCAATACAAAACGATCGTCAATTCAGGACAGCTTGCAACGGGTAATTTCCCAATCGAGGTCACAAGCGGAAGCGATTATCAGCTGAGATATACTGTTAAAAAGGTACTTATACTGAGCGATTCAACGCTTTATTACTATAATACCGACGGCTCTCTGCTGAAAAAGCGTCAGCACGATTATTCAAATCCTGTCCTCAGAGTTGCTAACGGAAAGGCTATGGTATATGAGAGCGGAGGAAACCGTTTTTCCGTCGAGGATGAGGACGAGGTGTTCTTCACAAGGGAGTTTGATGAGAACATACTCTTTGCACGTATCAGTTCTGAGGGCTATGCAGCAGTTGTAACGACTTCTGAAAACTATAACTGCGAAATGATAGTATATAATCGAAAAGGCGAGATCATATACTCAAGAAAATGCGTAGACCGTGTGAGCGATATTAGCTTTATTGATGACAGTTCAGGCTGCATGATGACCATGATAAAGGCAGAAAATGGTACTCATGTTACAACAGTTCAGGAGATAGATTTCAGCGATAAAGAAGAGAAATGGACTTCTCCCGGACTTAACACACTTGGTCTTGAAGTATTCGGATCGTCAGAGGGGGCGTTCGTTTACGGACTTGATTCCTGCGGATATGTCGACAGGAGCGGAAAAATCAGTTCATATTATAAATATGAAGGAGAACTTGCAGCAGCAGCAAGTATAAGCGGCAAATCAGCCGTGTTGGTAAATAACGAGGACTCCAGAAAATATAATGCTATATTATTTTCTGGGAACAGTTCAGAACCAATCATTATAGATCTTGAAACACCGGCAATAGAGGTATCGGTTTTCAAAGGTCTGGCTTATATACTTTGTCAGGATGGAATCTATACTTACGATTTTACGGGAGCACTCCGTTCAACGGCTAAGGCTAACGATTCATACACAGGCTTCGTGAGAAGCGATAATCATATATTCCTGAAAGGTTTTAACAGAATAGACAGGATAGATTACGATACATGATCTGATAAAATGGGTTGGTGATAAATATGGGCGAACAGTTCTGGTGGTTCTATGACATAATAGCATTGGCGGTTATATTTACCTGTGTATTTATTTCCGCAAGAAAGGGTGCAATGCACGCAGTATCTATGCTGATAGCATATGTGCTTGCGTTTGGTTTAGCATTCTCGTTCAGCGCAGCTCTTGGCGGAGCTATCGCTGATAATCTGATAACAAATAGCAATACGAAAAAGATAAATACTACTCTGAGCGGATATAAGTTTACAGCAAAGGTCACAGAATATATCAATACGCTCGACTATGATGTAAATGTTGATTCAAAGCAGATCGAAGAGATATACAGAGGCAATAAGAATTATAACGATGAACTGCTGAAGTATGTCAATAACAGAAAGGGTAAGAAGGTCGAGGAGGACCCTATGCGCTTTGCGAAGCGTATGAATGAGTGCTATTCTCAGATGATAAGAAGCATAGTCGGAGAAAATCTCAATAAGTATTCGGCAGAGGTGGCTGCAAAGAAGGTCATCGACGATCCGGAGTCATTCAACGAGCTCATCCCTATGCTGATGAATAAGGAAGATAAATCAGAAGCGGCTGAATACATATCCGAGAACTATGTTCAGGAGGCTTATGAAACTATATCAAAGCTGCTCTGCTTTATAATCATGTTCACTCTCGCTTTCATTGCGCTGCTGATGTTCTTCAGATCAATGCTCGGAAATCAGTATCATGAGATGAGGATACCGGCACACGTCGGAGGTGCTCTGATCGGCATACCGAAGGGCATCATACTATGCTTTGCCGCTGCGGCAGTAATAAGGCTTTATGTTGTGCTCGGCAGCGATGAAATGTTGTTCTTCAATTTCAATGCTATTGATAAGACATACATTTTCAAGCATATGTATAATAATGTTGCAGATATGATGTAACATAAAGGATGTTGGCGGGATAGTTCCGCAAAAAGGCAATAATAATACAGGAGGATACAGCCTGATGATAATGTGCAGCAAATGCAAGAAAAGACCTGCGGTGGTGTTTATAACATCAGTGCAGGGCAATGAGAAGAAGAATGAGGGACTCTGCCTTTCGTGTGCGCGAAAGAACAATATCCCTCAGGTGGCAGAATATATGGATCGCCTTGGCATAACTGATGAGGAGATCGACCAGCTTTCCGATCAGATGATGGGAATGCTCGACGGAGACTCCTTTGAGATGGGCGGTTCAGGTCTGATGCCTGATTTCATCTCGAATATGTTCGGCGGGGATGCCCCTCAGGACGAAAATGCTGACGATAATGCAGAGCACGAACCGGATAAGAGATCCGGCGGAGAGACTTCAAGTGAAAAACGCGAAAAGAAAGGTCTTTTCGGCAGAAATAAGGAGAAAAAACGCAAGGAACTCAAATTCCTCGGTAGCTACTGTACTAACCTTTCACAGAAGGCGGCTGACGGCGAACTTGATAACATAATCGGCAGAGATAAGGAGATCGCGCGTGTTGTTCAGATACTTTCACGCCGTACAAAGAACAATCCTTGCCTCATAGGTGAGCCGGGTGTAGGTAAGACCGCTATCGCTGAGGGTATCGCTTTGCGTATCAATGAGGGCAATGTACCTTTCAACCTTGCTGATAAGAAGCTCTATCTGCTTGATCTTACCGCTCTCGTTGCCGGTACTCAGTTCCGCGGACAGTTCGAGAGCCGTGTTAAAGGTCTCGTTGACGAGGTAAAGCGCGAAGGAAATATCATCCTCTTTATCGACGAAGTACACAATCTTGTCGGAGCAGGCGATTCAGAGGGCTCAATGAATGCCGCAAATATCCTCAAACCGGCACTCTCACGCGGTGAGGTGCAGGTCATCGGTGCAACAACATTCGGTGAATACAGAAAATATATTGAAAAGGATTCCGCTCTTGAAAGACGTTTTCAGCCGGTAACAGTTACCGAGCCGACTATCGAAGATACAGTTGATGTCCTTCTTGGTATAAAGAAGTATTATGAGGAGTACCATAGGGTACACATTTCGGATTATCTTGTGAGAGCGTGTGCCGTTCTCTCGGAGAGGTATATCACTGACAGATTTCTGCCGGATAAGGCGATAGACCTCCTCGATGAAGGCTGTGCAAGGGCTTGTATACGCTCGCCTGAGATAGCTGAGTATTCAAAGATGAAGAAGGAAATTGAAGTCCTTGAAGGAATGGAGAAGGAAATATCCGAACAGCAGGAGCCGGATTATCAGGCACTTGCCGAGGTCAAGGGAAAGCTTATCCATGCCCGCGAGGATATTGAAAAGCTGAAAGAAAAGGCAGAGAACGTTCAGGTCACTGAAGGCGACATCACTAAGGTCGTTGAGCTGTGGACCGGTATCCCGGCAAGCAAGATAGCTGAAACTGAATTCCTGAAGATAGCTAAGCTTGAGGATGAGCTCAAAAAGCGCGTTCTTGGTCAGGATGAGGCTGTTGAAACACTCGCAAAAGCTATCAAGCGTACAAGAGTACGTCTCAATAAGCGCCGCAGACCGGCTTCGTTCATTTTTGTAGGACCGACCGGCGTTGGTAAGACAGAACTCGTAAAGGCTCTTGCCGAAGAGATGTTTGATTCGCCTGAGCCGCTTATACGTCTCGATATGACGGAATATATGGAAAAACACTCCGTTGCGAGGATGATAGGCTCGCCTCCGGGATATGTCGGATACGATGAGGCTGGACAGCTTACCGAAAAGGTGCGCCGCCGTCCTTATTCCGTTATCCTCTTCGACGAGATAGAGAAGGCACATCCGGATGTTATGAACATCCTTATGCAGATACTCGATGAGGGCAAGATAGACGATGCTCAGGGCAGAACTATCAACTTTGAAAATACCATTATCTGCATGACTTCAAATGCAGGTTCGACCGATAAAACTGTCGGAGTAGGCTTCAACAGAACAGAGAATGAGATCTCGAAGGATAAGGCTATGAAGGGACTGCGTGATTTCCTGCGCCCTGAGTTTATCAGCCGTATTGATGAGATAGTAGTGTTCAGACAGCTTACAAAGGAGAATTTTGCTCATATCGCAGCACTTATGCTCGATGAGATGAAGGAGCCTCTTGCTGAGAAGAATATCACTCTCAGTTATACTGATGAAGCGCTTGAACTTATTGCTGAGAAGTCTTTCGGAAAGCCTTACGGTGCGCGTGACATACGCAGAGTGATCCGTCAGGATGTCGAGGATAAGGTCGCGGAGATCGTAATAGAAAAGGCTTCTGAGACTGAAAGCATTGATGTAAGTGTTGCAGACGGTGCGATCATTGTTGTGGGAAAAGCAAGGGAGCAGTCAGGCAATGAATAACAGGTTCCTCGCGCTGGCAGCTGCCGCTGTTATGACTTTTTCGGCTGCCGGATGCAGTTCGGACAGCAGCGGAAGCAGCAGCTCATCAGCTGTCGAAGCTTCGGGCAAAACGGATATGTTCGTGAGCAGAAAGCTTTTTGAACAGGACTACGAAGGCGTAAACGATATAGACGAAGGTCCGCTGCTCTCAATAGGCAAAACAAAGGCAAAAGCCGGTGATATTGCCGAGGTCAGGCTTTATGTCGATAATGCAAAGGACAAATGGAGTATGTGTGCGCTGCACATAACCTACCCGGATGTTCTTGAATGTATAAAAGACGAAAACGATGAGGCGAAATTCAGCACCGGCGAGGCGCTCGACAAGTCTATTGCTGCGGTAACGCAGGTCTGGGACTCTAACTTACCGGAAGATTTACAGAAATACAAGCGCTTTGCAGCTTATATTACCACTATTTTCGATGGTAATACAGGCGGTGACGGTGAAATATGCACATTCTATTTCAAGATCCCTGAAAATGCTGAATCAGGTACAGTCTATGATATAGATTATTACTATTCAAGCAACCAGTATACAAAAGATGTGTTCTCGAACGATCAGGAAGACGCTGAAATGGAAAAATATGCATTTTCACATTGCAAGAGCGGCTCGATAACCGTTGAATAATACTTACTGACGACAAGAGGGAACTCCCGCTTGCCGTCAGTTTTTTATATTCATGAAGCTGCCGGCTTAAAAATGTTATTTTTTACATTCTCTGTTGCTTTATCTTTTTTTTTATGTTATAATGGTAGTTATGAACAAAAGTATATGGAGAGTGAACAAATGAATAAATATAAAAAACTCGCGTTCAACACCATGATATTCGCAATAGGCAGCTTCGGTTCAAAAATACTTGTCCTGCTGCTTACACGTCTTTATACCAATAATATCAGCCCTGCGGATTCGAGTACAAAGGAACTCCTCGAAATAACTGCATACTTCCTTATCCCTATCTTCACTTTCTCTATGACTGAGGCGATAATCCGTTTCGGTCTCGATGACAGATACGATAAAACGGAAGTGTTTACTACGGCAACGGTATTGAATACTCTCGGTCTCGGACTTATGATAGTGTTGTCGCCGCTGTTCAGGTTGTTCCAGTTTTTCGATTTCCTTAACGGCTATACTGTGCTGTTGATGATATATGTCTGCACTTCGGCATTCCGGGCGCTGTGTTCTCAGTTTGTACGTGCAAGAGGTCTCGTTAAGCTCTTTTCGCTCGATGGTATACTCGCAACGCTTACGCTCCTCATTTTCAACATTGTTTTCATTTCGAGCCTGCACTGGGGAGTTAAGGGCTTCATGCTCTCGATAATCCTTTCCGATCTATGCTCGGCTATATTCCTTATACTTGTTGCTAAGCTTTACGAGTTTCTCGATTTCAAGCGCTATAACAAGAAACTTGCTACAAGCATGATGCGCTTTGCTGTTCCGCTTATCCCGACTATCGTTATGTGGGTAATAACCGGCTTCTCAGACCGTCTTTTTATCCGCTATATGCACAGCGACAAGGTCGCACTCGGTGAAAGCGCCGCAGGTATATACGGCTATGCGACTAAGGTACCGAACCTTATTTCAATGGTCTCAACTATCTTCTTTCAGGCATGGAATATGTCGGCTATCATGGAGAATGATTCTGCCGACAGAAGCAGGTTCTATGAAAAGGTCTACTCCGCTTACGAGTCTATACTCTTTATCGCTTCTGCATTCCTGATCGCAGGTATTGAGATCGTTACTCCGATATTCATAAGCACATCACGCTTCGGTGAATACAGCAGCGTTTCACAATACACTCCGATACTGGTAGTTGCGGTACTGTTCATGTGTCTCGATCAGTTCCTCAGCAGTATCTACACTGCTACCAAGCATACCAAGAACTCATTCTGGACAAGTTTTGCTGCAAGTATGGCAAATATAGTCCTCAACTTCTTCCTTATTCCTGAATGGGGAATACAGGGAGCTTGCATCGCTACATTCCTCAGCTACTATCTCTGCTTCTGGTCGAGAATGATAGATGCCCGTTACTATGTTCCGTTTAAGTTCGATCCTGTAAAATCCTGTATAAATACGACCGTTCTCTTACTTATGTGCTGGGTGATGATAGCTAAGCTTCCACTTTATGGACTCTGGCTGTTCATAATGCTTGCTTTTGAGCTGGCTGTAAACTACAAGGCACTTATTATAACAGTAAGAAAGATCACGGGAAAAAACGAAGCCTGAAATTATGGACTGCACTGACTGAAGCTGTGCAGTCCTTTTGATTTGGGTTATGAATTTAAAAAAATTCCGGATACTTGACATTTTATATTACCTGTGGTATAATGTCGGTAGAATATTAAACCGTTGAAGAAGAGTAAGTAATTCCGGCATGGATTTTCAGAGAGCCAGTGGTCGATGTGAACTGGTATGAAGCGCGGGAATGAATGGACTTCTGAGGGCGAACTGAAGGCAATGTTTCATCGCAGATGTGCTGTGTAGGCGAGCCGCAGTGGAACTGCGTTAACAATCCGGCATACGAGAAAGTATGCATTGAGTGGACGCAGAGCGTCAAGCAGGGTGGCACCGCAGAATGAGATTATCACTTCTGTCCCGGCATATGAATTGTCGGGGCGGAAGTTTTTTATTGCTCCGGCTAAAAACTTATTAAAACAGATAAGGAGAATCGCTATGTCAAATGAAAAGATCCCATACAAGATCTATCTTGAAGAAAAGGATATGCCCAAGCAGTGGTACAATGTTCGTGCTGATATGAAGAAGAAACCGGCACCGCTTTTAAATCCTGCAACAGGAAAGCCATGCACTGCTGAAGAACTCAGCCACGTTTTCTGTAATGAACTCGTACAGCAGGAACTCAACGAGACTGATCCTTATATCGCTATCCCTCAGGAGATTCAGGACTTCTATAAGATGTTCCGTCCATCACCGCTCATCAGAGCATATTTCCTTGAAAAGAAGCTTGGCACTCCTGCTAAGATCTACTATAAGTTCGAGGGCAACAATACAAGCGGAAGCCACAAGCTCAATTCCGCTATCGCTCAGGCTTACTATGCTAAAAAGCAGGGACTCAAGGGCGTTACTACCGAAACAGGTGCAGGTCAGTGGGGTACAGCACTTTCAATGGCTTGCTCATATTTTGATCTTGATTGTCAGGTATACATGGTAAAGGTATCTTATGAGCAGAAGCCTTTCCGCCGCGAGGTTATGCGTACATACGGTGCTAACGTAACTCCTTCTCCTTCCATGACAACAGAGGTCGGCAGAAAGATACTTGCTGAATTCCCTGAAACCGGCGGAAGCCTCGGCTGCGCTATCTCAGAGGCTGTTGAGGCTGCAACTTCACAGGAAGGCTATCGCTATGTCCTCGGAAGCGTTCTCTCACAGGTACTTCTCCACCAGACTGTTATCGGTCTTGAGTGTAAGACTGCACTTGATAAATACGGTGAAAAGCCAGACATCATTATCGGCTGTGCAGGCGGCGGTTCTAACCTCGGCGGACTTATCGCTCCGTTTATGGGCGAAAAACTCCGCGGTGAAGCTGATTACCAGATCATTGCTGTTGAGCCGGCTTCTTGTCCGAGCCTCACACGCGGTACTTACGCTTATGACTTCTGTGATACAGGTAAGATCTGTCCGCTCCAGAAGATGTATACTCTCGGAAGCGGCTTCATGCCTTCGCCGAACCATGCAGGCGGTCTCCGTTACCACGGTATGAGCGCTATCCTCTCTGAGCTCTACGATCAGGGACTTATGGAGGCTCGCTCAGTTGAGCAGACATCTGTATTCGAGGCTGCTCAGCAGTTTGCAAGAGTTGAGGGTATCCTTCCTGCTCCGGAAAGCAGCCATGCTATCCGCGTTGCTATCGACGAGGCTCTCAAGTGCAAGGAAACAGGCGAGGAAAAGACTATCCTCTTCGGTCTTACAGGTACAGGATATTTCGATATGTACGCTTATGCTGCTTACAACGATGGCAAGATGGGCGACTATATCCCGACAGATGAGGAGATCGCTAAGTCAATAGCTAATCTTCCTAAGATCGGCTGATAAGAAAGCTGTTTATCCGGAAGCATGAATAATTCTGTTTCCGGTGGCATAATATCAATAGGCAAACATATCTATACTTCTCTTTGCGGACTCTTCGGAGTCCGCCTTTTTTTACTTGTTATTCTGCGATGATGCTGTTATGACGAAAAAAGGAGACTGCCGAGAGACAGTCTCCTATAAGTTTATGAGTTCTGCATTTATCAAAGAGTGTCGATAATATCGAGTGAGTGCTCCTCGTTCATAGTTCTGCACATTTCGATGAACTTATCAAGAGGAACGTTTTTCAGCTGTTTATTGCCTCTGATGTTGATAGAAACGAGATCGTTCTCAGCTTCGTTATCGCCTATGATAACTACATAAGGATCCTTGTAGTCCTTGAACTTTCTGATCTTGTTCTTCATGTTATCGTCAGTGTAGTCAACCTCTGCTCTGATGTGGTTCTTCTTGAGGAGGTCAGCGACCTTCTTAGCGTAGTCGTTGTGGTCAGTTCTGATCGGTACGATACCTACCTGCATCGGTGAGAGCCAGAACGGGAATGCGCCCTTGAAGTTCTCAGTGATGATACCGATGAATCTCTCGAATGAACCGAAAATAGCACGGTGGATCATTACAGGCTGCTTCTCGGAGCCGTCAGAAGCGATATACTTCATCTTGAAGTTGAGCGGAAGCTGGAAGTCGAGCTGGATAGTACCCATCTGCCATTCACGGCCGATAGCGTCCTTCATCTTGAGGTCGATCTTAGGACCGTAGAAAGCGCCGTCGCCCTCGTTGAGCTCGTATCCGTCCGGACCGTACTTATCTTCGAGGATAGCCTTGAGGTCAGCCTCAGCCTTGTTCCATACGTTAATGTCGCCCATGTAGTCATCAGGACGTGTTGAAAGCTCAGCCTTGTATTCAAGACCAAAGGTATTGTACATTTCAGTAGCAATGTCCATGATGTCGTTGATCTCGGATGCAATCTGCTCCTCTGTAACGAGGATATGAGCATCGTCCTGTCTGAACTGCTGAACGCGGAACAGACCGTTGAGCTCGCCGGACTTCTCCTTACGGTGGATAACGTCTACCTGATTGAATTTGAGCGGGAGTTCCTTATATGAACGCTGTCTGTTCATGTAAACCTTGATAGCGTTTGGACAGTTCATCGGCTTAGCACAGTAGACCTCGTTATCTTCCTCAGCAGGGATAACGAACATACCGTCCTGATAGTGATCCCAGTGACCGGATGTTACCCAGAGTTCCTTCTTTGAGAGTACAGGACCTGAGATCTCGGTGTAGTTGTGATCTTCGTGAACGCCTCTCCAGTATTCGAGGAGTGCGTTGAAAAGCTTCCAGCCTCTCGGGAGCCAGTAAGGCATACCCGGAGCGGTGTGATCGAACATGAAGAGGCTCAGTTCCTTGCCGAGCTTCTTGTGATCGCGGAGTTTAGCCTCTTCGATCATTTTGAGGTATTCATCGAGCATTGAAGCCTTAGGGAATGCAATAGCGTAAACACGGGAGAGCATCTTGTTCTTCTCGTTTCCTCTCCAGTAAGCACCTGTACATGAGATAAGCTTGAAAGCCTTTACAGGTGAGGTGTCCATGAGGTGAGGACCTGCACAGAGGTCAATAAATTCACCCTGCTTGTAGAACGAGATAGGCTCCCCCTTGCCGACGTGCTCTTCACAGAGTTCAACCTTGTAAGGCTCTTCCATTTCCTTCAGCTTAGCGATAGCATCCTCAGGTGAGAGTTCAAACTGTTCGAGAGCCAGACCTTCCTTGACGATCTTCTTCATCTCAGCTTCGATCTTTTCAAGCTCCTCTGGAGTGAACGGCTTTTCGAGGTCGAAATCGTAGTAGAATCCGTTTTCGATAGCAGGTCCGATAGCGAGCTTAGCTGCCGGATAGAGTCTCTTGACTGCCTGTGCAAGAATGTGGGATGCAGTATGCCAGAAAGTCTTTTTGCCGTCGATCACGTCAAAGGTACATACCTCGAAGGTACAGTCACTGTCGATCACTGTGCGGAGATCCTTGACCTCGCCGTTGATCTTTACGCAGCAAGCTGCCTTGTAAAGTCCCATTCCGATGCCCTTTACGATCTCAGCAGCAGACTGTGCGGATTCGATCTCGCGGACGCTGCCGTCCTTTAATGTTAATTTTATCATGGTGATTTACTCCTTTATAATATATTTGATAATTTATCATGCGACCCAGCCGGTTATCTCGAATATGCCGGAAAACAGCTCCACATGGACATATCCCTGCATATAGCCGTCGTCGGTACCGGTATCGAAGCAGACTACAATTTCATCCTCATCAATATCCACATATACATTTTCAATGACGAGTATCTTTGCGAGTGCTTCGGGATCACCGCCTTCATAGTAACCGTCGTCGATAAGCATAGTTGCCATCTGGTTCTTACCGCCGTCAACTTTTGCGAGTTTTTCTGCGATAGAGGCGAGATTATTCATGATCTCCGACTCATCATCAACGTAGAAACGCACGATCTGAGAGGTATCCCAGATATTGTAAGGGAGTTCAAAAGCTTCTTCCTGTTCGTTATACTTTATATTGCTCAAAATCTCACCTCCTGAAAACAAAAAGCCCCTTACGCCTTTAAAGGCACAAGGGACGAATTAACGTGGTTCCACCCTGATTCACACAGCAATAGCTGTATCTCATTGGCTCGATAACGGGAGCAGCCGGCGTTTATTGGACGCACTCAGAGGCGGTGTGCTTTAATATCCTTGCCGTGCAGCCTCGCACCAGGCGGCTGCTCTCTGAAAACGGCATACGGAATAGCCTTCCTCATCACAGATTTACGATATTGTACATATAATAGCACAGATTTTGATTTTTGTCAAGGGGCGGATCAAATTTTTGCCGTCTTTTGCAGATGAGCGGTAAAGTTCCGGCGTGTAAGGCAGCGGAGGCACTCCGTTATACAGAAACACTTGTGATGTACGATTTGTGCTGTGAGCGAGTACGTGCAGCATTTCTTTATAAAGTGAGCGAGTGGAACAAGCGCCAACGTTGAAGGCAGCGGAGGCACTCCGCTGTCCGCGAGTGACGTACAAGCGTATTCACCAAAAACACACCTTGCAAATTGCGAATTTTCTCTTTTCTATCTATTGATTTTAAAGGAAATATCGTATATAATTGTAATTGTGACAAAAATGTCAATGTGATATTACTTTAAGGAATGATTAATTATGGCTAATAAAGTTGTTAAATTCGGCGGAAGCTCTCTCGCTGACGCTAACCAGTTCAGAAAAGTTGCCGACATCATCAAGAGCGATGCTAAAAGAAAGTACGTTGTGCCTTCTGCGCCGGGAAAGCGCTTTTCCGAAGATATAAAGATCACGGATATGCTCTATAAATGCTGTGAGCTTGCCGGAAGCGGTATGGATTTTTCTGCTGAATTCCAGATCATCCGCGATCGTTATAATGGTATCATATCTGAGCTTGGTATAGATATGTCTCTCGATGCTGATTTCGATTCTATTGCAAACGAACTCAAGGCACGTCCTGCAAGAGATTTCGCTGCAAGCCGCGGCGAATTCCTTAACGGCAAGGTGCTGGCTAACTACCTCGGCTTTAATTTTGTGGACGCTGCTGATGTAATTGTTTTTGACACTAAGGGTATTCTTCTTCTTGACCAGACTGTAAAGGCGGTACGCGAGAAGCTCAGCGGTCTCGATAACGCTGTTGTTCCCGGATTCTACGGCAAAACTACTGAGGGCTATATCAAGACTTTCTCACGAGGCGGCTCTGATGTTACAGGCTCTATAATCGCAAACGCTGTTAAGGCTGAGATCTATGAGAACTGGACCGACGTTTCAGGCTTCCTTGTTGCTGATCCGAGGATCGTTGATAAGCCGGATGTGATCGAGACTATTACTTACCGTGAGCTGCGAGAGCTTGCCTACATGGGGGCTTCCGTTCTCCATGAGGATGCTATTTTCCCTGTGCGTTCGGCAGGTATCCCGATAAATATCAGAAATACTAACCGCCCTCAGGACGCTGGTACTATGATCGTTTCAAACGATTATGATTTCAGCAAGGAGAGCCTCAACCATACTATCACGGGTATCGCAGGCAAGAAGGGCTTCAGTACGATCAATATCGAAAAGGCTATGATGAATAATGAGACCGGTTTCGGTATGAAGGTTCTTCAGGTACTCTATGAAAACGGGCTTTCATTCGAGCATATGCCTTCCGGTATCGACACTATGAGCATCACACTCAGCACTGATAAGCTCGAACCGGTACGCGAAAAGGTGCTTTCAGGTCTTCGCAAGGCTGTTGAGCCGGATAATCTTGAGATCGAGGACGGCATCGCTATGCTTGCAGTCGTAGGACGCAGAATGAAGAATACAAGAGGTACTGTTGCACGTATTTTTGCTGCTATGGCTCATGCACGTATCAACGTAAAGCTGATAGATCAGGGATCAAGCGAGCTTAACGTTATCATCGGTGTAAGCGAACACGATCTCCCAGAGGCTATCAGACGCATCTACGATATGTTCATCAATTCCGAAAAATAAGGCGGGGTGCCCCCCGCTGGCGTTCACGATGACGCTTGTTTCACGCGCTTACTTTGACAAAAAACGCTGCACGTACTCGCTCACGGCACAGAGAATGAACCGTGGGCGTTTTTGTAGTTGGGGTGCCCCCACTGGCGTTCACGATGACGCTTGTTTCATACGCTCACGGTACAGAGAATGTGCCGTGAGCGTTTTTTGTGAGGCGAAATAATCGCGCTGACCAGCCGGAGTGAAGTCTTTTGCCTTGACATCGGCGTATTGGAAATGATATAATAATATTAACAATAATACTTCCGGGGGAAAATATGAAAAGACTTCTTTTTATCGGTGATGTAGTAGGTGAAGCCGGATGCGACTTCCTTCGTGCTAAATTAAGCCTTATAAAGCGGACTCACAATATAGATATCACCGTCGTGAACGGTGAGAATTCAGCCCGCGGCAACGGTATTTCCAAAGCTTCGGCAGAAGCGATACTGAATGCCGGTGCAGACGTCATAACGACAGGAAATCACGCTTTCCGTCGCAAAGAAACGCTGGACATTTTTAATAGCGACAATGTGATACGTCCTGCAAATTATCCTGATGGCGGCGTGGTCGGAAAGGGCGTTTATATCCTTGATGCAGGTATGTATTCGGCGGCTTTTGTCAATATTATGGGAACAGCTTTCATGGAGCCGCTCGATAATCCGTTTGCTTGTATGGATGAGATACTTGCTGAGATCGAAACTCCGAACATTTTTGTGGACTTCCATGCCGAAGCGACCTCTGAGAAAAAGGCTATGGGGTTCTACCTCGCCGGAAAGGTGACTGGCGTTTTCGGTACTCACACCCATGTCCAGACAGCGGATGAGTGTATTTTATCGGCTCATACTGCATATATTACTGATGTAGGAATGACAGGTCCTGAGGATTCCTGTCTCGGTGTAGAGAAGGATCCGGTCATAAATATGTTCCGTTATCGCGCTCCTGCAAGGTTTACAGAGGCTTCCGGACCTTGTCTGCTTTGTGGAATAGTAGTGGATTTTGACGAGAAATGCGGCAAATCGCACAAAATAGAAAGAATTATTGTAAGATAATGCACAAAATCACTTCACAACTATTGATTTTTTAGTCCACATAGTGTATAATAATCTCAGATAGCCAAATGGCTTTAATCAACGTATATAAACAGCAATTACCGTAGAAAAATTTATATCAGGAGGTCATTACCATGGAGATCTTAAAAGTATCATCGCATTCATCACCTAATTCCGTAGCCGGTGCAATTGCCGGTGTTATCAGAGAACAGAAAGCCGTTGAAGTCCAGGCAGTAGGTGCAGGAGCTGCAAATCAGGCAATAAAGTCGATCGCTATTGCAAGAGGCTATCTCGCTCCTATCGGTATAGACCTCATCTGTATACCGGCGTTTGCCAATATTCAGATCGAAGGTGAGGAGCGCACTGCTATCAAGCTTATTTGCGAACAGCGATAAAATGGCTGTATCGCGCCTTATATTACCATAAAAGTATACACTCACGGTACTTGTTTAGTACCGTGAGTGCTTTTTGTATACAGTCAGTGCCTGCCTTGGAGTGTTACCGCAATAATTTATTGACAAATGCACGATTTCATGGTATTATTAAAAGTATTACCACAGAAATTGATGAAAGAGAGGTATCCCCAATGGAATATGTGCTTGAAGTAAAAGAACTTACAAAGCAGTATACAAAGGTGCTTGCTGTTGATAAAGTAAGCTTTACGATAGGAAAAGGCGAGATATTCGCACTTATCGGTCCTAACGGAGCAGGCAAGACAAGTACCATACGCATGATCTCAACTCTGCTCACTCCCACTGCCGGAGATGCGATAGTAGGCGGACACAGTATCATCAAAGAACCTGAAAAGGTGCGCGAATCCATAACCTATCTGCCGGACGAAGCAGGTGCTTACAAGAATATGACAGGTCTGAAATACCTGCGCTTTATGGCGGGACTTTTTACCTCTGACCTTGATACGCTTAACGAATATGTTGAAAGAGCCAAGAAAATATGCGCTCTCGGTGACCGTCTTGAGGATAAGATAGGAAGTTACAGCCGCGGTATGATAAGAAAGCTTCTGCTTGCAAGAGCCGTTATGACCAAGCCTAAGCTTGCTATCCTCGATGAGCCTACGAGCGGACTTGATGTTCTTAACGCTATCGAGATAAGAAAGATGATAAAGCAGCTTGCAGCAGAGGAGGGAATGTCGTTCCTTCTTTCATCGCATAATATGCTTGAGATAGAGTTCGTTTCCGACCGTGTAGGCATAATAACCGGCGGTCATCTAATGGTAACAGGAAACGGAAATGAACTTAAAGAGCGCTATAACGCCGCAAATCTCGAAGAAGTATTTGAAAGGGTGGTGAATGAGCATGAAATTCATTAACCTTCTGAAAAAGGAACTTTCTGAACTGATAAACCTTCAGATGATACTTGGTCTTATCGTTTCGCTCGGAATATTCATGGCTCTCGGCGGTATCATGAACGTAACTATTGACGAGGCTGTTGAAAAGACATCAAATGTCACTCTCAGGATAAGTGACCGCGATGATACTGAATTCACAAAAGCGATGCTTGAAGCCATTAAAAAAGACGGAAATAAGATAGAGCTGTTCACAACATCCGGCGATGATTATGCCGATATTCTCAGTTCAAATTCTATCAACGATATTGTTGTTATCCCGAAAGGCTTTACCGAGGATTTCAATTCAGGAAAGCGTCCGCAGATCATGACTGCTTCAAGAATGACTTCAGCCGCTACTATCTCGAATATCAACGCGGGACTTTCAAATTCAGTAACGCTTATCGAGAAATATCTTTCGGAGAAGAAGGCTGAAACAGGCGGTCTTGATTCAAAGCAGTATGATCTTGTAAAGAATCCGATCATTATCGCAGAGAATACGGTAGTAGACGATAAGTCCGCAGCTGTATCGTCTGACAAGATAGTCGGAAAGATAAGCATTCAGAATATGATGCTGCCGCTTATCGTATTTGTACTCATCATACTGACTTCTCAGATGCTTATGAGTACCGTTGCCAACGAAAAGACAGATAAAACGCTTGAAACACTGCTTTCTGCACCTGTTTCAAGAGGCTCTGTTATCGGAGCAAAAATGCTTGCCGCAGGTCTTATCGCACTTATAAATGCTGCTGTTTATATGTTTGGCTTCAAGATATTCGTCGGCGATGCAACTTCAAAGATCACGGATTCGGCTGGTGAATATGTCAAGAGCAATCTCTCAGTTGACGAGGCTCTTAAACAGCTTGGCATGGAGCTTACAGGTATGGACTATTTCCTCGTAGGCTTGCAGCTGTTCTTCACTATCATGATCTGTCTTTCGGTATCCCTGATACTCGGTGCGCTCGTAAACGACACAAAGAATACTCAGAGCATGATAATGCCTATCATGATGCTTGCTGTTATACCTTATATGATCTCAATGGTTGCAGATGTCAACAGTCTTCCGACTGTATTCAAATACATTGTCTACGCTATACCGTTCACGCATACCTTCTCTGCTATACCTAACATAATGTTCGGCAACAGAACACTGTTCTTCTTAGGTCTGGGATACCAGATAATCGTTTTTGCAATATGTATGTTCTTTGCACTCAGACTATTTATGTCTGATAAGATATTCACTATATCACTCAATTTCGGTCAGAAGACAAAATACAAGATGAAAAAGCGCAAAGCTTCTAAAGAAAACAAAACTAATTCCTGATAAAGGGAGCACAAGGAGGTTTTTTCTATGTCAACACCACATAACAGCGCTGTTAAAGGCGAGATCGCAGAAACAGTCCTCATGCCGGGGGATCCGTTAAGAGCCAAATTCATCGCTGAGAATTACCTTGATTCGCCGGTATGCTATAATGAACTGCGCGGTATGCTCGGTTATACCGGAACTTACAAGGGCGTTCGTGTTTCCGTTCAGGGAAGCGGCATGGGTATTCCTTCGATCGGCGTTTATTCATGGGAGCTTTTCAACCACTATGATGTGAAAAACATCATAAGGACCGGTACTGCCGGCGCTATCGCTGATAATGTCAATCTCCGCGATATTGTCATAGCTATGAGTGCAAGCACGAACTCCGCTTATGCGGCACAGTACGAGCTTCCGGGAACTTATGCACCGACTGCTTCGTGGGAACTTTTAAGTGCTGCTGTTGAGGCTTCAAAAGCGCACGGAGATGCTTACCATGTGGGAAATGTATTCTCAAGCGATATGTTCTATGACGATGCCGATAGTCTTGCAAAGTGGCAGAAGATGAATGTTCTTGCTATTGAAATGGAAGCCGCTTCGCTCTATATGAATGCTGCAAGGGCTGGAAAAAACGCTCTTGCAATACTTACGGTCTCAGATTGTCCGCTCAGAAATGAGTATACCACTGCCGAGGAAAGACAGAACACATTTTGCAGCATGATGGAGATCGCTCTTGAAACTGCTGTAAAGATCTCTTAAACGTAAAAAAACAGGTAAACAGATCCCCGTTGAGAAGAACTCTCAGCGGGGAATTTATCTGTAATAAAATTTTTTGGATATATGTTAGTTTTTAAGACTATTTTAAGAATAAACGATTACAATAATAATCGGATCAAGTAATCCCCCAATTCCCCTTTTATATTTTTCATTTTTCTTAGCTATGCTTTTTGCATAGCTTTTTGCTTTATATGGACCTATTACAGCTTAGCGTTCTCAAACAGCAGAACCGGATAACCCTCGTAATACGGCTTCACTATTTCCGGATGAGCGTCCGCATAGCTGAATATAGCTTCCGCAAGCCCTTCTTTAAGAAAGCCGACAAGCTGCGAGAGCGGACGGTTATAGAGCTCATCACATATTGAGGCGATAGTAATAGCCCTCCTTCCGCCGACTTCCATTATGCGGTAAGGCCATATGCGGCAGTCGAACGGCTTATCATCGCCGAGAATACAGCCGGTTTCAGTTAATGCCGGACACGAAAACAGCTGATCTGCCCCTATATTGTCCGCCTTGAATATGTAGCCGCCGTCTTTAGTGACGAATTCGGTTCCCGGACGAAGCTGCTTTATCCGGTTCATTATTTCCTCGTTGAAAACGGGAGTTTCCCATATATCGTAGCGGTCAAATATACAGCATAAGCGGCATTCCGCACAGCTTTTTCCGCTGAGTATCTTCTTTAGCATTTAAAATTCTCCTTGTTCGTTTTATAATATTGTAGCATATACGGCGTGAGATTTCAACCCTTACAGAGCGGTCTCAGCAGGCGTTTATATTGGCAGATCGTATGTTTTCGCGTATTGACATTATGAGGCGGATTTGATATACTTATTATAAGTGTATTTTTTCGGAAATGGGGGTGAAGTGTACGAAAAAAACAAGTCTTTTGGGCAGGCTTACTGCCTGTGCGGCAGCTTGTATAATGGCTTGCAGCGGTGCATTGAACGGTATTACAGCTTCGGCAGCTGATAATAGCAGCGGTGAAGTTCCGCAGTCAGTTATAGAGAGCATGAAAAGCGACTATTACGCAATATCACCGATAGACCCGGAAGTTCTGTCTTACAGCGATTATTATGACATCCACTGTAATGATGCGCGTCCGGAAACTGAAATAAAAATAACCGGCGGCGGTTATAAGTCAGCCTCTGAGGGGATAGCTTCCGGCAATTATACTGCGGATGGTGACAAACGCAGTAATGTTCTCATCTGGGATTCTCCTTCCGGTGAGGTAAGTTACTCTTTTGATGTGCCTAAGGCTGGCATATATTGCCTTGATATGACCTATTGCGGTATTTCCGGGAATAGTTCGCCGATAGAACTATCAATGAAAATAGACGGCAAGCTGCCGTTTGAGACAGCTTCACGCCTTACACTCAGCAGAGTATGGACTAACGAACATGATATTTCCAGTGATACGCGCGGAAATCAGGTGCGTCCGCCGCAGGTTCAGAAGGAAATGTGGCAGACCAGAACGGTCGGGGATACTGACGGGCTTTTCAGTGAGCCTCTTATATTCTCGATTGAAGCGGGTAAGCATGAGATAACGCTCACCTCTGAGAGAGCCGGATTCGCACTTGAGAGCATACGCTTCTTTTCGCCGGAAGTTCTTCCTTCCTATGCTGAATACAGGGCTTCTGTCAATAAGCCGGAAACTCAGGACAGGCTTTTCAGGATAGAGGGTGAGGATGCGCTGTATAAGTCCGAACAGACACTCTATCCGACATATGACAATACAAATTATAACGTTTCGCCGTCTGATCCGCGAAAGGTGGTTTATAATACCATTGGTGCGGGCAGCTGGAAGAAGTCTCAGCAGAGCATCACATGGAAGATAAGCAGAGAGGATATCGGCAACAGCGGCTGGTATCGTCTTGGTATCAAATACCGTCAGAACACCATGCGCGGACTCTGCTCGAACCGCCGTATCTACATTGACGGCAAGGTGCTTTGTTCGGAACTCAACAAAGTGCGCTTCGATTATGATAAGGAATGGGATGTTGAAGTCCCACAGACTGTCAGCGGCGAGGACATTTACGTCTATCTCGATCATACACGGGATCACACTATCACTCTTGAGGCAGTACCGGGTGAAATAGGAGATTCCATGAGAAGACTTGAAAAGGTCATGAGCGAGTTGAATGTCTATTACAGGAAAATACTCATGATAACCGGTCCTGTGCCGGATAAGTATACCGATTACTATGTTCATGAGAAGATTCCCGGACTGACAGACGAATTTGAGCGTCTTTCTGATGAACTAAGCGATATCCAGGACGGCATCGAGGATATTTCCGGAGTTGCCGGCTCTGAGGCGGCTGTGCTTGAACGCATGACGGTCATACTCGATAAATGTGTGGATAAGCCGCACCGTATCCCGGATTATCTTGCTCAGATAAAGGACAATATAACGTCAATATCCGCATGGATGCGCGATTACCGCGATCAGCCGCTTGAGATAGATTACATTGAATTTGCCTCGGGAAATGCTGAGTTCACAAGCTGTAAGAAGAAACTGACTGAATCGGTAAAGTTCGGCTGGGACGCATTCATCGGCTCTTTCTTTGAGGACTATACCACGCTTTCCGATGTTTCCAGCAAGGAGGCGATCGAGGTTTGGGTAGCGCTCGGACGCGATCAGGCGCAGGTCGTCAAGGAGCTTTCCGAGGAGGATTTCATGCCGGAAAGCGGCATACCGGTCTCAGTGAAGCTTGTCACGGGAGGTATAGTCGAGGCATCTCTCGCAGGTAAAGGACCTGATGTAGCTCTGTTTCTCGGCGGGGAATTCCCTGTGAATCTTGCTGCACGAGGTCTGCTGGCAGACGTTTCTCAGTTCAGTGATTACGATGAGGTGAGGTCGCGTTTCCAGAAAAATGCAATGACGCAGTATACTTACGAAGGCGGAGTTTATGGGCTGCCGATAAGCCAGAATTTCCCGATGCTTTTCTACCGTACTGACATTCTTACAGAGCTCGGATTCACGAATCCGCCCGAAACGTGGGCGGATCTTATAGATATGCTTCCGGCAATACAGCGCAATTATATGTCGGCAGGACTTGTACTTCCGCCGACCAACATCTCTCCGGCAACAGAGACTGGTCATACATTTGCGATGCTCATGCTTCAGAACGGTATGAATTACTATAACCAGAGCCAGACCAGAACGACTTTTGATACCGTTGAAGCCGTCAAAGCCTTTGAGCAGTGGACGGATTTTTATACGAAATACAGCTTCGACCAGACCTATGACGCGTTCAGCCGGTTCAGAACAGGTGAATATCCTCTTGTCATAGCGAATTATACCTTTGCAAATCAACTCAACGCGGCTTCGCCTGAGATAAAAGGTCTGTGGGATTTCTGTCCTGTTCCCGGAACGCGCAGAGCGGACGGAACTGTTTCTCATGCTGCTAATTCCAATACCACAGGCGCGGTCATCTTCAATAAGATAGGCGATAAGCAGAGCGGCTGGGAGTACATAAAATGGTTCACGGATACAGGTACTCAGGTCAGATTCGCCGAGCAGACAGAAGGACTGCTTGGTATCATGGGCAGATTTGACACTGCAAATGTCAGGGCACTTGGTGAGCTTTCATGGTCGGCGGAGGAACTCCGCAGACTCCGCGCACAGCAGGATGAGCTTGAAGAGATACCTGTAATACCTTCCTCGTATGCAGTCACGAGGAATATCATGAACGCATTCAGGGAAACGGTAAATGAGAAGCGTAATCCGCGCGATACGCTTATGTGGTATGACATTGACATCAATGAAGAAATAACAAGAAAACGTGAAAATCTCGGACTCAGTACAGGAGAGGACGGATAGAAGGGAGGTCATCATAATGGCACAGGCAAAGGGAAAACGGAAAAAGAAAGGATTATGGCTTTCTGTGAAGCAGAACAAAGCCTGTTATCTTATGCTTGCGCCGTTCATGATATTCTTCACCATATTCACGATAGTACCGGTAGTCATGTCGCTGCCGATGGGCTTCACTGATTTTAATATGGTGCAGCCGCCGAAATACGTCGGGCTTTCAAATTACACAACGCTTTTCCTTTCGGACAAGGTGTTTATAAAGTCGATAAGGGTAACGCTGATATTTGCACTTTTTACCGGTCCGATAAGCTACGTGCTGTGTTTCATGCTGGCTTGGATGATAAACGAGCTTCCTCAGAAATTGAAGACCTTCTTCACGCTGGTGTTCTATATACCTTCAATGGCTAATGTCTACACGGTTTGGCAGCTGATATTCAGCGGAGATATGAACGGATACCTGAATTCGTTCCTGCTTGATCTCGGTCTGATAAATGCACCGGTGCAATGGCTTACGGACGGAAGATATGTTCTCGGTGTCACGATAGTAGTACAGCTTTGGATCTCGCTCGGAGCAGGCTTCCTTGCACTTCGCGCCGGCTTCCAGAACATTGATCCCGAACTATACGAGGCGGGTGCTGTTGAGGGAATACGCACACGCTGGCAGGAACTCATATACATCGTTATACCGTCTATGGGACCTCAGATGATGTTTGCGGCTGTTATGCAGATAGTAAGCTCGTTTACGGCAGGTACTGTCGCACAGAATCTTGTAGGATTCCCGAGCACGGATTACAAGGCTCATACTATAATGACTCATGCTTATGATTACGGCTGGGTACGCTACGAAATGGGCTATGCTTCGGCAATATGCATGATACTGTTCGTGGCGATGTTCCTTTGCAATAAGCTCATAAGCAGGCTGCTAAGCAAATATATGGAATAGGAGGAAGGCTGAATGGCTCAGGTCAATACCGTAAAAATGAAAGCTTCAAACAGACGCGCCGGCAGAAAGATCGGCGGAACGGTCGCTATATTCGTATTTTTGCTGATACTGGGCATATTCATGGCACTTCCGATATACCTTACAGTAGTTATGTCGATAAAGCCTGTCGAGGAACTGTTCATTTTTCCTCCCAAGCTTTATACACTGAGACCTACAACGGAGAATTACAGCGATATGTTTGAATCGCTGAGACAGAACAGAGTACCGTTTTCAAGATACGTTTTCAACAGCATATCGGTAACTCTTTCGGTGACGCTCCTGCAATGCGTGTTTGCTTCAATGGCGGCATTTGTGCTTGCAAAGTGCAAATTCCCCGGAAGCAGGCTGATAAACAGTATTATTGTAATATCGCTGCTTTATCAGAGCAATGTTATCTACATAATGCAGTATATAGTTATGGCGAGGATGCATCTTATCGACAACCCTCTTGCGCTGATACTGCCCTCGGTAGCCTCACCTATGGGACTATTCCTCATGAGACAGTCAATAATGCAGGTGCCGGACGCTATGATCGAAGCCGCTAAAGTCGACGGCGCAGGTCTGTTCCGGATATGCTGGCAGATAGTGATGCCGAATCAGAAGCCGGCTCTCATGACACTTATAATCTTTGCTTTTCAGGCGGCTTGGAATATTCAGGCGGGCTCGCTTATATTTCAGGAGCAGTATAAAACACTGCCGACTGTCGTAACACAGGCGGCGGCATCCGGAATGGCAAGAGCCGGAGTTGCAATGGCGGCGGCAGTTTTTATGCTGATACCGCCTGTTATAGTGTTCATGCTCGCACAAAGACACGTTATCGCTACAATGGCACATTCGGGAATTAAAGAGTAAGCCTGTAACGTGATATACATAAACCGACAAGGAGGCGGATGATACGAAAAAGCGAATATTGGCGGCAATGTGCTCGTTTGCTGTGGTGTGCGGAAGTATCTCCGCTTTTCCGGCTAATGCAGGCGAGCCTTACGAATCCTACAACTACGACAGCTGGGGAGAGGCTATCCCCTCACAGGCTGGGTATATTCCCGAACGCGCGGTATCAGGTCAGGAGCTTGGTGCAGGCGGCTTTGATTCGCCGAGCGATATTTTTTTCGCCGGTGACGGTCTTTTTTACATCGTTGATACTAAAAACGACCGTATAGTTGCTGTTGATGAAGAACTGACGCACACTGTCAGGGTATATGACAGCTTTATCACGCCCGGAGGCACTGAGACAACTCTCGATAAGCCGAAGGGAATATATATTTCGCCGTATAACGGGCTTATGTACATCGCTGACAGTGAAAATGAGAGGATACTCGTTTCGGATAAATCCGCAAAGGTCATCATGGAGATAAAAGCTCCTGACGATGATATGTATAAGGCTCCGACCTTCAAGCCGCAGAAAGTGCTTGCAGACAAGGCGGGGAATATTTACGCCGTTCTTGGAAATATCACAACAGGTGCGGCGATGTTCAGTCCTGAAGGCAGATTCATCGGCTTTTACGGGGCTAACAGAGTTCAGCCCACTGCGGAGATAATCGGGAATTATCTGCGTGAATTGTTCATGTCTGAGAATAAGAGATCGCGGCGTTCGAGAAGTGTTCCGACCGGTATCACAAGCTTTGACATTGAGGGCGATTTCATTTTCACCTGCACCTCGTCATCTACTCAGCGTACCGATACAGTAAAGAAGCTGAATGCTGCCGGGAAGAATATATTTGCCGATCTTTCGGCAACCTTCGGGGATAATGTTCCGATATATGATCCGATACAGAACACCCTGTTTGCTCCTGCGATAGTTGACATCGACATTTCTGAGGACGGCTGCATAAACTGTCTCGATCTTACTTCCGGACGTGTTTTTCAGTATGATGAGGAATGCAATCTGCTCTTTATCACCGGTACTAAAGCAAATCAGCTGGGCGGAGTGAATACCGCTGCGGCAGTTGAGTCTCACGGCGATAAGATATACGTTCTCGATTCGACAAAGGACACGGTCACTGTTTTCAAGGAGACCGTTTTCGGCGCGGCTGTTCACAAGGCAACTAAGCTGTATAACGATGGTTACTATGAAGAGGCGCTCGAACCGTGGTATGAGGTGCTGCGTCACGACGGCAATTACCGCCGTGCAAATATCGGAGTAGCTTCGGCACTCCTGCGAAAAGGCGACTACAAAGGCGCAATGAAATATGCTCGCATAGCGGATTCGCCGGAGATATACAACAAGGCGTTCGAGGGCTATCGTGCAGAGTTTATAAAAAAACATTTCACGGCAATATTTTTGTCGCTTTTCGGAGCTGTAACAGCGCTGTTGATACTGGGAAGATACAGAAAAAAGCGCCGGAAGCATAAAAAGAAGGGAGGAACAGCATTCAGATGATGGACCTTAAGCAGAGCGAATGGGTAAAACACGCGGTAACACATCCGATAGAAGGCTTTGAGGATATGCGCTGGAAGAAGTCCGGCTCGCTGAAAATAGCAGTAGTCATCGTATTGCTGTTCTTCTTTGCACAGGTTGCTCACGCAAGGCTATACGGCTTTCAGTTTGGACAGCCTCACGACAAGACATTCAGTATTGTTCCTTATTTCGTGAAGAGCGTGGTGCTGTTCGCTGCATGGACTATCGGCAACTGGGCTGTCTGTACTCTTCTTGACGGCGAGGGTACAGCGCGGAATATCTGCATTTACAGCGCATATTCGCTGATACCTTACATAGTGCAGACCTACGTGAATGTATTACTTTCACGTATCCTTGTCCGTGACGAGGCAGTTTTCATGCAGGTGATAGAGATAATAGGAGTCGGCTGGAGTGCTGTTATGTTGTTTTCGGCTATAAGATCGGTACATCAGTATTCAGCAGGCAAGACCTGTATGGCTATCGTAATGACTATCGCTGCGATGTTCGTTATGCTCTTTCTGCTGGTGCTGTTCATTTCACTTGTTCAGCAGATAATGGTGTTTGTTTCAACGGTCTGGACTGAGATCACTTACCGTTTCAGAGTGGGGTGAGGCTATGGCGAACAGATTAAAGAGATTTTTGCTGTGCCTTGCGGCGGTATCGCTTCTTAGCGTGAACGGTAATATCTATGCGGATGATGAGAATTTCAGTGTCAAGACCGGCGTTCCGGAGGAGGATTCGACCGGGGAGGAGTCCGAAAGCAAGCGGAGTGAAACGGTAGAAGAGCCTGAAATAGATACGGCAGTGCTGGAGAAGTATTTCACTTATGCGGGAAGTTCCGAGGGACTTGACTTCTACCTCAGAAGCAGTGAACCGGATGAAAAACAGATATGGGCGGAACACGGATTTCCCGAAGGGAAACCTGCCCGCAGAGCTAAGCTTGATCCGGATCAGGAAACTGCCAAAAAAGCTGCTGAACAGGAAATATCCTCGATAAAGAATATGGGCGCAGCGGCTGCGCTCTACACTGAAAGCGGAAAGCCGGCAGCAGTATTCGAGGAGATCGCCTCATCGCCGGAATCGAATAGATACATAAGCGAAAAAGGACGTTTTATAGCTGAATTCAGCAATGGAAGTGTCAGCAGAGCATATAGGATAGTGTCATCGCTCGACAGTAAAAATGTGTTTTTCACCGACGGAACTGAAACTCTTGCTGTTATGTCGGATGACAAC
Source organism: Ruminococcus flavefaciens (assembly GCA_015067005.1). Lineage (GTDB taxonomy): Bacteria > Bacillota > Clostridia > Oscillospirales > Ruminococcaceae > Ruminococcus > Ruminococcus flavefaciens_AA. Next base: position 238,657 of record SVNH01000001.1, read on the forward strand.
AAAAAAACGGATTCCGTTTACACATACACCTCGACAGGTGACGGTTACAGGCTGTATGAAGGCGAGTCAGCAGGAGCTGCCGCATGGATCTCGGAAGACGGAAAGCGCTTTCTCGGTGTTTATCGCTGCTGCTGTGAAAATGATAAATTTCGTTTGCTTATCGACGACAGATATGCTACGCTCGGCATTGAGAATAAGGAGACCGGCTATATATGGTGGTCATCGCCGCTCGGAGCTTCGCAGGATGAGTACGCAACAGACCTGCTCGTTGATGACCTGCGCTCTTCAAGCACAATGAAATACGGAGTTCCGTCAAAACGCAGCAGCAATAATATCCTGCGTTCGGGACATTCCTCCGATTGCTCGATAACCGTAAAGGACATCAGCGGCGGAGTAAAAGTGACATACGACTATAAAAAAGCCGGATTCAGCTATCCGGTCGAATATACTCTTGAGGAGGATCATCTCAGGGCAAGCCTGAAAACATCGGAGATAACCGAGAGCAATGATTCAAATATCGCTACTGAGATAACTCTGCTCGGAAACTTTGGTGCAGCTGATACGTCCGAGGAGGGGTACTATCTCATCCCTGACGGCTGCGGTGCGATCATGCGCTTCAATGGCAAGGGCAGCAGGAGTACCGAGAATTATCTGCAAAGAGTTTACGGCAGAGATGTTACAGCTGTTCCGCTCTCACGCGGACCTGTGACCGAACAGATATATATGCCGGTATATGGCATAGTGAAGCAGAATAACGCTCTTCTTGCGATAGCTGACAAGGGCGATTCAAACGCTCTTATCTCGGCTAAGCCTGCCCTGCGCTCGAATACCGGATATAACCTGTGCAGCTTCGTGTTTACGCTCAGAGGTACGGATACTTATTATATGTCCGGACGCAGCAATCAGGAGTTCACAGTATTTGAGCGCGGCGGCATTAATTGTGACGATATTGAAGTGCGCTACTACCCTATTTCGGGAAAGGGGGCGGACTGCGTTGATATTGCCGCTCGTTACCGCGAATACCTCATGGATGAAAAAGGCGTGAAGCAGAAGTCCGAGCCTGATTACGCACCGCTGTTTATTGACCTTTATGGCGGAGTTCAGAAGAAGAAGTCCGTGCTTGGCATACCTGTTACTATGAAAACTGCCGTTACTGAATATGATGAGGCGGAGGATATTCTTTCTGACCTCAGGGACGGCGGCGTTGACGATATTGTGGCTTCCTACGTCAACTGGACTAACGACGGTATCAACAACAAGATAGATACGTCAGCGAAGCCTTCGCGTACACTCGGCGGAAAGAAAGCGTTCAGTTCACTGAAGGATTATGCTGAGGAGAATAATGTCCGGCTATATCCGGTATCGGACAACAGCAGTTTCTATTCCGGAAACGGCTATTATTCGTTCAACGGCACTTCTGTGAGAATATCCGGAGTTTACTCAAAATCAGTTGACTACGATATGGCTTACGGCGTTACAGACAGCTTCAGCAAGGATAAACTCCTGCTTACTCCGCACTATTTTCAAAAGGTGCTGGGAAAAGTCGCTGACAGCTATGACAGCGCCGGACTTGAAGGCGTTTGTATCTCTAACCTCACGACCTCGCTTTACGGAGATTACGGCAGGAAGCGCATTTCACGCTATGACGCCATGAATGAACTCACCGAGAGCTATGCGGAACTGAATGATAGTCTCGGCGGTGGGATACTTGCCGATAATGCAAATGCCTATGCTTTTCCGTATGTGAGCGCTGTGAAGAAAGTACCGCTCAGTTCGAGCCGCTTTGATGTTTTTGATGAGGATATACCGTTCTATCAGATGGTAATGCACGGCGTAGTGCCTTATTCATCGCCGGCGGTGAATGCTTCGGCTGATCCGGAAACTCTGCTTCTCATGTCGGCAGCTACCGGAAGCTGTCTTAGCTTTGATATGCTCAGCGCGGAAACATCTCTGCTAAAGGATACTGAGTTCGATATTTACTATTACGCAGATCAGGCTAACTGGAAGGATACTGCCGCTGCGGAGTATTCTCTCCTTGAACCGCTTCTGAGCGATATAAGCACAAGTACGATCACGGATTACGAAAATGACAAAGCCGGTAACAGGATAACTGTTGCCTATTCAAACGGTACTGTCGTAAGAGTTGATTTTAAGGATAAGAATATATGGTACAATGATAAACTGATAAGTCTCGGAAAAGAGGCTGAGGAAGGGGGGATCAGATACTGATGAAGAAGCAAAGGGAGGCAAAGCGGCCTCGGCTTTCTTATGAGCGCAGAAAAGCGCTCTGCGGATACGGCTTCATTTCGCTGTGGCTTATCGGAACGATAGCCTTTTTTCTGATACCTCTCGGAAAGTCGCTGTGGTACTCGTTCAATACCGTTACTATCGAACCGGGCAGACTGAACATGAAGTGGACAGGTCTTTCAAATTACCGTGCTGCTCTCGATAAGGATCCCTATTATACCGATTATCTTGTCGATACACTTATCGAAACACTATGGAAAACTCCGCTGATACTGATTTTCTCGCTGTTCATTGCAGTGATACTGAATCAGAAATTCAAGGGACGAGGTTTTGCGAGGGCGATATTCTTCCTGCCTGTTATAATCGCAACAGGACCGGTATTCAAGATAATCAGCGGTGATATGGAGTCCACAGGCAATAACGGCTCTGCTAAATTCTCAACTATGTTCTCGACTGATCTTGTCGGCGACCTTATGCGTTTTCTTGGCATATACAACATAAGTCCGCGCATGACTGAGTTTATTACAGCAGTTGCGGATAATGTATTTGGCATAGTATGGAGCTCAGGTATACAGATACTTCTGTTTCTGGCGGCTTTGCAGAATATACCGCCGTCGGCAAAGGAAGCAGCTCAGCTTGAGGGCGCGACCTCGTGGGAGTTTTTCTGGAAGATAACCTTCCCGTATGTGAGTCCTTTTGTGTTGGTAAACCTTATATATACAGTAATAGACTCGTTTACAAACCCGCTGAATAAGGTAATGGAGCGAATACTCGTGTTCCAGAATCAGGACATCAATTACGGACTTGCTTCGGCAATGGCATGGATATATTTTGTAATTGTACTTGCTGCTGTCGGCATAGTTACAGCAGTAGTAAACAAATTCGTTTACTACGAAGTGGAATAGGGGGCGGAATATGGATAATACTGTTAATTCCGCTCTGAAAATGAAACGAAAGGCGCACAAGAGATTTTCGGAATGGGTTTGGGTGATATTCAGAGCCTGCATACTCATCGGGCTTTCTTTCATCATACTCTATCCGCTTATCTATATGATAAGCTGTTCGTTCCGCGAAAGAAGCGATATGAACGATCCGACAGTAATGTGGATACCGCGCCATACTACGCTTTCAGTAATGCGTGAGACTGCTGAGGCTATGGACTTCTGGCAGACATTGCAGAATACACTTCTGCTGAATATAGGCTGTTCGATAGTGCAGGTCTATTCGTGTGCTTTGACAGGCTATGGCTTTGCGAGATTCAGCTTCAAGGGAAAGAAGCTGCTGTTCGGTATAGTTATAATGATGATACTTGTTCCAACACAGATAATCTCACTGCCGCTGTTCTTTCAGTTCAGGTATTTTCTGGGAAGTCCTGACATCAACCTCATCGACACCATGTGGACGATGTATCTTCCGGCAATGACCGCAAACGGCATACGTTCCGGACTTATGATATTTATATTCCGTCAGTTTTTCAAGGGACTTCCGCGTGAACTTGAGGATGCTGCATATATCGACGGCTGCGGTCCGTTCATGACATTTCTCCGCGTCATGATGCCGAATGCGCTTTCGGCGTTCCTGACTGTATTCCTCTTCTCGGTAGTATGGTACTGGAACGATTATTACATAAGCGCGGTATTCTTCAATAACACACAGACTGTTTCGACCGCGCTCTATAACCTTGACAGCATTCTTGCTCAGAGGATATTCGGGGATGCTACGATACAACTTGATGCCCGCGAGCAGGTAGTCTGGAAACAGGCTGGATGTCTTATCTCGATAGCACCCTTGCTGATAATGTATATGTTCCTTCAGAAATACTTTACCGAAGGTATCGAGCGCTCGGGACTTGTCGGGTAAGCATTGAACTTTTAACCCCCTCTTCAGAAATATTTTATAGCTGCGTCACAAATCATCCTTGCAAAGCGTTATATTATATGAGACGTCTCGAAGGGAAGGTGATATAATGGATCTTCATGAATCAATAAAAATACAGAAGCTGTACGAGATATACGAACAGCCGATGTATCGTATCGCCTATGCGTTTCTGCACAACAGGGAAATGGCTGAGGACGCTGTATCCGAAGCATTTGTCCGGATAATCGGTAAAATAAAACGGTTAGGAGACGCTGAAAGCCCAAAAACGAAAAGTTATATTGTAAAAGTGATAAAAAGCACGTCTATCGGCATATATCGCCGGAACAAACGCAAGTATACGTATGAACAGCCTATTGATGACAGTGTTATGCAGTTATCCGATCCGCTGACAAATGTTGAGGATAAGATAATTGCAGGAAGCACCGGTGAGATAATGAACGGTCTTGAAGAGACCGACCGGACGATAGTGATGTTCAGATGCAGATACGAAATGCCTTACAAGGAGATAGCACAGCGGACTTCGATGAGTGAAGCAGCTGTCCGGAAGCGTTTTGAACGTGCGAAAAGGCGGATAATAAAACTGAGAGGAGAGAATCCAAATGAAAACTGACTGGAACAAAATCGTTGAGGAAGCGTTTGAATCCAACGAAACTCACGTATTCTCAGAGAAGTATTGCCGCCGGCGCTCAGAATTGCAAGGAGGAAATACTATGGAGAAAAGAAGAATAACACAGAAAACACGCCGTTTCAATGCAGGTATCGCAGCAACTGCCGCAGCTATCCTCATCATTCCGGCAGCAACAGTCGGCGTTATGCATTTTTCATCGTCCGGAAAGGGCGGCGGCGATAAGTTCGGCGCAGCAGTCGAGGAAACAACTGCCGTAACAACAACTCTTGCTGCTGAAGCTTCAACAGAGGCTCTCACAGAGGCGCAGACAGATATTATGGAGCATGAAAAGACCGTCGCAGAGCAGCGTGAAGAGGAAAGAAAAAAATATTATATTGATGAAAAACGCGATGATTTTGACAGCACAGAACAGTATCAGGTAGTTTATAACAACATCCCTGAGAATCTCAAACGCGATCCGGATGGCTTCAAGTTCGGATACTATATAAACGGTGAGCGTCAGACCGGCGGTATAACTCCTACACTTGCACATTTTAATAGTGCTGAAAAGTGGGAGGATCTGCTTGATTATACCTTCAACAGACAGGGAAATTACCGTTCTGCAAGAACTGAGGACTATGTTCTCGGTGAGGGAGATAACGAAAGACACGTTTATATCAGTTACAGACAGGAAGGTCCTCACGAGCCTGAGTATGAAGGTGACAGATCTATATCTGAGGAAGACTGGGCAAGATGTGTACAGGGCGGTTATTTCAACCGAGATGTTGTTATCAGATTCAGCGGTACAGACCATTTTGTAACTCTTGCTGTTCACAATACGATCCCTGAGAATGAACTCAGATACTTCATCGAGGGCGTTGAACTAAAAGATAAGTCACAGACGGAATCAAATGCACAGGATGTGTATTATACGTTAACATTGTCTGAAAAAACAAATGATGCGCTAGGTGCTTCAGCTAACTCAGCAATGGCAAACGCTGTTGTGGACAATTTTAGCCTTGATATGTATATGGCAGATAATACCGAAGAATACGATCAGAGCATAGCAGATCGTACCGCAGCAATTGAGAAGAGCGGCGCAAAATATACTGTCTATGATGATCCGGTAATTGAAAACAAGAGCATATATATTGCTGTAAGGGATGATAAGCCGGTCGAGATAATGATAGGCTACAAGGAATATGGAGTATATGCAATTCTTGAACCTCAGAAGGAGCTTTCAGTTGAAGAGGCAAAGAAGATCGCTGAGGAGGCTGTTATCGAAAAGACAACAATGCCCTCTGATATCGCCGAGGCTTTGAACAGCGGCAACTGATATGTACAGGGCGGCTGCATTTATTATAATGTATATAATAGCGTGTATTACAACAAGAAGTGATAAAGGGGAGCGGTAACGCTCCCTTTTTATATTGGACTTGACAAAGTGGCAGGCTGTTATATAATATATATGTGTTCGTTTTAATTTATGTGAGCAGAATCGGTTTACATAAATTGTTAAAACAAAATTATCGTTCACGAAAAATTTACAAATTATTTCGCAAACTTTTGCCGTGAAACTATTGCAATCTGACCAGATATATGGTAAAATTATACCTGTTGAGCGCGCTGAAAGTGCGCTGACTGCAGAAGATATGCGTTGAAACGGAAGGTTGCTGCCGGTATGGCAGGTAATTTCCGCGGAGTATGTCCGATTTTAAACCGGGCGAATGGGATAACGGACACTGTTTGTGGTTATGATCGCACAGCTTGCGTATGTGCGGTAATGCTATATTTGTGTCTCAATATGTCTGTTACGGCTCGGAAAACAACGGTTTTTCGAGTTTTTTTATCAGATAAAGCATGAAACACACGGAAACGTGTGAATTCCCAGAAAGCGTCCCCGTAAATTTTTCAAGGAGGCGAAATTATGGCAGTCAACGAAAAGATCAGATTCAAGATCAAGGGTTACGATCACGCTACTGTTGATATTGCAGCAGCTAAGATCGTTGAGGCAGCTAAGAGAAGCGGTGCAAGAGTTTCAGGACCTATCCCGCTCCCGACAGACAAGGAAATCGTTACTATCCTTCGTGCTGTTCACAAGTACAAGGACAGCCGCGAGCAGTTCGAAATGAGAACTCACAAGAGACTCGTAGACGTTATCCGTCCTACTGACAAGACAACTGCTGCTCTTGATAAGCTTGAGATCCCCGCAGGCGTAGACGTTGTTATGGAGGTTAAGTAATTAACCGAAATTACGCTGAAAATCACCGTTTGGGAAACGGAATGGCGGTAGTCCGCCGGTCATGTTGACAACCTTTGTCAACCAATAACCTAACAGGAGGAAAACGATATGCAGAAAGGTATTATCGGCAAGAAGATCGGTATGACACAGATCTTCGATGAAACAGGAAAAGTTGTTCCTGTAACAGTAGTAGAAGCCGGTCCGTGCGTAGTAGTACAGAAGAAAACTGTTGAAAACGACGGATACGCAGCACTTCAGCTGGGTTACGGCGATGTTAAGATCCAGAGAATGAACAAGCCTCTCAGAGGTCACTTCGAGAAAGTTGATGTTGCTTGTAAGTCAACTCTTAAAGAGTTCAGACTTGACGACTGCGATTCACTCAATGTCGGCGACATTATCAAGGCTGATACTTTTGCAGTAGGCGACGCTATCGACGTTGTCGGCACAAGCAAGGGTAAGGGCTACGCTGGCCCGATCAAGCGCAACAACCAGCACAGACTCAAGGAAACTCACGGTACCGGTCCTGTTCACAGACAGGCAGGTTCAATGGGTGCTTGCTCCTCACCTTCAAGAATTTTCAAGGGCAAGATCCTCGCTGGTCACATGGGCGCTGAACAGGTAACTGTACAGAATCTCGAAATAGTTAAAATAGACGCAGAGAACAATCTCATCGCTATCAAGGGCGCTATCCCCGGTCCTAAGGGCGGTATCGTTTGTATCGTTGACAGCGTTAAGGCTTAAGGAAGGAGGAAGCGTAAATGTCTACAATTTCAGTATTTGATATGACAGGTAAGCAGGTTTCCGAAACAGAACTCAATGACGCAGTTTTCGGAATTACTCCAAATGAAGCTGTTATGCACGCAATGGTAGTTAATTACCTCGCTAACCAGAGACAGGGCACACAGTCCACACTTACAAGAACAGAAGTAAGCGGCGGCGGAAGAAAGCCTTGGAGACAGAAGGGAACAGGTCACGCAAGACAGGGTTCAACACGTGCTCCTCAGTGGGTTCACGGCGGAATCGCTCTCGGACCAAAGCCCAGAGATTACAGATACGCACTCAATAAGAAGGTTCGCAGACTCGCTATGAGATCAGCTCTTTCAACTAAGGTGCTCGATAACAACATGATCGTTCTTGATGCTCTCACACTCGACAGCTACAAGACAAAGACTGTTGTTGAAATGCTCAAGGCTCTCGGCGTTGAGGGTAAGGCTCTCATCGTTACAGCTGAAGCAGATTCAAAGGTTATCAAGAGCGCAGCTAACATCCCAGGTGTTAAGACTGCTGCTGTAAACACACTCAATGTTTACGACATCCTCAACTATGACAAGTTCATCGTTGTTAAGAATGCCGTTGGAAAGATCGAGGAGGTATACGCATGATAAAAGCTGCTCAGGATATCATCCTCAAGCCTGTTATCACAGAAAGATCTATGGACGATCTTCAGGCAGGAAAATATACTTTTAAGGTAGCTACTGACGCTAACAAGACAGAGATCAAGAAGGCTGTTGAAACACTCTTCGATGTTAAGGTAGCTAAGGTAAATACCCTCAATGTTAACGGTAAGGCTAAGAGAGTTGGTAAATATCTCGGCAAGACTTCCGATTGGAAGAAGGCTATCGTTACTCTTACAGAAGATTCCAAGGCAATCGAATTCTTCGAGGGTATGGTCTGATAACTGATCAGACCTGAGGTTATGGGAGTAATGCTCCCGCGAAAAATGCATTAAAGGAGAAATTTAAAATGGCTATAAAGACTTATAAGCCTACGACACCTTCGAGACGTCAGATGACAGTTACTGATTACTCGATCCTGTCAAAGGTTGAGCCGGAGAAGAGCCTTCTCGAACCAATGAAGAAGAAGTCGGGAAGAAACAGCTACGGCAGAATCACAGTTCGCCACAGAGGCGGCGGAAACAGAAGAAAGTACCGTATCATCGACTTCAAGAGAGATAAGGACAACATGATCGCTGTCGTTAAGACTCTTGAATACGATCCGAACAGATCCGCTTTCATCGCTCTCGTTGAATATGAGGACGGCGAAAAGAGATACATCCTCGCTCCTAACGGTCTTAAGGTAGGAGACAAGATCGAGTCCGGTTCTGAGGCTGATATCAAGCCGGGTAACGCACTCAAGCTTGAGGATATCCCAGTTGGTACATTCATTCACGCTATCGAGCTTTATCCTGGAAAGGGCGCTCAGCTCGTAAGAAGCGCAGGCAACCAGGCTCAGCTTATGGGTAAGGAAGGTGCTTATGCACTTGTCAGACTTCCCTCAGGCGAAATGAGAAAAGTTCCGATCGGATGCAAGGCTGCAATCGGTCAGGTTTCAAATATCGACCATGAGAACGTTAACTACGGTAAGGCTGGTCGTGTAAGAAATATGGGTTGGAGACCTACTGTCCGCGGTTCAGTTATGAACCCATGCGATCACCCACACGGTGGTGGTGAAGGTAAATCACCTGTTGGACGTCCGGGCCCTGTAACACCTTGGGGCAAGCCTGCTCTTGGTTATAAGACTCGTAAGAAGCACAACAGAACTGATAAGTTCATCGTAAAGCGCCGCAACGGTAAGTAATCTGAAAGGAGGAACTGAATAATGAGCAGAAGCATTAAGAAGGGACCTTATGTCCAGGAAGTTCTCCTGAAGAGGGTCGTTGCAATGAACGAAGCAGGCGAAAAGAAGGTTCTTAAGACATGGAGCCGTTCTTCAACAATCTTCCCTGATTTCGTTGGTCATACATTCGCTGTTCACGACGGTCGTAAGCACGTTCCGGTATATGTAACAGAGGATATGGTAGGTCATAAGCTCGGTGAGTTCGCACCTACAAGAACTTATAAGGGTCACGCAGGCTCTAAGACATCTAACAACGGTAAGAAATAAGCGGAAGGAGGAGTTCAGAGATGGAAGCAAGAGCTTATTTAAGAAATGCTCGTATATCACCAAGAAAAGTTCAGATCGTTCTCGATCTTATCAGGAACAAGCCAGTTGACATCGCTTTAGCTACTTTGGATCTTACTCCTAAGGCTGCAAGCCCTATCGTTTCAAAGCTTGTAAAGTCTGCTCAGGCAAACGCTGAGAACAATTTCAGCATGGATAAGGATAATCTCGTGGTTTCTGAGTGCTATGTAACACCAGGTCCGATCATGAAGAGAATCATGCCAAGAGCTCAGGGCAGAGCATATAGAATTTTAAAGAGAACATCACACATAACAGTTGTTCTTACAGAAAAAGAATAATCCCAAGGAGGTTTGAGAAATGGGCCAGAAAGTTAATCCGCACGGACTTCGTGTCGGCGTTATTAAAGATTGGGATTCACGCTGGTATGCTAACAAGGCAGATTTCGGCGATACTCTCGTTGAGGACTACAACGTTCGTAACTTCATCAAGAAGAACTTATACGCTGCTGGTGTTCCCAGAATCGAGATCGAGCGTTTTGCCGATAAGGTAAGAATCCACATTCACTGCGCTAAGCCGGGTATCGTTATCGGCAGACAGGGTGCAGAGATCGAAAAGCTCAGAGCACAGCTCGAGGCTATGATGAAAAAACAGGTTTTCGTAAACATCATCGAAGTTAAGCAGCCTGATATGGACAGCCAGCTCGTTGCTGAAAAGATCGCTCTTGATCTTGAGAACAGAGTTTCTTTCAGAAGAGCTATGAAGCAGTCTATCGGCAGAACAATGCGTCTTGGCGCAAAGGGTATCAAGGTCAAGGTTTCAGGCAGACTTGCCGGTGCCGAGATCGCAAGAAGCGAAAGCTATCACGAAGGTACAATCCCGCTTCAGACAATCCGTGCTGATATTGACTACGGCTTTGCTGAGGCTGATACAACATACGGTAAGCTTGGCGTAAAGGTTTGGATCTATAAGGGCGAAGTTCTCAAGGGCGATGCTGCTAAGGCTGCTGCTCAGAGAGAAAAGATCGAAAGAAAGAACGATCCAAGAAATAACGACAGACGTCGCCGCGATGACAGACGCGACGGCAACAGGCGCGGCGGTAACAGAAACAACCAGAACCGCGATGCAAAAAGAGAAGGAGGTAACCAGTAATGCTGCTTCCAAAGAGAGTTAAATACCGCAGAGTCCACAGAGGACGTCTTAAGGGTAAGGCATACAGAGGTAACAAGGTAACCTACGGTGATTTCGGTCTTCAGGCTCTCGAGCCGGCTTGGATCACATCCAACCAGATCGAATCTGCCCGTATCGCTATGACTCGTTACATCAAGAGAGGCGGTCAGGTATGGATCAAGATCTTCCCTGATAAGCCGATCACAGAAAAGCCCGCTGAAACACGAATGGGTTCCGGTAAGGGTTCACCAGAATACTGGGTTGCAGTAGTAAAGCCCGGCAGAGTTCTCTTCGAGATCAAGGGCGTTGCTGAGGAAACTGCAAGAGAAGCTATGCGTCTTGCAATGCACAAGCTTCCTATCAAGTGTAAGTTCGTTACTAAAGCAGAGCAGGAGGTGGAGCAGTAATGAAGGCATCAGAGATCAGAGAATTATCAGTTGATGAGCTCAATCAGAAGCTTGTCAGCCTGAAGGAAGAGCTTTTCGCGCTCCGCTTTCAGCACGCTATAAATCAGCTTGATAATACAGCACGTCTTAAGGCTGTAAAGAAGGATATTGCCCGCATCAAGACAACTCTGCGTGAGGCAGAGCTGAGCGCTGAGCAGTAAGAAAGGGAGGATTTAGCTAATGTCTACTGAGAGAAACCTTAGAAAAACAAGAGTAGGTAAGGTTGTAAGCGATAAGATGGATAAAACCGTCGTAGTTGCTATCGTTGATAACGTTAAACACCCGCTTTATAAGAAGATCATCAAGCGCACCGTTAAGCTTAAGGCTCACGATGAGAAGAATGAGTGCAGAATCGGCGACCGCGTTGAGGTCATGGAAACACGTCCGCTTTCAAAAGATAAGAGATGGCGTGTAACAAACATCATTGAAAAGGCTAAGTAATTTTGATAGAAGCTTTAAGCTTGAAAGGAGGAACTCGCTGTGATACAGATGCAGACTTATCTTAAAGTCGCTGATAACACAGGTGCAAAGGAACTTATGTGTATCAGAGTTCTGGGAGGTACACGCCGCAGATATGCAAACATCGGTGACGTTGTGGTTGCTTCAGTTAAGAAAGCAACACCCGGAGGCGTTGTAAAGAAGGGCGATGTTGTAAAGGCAGTTATCGTTCGTTCAGCAAAGGGTCTCAGAAGAGAGGACGGAACTTACATCCGCTTCGATGAGAACGCTGCTGTTATTATCAAGGAAGATAAGAACCCAAAGGGAACTCGTATCTTCGGACCGGTTGCTAAGGAGCTCCGCGAAAGGGAGTATACCAAGATCCTCAGCCTCGCACCGGAAGTTCTTTAATGGAGGTGTCATTCGATTATGAGTAAAGTACACGTAAAAACCGGTGACACTGTTATCCTTCTCACCGGTAAGTATGAGGATAAATATACCAGCAAGGACGAAAGAAAAACTGGTAAGATCGTAGAAGTAAGCCCTAAGGAGGGCAAGGTCATCGTTGAGGGCATCAACATGATCACAAAGCACGTTAAGCCCACAAGAATGGGTGAAAAGGGCGGAATCATCAAGACAGAGGCTCCTGTTTATGCTTCAAAGGTTCAGCTCGTTTGCCCTAAGTGCGGCAAGCCAACAAGAGTCGGCCACGTAATTGAGGACGGCAAGAAGCTCCGCGTTTGCAAGAAGTGCGGAAAGTCTTTTGAATAATGTAAAGGAGAACGACAATGGCAAGATTAAAAGATTTTTATGTTAGTGACGTTGCTCCCGCTATGATGAAGAAATTCGGATACAAGAGCGTTATGCAGATCCCGAAGCTTGAAAAGGTTGTCATCAATGTTGGTGCCGGCGAAGCTAAGGATAATGCAAAGGTTATCGACGCTATTATGACAGATCTCGCAGCAATCACAGGTCAGAAGCCTATCGTTTGCCGTGCAAAGAAGTCAGTAGCTAACTTCAAACTCCGTGAGGGTATGCCGATCGGTGTTAAGGTAACACTCAGAGCTGAGAAAATGTATGAATTCGTTGATAAGCTCTTCAATGTTGCGTTCCCGCGTGTTCGTGACTTCAGAGGAATCAGCGCAAACTCATTTGATGGTAAGGGCAATTACTCAACAGGTATCAAGGAACAGCTCATCTTCCCTGAGATCGAATATGATAAGATCGATAAGGTAAGAGGTATGGATATAAACTTCATCACAACAGCTAATACTGATGAAGAAGCAAAAGAGCTCCTTTCACTTATGGGCGCTCCGTTCATCAAGTAATAGGGAGGAAATAAAATGGCTAAGAAGGCAATGATCAATAAGCAGCAGAGAACTCCCAAGTATTCCACAAGAGCTTACAACAGATGTAAGATCTGCGGCAGACCGCACGCATATCTCAGAAAGTTCGGCATCTGCCGTATCTGCTTCAGAGAGCTTGCTCATGACGGTCAGATCCCCGGAGTTAAGAAGGCAAGCTGGTAAAATACTAAAAGGAGGTCACTCGGTATGCAAATCACTGATACAATAGCTGATCTTTTAACAAGAATTCGTAATGCGAATACTGCAAAGCACGCCACAGTTGACGTTCCCGCTTCAAGAGTTAAGAAGGACATCACTCAGATCCTCGTTGATGAGGGTTATGTGAAGGGCTTCCAGCTCATCGAAGACGGTAAGCAGGGCATAATCAGGATCACGCTTAAATACGGCGACAATAAGTCACCTGTAATAACAGGGCTCAGAAGAGTTTCAAAGCCCGGTCTGCGTATTTATTCAAGCTGCGCAGATATGCCAAAGGTTCGTAAAGGACTCGGCATCGCTATCGTTTCAACTTCAAAGGGAATCGTTACTGATAAGAAGGCAAGAGAGCTCAATGTCGGCGGCGAAGTTCTCGCATACATCTGGTAAGGAGGAACTTCTATATGTCAAGAATAGGAAGAATGCCTATCACAGTTCCTGCTGGTGTAGAGGTTAAGAACGATAACAATCTCATCACTGTTAAGGGACCAAAGGGCGAACTTAAGAGACAGTTCAGCACAGAGCTCGGTATTGAGGTCGAGGCTGGTACAATAACAGTTACAAGACCAAGCGATGACAAGCGTCACCGTTCACTTCACGGTCTTACAAGAACTCTCATCGCAAACATGGTTGAGGGTGTAACAAACGGATATTCAAAGACTCTCGAGATCGAGGGTGTCGGCTACCGTGCTGCAAAGAGCGGAAACAAGGTTACTCTTAACCTCGGTTTCTCACATCCGGTTATCCTTGAGGAAACAGATGCGATCAAGATCGATGTTCCTCAGCCTAACAAGCTCGTTATCACAGGTATCGACAAGCAGGCAGTAGGTCAGTTTGCTGCTGAAGTACGCGAAAAGCGTCCACCTGAGCCATATAAGGGCAAGGGTATCAGATATGCCGGCGAGCGCATCATCCGCAAGGAAGGTAAGGCCGGTAAGGGCAAGAAGTAATTAGAAGGAGCAAATTGCTATGATTAAGAAATTTGACAGCAATAAGGCAAGATTAAAGAGACATCGCAGAGTTCGTGCAAAGATCTCAGGAACTCCCGAGCGTCCACGTCTGAATGTGTTCCGTTCATCAAAGCACATCTATGCTCAGATCATCGATGATATAAACGGTGTTACTCTTGCTTCAGCATCAAGCATGGACAAGGGCTTTGAAGGCAACGGCGGCAACGTTGAAGGCGCACGTAAGGTCGGAGAAATGATCGCTAAGAATGCAGCTGCAAAGGGCATCAGCGAAGTTGTTTTCGACAGAGGCGGCTACCTCTACCACGGAAGAGTTAAGGAACTCGCAGAGGGCGCACGTGAAAACGGATTAAAGTTCTAAGAGGGAGGTAAAACAATGGCTAATATTGAAACACAGGCTCCTGAGCTCGTTGAGAAGGTTGTTTCTATCAACCGTGTATCAAAGACCGTTAAGGGCGGACGTATCATGAAGTTTGCTGCACTCGTAGTAGTAGGCGACGGAAATGGTACAGTAGGCTTCGGTCTCGGAAAATCCGGAGAAGTTCCGGATGCGATCCGCAAGGGTATCGAGGATGCTAAGAAGAACCTGAAGAAGGTTGCTCTCAAGGGAACTACTATCCCACACGAAATCGTTGGTGAATTCGGCGCAGGCAGAGTGCTTATGAAGCCCGCTGCTCCCGGTACCGGCGTTATCGCAGGCGGTCCTGTCCGTGCAGTAATCGAAGTTGCTGGTATCAAGGACATCAGAACAAAGTCACTTCGTTCAAACAACCCCTGCAACGTTGTTAGAGCTACCATCAACGGTCTTTTAAACTGCACTTCTGCTAAGGAAGTTGCTGCTAAGAGAGGCAAGACCGTTAAGGAAATTTTAGGTTAAGGAGGCAGTAACAATGGCTAAGAATATCAAGCTCGTAAAGAGCCTTATCGGCAGAAAGAAAGACCAGATAGCTACTGCTCAGTCTCTCGGACTCAGAAAAGTCGGCGATGTAACAACTCAGCCCGACAACGCTCAGACACAGGGCAAGATCACTAAGATCTCTCACCTCATTGAGGTTACAGAAGCGTAAGCAAGGAGGTGCAACGATATGAAAATTCATGAATTAACACCCGCTCTCGATTCAAACAAGGCTTCAAAGCGTATAGGCAGAGGTCACGGATCCGGAAACGGTAAGACAGCTGGTAAAGGTCACAAGGGACAGAATGCCCGCAGCGGCGGCGGTGTAAGAATCGGCTTTGAAGGCGGACAGATGCCTCTTGCAAGACGTATTCCTAAGAGAGGTTTCAATAACATCTTCGCAACAAAGTATGCAACTATCAATGTATCAGACCTTAATAAGTTCAAGGACGGTACTGTTGTTGATACAGAACTTCTCGTGGCTTCAGGTCTCGTTAAGAAGGTTTGCGATGGAGTTAAGGTTCTCGGAAACGGCGAGCTTACTTCTAATCTTACAGTAAAGGCTGCTAAATTCTCACAGAGCGCTATCGAAAAAATCGAAAAGGCTGGCGGGAAGGCAGAGGTGATGTAATTGTGTTTCAGACCCTGAAAAAGGCTTGGGGAGTTCCTGAGATCAGGAAAAAGCTCCTTTACACATTACTCATGATAGTTATTTTCAGACTGGGAAGTGCTATCACAGTTCCTTTCCTCGATTCAGAGGTTGTAAAGGACTGGATGGATAACAGCGCTACTGACGGAAACTTCCTTGAGTATCTCAATATCCTCACTGGTGGTGCGCTCTCTCAGGCAACTATCTTCTCACTTTCGATCACTCCATTCATCAATGCTTCGATCATCATGCAGCTGCTGACTTTTGCGCTGCCGCCTCTCGAACGTATGCGTGACGAGGGCGAAGAGGGAAGAAAGAAAATTGATAAGATAACGGGCTTCGTTGCTCTTGTCCTTGCTTTCTTCATGGCTTATGCTTACTACCTTACATTAAAACGCCAGACAGATGCTATCAAGTATACTTCAGGCAGTGAGGGAGTATTCTCCGCAGCAGTTATTATCCTCAGCTTCGTTGCTGGTGCTTCATTCGTAGTATGGATGGGTAACCGTATCAGCGATAACGGTATAGGAAACGGTGTTTCTATCATACTCTTTGCCGGTATCGCAGCAAGATTCCCGACCGATGCAGGTCTTCTCATCAAGCTCACAAAGCAGACACCTGAGAAATATCTCTTCGTAACTATCGGTTATCTTGTATTCATTCTCTTCGAGATCGGCTTCATCGTTTTCATGAACGAGGCAGAAAGACGTATCCCGATACAGTACGCTAAGCGTGTTGTAGGAAGAAAACAGTTCGGCGGTCAGAAGACACACATCCCGATCAAGGTTTGTATGAGCGGTGTTATGCCGATCATCTTCGCTATGTCGTTCATGGCTCTCCCACAGACAATTCAGCTCTTCAAGGGTCAGCCAACAGAAACAAGCGGCTTCTATTATCACTTCTGCGAGTTCTTCAAGAGAACAAGCTGGAGCTACGCTATACTCTACTTCTTACTTATCATCGCTTTCAACTATTTCTATGTTTCGATCCAGTATAACCCGATCGAGATCGCAAATAACCTTCGTCAGTCGAACGGTGGTATCCCCGGTATCAGACCTGGTAAACCAACATCTGATTACATTTCAAGGGTTCTTAACAAGATCTCACTCGTTGGTGCATTCTTCCTCGGCGTTGTGGCTATCATCCCGATATTCATCGCAATGGCAGACCAGAATCTCCAGTCGCTTTCAATGGGCGGTACAACTATACTGATCGCAGTCAGTGTTGCTCTTGAAACAACACGAACACTTGAATCACATCTTATGATGCGTCATCATAAGGGCTTCTTACAGTAAAGGAGGAACGGAATATGAATCTTATCTTTTTAGGCGCTCCCGGCGCAGGTAAGGGTACACAGGCTGAGGTCGTTTCCGAAGCACTGAATATCCCCCAGATCTCCACAGGCAATATTCTTCGTGAAGCTGCCAAGAACGGTACAGAGTACGGTCTCAAGGCAAAGGCTGCTATGGACGCCGGCGCTCTCGTTTCAGACGATATTGTTATCGGTATCCTGAAGGAGAGGATCGCTGAGGACGACTGCAAAAACGGTTTCATCCTCGATGGATTCCCCAGAACCGTTCCACAGGCAGAGGCTCTCGATCAGATGAACATCAGGATCGATAAGGTTATCGAGATTGATGTTGCAGATGAAACTATCAAGCAGAGAGTTTCAGGCAGAAGAGTTTGTCAGGGCTGCGGCGCTTCTTATCACGTTGAATATAAGCCTTCCAAGGTTGAGGGCGTTTGTGATAAGTGCGGCGATAAGACTGTTATCCGTAAGGACGATCAGCCGGAAGTCGTTCTCGACAGACTTGCAACATATCACGAAAAAACAGCTCCTCTCAAGGACTATTACGAGAAACAGGGCAAGCTTGTTACCGTTAAGGGACAGGAAGAGGTCGCTGAAACTTCAAAACTCACTCTTGCTGCGGTAGGGGTAGAGAAATAAATGAGCATAACAATCAAATCAAAGTCCGAATTAGCCATAATGCGTGAAGCAGGCAGAATAACCTGCGGCGCAATATGGTATGCGGGCGAAAGATTAAGGGCGGGTATGTCGACACTCGATGTTGATAAGCTTGTTGGCGAATATTTCGCAAGGCATGGCGCAAAATCCTGCTTTAAAGGGCTTTATGGATTCCCGGGCAATGCTTGTATCTCAGTTAATGAGGAGATCATACACGGGATCCCGAAAGCAAGCCACAGATTAAAGGAAGGCGATATCGTCAGCATCGATACAGGTGCTGCCTATAAAGGCTTTAACGGCGATAGCTGCTGGACTTTTCCTGTCGGCAAAATATCTGATGAAGCCAAGGCATTGCTTGAGGTAACTGAGAAAAGCCTTTACGAAGGTATCGCTCAGGCTCAGGTGGGCGCAAGGATCGGAGATATATCTCATGCTGTTGAAGAGTTCTGTGCTTCACGAGGCTACGGAATCGTAAGAAATTACTGCGGCCACGGTATTGGCAGAGAAGTTCACGAATCACCCGAAATCCCGAACTGGGGAAAAGCCGGACACGGTCCCAGACTGGTTGCGGGTATGACCATTTGCATCGAGCCGATGATAAATGTCAAAGGCGATGATGTTAAGGTAATGAAGGACAATTGGACCGTGGTTACCAAAAGTGGTTCACTTTCTGCTCATTTTGAGCATATGATCGCAATAACTCCTGACGGTCCCGTCATTTTGACGCAGCCCTGACAGGGGGAATAATTGTGAAGTTTATGAAAGGCTCAGTCGTCAGGGCGGCTGCCGGAAGAGACAGCGGAGGATTCTTCGTTGTTACCGGAACTGACAATGACTATTGCTATATTGCGAACGGGAAAAGCAGAAAACTCGCTAAGCCCAAACGCAAGAACGCAAAACATTTGTGCCCGACAGACAGTATGATAAGTATTAACGATATTACCGATAAAAAACTCAGAACTCTGCTGAGAGAATTTACCAGCAGTGAGTGCAAGGAGGGTAACTAAAGTGTCCAAGGAAGATGTTATCGAGGTTGAGGGCGTTGTGATCGACGCTCTGCCAAATGCAATGTTCAAGGTTCAGCTTGAGAACGGTCACGAGGTGTTATCACACGTTTCCGGCAAGCTCAGAATGAATTATATCAGAATCGTGCCGGGTGACAAGGTAAAGCTTGAAATGTCACCATACGACCTCTCAAAGGGCCGTATAACATGGCGCGTAAAGTAAAGATCAACGGCAGTTGGAATTACAACAGCCTTATCCGCTAAAGGAGGTATTTTAAATGAAAGTAAGACCTTCAGTAAAACCTATTTGCGAGAAGTGCAAGATCATTAAACGTAAAGGCAGAATCATGGTTATCTGCGAAAACCCTAAGCACAAGCAGCGTCAGGGTTAATCCGCGTAAATGCATTAATGGAGGTGCAATTATAATATGGCAAGAATAGCCGGTGTTGACCTTCCAAAGAATAAGAGAATCGAAATCGGTCTCACTTATATCTACGGAATCGGTCGTCAGACTGCAACTAACATCCTCGCTGCAACAGGCGTAAACCCTGATGTAAGAGTAAAGGATCTCGCTGAAGAGGACGTTGCTAAGCTTCGTGACTATATCGATGCAAACTATACTGTTGAGGGTGACCTTCGCCGTGAAGTAGCTCTTAACATCAAGAGACTCGTTGAAATAGGCTGTTACAGAGGCGTTCGTCACAGAAAGGGTCTCCCTGTAAGAGGTCAGAGAACCAAGACAAACGCAAGAACCCGCAAGGGCCCTGTAAAGACTATCGCTAACAAGAAGAAGTAAGGAGGTTATGAGCTTTGGCACAGCAGAAAGGTAAAAAAGTTACTACCGTCAGAAGACGTAGAGAACGCAAGAATATCGAAAGCGGCGCAGTTCATATTCAGTCCACTTTCAATAATACGATCGTAACGATCACAGATACAGCCGGAAATGCAATTTCATGGGCAAGCGCTGGTGAGCTTGGCTTCAGAGGTTCAAAGAAGTCTACTCCTTTCGCAGCACAGACAGCAGCAGAAACAGCTGCTAAGGCTGCTATGGAACACGGTCTCAAGAACGTTGAAGTATATGTTAAGGGACCAGGCGCAGGTCGTGAGGCTGCCATCAGAGCACTTCAGACAGTAGGTCTTGAGGTTAAGATGATCAAGGACGTAACTCCTATCCCGCATAATGGATGCCGTCCGCCTAAGAGACGTCGTGTCTAATCACATTTGGAGGTGTTTTAAATGGCAGTTCAGAAAGAACCTATTCTTAAAAAGTGCAGATATCTGGGCATAAGCCCCGCAGTTATGGGTGTTTCTAAGAAGGAATCCATCAGATTCAAGAACGCAAATAACAGAAAGAAGATCTCTGAATACGGTCTTCAGCTGAAGGAAAAGCAGAAGCTGAAGTTTATCTACGGCGTTCTTGAGAAGCAGTTCAGACACTATTTCTCGATCGCTGAGAAGATGGAAGGCAAGGCTGGTGACAACCTCATCACTTGCCTCGAATCAAGACTCGACAGCGTTGTTTACAGAATGGGTCTCGCTCTCACAAGAAGAGAAGCAAGACAGCTTGTTGTTCATAACCACTATACAGTTAACGGCAAGAAAGTAAATATTCCTTCCTATCGCGTAAAGGTCGGCGATGTTATCGCTCTCCGTGAAAAGGACAGAACTTCTGATAAGTTCAAGGCAACAGTAGAAGAAACTAAGGACAGACTCGTTCCGATCTGGCTCACAGCTAATAAGGACGATTTCTCTGCAACAGTTAACCGTCTGCCATCAGCAGAGGATATTGACTACGAGGTTGCTACACACCTTATCGTCGAGCTGTACTCCAAGTAATCAGTTACTTGATATTTCAGAACTCGAAATCAATAGTAAATGTGAAATAGGAGGGTTTTTATGCTGGAAAAAATTAATAAGCCTGATATTGATATTGTCGAGCTTAAAAGTGACGGCAAATACGGCAAATTCGTTTTAGCACCGCTGGAGCGTGGATACGGTATCACACTTGGAAACAGCCTCAGGCGTGTGCTGCTCTCCTCACTTCCGGGTGTGGCTGTAACATCAGTTAAGCTTTCGGGCAAGGATGGCACAGTTCACCACGAGTTATCAACAATTCCGGGTGTGAAAGAGGATGTCACAGAGATTATCCTCAGCATCAAGGGACTTACTGCTAAACTCTACGGAGAAGGACCTAAAACAGTCTATATAGAGGCAGAGGGCGAATGCGAAATAACCGCCGGTGATATAAAAACCGACTCTGAGGTTAATATCCTCGATCCCGGTATGCATATCGCAACACTGGGCAAGGACGCTAAGCTTTACATGGAGATCACTATCGACAGAGGAAGAGGCTATGTTTCAGCTGAAAGAAACAAGAAGCAGATCAACCTCCCAGTTGATGTGATCGCAGTAGACAGCATCTATACTCCTGTTCTGAAGGTAAATTATACCGTTGAGGATACCCGTCTCGGTCAGGTAACTGACTATGATAAGCTTACTATGGAAGTATGGACAGATGGTACCATCTCCGCAAAGGAAGCTCTTTCACAGGCAGCCAATCTTCTTGGCGAACATCTCAAGCTTTTCATCGACCTCTCTGAAGAGGCTGGTCTTGCTGAGGTTCTTGTGGAAAAGGATGAGAAGGGTAAGGAGAAGATCCTTGAAATGACCATTGAGGATCTTGACTTATCGGTACGTTCTTTCAACTGTTTGAAGCGTGCCGGAATCAATACCGTGGATGACTTGATCAACAAGTCTGAGGAAGAAATGATGAAGGTTAGAAACCTTGGAAAGAAATCCTTCGATGAGGTTAAGGAGAAGCTCCAGTCACTTGGATTCGATCTTAGCTCAGAAGAGGATCAATAACCGAAACACTTATACGAAAAGGAGTGAATTACAATGCCGGGTACAAGAAAGCTGGGCAGAACAACTGACCATAGAAAGGCTATGCTCAGAGGCATGGTAACTTTCCTTCTTGAGAACGGTCAGATCGAAACGACTGTTACAAGAGCAAAGGAAGTTCGTGCTGTTGCAGAAAAAATGATTACTATCGGTAAAAATGATGATCTGCACTCCAAGCGTCAGGTATTAGCATACGTAACAAAGGAATCCGTTGCAAAGAAGCTTTTCGACGAGATCGCACCTAAGTACGCTGATAGAAACGGCGGATATACACAGATCGTAAAGATCGGTCCACGTCGTGGCGACGCTGCTGAAATGGCTATAATCAAGCTTGTTTGATCGCAGATAATATAGTAATTAAAGCCGCTCTCATAAGAGAGCGGCTTTTAGTTTGTATATGTGATGCAGATATATTCAAAACAGCAAAAAAAGCCTGTCTGGATAGGACAGGCTTTTGAAAATCATTACTTGATGTTGATGTCAGTATCGTTACGGCGATTACCCATTGAAGAAGTAAGCTTTGCCTTGACCATCTTGATGCTCTGGAGATTGCGGGCATAGTGGTTTTCGGTATCGTTGAGCATTTTTGCAACTGATGCGTTAGCATTCTGCTGGAGATTTTTAGCGGCTGCCTGCGCCTTTGTGAGCATATCAACGGCTTTTTTCTTAGCCTCAGTAACGATAGCCTCGCGTGAAACTATCTGAGCGGCTCTTTCCTCAGCCTTTCTGATGATGCCTTCAGCGTTGAGCTTAGCCTCGTTAAGGATACGCTGACAATCGAATTCGATCTTCTTGGCTTCTTTGAGTTCGTGAGGCATATTGAGACGCACATCATTGATAAGCTCTCTCATACGTTCTCCGTCAATTACTTTTTTATGTGCAGCAAATGGGACAGACGAAGACTTATCAAGGAGTTCGTCCATTTCTTCAAGGATCTCATCAATACTCATAGTTAATTACCTCTCTTTAATTAATCTTTGTTTTATATCATCAAGAATAGCTTCGGGAACAAAATGGCTTATATCGCCGCCAAAATAGGCTATCTGCTTTACAACGCTCGAACTGAGATACATATTTTCCGAAGCGGTTGTAAGGAAAACGGTCTCAGCGGCTGAGTAAAGCTTTTTATTTGCGAGAGCCATCTGGAACTCATATTCAAAATCGCTGACGGCGCGCAGACCTTTTACAATAGCTATTGCGCCGACATTTCTAACGTAATCGGCAAGCAGACCATCAAGAATATCAAT
Source organism: Ruminococcus flavefaciens (assembly GCA_015067005.1). Classification (GTDB taxonomy): domain Bacteria; phylum Bacillota; class Clostridia; order Oscillospirales; family Ruminococcaceae; genus Ruminococcus; species Ruminococcus flavefaciens_AA. Next base: position 261,776 of record SVNH01000001.1, read on the forward strand.
AACGACATTATCGAGATCGCGCGTTACCGTTTCGATCATAAGCATTCTCTCGGTAGCTGTGAAACTCGGCTGACCTTTTCCTGCATTACGCGAAATAAGGACGATAACCTTATCGAAGAGCTTTGAAGCTCGAGTAATAATATCAAGATGACCGAGCGTTACCGGATCGAAGCTTCCGGGGCAGACTGCAACACGTCTCATTATCAGGATACCTCCTCGTCATCTGGTGAAGGTTTCTGGAATATGGTAACGTTGATTTTTCCGTAGTGGTAGGTCTTACGGCAGATGAAGCCTTCGGGGGTATCGGGAACAGGTGCTTCCTTTTCATATTCGCATATGATTGAGCCGCCTTCCTGAACTTTTTTAGCGCATAATGGGAGAAGCTGAGGGATATGTCCCTGATGATAGGGTGGATCAAGGATGATGATGTCAAATTTCTGACCTGTCATCCTGATATAATCATAACTGTCTCTTGTTATCACCTCTGCCTGACGAGCGAGACCGGAAGCGAGAAGATTATCATTAATGCATCTGATGGATTTCTGCGAACTGTCAACAAACACAGCACGTTTAGCGCCTCTGCTAAGAGCTTCTATCCCCATCTGACCGCTTCCTGCGAAGAGATCAAGCACATAAGCGTTTTCGATCTCGAATTGGATCGCAGAGAAAATAGCTTCCTTGACTTTATCAGTTGTCGGGCGGACATCGAGACCTTCAGGTGCTGAAAGCTTTCTGCCTCTTGCTATACCAGTGATAACTCTCATTAAAAAATCTCCTAAAAAGCGCATTGAGTCCCGGAGTGGAACATCATGTCATAGTTATACACTTATATTATAACTGTTTTTCTGATGTTTGTCTATATTTTTTTGAAAAGATAGGCTATTTCCGACAAAAAACAAGTTCTCAAAGGGACACCATCTGAACATTGTGCCGAAATATCGGGGCGTTTTGCGGCTGAGATACACGATCAGAACGTGTTAATAAAAATTGATTTTGATAATTCAGTTAAATTGTATAAACATCATTGACATTTTATTAAAATTGCGGTATAATAATATTAATATTCGGACTATATAATGAAAAGAGGTAATTATCATGGCTATGGAAAAGAATCTTAAAGTTCTTATCGTTGACGATGATAAGAATATTTGTGACCTTCTCAGGCTTTATCTCGAAAAGGATGGTTATGGCGTTATTCTTTCACACGATGGTGAAGAAGCTGTTGTTAAATTCAATGCGCTCAAGCCGGATATTGTTCTGCTCGACATTATGCTGCCGGGTATGGATGGATGGCAGGTTTGCCGTGAGATAAGAAAAAAATCGAATGTTCCGATAATCATGATAACCGCTAAGGGAGAGACAATTGATAAGGTTATCGGTCTTGAACTCGGCGCTGATGACTATATCGTCAAGCCTTTCGATGCAAAGGAAGTCATTGCACGTATCAATGCAGTAACTCGCCGCGTAGGCACAGGCAATGCTGAACCGGAAACAAGAGAAGTCGTTTACGATAAACTGATCGTTAATATGACTCGATATGAACTCAGAGTTGCCGGTAAGACTATCGACACTCCGCCTAAGGAGCTTGAGCTTCTCTACTATCTTGCATCTAATCCTAACCGCGTTTACACACGCGATCAGCTTCTTGATGAGGTATGGGGATTTGAATACTACGGCGATTCCCGTACAATTGATGTACATATCAAGCGTCTGCGTGAAAAGCTTGAGGGCGTTTCGGATCAGTGGGCACTAAAGACTGTCTGGGGCGTTGGATATAAGTTTGAGGCTGAAGAAGAGGACTGATACTTTCATAGGAAAGTTCATCTGAAGCAGATCATTTATTGGGGGACTGTCGTCCCCCGTTTTGTTAAGCAGCATTTTATTGCATAAGGGGTGGAATATGTGGATAAAAGCAAAAGTTCGTATTACAGGCTGGCAAGATACGTTTATATAGTTATCCTTACTATGCTTGTGGTCATAGGTGTAATAGTTGTAACTGTAAGTTCGGCTATGTATAAGAATGAAAAGCTTACCGAGCTTCAGGATACGGGTAATCTGTTCATTGGCTGCATCAAGGAGGAATATAAGAAGGAAGGCAGGATCGACAGCAAGCTTATGCACGATTTTCACGGTGCATTGCTTAAAGAAAAGAATATCGAGGCTTTCATCTATGATGCTGATGGAAATTGCGTTGTTTCACCGAATGATTATGAGATCGAGCTTTCTTCGGGAAAATTCAACTTTTCAAAGAGCACCAAGGATCCTGAGCCGCTTTCGGATTCCATGCTTGAAGCCCTTGAGGACGATTATTACCTTGAACTTGATAAAAACGGCTATTCCAAGAACGAGCCGCGGCTTACCTATGGCAGACGCATTTTCCTGAAAACTGATGATTCTGGTATACCCGTGAGGATGTATGCTGTCTTCTATGGCGTCACCAACAGCATCAATTCGTTTATACTCAAGATCACGCTATATTATCTTTTGATAGCACTGGTTATCGCTATTGCTGCATACCTTATTATAAGGCGGCGTATGAAGAAGCTTGAAAGCTATGAGGAGGAATTCCTGAGAATTGCTGCAATGTATGCAAAGGGCAATTTCTCCGAGACTATCAGTACAGATTTCGATGGCGGTATGAAGGAGATAGCGGAATACGTAAATGCTCTTGCTTCAAATATTGAAAACAGCGAGGATACCAGCAAGACTTTCATTGCGAATGTCTCTCACGAACTCAGAACACCTATAACAACGGTAGGCGGCTTCGTTGACGGCATCCTTGACGGTACTATTCCAAAGGCACGTCAGAACGAGTATCTTGTTCTCGTATCAAAGGAAATACACCGTCTGAAGATACTGATCTCGTCTATGCTGAATATGACTAAGTACGAATCAGGCTCGCTTGTTCCGAATTTCCGCGAGGCTAATATAACGGATCTCGTTATACAGACTGTTCTTATGTTTGAGAAGAAGATAGAAGCTAAGCAGCTTGACGTTTTCGGTCTCGACAGCGGAAGGCTCAACGTCTATATTGATGTTGACCTCATGCAGCAGGTGATCTATAACCTCGTTGAGAACGCTGTTAAGTTTGTAGATCAGGCAGGAACTCTCGTTTTCCGTTTTGATAAGACCGAAGAATGGTACGAGATCGGTATAAAGAATACCGGTGAAGGTCTCAAGGATTCTGAGATACAGCAGGTATTCGACAGGTTCTATAAGACCGATTCTTCACGCGGCAAGGATACAACAGGTCTTGGTCTCGGACTTTCTATATCACGAAAGATAGTTCACCTTCATAAGGGACATATCGTTGTAAAAAGCGTTTACGGCGAATATACAGAGTTTATAATTCAGCTGCCTATTATTGATAAAAAGCCGAAGCAGTAATGTGAAAAAGGGAAAATAACTTTTTGGCGCTTGTCTTGGAATTGAATGGATCTGGGTTTGTGGTATAATACGCAATTGCGAACGCCGGATGCGAAATAGCCACCCAAAAATTCATATGCCCTGTGAAAATTCAGATACTTCACGGCATGAAAGGAGATTTATGGACGTTAACAGCAAGGACGAAGAGAATTCATACATACCTCAGCATGAGAAAACAGCTGAGGATAGTATGGATATACCTGTCGATAATAAAGATAATACGCGGCAGGTGGAATACGATGAGTTTATGTACGAGCCGATAGGCTTCGAGGAACTTGAAAAGAAAGAAGAACTTCTCAGGGCTTCTTCAAAGAAGAAAAGGGCAGGACGTACCAAAGGCGAGAGAGCTGCTATTCTGCTTTTTTCATTCCTGATAGTGGTCTCGCTTTCAGCAGCCGGTTTTGGTATTGTACGGGACATCTCACGAAGCAACGAGGCTATCAACAAGATAGTTGAAACACAGAAAGTTGTTATCTACCGTAATTCAAAGCCGGAAGGTGCTAATGATCCTGAGAATTTCAAGGATGATGAGGGAAGATATACTATCGAGGGCGCTGCGGCTGCCGTTATAGACTCGATAGTGGAGATATATACTTACAAAGATGCTTCACATAACACTTTCCTCGGAAGCGGTTCCGGAATAGTGACCTCAGATGACGGCTATATCGTAACCAATGCCCATGTGCTCCAGTCGGACGGTTACCATACTATCAAGACACGCAGCGGTGATGTCTACGATGCTAAGATAATAGGCAGAGATGCTAAAACGGATATTGCTGTTATCAAGGTAAGTGATGCTGAGCTTGTTCCGGCTGTTTTCGGAAATTCCGATGAAACAGTAGTCGGAGAACAGGTGATAGCGGTCGGAAATCCGGCAGGACTCTCCTCGACTGTTACTGACGGTATCGTATCGCACATCGGCAGAAAGGTTCGCGGCGACAATAATACAGGTTTCGAGATGGAATGTATCCAGACCAATGCACAGATAAGCCCCGGAAATTCCGGCGGTGCGCTTGTTAATATGTATGGGCAGGTGATCGGCATAACCTCTTCAAAGCTTGTCAGCAGTACGCTTGAAGGTCTGGGATTTGCAATTACTATCAATGAGGCGATGCCGATAATCGAGCAGCTTATTGACAAGGGCTACATCGAGGGACGTTTCAGAATTGGTATAAGTCTCCTTGATACGAGCACAGCAGCGAAACGCTCTGCGATAGAATCTTCTCTCGGCTACCCTATCCCGGATGAACTCCGCGGAATATTCGTTGAGAAGATATACGATGACAGTGATCTCAAGAACACGGAAATGAAAGAAAAGGACTTCATCACCGCAGTAAACGGCAAGGAAGTTCTCACATATAACGAATTCTATGATGCTATCAGCAGTCAGTATGGAGTAGGTGACAGAGTTCCTGCGACCTGCGCTCATGTTGACGAAAACGGCGAAATATCGTATTATGATATTGAGTTCGGACTTATCGAAGACCGCTCAGGTGATTTCTGATGTCTAATTCATAAGATTTTTGGGGCGTTTTGAATTAACGCCGTAAACTCCTCCTGCACCGCCTGATGCGGTAAGCAGAAGGAGTTTTTTTATGCTGGTCATATTGCCGGCAAGCAGCAGAGCGGCGGCTGAGAGGGCTGCGTAGATCAGTAAGCCGCAGATGATACCCTCTGCGAGACCTCGCTTCCGGCGGTGTTTGCCGTTGAAATAAGCGCCGGCGTAAGAGCCTGAAACACATGAAGCTGCATTGAACCATTCTGCAAGCTGCATATTACCGATGAGTTTAAGTATCATAAGCGAGAACAGCATAGTGGTGACAAGACTGCATATTATTCCGAATAAAGCCGATAAGGAGATGCCTGAAGCAGCATTGGTCCAGATGCTCCGGCGATGTTTGCGCATAAAAAGACCTCCGCAAAGAATGTTTTTACTAATTCTATGCGGAGGTTACTTTGGTTATTCGTTTAAAGAGGTTCAATCCTCATCTGAATCCTTTTTTTTCTTGGATTTCTTTGACTTCTTGTTTTCGTCCTCATCTGCGAGCTTTGCAGGTGCAAGACCGGCAGACTTCTTTGCAGCGGCAGCTGCCTTAGCTTCTTTCATACGTTCCATAGCGGTAACGTTTTCAGTGATAGCCCAGTTTTTGATCCTGAGCTTCTGTCTTTCGCCGCCTGTTTCGATAACGACAGTGTCATCGCCTGTACGAACTACGATACCAACGATACCGCCGCCTGTGACGATCTCATCACCAACCTGAAGACTATCCTGCATTTCCTTCATTTCGCGTTCTCTTTTCTTTTGAGGTTTGATAGCGATGAAATAGAGAAGAGCAAACATTATAACGAGCGGAAGAACGAGTGAAAGCAGAGCGCTTCCGGTTGAACCGCCGCTTGAACTTGAAGAAGTAGCAGCCTGAGTAGCGTCTTCAGCGTAAGCAGAAACAGCAGTTAAAGCAGCAGCCGAAGCGGTTATGAAAGCAGCTGAAATTGAAGCGAGCATTTTTTTGATTCTCATAAATTATCTCCATTCTGCCGCGGAAAGCGGCGCTGTAAAATACAAAGAATATTATAACATATAATTGTATTGATTGCAAGCATTTTAGAGAAATTTATGCTGCCGGCATAGGGCAGGATCACGTATCTTCCTTGTGATAGATTATCGGACGCAGCTGAATGCCGTTCATAGCAGCTTCGATCGCCTGCGGTATCATTTCAAATTCAGCCACAAGTGAAGCGGGTTTCTTTTCAATATCATCCTGAAGCATGGGTACGAAATAGTAGTTCTTGCGGTTGAAGAGTTCGCCTATATTCTTTGCAGAACCGAGCATTGAGTCATTTGATGCTATTGCAAGGAGAACCGGTTTTCCGGCGCGGAGATGAGATTTAACAGCCATTGTTACTGCTGAATCGGTTATGCCGTTGGCAAGTTTAGCGGCTGTATTCGAGGTGCATGGTGCTACGACCATAATATCGGTCATAGAGCGGGGGCCTATCGGCTCGGCGGCTGATATATCGGTTATTACCTCTCTGCCGCTTATGGCTTCAAGCCTGAGTACGTTTTCAGCGGCAGTTCCGAAGCGAGTTGATATAGTTGAAGCGTTTTCAGACATTATCGGGATGAGTTCGGCACCGTTTCCGACAAGCTTTTCAGCAACACTGAAGCTTCTGCTGAAGGTGCAGAAGGATCCTGTCATCGCATAGCCTATCCTCATTCCCTTGAGTGATTTGTTCACGTATTAAAGCCCCCTTTCAGCAAGCATTGTCTCGATGGTTTCTGCAATTATTTCTCCTGCTGTTACAGGAGCGGTCTTGCCGGGCAGACCAAGTGCCCAGACAGCTTTTATACCAAGTTCTCTGGCAGCTTCAAAGTCTATACCTCCGGGCTTTGAGGCGAGGTCTATGAAGAGAGTGGTGTCGCTGAACTGAGTGAGAGATCCGCGGTCGAAGATAAGTTCCGGAACGGTGTTGAAAACGAGATCATAGCTGCCGTCGATGTTCAGCGATGAAATGTGTCTGATACCGGCGATACGTGCTTTAGCCGTGCCGCGTTCACTGCGGACAGCTGCTGTGACATCTGCACCAAAGCCTTTAAGAACAGCAGCTAAAGCAGTTCCGATCCTGCCGAGCCCTACGATAAGAACACGCAGACCATTTATAGTTACAGGCAGTTCTTCAAGGGCTATCTGGACAGCACCTTCAGCGGTCGGAACTGCATTTTTAAGACTGAGTTCTTCGCGGTTAAGATACTCATATATACCGAATCCTGAAAAGATGCTTCTGAGCCTTTCGTCAGCCTTTCCAACGAAAACGGTACCGTCCTCGCGAAGCATATCTCTTATATATTCAGGACGCAGTTCGGATGAACTGTAAGGTGTGTTCAGCATACCGTTCTCATCAAGAGGTATCACCGGCAGAACAACACAGTCATAGCAGTGCTTCTGCATTGTGTCGGTCTTCATATCGTACATTTCGAGCGGTATAAACTCATCGTCAAAACCAATAACTGCCGCCGGGAGGTCAAGCGAAAGTCTCTTCGCGCAGTATATCTGACGCATATCTCCGCCGGCAATAAGTATATTCGATTCTTTTATCATATTATTATCCTTTCTGCCGCCATTTTGTTTTCCGGCAGCATTAATACTTTCCGTTTACATTATATGAAAAACTGGTATTTTTGCCACCTACAATTAATCCTTTAAACATTTATTGTTGACAAATCTTCGGCACTATGATATAATAAAATGTATAAAAACCAAGCGCATAAAAAGGAGAAATTTATGAACAATACATTAAACAAGTTTGCTGATTACCTTAAATCTCAGGGATTTGAAATACATACAAAGGATGATAATGAGGACGCTGTCTGGTTTCAGGTAAAGCTTCCGAATTTTGATGCTGCTCCGCTGTTTTTCCTCAGCTATACAGAGTCAACAAACACCATGCTCATAATGGTTAGCCGCATGGTGAGATTCCGCGGCGTTAATACCCACATCATGCAGCTTATCAACTTTTTCAACGGTGATCCTTCCACTATGAACTGCAAAATGTTCATAGATATGAACGGCGAACTCATTGTAAGCTGTTCATGCTTCCTCGACAGTAAGGACCCTTACGAGAGCATAATCCAGTATATGGATATTACCGTAAGTGCTCTTGACCATCATCTGCCGCTAATGATCGAGGAAATGGAGAATTCTTCCGATCCAAAGGAAGCAGAATAACTGACATTCCGGATAATACACGCCTGTATATACTTTTAGTACATTTATTTTTGTACAAATCGTAGATTTTTATTGTCGTTTTTGACAAAAACACCTTTATCCTCTTTAACTTTTCGTTTATATATGATAAAATTATATCGTGGTTAAATGCTGCTTGCCGGTTATGATAAGTCTTTCCGGTGACGTTCGGAGGTGTGGTGTCATGGTTTTGGTCAAAAGAGCGTTCAGCGCTTTTACGGCGTTTGTAACTGCTGTGTTCTGTGCATTTTCCTTCCAGCCGGAGGTATACTGTACTGATTACCAGAACTCAGAGACAAGATCCTTCGCTGATCGTATATGCGAGCTTGTTAATGAAGCACGCGGCGAACTCGGACTTTCACCGCTCTATATGACGCCTGTTCTGTGTGATATTGCCAATACACGCGCTCAGGAAATATCCGTTGTATTCAGCCATAACCGCCCGGACGGTTCTTCGTGCTTCAGCCTTGTTCAGAATGATCCTTCGATAGACTGGTACAAACTCGCGGAGAATATTGCAGCCGGTAATTCGACTCCGGAAAGCACCTTCGATCAGTGGAAGAATTCATCCGGACACTGGAAGAACATCACGAATCCGGAACTCACTCACATAGGCATCGGAGTTTATTATGATCCGGATTCTCAGTATGGCTGGTACTGGACGCAGACATTTATTGGTTCAGATCAGACATTTAACGGTCAGTATCTGCCAGACTCTTCACCGGTCGTTACTACCGAACCGATAGAGACATCTCCGCCGGAGCAGCCAACTGAACCTTATATACCGCCTGCTACTGATCCTCCTGCAACACAGACGGAGGCAACAGAGCCGCAGACTGAACCTTACAGTGAGACCATAACTTCAGAAACTACGACTACGGAAGAAACAACAACAGAAACTACCACAACAGTAACTGTTACCGATGAGATCAGCATTGTTACTTATATACCTGATAATGGGTATCAGGACGATGATATGAAGGCTTATGCCGGACATTTATGCGAGCTCATTAACAATGCTCGTGAAAAAGCCGGTATCCCCAAGCTTTATATGACACCTGTTCTTTGCGATATTGCCAATGTCAGAGCCAGAGAAACGTCAGTAAAGTTCGAGCATTATCGTCCGGATGGTTCAAGATGCTTCACTGTTTTTGATGAGCATCCGGAAATCATGATGCGGTCGGCAACTGAGAATATCGCTCGCGGAAGTTCAACTCCCGAAAAGCTTTTCCAGCAGCTGAAAGATACTTCAGCTGTGACTGATCAGGATCTCACTCACATAGGCGTTGGAGTTTATTATGCTCCTGATACTGATTATGGCTGGTACTGGGCGATAATAATGATCGAATCATTTCAGGAATATGAAGGACAGTATTTTCCGCAGTTCGATCAATCCCCTGTGCCGAAGTGCTTAGGCGATCTCAACGGTGACGCAAAGATCAACGGATACGATTATATACTTCTTTTAAGATATTATTTCGCAGGATATGAATTTTCCCCTCAACAAATAAAGAGTGCCGATCTTTTCAAGGATGATCTTATAACGATCTCTGATCTGGTCGTGCTAAACCGGTATATCCTCGGCAGATACAAAACGCTGCCGATAACGTTGGATATGCTTTGATCCAAGCCTAAACTAAATTAAATATGGGTAAACTCTCAAAAATAAAAACGACTGTTTGGCGCGGTCGTTTTTATTTTTTGAAAAAGACTTTGATATTTTCAACATCTCATATCAACATAGTTTTCAACATATAGTGCAAAATTCCAAAAATTGTGAAAGCTTAAAGAAAAGCCTTGATTTATTGTAAAAAGGTGGTAAAATATAATTAGCACTCAGAAAGAGAGAGTGCTAAACAAGCTATGTAATTATTATTTCAGGAGGTATATATTATGACTATCAAACCTTTACAGGACAGAGTTGTCGTAAAAATGGTCGAGGCTGAAGAGACTACAAAAAGCGGTATCATCCTTTCAGGCTCTGCTAAAGAAAAGCCGGAAGTTGCTGAGGTCATCGAAGTAGGTCCCGGAACTGCTGATGTTAAAATGGAAGTTAAAAAAGGCGATAAGATACTCATTTCCAAGTATTCAGGTACAAATGTGAAGCTTGAAGGTGAAGAATTCATCATCGTTAAGATGGAAGATATACTCGCAACAGTAAAGTAATTCGGAATTAGGAATTCGGAATTAAGGTGTTGCCTTACGAATTCCGCATTCTTCAGTTTATTTTCATATATAAAGGAGTAAATTATTATGGCTAAGGATATAAAGTACGGCGCAGAAGCAAGAACAGCTCTTCAGGCTGGTATTGATAAGCTTGCTGACACAGTAAGGATCACTATGGGACCTAAGGGCAGAAATGTCGTTCTCGATAAGAAGTTCGGCGCTCCGCTCATCACTAACGACGGTGTTACTATCGCTAAGGACATTGAACTTGAAGACGCTTTCGAGAACATGGGCGCTCAGCTTGTTAAGGAAGTTGCTACCAAGACTAACGATGCTGCCGGCGACGGTACTACTACTGCTACTCTCCTCGCTCAGACTATCGTTCGTGAGGGTATGAAGAATATTGCAGCAGGTGCTAACCCGATGGTACTTAAGAAGGGTATCGCTAAGGCTGTTGACACTGCTGTTAAGGCTATCATTGCTAATTCAAAGTCGGTTACAGGCTCTGAGGACATCGCAAGGGTTGGTACTGTTTCATCAGCTGACGAAAATGTTGGTAAGCTCATTGCAGAGGCTATGGAAAAGGTTACAGCTGACGGTGTTATTACCCTTGAAGAGAGCAAGACCGCTGAAACTTACAGCGAGGTCGTAAAGGGTATGCAGTTCGACCGCGGCTACATTTCACCATATATGGTTACAGATGCTGATAAGATGGAAGCTGTTTACGATGACGCTTACGTTCTTATCACAGATAAGAAGATCTCTTCAATTCAGGAAATTCTCCCGCTTCTTGAGCAGATCGTAAAAATGGGCAAGAAGCTTGTTATCGTTGCTGAGGACGTTGAGGGAGAGGCTCTTACAACTATTATCCTCAATAATCTCCGCGGTACATTCAAGGTCGCTGCTGTCAAGGCTCCGGGCTTCGGCGACAGACGCAAGGAAATGCTCAAGGACATCGCTGTTCTTACAGGCGGTGAGGTAATTTCCTCTGAACTCGGTCTCGAACTCAACGAGACAACTCTTGAGCAGCTTGGTCAGGCTAAGCAGATCGTTATCCAGAAGGAGAATACAATCATCGTTGACGGTGCCGGTGATAAGGATGCTATCAAGTCAAGAGTTGCTCAGATCAGAAAGGCTATCGAGACTACAACCTCTGATTTCGACCGCGAAAAGCTTCAGGAAAGACTTGCTAAGCTTACAGGCGGTGTAGCTGTTATCAAGGTCGGTGCTGCTACTGAGATCGAAATGAAGGAAAAGAAGCTTCGTATCGAGGACGCTCTCGCTGCAACAAAGGCTGCTGTTGAAGAGGGTATCGTTGCAGGCGGCGGTACTGCTTACATTAACGCTATGCCTCCGGTTGCAAAGCTCGTTCCTACTCTTGAAGGCGATGAAAAGACAGGTGCTAAGATCATCCTCAAGGCTCTCGAAGCTCCTGTACGTCAGATCGCAGAGAATGCAGGTCTTGAGGGAAGCGTTATCGTTGACAAGATCGTTCGTTCACGAAAGGTCGGATACGGCTTCGATGCTTACAATGAGGTTTATACAGACATGATCCCTGCCGGAATCGTTGATCCGACTAAGGTAACACGTTCTGCACTCCAGAATGCTGCTTCAGTAGCTTCTATGGTTCTTACAACTGAGAGTCTTGTTGCAGACATCAAGGAAGATACTCCTGCTGCTCCTGCAATGCCTGCCGGCGGTATGTATTAATCAGCCGAAGGCTGCGCCCTCCACGGGCAGCGTGACGCTGCACCCTTCCACGGTGACGCTTGTTTCACTCGCTCACTGTGACAGTAAGGCTTACACGTATTCGCACACGGCAGAATTGAGAAACGGCAGCTTTGATGCGAATTATCAATTCGGAATTATATAAGTTAAGGCGAACTCGAATCATTCGGGTTCGCCTTTTACGTTTGTATGGCAATTTATTTCGCCAGTTGTGAAATAAAAACAAGCGTACCGCCGAAGCGATACGCCTGAATATGTGCTGTATGCGAGTACGTTTAAGCCTGATTTACCAAAGTGAGCGAGTTTACGAGCGTCACCGTGGAAGGGTGCAGCGTCACGCTGCCGTGGAAGCCAGCGGGGGCTCCCCGCTTAGCCTTTTAGGGCAACACGTCTTATTTTGCCGCTGATAGTCTTGGGTAGTTCATCGCGGAATTCAACGATACGTGGGTACTTATAAGGAGCGGTGTGCTTCTTTACATAGTTCTGTATTTCCTTTTTGAGTTCGTCAGTTCCGACTGTACCCTTTGTCAGTACGATAGAAGCCTTTACTACCTGACCTCTTACCGGATCAGGTGCAGCACTTACGCCGCATTCGAGGACGTAGGGGAGTTCCATGATAACGCTTTCGATCTCGAACGGTCCGATACGATAGCCTGAGGACTTGATAACATCGTCAACTCTTCCGACGTACCAGAAGTAGCCATCCTCATCCTTCCAAGCGGTATCGCCGGTGTGATAAACGTCATCGTACCATACTTCCTTAGTTTTTTCTTCGTCGCGGTAGTAGCCGAGGAAGAGACCGCATGGTGAGCCTTTATCGGTGCGTATAACGATCTCGCCGGTCTCACCGGTCTTGACCGGTTTACCGTCAGGATCAACGATGTCTACATCATAGAGTACGCTCGGCTTACCCATTGAACCCGGACGGCAGGTCATGCCGACAAAGTTACCGATAGAAAGGGTAGTTTCTGTCTGACCGAAGCCTTCCATGAGCTTGACTCCGGTGGCTTTGAGGAACTGATTGTAAACCTCGGGGTTGAGTGCTTCTCCGGCAACGGTAGCGTATTTTATAGAGCTAAGGTCGAACTTTGAAAGGTCTTCCTTGATGAAGAATCTGTACATTGTAGGGGGCGCACAGAATGTTGTGATGTTATATTTCTTGAACATAGGGAGTATCTTGTTTGCATCGAATCGGTCGAAGTCGTAGACGAAGATACAGGTCTCGCTGAGCCACTGTCCATAGAGTTTGCCCCAGAGAGCCTTGCCCCAGCCGGTATCGGAAATAGTGAAGTGGATACCATCAGGATCGACGTTATGCCAGTAACGTGCTGTTATGAAGTGACCAAGAGCGTACTTATGGCTGTGTGTAGCGATCTTCGGATAGCCAGTCGTTCCGGAGGTAAAGAACATGAGATTAGGCTCACTTCCGCAGGAAAGCTTTTCGGGATCGGAAGGACGCTCGAAAACATCGCTGAATGCCGGCATTTCATCATTGAATGAAGCCCAGCCCTCGCGTGAGCCGTTTACGATCATGCGCTTTATGTCCATACCGCATTCGTCAATAGCAAGATCGACCTGATGAGCAACGTCGCCGTCTGCTGTACAAACGATAGCCCTGACATCAGCAGCTTTGAAGCGGTAGGTGAAATCGTGCTGAACGAGCTGGTTAGTTGCCGGAATAACGATAGCACCAATTTTATGGAGAGCGATTATCGAGAACCAGAACTGATAATGTCTTTTGAGAACGAGCATTACCTTGTCGCCTTTCTTTATTCCCTTTGAGAGGAAATAATTGGCGGTCATATTTGAATATTTCTTTATGTCGGCGAAGGTGAACTTTCTGTCGGAAAGATCTTCAGCGACATAGATCATAGCAGTTTTATCAGGACACTTCTCAGCGAGAGCGTCCACAACATCGAATCCGAAGTTGAAGGTTTCTTCATTCTTGAAGCTGATGTTTTTGAGAGCGCCGTCAGCATCGGTCTCGCATGAAACGAATCTGTCAGCGATAGGATCTTTGATATTTGCCAGATCGAAGTTTGTAACACCGGGAAGTATAACGGGTTCGAGGTGATTTATAGCGTGCTGCGGCTGATTGACACCGCAAACTATCGCATAGAATTTGCACTCCTTGCCGCCGACAGCCCATTCATCGTGGGGCTCGGAGCTATCGTAGTAAATAGAATCGCCCTCATTGAGTATCTCAATGTTATCGCCGACCTGAACTTTAAGCTGACCGCTGATAACGATGTCCATTTCCTGACCTTCGTGAGTATGAGGGTGCGGAACGCGGAACTCCTCATCAACATAAGGTATAGTCACGAGGAATGGTTCAGCGATCTTGTTTCTGAACTTAGGTGCAAGGCGGTTATAGCTCAGACCTTTTCTTCTTGCGATCGGGAGACCTTCGCCCTTTCGTGTTATATCATAGCTTCTGATACGCGGGGATTCACCTTCCATGAGGTCGGTGATCTCGACTCCGCAGGCGTTTGCAAATTTATATATAAAAGAGAAGCTGAAATCCTTTGCACCGCCCTCATAGGCGCTGTATTCAAAGACAGAAACTCCGATCTTTTCTGCCATTTCTTCCGGAGAAAGACCTACTGACTCTCGCGTAGCTCTAATTCGCTCAGCGACCTCTCTTATCTTAAATTCGGGGTTAAATAAACTGTCCATAGCAAGCCTGCTCCTTTCTGAAGATTTACCGTATAACGGCATCAGATCTGTTTGATGTATTCTATACAAATGTATATACAGTCTGCGCTTACATAAGGAATATTATAGCACTTTGGCGGGATTTTGTCAATAAAGGAAGTGGTTTTAACGCTGATAATGTGCCGGGTGGGATGCTTTGACTTAGTGGTATTTGATTTTTAGATGCTGAAAACTATTGCTAATTCAATCAGGATAATGTATAATAATATTAATATACTATTTGAGGTGATAGAATATGAAAATAAGATATTCATATGCGTTTATACTGCTCATGACTATCGCAGCGGCTATGTTATCACTGATAAGCTGCGGTAATAAGGCGGATCCATCAGCTTCTTCATCGAAAAAGCAGTCCCAGACCACAACTGCTTCGGCTGTAACGACAGGTCAGCAGCAGACCACTCAGCCTGAAACGACCACAAAGTCCGCGAAGAAGACGACTACCACTGCGGCTGTGACCACTGTTCAGAAAACTACTTCAGCGGATGTCACCGAGGCGTATGTCGAGTATCATTTCAGGTCGAAGAAGCAGCTTCAGCAGCACTTTGAAAAGCACGGTGACGAATTCAAGAACGATTTCGGCTATAAGAATGCAAATGAATATGAAAAAGGTGCAAGTGATGTTATCAACAACAGGTCTGCGCTTTACAAGACCGAAGCCGAGGACGGCGATGGCGTATACTACATTGAAGCTACGAATGAATTCGTAATACTTTCCACAGACGGCTATATACGTACATATTTCCGCCCTAATGGCGGCAAGAGCTATTTCGACAGGCAATAGAAAGGAAAAGGAAATGAAAAAGAGATATATTGTAATTGCAGCAGCAGTCCTGTCTTTGGGTATCGCAGTGTGCGGATGCTCTTTGGAAAGCTCAGATGAAAATGTTACTCTCCTCTCAATGAGTGATCTGGAAGCTCTCAACGGCGGAAAAATGCCTGAGATACAGTATTATTACGATTCAGACAGAATATCGTTAGTTTACGGAAAAGTCAGCGATACCAAGGTCAATAACAAGGACGATGCGCTTTACGTTTTTAAGGAACTATCCGGACTTCTGAATATTTCCGATGCTGAATCTGATCTGCGTTTCAGCGTCAGGAACCCTAATAAAGGCGGGGGAATATACGTATTCGATCAATACTATAAAGACATTCCTACAAACGGAAGCATCTCGCTCAGCGTTGACAGCGAAGGAAACACCACACGTTTGCTGAACAGATACATTCCGGATATAGATATAAGCGTTGAGCCGGAGCTGTCTGCCGAGGATGCTGCAAAAAAGGCAGAGAATAGGTACAGTGCCAAAAGCTGTGAAGATCCGAAGCTGCTCGTATATTACATTGACAAGAAGGTAAAACTCGTCTGGGATGTAAAGCTAAGAAGAAGTGATTATCCGGACGAGGTGTTCGTTGATGCCTTCAACGGAGATATAGTAGCTGAGGATGGTCCCATTTCTGAGGTGAAGGAATGAATCCAAGACTTCCGTATCTGAGGGAAAAGACCTCAAAGCTTACTCTTTCGCCCGGAGTATATATTATGAGGAACAAGGAGAACGCGATAATATATATCGGCAAGGCGAAGAATCTCCGCAACCGCGTTACAAGCTATTTCCGCGAGAATCCCGACCACACCCCGAAGGTCGCAGCAATGGTATCACACGTTTTTGACTATGATTTCATAGTGACTGACAGCGAGTACGAAGCACTTGTCCTTGAATGCAGCCTTATAAAGCAGCATAAGCCGCGCTATAATATAATGCTCAAAGACGATAAGGGCTATCACTATATCCGCATATCCGATGAAGAATACCCGCGTATCACCAACGAAAAGAACAAGCTCCAGCCCGGGCGCTATCTTGGACCGTATACAAGCGGATTCGTTACTAAGGAAGCAGTAAACGAGGCGAACCGGGTGTTCATGCTTCCTACCTGCCGCAGGAAGTTTCCGCAGGACATCGGCAGGGGAAGACCATGCCTGAATTATCACATCAAGCAGTGTATGGGAGTCTGCCGCGGAAAGGTGAAGCGCGAGGACTACCTTGAAGCAGTAGAACAGGCGGTAGACTTCATAAAAAGCGGCAGCGCAGGATCGGTCGAGCGTATGGAGCAGGAAATGAATGATGCCGCGGAAAGACTTGATTTCGAGAAGGCAGCCATTCTGCGCGATCGTATAAACGCTGTTAAAAAGGCTTCGGAGAAGCAGAAAATAATGAACAGCGGAGTTGATTCCGCGGATGTTATAGGAGCTGCTGAAATATATAACGGCATATACATTTCTGTACTGATGTACCGCGAGGACAGGCTGTTTGACAAGGCAGTGTTCGAGATAGAGAAGTCCTCGGAGGATGTTCTGGGACAGTTCATGGAGCAGTATTATCACGGAAAGGCGGATATTCCGCATACTGTTATACTTGAAAAACTTCCGGAAGAGGCTGAGCTCATAACTGAGCTTCTTACAAAGCAGTCAGGACGCAAGGTGAAGCTTCATGTGCCGCAGAAGGGCAGACAGCTTGAATTGCTGCGCCTTGCAAAGAATAACAGTGCTGAGTACGCGGCGCTCCAGAATGACCGCACCGGTAAAGAAGTCATTGCGCTTGAGGAACTCGGAAAAAGTCTCGGACTTACCAAGCCTCCGCGGTATATCGAGGCATATGACATATCCAATCTCTCCTCGGAATCAATGGTTGCCGGAATGGTCGTCTTTGAGGACGGAAGACCGCTCAAGAAAGCCTATAAGAAATTCACGGTAAAGGAGCAGGAATTTCAGAACGATTACGGCAGCATGAGGGAAGTGCTCAGACGAAGGCTCATGCACATCGTTGAGCAGGAGGGCGATGAATACTTCAAGCGTACTCCCGACCTGATTCTCCTTGACGGCGGAAAGGGACACGTTAATGCAGTCGCACCGCTCATGCGTGAACTCGGACTGGATATACCTCTTTTCGGCATGGTAAAGGACAGTAAACACCGTACCCGCGCCATTGCGACAGGCGGCGGCGAGATACAGATAAACGGTCTGCGTTCGGCGTTCAGTCTCGTAACGCAGATACAGGACGAGGTGCATCGTTATTCTGTGAAATTCATGCACTCGAAGCATAAGAAAAAGACTTACAGCTCGGAACTTCTGACCGTAAAAGGTATCGGTGAAAAGAAAGTGGCAAAGATAATGCTGAAATATAAAACACGCGCGAATCTTTTGCAGGCATCCCCGCAGGAGCTTGCTGTTACAGCCGGAGTAAGCATTGAAGCTGCACAGGAGCTCTGGCGAGTCCTTCATAATTGATAAAAGCCATCCGGACGGATGGCTTTTTAGTTTTATGGTGTATCAGAAATTGATAAAATTGTAACATATATACCAAAGTTGCGGAATATAGTTGACACAGCCTTGTTAATGTGCTATAATCAACTTGTTAATGTATATGTCTTTAGGCAGGCATAGTTCACGTTTTTATATGATATGCGGTGACGTTTTTTCGCCGCTTTCCAAAACTATCAAGGGGGTAATTTTTTTGAAATCAGGACACAAACGCTCAAAATGTGCTGCTTGCATACTAAGTGCAGCTATGGCTCTCTCAGCTGTTCCTTATGTTGCCTCAGCACCGCAGACTGCCGCTGCTGAGGAGGAGTATTTCCTGCGCGGTGACGTTGACGGAAACCCCGGCATAAACCTCAATGATGCACTGTATATACAGCGCCATGTCATTAAGCTTATGACACTTACAGGAAATGATCTTCTTGCAGCTGATGCCAACGGAGACGGCGAGGTCAATATGGCGGATACAGTTGCTGTAATGCAGTGGTACTTCACAGTAAGAAGGAGTTATCATGTCGGCGAATATGCCAGAGTTTCAACAGGCAAGAGCGGCGTTTTCGGCAATGCCGAAAAACACGTTTTCACATATGAGGCTGAAATGGACGGAACATACAAGCTGCGTCTGAAACCGGAAGGCGAATACAACGAAGGCGAGAAAATGTATGTTGTTGTAAACGGCAGCAGCGAGGCAACTCCTTTCACAGCTGAAAAGGAAGAGGGCGAGATAATAGTTATCGTTGACCTTAAAGAGGGCAAAAACACGATAGAGATATTAAGCAACAGCGTGATGAATATCTCTCCGGATTCTGAGATATATCGTACTGAGGACGAACCCGATCCGACTGTTACAATAGAGCTGCCTACTTCAGAGCCTCCTACCGAAGAACCGACAGAGCCTCCTACGGAGGAGCCTACCGAACCGGTAATAGAAGCTAAGAAGTATTATGCAAGCGATGCTTCCTATCACAGAAGCTGGACCGAAACTACAAATGCCGGCTTCACAGGTTCAAGCTATGTAAACTACGATAATACTATCGGAAGCTTTATTGAGTGGACGGTAGATGCTCCCGCTGACGGCAATTACAATATCGACTTCCGTTTTGCTAACGGCTCTAACGTAAATCGTGAGTTAAAAGTCATCACTAACGGCGATAAGACACACGGTCAGTACGTTGATTTCAACAGCACAGGTTCATGGACATCATGGGATGATAATTTCGCTGTTGTATCCTTGAAGAAGGGCAGCAATACCATAAAAGCCTATGCGACCACTTCCGGCGGCGGTCCTAATATGGACTACATAGAAGTTACAAAGACAGATTCTGATGCACCTTATGATAAGGCAACAAAAGGTCTGCGTGTCGAGAAGCTTAACCGCGGCGTTTCAATGGCTCATGCAAAGAACGGAAACCTTGTAAGCTGGCGAATACTCGCTACTGATAACGAGAACACTACCTTTGATCTCTGGCGTATCAGAAGCACCGGAAACGTGAAGCTCGGAACCTTCACAACAAAGGACGCTTCCAACTATTTTGATCCGGAAGGTACTGCTGATGACAGCTATACTATCGACACCTTCGTGAACGGCGTTGAGACCGAACACGCTAATTTCTCGGTGAACTACTCGAATACCAACAGCGGTCAGAGCGGCGCGTTCTTCGACATCAATACACAGACTCCTCCCGGCGGAACTACTCCTGACGGCGAAACATATACCTATACCGAAAATGACTGCTCTGTCGGCGATGTTGACGGTGACGGAGAGTATGAGGTGATCGTTAAGTGGGATCCTTCAAACTCCCATGATAACGCTGATCCCGGCTATACTGGAAATGTTATCCTTGATTGCTATAAACTAAACGGAAAGCTTCTGTGGCGTATTGACCTCGGAAGAAACATCCGCGCCGGCGCTCACTATACACAGTTCATGGTATACGATTTTGACGGCGACGGCAAGGCTGAAATGATCTGCAAGACCGCTGACGGTACTAAGGACGGCGCAGGTAATGTTATCGGTAATCCGAATGCTGATTACCGCGACAGTACAAAGATGAAGCGCCGCGACGGTGCATACATTCCGAGCGGACGTATCATAAGCGGCCCTGAGTATCTCACACTTTTCGACGGTGCTACCGGAAAGGCTCTGGATACTATTGATTTTCAGGCTGCAAGAGGAGATGTAAGCTCATGGGGCGACACATGGGGCAACCGCTGCGACCGCTTTACAGGCTGCGTTGCTTATCTCGATGGTGTTACTCCTTATGCCTGCTTCGGAAGAGGCTATTACGAAAGAACCACAATGACCACATATAAGGTCGAGAACAAGAAACTCAAACTCAACTGGAAATGGGATACCGGTACGAACAAGTCTGTTCTCGGCTACGGCGACGGAAATCACCACTGTATGGCTGCTGACGTTGATCAGGACGGCAAACAGGAAATAGTTATTGGTTCTGCTGTTCTCAATGGCGACGGTACAGTCCTCTATTCCACAGGTCTTGCTCACGGCGACGCTATGCATATAGGTGACTTTGATCCGACAAATCCGGGCATAGAGATATTCCAGTGTCTTGAAGACGAAACTCACCCTAATGGAAAGAATGTCGGATTCGGTACTCTTCTCCGTGACGCTGCAACAGGAAGGTATCTGTTCCGTGAGACAGCAAGCGGCGATACCGGCAGATGTTTGGCTGATAACCTCGTTTCCGGAAACGGCGGTGCTGAAATGGTAGGTTCTCACAACAGCGTTGTTTACTCATGCACAGGCAGCCACGAAAAGGTCTGCAACTGGAGCGACATCACTAAATGGGGACAGAACTCAGTCGTTTACTGGACTGATGTTCTCGAAAGAGCAGTTTTTGACAGAACTATGGTCGATCAGTACGGCAAGGGCAGAGTGTTCTCGGGTGACGGTGTTGAATACAACAACTATACAAAGTCTAATGCCTGCCTCACCTGTGACCTCACAGGCGATTGGCGTGAAGAGATTATCATGCGTAAGAGCGGCGGCGGTCTGAGAGTATTCACAACAACATTTGAAAACAAGTATAACATATATACACTCATGCAAAATCCTCAGTACCGTGTTCAGGTAGCTTCACAGAATAACGGCTATAATCAGCCGCCTCATACTGATTACTATCTTGATACCGCTGAGTACACAAGACCGGAAGAGCCGGACGTATGGACTATTGACTAAGCGGTGCTAATTATGAACAAATTGTAAACTTTCGGGCTTGTTCAACGTTTTTTCGTTGAATGAGCCCGTTTTTTTGCCCCTTTATAGGAGAATGCTGCGGAGTTCTCCGGAAAGGAGAAAAATATGGAGATATATGCCAAGGGCAAGAATATCCCTACCTATGCTTTTGCGAATCTTTTCACTCAGGGCGAGAATTTTGCCGACATAATTCGCTTCGTTGTTGACAGGTATTACTGCGGAAAAGACCTGTCGATGTGTACATTCACGATCAGAGGACTTACCTCCGGCAACTGGGAAGTTTCGCAGAATCTGCTCATGGAGCTTGTGACTGAGGACAAGATAACCCTTCGCTGGAAGGTCGCTGATACCTTCACTCATAATGCAGGTACACTCAAGCTTGAACTGAGAGCATCCGAGACAGTCAGCGAGACCGATTACACTATCATCAAGTACAGCATGGCGGATGTAAATGTTGCGGAAACTCCGGCTGGTCAGAACGGACCTTTGCCGGAAACAGCTGAACAGGCAGTAAGCGAGATAAACGAGGCTGTCGGAAACGGTATCGCGGAATTAACATCCGAGACAGCATCGGATATGGCTCTTCTTCAGCAGAAAATGGACGATTTCGATCTTGAAGAGGTCGAGGCGCGTCTCGATCAGATGGAAGAGGATACCCAGACATATCTTGCGCGTCCGGAAGTTATCCCGGTAACACGCGCTGAATATGAATCCATAATACACAAGCAGAATTCACTTTACGTTATCATAGGAGATGAATAATATGACAGGTACAGGAACACAGAGCGATCCCTATATCATATCTTCCGCCGATGACCTCTACGCTATGGAGACAGTTGGCGGAAACGGAGTTTACTGCGAGCTTGGCGCGGATATTGACTTCAACGGTACGCCCTATGCCGAGCATTTTGCAACTATACCGATAAACTGCGCCTATTTCGACGGAAAAGGGCACACTATCAGGAATATCTACATCCAGCAGCTGACAGGAAATGTAAAGATATTCTCGGTTATGCAGCAGACTTCGCTGAAAGTCTATGTATCGGGGCTTAAACTCGAAAATATTTATGCAGCTGCGGAAAACGTCTATATTTTCAATAATGCAGTCACGACAGGTTCGGCACAGAGGATAAACTTCTATAACTGTTCATTTGCTTTCAGACTGAGACGAAACAATAGCTCAACAAGTGCGGATTATTCTTTTATTTGCGGTTCTTATATAAACCCTGCTTTTGAATTGTGCAGCATAGCGCTTGACATTATAGCAGGTTCTTCGATGCCGCTGATCAAGAGCGGAACACTGAAGCGTTCGCACATTGATCTGCAAATGAAGGTGCGTAATGCCGCGAGCGGTTCGCAGACACAGCTGATTTATTCGACCGCGGTTTCGGATTCGTATATCACCGGAAAGATCGAGGGAATCTCCGAGCCTATAACCAATTTCTACATTTCTGATGCTTCGAGCAAGTACATCAATTTTTACAGCGTTCTTGAATTCGACGGACTTACCAATATCTACTGGGACGGCATTTTCAACCGAGCCTGCTTCTACGATAAAGACGTTGCAGAAAACAGGACGTTCAGCAGAGCGAGTTCCTCAACGCTTTATGAGTATTATGGTCTGACGACTGCACAGTGCAAGGATCCGGCATACCTTATGGCACTCGGATTTATAGTTGAAGGGACTGAATAACATGGCAAATCTTATCTACAAGATCCCACAGCAGGGCTGTTACGTTACATGGAGCACATCAAGCGCAACAAGTCCGCAGAGCTATTATTACGGCAGTACGGCGAACTACAAATGTATGTACGCTGATCTTGAACCGAATACGACCTATACCATACAGCGCATAGACGATTCGGAATTTTTCAGGGTAGCCACAACACGCCGTGATCTTATGGTAATGAGCGCGACAAGTGAGAGCCATGTATCATCACCGTTCACTACCGGCAGACGTATTGATTCATCATCGACATATACCTTCACTACCGGCAATAATGATGTTTATCTTGTTGTGTATTATACGAGTATCGGTGAGGATAATGTCCGCGTTATGCTGAATGAAGGCGCAAGGATACTTCCCTACGAAGAGCCGGCTAAGCTTTCGAGATATTCTATGCTTGAAGATCCGGACATTAATTTAGGTTATCCTTACGTTGAGAGTATTCCCGGTATGCTTTCAACGCAGATCATAGCACCTTATCCGGAATACTGCATGAAGAGCGGCGGAGACTATCCTTTTGTAAGTCAGCTTCCTGCACTGAAGAGTACAGATATGAGACCGCTTTTCAACGACTACATGATGCGGTGTCTCGGTGAGGAATTCAATTCCGGCTATCCGGTGATAATGCCGCTTGAAAACATAGTCCGCGAGAGGCTATCGGATATTTACTTCTGTGAGGCTCTGGTTACGGATATGTTCTTTGAGGAGATACCTATTCAGTATGCCTACTGCGGAGGAAAGAAAGTATTCGGCATAAAATATCACCAGCTTTGTTAGAGCATTAAAGCACTATTATTGCATACGCTGAAATATAAAAACAGGGGCGCACTATTGCCCGCTATTCTTAACGGAACTATATATTCATATGTAACCCGAGGGCATAATGTCCTCGGGTTTCTGCTATTTAGCAGGCTGCTTGTGTGAATGTTCTGTTCTTTGACGGAGTCAGTACAGGCATAGGCTTGTGCATTGAATGGAACGAATAATGAATCATTACATCATTTCCGCAGGTTTTTGAATGCTTCTCGGGCTTTTCATATACTTCAATACGAGATATGAATAATTTGAGTAGCTTTGGCGTAAGCTCTTCCATTTTAAGGTCAGCCTTTGCGTTTTCGATAAAGTCCTGCACTGCTTTATTCTGATGTTCCATGTTTTCAAGCTGTATGGAGAGGATTTCGAGTTCGGCTTTTATTTCACTCTGCTCTTTCTCATATCCTGATGCGAGCTTTTCGTAGCGTTCGGGAGTTATCTTTCCTAAAGCTCTATCTTCATACAAGCAGCTCATAATGCTATCAAGCTCCTTGATACGGCTTTCTATCTTGGAACGCTTTGATTCGGACTCCTTTCGCAGTTTCTCAGCCTTAACTGCATTGCTTTTAACTGCTATTTCATAGAACTCCTGTGGTTTCTCCCTTGCCAAGTCGGTCATGAATTTGATACCGTCCAAGACCAGTTTATCGAGCACATCTGCTTTTATGCTGTGTACTGTACAGTAATTCTTGCCCTTTGCCTGATAGCCACCGCACTGATAGCAATTGTTCTCGGGCTTTAAGTTTTTACCGCGATGAAGATATAACTTAGCACCGCAGTCAGCGCAATACAAGTATCCTGCATACTTATCAACATCTCCAAGTCTGTCGGAACGTTTCCTACCTTCGTAACGCTTTTGCACTAATCCAAACAGCTCTCGGCTAACTATCGGCTCATGAGTGTTCTCAAAGATAAGCATATTCTCAGGCGCATTTTTCAGTCTTTTCTTCAGCTTATTGGACTTGCTGTATGTGTTGAAATTGACAGTATCACCGCAATAAATCCTGTTTGAGAGCATATCTCTCACTGTGCTTTGTGTCCAGATGTACGGAGTATCAAGCGTAGGGTGTTTGCAAGTCGTGCCCTTTGTCTTGAACTCATATACCCCCGGTGTCTCGACTTTGTTCTCATAAAGGTAATTGCAGATAGCTCTTACGCCTTTTCCCTCAGCACACAGCTCGAATATTTTATGAACTATCGGTGCGGTTATCGGGTCGGGGATAAGTTGCTTTGTATCAGCATCTTTCAAGTATCCGTATGGAGTCATTGTTCCGACACGCTCTCCGCGCTCACCTTTGGCTCTCTGAACTGCACGTATCTTTTTTGATGTATCGCGAGCAAAAAAGTCATTAAAGTAGTTCTTTATGCCAGACATTTCATTGATACCATTGGCGGAGTCAACTCCGTCTGTGATAGCGATAAATCTGACATCGTGGGCAGGAAATACAAGTTCCATAAGTCTGCCTGCTTCAAGATAATTCCTCGAAAGACGGCTCTGGTCTTTTACAATGACTGTTCCAACAAGTTCGTTCTCCACGTCATTAAGCATTCGTTGATAGTCGGGACGGTTGCTACTGACTCCGCTGTAACCGTCATCAATGTAAAACCGACAGTTGCGGAAGCCGTTCCGCTCTGCATATTCACTGAGCATTTTCTTCTGATTCTCTATCGACAATGACTCGCCCTCGCGAGCATCTTCCTGTGAAAGTCGGCAATACAAAGCTGTTATTAAATTATGGTCTGGTTTCATAATTATTTCCTCCTTCTCTGGAAACCAAACCGAATAGGACTCTGTTGGCGTACCTCTCGGTACACCAACAGTATACTCCAACTCGGTCGGTTTGTCCAGTATTTTTTGTTAATACGCTTTCACAAGTTCGCGGAGCCTGTCTGTCGCAGTCACGTCTGTATCAGTCGGTGTTGCATTTATGACGGTGTATGTCTTGCCGTCAATCGTGACATTTCTTATTTCAAACTGAGTTCTGCGCAGCTCAGCGTACTTGTTCGTTGAAGTTTTAGTATCCTTTTCTGCCATTCAATTACCACGCTCCTTATCTTTCTCTCGTCCATATTTCGTATGAATTTTACGTTGTTCATTTTTCATCTCTCCTTTTAAGATGTATGTTTTGGATCATCCCATGTGTATTCCAAGAGCTTCTTTTCGCTCTCGTTCTTCGGCGAGTGCCTTACTGTCAACGTGCTCCCGAGCGTACTCGGTATCGTCGGAAGGCTCGTCCTCTATCAGCGTAGCCACAGCTGTAACGCCGCCGACAATGCTATCAAGGTTGACTGCGAGACCACTATCCACTTGGCTATTTTCAAGCTGAGCCTGTGCTTGTACTCGTCGAGCTCTTTCAGCTTCGAGCCATATTCCTCGTTCAGCTTCCCAGCCTGTGAGGACAGGTCTGCAGTTGCTTTCTCCAGTTGAGCTGCCGCTGTTTCCGACAGTTCCGCTGCCTGATTCAGCAGCTCCCGACAGGTTTCTATGGTCGCTCTCTGCTCGGAGTGTACCGTTTTCAGCATCTGTTCTGTCTCGTCTTTCGTTGCCAGTACTGACAGCGTTTGCAGTATTTCCAATTGCTCTTGAGACATCAGTTTGTTCAATTCTATCAGTGCTCTCCAATTGGCATCGAGCACCAACACTGCTGGCGGAGCGTCCGCCGCTACTGATAATTCCTTGTCGTACATCTGATTCAATTCGTCTAATCTCGAACTCATGCTCTAACATCTCCTTTCTGTACTTGTCGCCGTGAAGCTTATTGTCACGGCACTTCCTCTTGTTCGGGCAGGTGTATGTGATATATTTTCTGTTGTCCTCCCACCTTACATCGTAGCCCTGCTGCTTCATCAAGCAGCAGAACTGCTTCTTTGACTTCGCCTGTTTCATGACTTGGTTTATGACGTTCATCAGCTCCCACTTGAAACTTTCACCTTTCTTCGCTGACCGATATTCACGATCTGAGAGGTAGTCTTTATTCATTTTCTTCTTGGGAGCTTCGAGTACATGAACGCCGTACTTCTGACAAATTTCATCACTCAGCTTCATTAGTTTCTCGACCGTCTCCTTATTGGAATGGTACTTCTTTCCGTCCTCGAAGCTGACAGAGTTGAACACGAAGTGCGAGTGGATATGCTCGCGGTCAATATGAGTTGCGACCACAACTTCATATTTCCCGAAGGCTTTTTCCGCAAACTCGACAGCTATCTTGTGGGCGAGCTCAGGCTTGATATCATATCCACTCGGAAAGCTCTGCACCAAATGATAGTAGAGCCGTCCGTCTGATTTGTGGTACACGTTCTTAGTTGCGGTCATTTCTTCGAGTGCAGTCTCGGGTGAGCAGTTGACTCCTGTCACGAAACGCTTATCCTCTGACACGGTCTTTTCCTTTCTGCTGACATAGTTGAGGACGTTCTTCATGCCGCCAGCGGTTTGAGTTTTGTTGTTTATGAAATGGATGATAGGCACTATCGCACCTCCCTTGCTATGTCGCAGACGGCTTGAGTGACCGCCTTGTGTTGCTCCAACAGTTCGTCCAGTCGGACTGAGTGCAGCCGTCCCTCGTGAGCCAGCATTGCTATCTGGTTGAGGTTTCGACCAATGGACTTCTGCTGCTTTGCGACCTCATCAAGTCCGTCTGCCACGACTATCTTTTTGTCAAGTACAGACCTGAGAATGAAGTCGCTGAGGGACAATTTGTGCCGTTCAGCTTTGTTGTGTATCCGCAGGTACTCGTCATCGGTACAGCGGATAGTGATCGTTCTGTTCCGTTTTCTCATTGTATCACGCTCCTTTCTTGTGCGATTTTTGTGAGGGGGCTCGGGGTTCGCCCCGACCAGCAAGCGTTCGGCGGACTGCCGAATGCGATGCTGGCATTTCATACCACCGCTACTGATACCGCTCCGTCAGCGGTAGTTTTTCCCTACGCCAATGCCGCCCACACTCGCTCCACGTTGCGCGACAACCGCTTTCATCGCCGCAGGTGGGACACCTGTCCGCTTTGGGTATCGGCGGCTAAAATTGGCGTTTTTGTGTGTGACAGTAACTTCACCGTGACGGTAACATTTCTGCCGTCACCCTATCACTTGCAGAAGAGAAAATGTGGGAGCAGTATCCTTATTGCAAATTGAGGCAAAATCGGTACGTTTTTGTTGCCCTCTAATTGTATTATGGTATGATTTTCCAGTTTTGTATAAAATCAGGCAACAATTTTGATTTGTTCAAAACGACAATTTTCAGTTGCGGGACAGCATAATTTCGAGTGCCATTGCAACTGTAACTGACAGTTTGCGAAGATATATCGGAGTTTGCAAACATCTCAGGGACAGCAGGGATGCCATTTTATCACACATCAATATGCTGCCACTGCTGTCCCTGTCAGTGCGACAATTGTACTTGCAGAGAACAAAATGTGGGAGCAGTATCCTTTTTGCAAATTGACCTGTTTTTGAGTATGTTTTTTTGCAATTGCGCAGTACCGTTCCTTTCATTCCGCCTTACGTGACGTGAGAGAAGTATTTCACTGCTCGATGCGCTAAGCCCCTCTAAGCTATCGCGGCGCACTTAACTGCTGTGTATCACTCCTGCGCAGGATATTCAATTTTCAAGTTCCTAATTTGCCCCTCTACTTATAAAGAACTGGGAGAGGCGTTTTGCATACCTATTTCACAAAACTTTCACATTGATTTGTAGAGTTGTATAACTGCAAGCGAGGTTGCAGTATTCTTATTGAACAAAAAAACAGCGCCTGCAACTGTTTATGTTGCGAGCGCTGTTTCACTCTCAATATATATTATGGGAACTTTTTCTCCGTTTGTATAAAATGTGGAGACATTTTTTATTTAGTACTATCCAAATTATTGTAGCAATAATGTTTACTGAGGATTAGTAATTCGATAACCATCTTGGTTCATAATTGCTTCGGCTTCCTCAACATCACATTTCTTAATTTCTAGTGGATACTCAAATAATGAATCATTTTCCATATATTCCAATACTATTGAATCATCACCCTTCTTCTTTTCTTTAAGATATTCGTGATAGTTCATTCCTTCTCCTGGATAATATATGTCAATCATTGTATCGAAACTACCTGTTATTGTTCCATAGTCAATAAATGTTTCGTTAGAAAGAAAATAAAGTGCTGTTTGAGAATCAAAATCTATTAACCAATAGCAGCTATACTCTTTTCCTTTCGTTTTATAGGCTACATCATATACTGAAGTACTTGTTGATTCAGTTGTACTTTCTGTTTGAGTTTCAGCTTTCGTTGTTTCATTTTCAGTCACAATCTCTGTTGAAACTTCACCTGTTTCAATTTGCGTTGTTACTGACGAAGTAATACCGTCTTCACTACTGTTGAGTTTAACCTTTATGCCGCCACCAATTTTACTGTGACAATCCATATAATACTTTAATGTACAGTCATTTTCTATATCAGCAGTAACTTCTGTATAGAAATCTTCTTCGCCATTTCTTTGAAATCTAATAATATGTGAACCTTTAGAAAGAGTGAGATTTAATGTTTCGGTATTTCCATCATTAATAGTAACTAAAGGAGCACCATTATCGATAATAATATCAACCGGATATGTACCAAAGTATATATTGTCTTCACTTTCAATTATTAATTGAACAGAATATGCTTCTTCGGAGGAAGTCTGAACATTATCTGTTGTTGAAGCCACAGTTTGACTATTATCAGTTGTTTCCTTTTGTGATTGGTTGCTGCTATTATTGCTTCCACAAGAAACGATGCTACTGAATACCAATGATATTGATAGAACAAACACTATGTTTTTATTCTTTGCCATTTGATTTCATCCCTTTCTAAACAATATATAGCATAAATGTGATGTTAAGAATAATTCATTTATTGATCTTTCAAATATGTGGGATTGGAGGTGGAACAGAACCGTTAAACAATGATGCTAACTCCTGAACATTTTCAGCTTTGATCCAATCTGCAAATCCTTGTTTCCAAATCAAACTTTCTTTAGTTAGCTGTCCTGTTGATACTAAACGAGTCAGATCATTTATATTATATGGACCATTGGTCTGATCATTAATAACAACATGGTATAATACTTCTGATGGTGGCGGAGGAGGAAATGCTGATGGTTGCTGCGGATCGTTTACTCCGTTCATCATTCCGTTCATTATGTTAGCCATATTCTGACCAATTGCACTGCCCATTGCCATTCCGGTCATCATTGCAGCAGGATTCATACCTCCGCCTCCGGTCATTTCAGTTGCACCATTGGTTCCCATATTGCCAAGTGCTTCTGCACCAGCAATTCCAACAGCTGCTTGCTGTTCCAGTTGGTATGCAGCAAAATGTGTAGACTGAGTTTGTTTGTGTTGAGCATACTGCGCTTCTTCGCGTTGTATACGCATTGTTTCTTTCAAGTTTTCTGCGTTGATTTGTTGTATATCTCTAAGATTCTTGATATTTACCTCTGTTTGAGCTAAAGTAGTTGCTGTAGCGACATCCTGAGTAACTCTCTTGAGTTGTATGTAGCCATTGCTGGTTTTATCAATATCAATAGCATTTATATCAACTGCAACAACATTAACGCCAAAATCTTTCTCTAATCTTGGCTTGATATCGTTTGTAATAAGATCGTTTATAAGAGAAATCTTTCTTTCAATCTGTACCACAGGAATGCTATGTTCTTCAGGAACATTAGTAACAACAGCTTTAACATAACGAACTACGGCATCTCTGATTTGATTTTGGAATGCTGTTAAATCAAAATTGATTAACCTATGAAGTTTTATAAAATCCATATAATCAGTAATGTTAAATGTAATCGTTCCTCTAACTGCTGTAGGTACTCCAAAGTCAAGAAAACGCGGATCATACAAATCAAAATAAGGGACTCCAAATGGAACCTGTATGATTTTTGCAAGATTAATGAAATAGACCTCGGCTTGGAACGGTGAATTACCGTCATATAAAAGTCCAAGAATACGCGCAAGCACAGGAAGATTCTTTGTCTTAATTGTGCCATCGTATGGACCTGCTATATAGTCCTGTAATATGCCATTGGGTTGATTGTATACGAATACAGCCACTTCACCTTCTTTAACTCGCAATGATGAACCCCAACGTATTGCGTTTTCTTTGGTATTGCTACCTTGTATTGATCCGGATGGATGCCATTTCCAAATTAGATATGATGGTTCATCGCAGCGAATAACATCCATTATTCCACCGATGTGATCGGTCTTTTTACTGAATATTGCCATATCTAACCTCCTAAGCTAATTATTTTTGCTTACATATACTTTCATTTTTTGATCGTTGTAGTGTATTATGAGATAATACCCATTTTCGTTTTTGGCTTCGTAGAATGTTTCGCCTTCTTTAACTTCTTCATCAAAACCTTTTTTATCACACTCATCTTTATATGACTCAAAATCATACGATGTGATTTTATCATATTCTATAACCAGATTATCTGGGGTATTAGTAATAATCTTACCGCCTTTATTAAGTGGAGGAAGAGTTCTGGCTATTCCTGTTTCAGGAAGCTCCAACGTAGTTGTCTTGTGGAATTCAACGAAGCATATAAATGCTGTGATAGCAACTATGACAACGATAACTCCGACTAAAGCCCGCTTTTTCAAACTGGTATTTAACTTGTTTTTAGATTCAACAATAGATTTGTGAGCTTCTTCCGCAATCTCATCACCTTTAAAGAGTGTTAACGCCTTGGCGTATAATTGCTCCCCCTTCGAAGACCATAAATGAGACCAGTAAGCGCTTTGCCTGTTTATCGGGCCAGAAGAAATAGCTGACATTTTTGATTTTATAAACAATAATGCTTCTAATATAGATTCTCTATCATTTGGGAATGGGAAGTTTTCTATAAGAGACGCTTTTATTTGTTCATCTGAAGATAAATTTGGCACTTTATTATATATAATAAATGGCATGCAAAGATAGATTACTAAAGGAAGACATAAAGTGAAAATATTCAATATTACCCACCAAATTTTTTTCTTTGAACTCCAAGAAGCCCACCCTTCCTTTGTTATGTTTGGGTTGCTCATAATACGATAATCACATTCATTAATGTTTTGGATAAAACGTTCAAGAGTAGCTGAAGTTTTGGTAGAACGCAATTCTACGCGACATGTTGGACAGATAGCAGTAAAGCTTGATATAGTCTCGCCACAATTAGGACATTTAAATATATTGCCAGCCCACTCTTGCTTTCGCTGAGAAGGTTCTTCAACTTCTGGATTAATTACTTTTGCACCACACATGAAACAAAAAGTTGCTTTATCAGATACTCTATTTCCACATTTATAGCAAAATGGCATATTAACCACCTCGTTTTAACTAACAGTAATACACATTACCGTAAAAAATTGTGTATCTTATATATAATATTATAAAACATAGAACGTGCATTGTCAACGCATATTTTGTAAATTTTTATTCTATTATTAAATTAAACATTAAAAACCAAGCTTTTTTGAAACGTAAAATCACAAGTTGAATAAAAAATATATAACAAATAAAGCGATACAATTCAAATGCATCGCTTTATGTTCCTATTCGATTTGGTTGTTCAATTGTTCCGCTAAGAGCAGCGCACTATTGTGCGCCCCTTAAATTATACTCAAATGGCAGTGCTCCCGGCTCACGAATTATTAAGTGTGCCGTGTGAGAGCGATTTCAGGTAGGCGTTGATGAAGCCGTCGATGTCGCCGTCCATAACAGCCTGAATGTTGCCGTTTTCAAAGCCTGTACGGGTGTCCTTTACGAGGGTGTATGGCATAAATACATATGAACGTATCTGTGAGCCCCATGCTATCTGGTTCTGAACGCCCTTGATGTCCTCGATCTTTTCGAGGTGTTCGCGCTCCTTGATCTCAATGAGTTTGGAGCGGAGCATTTTCATAGCATAGTCCTTGTTCTGATACTGGCTTCGCTGTGTCTGACAGGATACAACGATACCTGTCGGCTTGTGTATAAGACGTACAGCAGAGCTGGTCTTGTTGACCTTCTGACCGCCTGCACCGCTTGAACGGTAAACTTCCATTTCGATGTCCTCAGGACGGATATCTACCTCGATAGAGTCGTCAAGCTCAGGCATAACTTCGAGAGCAGCAAATGAAGTGTGACGGCGTCCCTGTGCATCGAAAGGTGATACGCGGACAAGTCTGTGAACGCCTGATTCGGATTTCATATAGCCGTAGGCATTTTCGCCTTCGATAAGGATAGAAGCTGACTTCATACCTGCTTCATCGCCATCGAGGTAATCGAGCAGCTCGACCTTGAATTCGTGGCGCTCAGCCCAGCGGTTGTACATACGATAGAGCATTTCAGCCCAGTCCTGAGCCTCAGTACCGCCTGCGCCGGCGTGGAATGTAAGGATAGCATTAGAACTGTCGTATTCGCCGTTGAGGAGAGTAGCGAGTTTTTCGTCTTCGAGTTTCTGCTTGAAGGTTTCAGCCTCTTCCTTGATCTCATCAACGGAACTGTCGTCATCCTCTTCGATAGAGAGCTCGATAAGGGTTATGAGGTCTTCGAGCGAATTGTTGAGAGCGTTGTATTTCTCGATCTTTCTCTCAAGAGATTTCTGCTCCTTGAGAACAGCCTGAGAGTTTTCGAGGTCATCCCAGAAGCCTTCTTTAGCGGTTTCCGCGCCGAGTTCTTCAACTCTTTCCTTAGCGGCTTTTATATTCAGAACGTCTGCGAGTTCGGTCATTTCCTTGCGGTAGCCGATCATTTCGACTTTCAGTTCATCGAGTATAATCATATTTTCAGATCCTTTCGTAGATACATACACATATATTCTACCACATTTTTTGCCTGACTGCAAGCCTTTTTACGAAAAATTCCGCTGCGCCGGATATTTTCTGGGGATTTCTGTTGATTATCTTCAGTTTGTTCACTCTTGGAGCGCAATATTTTACGTAAGCGTAAAAAATTATGAAAAGAGGTAAATTTCTCTTGCATTATACGAAGAATTGTAGTATTATTAATAGTGTATTGGTAGACGGGAGAAGTATTTCTGTTCGTCTAAACTAACAATGTATTGGAGGAATAGTGTGAAACTCGTTTCAGTGGTTGTGCCGTGCTATAATGAGCAGGAGGTTCTCCCGATGTTCTACGAGGAGATCACCAAAGTCACAGGACAGATGATGCGTGATTTTCCGGAACTCACTTTTGAGTACCTTTTCATAAACGACGGTTCAAAGGATACTACACTTGAGATACTTCGTTCTCTCGCCCTGAAGGACGAAAGAGTAAGATATATTTCGTTTTCAAGAAACTTCGGCAAGGAATCAGGTATGTATGCCGGGCTTGAGAATGCAAAGGGCGACTATGTAGTTGTAATGGACGCCGATCTTCAGCATCCGCCGGCATTTCTTCCGGAAATGTACAGCTATGTCAGAGACGGTGAATACGACTGCGCTACAACACGCCGCGTCAGCCGTAAGGGCGAATCAAAGGTGCGTTCATGGTTTGCAAGGAAATTCTACAAGATCATGAACAAGATCTCTCAGACAGAGATCGTCGACGGCGCTCAGGATTTCAGATTCATGAGTCGTCAGATGGTCGATGCGATACTTGATATGTCTGAGTATAACCGTTTCTCAAAGGGAATCTTCAGCTGGGTAGGCTTCAATACGAAGTATATCGAGTATGAGAACGTTGAGCGTCCTGCCGGAACATCCTCATGGTCTTTCTGGGGACTTTTCAAGTATTCACTTGAAGGCATCATGGCGTTCTCGACTGCTCCGCTCGCAATTTCTTCGCTTCTCGGTATCATAAGCTGTATAACGGCTTTTATACTCATGATAATCACGGTCATCAAGACCATAGCCTTTGGCGAGGATGTTGCTGGTTATCCTACAACTATCTGCGTCATCTTCCTTCTGAGCGGTCTTCAGCTTTTCTGCACCGGTATTCTCGGACAGTATCTCTCGAAAACTTACCTTGAAACAAAGAACCGTCCTATCTATATCTCAAAGGAAACTGCTGAAAGCTACCGCGAAAAGCAGAAGGAACGCTCTTCGGAAAGCTCCGGTGAAAATGCTTCTTCCGAAAAATAATCTACCGGAGGTGCTTCTGCCTTGAGCAAACACATGAGGCTGATAGTATCCCTGCTGTTTATAGTAATAATTCTTCTTGCGGTTGCTATCACAAGATTCTATTCGGATACGAGCAAAAGCGCATCCGGAGGTTCTGCACAGACTGACATCGAACGCAGAGTTGCAACAGATCTCTCAGGCAATCAGATATTTGAGGACAGCAACGGTCTCTACGGCGTTGTCGATGACAGCGACAGAGTGATCGTTCCGGCTGAATGGGCTGATCTCAGCTTTGCAGGAGAGGGCAGATGTATCGCAGCAAAACGTATCAGCGGCTCTCTGATGAAGGGGGCGGTCGATTATGAAGGCAACATCGTGGTACCGTTTATTTATCGCAATATAGAGCTATGCGAGAGCGGCAGCACGAAAGTATATATCGCACAGTCTCTTTCTGATGAATCAGTAGTTGTTTATGACGAAAAGTTTTCGCCGCTGTTCAGAAAGGTCTGGGAAAGCTGCAATATTTCTGATACTTCACTGAAGCTTGTTAGCGATGCCGGAAACTATACCTATAACACCGATAATACAGGCTTTGTCTTTTCAAGAGCCGTTATCAGCGGTGAGGCTCTCGGATGCAGTTTTGAACTCAATGTCAATAACAAGACTTTGCTCGAAAACCTCGATCCGGCAATGCTGGAATATATGGTAAGTGCAGTCAGCCATTATCTCGAATTTGCTTACACCGGCGATGGAAATTACATATCGGATATACGCACCGGCGGCAGACCGGTACTCACAAAGCTGTTTCCCGATGAGCCGAGGATCATTTCCAAAAAGCTTTGCGGGATAAAGGAGATCTCGCTTGCGATAGCTGCTCCTGATGATGATAAAACACCGCATTATTCCATTGCTGTTTCGGCAGATACGGAGCTTGTATATAAGAAGGAAATTCCGGAAGAATCAGACAGTATGCGGGAGAACTATATGGCGATCGTTGAATTCAGCGGAAGCTCTGAAAATGACCTTACAGTCGTTTCGGGAAGCTTCGTACTTTCTGAGCCGGATTACCCGAAGCCGACTGCTCCTGCCGAGCCTGAGTACTTCGTACAGGACGATGATAACGGCTATCAGGGGGATATTTACAATAATAATTACGCAGAAGATTATATTCTGCAATAAATAAGGAGTCATAAGAATATGTCAAAAAAGGTTGCAATAATCATGGGAAGCGACAGCGATTTTCCAATAGTCAAGTCCGCTGCTGCTGAACTTAAAAAGTACGGTGTTGAGTTTGAATGCCGCGTTATGAGTGCTCACAGAACACCTGCTGAGGCTTGTGAATTTGCTTCAAATGCAAGGAAAAACGGCTTTGGTGTCATCATCTGCGCTGCCGGTATGGCTGCTCACCTTGCAGGCGTAGTTGCAGGTCATACAACGCTTCCTGTAATCGGTATCCCGATGAAATCAAAGGCTCTTGAGGGCATGGATGCTCTCCTCGCAACAGTAATGATGCCGCCCGGAGTACCGGTAGCAACTGTCGGTATCGACGGTGCTAAGAATGCTGCTGTACTCGCTGTACAGATGCTGGCAATTTCCGATGAGACACTCGCTGAGAAGCTTGCAGCCGAGAAGAAGGCTATGGCTGACGGCGTTATCGCTAAGGACAAGGCACTTCAGGAGCAGGTAGCTGCACTTTGATGGGGGATTTCAAATACCTTTTATTCGACCTTGACGGTACTCTTACCGATTCGCAGGAGGGTATCATCAACTGCTTCAGGCATACCTCAGATGTCATGGGCGTACCTATGCCGGAGAATACCGGCGTACTTTTCGGACCTCCCCTGGGGGAATCCTTTGAGAAGTATTTCGGTATGAATAAGGAACAGTCTGCTGAGGCTGTTAGAATATACCGTGAGCGATACGGCAGAGAAGGTCTTTTTGAGAACCGTGTCTACGATGGTATCCCTGATATGCTCAGAAGGCTCAGAGATGCAGGCTTTCAGCTTGCTGTTGCCACCTGCAAGGCGGATGTATTCGCTGTAAGGATACTTGAAAGGTTTGATCTGGCGCAGTACTTCACCTTTATCGGCGGTGCCGGAACTGACGGCAGCCGCACCACAAAAACTGAGGTGATAGAGTACGTTCTTGAAAATACAGGCAGCCCCGACAAAAGCCGTGTGCTTATGATAGGCGACAGGGATACTGACGTCATAGGCGCACAATGTGCAGGAATAAAGTGCATGGGCGTTCTCTGGGGCTATGGCAGCGGAAAGGAACTTGCGGAAACAGGTGCAGTCTGCATCGCACGTACACCTGCCCACGCAGCGGATATGCTGCTTGAAAATATCTGAGCAGCGTAAATTTATACTAAAAGCTTACAATTTCCGCGAAGACGCGGGATTGCATATACACATTCATTTTATATAATTCTCAAGGAGGAATTTCAAAATGGCAAACATTGAAAAGAAGGAACAGCTCTATGAGGGCAAGGCTAAGAAGGTTTATGCTACAAACGATCCGGATCTCGTAATCGTAGATTACAAGGATGACGCAACAGCTTTCAACGGCGAGAAGAAGGGCACTATCTCAGGCAAGGGCGTTATCAACAACCGTATGACCAACTTCATGTTCAAAATGCTCGAAAAGGAAGGCGTTCCTACTCATCTCGTAGAGGAGATAAGCGACCGCGAAACTATCGTTAAGAAGGTTTCCATCGTTCCCCTTGAGGTTATTGTAAGAAATGTTGCTGCCGGCAGCTTCTCAAAGAGAATGGGTGTTGAAGAAGGCAAGAAGCTTCTCTGCCCGATCCTCGAATTCAGCTATAAGAACGATGATCTCGGCGATCCTTTCATCAATGATTACTATGCACTTGCACTCGGTCTTGCAACTAAGGAAGAGATCGACACTATCGCTAAGTATGCTTTCAAGGTAAATGAGTTCATGGTGAAGTTCTTCAAGGGGCTTAACATTGATCTCATCGACTTCAAGATCGAATTCGGTAAGACTTCAGACGGAACTATCATCCTCGCCGATGAGATCTCACCTGATACCTGCCGTTTCTGGGACAGCACTACTCACGAAAAGCTTGATAAGGACAGATTCCGTCGTGATATGGGCGGCGTTGAAGAGGCTTATCAGGAAATCATGAAGAGACTTATGGGAGAATAATTTATGGGCGGTTTTTTTGGTGCAGCTTCAAATAATGACTGCGTAACTGACGTATTCTTCGGTACAGACTATCATTCACACCTCGGAACAAGACGAGGCGGTATGACTTCATGGTCTGAGGAGAACGGATTCCAGAGAAACATCCACAGCATTGAGAATTCTCCTTTCAGAACAAAATTTGAGAACGATGTGGTAAATATGCGCGGAAAGCTCTGTATCGGCTGTATCAGCGATACAGATCCGCAGCCGATACTTGTACGCTCGAAGCTTGGTCTTTATGCGATATGCTCAGTTGGTATCATCCGCAATGCAGAGGCTCTCGTTAATGAGCTTCTTGCTCAGGGATGCGCTAATTTTGAGACAATGAGCAGCGGAAAGATCAATTCCGGCGACCTCATCGGTGCCCTTATCGCTCAGAAGGACGATTTCGTAAGCGGTATCCGCTATGCACAGAGCAGGATCGAGGGCACGATGTCTCTCATCATCCTCACTCAGGACAGCATTATCGCAGCCCGTGATGAATACGGCAGACTTCCGATAATCATCGGCAGACGCAGCGACGGCTTCTGCCTTTCAACAGAATCCTTTGCGTTCCAGAAACTCGGATATGATACATATAAGGAGCTCGAAGCAGGTGAGATAGTCAAGCTTACATCTGAAAGCTGCGAGACAATCAGCAAGGGTGACCCTTCCAAGATGAAGATATGCACCTTCCTCTGGACATATTACGGCTATCCGAATGCTGTATACGAGGGCGTGAACGTTGAAGTGATGCGTACACGCAACGGCGAGATCATGGCTGAGAACGACATCAAGGCAGGAAAGCTTCCTGAGGTCGACTATGTATGCGGCGTTCCGGATTCAGGAACACCTCACGCTATCGGCTATGCTAACAGAAGCGGTATACCTTTTGCACGTCCGTTCATCAAGTACACCCCTACATGGCCGAGAAGCTTTATGCCTACAAACCAGAGCATGAGAAATCAGGTCGCAAAGATGAAGCTTATCCCTGTGCATGAGCTTATCGAGGGCAAGCGTCTGCTCTTCGTTGACGACAGTATCGTCCGCGGAACACAGATGCGCGAAACAGTTGAATTCCTGTATGCAAACGGCGCTAAGGAAGTTCATATGCGTTCAGCCTGTCCGCCTATCATGTACGGATGCAAGTACCTCAACTTCTCAAGAAGCCACTCTGAACTCGAACTCATTGCAAGACAGATCATCGACGAATTCGAGGGCGCAGAGGGCGTTAAGTATCTTGCAGAATACAGCGATACAAATACAGAGCGCGGAAAGCGTATGCGCGATGAGATATGCCGCCGCCTGAAGCTTACTTCGCTCGAATTCCAGTCGCTGCCGGGCAAGGTCCAGGCAGTCGGACTCCCCGAATGCAAGCTCTGCACTTACTGCTGGAGCGGAAACGAGTAATTCAATTCATAATGTATAATTCATAATTAATGGTGCCGCCTGACGGCAATGTACTGAAAAATCCCGGATCAGTGGGCGTAGGCGAACACCACAATTATGAATTGTAAATTAAGGATTATGCATTTAATATAACGGAGGATTTATTTATGAACAACAGTTTTTCCGAAAGCTACAAGAAGGCAGGCGTTGATGTAACTGCCGGATATAAGTCAGTTGAACTTATGAAGAAGCACATCGCCCGTACTATGATCCCCGGAGCTCTTTCGGGCATCGGCGGATTCGGCGGTCTCTTTGAACTCGATATGACCGGTATCAGCAAGCCTGTTCTCGTTTCCGGAACAGACGGAGTTGGTACAAAGATAAAGATCGCTTTTATTCTCGATAAGCACGATACTGTTGGTATCGACTGCGTTGCAATGTGCGTGAACGACATCATCTGCTGCGGTGCAAAGCCACAGTTCTTCCTTGATTACATTGCCTGCGGAAAGAATATTCCGGAAAAGATCGCTGAGATCGTTTCTGGCGTTGCAGAGGGCTGTGTTCAGGCTGAATGTGCTCTTATCGGCGGCGAAACAGCTGAGCATCCTGGACTTATGCCGGAAGAAGAGTATGATCTTGCAGGCTTCTCTGTCGGCGTTGTTGATAAGGATAAGATCCTTCAGCCGGATACTCAGAAGGCAGGCGATGTTCTTATCGCTATCAAGTCGAGCGGTGTTCACTCAAACGGCTTCTCACTCGTAAGAAGAGTGTTTGATGTAAACGAAAAGAAGCTTGCTATGCACTTCGATGATCTCGGTGCAACTCTCGGCGAGACACTTCTCACTCCAACACGTATCTACGTTAAGGCTGTTATGAGTCTTCTTGACGCTGTTAAAGTGAAGTCTATCTCCCATATAACAGGAGGCGGCTTCTATGAGAATATCCCTCGTTCACTTCCGAAGAACCTTGCTGCTAAGATCGAAAGAAACGCAGTTCAGGTGCTTCCTATCTTTGATCTTATCCAGAGAACAGGCGATATTCCGGAAAGAGATATGTTCAATACATTCAATATGGGCGTTGGCATGATCGTCTCAGTTGATAAAAACGATGCTGATAAGGCAATCGCAGCTATAAAGGCTGCCGGCGAGGACGCTTATGTTCTCGGCGAACTCGTTGAATCAGAGGAAGGCGTTATCATCTGCTGAGCCTGAATAATATGGCGGTGATGATATGAAAAGGTTTATTGTATCAATTATCACATCTGCGGCAGCGGGAGCCTGTGCGCTCTCACTGCCTGCGATGTCCGCCGGCAGCACGCTTGATTACCTGCCGAATGGCCGTATCAACGGCTATGACGCTATACAGGCGCGGCGCAATAATGTATCTACCGAGGAACTGCGCGAGCTTACAGACTATATCCTCGGCAGAAAGGGGTACGACAGGGAATATACTGTCGATGAGGAGCAGATCCTCGAACCCAAGGGTACTATCCATACCGGCGACGGTACGTTCTATGGCGGCGGCTATGAAGGAGGCTGCGCTATGCTTGATCCGGTTTCACGTGATCACTGGATAGTTGCTATGAATCTTGCAGATTATAATGAAGGACAGCTCGCCGGAGCATACATTGAGGTCACAGGCGAACTGGGTAAGATAAATATGCTGGTCACCGATCTTCTTCCGGAAGGAAAAAAAGGTGACCTCGACCTCTATACGGATGCTTTTCCGCATATTGCTCCCGTTGAGAAGGGAAGAGTTCCTGTAAGCTGGAGAATAATCCCTCTTGATACAGCAGCCGGTGCGCCGGTCTCGTATAAGTATAAAGAGGGAACTTCCGATTTCTGGCTCGGAGTTCAGGTGCGGAATCACCGTTATCCGATAACCAAGCTTGAGTATCTCGGAGAGAACGGCGAGTTCATTGAGATACCCCGCAGACGTTATAATTATTTTGAATCCAATAAAATGGGAAAAGGTCCGTTCACCTTCCGTATCACTGATATTTACGGTCAGCAGATAATCGACAGGGATATTCCGCTTTCCTACGATGATACCGAGATAATAGAAGGTCATGTGCAATTCCCGCTATGAATAATTATGAAAGTTGAAAAGATAGATTATATATGGTCGGCTGTTTCTATGGTTATAGTGGGATATAC
Source organism: Ruminococcus flavefaciens (assembly GCA_015067005.1). Lineage (GTDB taxonomy): Bacteria > Bacillota > Clostridia > Oscillospirales > Ruminococcaceae > Ruminococcus > Ruminococcus flavefaciens_AA. The sequence goes on from SVNH01000001.1 coordinate 303,410, forward strand.
CTACTGGAACCACAGACTGCCGGATGGTATCCTGCTTATATACGCAATGATGGTCGTTTTGTTCGCGTACCATATATGGCGTATAAAAAAACGCCTCAGCGAAAGCGTTGCAGTTTACGGAAAGGTGACTGATTACCATACTACGCAGAAGGTCAGGGGAAGCTTCCCGATAGTAACCTATACTACCGAGGGCGGAAGGGAAATCACCTCTGTATCTTCAGTCGAAGAGCGCAAAAGACACTACGAGATAGGTGATGAGGTCATGGTCTGCTATGATCCCGATGAGCCGATGTTCTTTTATTTCGCAGGACGTGAAAACGAACTGACAAATGACTATTTCCGGTTCATACTTTTCGGTGCTCCGGTAGCGTTTATCATGCTGCTTATGAGGTGATGTTATGATATTGTTTTTTATCTGTGCAATAATCGCTTTCCTGATAGGCTATGGATTTATAAAGGCACATCAGAACAGACTTGAGAAGGCTGTCGTTTATACCGCGACCATTATCGGCTATGAGGAAAAGATGTGCAAAAGAGGCATGATGTTTTACAAAGCGGTACGCCCTTCTGTAAAGTACGATAACGGTAAACGCGAGGTCATCGCAGAGCACCATGAGTTCATCAGAGCGATAGATTATCATTACTCAAACGGCGATACAGTACAGATACGAGCTTATCCTGAGCTGCCGAAGATATTCTATTTTGCCGAGCAGGATGAGCATATGTCCTATGAGGCGATAGTGTGTTTTGTTGTATCCGGATTTATGGTCGTTGTGGGAATACTCTCCGAGATCATTTTCGGTTGAAAGTCAGAATAATATGGGATTGATAAAAGAATATGTGCCGGTATGGTTACTGCTTGTGATCACGGGTGCAATGCTCGGACTTGCTGCATACTACCTTATCAAGGGAGCACTTGCAGTCAGAAGGCTGAGACGCAGACATATTGAGATCGAGACTGAGATCAAAGAGATACAGGCATCTCCATACAGCAGCAATAATCGGCTGAAAAAAAGAGTGTTCCTGATTTCTGAATATTCCGTTTTCGGCAGGACAGTCCGCGGTATGAATTATGTCGGCGGCAAGGATATTTATGAAGGAGACTACTCCGTCGGCGATGATATAGTTATCCATGTTGATCCGGAAGTGCCGGAGAGATTCCTGCTGAAAGAACAGGACGATGCTAATGCCGGAGGTCTGGCAGGCGGTATCGCTGTGGCAGCAGTCGGAGCGCTTATTATCGCTTTAGGTGTATTGCTGCTCGTTACTGGGCACGGCGGTCCGGCCGGCTGATGAAGGCATTTTTACAGGAGGTCAAACCAATGAAGAATATAGTAGTGCTGGTTTCGGGCGGCGGAACTAATTTACAGGCGCTGATAGATGCGGAGAAGTCCGGTATTATCAAGGGCGGCAGGATAACCTGCGTTATATCGTCAAATCCCAGCGCCTACGCACTCGAAAGAGCAAAGAACAACGATATTCCAACAAGAGTTATACCGCGCCGTGAGTATTCCGACAGCGTCAGTTACAGCAAGGCGGTACTTGCTGCACTGAATGAGGAAAAGGCTGATCTTGTAGTTCTTGCAGGATTTATGACCATTCTTGATGAGTGCGTCACCAATGAATATGCCTACAAGATAATCAACGTTCACCCGGCGCTCATACCTTCATTCTGCGGTGAAGGATACTACGGACTTAAAGTCCACGAGGCTGCACTTGCTTACGGAGTAAAGGTCAGCGGTGCTACGATACATTTCGTCAACGAAAAGGCTGATGCCGGTGCTATCATACTTCAGGGCGTTGTTGATGTTCAGAACGGCGATACCCCTGAGATACTCCAGAAGCGTATAATGGAAAACGTTGAATGGAAGCTGCTTCCGAAGGCTGTTTCGCTGTTTTGTCAGGACAGGATAGAGATAACCGACGGCAGGGCTTATATAAAGTAACAGGACCGGGTACGGCTTCTTATATCAAGCGTCTGAAGCCTTATATTGAAAAGAGTATCTGTCAAAGGATGTGGTATTGTGATAATTGGTCTTAAGGGCGGAAAATTCTGGCAGGAGGGCAAGGCTGTAAGCGTACTCTTCCGCCGTGATATGAAGGTGCTGATCTATAACGGCGCTGACAAGGAATATGCGGAAAAATGCATGAGCGATTTCAACCGTATAAAGAAGGATGTCCTTAATAAGCTCTGCCGGGCAGCAATACTGTATTGTTATGATTCTCTTAACAGCTGGGCTGAAATAGACAAGCGCGATGATATTGAAAAAGCGATGAAGGTGCAGCTTACACCTGATCTGCCGCCGGAAAAAATACTGAAATGTCTCGTTCCCAAGATAATGTCGGTGAGACATTCAGAGGATGACAGGATCGGCTATCAGATCGAATTCGACTGCGACTGGGAGCCGGATAAGGGTATGGAGATAGTCATGCTCGGCGGCGAACTGATATACCTCGGAACATTTATGGATAATTCTCCGTGGGATACATTTCCGGAGAACGATCCGCAGAATTACGTCAATAAATTGTAAAAAGCAGACGGATGATATTATCTGTCTCAATAATAAATAACAGGAGTGATAATCATGAAAAAACTCGATCTTGCACAGGAACTCAATTCAAACGCTTATCCGGGCAGAGGTATCGTTATCGGTAAATCTGCTGACGGAAAATTTGCTGTTACAGCTTATTTCATCATGGGCAGAAGCGAAAACAGCCGCAACAGAGTATTCGTTGAGGACGGCAGAGGTATAAGAACACAGGCTTTTGATCCTTCAAAGCTTTCTGATCCGCACCTTATAATCTATGCGCCGGTACGTGTTCTCGGAAACAAGCTTATCGTCACAAACGGCGACCAGACTGATACTATCTATGAGCTTATGGATAAGCAGTTCACTTTCGAGCAGGCTCTGCGTACAAGGGAGTTCGAGGACGATGCTCCTAACTATACACCTCGTATTTCCGGAATCCTCCGCTTTGAGGACGAGGGCTTCAACTATGCTATGTCAATCCTCAAGAGCGCAAATGGAAATCCTGATTCATGTCAGAGATACACATTTGCATATGCTAATCCTGTTGCAGGCGAAGGTCACTTCATCCACACATATATGGGCGATGGTTCACCGCTCCCGAGCTTTGAGGGAGAGCCTAAGCTTGTAGGTATTTCAGGAAATATCGACGAATTCACAGATATGCTCTGGAATAATCTCAATGCTGATAATAAGGTGTCACTTTTTGTACGCTATGTTGATCTTGAAAGCGGAAAAGAAGAGAC